>JAJXZT010000048.1 GCA_021779935.1 Acidobacteriota bacterium
GCTGCCAAAATGCTGCCAAGCCGGGAGGGGGAGGGTGCCACAAGTTATTGATTTAATTGGTGGACCTGGTCGGGATCGAACCGACGACCTCTTCCATGCCATGGAAGCGCGCTCCCAGCTGCGCCACAGGCCCACACACAAGCAGGCGTCGCGAGCACTGCACGCGACAAATTCATTCTCTCGCAGCCCGGCGGTTGCCGTCAAATGTTCCACCTTCGGAACAGATTACGAATTATCAATCCGACACGGATCACGGCCTCACAATCCGCAGGCAAATAAATCTCAAGCGGAGGAAACTCCCCATGGCTGAGCAGACGGCGGACGGACAAGTGAACGTGTTGTCAATCGACGGCGGCGGCGTGCGAGGAATCATTCCCGCATACATACTCAACTACATTACTGAAAAAACACAAAAGCCGATGCACGAACTCTTCGATGTCATCGCCGGTACATCGACAGGCGGAATCATCGCGCTCGGATTGGGGATTAACCGCAAGGGAACCGATAAGCCGTACACACCAGCGGACCTGCTTGATTTATACGTGTCGAAGGCGGCCAAGATTTTTCCAAAATCGATGTTCTCGAAGATGAAGATGATATTCGGGCCGAAGTATTCTCCGGCGCCGCTGGAAGACATCCTTGCCGACTACTTTCCCGATCCGGTGCAGATCAAGGACGCGGTCGTGAAGCTGGTGATTGCCAGTTTCGACCTGATATCGCAGCAGCCGTTTTTCTTCAAGAGCGAACCGCGCGGCAGGGACATGACCGATTGGCCGGCGCAACTCGTGGCGCGTGCGACTTCGGCGGCGCCGACATTTTTTCCGCCAAAGCTGGTGACACATGGCGAGCCGTCACTGTCGTATGCATTTGTCGATGGAGGTGTGTGCGCGAACAACCCTGCCATGGCGGCCTACGCGGAAGCGCGCCGGGTGTACGGAACGGAAAGACCAGTTTATGTGCTGGCGGTGGGCACCGGCGACCGCCATGATCCCATCAACTACAAGGCCGCCGAAGGCTGGGGGTTGCTGGGATGGGCAAATCAACTGGTGCCGCTCTTTATGGACTCCGTGAGCGAGGCGGTGGACTACGAGTTGAGCTGGAGCATACGCGAATACTTCGACCGCTTGCAGTCGCCACTCGATATTGCAAGTCCGGAGATGGACGATGCGTCGCCGGAAAACATCGAGCGCCTGAAGCAACAGGCGCAGACTTTCATCAGTAAGAACGAAGAAAAGATCGACGGCATCTGCGTGAAACTGCTGCGGCGCAACTGATGACAGCTAGTCCTCCCCGCCAGCATCGTCGATGCGACCCGTCTTGTAAGGACAGTTGCGGCAACCATTGCCGCAACAGTAGCCACGCTTCAGCAGGTATAGCGCGGTGAAGACCATCAGGCCATTTTCGTCGAAATAGAAGTCTTCGCCTTCGCGGGGCATTGGCATGTCGTTAGCTTTTTGTCATGGCTGGCGATGCGGAGAGTTCGAAGTCCGCGAAGGCGAATCCATCACGCACGACTGTCTCGCCGGGCCGCATGTCAAGCGGCTGCGAAAACATGGGACCGGCGTAAACACACGTGTGGAACTCGCCGTTCTCGCCGCATGGATCAACGGACGGATTTAGATCGGAAAGAAAACTCTCATCGAAGTCGCGTCCAGCGAACGACGCGGGAAGAACTTTCGTATCGACGCACACAATTTTTGCGCGAAGGCCAGAGGCCTGCATTTCTCGCGCAAGTTGCGCCGTTGGAATCTGCCAGAGTGGAAACAGCGGCTCGAGTCCCGCGCCAGTCATCTGACGTTCCCGGTAAGCACGCACATCGGAAAGGAAAAGATCGCCAAAGGCAATTGCCTCAATACCCGCGTTCGCTGCGCGTGCGCAAGCAGCGTGCATTTGCGATTCGTAAATCTCATTGGAGCAAGGCCACGGCAATGGGATCGTCCAGAGCGGAAGGCCCGCGGCATCTGCCTGCGCTTCAAGCACGGCGCGGCGAGTGCCATGCATTGCAACACGATCGAATTCCGAATTGAGAGTAGTGAGCAGGCCGCAGATTTCGTACTCGTCCGCGCGCTGAAGACAGTGGAGCATCCACGCGCAGTCTTTGCCGCTGCTCCAGGAAACAAGAATACGTCTACGTGACTTCATCGAAGGATGTCCACCCACATGGTGTTGGGGACAGCATACCAAACGCGTTCATAGCGTAGCTTCGCGAATTGGCGTGGTGTGCGAGTCGTTGCGATCAATGAATACGCCATCGCGGAAGGTGACGGTGCGTCCGGAGATTGCCGGGACACGCTCGCCGGGAACGAGGATGCCGACGAGATTAAGCGGATCTGCGGCGGAGATGGTGATGGTTTCTCCGTTGGGCTCAACGTGCTTAATTTCGCGTACGGACTCGACGGCGACGGGCAGTGCAAATTGTTCTCCGATGAAGCCGGCGACAAAACGGCCACCGCGAATTTCTCCGCGATCTTCAAGACGGCGGAAGGCAACCTGCAATTCGCGCCAGCGCGGCACACTGGTTTCGCGCGCGAGCAGTTCGCGGAAGACGATACCGTAACGATGCAGGAGCATCCAGCAGGTGGCTTCGATCATGCGGCTGTGAACCGTGTCTTCGCCGGTGTAGAGCAGCGACCAGCGTCCGGCGGCGTGGCGCGGACGCGCAGTGCGCGCAGAGCCTTGTCCGGCGCGGCGTTTGGGATCGATGAGTGAGCGGAGATTATCGAATCCATCAGCGGTGACGAAGCCGGCGGCAACTAGTTCCCAGAGGCCGGTTTCGATTTCCGATTTCAGTTTTTCAGTACCGCGCACAATGTCTGCGAAGAACGAAGCACCACGGCGACGCAGGAAATCAAGCACTTCGCGCGCAACAGGACTGAGGCCGCGCTCCTGCTCAGACTGCTCGCCGTGCTTGCGCGGCTGCATCCAGTCGCACTCCTGGCGCATGAAAAACGTGACGGGAGCGACGCTGGTGGGGACGACACGGCGGGTTCGTTCGCCGCTGTCGTCGAGCGTTGCGGGATGCGGCGAGATGCGGCCCCAGCCAACGGCGCCGGTGAGACAGAGCTGATCGAGCTGCGCGGGATCGTAGTCGCGCACGCGGCGCGCGATGATTTGACGCTCCCATGCATTGGCGGAAATTTCGAAGCCCTGGAGCTGAAAAATAATTTCGTGGAGGCCGCGCTCGCCGGAGAGTTGGGTGCCGGGGGCGACGTGTTGCCAGCGGAGGAGCCAGCGGACGAACTGGGAGGGCGTGACAGGCTCAATTTGCCTGCGTAAAACGCCCAAAGTGAGGCGATGGATGCGAGCGAGAAGACGACGGTCGCACCACTCCGTTACTTTCTGTCCAGTAGCAAGGGAGTTATCACGATAGGTGCCTCGCAAGATACTGCCGGTTGATTCAAGGCGCAACAGAGAAGCGCCGACGAATGACTCGGTGAGACCGAGGAGTTCGGAGATCTCAGGGGCGGTGATGGGACCGGTGTGCTGGAGCCATCCGAGGAGGGAACGGTCGAGAATTGCTTCCACGGAACTGCAGGTTCCTCGACTCGAACTCGCATCCGCGGCTTCGCCGCGTTCGGGCGCGAGTTCTCGCTCGGAATGACAAGCAGGGAAGAGCGATTGGAAGTCGGAGAGGCGCTCGGTGGCGGTCCAATACGCGCGGTCGCCGAAGTGAAAGACGGAGGCGCGGCCTGTAGATAGAAGAATGTCGATATATGGCTTCCATTTATCGTGGAAAAGCTCCCATCCGCCGAGCGCGATGGGGACGGGAAGGACGATGACGGTTTGAAGGAGGTCGTGGAGTTCGTCGGCGTCGCGAATGTCGGGGCGCACTTCCTCCTGTACCTGCTGGATGGCCACGGGGTCGAGACGTCCGACTTCCTGGAGGACACTCTCGGGCAGAAGGCGGCGGAGAGTGACGGCACGGGCGCGGCGCTCTTCGAGCGGAGCATCATCGAGGAAGGCGTAAGGGTTCGCGTTGAGAATTTCGTGGGAGAACTGCGAAGGCACAGGCGTATCAACGGAGAGAGTCTTGATGGCGCCGGAGGCGATGCCGTCGAGGACGCGACGCAGGCCGTCGATGTCCATGGCCTCGTGCATGACATCCTTCATGACTTCACGGACGAGGGGATGGTCGGGGAGTTGAATGTCGCCTTCGATGTTTTCCTGGCAGGCGGCAACGTCGGGAAAGACGGAGGCGAGAAGATCGTCCGACCTCATGCGCTGAATTTGCGGTGGAACTTTCTTGCCGCCCTGGAAGCGAAGAAAGGCGAGCGAACGGTTGGCGTCCCAGCGCCAGCGGGTGGCGAAGATAGGCGAGCCGGTAAGGACGGCCTGCTGGAGAACGTCGTAAACGGATTCGGTCTGGAGGAAGTGAAAGACGTCGGAGAGCGGAAAGCTGTGCTGCTCGGCGAGCGCGATATTGAGACCGTTGTCGGTGGCGGCAGCCTGGAGTTCGAAGTTGAACGAACGGCAGAAGCGCTTGCGTAGCGCGAGTCCCCAGGCCTTGTTGATGCGTCCCCCAAACGGCGCGTGGATGATGAGCTGCATGCCGCCGCCTTCATCGAAGAACCGCTCGGCGATGATCGTCTGCTGGGTGGGGACATCGCCAAGAACGGCGCGGCCTTCAAGGATGTAGGAAATTATCTGTTCGGCGGCAGAGGAGTCGAGGCCACAGTCCTGCATCAGCCAAGCGCGGCAGGCGTCCACCTCTGGCGACGAGGGGAGAGAGCGGACAGAAATTGCTGATTGCTGATTGCGGATTGACGATTGATTTTCGAATTTTCGAATTGCCGGATTTTCGGATTTGAATGGCGAAGAAGACGATTGTTCGATGGTGATGGGTGATGTGTTGGGCAAGCGTTGGCTGATTTCGTGGCGGAGATCGGCGACCTGCAACGAAAGTTCATCGGTGCGAGAAGGGGCTTCGCCGCGCCAGAAGGGAATGTCAGGCGGAGCGCCGTGCGCATCCTCGACGAGAACGCGTCCGGAGTTGGTCTCGATGCGGCGGATGCGCCACGAAGTGTTGCCGAGGAGCATGATGTCGCCGGCGATGGATTCGGTGGCAAAGTCCTCATCGACGGTGCCGACGGTGATGCCTTCCGGCATGGATACGACGGTGAACAAAGCCGTCTCGGGGATGGCTCCGCCGCTGGTGATGGCGGCGAGGCGCGCTCCACGGCGGCCGCGCAGACGATGGTTTACCTGATCGCGATAGAGATAGGCACCGAAACGGCCACGACGAGCGGAGATTCCTTCGTCCAACATGACGAGCACGCTGTTGAAGTCTTCACGCGAGAGCGAGCGATAGGGCCATGCGCGACGAACGGTGTGGAAGAGTTCGTCCTCATCCCACTCTTCGGCGGCACAGGAGGCGACGATCTGCTGGGCGAGGATGTCGAGCGGAGCTTCAGGAACGATGAGGCGGTCGAGGTCCTGCTGTCGAATGGCGCGGACAAGAGCGGCGCATTCGAGAAGCTCGTCGCGGGTGGTGGCGAAGATGCGGCCCTTGGGGACGGCTCCGCGCCAGTGTCCGGCGCGCCCGATGCGCTGAAGGGCGACGGAAATGGAACGGGTGGAGCCGATCTGAATGACAAGATCGACGAAACCGATGTCGATGCCGAGTTCGAGCGAGGCGGTGGCGACAAGGACGCTGACCTGGCCGGTCTTGAGGCGGTGCTCGGCGTCGAGACGGAGCTTGCGCGAGAGGCTGCCGTGATGGGCGGCCACCTTGTCCTCTCCAAGGCGCTCGGCGAGGCGATGAGAGGCGCGCTCGGCCAGGCGGCGGGTGTTGACGAAGACGAGCGTGGAGCGATGTTGCGCGGAGAGGGCCACGATGCGCTCGTAGATTTCGTCCCACATTTCGTTGGTGGCGATGGGGCCGAGTTCGGATGCAGGCGTTTCAATGGCGAGATCGAGTGCGCGGTGGGAGCCGACGTTGACGATGTGGACGGGCGACGGCGGGGCCGATCCGGCAAGGAAGTTGGCGACGAGCTCGATGGGCCGCTGGGTGGCAGAGAGGCCGATGCGGACGGGAAAAATTGCTGATTGCTGATTGACGATTGACGATTGATTTTCGGATTCAACAGCAAAAGACTCGCCGCGGGCTTCGGCGCATTGGCGCTGGTAGTCGAGGACGAGGTGGTCGAGGCGGGCAAGGGATAACGCCAGGTGAGTGCCGCGCTTGTCGTCGGCGATGGCGTGGATTTCGTCGACGATGACGGTGTTGACGTGGCGGAGGATGTCGCGGCTCTTGCCGGCGGTGAGCAGGATGTAAAGCGACTCGGGCGTGGTGACGAGAATGTGCGGCGGCGTCTTGAGCATGGTGCGCCGCTCTTTGGCGAGCGTGTCGCCAGTGCGGACGGCGGTGCGGATGGTGGGCATGAGAAGGCCGCGTTCGCCGGCGAGCGCCTGGATTTCGCCGAGAGGGATTTCGAGGTTCTTCTGGATGTCGTTGCCGAGGGCCTTGAGCGGCGAGATGTAAAGAACTTCGGTGCAGTCGCGGAGTTCTCCGGCGAGCGCCTTGCGAACGAGACGGTCGATGCAGGCGAGGAAAGCCGCGAGGGTTTTGCCGGAACCGGTGGGTGCGGAGATGAGAGTGGTGTGTCCGGCAAGGATGTGCGGCCAGCCGGAAATCTGCGGCTCGGTGGGCGTCCCAAAGCGCGCGAGAAACCAGTCGCGCACGAGTGGATGTGCCCAGGCGAGCGAGGCGGACTCGTCTTCGGAAATGGTGTGCAACTTCCCCACGAAGGAATTGTACGGCGGGAATGGAGTTTCGCCAATTGTTCGCTGGGAATGGTGCTGGGTGTTAGGTATTAGGCGTTAGGAAAGGCAAAGACAAGAGCGGTGGAGCTAAGAGAGGAACCGTGGCAAGCAATAAGCTACAAGAATAAGCTACAAGTAAGAAGCGAAGGCAACAACAGCAGCAGCAAAAACAACTACCCCACTCAGGCAAAGGCGGCCTGAACGGAGCACCCGGAGGCATCGTGGACAATGGGGCGGCCCGTTTTGGCCAGGAATGGGTCGTGGCGTGTTAAACGTCTGTGAATTCAAGGGGTGGAGTGGTTCAAAATTAGAAGGTTGCATGTAGAGTGAGGCTGAAGGGCAGATCACACACACTACACCGTCCGGGATGGACGGCAACGAGGAATTTCCCCGATGAAAAAGATTCTTTCTATGCTTGCAGCGGCGGCGCTGGTGGGCGCGCTGACGTTCGCCGTCAGTTGCAATTCCAATTCGTCGAAGCCGTCGGCTTCGGAGAGCAACCACATCACGGGAGCGGGCAGCACGTTCGTTTACCCGATCATGACGAAATGGATTGAGCAGTTCCAGCAATCGAACCAGGGCGTACAGATTAACTACCAATCAATCGGCAGCGGCGGCGGTATCCAGCAACTGAAGAAGGGGCTGGTGGACTTTGGCGCGAGCGACGCGGCGCTGAGCGACGATCAACTGAAGACGATGCCTGCGCTGGTGCAGATTCCAGAGAGCGCTGGTCCGGTGTGCATCACATACAACCTGCCGGAGTTGAAGCAGCCGCTGCACCTGACGGGCGCGGCGCTGGCGGGCATCTACCTGGGCACGGTGAAGACATGGCACGATCCGCTGATCACGAAGTCGAACCCGGGCGTGAAGCTGCCGAATACGGCAATCGTGGTGGCGCACCGTTCGGAAGGCAGCGGCACGACGAATATTTTCACGACCTATCTCTCAACGGTGAACCCGGAATGGAAGCAGAAGGTGGGCGCGAATATCAGCGTGGAGTGGCCGGTTGGACTGGGCGGCAAGGGCAGCGAAGGCGTGACGGGCATTGTGAAGCAGACGCCGGGCGCAATTGGCTACGTGGAACTGAACTACGCGACGGAGAATAATCTGCCGGTGGCGGCGATGGAGAACAAGGCCGGCCAGTGGATTCTGCCGAGCGCGGAGTCGGCTTCAGCGGCAATCGACGCAGGGAAGGACCTGCTGGCGAAGGACGTGCGGACGCCGATCGTGGATCCACCGGCAACGGCAAAGACGGCGTACCCGATTTCGGGCATGACGTTCCTGCTGGTGCCGACGCAGTTCAAAGACCCGGCAAAGGGCGCGATGGTGAAGAAGTTCGTCTCGTACATCATCACGGACGGACAGGGCTTCTCGAATGGACTGCATTACTCGCCACTGCCGCAGTCAATTGTGACGGTGGACCAGCAGTTGCTGGACAAGATTCAGTAAGAGAATAGATAGAAAGTAATCGAGCGGGGGCTGAGGCTCCCGCTCTTTTATTTTGCGCGCAAGAAAAGATCAGGCGAGGCGGGTGAGAAGTTCGCGGCCGATGCGCTGGAGTTCGCCAAACTGGCGCTGGTATTCGACGAAGAGACGGTTGAGCTCGAGCGAATGATCGGCGTCGAGATGGGCGCGGAGCATCATGTCGCGCAAGTGGACAGGGTTGGGAAGAATGGCCTCTTCCTTGAGTTCGTCGAGCGCGGTGTTGGGATCGTAGTGGTACATGGGAACTCCTCGGGGATTAGGACATTATAACGGCGGGATTGTCGATCGCTGATTGCTGATTGACGATTGGAAAAGGACGAAGTACGAAGTACGAATGAAAGACGGTGCGGAAGAAGCTAGACCATTTCGGTGCCCCAGAGGTCGTGGAGGTGGATGATGCCTTCTAGGCGGTTGTCGGAGGAGACGACGGCGAGCGAGGTGATCTTCCGCTGCTCCATGAGGTCGAGGGCCTGCGCGGCGAAGGCGTCGGGCGGGATGGTGCGCGGATTGGGTGTCATGCATTCGCCGGCAGAGAGGTCGAGGATGTCCTTGCCGTGGCGTTCAAGGAGGCGACGGAGATCGCCGTCACTGATGATGCCGACAAGCCGGTCGCCTTCGACGACGGTGGTGATGCCGAGTTTCTTGCGCGACATTTCATAGATGACATCCAACATGCGGGTTTGCGGAGTGACGCGAGGAACGGCGTCGCCGGTGTGCATGAAGGCAGAGACACGCGAGAGCTTTTTGCCGAGCTTGCCGCCGGGATGAAGATTGGCGAAATCCTCTTCCTTGAAGCCGCGCTTTTCGCTGAGCGCGACAGCGAGAGCGTCACCGAGGGCGAGCATGGTGGTGGTGGAGGCGGTGGGGGCGAGTCCGAGTGAACAGGCTTCCTTGGCGATGGAGCAGTCGAGCGCAACTTCAGCGGCCTGCGCGAGCGAAGACAGGTGGCAGTTGGGCGGGTAGAGCTGGTCTCCCGAGAAAGTGATGAGCGGGACGCCGAGACGCTTGATGGTCGGAAGAAGCTCGAGGATTTCGGCGGTTTCTCCGCTGGAAGAGAGGGCGAGGACGACGTCGCCACGGGCAATCATGCCAAGGTCTCCGTGGAGCGCTTCGGCGGGATGAAGATAGAGAGCCGGGGTTCCGGTGGAGCTGAGAGTGGCGGCGATTTTGCGCGCGATGAGTCCGCTCTTGCCCATGCCTGTGACGACGACGCGTCCCGAGCAGGAGAAGAGGAGATCGAGGGCACGATGGAAATCGGAGGCCATGGGACCGGCAATGCGGTCGGCAAGACGACGCAAGGCCTCGGCTTCAATGCGAACAACGTTTTCACCAGTGCTGTTCATGAACGAAGAGATGGTAGCAGGGGAAGGGCGCTGGGAGGAAGCCGTTAGCAATTAGCTGTTAGCTCTTAGCCAAAGAAGGGAAAGCTACTAAGCTGCTGAGCCGCTGAAGCTGCCGAACAAAGACACAAGCAAAGGCTGCCAGTTTCGAGTTTCGAGAAACGGATTACCACGGAGGTCACGAAGGAACACGGAGGAAAAGCAAAAGACAGCCCCGGATGAGTGCAGATTGGAGTCTGTATGTAATGGACCTCGGCATGGGATGCCCGCCAAGTATCAGCAACTTGATCCTCCGCCGGAAAAGACGAGTGTCAGGCGGCCGTTGCGGATGCCGTAGACGTGGAAGATCTGGGATTCAGGGTCAGTGATGGATGTGATGAGGAATTCGCGTCCGTTCTTCAGGCGGATTGCGCCGAGTACGCGTTCGTTCTCGTCCTCTATGTCTTGCTTCCAATAAAGGACGTGGAAGCGATCTTGGCGCATAGCGCCGATGGTGAAGATTAGCTTCAAGTTGTCATTAATTGGGTCGGCGATATCCGAGAAAGCCCGTTGCACAACGAACAGATTCTGGCCTTCCAGACGCAAGGAAAAGATTCGCAACTGCTCGGTGGAATCGAGTTTCTTGGGGACGAGGACAGTGAGCGCCTTGCGAATAGCTGCACTTTCCGCGTGGGTCAGCAGACGGGGAGGCGAGCTCTCGGCGAAGAAGGGGGTGGAGCCGGCGGCTATGGCGAACTTTTGGATGGAAGGGCCTGAGTAGGTTCCGGTTCCGGTGTAGCCATAGCATTCGTCCAGTTTTGTGGGAGTGGCGTGCACGGTAGCGCCCCTGCCATCGGCGCTGATCACGGTGTAGATATGCGGTTTGCTCAGGTAATCGCGCTCGAACTGACGGCAAGGTTTGGGATTGTTGGAAGAGCAGGGCAAGGCAATCCATTTTCCATCTTGCGTGAGACGAGCGATGGGTTCGACTTGGACGGTGCCGGGACGAGTCCAGCCGCTGCCGGAGATTCCTCCGGTGAGCATGGCCGTGTCGCGGGAAACGGCGGCCAGCATGATTCCCTCGTCCTTTGGAATTGGTCGAGCGGGATGCTGCGCGAAGGCAGTCAGGGATACTCCGAGAAGCAGGCACGACCATAGGCGTCTCATGTGTCCGCGATTCCTCCGGGGAGAGGCAGTGATTTACGCGCACTACTTTACAGGCAGAGGAGGGTGGAGCGAACAGTTTTGTTTAGGGTAGAGCAAAGACCCCGCCTTAGCGGAGCTAGGGCATGGCACCCGACCGTGGTATCTTCTTCGGACGAAATATCAAAGGTGGGGAGTCAATTTATGGACGCAAAAACAGGGGCGCGGGAGCGCTTTGATTCCGTACGCGATGGGATGGTCGAACTCAGCCATCGCATTCACGCACATCCTGAGCTGGCGTTTGAGGAAGAGAAGGCGTCGGCGTGGTTGTGCGAGTTGCTGGATGAGGCAGGGTTCAAGGTAGAGAAGGGGATTTGCGATCTGGCGACGGCGTTTCGCGCTCGCGCCGGGTCGGGGCCACTTCATGTGGCGATCTGCGCCGAATACGACTGCCTGCCGGGAATCGGCCACGCGTGCGGACACAACATTATCGCCGCGTCGGCAGTGGGCGCGGCGCTGGCGGCGGCGAAGGTGGCAGACGAGGTGGGACTGACGGTTACGGTGATCGGCACACCGGCGGAAGAAGTGGGCAACGCAGGTGGGAAGATTCTGATGCTGGAGCGCGGCGCATTTGACGGCATTCATGCGGCGATGATGGTGCATCCGGCGCCGTTTGACCTGCTGCGGGCGAAGATAATCGCCGCATCGATGTTCGACGTGCATTGCACGGGGAAAGAATCGCACGCCTCGGCGTTTCCGGAGCTGGGAGTGAATGCGGCGGATGCACTCACCGTTGCGCAAACGGCGATAGGGCTGCTGCGCCAGCATATCCGCTCCACGGATCGAATCCACGGCATAGTGACGAACGGCGGCGCGGCTCCGAACGTAGTTCCGGCGCATACGTCGGCGCGGTACATCATTCGCTCGGAGACGCTGGATCAGCTTGCGGAGTTGCAGCCGAAAGTGCATCGCTGTTTCGAGGCGGGAGGATTGGCGACGGGCGCGAAGATCGAAATCACGGGCGGCGACAAGCCATACGCCGAGATGAACCACGACGAGGCAATGGCGGATTTCTACCGCAAGAATTCCGAGGCGCTGGGACGGCCGTTCCCCGACCTGGGAGAGTGGAACACGCGTCCGACGGGCTCGACCGATATGGGCAACGTTTCGCGGGCGATGCCGTCAATCCATCCGATGATCGGGATCAAATCGTTGCCCGCCGTGAACCACCAGCCGGAATTCACCGCGCACTGCATCACGGAAGACGCAGACAAGGCGCTGATCGATGGCGCGCTCTCGATGGCGTGGACCTGCATCGACATGGCGACGGATGAGGGAGTGCGGGAGAGATTGATGGCGCGAAAGAACTAGTTGGGATGTCTCGAAGGAAGTTTCGAGTTTCAAGTTTCGAGTTTCGAGAAAAAGCGAAGACCCCACCCTCTCGCGAACGGCACGCGAGAAGGGTAGGGAACGAAGAGAAGTATGGGAGACTAAGGAATGGCTGTGGATGTGAGGGCGCTCCAGGTTTCTTCCGTACTTTTCTTTGCGACGCTTGTGCGATCGACGTTCGGGTTTGGCGAAGCTCTATTCGCGGTGCCGCTGCTGGTGCTGGTGATACCCGTACAGGTTGCCGTGCCGGTCGCGGCACTGGTGTCGGTTACGGTGGCGCTGATTGTGGTGATGCAGGACTGGAACAAGATTCACGCGCGCAGTGCGGGATGGCTGGTGCTATCGACACTGTTCGGAATACCGCTGGGGCTGCTGCTGTTGAAGACCGTAGCGGAGCCTGTGGTCAAAGGGATTCTGGGAGTTGTCATCCTGACCTTTGCGACTTATCTGCTGGCGAACCGCAACCGTCACGAACTCAAAAACGATCGGCTGGCGTGGATATTCGGGTTCAGCGCGGGAGTGCTGGGAGGCGCGTACAGCATGAACGGGCCGCCGCTGGTGATTTACGGTTCGCTGAGGCGCTGGTCCCCGCAGCACTTCCGGGCAACACTGCAAGGATATTTTCTGCCGGCGAGCCTAATGGTCGTGGTCGGCTACTGGATTACGGGCCTGATGACGCCGGCGGTTACGCGATATTACCTACTGTCGTTGCCGGGGATTCTGGTGGCAATCTTCGTGGGACGCGCGATCAATCACCGCATGGACGCGCGGCGCTTCCTGACGTGGCTTCACGTGGGACTGGCAGTGATCGGGGCGGTTTTGCTGGTGCAGGGGATACGGGCCAGGTACTAGTCTCGAGTTTCAAGTTTCAAGAAAAAGCGAAGACCCCACCCTCTCGCGAACAGCACGCGAGAAGGGTATGGCACGAAGAGAAGAAAGTCGCAAGCGAATATCCCGCACGGCTGCGTAGCGCGGTGTGTGGCTATTCGGGCTTTTTGGTCTCGCTGGGAGGCGCCGCAGTGGCGGCGGGAGCAGGGTCGCCACTCATGCTCTTTTTGAATTCGCGAATTCCATCGCCGAGGCCCTTGCCAAGTTCGGGGAGCTTCTTTGGGCCGAAAACGAACAGGGCGATGATGAAAATCACCAGTAAATGCATGGGTTCAAAAAGGCCGTCAAACATGGAAAATACCTCGACTCGCCTGTGATGGTAGGCGCAAACGAGATTGCACGCCATGGCCCATTAGTGTGCGGCAACGTGGCACTGGCCGGCAAGAAGGTTGGCGGGTGTCCGGCTGCGTATCGTAGGATAGGAAATCTGACTTAGCGGAGGAACGGATTGAAGCGGATTCGGGGTGTTGCGGTGCTGTGTCTACTGCTGGGGTTTGGCGGATTTGCGTTCGGACAGGGAAACAACGCGGCGCAGTTGAAACAATGGTCGAAAGAATATGGGTTCACGGCGGAGTTTTCGCCGAATTCGCCGAACCTGATCGGGCAGACAACGGGGCGGAGACTGTTCGATCTGGAAGGACAGTTCTCGTGGGTCCTGCTGACGTCGAAGCACACGGCGCTGAAATACGTGGGCGAAATCGTGCCGATGGCGATCATCCATCAGCGAGCGGAATATTACCTGGACAAGAACGGGAAGACGGTCGGGTACCAACCGGCGGGCTTTACGTACGCAGCGGGAGTGAACCCGCTGGGATTGCAACTGAATTTCCGTCGCGGGCATAAGTGGCAACCGTTTGTGGATGGACGCGGCGGGTTGCTGTACTTCACGAAGCAGGTGCCGGTTCCGGATTCGTCACAGTTCAACTTTACGTTCCATTGGGGCGGCGGCATCCAGGTGTTTACGGGGAAAAAGTCGTCGATCAGCTTTGGATACCGGTTCCATCATCTGTCGAACGCGGAGACGGCGACGAGGAATCCGGGAGTGGATTCGAATATGATTTTCTTTGGGATGGCGTGGGGGAAGTGAAGCTCTTAGCTGTTGGCTATTAGCTCTTAGCAAAAACAATATCCCCACGTTATCGGCCAAAAGAGGGCCGCGAACGTGGGGCACCCGCATGGGGCATCCGCATAGTTTCAGATCCAAGTTCAAATCCAACGAAAACTGAATATGGTTAGTGCGCGGCCCTGTGCACGGCCAAAAGCTGCGTGAGGACGGCGCGGAGATGCTTGAGGTCGAGAGCATTGGCGCCGTCGGACTTGGCGTAGGGCGGATTGTCATGGACTTCCATGAAGATGCCGTCAACACCGGCGGCGACGGCGGCACGGGCGAGCAGGGGGATGAACTGCGGCTGTCCGCCGGACTGTTCGCTGGCGGAGGGAAGCTGGACGGAGTGGGTGGCGTCAAAGACGACGGGCGCGAACTCGCGCATGATGGCGAGGGAGCGCATGTCGACGACGAGATTGTTGTAGCCAAACGAAGAGCCGCGCTCGGTGAGGAAGACGCGCTGGTTGCCGCTCTCGCGGACCTTGAGGACGGCGTGACGCATGTCGGAGGGGGCGACGAACTGTCCCTTCTTGACGTTGACGGCGCAGCGGGAGCGTCCGGTGGCGACGAGAAGATCGGTCTGGCGGCAGAGGAAGGCCGGAATCTGAAGGACATCGACGACTTCGGCGGCAGGCGCAACCTGCGAGGCGTCGTGGACATCGGTGAGGACAGGAACGCCGACGGTTTCCGAAATGCGGCGCAGGATGCGAAGTCCTTCGGTAAGTCCGGGGCCGCGATAACTGCGAAGAGAAGTGCGGTTGGCCTTGTCGAAACTGGCCTTGAAGATGTACGGCACGTTCATCTCGCGGGCGATGGAAGAGATGGCAGAGGCCATCATGAGCGCGTGATCCTCGCTCTCAATGACACAAGGACCGGCAATGAAAAACAGATCGGGTCCACCAACAGTGACGGATTGAATTTGAAAGGGCACGGGATAAAGCTAAAGCAACAAGCAGCAAGCCGCAAGCGGCAAGCAAAACAACCGACGGACGCGGAGGTCGCAGAGGGAAGTTTCGAGTTTCAGGTTTCGAGTTTCGAGCAAAAGCAAAAACCCCACCCTGTCGCGAACAGCGCGCGACAAGGGTAGGGCACAAGAAGAACAACAGCAACTACCCCGCCCAAGCAGAGCTTGGACGGGGCACCCGAATACGGAGTTTACGGACCGTCAGTGTTTGCCGGCGTTTTCGGGGCGGAGGAAGAGGTCTTCTTTTTCTCCACCATGAGACGAGAGGCGCTTCTGGCGATTGTCGTAACTGGCCTTGATGAAGGCCATGAAGAGTGGATGCGGCTCTAACGGTTTGGACTTGAACTCGGGATGGAACTGACATCCGAGGAAGTACGGGTGGCCGGGGAGTTCGACGATTTCGACGTAGGTTCCGTCGGGAGTGGTGCCGGTGATGCGCAATCCCGCGCCGGTGAGCAGCGCTTCGTATTCGCGGTTGAACTCGTAACGATGGCGGTGACGCTCGCTGATTTCGGTTTTGCCGTAGGCGAGAGCGGCGTTGGAGCCGGGTTCGAGCTTGCACTCCCAAGCGCCGAGACGCATGGTGCCGCCAAGTTCCTCAACACCGCGCAGTTCGCGGAGCTTATAGATGATGCGGTGGGGAGTGGCGGGATCGAACTCGCTGGAGTTGGCCTCGTGGAGTCCGCAGACGTTGCGCGCGAACTCGATGCAGGCGGTCTGCATGCCAAGGCAGATGCCGAAGTAGGGAACCTTTTCTTCGCGGGCGTAACGGATGCCGTTCAACATGCCGGCGATGCCGCGCTTGCCGAAGCCTCCGGGAACGAGGATACCGTCAAAGCCGGAGAGCTGCGTCCGGTAACTGTCGTCGGCGGTCTCGAGACCTTCGGCTTCCACCCACTCGACGCGGAGCTTGAGGTTGTAATGGAGCGCGGCATGGACGAGGGCTTCCTTGAGCGATTTGTAGCTGTCCTCGTACTCGACGTATTTGCCGACGATGCCGATGAGGACTTCATCCTGAGGGTTGTAAGCGCGGTGGACGAGGTCTTCCCACTTGCGCATGTCAGCCTCGGGAGCGTCGATGCGGAGATATTTCAGGACGAGGCGGTCGACGCCTTCCTGGGAAAAGACGAGCGGACACTCGTAAATGCTGGCGACATCCTTGGCGGTGATGACGGCCTGCTCCTCGACGTTGCAGAAGAGGGCGATTTTGGACTTGATGTCCTTGGGAAGAAAGCGGTCGGTGCGGCAAAGAAGGATGTCCGGCTGGATGCCGACGGAGAGCAGTTCCTTGACGGAGTGCTGAGTGGGCTTGGTCTTGAGCTCACTGGCGGTGGCGATCCAGGGGACGAGAGTGACGTGGACAAAGAGCGTGTTGTCGCGTCCGAGCTCCTGGCGCATCTGGCGAATGGCCTCGATGAAGGGCAGGGATTCGATGTCGCCGATGGTGCCGCCGATTTCCACGATGACGACGTCGACATCGGAGGAAATCTTTTTCATGGCGGCTTTGATCTCGTTGGTGACGTGAGGGATGACCTGCACGGTCTTGCCGAGATAGTCGCCACGGCGCTCCTTGGCGATGATCTGCTCGTAGATGCGGCCAGTGGTCCAGTTGTTGTCGCGGGTGAGGCGGGCGTGGGTAAAACGCTCGTAGTGGCCGAGATCGAGATCGGTCTCGGCGCCATCGTCGGTGACGAAAACCTCGCCGTGCTGGAAGGGCGACATGGTTCCGGGATCGACGTTGAGGTAGGGATCGAACTTCTGCAGGTTGACTTTAAGGCCGCGGCTTTCCAGCAAACAGCCAATGGAAGCCGCCGCCAGGCCCTTGCCCAGCGAAGACACGACTCCGCCCGTCACAAAGATGTACTTTGCCGACATCTCTTCCTCATACTTAAATTGTGAATGGAATTTTGTGCTCGGTAGGGGTGCACAACCAATTATGGACGGAAAATAGAAATCCGACAAGCTGTGAAGGCATGGTAACGGGCAGGCGGCGAGAGTTGGCGGATTGTGAAATGGCGAAGTCGCAAACGGGAAGAGATGGCGCGGGAATGATTCCGGGGAAACAGTGCAACGTGGACGGGGTTTGCATCTAACTGAAGAGTAAATGGTTGCGGCAGTTTGGTATCTTCTGGACATGAGAAATGGGATGAAAAGCGCGTTGTGGAGAAGCTGCTGGCTGGGAGTGCTGGCTCTGCTGATGGCCGTGCCGATGACGATGCATGCGCAGAGCGTGGTGGGAAAACGGCTGATCCTGAAAGACGGCTCGTACCAGGGGATTACGCAATACGAGATCAAGGGCGAGCGGGTACGGTACTTCAGCAGCGAACGCAACGAGTGGGAAGAAGTGCCGAACTCGATGGTGGACTGGAAGGCAACGGAGGCGTGGAACAAGGCAGACGCAACGCCGGCGATAAGTCCGGAGCTGAAGCAACTGGCGGACGAAGAGAAGGAAGAGAAAGAAAAGGAGCTGGCGAATACTCCGATTGTGGCGCAAGGGTTGCGCCTGCCGGGCGATGGCGGAGTGTTCCTGCTGGACGACTATAAAGATCAGCCGCAACTGGCGCAGCTTTCACAGAGCGGCGGGGAACTGAATAAGCAGACGGGGAAAAATGTTCTGCGGGCGGCGATCAGTCCCATCCCGATGGGGTCGAAGCAGTCGATTGAACTGGCGGGAGCGCATGCGAAAGTGCAGTCGCACACGGACCTGCCGGAGATCTACCTGAACGTTGCGGCGGGCTCGGATGATGCCCCGGTGGACCCGGTGGAGAGATACAGGCTGGTGCAACTGGTGTCGAAGAAGGACGCACGGGTTGTGCAGACGATCAAGATCGCGATCTTCGGCAAAGTGACGGAGCAGCAGAAATACGTGCAAGCGAAGGTGGAGAGATATTCGGGTGACTGGGTGAGGCTGAAGCCGCTGAAACCACTGGAGCCGGGCGAATACGCGGTGGTGGAAGTGATTGGGAAAGACCAGATCAACAGCTACGTGTGGGACTTCGGAGTGAACTTTACGGCTCCGCCGAACGCGAACGCATGGAAGCCAGTGGCAGAGAAAGAGACTCCGCCGTGGAACGACAAGGCTCCGGTGCTGGTGCCGGGGAAGAAGTAGAAGACAGTTTCGAGTTTCAGGAAAGCCCCCCCTCTCGCGAACGGCGTGCGAGAAAGGTAGGGCACGAAGGCAGAGGAATCCGGTTTATGATGGGACGCGGGAGAGCATTATGCGGAAATTCATACTTATCGCTCTAGTGCTATCGATGTGCGTGCCGCTGTTGGCGCGGAAGAAGAAAGACGTTGGAAAAGACTGGCCGTCGGCGAAAGTGCTGGACGTGAAGACACAGGACTTGACGTCGGCGAGCTACAGTCCAACGGACAACCGGGCGACATCGATGTCGGGACAGCAGATGACGCCGATTTCGAACGGCGGAGCGTTTACAAGCGCGCCAACACACTTCATCCGGTACAACGTGGTTCTGGATGCAGGCGATGAACTGCTCTACATCACGCGCGACCGGGAGGTCACGTTCGACCAACCGGAACTGAAAATCGGCTCGGAGATCAAGTGGAAGTCCCAAGGGCCGAAGGCGGTGGACATCATCGACGGCAAAGGCAAACGGATGGAGTTCCAATGGGTGAAGCGAGTGAAGAAAGATAGTGCAGCGGTACAGGAGAAGAAATAACAAAGTCGCGAGTCACGAGCCGCGAGAGAAGGATGGCCGCGCCGGAGAGCGCGGCCAAATTATTTGCTGAGGACTACTGCGGCTTCTTCTTCGTTTGAGATGCCGCCTTCGTCTTGTCGGCAGCGGCTTCGCGGGCTTCGGCGGCGGGAGACTCGATGGAATCCTCGATGACGGCTCCGGTATAGGCGTCGATGTTGACCTCGTGAATGGCGGCGGCAGTTTGGATATCGAACGAATAGATGAGCTTGCCGTGTTCCTTCTCAAGCTCCTGACTCTTGATGACGCCGGGTTGCTTGGCCAACGCCTTCTCTTTCGCCTGGGCCATGGTGATTTTTGCGGGCTTGCGAGGCGCGGGCTTGGATGTCTGCGCAACAAGCGGTGTGGCTAGAAGAACTCCAGCCAAGAAAACGAATGTGAGCTTCATGTGGTTCTCCTTATGAGGAACGGTGAGGCGAAGGTAGAAGAGCAAAGGTTAGAGGCGGCTGAAATGGAGGGAAGGTTGGCAGGTCCGAAGGTCTAAAGGCAAAAGCAAAGGCAAAAACAGGAATTAAGAGTGGGGCAGCGAGGCGGGTTACGAGAGGATGCCGTATTGGGCGATGCTGACGTTGTCGCGGGTAGTGTTCTTGACGGCGTACATCATTTCGTCGGCCTGACGGATGATTTCATGGGCGGTCTTGGCGTCTTCGGGATAGGTCGCAACGCCCATGCTGGCGCGGATGTTGAGATTGAGGCCGTCTCCCTTGAGGAAAGTGCCGGTGCGGAAGACATCGCGCAGGCGGCGGGCGACGACCAAGGCGGCTTCCTTGCCGGTTTGCGGAAGAAGGACGACGAATTCATCGCCACCGTAACGGAAGGCGTAATCGATGAGGCGCAGGTTGGACTTGATGGTGTAACCGATCTCGTTGAGCAAGCGGCTGCCGACGAGGTGTCCGTGCGTGTCATTCACGGTCTTGAAGTGATCAAGATCGAGGAAGAGGACGGTGAATTCGTAACCGAAGCGAGCGGAACGGTAGACCTCAGACTCGAGCGTCTTGTAAAGATGACGCGCGTTGTAGAGGCCGGTGCAATCGTCGGTGATGGTGAGTTCCTGGATTTTTTCGACGGCGCGCGCGTTGTCGATGGCGATGGCGGCGTAGTCGGCGAGCGCCTGGAGAATCGCCATTTCATTTTCGGCAAAGCCCTTCATGTCAACATTGATGAGCTGCACGACGCCGAGAGCGCGATGCTTGGAGACAAGAGGGATGCAGATGATGGAACGAGTCTTCCAGCGAGTCATCTCATCGATGCGCTTGGCGAAACGCGGATCGGTGTAGACATCGGGGACGACGAGAGGTTCGCGATGCTTGGCGACCCATCCGGCGATGCCTTCGCCCATCTTGAGACGGACGGCCTTGAGGGACTCGGCGGCGTCACCGACGGCGATGGCGAAATAGAGTTCGTCGCTGGCCTCGTCGACCATGAGCAGGGACCAGGTGTCCGGCTGGAAGTACGCGGAGATCTTGTCCATGATGGTTTGGAGGACGGAGTCGAGGTTCAGCGAGGACGTGAGCGCCTTGGCGACGTCGTGAAATATGCTGAGTTCTTCGAGATATCGTCCGTATCCTGCGTCCGACGCCTCGTTGAGCATTCTGCGACTCCCGTTGAAGCCCCAATCCTTTTGGAGAGGGATACGAATGGCGCGTGCGGGCATTATACGGCGTATTACTTGCCAGAGCCACCCGGTTACCGTACGTGTACTATCCTTGGGGCGCAGGGCGTTAGTGTCAAGTACCTGAAAGTACTCAGGCTACCGGCAATTTCGTATTTGGCTTTTTGTTTGACTTGGGTAGATGGGCTACCTATCATGCGGCGAAAGAACTTTATAAAAGAATTAAGACCCCTGGACAGGAGTGCCCGTGGGCACATTTGGCGATAAGTTGAAGCGTGAGCGTGAGATGCGCGCAATCACGCTGGAGGAAATAGCGGAGGCTACAAAAATTGGAACGCGGGCTCTCCGCGCGCTGGAAGAAGAACGCTTTGGGCAACTGCCGGGCGGGATCTTTAACAAAGGATTTGTCAGGGCGTACGCGAAATACCTGGGACTGGACGAAGAACAGGCGGTGGCGGATTACCTGGTGGCATCTGGCGAGCAACCGGAAGGAAACATCTCGTTGACAGAACTCTCCCAACAGATGGAAGCGGCGCGGGAACGGGAACGCGACGAAGAGAGACGGCGGCGGAGACCACATCCGTTGGTGGTTATGCTGATCGTGATCGTGGTTATTCTTGGCGCGGGGTATGGAGGGTATACCTGGTACAACGAGCGCAAGGCTGCCAAGGCGACGGAAAATCATGTGGCGGAAGTTGTAAAGGAAACACCGAGCCAGCCAGCACAGGCGCCGATCGAAAAGCCGGCGGTGACGGAGACTCCAGTTGCGCCAACAGCGGCGACGCCCACCCCGGCGGCTCCAAACTTGGGGACCCAGGCGACGGAAGCACCGATTACGGTGACGCTGAAGGCGACGGGACGGGCGTGGATCTCGGTGACGGCGGATGGAAAATTGATTGCCGAAGAGACGATGGATGCGACGAATCCCAAGATGAGCGATTTGACGGTGCACGCCAACGAAAAGCTGGTGTTGATCGTAGGCAATCCGGGCGGCGTGCAGGCATGGTTCAACGGCAAACCGATTGAAGCGCTGGGAACGGAAGGCCAGAGAAAGTCGATTACGTTTACACCTGCCGGAATTGAAAATAACCCGCCGCAGTAAATCCATTCCCATGGGGGAATGGGCAATTCGCTGCCAATAGATGCAACTCAGTCCCGGGGAATTGCAGACACCGTTGTGCCAAGGTACACTTTGTAAAGCCAAAATCAGGCTAATGTAGCCGCTCGAACGTACGTGTTTTCGAGTATGAGTGAGGAGGAACTGGTTTGTCGTCAAAGAACCGTTTTTTGTTTACTTCGGAGTCGGTAACAGAGGGTCATCCAGACAAGATTGCCGACCAGATTTCCGATGCGATCCTGGATGCCTGCTTTGAGCAGGATCCTTACAGCCGCGTAGCTTGCGAGACACTGACGGCCACGGGGTTGGTGGTGATCGCCGGTGAAATTACAACGAAAGCGTACGTCGACTTCCAGTCGCTGGTGCGTGGAGTGGTGGCGTCGATTGGATACGACAACGCGCTTTACGGCTTCGATTCGAACACATGCGCGGTGATCTCCAGCATCAACAAACAGTCGGGCGATATCGCGATGGGCGTGGACACGGGCGGCGCCGGAGACCAGGGCATGATGTTCGGCTATGCGTCGAACGAAACCCCTGAGCTGATGCCGGCGGCGATTGCGCTGGCGCATAAGCTGACGATGAAGCTGACGGAGGTTCGCAAGAGCGGACTGCTGCCGTACCTGCGTCCGGACGGCAAGAGCCAGGTGACGGTGGAGTACGACGAGAATCACAAGCCGGTCCGGGTGGACGCGGTGGTGATCTCGACGCAACACGCGGAGACGGTTTCCAACGAAGACCTGCGCGCGGACATCCTGAAGCACGTGATCCAGGCGACGATTCCGGCGAACCTGCTGGACCACGACACGAAGTATCACATCAACCCGACGGGCCGGTTCGTGATCGGGGGACCGATGGGCGACACGGGACTGACGGGCCGCAAGATTATCGTGGACACGTACGGTGGCATGGGACGTCACGGTGGCGGCGCATTCAGCGGCAAGGACCCGACGAAGGTCGACCGCTCGGCGGCGTATATGGCGCGCTACATTGCGAAGAACATTGTGGCGGCAGGATTGGCGGACCGTTGCGAAGTGCAACTGGCGTATGCGATCGGCGTGGCAGAGCCGGTAAGCGTGCTGGTGGATACGTTCGGCACGGGCAAGATCGAGCGCGAGAAGCTGCAGGAGATTGTGCGCAAGACATTCCGCCTGACGCCGAAGGCGATCATGGAAACGCTGAATCTGCGTCGTCCGATCTATCGCAAGACGGCAGCGTATGGACACTTCGGACGGAACGATCCGGATTTTACGTGGGAAGCGACCGACAAGGCCGCAGCGCTGCGTGAAGCCGCAGGCCTGAAGGGCGCGGCTGTAGCGAAAAACTAAAACACCCGCCGCGACACAGAGCGGGGCTGGAAGCTGGGTGAAGGCGCGCGAGCTGCGCGCCTTCGCCACGAAAGAAACAATTTCATGGGGCGAAGGTAAAGCAGGAAGGTATGTCGACAACGGCGCAAGTTCCTTCTGACGTCAAGAATCTCGACTTGGCTGACGCAGGCAAGAAGCGCATCGATTGGGCGAACCAGTCCATGAAGGTGCTGCAGATTATCCGTAAAGAATTCATCAAAAACCAACCACTGGCCGGCATACGCATTGCGGCGTGCCTGCACGTGACGGCGGAAACGGCGAACCTGGCAATTACGCTGCGTGACGGCGGAGCCGACGTGGTGCTGTGCGGATCGAATCCGCTCTCGACACAGGACGACGTGGCGGCTTGCCTGGCGCGCGATTACGGAATCCGCGTGTTCGCGATCAAAGGCGAAGACCACGACACGTATTCGCACCACATCATGTCCGCACTGGACCACAAACCGCACATCACGATGGACGACGGAGCGGACCTGGTGACGACGGCGCTGACAAAGCGCGACGACGTGGTGGAAGGAATCCTGGGCGGTACGGAAGAAACCACTACGAGCGCGATCCGTCTGCGGGCGATGGCGAACGAAGGCGTGCTGAAGTATCCGATCATCGCGGTGAGCGACGCGGACACGAAACATCTCTTCGACAACCGCTACGGCACGGGGCAATCGACGGTGGACGGCATTGTGCGGGCGACGAACATCCTGCTGGCTGGAACGAAGTTCGTGGTGGCCGGCTACGGATGGTGCGGACGCGGACTGGCGATGCGGGCACGCGGGCTGGGAGCGGAAGTGATCGTGACGGAAGTTGACCCGACGAAGGCCCTGGAAGCCGTGATGGACGGGTTGCGCGTGATGTCGATGGAAGAGGCGGCAAAGATCGGCGCCGTGTTCTGCACGGTGACGGGTAACAAGAACGTGTTACGGCGGGAACATTTCGACCAGATGAAGGACGGAGCAATCGTCGCGAACTCGGGACACTTCAACGTGGAAATCGATATCGAAGCGCTGGAGAAGATGTCGAACTCGAAGCGGACGACGCGGAACTTTGTCGAAGAATACTCACTGAAGGACGGACGCAAGATCAACCTGCTGGGCGAAGGGCGGCTGATCAACCTGGCTGCAGGCGAGGGACATCCGGCGGCAGTGATGGACATGAGCTTCGCAGGCCAGGCGCTCTCGGTGGAATACATGGTGAAGAACCATGCTTCGCTGGAGAAGAAGGTTTACAGGGTTCCGGAAGAGCTGGACACGCGAGTGGCGCGGCTGAAGCTGGAATCGATGGGAATCAAGATCGACCGGCTGACGCACGAACAGGAAGAGTACCTGGCGGGGTGGTCGGAAGGGACGTAAAGAAGTTTCGAGTTTCTGGTTTCAAGTTTCAAGCAAAAACAAAAGAGTAAGTTTCAAGGAGGGCGTCCAAAAAGGCGCCCTTTTGATTTTTACGGAAGGGCCCGAACAGAAGCAGTATGCTTTCCAGCATGGCGAAGACGAGATATGAAGCGCTGTCGGCGGAGAACTGGGCGGACTTTGAACGGCTGTTTGGCGAGCGGGGCGCGTGCGGCGGATGCTGGTGCATGTCGTGGCGTCGCAAGAGCAAGGAATTTCGCGCCGGATCTGGCGCAGGCAATAAGCGAGCGATGCGCACACTGGTGAAAGCCGGACGGCCGACGGGAATCCTGCTCTACAAAGACGACGAGGCGGTGGGATGGTGCTCGGTTGCGCCGCGGGAAGAGTTCGTCAGGCTGGAAGGCTCGCGGGTGTGGGCTCCGGTGGACGACAAGCCGGTGTGGTCAGTGTCGTGCTTCTTTGTAGCCAAGCCGTATCGCAGCCAGGGAGTGTCGGTGGAGCTGCTGAAGGCAGCGGTGGCGTTCGCAAAAAAGAACGGGGCAAAGATCGTCGAAGGGTATCCGCAGGATTTGAAAGGAAAGAAGCTGCCGGATGCGTTCGTGTGGACAGGGTTGCTGGGAAGCTACGAGAAGGCAGGATTCGCGGAAGCGGCAAGACGGTCGCCGGGGAAGCCCATTATGAGGAAAGTGGTGAGGTAAGGGTTGGAGGCGTCGGCGACAGTAGAAGGTTCCGGGAGTTTCGCAGGTTTCGAACGCAAAGACAAAAGCAAGAACAAACATCCCCATCCTGTCGCGAAAAGCGCGCGACAAGGGTAGGGCGCAATCACGCCAATCTTCTCAATGCTCAGGGTTGGGCACGCGAATGGCGGTTCAAGATGGAAGGAGGGCGGCCAAACCATTTATGATGACTGCGGTTGGGGTGGACATGAAACACATAGCAGATTGGGCGTTGAATACGGCGGCGGTTCGCGGAGCCACGTATGCCGAGGCGCGCGTGGTGGATGAACGCAATCGCGCGCTGGGAACGAAGAACGGCAAGATCGGCACGGCAGGCGAGTCGGAGTCGATGGGCGTGGGAATCCGCGTGATTGCAGATGGCGCGTGGGGATTTTCCGCGACGGAAGAGCTGACAAAAGAAGGCGTGGAACGCTGCGCGGCCGAGGCGGTGGCGATTGCAAAGGCGTCGGCGAAGGTGAAGTCGCAGGAGTTGCGGCTGGTGCCGGAGAAGGCGGCGAAGGTGGACTGGACGTCGCCGTGCAGGATCGATCCGTTTACGACGTCGATGGACGAGAACCTGGAACTGCTGACGAGGATCGACGCGACGCTGCGCGCGGTGGAAGGCGTGACGCTGGCGGAGACAAACCTGAACTTCCGTCGCTATGAACAATGGTTCTACAACACGGACGGATCGGAGATTCACCAGACACGGACGGTGACGGGCGCGGGATACGCGGCCTATGCGTTTGCCGGAAACGAGTTGCAGAAGCGGTCGTTTCCGAACTCGTTTGGCGGACAGTGGCAGAACAAGGGCTACGAGCTGATCGAAGAGTTGAAGCTGCTGGAAAACGCGCAGCGGATTGGCGAGGAATGCGTGGCGCTGCTGAAGGCTCCGCAGTGTCCCGAGGGACGGTTCGACATCATCCTGGATTCGTCGCAACTGGGATTGCAGATTCATGAGTCGATTGGGCATCCGATTGAGCTGGATCGCGTGCTGGGATACGAGGCGAATTTCGCGGGGACGAGCTTCCTGACACTGGAGAAACTAAACCGGCTGCGCTATGGCAGCGAACTGGTGAACGTGGTGGCCGATGCAACGGAAGCGCACGGACCGGGACTGGGAACATTTGCATATGACGATGAAGGCGTGGAGGCACAGTGCGTGCCGATTATCACGCGCGGGGAGTTCACGGGATACCTGTCGTCGCGCGATACGGCGGCGATGATAGGGAGGGAACGCTCGGGCGGCAACATGCGGGCGGAGAGCTGGAATCGCGTGCCAATCGTGCGCATGACGAATATCAGCATACGTCCGGGAGAAAAGCCGTTGAGCCCGGAAGAACTGATTGCAGGGATGGACGACGGAATCTACATGGAGACGAACCGCTCGTGGTCGATCGATGACAAGCGCTATAACTTCCAGTTCGGATGCGAAGCGGGATACGAGATCAAGGGCGGGAAGCTGGGACGGCTGCTGAAGAATCCTTCGTACTCGGGCATCACGACGGAGTTCTGGAATTCGATGGAAGCGATCTGCTCGCGCGAACACTGGACGCTGTGGGGGACTCCCAACTGCGGCAAGGGACAACCGCAACAAGTGATGGGCACGGGGCATGGGGCGAGTCCGGCGCGGTTTAAGCAGATAAGCGTGGGTGCAGCTTATAAAGGGAAGTGACTGGACGGAGTGAGTGGGGAATGCTGAACAAAGAACGAGCATACGAACTGTTTGAACGGGCGAGAAAGTTTTCGTCGGCGGACGATGTGGAAGTGTTGATTGGCGGCGGGAAGAGCGCGCTGACGCGGTTTGCGAACAACACAATTCATCAGAACATGGCCGACGAGAATTACGACATATCAGTGCGAGTGCAGTTCGGCGGGAAGACGGCCCGGGCGAGCACGAACAAATTTGACGACGAGAGCCTGCGGCGGACGGTGCTGGCGGCGGAGCGGCTGGCGAAAGTGCAGGAGGAAGACGCGGACCTGCTGCCGATGTACGCGCCGGAAGGAGAACCGGCGAGCGATGTGGTGCTTCCGCAACGGCGGTTTGCGGAGACGGCGGCGATTGGACCGGCAGAGCGCGCGGAGGCCGTAGGGAAGATGGTGGACGTGGCGCGGCGCTTGAAGCTGAACTCGGCTGGAGTCTATGCGGTAAACGATGCCGCGGATGGAATCTTCAATTCGCGCGGCGTGGCCAGATGGCATGAACAGACGCTGGCGGAAGTGTCAGTGACGATGACCGCGGAGAACTCGTCGGGCTGGCAGAAGGCGAACGCTCCGGACGTGCGCGAGTTGCAGCCAGCGATGCTGGCGGAAATCGCAGCGAAGAAAGCGGTGGAGTCGGCAAACCCGAGAGAGATGGCAGCGGGGAAGTACACGGTGATCCTGGAGCCGGCGGCGGTGCTGGACCTGGTGGGATTCGCGTTCTGGGATTTCGGCGGATTGGCGCTGCTGGATCAGCGATCATTTTTGAATAATCGCTTTGGCAAGCAGGTGTTCGGAGAGAACATCACGATCCGCGACGATGTGTATCATCCGTTGCAGGCGGGGGCGGCCTTCGACGCGGAGGGTGTGACGCGGCAGAGGGTGGAACTGGTGCGCAATGGCGTGGTGAAAGACCTGGTGTATGCGAGGGGCACGGCGGAGCGGATACGAAAGTCGGAGTTCGCGGCCCAACTCGGAACGGTGAAGCCGACGGGACACGGTTTCGCGCTGCCGAACGAGATGGGAGAGGCTCCACTGAATATCGTTTTTGAACTGGCGGAGGGAGTCCAGGCGAAGAGCGTGGAGCAGATGGTGTCTGAAACGGAACGCGGAATCCTGGTGACACGGCTGTGGTACATACGCGAAGTCGATCCATACGAAAAAATGCTGACGGGAATGACCCGCGACGGTACGTTCCTGGTGGAAAACGGAAAGGTCAAGGGCGGTGTGTTGAATTTCCGGTTCAATGAAAGCGCGTTACATATGTTAAGCAACGTTGTGAGCTTCGGAGAGCCGGTAAGGGCCAGCGGGGAAGAGTCGTTCGATATGGTAGTACCCGCAATGAAGGTCCAGGAGTTCAACTTTACGGAGGTGACAAAGTTTTAAGAATGAAGGCTTTGCGGACAAGTGGTTACCGATACTTTTGCGCGGTACTTTCGTAATATTGACGCTGAGAAGTGCGGGCGTAGACTGAAACCGTGGCATTCAGCACTTCTATTAACGACCTGCGGAGCTCAGTGCGATTCCCACTGCAACTGCCGGTGGCAGTGCGGACGTCGCAGGTGGAGCATGAGGCGGAGACGAGCAATATCTCCGCTGGTGGCGTTCTGTTTTATACCAAGTGCGAGTTGGCAACCAACAGCACGATCGAGTTCACTATCTACATGCCTGGTGCCATCCTAGGATCACCAAAAGATATACTGGTGAATTGTAGCGGCCGCGTGGTACGCTGCACCCCGAGTGATGATCGCTGGGCAGTTGCGGCGGTCATCGACGAATACCGGTTTGAACGCTAGGACCGGCAACTTCGGAGATGACGGGTAATGGTGAATCCCGCCCACGAACCGAACCGAATCGAAGAGCATCCCACAGAAACAACGCCTGAGGCCGCGCTGCGCATTATCCTGGCCGACAGCGAGCCAATCTTCCGCGTGGGAATGAGGAAGATTTTTGCGCTCGAAGACGACATAAGGGTGGTGGCGCAGGCGGAAACGCCGGCGCAGGTGACATCGTCGATCGCGAAATTTGCCGCCGACGTGCTGCTGTTCGAAACCATATTGAGTTCGAACCCGGCCGAGACGGTGACGGAGATACTGGCACAGTCTCCTTCGCTGAAGATCATCCTGATTGTTCCAGAAATGAGCGAAGAGGAGACGGTGGAATACCTGCGGCGCGGTGTGCGAGGAATCGTCACGCGTTCGATTGCGCCGGACCTGCTGATCAAGTGCATCCGGAAGGTAGCAAACGGGGAGACCTGGCTGGATAACCGCGGCGTGAACTGGGTGATTGAGGCCTATCGCGCGCAAGCCACGCAACTGACGAACCCGCGGTCGAGGGTGCGGTTGAGCAACAAGGAGTTGATGATTATTTCCGGCGTGACGCAGGGCCTGCGTAACAAGGACATTGCGCAGGAGGTGGGCACGACGGAGCAGGTGGTGAAGAATTACCTGCGGAAGATTTATGACAAGCTGGGCGTGTCCGACCGGCTGGAACTGGCGCTGTACTGCATGCATCACCGGCTGCTGGAGAACTTCAAGAAGGAAGCCGATGGGAGCATCACGCCGAACAGTATGTCAGTGAATTTGGCCCCGGTGGCGAAACCGCAAGAGTCTGCGGCGAATCCGCTGGCGCCCCGTAAGTAGGCTCAAAGCAGAAGACGATTGAAGCGCGGAGAGGGAATCCGCGCTTTTGCTTTGCGATGGATTTCCACAGCGCCGGACGCGCGACGGAAAACGCACGTTACGTTACAATGGAAGAGCCCGCCTAGCTGTATTCCCAAGCGGAGAGATGGCCGAGTGGCTGAAGGCGCACGCTTGGAAAGCGTGTTTAGGGGAAACTCTAACGTGGGTTCGAATCCCACTCTCTCCGCCAGACTTCCTTATTCTTCTACAGAGCATTCCTGTATGCCATTACTCCCAAGTTCAGGGCAGATCATGGGCGCAACAGCCGTGTATGGAAGGAGCGGCTGTCTGGAGACAGGTGTTCCCCTTTCCGAATTCCACTTTTTCAGGCGCAAGACGGAGGCTTGGACAGGCCGGCCAGTTTGCAGGCTCCGTTGACGGGGCCGGAGGGGAAGAGGTCGTAAAGCTGCTGAAGCGTGAAGCCAGTTTCTTTGCAGAGTTTACGCGCCAGCGGGACCGAGTTGTTTTCCTGCCAGTAGCTCCGCATGTAGTGCACCACTTTCCAGTGGTCTTCGGTCATGCCGGCAATACCTTCGGTAGTGGCGAAATCACATGCCACCTCTTCGTTCCAGGCTTCAGGCGATTGCAGAAACCCGTCTTCATCCACTTCGTACTTATGACCACGAATCTCAATGACCGGCATTCTTCACGTCACCCTTGAACTTGCTTTGGTCGACGATAAATATCGCATGTATCCATTAGTTCGATACGGCGGGCGCTCCCGCGGCCGGCCGCGAGCGGCGCGTATCGAGCCAGCGGCTGATGGCCTCCACTCCCTTGATCGTGGCGTCGATTTCCTCCTCGGTATTGAATGCGCCGATGGAGAAACGCACGGAGCCATGAATATTTGCGGTGCCGAGCTGTTCGTGAACCAGCGGAGCGCAGTGCAGGCCGGTGCGCGTGGCGACGCCATGATCGACATCAAGCATCACGCCGACATTCGCGGCGTCCATTCCATCGATATTCATCGATACAGTAGAGAGATGATCTTCCAGCGATTCGCAGCAATAGACGCGAACCTTGTCGATCTTGCGCAGGCCATCGACGAGCCTGCGAGCCAGTTTCATCTCGTGGGCGTAGACATTACCGATCCCTTTTTCGTCGAGCCACTCCTGTCCGGCCCAGAGAGCCGCGATCCCCACCATGTTTGGCGTGCCGAACTCCATGCGCCACGGATATTCTTCGATGTGGTACGGATCGGCCGAGCGCACGCCGGTGCCGCCGGCGCGGGTGCGTCGCAGGTTGACGTGCTTGCGGATGCAGAAGCCACCAATCCCCATGGCTCCCATCAGGGCCTTGTGCCCGGTAAAGACGAGCACATCGACGTTCATCTCCTTCATGTTGATGGGAATGACGCCGGCGGTCTGCGCGGTGTCAATGACGAAGGTGATGCCGCGTTCGCGGCAAATCCGACCGATTTCCGCGATGGGCTGAATCGTCCCGATGACGTTGGACCCGTGGTTGACGATGACGGCACGGGTGTTCCCGCGGATCGCCTTGCGGATGGCATCGGGTTCCACGAAGCCTTGTGTGTTGAACGGAATGTACGTGGCCTCAACACCTTCTTCGCGGACGAGATGGTTTATTGGGCGAATGACCGAATTGTGTTCCAGGTTCGTCGTGATGACATGATCGCCACGCGACAGCAGGCCCGGAATGACGAGGTTCATGGCGTCGGTTGCGTTGTATCCGAAGCAGAGACGTTCGGGAGCGTCCACGTCGCCACCGAAAAATTTGGTGAGGCGGGCACGCAGCCTGTCGAGCAGCGATCCGGCCTCCTGCGCAAGGTCGTAACCGCTGCGTCCGGGATTTACGCCGGTCGAGCGATAGAAATCCAGCATGAAGTGGTAAACATTTTCAGGTTTCGGCCAGACCGTTGCAGCATTATCAAGATAAATTAATGGGCGCTCCATGCGTCCCTCCAATGGGCACCTAAATTTTAGGACGCTGAGGTGTGAAGGTACATCCCGGAGATTAAGCGAGACGAACGTTTCACTTCACAATGTCAGGAGTGGCCTGCCGAAAACCTAATGTGGGTGAAGAATCGGATCAGTCTCCGCGCAGGCTACTCCTGGCGACGTCCGGAAACTGATTTCGGGTCCTTGACACGAGGCTTGACTGGCGCCCAGGTGAGGGGCGACGAAAGGATCATGGAAGTGGTGGTTGCGACGTAGGGCATCAGCGAATCAATGGCATATTCCAGGTGGTTGATGTTCTCCACCGCGACGCGGATGACAAACGATTCGGAGCCGGTAACGCGGTGACACTCCAGCACTTCAGGGCATCGCGAGATGAGCTCGACGAACTTGGAAAGTTTTTCGCCGACGACATTCACGCGGATAAATGCCTGTACCGGATAGCCGACTTTTCCGGGATCGATCTGCGCGCGGTAGCCCACGATGACGCCTGCATCCTCAAGCCGGCGGACACGCTCCGCGACGGCGGGAGTCGAGAGGCGCACGCGACGGCCAAGTTCGGCAAACGGAATGCGGGCATTGTCCTGGATGTGTTCCAGTATCTTCCAGTCAATCTCGTCCAGCGAATAGCCAGGAGTTCTGCTCACGGTGCGTCCTCTCGTCTAAAAGTTTGTGGAACTAGGAGTGTACTCTGCAAAGCCGTCAACAGGGAAGATGGTAAACAAGGCGGCGGTCGCGGATTCACGCAGATCGGGCAGCCCCACCGCATGACATGAAGCACTCCACCTTTGCTTTGCCATCGGCCTTGCAAAGGTGGAGTGCTCCGAAATCGCCGCGACGCTCTAGTCGGGAAATTTCTGCCTGATTTTCACTGTGCGATCCAGCTCGTCCACCGATTGCAATATCTTCAGGCGCAGGTCCTGGTCGAGATGACTTGTGTTGAGGAAGTAATACACCTGCTTCTGCGCCTCCGGAGATTGCTGCCCGTCAATGAAAGCATCAAGCCAGGCGACCAGGAAGAAAATCTTCCGGTCGCGCTTGATCTGCGGCAGCGCCTCGAGCGAAGGCTTGAGATAAGGCTCGGTGAGAGCGGACTGGTTCCAGTAATTGAAAGCGCCCAGGCTCTGCTGAATCCAGTCTTCCTGGCGAGTGGGATCGTGGAGGTAATCGTTGAAGTACTTCTTCTTTGTCGCCGCATCGGGACGGGCGGCCTCGGCAACGTAGGCGAACTTGAGCGCTTCTCCGCCCTTGTCGCGCTGCTGTTCCGCGCGGAAGATGGCGTTCGCGTCCGGATCGTTGAGCGCGATCAACGTCGTCACCAGGTTCCAGCGATCGAGCGAACGAAGCTGCACGCCGGGGATGGCGAGCTTGCCGTCCAGCAGCTCTTTCAGGTCGGCACGGCCTTTTTGCGTTTCGGCCACCGCGCGCAGTCCGCGGAACCAGACGATGCGCAAACCCTGTTCCGGCGAATGCACCATGCGATCGGCGGCGAGGTTCTCCATGGCGGGCACGAACTGGCGACGCGTCGCCGGGTTCACGTAGCGATGCATTGCGGTGACGGTTCGAGCGATCAGGCTCTGGGTCAGCGACTCGTCGGTTTCCTTGGGAAGCAGTCGCACGGCAAGCGCAATGTAATCGCGGGGAGCTAGCTCCGCGACGCGCACGGAATCCCACAGCGATCCCCACAGCAGAGTGCGCCGGAAGATGTCGTGCGTCTGGCCGAGTTCACGCATCACGACGGGACGGCTGCGCGAGTCGAGCAGGAAGCGTCCATATGCGTAGTCCTGATCATTGGCGAAAACATATTGCGGGCAGCGCGCGCCGACGAGTTGCCGAACGGATTCAGACTTCGTGTTGAGCTCCACGCGCCGGCGCAGCGGCTGGACGTTGCCATAGCTGAGGACGACTTGCGTGGCGATGGGCCAGATTCCGCCCTCGTCGAGAACATCGTGCTGCGAAAGCGTGAAGCTGGAGAGCCGCCCGCTGCTGCATTGCCATGCGACGTCGACCTGCGGCATGCCGCGGTGGCGAATCCACATGTCGGCCCACGTCCCGAGCGAGCGTCCGGAGACGCGCTCAAAGGCATGCACAAGATCGTTCCAGTTGGCGTTGCCGTATGCGTGTTCCTTCAGGTAAAGGCGCAGGCCGTCGCGGAACTTCGTCGGGCCAAGAACATAATCGAGTTGCTTGAGCACGCCGGGCGCCTTGGAGTAAACGATGGCACCATAAGCGGATTTTGCATCCTTGAGATTCGGAATGTCCTGGTAAATCGGCGTCGTGCCCTTGGTGGAGTCGATGGCGTAGGCGGCGGGCTTGATGCTTTCGTAGAAGCGCTTCCAGACATGATCCTGCGGGCGGATGTCATCGAGCGCCTTGTAGTCCATGTATTGCGCGAAGCCTTCCTTCAGCCAGAGATCGTCGAACCAGCGCATGGTGGTGAAATCGCCGAACCACTGATGCGTGAGTTCGTGCAGCACAAGGATGTCGCGTCCGAGAAGATCCGTGTGTGTCGGCGCCGTGCGGAAGAGCACCGACTGCTCATTGAGAAACGTCGCTCCGGCGTGCTCCATGCCGCCGTATGGGAAACCGGGAATAAGCACCATGTCGTACTTGGGAAATGGAAATGGCTGCGCAAAATAATTCGAGAGATACGTGATCCCCTTCGCGGCAATCTCCTGCACCTCCGGCGCTTCGGTTTCCGCCCGCTTGAGCTGCGACTTGCGGACATAGAGTCCCGGGAGGCCGGGCGTGTCGTGCACTTTTCGGAACGGTCCGGCGGCGAACGCGAAAAGATACGTGCTGATGGGATGCGTCTCTCCGAAAACTGTCCGCGTCGCCGCACCCAGCGATTCATGCGAGGCGGCGTCGGTGTTGGAGATAACCGTCCAGTCGCTGGGCGCCGTGAGAGTGAGCGTGAAACGGCCCTTCAGGTCCGGCTGGTCAAAACACGGGAACGCCATGCTGGCGTCCATCGGGACGAAGAGCGTGTAAATGTATTCCGAATTGTCGTCGCGATCTTCGAAGCTGGTGATCGGCTTTCCCGCCGGTGCGACGTGCGAGGTGAACTCGACCTTGACCACATTTTCTCCAGCCACCAGCTTCGCGGCGGGCAGCTCGATGTGTCCGTTATCGATGACCGCAGGCACCGAAGCGCCATTCACGGTCAGGCTGCCGATGGACCCATCGCGGTAGTCGAGCAGCACCGGCACCGGGGCTTTCAGCGTGAATCGCAGCTCTTCGCTCCCAGCCGTCGTGGATGCATGCGGCGTGAGAGTGAACGACACGCGATAACGCAAACCGGAAATTTCGGTGGCGCGTTCGCGCGCCAGTTCACGTGGAATTCCAGCCGGGGCTGATGCATATGCGAACGAAACGGAGCAGAGGAGGAAGAAGATTAGTCGGAGGCGCATTTCCGCCGGAGTATACAACACCAACCGGCTCATTGTTGAGAGCAACGTTGAGCGCAAGCTTCGAGGCGCGGCGGCGAATCCACCGCAAGGGCCGGTGAATATGCACTCAAAGCACACACCTTCCTGCCATAACAAACGTTGATAGCCGCCATAAAGACTTTGGATTTCCCTCGCGCCAGAGGGCCTAGTAAGAAGATAGGAATCAGTTTTTCCATAGCGCGGTAGCAGTGAATGGTTTAGGAGCCCTGAAACTCTAAGATGCGAAGTGCCTATCTCGGTGTACTGCTGGGAGCCGTGCTGGCCGCAAACTGTCCTTTTGCCGCGGCACAGGCCGTGACTCCCGTGGCTTCGCCTGTTGTGGTTGGCAATAACACGCAGGCCGAGCGGATTGCACAATTGGAAGCAAGCGTTGCCAGCGCCAAAAGCTCGGCCGACAACGCATGGATGCTGGTTTGTTCGGCCCTTGTGCTGATGATGACCGGCCCGGGGCTCGCGCTGTTTTACGGCGGGCTGGTGCGGAAGAAAAATGTGTTGTCCGTGATGATGCAGAGTTTCTCAATGATGGCGCTGATCACGGTTGCCTGGGGAATCATCCTCTACAGCCTTGTCTTCAGCGGAGGAAATTTCTTCATCGGAGGGTTCCACCACATGTTTCTGCGTGGCGTGGGAGCGGCTCCCGATGCGGCGTATTCGGCGACGATTCCGTTGCAGACCTTTATGGTCTACCAGTTGATGTTTGCCATCATTACGCCGGCGCTGATCACCGGTGCATTTGCCGAAAGAATGAAGTTCAGCGCGATGGCCGTATTTCTTGTCCTCTGGTCCATCGTTGTTTATGCGCCCATGGCGCACATGGTCTGGGGCAAGGGCGGGCTGCTGAACGCAACGCTGGGCGGAAGAATTCCGACGCTCGACTTTGCCGGTGGAACCGTGGTCCACATCACTTCAGGAGTTTCCGCGCTGGTGTGCGCTCTTTATCTTGGCAAGCGTGTTGGATATCCGCGCGAGCCCATGCCGCCGCACAGCGTGGTGCTCAGCTTTATCGGCGCCTGCATGTTATGGGTGGGATGGTTTGGCTTCAACGCGGGCAGCGCACTCTCCGCCGGACCGCTGGCGACCAGTGCATTCGTCGCGACGCAGTTTGCGGCGGCCGCGGCGGTGATTGGCTGGGGCGCTGCCGAGTGGGTTCATCATGGCAAGCCCAGCGCCCTGGGAGCCATCTCCGGCGCGGTTGCCGGGCTGGTGGCCATCACGCCCGCCGCCGGTTTCGTCGGTCCCATGGCGGCGATGTTGATTGGTCTGATGGCCGGTGTTTTCTGCTTCCTCATGGTAAGCAAGGTGAAGTCGATGTTCGGGTATGACGATACGCTGGATGCATTTGGAGTGCACGGCGCCGGCGGAACGCTGGGAGCATTGCTGACGGGAATATTCGCATCGAAGGCCATCAACCCGATCTTTAAGGATGCCGGAGGTCACGCGCTTGCCGTGGGAGTGATCGACGGGAATTTTCGCCAGTTGTGGAACCAGACAATTGGAGTCGCAATGGCCTGGACGCTCGCCATCGGCGGTACGCTGGCGATATTGTTCGCGGTCGATAAACTGATCGGCCTGCGGGTTTCAGTCGAGCACGAGACCGAAGGACTGGACGTCACACAGCACGGCGAAGAAGGCTATTACTGGGAGACCTCCGCCCGGTAGTTTCAGTGCGATGAATTGCCCGAAGCAATACAGTATTGGACAAGGACGCGATGACAAAAGTAGAAGCAATCATTCAACCCTCCAAGCTTGACGCCGTGAAAGATGCCCTGCTGGCCATCGGTATTGACGGCATGACGGTGATCGAAGCCCGCGGCCATGGCCGTCAGAAAGGCCATACGGAGTTCTATCGTGGCCGCGAATACTCGGTCGATCTGCTGCCGAAGCTCAAGCTCGAACTTGTGGTGGCCGACGAACGCGTGGAAGAGGTGGTGAGGGCCATGGCCGATGCCGCCCGTACCGGCAAGATCGGCGACGGCAAAATATTTCTCTCAAGGATTGACGACGCGATCCGCATTCGCAACGACGAGCGCGGTCCCAGCGCGCTGTGATCGGGGTTTGAACTCCCGCACGGCCTGAATGGAATTCTCATTATGTCAGCGGCTTCCAATCTCGCTTTGATCAAGGACACCTACGAGCGGGAGTCTGCGCGGATACGCGAACAGTTCATGGCGAGCGGCAGCGGCGCGGAGGCATTGCTGGCCCGCACTGAACTGGTGGATGGACTGGTTCTGCAATTGTGGAGGACGCACGTGGCGCCCGCGCTGGGAGACTCCGATGCCGTGGCGATGATCGCGATTGGCGGCTATGGACGCGGCGCGCTCTTTCCGCACTCCGACGTCGATCTACTCTTCCTTTTCGAGAAGCAGCTTCCAGGGCAGGATTTCAAGGACCGCATCCGTTCGCTCTGCCAGGAGTTGTGGGACGGGCGACTGCGCGTCAGCCCCACAACGCGCACACTTGCGGACTGCAATCAATTTCGCACGGACAACGTCGAGTTCAGCATCTCGTTGCTCGATTGCAGGTTCGTCGCCGGCAGCCGTGAGCTCTTCGATCAACTTCACGACAAGACCATTCCCACGCTCGTGCAGCGTGAATCGCAGACGATTCTGCAGCGGTTGATCGAAGTGAACGAAGAGCGCAAGACGAAGTTCGGAAACACGATCTTTCATCTTGCGCCGAACGTGAAAGAGGGCGTCGGAGGTTTACGCGATCATCACCAGGCATGTTGGCTTGCACTGCTGAAGTCGCTGGCGGACAAGCGAGGATGGACTTCACCTGAAACGGCATTTCCCGACTCACTGCGGGAGAAGACGGCGCAGGCGTTCGAATTCCTATGCTCGGTGCGGTGCTTCCTCCACTATCAAAACGGCCGCGACGATAACACGCTTTCGTGGGAGGCGCAGGAGATCGCCGCGTCACGCGGCATCGGAGTGCAGACCGCCGGAGTCGATGCGGCATCGTGGATGCGCGCCTATTTCCGGCACGCGCGCAGCATTGCCTATCTGTCATCGCTGCTGCATGAGCAGGTTGCCGCCGTGCAGTCGTCGCTCTACCGGCAATTCCGGAACTGGCGCGCACGAGTTTCCAACGCCGATTTTTCAGTGGCAAACGATCATGTCTATTTTCAGCAACCGTCGGCCGTGACTGATCCGGACCTGATGTTGCGCGCCTTTGAATTCGTGGCGCAACACGGGATTCCGTTGTCGTGGGCGGCGGAGCGGCGGATGGAAGAAGCGCTGAGGGACGTGACGCAAAGTCTGGCGCCATACATTGAGTGGTGGCGATATTTGTCGTCGATCCTGGTGAAACCCCATGCCGCCGATGCACTGCGGACGATGCAGCGGCTGGGAGTGCTTACGCTGATGGTGCCGGAATTTTACGAGATAGATGCGCTGGTGTTGCGCGATCTCTACCACCAGTACACGGTGGACGAGCACACCTTCCTGGCGATCGACACGGTGCATCGCCTGCGCGAACCGGAGTCCGATTGGGAGCGTTGCTTCTCCGGTGTGCTGGAGGAGCTGGAAGATCCAGCAGTGTTGTTCGCCGCGCTTCTGTTGCACGACGTCGGCAAGGGATTCCCCGGCGAGAATCACGTCACCAGAAGCGCGGAGATCGCGCGGGCCCGGCTGCAAAGTCTCGGAGTGGCCACGAAGAAGATCGAGACCGTGGACTTCCTGGTGAGCAATCACCTCGCGATGTCGGCGGCGATGAGGCGCGATATCTTCGACGCGGAGAGCGTGCGCGAGTTTGCAAACACGGTGAGCACGCCGGAGCGGTTGAAAATGCTGCTGTTGCTGACCTATGCGGACATCAAGGCGGTGCACAAGGACGCGCTGTCGCCGTGGAAGGCCGAGAACTTGTGGCAGCTTTATATCGCAACGTCAAACCATCTCAACCGTTCCGTGGACGACGACCGCATTCATGCCCCGGAAGACAGCGAGCAGATTGCACGCATCAAATTGCTGGCTCCACGCCTGGGAAAGCGCCTGCGGCGCTTCATGGAAGGCATGCCGCAGCGTTATCTCGGATTGCACTCGGCGGAAGAGATTGCCGCGCACGTGGAGATGGCGGCGCTGGTTTCCGGCAAGAACGTGCAGGTAAAGCTGAACCGTGAAGGGTCGCTGTTCGAGCTGGCAATCGTCGGCAACGATCGTCCGATGATGTTTGCCAACGTGGCCGGAACGCTCGCCGCGTGGGGCATGAACATCGTCAAGGCGGACGCGTTTTCCAACGCCGCGGGACTAGTGGTCGACACCTTCTATTTCACGGACAGGTTCAGGACGCTGGAGTTGAATCTCTCGGAGTGGGAGCGTTTCCAGAAAAGCGTGTGCGATGTGCTCACCGGGTTTCTTCCGTTGCAGGCGTTGATGAGGGGAAGGATGAAGCCTGAAACGAAAGCAGCAAAAACAATCGTGGCGACGAAAGTGGAATTCAACAACGAGTGTTCTTCTCACAGCACTCTGTTGCAACTGATCGCCACGGATCGCCCTGGTCTGCTGCACAAGGTAAGCACAAGGATTGCCGAAGAAGGTTGCGACATCCATGTCGCCTTGATCGACACCGAAGGCCAGATGGCCATCGACGTCTTCTATCTCACGAAAGATGGCGAGAAGCTGAGCGCGGAATTGCAGCGGACGCTGCGGGAGTCGATTCCGCGCGAGCTATAGCTATCGCGTGGCGATCATCAATCCGCTGGGGCCAGGCAGGCGAACCCGTTCCACCTTCGCGAAGCCTGCGGCTTTCATCCACTGTTCGTACTCTGGTTCGCTGTAGCTGCTTCCAGCTTGTGTTCCCACCAGCATATTCAGCGAGAACAACGCGGCGAACTGCGGCGCGGTTTTGTCCGCTTCCAGAATGAAGTCCTGCACGACGAGCCTTCCGCCCGGTGCGAGTGCCGCGCACGCCCGTTGGAAAATCGCGCGGTTCTGCTCCTCGGAAAACATGTGACATATCGCGTTGAGCAGAACGAGGTCATAGTTTTCGCCGAACGGATCCGTCAGCATGCTGCCGGCGCGAGCGGTGATGCGGCCGGAGAGACCGGCTTTGCCGATGTAGCTGCGCGTGAGGGGCACAACGTCCGGCAGATCAAGAATGTCAGCGTGCGCGCCCGGGAGTTCGCTGACGAACGCGATGGAGTATGCAGCGGACCCGCCGCCAAGATCGAGGATGCGACGAATGCCGTTCGCGGCGACAGCCTTGACCACATGACGTGCGCGCTCTTTCGCGTTGCGGTCCATGGCGGCTATGAAAGCTTCTGTCCACGAACTGTCAGAGCCACGCTGGCTGACGGAAGTTCCGGCGCGCACGCAGTCCGTAAGAGTGGACCAGCGATGCCAGATGTGTGCCGTGTGCAGAAGACCGCCGCGCGCATTATCTTTTGATCCCTCGACAAAATAGCGCGAACTGAGAGGTGTGTTGGAGAAGACGCCGTCCTTCTTTTCCAGCAGCTTGAGACTCACCAGCGAATTCAGCAGCATCTCAGTGGCGCGCGGGTTGGCATTCGCTTTTGCGGCAACCACCTCGGGGGAGCCGCCATTGCCGACGGCGGTGAACAGGTCGAGTTCGAGCGCAGTGAGGATTGCGCGGCTGGGCATGTAGCCGCGGATCATGTCATTGAGCGGATCGGGCATGATACCGGCACGGTCGCGCGCCTGCATCATGGCGCGGACGTGGTCGCGATGCTCAAGCGCGGCGGCCTTCATCGCGGGAGCATCGTTCCACACCAGCCGCGCCACGGGCCTGCCGGAGTGGAGATGCGACTCCACGATTTCGGCAACGTCCTCGGTTTTTACGCCGCGATACCAGGTGCCTTCCGGATAAACGATCATCACCGGGCCGTGATCGCAAAGACCCATGCAGCCGCAGGTTGTGACCTGCACGTCGTCGTCGAGTCCCTGCTTGCGCAGTTCCAGGTTGAGCGTGTCGAAGATGCGCGCAGAACCGGCGGCCGCGCACGACGTTACGCCCTCGGGTTTTTGCTGCGAGCAAACGAATACGTGATGACGGAAGGCTTCCATGCTCTTCTCCTGCGCAATCGGCGCGTCCCTATTGTCGGCAGGGAAGACCCGTGCTGCCGTGACTCACATCACACGGCAGGGAGCTAAAACTTTTATGCTATTTTCGGAGTGGCTCATGGGGCCGAATAGCGTCGCGGCATGCTATGTTCTTATTCCGTAGAACTCTTCAAACAACATGAGCCACTTTAATCGTGCTTCCCGCGTCGACCTCAGCACCATCGCCAACCAGATCATGATCGAGCACGGCTTCGAGCCGGAGTTTTCTCCAGAAGTGAGGCAAGAGGTGGAGGCGCTCGCTGCGATCCCGCCCAGAGTTGCGTCCAATGGGGAGATTCGCGATCTCCGCGGACTCTTGTGGTCATCGATCGATAACGATACTTCGCGCGATCTCGACCAGATCGAGTTTGCGCAACGGCTGCCCGACGGAACCATCAAGGTGCTCGTCGGTATTGCGGACGTTGATACTTGCGCGGCAAAAGACACTGCCATTGATTTGCATGCGGCGAAAGAGACGACGACGGTTTACACCGGCGTTCTCGTGTTTCCCATGCTGCCCGAGGAGCTTTCAACGGGCGTTACGTCGTTGCTTGAAAACGAAGATCGGCTGGGCATCGTCATCGAGTTCGTTGTCAATGGCGACGGCCACATCGGCGCGAGCGATATCTATCGCGCCGTGATTCGCAACAAGGCGCAACTGACGTACAACGCAGTGGGCACGTGGCTGGAAGGCAACGCCGACGCGCCGGCGAAAGTCGCTGCGTCCAGCGAGTTGCAGCAACAGCTCAGATTGCAGGATGAGGCGGCGCAGGCGTTGAAACTGGAGCGGTATCGCCATGGCGCCCTGGATATTGAAAGCACGGAAGCGCGTCCGGTGGTGGACGACGGACACATCGTGGACCTGGTGAAAGAAGAACGAACTCGCGCGTCAGAGCTGATCGAAGATTTCATGATCGCTGCAAACGAAGTGGTGGCGCGCACGCTGGAAGCGAAAAAAGTGTCGTCGATCCGGCGCGTGGTCAAGACGCCGAAGCGCTGGGATCGCATCGTGGAGTTGGCCGCGCGCCATGACGAAAAGCTCCCCGCGACGCCGGATTCAAAGGCGCTCAGCGATTTTCTGACGAGGCGCAAGGCCGCCGATCCCGATCACTTTGCCGACCTGTCGCTTGCGGTAATCAAACTGATGGGCCCGGGCGAGTACGTCCTGGAGCGTGCGGGCGATCCTCCGCAGGGACATTTCGGCCTGGCCGTCGAAGACTACACGCATTCCACGGCGCCGAACCGTCGCTTCGCCGACCTTGTCACCCAACGCCTGCTGAAGGCGATGTTCACGAATCAATCGTCGCCATACTCGGACGATGCGCTCGCCGAGGTTGCACGGAACTGCACAGTGAAGCAGGACCAGGCACGCAAGGTGGAGCGCGAATTGTCGAAGAGAATCGCGGCTACGGTGATGAGCCACCGCATCGGCGAGGAGTTTGACGCGATCGTGAGCGGCGTAACCGCGCACGGAACCTACGTGCGCATCCTGAAGCCGCACGTGGAAGGAATGCTGGCGCAAGGACAGCAGGGAGTGGATGTCGGCGACAAGCTACGCGTAAAGTTGATTTCCACCGATCCGCAGCGAGGCTATATCGATTTTGCGCGCACGCAGCCTGCTGGAAAATGAAACCCCGGAGCGAAATGCCCCGGGGTTGTTACATCGATACCAAAACTATTTTCCGGCCAACAACTCTTCCGCGGTTTCCATGTCCACCAAACCGTTGCATCCATAGAGGGCCGGCAATACGCGCTCGGGCGGAACCCTGCGACGCAGGGCCGCGACACGTTCGGTGCCGGAGCGATAGGCCGGCAGGTACATGCGCCCCAGCAGCGGATGCTGTCCCCATGCGCCGGAAAGCTTGTCTGCGCGCTCTTCGCTCACCAGGAAATCGCGGCGAAGAGTTATCGCGACTTCTTCACGCTTCATGCCTTTTCCCCACGTCAGGTACGACGACTGGTTCTTCGCGTCATCCTGCAAGAGCGCGAGCAGCACGCCAATCTGCAAATCCTCGTCGGGCAACTGTTCCACTTCCGTGACGCCATGCGCGATGAGGATTGCGTTGTTGGCGATGCCCTCGAACAGTGTTGCCGCGCGTGTGTTCATGGTGAGGACTGATGCCTCGAAGCCGGCGAGCCCGCGGACGTAGAGATTCTGAAGATAGGCAAATGTGGTGACGTGTCCCGGGACGACCTCGTGGCTGATGAGCTGGTAAAACTCCGGGACGGAGATTTGCAGCGACGCGTTGATTTCGTACGTCGCTTCATATTGCGGGGAGCCATCCTGGTTGCGAGCGCGTCCCACGTAGTTCATGGAGCCGGAGAACCATGCATCCTTGATCGGCAGGAAATCGATATTGGCGCGCGGGACCTGCATGAGCTCTTTCGGCAGGTAGGGCGCAAGATGCTTTTCACTGAGGCGATCGTAGTAGGCGATCACCGCGCTGCTCAGGGTTCGCACCGATGCCATGGGGATGTTGCGCGCGTGGCGCCATGCATCGACGGCTTGCAGCAGGGAATCCGGCGTCGATGAAGGATGTCCGGCGCGGGCGAGCAACTCGGCGACTCGTTTCCGTTTGGCTTCCGGCTGCGATGGCTCCGGCGGCCGTCCCGTGGAAGCCTCGACGCATCTCGCGTAAGGGACGGGTGCGCCCTTGCCGAGAATTTCCATGGCAAGGTCCCACATGACTTCCAGGCAGAGCGCGAGCCCGTTGAGATATTTGCCGCGCAGGCTGGCGACTTTCGCGGCCTCGGCGCGAACTCCCGCGATAGCCGCTGGAAGGTTGACTTCGCGCAGATAGGCTTCCATTGCTTCGCGATCGATCTGCTTGCCGGACACCCCGCCGGTCGCACGCACGCGTGCCGCCGATGTGGTCGTGTAAGCGACGGGCAGCGGTTCGTCGGAAAACCAGGAGTCGGCGATGAACCGTCCGGTTCCGGAGGGACACATGACATCGCCGCCCCAGAGGGTGTCGATGCCGAGGACTGCGTCGGCGATGAATCGGGAAATCTGGTCCATTAAGCCTCCTTATTCTTCTTCATCGACCCGAACCACACATAGAGGCAGAGGGCGACAAACATGAGTGCCGAGACCGATTGCGAAATGGGATCGTAGAGGTAGAACGGCGTCTGGATCAGGTCCTCCCTATACCAGGGGAAGAGTCGTAGCGCCGCGCCGAACACGCCTCCCAGCGCGCCGCCCGCCATCAGTCCCGACGCGATAATCACTCCACGTTCACGAATGCTTCTGCCGTGTTCTCCACCGGTGCGCTCTGAGCGCTTGTTGAGATAGTGTGCCAGAAACCCCCCAACCAGTGCTGGTGTGTTCAATTCGAGCGGAAGATACATTCCCAGCGCGAAGATCAACGACGGCTGGCCGAGCATCTCCAGAACGAGTGCGATCATGGCGCCGGCGCCAAACAGAATATATGCGACCGGTTGACGGCTCATGAAGCCCTCAACCAGTTCTTTCATGATCGAAGCCTGCGGAGAAGCCAGCACCGGACGCAAGTCGCCGGGCAACGCTTCACCGAACTGGAATGCGCGCGCCAGCATGACGATGGTGAGTCCGGCCACGGCTGCCGCGGCAATCACGCCGATGAATTTCGCCTTCTCCTGTGCGGCCGGTGTCGAGCCAATCCAGTAGCCGGTTTTCAGGTCGGTGATTGTCTGTCCAGAGACCGACAATGCGGTGCAGACCATTCCAGCAATCGCCATGACAAAGAACATGCCGGTTGTTCCGGAGAGTCCGAAGCGAAGCAGGACAACGCACGAGATGATGATCGTGAGCATCGTCATCCCGGAGACAGGATTGCGCGCCGTGGTGGCGATCGCATTCGCCGCAACCGACGTAAAGAAGAAGGAGAACAATAGCGTCAGCAGGAGTCCTATCCCGACAACCGTCCACGTCACCGGCAGCCGTCCCAGGAACACGCCCACGCCGATGGCTCCAAGCACTACGCCGAGAAAGATGCCGATCATTGGAACGTCGCGGTCGGTGCGCTCGGTGTTGTTGGATTCGCCGTGGCGAAAAACGCGCATGGCGATACCGAACGAGTTGGCTACGATCCTCAGCGATTTGATGATGCCGAAGATTCCGGCCGTGGCAATTGCCCCAACTCCGATGAAGCGCACATAGCTGCGATAAATCTGCACCGCGCTCATGTTGGAGATGGGTATCGTCCCGGGATAAACCGCGGCGGCAAAGTGTCCGCCGATCATCCAGATCAGCGGCACCAGCACGAAGTTGGAGAGCACGCCGCCGGCGCACAGAATCATCGAACTGCGCAATCCCATCACGTAGCCCAAACCGAGGATGAAGCTGATCGCGTCGAAGTTGAAGACCATGCGCGCGCGGTCAGTCAGCGTACGCATCACCGGGATGTACTGGAAATCCACGAACTCCTTCCAGACATGGAAGGTGGTGACGAAGAAATCGTAGATGCCGGAAATGGCTGTCGCCTGCAACAGCAGCTTCGCCTGCGAACCGCCCTTCTCGCCGGTGACGAGGACTTCCGTGATCGCCGTCGCCTCGGGGTAGGGAAGCATGCCATGCATTTCACGCACAAAGTAGCGGCGCAACGGGATGAGGAAGAGCACGCCCATGCATCCGCCGGCCAGGCCGATGAAGATGGTCTGCACCGGGTGCGGATCGAGGTGGAGGATGTACAGCGCGGGAAGAGTAAAGATCGCTCCGGCCACCACCGAACCGGCAACGCCGCCGATGCCTGTAATGATCACGTTTTCCAGCACCGTCGAGCGGCGCGAATAAACGCGTGCGAGTCCGATCGCCAGGATGGAGATGGGGATGGCGGACTCCATCACCTGGCCCACCTTCAGTCCGGAGTAGGCCGAAGCAACGGTGAAGATGATGCAAAGGAAAACACCCCAGCCGATTGAGCGCGGCGTAAGTTCCTTCATCTTCGCGCTCGCGGGAACGATCGGCGAATAGGTTTCACCGGGCTGTAGGGGCTCGTAGGCGTTCAGTGGCAGGGACTTTGTTTCGGCCTCATTCATTGAGGGACGATCCTCCTGATAGCTGGAAGCCGCGGTGTGCTGCTCGCTTTCCTGCGCGCAAAAGCGTGACCGTGGCTCTCCTTGGCGCTTTTGCGCCAATGCGGGAGTTCATCATCTGGCACGGAAGTGTGGCAAGTGCGAATGTCACAGAGGTGAGTGTGGCGAAAAATGGACGATACAGGGGCTTTGCGACGACCTGTTGCGGCTTACCCGTCGACGGTGGCGCGCGCTTTCTCTATTTGCACTGGGTTGGCTGCGGGCGTTGCGCCCGGCACGCTCGCGATCCATGCTCCCATCCGGTTTGCGGCATCGTTCATCGTCGCTAGATTCGAGCCGCGCAGGTAGTGATGAACCAGCGTGGCCGTGAAGGCGTGGCCCCAGTTCATGTGGCCCCAGGTGTTGCCCTCGGGATTGTATTGATAGAAGAGGTGATACTCGCCCTTATAGAAGACCAGCCCGTTGGGATCGTTCATGAAGTTCCGCGCCGGCGTGAAGTGGAATTGCGGACGCCAGGGCTGATCGTAGGCATTCTGCGCGAACAACCGCACGCTCGTGGAGAGCATCGCGCACAGCGCGATAAGTCGGAGTATCGATCGTTTGGGTAGCATCTTTTTTCTACGCATCTCCCCGAGCGCGTTAGCGACCCAGCCCAGCCGCTTTGAGCGGCTTAAGAATGTTGCTCATGGAGGTGTTGAGATGAGAGAGGCGGCGGAGTTGGTCGAGCGACGGCTCCGGACGGGGGCGGTCAGGACGGGTGAAATGCGAAAGCCAGATCACCGCACACACGACAAAGGGGATCGCGCCTGCGATTGCAATGGCATCTTTTGTAGGAAGGCTCCAAGAAGAAGCCCAGATGAGCACAGTGCAAATCAGCTGTCCTGCCCAGTTGACGAGACAGCCATAGGCGATTGCCCGCGTGCGAGGGTTCCACGAAAGCCCGAACAATGCGGCAAAAAACATGACAAAGAGGAACGCCGCCACCACGGCCACGTTGACCACGGTGTCAAGGCTGTAAAAAAACGCCCAGATCGGACTGGCACCGGTCAGAACTCCGCGGGAAAGATAAAGAGTTATGAGCAGAGATACGACGAGAACAAGACTGGCAATGACAGAGCCAGTGTCGCGCGGTATGGCGTCATAAGGGCGAAAGACGTCATTGTAAATCTCGCGAATAATCAACATCGTCAAGACCGTTTCAACTACGTCGCTGACGCAGTATGCAGCCAAATAGCCGTTCGGTTGACGAAAATAGACGTACATCATGACCACGGTCTTGGCGCATACGATGCCGAGATACCAGGCGAAAGCCTGATGGGTGCGCCAGGCGCGACGATAAAGGATGAACCCGAAACAGAGCAGTGCCAGGGCATAGTTCGCGAACCAGAGAAGGATGCGGAATTGTTCGTGGTCTATGTGCATGGAATGGGCCGGGAAATTGTAACCCGGTGGGGACCGGGATGGAATGATTTACATGATGTGCGCCGGCAGGCGACAGAATCCTGGGTTCAAGTACGGCGTGGACCATCACAATTCGTTAAGATTGAAACAATGGCACGTCACTCGTTCATTCGCATTGCAGTTGTGACCGCGGTGGTTTGTTGGTGCGTATTTGCTCATGCGGATCAAGTTGTCCTGAGCAATGGTGACACGATCACCGGCAAGATCGCCAAAATGGAAAACGGAAAAATTCTGTTCGACACGACCTACATGGGCCGCGTGCAGATTGCCTGGAGCGCGGTGTGGAAAGTGGTGCCTGATAAGCCGTTGCACGTTGCGTTCCTGCACGAGGACATGGAAGCGTCGTCGCTGGAGACAGCCGGTGAGGTCACCACTGTTCACACGACGGACGACCGTGCGCTGGTGTTGCCTCGAGGGACGATTCAGACGTTGCGATCGCAGAAGGAAGAAGCGATGCACAGAGAACTGGTGCATCCGAGCCTGTCGGAATTCTGGACGGCTTCGGCGGATGCGGGATTGAGCATGGCGCGCGGGAATTCTACGACGACGACCGTGAACGTGGGAGCAAGGGCAGCGAGAGTGACACAGGACCGGCGGCTTTCCCTGGCATTTTCATCGCTATATTCCATGGCAGGGACTGCCGGCCAAACGCAGACAACGGCGAACGCCATCCGCAGCACGGCTCGTTACGAAATCAACCTGGACAATCGCTCGTACACGTTTGCGTTTACGAATTTCGATTCCGACCGGGTACAGAAGCTTGATTTGCGCAGCGTGTTGGGCGTCGGTCTCGGTTACCGGACGGTTCAGAAGAAGAGAATGAACCTGGACCTGTTCACGGGCGCATCGTATGACCACGAAGTGTTTCAGACGGTGCCAATACGGCAGTCGGCGGAGATGCTGATCGGGCAGGATACGATGTTCCGAATCAATCCGCGCATTTTGGTGGAGCAGAGAATGGCGCTCTATCCAAACGTAACGAAAACGGGTGATTACAGGACGTCGCTGGATGTGGGGAGTACGACAAAGCTAAACAGTTGGCTGGGATGGCAATTCTCACTGAATAACGTCTACGTCAGTAATCCTCCGGTGGGGGCGAAGAATAACGACATGGTCATGTCGACGGGCCTGCGCGTGGTCTGGGGCAAGGAACGTACGTTCCAGCCAAAGTTGAAGCCGATCGAATTTCCGAAAGAATAATCAGCAACCACGCAGAAGAGCCGAGCCCCAGTGATAACCGGCACCGAAGCCGGCAAGCACGACGGGCACTCCGCGCGAGAAACCCTTCTGTCGAGACCACTCGTGGAGCGCGATGAGCAACGAAGCGGAGGAAGTGTTGCCATAGTGCTCGATATTGGTAAAGAAGCGGGACTCCGCAACACCGAGAACCTTGGCGACGCGATGCATCAGATGCAGGTTGGCCTGGTGCATGAGGAAGATCGCGACGTCTTCAATGGCAGTGGAAGTTTTGTCGAGCACTTCACGAATGGAGCCGGGAACTTTCTCGGTGGAATGCACGATGACGGAGCGGCCACGCATCTGGATCTCTCCACTGCTGTTCAACCAAAGGTCGTCGACATAAGTGCCGTCGGAATGCAGGACGGTGGCCTCGATGCGGGCGATGCCCTGGTCGTGGCGCACGAGGCAGGCTCCGGCACCGTCGCCGAAGAGCAGGGCAATGCCGCGATTCAGCGGCGCGCGATAAGCGTAGGAGGTCATCTTCTCACTGGAGATGACGAGGACGTTGCCGTATTGGCGAGAGAGGGTATCGGCGAGCGCCAGGGCAAAGATGGAACCGGCACTGGCCACCGGCACGTCGAGCGCGAAGGTTCCGCGGAGACCGAGTGCGGCGGTAATTTCAGCGGCGGGTCCGGGAAACGCGCGGATGTGAGATCCGCTGGAGACAAGGACCGCTCCGAGTTCAGAGGCATGCATCCCGGCATTCTGGAGGCAATCCTGCGCGGCGCGCACTCCCATGGAGACTACGGTTTCGTCTTCACCGGCCACGCGGCGTTCGAGGATACCAGAAACGTTGGCGATCCAATGAGCAGGCACCGAGAGGCGCTGCGCCAGTTCCTTACTGGTGAGTATTTGTGCAGGCAAGTAAATGCCAGTGGCGGAGAGAAAACTCATTGAGTAGGACGACCCTTCGGGTGGACTGAAGTAACAGGCGAAGTCGCGAAGCTCGGACCAGCAAAGTAAAACGGCAATTTGGACTCCTCACCGAGGGATGTCTTTATCGTACAAGAGACCGAGGCGGAAACTCTACCGGGTTTTGTTGCTGAATTCGAGAACCTGGACATGGGAGAAGCGAGCCAGCGAGTGATCGCGGTATTGGAGTTCAAGCCGTCGCATGAAAAATTTGGCATAGACGGGATATTCGGACTCCGGGATGTCGAAGTCGAAGAGGAGCCAGACGCGGGAGAATCGGGTCGAGAGTTGGTTGATCTGGTTCACATCCGGATGCGCATCAAGCCCGGCGACGGTGAGCGAAGGGGGGTAGACGATGGTTGGAAATGGAGTTTCCGCCGGCCGTTTGGCTGCGTAGTAGTCGACGGCGAAGCGCGATTGCGGTCCCCAGATGACGAGAGCGTCACCGGGCTTTGCATTGCCGGCTATGTAAGAAGTTGCCGACCGGTAATCGTTCCACGGAGGTTCGTTGAAGTAGGTACGGAGCCCAAGAATGTTTCCGGCAAGGATGACCACCAGCAGCGGTGCGGCAATCCATCGGGGAAGGCGGGTGAGCACGAGGGCCACGCCAAGCAGGAAAAATGGCAGAGCAACAATCAGGTAGCGTGGCAGAAAACAGGGTTCGAGAAAAATCGAAGTCAGCAGAACGAGGACGACCGGGAGGATTGTGCCGATGATGGGGATACTCATCAGCCAAGCCTTTTCGGAGAGGCCCTCGCGAAAAAGAGTCCTGGCAAAGAATCCAAGAAGAACAAGGAATACGGCGAGCGAAACAATCAATGGAGTCAATTGCGCGCCGGAAAACTCGTAGACGAACAACTGAAAGGTCTGGCGAGAGAGCGGAGGAATCCACGAGATCTGCTGGCCGTCGCCGGAGCGGGCGGCAACGGCGAGCGGAAGGCATAGAGCTGCGACGGACGCAATCGCAAGCACACTCCAGCGGATTCGCCGGTATTGCGAAGGAGCAAAACCGATGCAAACGGCCTGAGCGGCGAATATCAGGACGGCAAAAAGATGCGTATAAATAGCCGCTGTCGCGCAAACGGCCCACCAGGCGAAATCCGGCCCACGGCCGGAACGGAGTGCGCGAACGTGGAACCACCACGAAAGGATCAGCAGAAGTACCAGTAGAGGATAGCCGCGAACGTCATGCGAGTAGTGGACGTGAAGGACGCTGACGGAGAGCATCGCCGCCGAAATAATTCCCACTGCCGAGCCGTAATACCGGCGTCCAAAGAGCGCCAGCAGCACGATGGATACGATGGCTGGGATCACAGAAAACGTACGAAGCCAGAACTCGGAATCACCAAAGAACATCCAGCCGCGGAGGCCGACGTAGTAGAAGAGCATGTTTGCCTGCTCCCACATGGCGAGCCACATTTCATGCCACGGCAGGCGCGCGAAGCCAACGCTGACACCTTCGTCGAACCACAGGCTTCTCTGACCGAGATGCCAGAAGCGGAGGACAGCTCCGGCGGTGGTGATGGCGGCGAGCCATCCCCAGAAGCGGCGCGAGTCGAGGGCTGCGGAGCGGACGGACATAAGAAGATCAGCTCATCACGAAAAGACGATTTAGACAATCTGACGGACGGCCAGCGACGAACGGGGCCGGTTAATCGATTTCCGCGGCAGCCTCTTTGAGAATGTGCCACGCCTGCTCGATGTCCCTCAACCCGGTGCCGAGATTGCCGATCGCCATACGCAGCACGTACCGGCCGTTCAGCTTGGTGTGAGAGAGAAAGACTTTTCCGCCGGCGTTGACACGGTTGAGGATTTCTTCGTTGTCGGCGTCGCTGCCCTTGAAGCGGAAGCAGACAACCGAGAAGGGCACCGGAGCAACACGTTCCCATGCGGAGTCGCCGTCAATCCACGCGGCGAACTGCCGGGCAAGAGCGATGTGCGAACGGAGAATACGCTCGACACCATCGCGTCCGAAATAACGCAGTACAAACCACAGTTTGAGCGAGCGGAAACGATGGCCGAGGGGGACGCCGTAATCCATCAGGTGAATGGCGCGCGGGTCCTCGGAGGAACGCAGATATTCAGGAACGAGCGACAAGGCGCGGCGCAGAACGTCAGGACGGCGCGTATAGAAAGCGCTGCAATCGATGGGCGTGAGCAGCCACTTGTGGGCGTTGACGACGACGGAGTGCGCGCGAGAGGCGGCGGCAAACTGCTGATGATATTCGGGAAGGATGGCAGCAGCTCCACCATAGGCGGCGTCGACGTGCATCCACATATCGAAGGTCTCCGCGATGGAGGCAATCTCGGCGAGGGGATCGATGCTGGTGGTGGAGGTAGTGCCGAAGGTGGCGACAACGCAAAGCGGCCGCTTGCCGGCATCGAGATCGCGCCGAATGGCTTCTTCAAGAAGATCGGCGCGCATACAGAACGCGGAGTCGGTGCCGATCTTGCGGACATTCCTGTGCCCGAGGCCGATGGCAATCGCGCCTTTCTCGATGGATGAGTGCGACTGCTCCGAGGTGTAGACGGTGAAATTGGGTGAGGAACCTTCCTGGCGCGCCTCGGGGGCAATCATCTCGCGGGCGGCGATCAGGGCATGCATGCTGCTGGTACTGGCGGTGTCGTAGATGATCCCAAAGAACTCCTCGGGAAGGCCGATCCACTGGCGAAGCCATGCGAGGGCAACGTGCTCAAGTTCGGCGACGGCGGGCGAGGTGTCCCAATGCAGGCCGTTGGTGTTGAGCGCGGCGGAGAGCATTTCGCCGAGGATGGCCGGAGTGGAGCCGGTGGTCCCGAAGTAAGCGAGAAAGCCGGGGTGATTCCAGTGCGTGACCGCCGGAATGATCTGCTGCTGGAAGTCGCGGAGCATGGCATCGAATGGCTCGCCATGCTCGGGAGCCTGCGCGGGCAGGGCGTCAATGAGCGCACCAGGTTTGCGGTCAGGCAAGACCGGGTACTGGCGCGTGTCGGCGAGATAGGAAGCGATCCAGTCGACAGCTTCATGCGCGGAGTGGCGGAAATCTTCGACGTAAGCGGACCAGTCCTGGTCCTGCTTGCCCGGGACAGAGAACACAATGCGATCGGAATCAGGTTTGGAGTGCGCCATAGAAGAACCTGATTTTAAACCCATGGTTGCGGAAAGAGACGCCGTCGGAAGAGATATTGCGGAAGACGGGAAAGGGGCTGCCCTTTCGAGCAGCCCCTGGGGAGGGCCTACCATGCACGACCCAAAGTGAAATTACTTCAAGCGCTTTGCCGTCCAAGGGCGCTCGCCCATTCTCATCTTGACGGTTCCGCTCATGCTGTCGCCGTCGACGGTGGCGGAGTACTCCATGGTCATGTCGCCGCGAGGCGTGGAGCGCTTGACGGTGAAGCTGATCTTGTTGCCATCGACGGTGCCCTCGAAGGGCATTTCGCCGCGCTGGCTCTTGATGGTCCCGCTGATCTTATTGCCGTCCTGCTGAATGGCGAGCGTCTGCGTCATGGCGCCGTTCCGGCCCTGCATGGACATTTCCCATTTGCCGGCGACGGTTGAGGCTTCATCGGCGGCGAACGCAGCAGCGGTGAGAAGGAACGTGAGGGAGAGAATGACGGCAAGATACACCGCAAGTTTTTTCATCGAATGCCAGTTCCTTTCGTGCATCAAACCCTACAGCCCAATGAAGTCGATTCGCGCTATTCGCAGGCTCGGTCTACCGCCGGATTTCTGCGAGGGGTGCATCGTACGAACGCTGGGATGAACCGCAGCTTAAGGCCGGACGTGGCGCTACAACTATTGAGGGATGACCTTGCCAGGGCGAAGTCCCGGAGGCTGTGCGCCCCGTCACAGCGAGGGGCGTGCATGGCTGGGAGAATCGTGATGATGCGGCGGCGGGAGATTCCCGATGCATGAGCTAAGCATAGCCACGGCGATGCTCGACCAACTGGAAGACGAGCTGGCGAAGCGTCCCGGAGCGCGAATTACGAAAGTTGGAGTGAAGATCGGCGAGCTTTCCGGAGTCGATCCGGAGGCGCTGCGGTTCGGCTTCGAGGCGCTGGTGAAAGGCTCACACTGGGATCCCCTGGCGTTGGAGATCGAGTACATCCGAAGGCGGCAGAAGTGTCCGCGATGCCAGCACGAGTGGACGGTGGAGCATTGGTCCACGGAGTGTCCGGAGTGCAGTGACATGGAGACTCTGACACTGGCAGGCGACGAATTGCAGATTGCATTTCTTGAGGTGGACGAGACATGAGCAACCAAGTCCCAATGGAAAAGAAAGTCCTGAACGAGAACCAGCTAATTGCCAACGAACTACGAGCGAAGTTTCACGAGCACGGAATTCTGTGCCTGAACCTGATCAGCTCGCCGGGATCCGGAAAGACAACTCTGCTGGAACGCACGCTGGCATCGTTCGAGCCGAAACGTCGCGTGGTGGTCTTGACCGGCGACTTGCAGACGGAGAACGATGCGAAGCGGTTAGCACGATTCGGATTCCCGGTGAGGCAGATTGTGACGGGAGGGACGTGCCACCTGGATGCGCGCATGGTGGAGAAACATTTGCAGGAGTGGCCGCTGGAAAGTTTCGACCTGCTGCTGATCGAAAATGTCGGCAACCTTGTGTGTCCTTCAAGTTATGACCTGGGAGAGAACGCGAAGGTTGTGATCCTGAGCGTGACCGAAGGCGAAGACAAGCCATTGAAGTATCCGTCCATTTTCTTCAAGTCCGAACTGATGGTGTTGAGCAAGATGGACCTGCTGCCGTATGTGCCCTTCGATGCAGAAACGGCGAAGCAAAACGCGCGCACGATACATCCGGGCATGGAGATCGTGGAGGTTTCCTGCCAGACAGGCGATGGTTTCCACCAGTGGCTGAAGTGGATAGAGACGAAGATGGCGACGGTAAAGCAGACAGAAGTCTCGGCGTAAGAGAGTTGCAGGCAGACAGGCCGCCCAATGTGGCGGCCTTTTTATTTTCCGGAGGCGCACACGGCGAGGGATTGCGCAGTTTGCCTCTGAGCAGATAACGTTGACGATGTTCGGAGGCCCCTTGCCGGTCCGGCTTCGTATTCGATCCTATTTACCGATCCTTGCAGCGTTGCTGTTGACGGCGGTTTCGCCGGCGCAAGAAAGCCGCACTTCCCCCTGCGCACTTTCCCTTTCGCGCACGCAACAACTTCAATGGCAGTTACGCAAGCTCCAGACGACGGCGCGCCTGTTGCACACGACGGCCCATCCAGACGATGAGGACGGCGCGATGCTGACGCTGGAGTCACGCGGCAAGGGCGTGGATACGATGCTGCTGACGCTGACTCGCGGCGAGGGCGGGCAGAACCGGACGGGAAGCATTCTGTACGACGAGCTTGGCACACTGCGTACTCTTGAGTTGCTGGCCTCGGACAAAGTCTATGGCGTAAAGCAGCGGTTTACGCGGGTCGCAGACTTCGGATATTCGAGAAGCGCGAAGGAGACCTTTGCCAAGTGGCAGGGACACGATGCGGCGTTAGGCGACATGGTGCGCGTGATACGCACGTTCCGGCCCGACGTGATCGTGTCGCGATTCGCGGGCACTCCGGCCGACGTTCACGGACAACACCAGGCAGAGGGAATCCTGACGAAAGAAGCATTCCGCTCGGCAGCCGATCCGACAAAGTTTCCCGAGCAGATCGAAGCAGGGTTGCAGCCGTGGCAGGCGAAGAAACTCTACGTCAGCGTAAGGGCGGGCGAGGACTACACGGTGGCGCTGGACACGAGCGCCACGGATCCGGATGTTGGGAAGTCGTACGCGGAGATCGGGCTGGAAGGATTGCGGTGTCAGCAGTCGCAAGGGGCAGGCGCCAGTGGCGCGCGCCGGACGATGCGATATTACAAGCTGGTGGATTCGGCGATTCCGGCGACGGTGGAACCGGGCGGACACGAGAGCGGATTCTTTGACGGTATCGATACCAGTTGGCGTGGATTGGCTGCTGATCTTGGGGCGGACCAGAAGAAGGTTCCGTGGCTGCGAGACGGACTGATCGTCATCGGACAGAAAACAAAAGAAGCAAACGCGGCAGCGGAGAAAAATCCGGAAGCCGCGTTTGGGCCGCTATTGGCAGGAAGCGAGGAGTTGTCGGCGCTCGAAGAGAGGCTGAGGCAGGCGGAGGCCGATAATCCGGGCGTAGGCGCGATTCGGCGGGCTCTGGACGAGAAAGCAAAGGAGTTCGACGAAGCACTGCGGTTGGCCGCAGGAGTCGATGTCGATGCCACGTTCGACGACAGCACTGCGACGCCGGAGACGGCGGGCATGGTGGTTCCGGGGCAGACGTTCACGGCGGTTGTACGAGTAAAGACGAGTTCGAAGATGCCAATGGCGGTCGAATCCGTTACGCCGCAAAGTCCCGTGGGATGGCAGTTCGCGATGGAAGGCGTGCCCGCGGACGCGATGAAGCCCGAGGGGTTGAAGTTCGTCATCACAGTCCCGGCCACGGCGGAATATACGCGACCATATTTTCATCGCGACGATCCTGCAACAGAGGCGATCTACCACCTCGATGATCCACACTATGTGACATTGCCGTTCATTCCGCCGCCGGTACACTTCACCGTGCGCTATCGCATTGCGGGGTTCGAACGCACCGCTGCCACGGCCGCGACGTTGAATGCAGAGTTCAAGGACAGCGATGGGAGAGAGGGACGGCGACCGGTAGTGGTTGCGCCGGCGGCTTCGGTGGAAACAAGTGACATGGTGCGCGTAATGCCGGCGTCGACGAATGGGCCGATTGAGTTCCAGGTGACCGTGCACAGCTACGTCGCACATCTGCATGACGCAGTGGTGACGCTGCACGCGCCGGACGGCTGGACGGTGGAGCCGACGGGACAACCGGTGAACCTCGACGGAAAAGGCGCGTCGCGCGCGTTTAAATTCTACCTGTTCCGCCTGACGGCGGGTTTGGGACGGGCTAAGCTGAGGGCACAAGTGCGCTTCAACGGCCAGGACTATGACCAGGCAGTGACCGTCCTGACGCGCGACGGACTGGGAACGGGATATTACTACGCGGCGTCTGAGCAGCCGGTAAGCGTGGTGGATGTGAAGTTTCCTCACAACGCGATCTACGGATACATCATGGGTGCGGGCGACGAAATTCCACAAGTGCTGCGCGACATCGGAATGGATTTGCGGACGATCACGCCGGAAGAGCTGGCAAGCGGCGATCTTTCGAAGTACGCGACCATCGTGCTGGGCGTGCGGGCATATGACGTAAGAACCGATGTGCGGAAATACAACGCGCGGCTGCTGCACTACGTGGACAGGGGCGGGACGCTGGTGGTGCAGTACAACGCGAACGTCGCCGAATTCAACGCGGGCCACTACATGCCATTCATGGCGGAACTCGGGAACGAGCGCGTGACGGATGAGGACGCTCCAATGACAATGCTCGACCCGGACGACGACGTCTTCGACTGGCCAAACGCGCTGACCGCGACAGATTTCAGCGGATGGGTGCAGGAGCGGGGACTGAACTTCATGCATTCATGGGAGGGAATCTATGAGACACCGCTGGAGAGCGGCGACCCGGGAGAACCTCCGCTGAAGGGCGGGCTGCTGCGCGGCACGTATGGCCGCGGAACCTATATTTACTGCGCCTATTCATTTTTCCGACAAATGCCGGCGGGCGTACCAGGCGCGGTGCGGCTGTTTGTCAATATCATGACGTCGCCGAATGAGTGGAGACACTGATGCGGCCGGAGTTCTGCACTCTTGAATCATTAAATCGATAAGTTTCACTTTCGTTGAAGTGCAGGATACGGTAGTGTGTTCGTCGATGTAGGGATGATTGTTCACCGTTGACGGGCAGCGCCGGGTCGCGCGCCGGACAAGAAGGTGCGTACGAGTGCAACTGCGGCAGACGGAGATGCGATGATCGAAGGGCCGAACACGGCGGCGGAAGCGCCAAGCTTGATTCGCACGCGCACGCTGCTGGGAACCCGTGTCGTTTATTACGATCACGGAACGGGGCCCGCGCTGCTGCTGATCCACGGTATGTTCGGCGATCACCTGGACTGGGAGCCGGTTCTGGAGCCGCTCTCCGCGGAATATCGAGTCATCGCCGTGGACCTGCCGGGATTCGGAGAATCGGACAAGCCCGACGTGGCGTACTCGACCGAGCTCTTCACGGAGATACTGAGCGAACTGGTGGATGAGCTGGAGTTGCGCGATGTTACGGTGGTGGGGAATTCTTTCGGCGGGGAACTGGCGGCGATCTATGCGGCGACGAAACCGGAACGCGTACGAGCACTTGTACTGGTTTCCACCGGCGGACTGAATGTGCGCGGCGAGGAAGAGCTGGAGCTGATCGAAAAGAATTTCTGCGAAGCCAACCTGCTGGCGTTGACTCCGCAATACCACGAGCTGATGTTCAGCCCGATCTTCACCGGCCAGTCGGAATGGCGCGCGAGGTACCTCGAAAAGCAGAATCGAAAACTCACGCGACCGGATTACGCGGCCTACGCACGAACGCTGGCACGGTGCATCCCGCTGGCATCGAGGCTCGACATTCGCGGATACCTGCCAAAACTGGATTGTCCGACGATGTTGCTGTGGGGCGATAGCGATCGGGTATTTCCTTCGGCGATTGCCGCAGACGCAGTGAAGCAGTTGAAGCACGGGGAACTGCGCATGATTTCCGATGCAGGACATGCACCGCAACTGGACAATCCCGCGCACTTCATCGCGCAACTTGATACCTTCCTGGCAACTCACGGAATCGCGTAGGGACGTAAATCCGAACGGCAATCGGCTAGCCAGCAGGGTGGAGCGGCCCATTTTCGGGCAGAATCCGCCATGTGCTGATTTTTCTGCTTGACTCACGGTGGCGAGCACACTAATTTCATCGCGCCCGTGGAAATGAAAACGAATGACCGTTTTCTTCTTCCGGGTGTGGCGGGGTCCCCAAAGAAAAACAATCGTTCGTTTTTTATTAAACACGACATTAAGGACCCGGGAGTCGCGGATGCCGAAGTTGAAGGACCAGGACGTTGAGCGCAACCAGGTGAAGATCGAAGACGCCGCGCTGCGGGTATTCACGCGGCAGGGATACCACGGTACGTCGGTGCGCGAGATTGCGCAGCAGGCGAACGTGTCGCTCGGCAACATCTACAACTACTACCGGACGAAGGAAGAGATTTTCGAAAGCCTGGTGCACCGCTATGGGAAGCGGATGGCTAGCCTGCAGCAGCGGGAGTTGATGCCGCTGCTGGGCTCTCTGGAGCCGGACAACCTGAGCAAGCTTGCGTCCGTGGTGCGGGAGATCGTGTCACGCAACTCCGATTATTGGAGATTGATGTATATCGATGTAGTTGAGTTCGGAAACAAGCATTTTGCCCATCTATACCAGGATTTCCCCGACCAGTTGAAGCGGATGAACCCGGAGGCATTCGGGAAACTGAAGGCGAACAACGGGATCGACCCGGCGATTGCCTTCGCCGGAATCTACCTGCAGTTCTTCCTCTACTACCTGGTGGAAACGCTATTCGGCGGTAAACAGCACCTCGGGGTGCCGGAAGACCAGGCCATCGGCCACTTTATCCGGATTGCAACGGCGGGAGTGGGGAACGGTGGCAGCAGTCGCAATGCGCAGTCGAAGACAGGAGGGACACATGATGCGAAGAATGATCCTGGGGCTGGCGTGCCTCGCACTGCTGGTGGCACTCGCCGGTCTCGCTAGCGGCCAGACGGCCACGACCGGGCAGATTGCCGGAAACGTGGTTGACCCGACGGGAGCGGTAGTCTCGGGTGCAACGATCACCCTGACGAACGAATCGGGAGTGAAGCGCGAAATCGCTTCCGACGCGACCGGTCACTACGTTTTCCCGTTGCTTGCTCCCGGCAAGTACACACTGGAAGCCTCAGTTAAGGGGTTCGCGCCCATCAAGATTGCCGACGCCGTGGTGAAGATCACGGAAACGACGGCGATCGACATCCCATTGAAGCTGGCTTCGGCCGAAGCCCAGACAGTGGAAGTGACAGCGGCGCCGCCGCTGGTGCAGGCAGATGGAGCGACAACCGGACGCGTGATTGAACAGGACACGATCCGGCAGTTACCGCTGCCGACGCGCAACTTCCAGCAGTTGCTTACGCTCACGACCGGCACGAGCGGCTCGTTGCAGAACTCCTCGGAGCTGGGCCGCGGGGACGCGGTGATCAGCGTAAATGGAAACCGCACGACCTCGAACGAAGTCATCATCAACGGCGTGGACGCGAGCTCGATCGGTACCGGCTCGACGCCGAACCTGGCGGTGCCAGCGACGGACAGCCTGCAGGAATTTATCGTCCAGACGAGCCTCTATGACGCGTCGCAGGGACGCAACACGGGCGGCATCGTGGCGGCGGTCACAAAGAGCGGCACGGACAAATTCCACGGTAACGCGTATGAATTTTTCCGCGATGACGTGCTCAACGGAAACAACTACTTCCTGAACCAGCAACACATCAAGAGACCAGTCTATGAGCGCAATCAATTCGGCGGGACGTTTGGCGGACCGCTGAAGAAGGAACGCGCTTGGTTCTTTGTGTCGTACCAGGGAACGCGCGAGACGAACGGAACTTCGCTGACGAATTCGCTGGCGACGGTGTTCGTGCCGGGCAACCTGACGAGCGATCGCAGCACGGCGGGGATCAATACGTTCGCGGCGTCTTATGGACTACCGTCGTTCCTGGTGAGCCCGATCGCCGCGAAGATTCTGCAAGCGAAGCTGGCGAACGGAACGTACCTGTTCCCGTCGTCGCAGGTTTCCGCAGCCACGAATACTCCGGTGGCGACCACAATCCCCGCGGTGTCGAAATTCCGCGAGGACCAGGGGAACGCGAACCTCGACTTCAAGCTCTCAAATGCGAACCACCTGTCGCTGAAAGCGTTTGCGGCGAACAATCCTACGACGCAGGCGTTGTATAGCTTTGCGGGAGTCGGGAACGCGCTGCAAACGCCTGGCTCTCCCACGAGCTTCAACATGCATCAGCGGGTATTCGTCGCGAGCGACACGCACATCATCAACTCCCACATGTTGAATGAAGCGCGCGTCGGCTACAGCGAAATCTCCGGCAAATTCACGCCCGCAGAGCCGTTCAAGGCATCGGACTGGGGCATCTACAACCCGCTGGGAAACCTGTATGCGGGCGCGCCCACGATTTCGATTGTGAACATGGTGGACCTCGGACAGTCTCCGCTTGCGGATAACTATTCACAGACGAAGACATACTCATTCAGCGACATGGTGACGTGGACACACGGGCGCCACACGCTGAAGCTCGGCGGCGACTACAAGCGGCAGGAAGCGAACCTGATCTTCAACGCGTACACGCGCGGGCAAATGTACTTTGCCGACATGACGACGTTCCTGATGGGGATTCCACTGCTTTCGATCATGGGGTCGGGCGATCCGGCACGCGACAACCGGGCGAACGACTTCTCGTTTTACCTGCAGGACGACTGGCGCGTGAATAACCGCCTGACGATCAATGCAGGCATTCGCTACGACTACTTCGGTCAGTTCTACGACACGAAGGGACGCTTCGTGGAGTTCGATCCGACACTGGCGAAAACGGCCACGATAGCGGGAGTGAAAACTCTTACCGCGGGATTCGTGCAGGCCGGAAACGGCAATCTGCCCGGGATTCCAAAGGTGGAGAATGGGCTTGCACCGGCGGACGCGAATAATTTCGGACCGCGCATCGGTTTTGCGTTCCGTCCATTTGAAAACGACAACCGGTTGGTGCTGCGCGGCGGCTACGGTATCTATTACGACCGTCCCAACGCGCGACTGCTCAACAGCCAGGTATTCAACGCCCCCTATTACACGCTGGCGATGAACATCTTCACGGCCGTGCCAGGAATCACGATGTATCCGCAGATGGGCGACCCGTTCATCCATGTGCCGCAGCCCTCGGCTTATCCCATCGCATTCAACAACGCGACGGTGTTTCCGTATGGCGGACCGCCGTGGGTGCTGCCGGGATCGGTGGTTTACAACGGCGCTCCCTTGACGATTCCACTGACCGTGCCGGTCAGTGGGATTTATCCGAACCGCCACAAGTTCCGCACTCCTTATGTGCAGCAGTTCAACTTCGGCATGCAATGGGAGATGGTGAATAACCTGATGCTTGACCTCAGCTACGTTGGTTCGCAGGGACGCAAATTGTCGCGGCTCCGCGCACTGAACCAGCCGGCAATTCCGGGCGCGGCATTTGCGGGCCCATATTCTCCCGCCATGTCGGCACTGGCGTCGCCGGTGTTCAGCACGTTCGGAGTCGAGAGCAGCGCGTCGTCCAGCTACAACTCTTTGCAGGCGAGCCTGACGAAGCGCTACTCGAATGGATTGCAGTTCCTGGCGAGCTACACGTGGTCGCACTCGATCGATAATTATTCGGGCGGCGACGTCAATGACCTGGTAGGACTCTCCGGCAACCAGGCGACGGGTGACTATCGGGCGTCGTCAGACTTCGACCGGCGGCACAGGTTTGTCGTCAGCTTCGTCTACGATTTGCCGAAGGCGTATCGCGGCGGTTCGCAGGCGCTTGACCGGCTGATGAACAACTGGGAGATCGCGGGGATCGGGACAGTGCAGTCGGGCGTGCCGTTCTCCATCCTTGGCGCCTACTCGGCGTTTGCCAACACTTACGCCAACCTGGCTCCCGGACGGACGATTGAGTCGGCTAAAAAGAGCGGCGAGACGCAAAGCCGCTTGAATCAATATTTCGACACTTCGGCTTTCGTGGTGCCAACACTTGATTATGGAAGCGCGGGAAGAAATATTCTCCTGGGACCGGGACAGAAGAACCTCGACTTTTCCGTGGTTAAGTTCATCCCAATCCGCGAAGGACAGAAGTTCGAATTCCGCACGGAGTTCTTTAACCTGTTCAACAACACAAACTTTGCAAACCCGGTGAACATAAAATCGTCAGCCAACTTCGGACAGATCGTGAAGACAGCGACGGGACCGCGCGTCATCCAGTTTGCATTCAAGTACAGCTTCTAACGCATGGCGGGATGCCCGGCGCATGGATCGAAGCGCCGGGCAGCTTTCCGCGGAGAACAGGACCAAATGAAAGAAACAGGATTGCACGGCAAGGTCGTAATTGTGACCGGCGCCTCCGCCGGCATAGGACGGGCCACGGCGCTGCGCTTCGCGGAAGAAGGCGCGAAGGTGGCGGCGTGGGACGTGAACGACAAAGCGTCGGGTGAACTGATCCGTGAAATAGAGACGGCGGGCGGAGAAGCTTCATTCCACGCGGTCAATGTGGCGGATGCAACTGCAGTGCAGGATGCCGTGGCACAGGTCATAGGGAACTGGCATCGGATCGACGTGCTGGTCAACAACGCCGGAATCACGCGCGATTCGCAACTGGTGAAGTGGAAGGACGGCGCCGTGGCTGCCACGATGACGGACGAGCAGTGGGACGCGGTCATCAACGTCAACCTTAAGGGCGTGTTCCAGTGCACGCGCGCGGTTGTGCCGGTGATGATCAGGCAGGCAGGTGGAGTGATTCTCAGCGCGTCGTCCGTGGTCGGACTCTACAGCAACTTTGGACAGACAAATTACGCGGCGACGAAGTTCGGCGTGATTGGCATGACGAAGACCTGGGCACGCGAACTCGGACGGTACAAGATTCGCGTGAACGCGGTTGCTCCCGGATTCATCGCCACCGAAATGGTGCGCGCCATGCCGGAGAAAGTGATCGAGTCAATGGTGTCGCACACGCCACTGGGACGCATGGGAGAGCCGTCTGACATCGCCAACACATATGTGTGGCTCGCATCCGACCAGGCAGCGTTCGTTTCGGGTGCGGTGATCTCGGTGGACGGCGGCATTGTGTTGGGCACATAAGAACAGAAAGCAAGGGGACAGAAATGAGCCGCTACGCAACGATAGTTTCCACGGCGCGCTACGCGCCGGAACGGCTGGTAACGAACGACGAAATGCGCGTTCAACTGCAACACGTGCCGGACTTCGTGGACAAGATGGAAGCAGGGACGGGAATCCGGCAGCGGTGGTATGCGCCGGAAGACTGGGCGACTTCGGACGTAGCATTGCCAGCAGCAATGTTGGCGCTAAAGCGCGCGGGGCGCAGGCCGGAGGATGTTGACCTGATCGTGTTGGGAACGGATTCGCCGGACTATATCAGTCCCGCGACCTCGACGGTATTGCAGGGAAAGCTGGGCGCAAAAAATGCAGGTACGTTCGATGTGGGTTGCGCTTGCGCGTCATTTCCCACGGGACTGACGGCCGCAGCGGGAATTCTTGCGGCAAACCGGTCGATGAAGACGATTCTCGTCGTGGGTGTGTACCTGATGCATCGGTTGGCGGACCCGAAAGACCCGATGATCTTCTTCTATGGCGACGGCGCTGGAGCCGCTGTTTTGGAAGCGGATTCGAAGCCGGGGTTCATCAGTTCGGCATTTGCCGCTGACGGAACGTACGCAAAACGCTGGCTGATTCCATCCGGTGGAACAGTAGAGCCCGCCAGTTGCGAGTCCATCAAGGGCGGACGCACGGTGGTGCGTATGTTCGAGCGCTATCCCCCGGAAGTGAATGAGGAAGGATGGCCGAGACTGGTGGTGGAAGCGGCCAGGAATGGCGGATTCCGCGTGGAAGATATCGATATGGCGATCTTTACCCAGGTGCGCAAGCCGACCATCGAGTTAGTGATGCAGAAGCTTGGACTGCCGATGGAAAAGACGCACATGATCATGGACCACTACGGATATACGGGATCGGCGTGCGTTGCCATGGCGCTGGACGAAGCGCGGGAAGTGGGCAAGGCGAAACCGGGTGACCTGGTGGTGCTGGTCGGTTCCGGTGTCGGATACAACCAGGCTGCTTGCGCGTTCCGTATGCCGTAACAGCAGCACGCCATGAATGGATCGACACATGAGAATGAAGTACGTTCTGCTGTCGAGTGTTGTACTCCTCCTGTCAGCGCTTGGTGCCGCCGGATATATCTTCTGGCGGCACCCTATTGACACGCTCGCGTGGATGCATCGCCGCGACCTGAAGAACGCGGGAATACAGGAGCGCATGATCGCAACGTCCTTCGGGCAACAGGCTGTGTGGATCGGCGGAAACGGCCCGACGGTTGTGCTGCTGCATGGCGCGGGAGACCAGGCGGGGGCGTGGAATCACCTGGCGCCGACACTTCTGCCGCACTATCGGGTGATCGCACTGGACCTCGCGGGACATGGAGACAGTGAGCCGAAGAAAGGGCCACTGCCGCTAGGGACGATCTATGGCGGACTGGAGAGCGTCCTGAACGCGACAAATGACGGGAAGCCGGTCACCATTGTCGGAAATTCGCTTGGCGGTTGGATGGCGATGCTGTACGCGTATCGCAATCCATCGAAAGTACAACGCGTGATTGCAGTGGACGGCGGTCCACTGAAAGGCGAGCGGCCAGACCTGGTAGAGCTTCCACGTACGCGTGCGGAGGCAGCGAGGCTGTTCGACAATATCCTCGATCCGGGCACTCCGCGGCCGCCGGGATTCGTGCTTGATGACGTTGTACGGGAATCGAACACGGGGCCAATCGGCAGGATGGCGAGTCTCGGAGCAGCGGCAATGGGGCCGTATCTGCTGGAAGGAAGACTCCAGGAGATGAAGGTGCCTGTGGACATCGTGTGGGGCGATGCGGACCGGCTGATTCCGATGTCGTACGCAAAACGGATGGAGGCGCAGCTTCCAGCGGCAAGGCTGACAGTCCTGCCGAGGTGCGGGCACGCGCCGCAACAGGAGTGCCCGATTACGCTTACGCGAACAATCGTGCAATTGCTGAACGAACCAGCGCCTGAGCCGACGGAGAAGAAGGAAGAGAGCCGATGATTGCCGGTGACATTCTCGGAGAACGCGCGCGGCTCTCGCCGGAAAAGACTGCGCTGATCTACATCCCGACGGGCGAGCGTTTGTCGTATGCGGAACTGAATGAACGCTCGGTGCGCTGCGCGCAAGTGTGGATGGAGAGCGGTATCGAGAAGGGCACACGGGTCGGAATCCTCACGCAGAATTGCATTGAATTCATCGAGGCGTTTTACGCGGCGGGAAAGACGGGTGTCATTGCGGTTCCGCTGAATCCGCGCCAGACCGCGCGTGAACTCGAGTACGTTGTGCGCGATGCGGGATTGGCAGCGCTGATGTATGAGTCGGGATACGCCGAGACGGTTGCGGAACTGCGGCGTTGCACCGGTATAGAGAAACTGTTTTGCGTCGATGGAAAGGGCGTTGCGGGCAGCATCGAGTATCGAAACGCATGCGCGAGCGTGGATCCGAAGCGCTTCCATCGAGTGAGGTGCGTGCCGGAAGATCCCTACTGCCTGCTTTATACGTCTGGGACGACAGGCAAACCGAAAGGCGTCATCATTCCGCACAGGATGGTGGCGTGGAATGCGTACAACACTGCGTTGTGCTGGCAGCTTCGAGAGGATGACGTTGCGCCGATCGTCACGCCACTGTGCCACGCAGGCGGAGTTGGAGTGTTCCTGACGTCGATGTGCGCGATCGGCGGAACAGTTGCGTTGCATCGCGGCTTCGACGCGGGCGAGATTTGGCGTGCCGTGGAACGCGAACGGTGCACGCTGATGATGGCCGTGCCGACGATTTACAAGATACTGCTGGAGGATAAAACATTTACAGCAGTCGATATGTCGAGCTTGCGCTGGTTCATCAGCGGAGGAGCGCCGCTGCCGCTCTACATCATCGAGGCCTACCAGAGGCGCGGGATCACCTTTCGGCAAGGCTACGGATTGACGGAAGTGGGCGTGAACTGTTTTGCCATGAACGATGAAGAGTCGCGCCGGAAGCCGGGTTCTATCGGCAAGCCGTTCATGTACACGGAAGCTAAATTGATTGGCGCGGGTGGCGGCGAAGTTCCAGAGGGAGAGGTTGGCGAACTCTGCCTGCACGGTCCGCACGTATGCCGAGGATATTGGAACAATCCAGAGGCGACGGCGTCGGCACTTGACGGCGAGGGATGGTTTCACACGGGAGACAAGGCACGGCGCGATGCGGAAGGATTTTTTTATATCGCCGGCCGTTCGAAAGACATGTTTATCTCCGGCGGAGTGAACGTGTATCCGGCGGAGATTGAAGCCGAGTTACTGCTGCATCCTTCGGTACAGGACGCCGCGGTGATCGGAGTGCCGCATGAAAAGTGGGGCGAAGTAGGAATTGCGTTCGTAGCGATCAGGCCGGGCGTCGACGCGAACGCGGTCGCGCTGGCGGAGTACTTGAGCGGACGGCTGGCAAAGTATAAGATTCCCCGCGAATTTATCTTTCTCGATGCATTGCCGCGTACGCCTTATGGCAAAGTGATCAAGCCGAAGCTCCACGAGATGTATGCGGGGCGGAAGAGTACAACCAACAACGCCAGTTGATCGCGGGGTTTCTACATTTACATTTAGGGGAAGAAAGGAATTGTTATGAAGCGCATTTACATTGCTGCATATCATCAATCGAAGTTTGGCAAACTGCTTGGGATGACGGTGCCGGAGATTGTGAAGAATGCCATTGAAGGCGCTTGCCGCGAGATCTCGGTGGAGCCCAGTGTGCTTGACGTGGGGACGGTGGGAACGGCGTGCAATATCGCGCTCAACGAGCAGGGTCTGGTTTCCGGACTGGCCGCGATGGTGCCGGGACTGGCGACGAAACCGATTGAGTCGGTGGAGAATGCGTGTGCGTCCGGCGGACAGGCAATTCTCTCGACGATCCTCAAGCTGCAAGCGGGTTGGGGCGACGTTGGCTTCGCGCTGGGCTACGAGAAGATGCGCGATGCAGAGGGAAAGATGGACGGAAAGCTTATCGGCAAGGCGCTGGGATACTACTCGCATCCCGACGAGCGTGTCGGAAAGACCTATGTGTTTCCGCACCTCTTTGCCGAGGTGATGCAGAGTTACATGGCGCAGCACAAGGTGACGGAAGCGGACCTGGCGACGATCGCCGTGGAGGAGTACAACAACGCTCACGGCAATCCTTACGCGCAGATGCAGAAGGTGACGGTGACGCTGGACGACGCGACGAAGATCGAGGGCATCAATCGCTACATTGTGGACGGACTTCCGCTGAAGACATATGACTGCTCGCAGATCACCGATGGATATGCGGCGATGATCCTGGCGACGGAAGAGGGATTGAAGAAACTCGGCGTGAAAAAAGCGGATTGCGTGGAGATAGCGGGATACGCGCAGGCGACCGATGGGTTGCTGAAGGAAGGACGCGATGTACTGCGTCCAGCGGGGGCGTACCGGGCGATGAACCGGGCGTACGAGATGGCCGGAGTGAAGCCAGGCGAGGTGCAAGTTGCTGAAGTGCACGACTGCTTCACGGTGATGGGTGCGATCGGGACCGAGGTGATCGGCAAGGCCGCGTACGGAAAAGCCACGCAATTCTGGAAAGAAGGCAAGGCGCGCGTGGACGGCGAGTGCGGCATCAACCTCTCGGGCGGGCTGATCGCGAAGGGCCACCCCATAGGCGCGACGGGCGTGGCGATGGTCGGCTGGTGCTTCTGGCAGTTGCTGGGCAAAGCCCCAGCGACTCTGCAAGTGAAAGACGCGCGCGCAGCCGCAACGTTCAACATCGGCGGACCGATTTGCGCATCCGTGTGCACGGTGCTGAAGCGCACATGAAAGTGTCGCGGTATGGGGCGGGCCGGCGCATGTCGCCGGCCTTTTTTCATCACATGGCCGCCTCAAGTGTGGCCATAGGTTGCCGATAGAAGCTACGTGACTGACCCACTCCCCGGCGGCAACAACCGTGGCCGCCAATGTTCTCGATCTTCGCAGGGGAGCGAAGAGGCTCCGGCGGTGCTCCGCCCTGTGCGGAGATTCCGCCGGTGCTTTCTGAAAACACCTACTCGATGCGGTATGCCCAAAAGACAATCAAGGCCCTGTGCGAATGACCAGGGACTTTCGTCACGCAGCGTGAGTGCATTTCCGTCACTTTGCGAGACTTGGCACCAATCGGCGTGTTCTACTAAGCAAGGTGCCAGAGTAACGCGACAAGTGAACGATCCGAAGTGCAGTCATCACGGAGGTGACGAACGATGAAAAAAATCTCCAAGACGGTATTGGCAGTCGGACTCAGCGTTGCGATGTTCGGCGGAATGGCCCTGGCACAACGCGACGATCACGACCGGGATCATGGCCGAGACAAGAACTGGAAAGAGGAGGGTCGTCACGACAACGGGCGCCATGTAGGCCAGGAACGCAGAGACGACCGTCACGACAACGGGCGTCATCTTGGCCAGATCAAGCAAGAAGAGCGCGCGAACTATCGTCGCGACGACAACCGCGGATATGTCAGAGAGCTGCCGCGTGAACGCCACGTGGTGGTCTATCGCGGACGGACCTATTACTACAACGACGGTCGGTTCTACGAGCCCCGCGACCGCGGCTACTACGTCGTGCCTCCTCCTATCGGTGCGGCGGTGGTGAGCCTGCCAGGAGTCCGCATTGCGTTCTCGTTCGGCGGCATGCGGTACTACGCTTGCGGCGACGGGTTCTACAGGGAAGACCGGCCCGGGTATTACACCGTGGTGCAGCCTCCCTACGGCGCAGTGGTAAACGTGCTGCCCAGCGGATATACGATCGTCCACGAAGGTCCGAGCGTGTACTACGTAGTCGGCGGCGTCCGCTACCGCGAAGAGTTCCGCCAGAGGCGGAGAGTGTTCGTCGTAGTGCGCTAAGCCGTAGTGCGGTAAGTAGAGAATTCCAGCCGGACTCGCACGGAAGAGAATGTGCGAGTCCGGTTTCGTGTTTCCGGATGCTGCTGCGGTCGCGAGTCACGAGTGGAGAAAGGCAAGCAGTCAGCACTTAGCAATCAGCATTCAGCCATTCGACATTCAGCCACAAGCGGCAAGCGACAAGCAGCAGGATGCCTTCCTACCCCTCCCCCCTTTTTTCTATTCTTTGTTTTCAAATAGATACGGACTTTTTTCTCTAAATATTTCAAAATAAGGGGGTTAGAGGTTAAATATTTCAAAAGAAAGCAGTTAGCTGTTGGCTCTTAGCTCTTAGCAAGCAAAAGCGTCGTCTGTCGTTGGCAAGACAGGCCGCTGAGCTACTCAGCAAAACAACTACAAAAGCGAAACCCGCCGCGGGGCGGGCTTCGTTGATTTGTCTCTCTATATCTAGTGTGACATACGGGAGGGGGAAAAGGTGACATCGAAATGGAAACTCTATTTGCTTTGGAATGAAATAGCTGGGGGAAATGTGTGACCAGGAACATCTTGACGTGTGATGAAGCAGGTCGTCTGCCGACGGTCGTCGGCAAAACAGGTTTCCGAAGTGTCTGAAGTTTCGGAGGTTTCGAAAAGCAAAAGATAACCACGAAGGGCACGAAGGAACACGGAGGAAAAACAAAACGCCACGGATGGAAGAGATTGGGAACGATGAGTGACAAAGGGGATTTTGGAAGAGTCAAAGTTCAAGCGTCGAGTTTCGAGAAGCAAGCGAAGAAGCATACTGCATAGATCCAGGAAAGTCCGAATGAGGAACGGTTGAATTTGCGACTACGGAAAACTCATTCGCGCGTGCGAGGTGGAGGTAGAGTGTCCTCTATGTCGAATGATTCCACGGACAGGGGGCGGGACGAACCATGCCTGTGTTCAGGGTGGGGGACCGAGAGCTTTGTCTGTCCAAAGTGTACGGCAGTATTCTTGCTTGATGACCTTCTACGAGCGCACTCGATGTGCTGTCCGTCGTGCGGGGTCAGTTTTCGGGTGCAGCACAAGTATCAATGTGCCTACTGGATCGTGAGCCTGCTGAGCGCAATCCTGGTTGCATATTTGCAGGATTTAGAGAGCATCATTTTCGCCGGAGCAATTGTCTTGTATTTTGTGTTGGCATTAAGCGGGATGGAGGCTCTGAGTTTCAGGTTCAAACTGCCGCTGAGATTTCAAGTGTTAGAGCCATTTATCACTAAGCTGGACATATAACGACATCCACCGTGCGATTGAAAGGCAATGGCCGCCACGGATGGAAGAGGGAAATTCATCTACGCTTCCGCAGATGGCGGTGAGAAGTGGGGGCTAACTACTCATCCTGTCGCAAACTGTATGGCAGGGATAGGCCGATCAGGTTCATACAGTTGAGAGGGTGGATTTTCGAAGGTATTAAGTGAGGGGTGCAGGTCAGGATGACCACATCAAAGAGTGGTGCACATTCAAATTGGAAAAACGTAAGGCAAAGGACCATCACAGCGGTCACGAAGGAGAGACACCGGCTTTCTTTGCATGTGCAATGTTGACCAGTTTGTGAATCTTTATGCCGGGTATTATGCGGGTTGGTGGAAGCTTCATGCGAAAGGGGGAAGTGCCCATGTCTACTGATCAAAAGAAAAAGTGGGATAAGGACGGCTCGATGGAGGTAGACATTCAGAAAATGCCAACGCGGACAGTGGCGGAGGAAACGGCAGTTTCTCCCTTTGAAAATGCACTGGTTGAAAAATCCAAGGCACCGCAGTTCCGTCATCGCGTCCTGGTTGTGGATGACAACTCGTTTATACGCGAAACCGCACGAGTCATTTTGGAAAGTGAGGGCTACGAGGTTCTCACAGTCGCGGACGGACTGGAGGGGTTACAAGCACTTACCGGAGCGTTGCCCGATGTAATTATCTCCGATCTACATATGCCGCGGATGTCGGGATTTGAATTTCTGGCGGTAGTGCGGAAGCGATTTCCGCACATTGCAACCGTAGCCATGAGCGGAGAGTACATTCCATCCGACAATCCAAGCGGGATTCTGGCGGACGCTTTTCTGCAAAAAGGGCATTACTCGATCCAGGAACTCTTCCGGGAAGTAGCGAAGCTTTTAGCGAGTTCTCCGCTGAGGCCGGAAAGAGAGAAAAGTGACATTGCCCCACTCTTCGTGCCGCGAGACAAGGCAGGTTATCTGCTACTCACGTGTCCCGCGTGCCTGCGTCTGAATAAATTGGAAGCGATGAATTTGGACGGTGGAATCCACCAAACGATTTGCCAGTCATGCGGGACGCCAGTGAAGTTTGAGATTAATCACGAAATCGAGCCGTTGATTAAACGCAAAAATGGCTGAGCAGATGAGTGAAGGCGTCTGCGGTCCCACTACAGACAGACCTTCATGCCGTACTCAGATCGGCTCGGGGTTTCTAACCGCCACCAGCACTGCCAATATGGCGGCAGTGTCGCGAACGCTTCCCGCGATAGTCAGGAGCGCTTCCGCAACGAGCGGATGTTGGTCGGCCAGTTTCTCTAGACGCGAACTGATGGTATGGAGTTGTTCAACTTCGTATAAGATCGCTTCAAAAGCCATGGATATACCGCTTTCGGAAGAAACCTAAGGTGTGGGCAGACTTCAGATGGACTGGCTTAGGTCAGAAGACCTGAAAGAGGAGAAGGTGATAACCACCTCAATTCTTATTATAGCATTGTCGAGTCCCGGGAGAGACTGTAAACCATGTCTTGGGACTAGGTGCCAGGTATTAGGTACTAGGAAGAACAAGACCCGCACTGGGCGGGTGTAACGCTGTTGGCGATTGGCTTTTAGCTTTAAGAAGGCAAATCGAAACCCGCCCTGAGGCGGGTTTCGTTGGTTTGTCTCTCTATATCCAGTATGGCAGATCGGGTGGGGAAAAGGGACATCGAATTGGAAACTCTATTCCCTTTGGAATGGAATAGCTGGGGAAAACGTGTGACCAGGAACATCTTGACTAGTGACAAAGAAGTCACAAGTCGCTAGTCGCGAGTCACGAACAGCAAAGGCGAAGGATCACCACGAAGGGCACAAGGCACAGCGACTTTTGGATTGCCGGATTTGGAAGGGACGGATGACGAAGTACGAAGGACGATTGACACGGCAAGTCGGCAGCCGGAGAGGATCAATGAATTCTTTATGGGACGATACGTCGAACTTCCCCACCCTGTCGCCAACAGCAGGCGACAAGGGTAGTGCACGATCAGATTCATACAGTTGAGAGGGGGCCCTCGAGGGAATCGAGTGAGGGGTATTTACTCTTGAACTGGGCGATCGTGCATCTGGCCGGTATTTTAGAACGACCATGATCAGCCGAAGAGAGTTTCTGACGAGAGGTGTTGTTGTTGCCGCGGGCGCTGCCGTCCTATCCCGCACGCTGAGGGCGGAGGCCAGTCGAGGTTTTTCCGGTCTCGCCGAATCGCTGGCAAAACTTGAGAAGAGTTGTGGCGGACGCCTTGGCGTGAGCGTCATCGACACGGCCACGGGCGAAAGGGCCGGTTACCGCGCAGACGAACGATTTCCGATGTGCAGCACCCACAAGATGCTGCTGGCCGCAGCAGTGCTGAAGCGAGTTGACGCAGGACAGGAGCACCTGGACCGCGCGATTGCTGTCCCGGCAAAAGCATTGGTGCACTATTCGCCGGTGACGGGAAAGCACGTGGGCGGGACGGTGTCGGTGGCCGAGCTGTGCGACGCGATGCTGACGCTGAGCGACAATACAGCGGCCAACCTGTTGCTCGAAACAATCGGAGGGCCGCAGGGGTACACGCGGTTCGCACGCTCCATCGGAGACCCGGTGACGCGGCTCGACCGCATCGAGACCGCGCTGAATGAGGCGACGCCGGGGGATCCGCGCGATACGACCACGCCGGCGGCGATGGTGCAAGACATGCAGAAGCTGCTGCTGGGGAATGTTCTTTCCACAGATTCTCGACGTCAGTTGCTGAACTGGATGATGGCGAATAAGACCGGCGACCACAGTCTGCGGGCCGGGCTGCCGAAAGACTGCCGCGTGGGAGACAAGACGGGATCGAACCTGAGCACGACGACGAACGACATCGCGATTGTGTTCCCTGCTGGATCCCATGCAAGCAAAGACGGCTTGCATGGGCCACCCGTTGTGATCATCACTGCCTATTTGACCGAGTGTGCCGGGACGGAGGCGAAACGCGACGCGGTGCTGGCCGATGTGGGACGACTGGTTACAGAGGCGGCGGGATTGCGTGAATGAGAGTACGAAGGACGAATTACGAAGGACGATTGGAAAGCAAAGACCCCACCCTGTCGCGAACGGCGGGCGACAAGGTAGGGCACGAATGATCGCGATGGTTACGGGGCGAGGTTGATTTCGACGTCGATGGTGGAGAGACAGGAGCCGGGGCCCTGGTGGTACGTGCGACCGGTGTGCCAGCGCTCGTCAATGATTTCGACGGAAGAGATGTTTTTAACAAAGTTGCAGCGCCAGTTTTCGTCGGAGCCGTCGGGTTCGAGGTTGTGGCGAGTGTAGCCGGCGTACTGGTAATAAAGGACCTTGCGCTTGCCGCTGGGGGCAAGGCCAATTTTGTGAGGACAGATCAGACGCGGTCCTTCATTGAAGCCAATCTTGATGATCTTGCAGGGTTTCTTCTCGGTGATTGCCTCGCGCAGAATTGAATACGTGTCCATATCTTCAAAAACGATTACCACAAGGTCTTACAGGAATGTGCAGGGCTGATTCCTAAATAGGCTATCGCGCGAATTTTCGCAAGAGACAAAGCAGAGCCCGGAGCTGGTTGACGGTAACAGGAGTTACTGGCCGAGCAGGGGCGACGCGGGTTGAAGAGTGTTTCCGGCGAAAATCCGCGACCTATTGACATCTGCGCAGTTTCCATCCGCTAAACAAGCCAAGATCAACCTTTCGGAATATCCGAAGCCAACCCTAAGGATTGGGGCAGGGTGACGGTCCGACCACAAGCGTTTGTGGAGGGGATACGGAAGGGGATAGACACACCCCTAGCTTGAAAAAACTTGTTGACACATAACCATTTAGGTATAGGATGTGGTCCAAAGTGGTGAGAAGTGGAGATTGATGGGCTGTCAGTGGAATATAAGGGAAAAAGCCACAGACGTCCAGACGCCACTCGAGTTAAGAACCAAAAGTCTTACCTCCTTTTCCGGCCCGCAAGGCGGACGGGAGTCTGATGAAGGGCCCGAAGTGAGGGCCGAAAGTTATGTTTCGTGGCAACCATCCAACTCGGGTTGATGAAAAAGGCCGGCTGAAGGTGCCTGCGGAATTTAAGCGCGTAATCGACGAGACGTACAGCGCGAAATTCTACATCACGAGCCTGGACGGGAAAATTGCCCATGTATATCCCTTCGAGGAATGGGAGCGGATCGAGCAGAAGTTGGCGGGGCTCTCCAATTTCAATCCGACGAAGCGCAAGCTCTTGAACTTTACGAATTACTTCGGGCAGGTGGTGGAGATGGACGGCCAGGGGCGGTTGTTGGTCCCCGGGCTGCTGCGCGAAGCGGCCAATGTGAAGGGTGACGTTGCAGTAGTGGGCTTCTTAAATCACCTGGAAGTTCGGGCACTCGCCGACTACCAGCAAGACCTAGAGGCGAACCCGATCACGGCGGAAGATGAAAAAGTTCTGGACGAGCTTGGCATCTAGTGACGGACGGTACGAAGTTAAACAGCAACGAGGGCGCTCCGCGGAGCGCGCATGGCAGAAAGCCGTATGGCCATGTACCGGTTCTTTTAAAAGAGGCAATCGACTTCCTGGCCGTGAATCGCGGCGGGACCTATATCGATGCCACCCTGGGGCTGGGCGGACACAGTTTCGAAATCGCAAAGCGCCTCGGCCGACAGGGTCATTTGATTGGCTTCGATAAGGACACGCAAGCGCTGGAAGCGGCACACAAGAGATTGAATGAACCTCCGGCGGAGTTGAAAGACGACTGGCCGAAGGTGACGCTGCTGCATGCGTCATATGCGGAAGTGGGAGCACAGGTGGAAGCGGGCACGGCCGATGGGCTGATCGCCGACCTGGGTGTGAGCTCACTGCAAATTGACGATGCGACGCGGGGATTCAGTTTTCAGGCGGAAGGACCGCTCGACATGCGAATGAATTCGCAAGGCGAGCTGACCGCCGATCAAGTGGTGAACCAGTTCGACGAGCACACACTCGCCGACCTGATTTACGAATACGGTGAGGAAAGGAGGTCGCGGAGAATCGCCAGAGCAATTGTCCGGGCACGGCCGATAAGAACGACCGCTCATCTAGCACAAGTTGTATCGGCCGCGGCCCGGCCAATGAATTACGGCAAGGGGATTCATCCGGCGACACTGACTTTCCAGGCGATCCGAATTTGCGTAAATCACGAACTGGACGATCTGAAGGCGCTGCTGGGCGAAACGGGAGCGCGAAGAGTTCTGAAGCAGGGCGGAAGGCTGGTGGTGATCAGCTTCCACTCGCTGGAAGACCGGATAGTGAAAGACGCACTGCGCGAAGGCTCACGGAATGGGATCTGGGAGATCCTGACGAAGAAGCCGGCAGTGGCGGAAGAAGAAGAGAAGAGACAAAACCCGCGTTCGCGGAGCGCAAAGATGAGAGCGGCGATCCGAACGAAGTGAAAGACGATTGCTGAGAGAAATAGTTGTATAGATTTTTCGAAGTATTTTCGCGGCGATGTGGAAAAAGCTGTGGATAGTGTGGATAACTCCAGGGCTTCGGTAGGGCCAAGGAGGCGGCATGTATACGGGAAGAATGATTCACGAACTCATGGCGATGGTGGATGAAGTGCGGGAGCGTGCGGAGCTGCGAGAGCAGGCCGAACTGGAATTCAAGTTTTCTCCGCTGGAAGAGATTGAAGCAGAGCAGTGTGAGTACGAGATGGAATTGGCGGGAGTAGCGTAAATGTCGATCTGGGTAACAGCGTTGCCGCAGGTGTTTAGTGGCCGTGCGGAAGCAGAGCAGCAGCAGCCGGTGCGGAAGTATATGCCGGGTGCGCCGGAGATCTATCTTTCGAAGGCGATCGACAACACGCGCGTGGTGCGTGTGATGGACAAGGGGCAGCGCCGGGAGATGGTGCTGTTCACGTTCGTGATGTCCGTGTTGTTTGTGCTGGTGATGATGTATCTGTGGCAGCACTTTGCGGCGATCGAGTATGGCTACAAGATCGAGGCGCTGCGGAACCAGCGGGACAAGGTGACGGACGTCTACAGGACGCTGAAGCTGGAAGAAGCGACGCTGGAAGATCCGGAACGGATTGACGCGCTGGCCAAGGGCATGGGTTTGCAGACGCCGCAGGTTGGGCAGGTGCAACGGCTGGATTCGACGCCGAATGGATCGACGACGGCGATGGTGCGAATGTCCGGAATATCCGTGGTATCCATCCCCGACTGACAAGCGGGAGAAAAGTTTTCGCCGCGCTCCAACCAGAGGCGGCGGTGGATATGGCGGTCCGAGCAGTTGGGCCCGAGTAGAGTGGACCGCCATACCTGTATTAATGTAGATGTGTGACTGCGAGTGAGATTTACGCCGATATTTTCCTGGTTGCTCAGTTTAGAGTTCTCGCCGGCCGCAATGGCCGCCGGAAGCAGTGGGTTTAGTCGATGGCAGCAGGAGCTACCGCACAGACTAGCGCGAAGAACCGGCTCGTACTCTTCGGTGTACTGATGTTTCTGTGGGCGTTCGCGATCTGCGGACGCTTGTTCTATCTCCAGGTCTACAAATACGACGATTTCGTAAAGATGGCGCAGCGGCAGCAGCAGCGCACGGTGGACGTGACACCGCGTCGCGGCGAGATCTATGACCGCAACGGCCAGGAACTGGCGATGTCAGTGCTGGTGGATTCGGTGTTTGCGGTGCCAAGCGAGATACCGGACCAGGAGACGACGGCGTCGATCCTGGCGAAGGTGTTGAACGCCGATAAGAACGATCTGCTGGCGAGGCTGAAGGCGGGAAAGAATTTTGCGTGGGTGGCGCGCAAGATCGATGCAGACACGGCGGCGCGGATCAAGGCGATGAACCTGCGCGGCATCTACTTCGAGAAAGAGCCAAAGCGGTTCTATCCCAAGCGGGAACTGGCGGCGCAGGTGCTGGGATACGTGGGCCTGGATGACGAAGGGCTGGCGGGAATCGAACTGCAATACAACAAGGACCTGGCAGGAAAGCCAGGGAAGATGCTGATCACGATGGACGCCCGGCGGAAGTGGTTCGGACGGGTGGAGAAGCAGCCGGACCCGGGCGAAAACGTGGTGCTGACGATCGACGAGAAGATCCAGTACATCGCGGAGAAAGAGCTGGACCGCGGGATGGAAGATACCAAGGCGATCGCGGGGACGGTGGTGGTGCAGAATCCGCGGACGGGCGAGATTCTGGCATTGGTAAACCGGCCAACGTTCAATCCGAATATTGCGAAGGAGATTACGCCGGATACGCTGAAGGACCACGCGGTGAGCGACATCTATGAGCCGGGATCGGTGTTCAAGACGGTGACATACTCGGCGGCATTCGAGGAGCACCTGGCAAATCCGAACGAGATGATGCAATGTTCGCCGGGATATATACGAGTGGGCGGCATCAAGATCGGTGATGCAGAAATGGTTGGACTGGTGCCGCTGGACGAAGCGTTCGCGAAATCGAGCGACGTGAGCGCGGTAAAGATAGGGCTGAGGCTGGGGCCGGAGCGGTTCTACAAGTACATTCGCGCGTACGGGTTCGGACAGAAGACGGGGATCGAGCTGCCCGGGGAGACACGGGGACTGATAAAGCCGCCGAACAGATGGTCGGGATCGTCGATTGGGGCGATGTCGATTGGACAGGAAGTGGGCGTGACGCCGTTGCAGATTGTGTCGGCGGTGTCGACGATTGCGAACGACGGAGTGTACAACGCGCCGCGGATTGTGGCGGGAGTGACGGAACCGTCGCGGGGATACCAGCAGGTGGTGTTCCGTCCGCAAGGGCAGCACAGAATCGTTTCGCCGATGACGGCGGCGATCATGAAGCGCTTCATGGAACAAGTGGTGCTGGAAGGCACGGCGCGGCGGGCGATCCTGGACGGATACACGTCGGCAGGAAAGACGGGTACGGCGCAGAAGGTCGATCCGAAGACGCACCTGTATTCAAAGTCAAATTACATCGCGAGCTTTGTGGGGTTTGCGCCGGTGAATACGCCGGCGATCACGATTGCGGTGATACTGGATTCTCCGAAGGGACTGCACCAGGGCGGGCAGGTTTGCGCGCCAATCTGGAAGAGGATTGCACAGCAGGTGCTGGCGTACCTGGACGTACCGCATGACGTGGAGCCGAAAAACGATTATTACCGGCAGCTATTGCGGGCGGAAGCGCGGCAGACAGACGTGGATGAGGCGGCCCCGCACCCACCCGGAGAGATGGCGGATTTTGGCAGCACGGACAGCGGGACGGCAGCGAGTGTGCCTGCGGCGTATGGCAGCGGTCACCCGGAAGTGACGGCGGCAACCCTCAAGGACACGAATCGCACGGAGCAGCAGACGGCACCGGCGAGCATCTCACTGGCGGCGCCGGAGAAAAAAATGCCGCCACACGCGACGGGTTCGGTTGTGCTGGAAGTGGACGGAGGGCAAGCGGTTCCATCCTTCATTGGACAGTCGCTGCGGCAGGCCGTGCAAACGGCGGAGCAGGCAGGGTTCGAACTGCAAGTGACAGGCAGCGGCGTGGCGCGTGATCAATCTCCGGCTCCGGGGACACGACTGCCCGCAGGATCGAAAATTGCAGTGAGGTTCACACGATAAGGCACAAAGGGCGATGAACAGGCGTGCGTTCCAACAGTGGCCTCTCGAGTAAGAACACCCCGGCGAGAGACTGGGCTCCAGTGGCATAATCATCTGTCGCGCAGTGAAGCAAAGGCTGCGTCAAAAGGTTCCGAGACAATGGATTTTGAAGAATTGCTCGATGGGGCGGAAGTCCTGTCGCGGCAAGGCAACGCACCGATCAACGGACTGGACTACGATTCGCGGCGCATAGGGCGCGGGTATGCGTTTGTCGCGATGCGCGGAGAGACGACGGACGGAAACAAGTACATCGACCAGGCGATCGAAAAAGGCGCGACGGCGGTAGTCACGGACTCGCTGGAGCAGGCGATGCGTCCGAACGTGGCGTGGGCCGTGGTGCAGCACGGACGAAGAGCACTGGCGAGATTGAGCGCGAACTATTACAGGAAGCCGGCGGAGCGGTTGCGAGTGACGGGCGTGACGGGGACGAACGGAAAGACGACGACAACATTTATTGTCGAGGCGATTCTGCAGGCGGCGAAGCGAAAGAATGCGCTGGTGGGAACGGTGGAGTATCACTTGCCGAACCAGACGCTGGCGGCTCCGCACACGACCCCAGAGGCGCTGGAGCTGAACCAGATTTTCGCCAAGGCGATCGGGTTAGGAGCGACGGAGGCGGTGATGGAGGTTTCGTCGCACGCGCTGGAACAGCAGAGAGTGTTCGGCGTGCCGTTCGAGGTGGCAATCTTTACAAATCTTACGCGCGACCACCTGGATTACCACAAGACGATGGAGAATTACTTCGCATCCAAGAAGATATTGTTTACAGGATGCGGGACAGAGCCGCCGCGGTGCGCGGTGTTGAACGCGGACGATGAGTATGGCCGCGAGCTGGCAAAATTTTCAAAGTCGAAGAGCGCGGAAGTTTTCACGTATGGAATTGAGGCGGGAGATTTCCATACGGAAAAGCTGGAGATGATGCCGGGCGGGAACCGGTTCGACCTGGTGACGCCGAGCGGAACGATTCCGCTGTTTTCGCCGCTGATTGGGCGGGTGAACGTTTATAACGTGCTGGCGGCGTGCGCGGCGGCCTATGGGCGCGAGTGCAAGGCGGAGGAAATCGCAAAGGGCATCGAGGGAATGCGGCGCGTGCCAGGGCGGTTCGAGAAAGTAGACGAGGGGCAACCATTCGCGGTGGTAGTGGATTACGCGCACACGGATGACGCACTGAAGAACCTGACGCGGCTGGCGAGAGAGTTTGTGAGTCGCGGATGCGATTGCCCGTGCCACGATGGACGAGCGAAAGTGTTGCATCCTGTGCCATGTTGCGACCGGACGTACCAGAAGATAGAGCGCGGCAGGGTGATCACGGTGTTTGGGTGCGGAGGCGATCGCGACCGGGCGAAGCGTCCGCTGATGGGCGAGGCGGCTGGAAGAGGAAGCGACTTCGTGATCGTGACGGCGGACAACCCGCGCAGCGAAGACCCGGTGGCGATCATCAACGACTCAATGCCGGGGTTGCAACGCGCGGGAACAAAGTATGTGATGGAGCCCGACCGGAGAAAAGCGATTGCACTGGCGCTGGACGAGGCGAGCGCTGGAGACATGGTGCTGATCGCGGGCAAGGGACACGAGAAAACGCAGACGACGCGTGAAGGTGTGTTTCCGTTTGACGATTTTGAAGTGGCACGCGAGGAACTGAAGAAGCTGGGGTATGAAAAGGGGACCGAGGCATGAAGCTGCCGCTTTCGAGAGTTGCTGAATTTGTGCGCGGGATCGGGGAGTTCGATCCGGCGGCAGTGGCCACAGGGTATTCAATCGACTCGCGAACGATTACGCACGGCGACCTGTTTATCGCGGTGAAGGGCGAGCGACTGGATGGGCACGACTTTGTGGAGACCGCACTGGCGGCAGGGGCGGTGGGCGCCATTGTGAAGAGCGAAGAGATGGCGCGCTACAGTTGCAAGACGCGGCTGATTGCGGTGGAAGATACGCTGTATGCGCTGCAATCGCTGGGCGCGGCGGTGCGGCGGTTGTGGGGCAAGAGAGTGGTTGGGATTACAGGGTCGGCGGGAAAGACGACGACGAAAGAATGCGTTGCACACGTGCTGAGCGCGCAACATCGCGTGCTGAAGTCGGTGGGAAACCTGAACAACCATTTCGGAATGCCGCTGCAATTGTTGCGGCTGGAGCCGGAGCACGACATCGCGGTGATCGAGATAGGGATGTCGCACGCGGGAGAGATTACGGCGCTGGCGGCACTGGCGCAGCCGGACGTTGGCGTGGTGACGAACGTGGCGCCGGTGCACTTGGAGTTCTTCGAGTCGATCGCTGGCATTGCGCGCGCGAAATACGAACTGATTGAGTCGCTGCCGGTGGGCGGAGTGGCGGTGCTGAACGCGGATGATGAATACGTGGCGCAGTTTGGACGCGACTTCAAAGGGAAAGTTGTGACGTTCGGAATTCAGAAACCGGCGGACGTGCGGGCGGAAAACATCAAGGCGCTGGGAACAGATGGCACGGAGTTCGAAATCGTTGGGCCGGGATTCCACGAGCAGGCGCGGCTGCAACTGATTGGCACGCACAACGTTCTAAACGCCCTGGCAGCGGTGGCGGTGGCGGTGGAAGAAGGCGTGAAACCGACGGCGGCAGTCGCGAGCCTGGCTTCACTGGCGGCAGTGGAAAAGCGCGGCGAAGTTTTGCACGTGGATGGCGCGACGATCCTGAACGATTGTTACAATTCGAATCCGAAGGCTCTGCGGGCATTGGTGGATGCGCTGATGTCGATTGAGGCGAAGAGGCACATCATTGTCGCGGGCGAGATGCTGGAGTTGGGAGCGACGGCCCCGGAGTTGCATCGCGAGTGCGGCGCGTACATGGCGAAACAGGGAGTGGATTTTGTGCTGGGAGTGCGCGGCAACGGCGAAGCGATTGTGGACGGCGCGAAAGCGGGCGGAGCGAGCGCAGAGTTCGTGAAGACGCCCGAGGAGGCCGGCGAATGGCTGGCGCAGAAGTTGCGCGAGGGCGATGCGGTACTGATGAAGGCTTCGCGCGGAGTGCGCCTGGAGAAGGCGCTGGAAGTTCTGAAGGCCCGGCGCGGATAGAAAGTGCGCCGCAGCAGTGAAAAGTTATTGAGAATGCCCGCGACGCGGGTGCAGTGCGCACGGAGAATGGATTGCTCTACTGGCTTCTTTACGAACAAATATTCCGGCATTTTGGACTCGGACCGTTCCGAATCTTCCGCTACCTGACTTTTCGGACGGCGTTCGCGAGCCTAACGGCGCTCTTTATGGGGCTGATCATTGGCCCGGCAGTGGTACGGCGCCTGCGCGAATTCCAGATAGGGCAGTACATCCGCGAAGAGGGACCGAAGGCGCATCAGAAAAAAGCGGGTACGCCGACGATGGGCGGCATCCTTATTGTGATCGCCATCGTGGTGCCGACACTGTTGTGGGCAGACCTCTCCAACAAATTCGTGTGGCTGGCGGTGCTGGCGACAATCGGATTCGGTGCGATTGGATTCGCGGATGACTATCTAAAGGTAGTGCATCGGCAGAACCTGGGGCTGACGGGCAAGACGAAGATGGCGCTGCAGATCATTTGCAGCGTGCTGGTGGCGGTGACGCTGATTCTGCTGCAAGCGAAAGGCGAGTACTCAACGCACCTGGTGGTTCCGTTCTTCAAGAAATTTCAGCCGGACCTTATTATTACGTCGCTAATGCGGGAGCCGCACCTGTGGCCGATCGCGTTCCTGCCATTTATCGCGTTCGTGTGCTTCATCCTGGTGGGATCGAGCAACGCAGTGAACCTTACAGACGGGCTGGACGGATTGGCGATTGGATGCACGGTGATTGCCGCGGGCGCGCTGACGATGCTGACGTACGTGAGCGGCCACGCGGTGTTCGCCGATTACCTGGAACTGTCGCGAATGCCGCAAGTGGGCGAGTTGACAATTTTCTGCGGAGCGATGGTGGGCGCATCGATCGGGTTTCTGTGGTACAACGCGCATCCGGCGGAAGTGTTCATGGGCGACGTGGGATCGCTGGCGCTGGGCGGCGCGATAGGAACGGTGGCGGTCATTATCAAACAGGAACTGCTGCTGCCATTCATCGGCGGAGTGTTCGTGATCGAAGCGCTGTCGGTAATCCTGCAAGTGGGTTCGTACAAACTGCGGCAGAAGCGAATCTTCAAGATGGCTCCACTACATCATCACTTTGAGTTGCTGGGATGGTCGGAATCGAAGGTGATCGTGCGGTTCTGGATCGCCTCGCTGGTGTTTGCATTGTTTGCACTCACGACGCTGAAGTTGCGGTAACGCACGAAGAATCCGTGGGAGAATGGGCGCGACGGATTCCAAAAGGATCGAAATGGAAGTCAAAGGGAAACGCGTTCTGGTGGTCGGACTTGGGAAGTCGGGCGTGGCGTCCGCACTTTTCCTGCAATCGTTGGGAGCACGTGTGACGGTGTCGGATGCGAAGTCGCAGGAACAGTTGCGCGACGAAATTCCGGCGCTGCTGGACAAGGGAATCGTAGTTGAGACCGGCAAGCACGGCGAACGGACGTTTCACGACCAGGACCTGATCGTGGTGAGCCCGGGAGTGCCTTACGACGTGTCCCCGCTGCAACAGGCTCGAAGGCTGGGAGTGACGGTGATCGGCGAGATCGAGCTGGCGGCGCGATTCCTGACCGGGAACATCGTGGCGATTACGGGATCGAACGGAAAGACGACCACGACGACGCTGACGGGCGAAATTATCGCGTCAGGCGGGAGAAAGACGCTGGTGGGCGGAAATATCGGGACGCCGGCGATCACGTTCGTGGAGCAGTCGTCGCCGGAGACGTGGGTGGTGCTGGAAATTTCGAGCTTCCAACTGGAGACGGTGGAGACGTTCCGTCCGAAGATTTCGTCGGTGCTGAACGTGACGCCCGATCACCTGGATCGACATGGATCGATGGAGAACTATATTGCGTCGAAGGCCCGGATCTTCGAGAACCAGACGGAAGACGACCTGGCAGTGCTGAACGCGGACGACGAAGTGACGGTGAAGATGGCCGAGGGAATCCGGCCACAGGTGTACTGGTTCAGCCGCAGAAAAGAAGTACGCGTGGGAACGTTCGTGCGCGATGGGAAGATCGTCTTCCGCGACAAGAACGGCGAGCGCGAAATCATGCCGGTAAGCGAGATCAAGCTGAAGGGCGCGCACAACGTGGAGAACACGCTGGCGGCGGTGGCGATTGGCGCACTGGCGGGCGTGGAGCCGGAAAAGATTCGCCGGGCAGTGCGGGAATTCAAGGCAGTGGAGCACAGGCTGGAGTACGTGGCGACGCTGAACGGAGTGGAGTATTACAACGATTCGAAGGCGACGAACGTGGATGCCACGATCAAGGCGCTGGAATCGTTCGACGGAAATATTCACGTGATCCTCGGCGGCAAGGACAAGGGAAGCGATTACAGAGTGTTGCAGGAACTGCTGCGGGAGCGCGTGAAACGGGTATACACGATTGGCGCGGCGGCAGAGAAGATCGAGTCGCAAATCACGGGCGCGACGGAGATCACGCGGGCGCACACGCTGGAAAACGCGGTGCGCAAAGCGGCAGAGATCGCCAAGGCAGGCGACATCGTGCTGCTGGCTCCGGCATGCGCGAGCTTTGACCAGTTCGAAAACTATGAGCAGCGGGGCAGGGCGTTCAAAGACGCAGTGCAGCAGCTAGGGAAGTTACAAGTGGCGCAGAAGACGGGAGACAAGCAGTGAGCGTCATATGCGCAATACTGGATGCCGGAACGATGAAGCCGCCGGAGTTGAGCGGGATGATGGCGACGTTTGCGCTGCTGACGGTGGCGGGACTAGCGGCGAGCAGGTGGCGGCGCGGAATGGGATTCGCGGTGTTCGCGGCGACATTCGCGTACGCGGCGTACATCGTGTGGAGAGTACGACAACTGCCGCTGGGCGAAGGCGTGCATTCGGAGAGCGGCTGGAAGTTCGTGGTGATTCTGGCAGTGGGCTCACTGGCGGTGCTATCGGCGATAGCGATGGGAGTGCTGTTGCGGAGGCGCGTGACCCGGGAGAAGAAGTGTGGCTAAACGGGTACGGGTGGACAGGTGGCTGTTCGGCGTAACGCTGATCCTTGTGTTCATCGGCCTGATCATGGTGTTCAGCGCGTCGGCGGTGGTGGCGAACCAGCTGTACGGCACACCGTACCACTTTGTCGAACGGCAGTTCGCATGGGCAGTGGCGGGACTGCTGGCGATGTTCGTTGCGATGAACATCGACTATCGTAAATATAAAAGCCCAACGGTGGTGTTTTCGTTCCTGGCAGTGACGTCAGCCCTGCTGGTGGCCGTTTTCTTCCTGGACCGCTCGCATAACACGCACCGGTGGATCAGGCTATGGGGCCTGTCGTTCCAGCCCTCGGAGCTGGCGAAGCCTGCCATCATTCTCTTCCTGGCATTTTTTCTCGAAAGCCGGACAAAGCTGATCAAGGACTGGAAACACACGCTGATTCCGGCGGTGGTGCCGACGGTGGTGTTTACGGTGCTGATTGTGCTACAGCCGGACCTTGGGACGTCGATGGCGTGCTGCGCGATAACGGCAGCAGTGATGCTCTCGGCAGGCATGGAGCTGAAATACATCGGCTATGGGCTGCTGGCGTCGATAGTGCCGCTGTACATCCTGATATTTCGCACGGCATGGCGATTCAAGCGCATCCTGGCATTCCTGAACCCGTACGCCGACCCGTTGGGAAGCGGCTTCCACATCATCCAGTCGATGATCGCGGTGGGTACTGGGGGCGTGATGGGCGTGGGCCTGATGGAAGGAAAGCAGAAGCTTTTCTACCTGCCCGAACCGCAGACGGACTTCATCTTCGCGGTGATTGGCGAAGAGTGGGGACTGATCGGCTGCGTGGTGATCGTGGCGATGTTTGCGTTCTTCTGTTATCGCGGACTGAAAGTGGCGATGGCGACACGCGATAATTTTGCGCGGTTCCTGGCGGTGGGAATCACGTCGATGGTCGGCATACAGGCGTTTTTCAATATCAGCGTGGTGCTCGGCCTGCTTCCGACAAAAGGAATTCCGCTGCCGTTCATCAGTTATGGTGGATCATCGCTGTTCGTGACGCTGGCGACGGTCGGCGTGCTGCTCAATATCACGCAACAAACGGACTACTAATGCGCGCCATACTTGCAGGCGGAGGAACGGGCGGCCACGTCATTCCGGCGCTGGCCATTGCACAGCAACTCAAACGGCTCTACGGGGCGGAAGTGGTGTTCGTAGGGACATCGCGCGGTATCGAAACACGACTGGTGCCGGCGGCGGGCTACGAGCTGAAGCTGATTGAAATTGGACCGCTGAATCGCGTGAACCTGATGAAGCGGCTGAAGACGGTCTTCAATCTGCCGCGCGCGGTGTGGGCAGGCATGAGGTTTCTGAAAGAATTCAAGCCGGACGTGGTGATCAGCGTGGGCGGATACGCGTCGGGGCCGGTGTCGATTGCGGCGGTGCTGAAGAGAGTGCCGCTGGTGATCTTTGAACCGAACGTGGTGCCGGGCTTCGCGAACCGGATGATTGCGCGCAGGGCGAAAGTGGCGGCGGTGCACTTCAAGGAGACAGGGAAATGGTTCCCGCGGTACGAGGTAACAGGCGTGCCGGTGCGAGAGGCGTTCTTCCGGGTAGGCGCCAGGCCAGCGGATTCGAAACCAACACTGCTGGTGTTCGGCGGGAGCCAGGGGTCGCACGCGCTGAACAGCGTGGTGTGCGAGTCGCTGGCGATGCTGGCGGAACACGTTCCGGGAATCCACGTGATCCACCAGACTGGACAAAAAGAATACGTGCAGGTGAGAGACGAATATCTACATTCGTCAATCTCGTCAAACGTGTCGGCGTTCATCGACGACATGCCGGAAGCATTCGCGCAGGCGGACGTGATCGTGTGCCGGTCAGGGGCGAGCACGGTGGCGGAAATCGCGGCGGCGGGAAAATGCGCGGTATTCGTGCCACTGCCGACGTCTGCGGACGATCATCAGCGGCGTAATGCAGAGAACCTGGCAAACCAGCAGGCCGGGATGCTGATTCCGGAGTGGGAGCTGACGCCGGAGCGCTTGGTGAGGACAGTCGCTGGACTGCTGACAGACCGGGCAAAAGCGCAGAGCATGGGGGCGGCGGCGAGAAAGCTGGCGCATCCGGATGCGGCGGAGCACGTGGCGAAGATGGCGAGAGAAGCGGGGAAGAGCCGTTAGCTCTTAGCCGTTAGTTCATAGCGATCAGCCAGATTTACACGGGGTTTGCTGCGCGGCGGGTACAATCATTTCTTCATTATGTTCGCAAAAATTCAACGCATACATTTCGTAGGGATTGGCGGCATCGGCATGAGCGGTATTGCCGAGGTGCTGCTGACACTTGGTTACAAGGTTTCCGGTTCCGACCTGAAGTATTCGGCGGTGACGGAGCGGTTGTCGCGGCTGGGCGCGGAGGTATTTGAGGGACATCGCGCGGAGAACGTGCGAGGCGCCGACGTGGTGGTGACAAGCTCGGCGATCCGCAAAGAAAACCCGGAGGTGACTGAGGCGGCGCGGCTGAAACTGCCGGTGATTCAACGGGCGGAGATGCTTTCCGAGTTGATGCGGCTGAAGTACGGGATCGCAATCGCAGGAATGCACGGCAAGACAACGACGACGAGCATGGTGGCGGCAGTGCTGGCGGCGGGAGGACTTGATCCGACGGTGGTGGTCGGCGGACGCGTGGATTCGATGGGATCGAATGCGCGACTGGGGACGTCACAATACCTGGTGGCGGAGGCGGACGAGAGCGACCGGTCGTTCCTGAAGCTGTCGCCGATACTTTCGGTGGTGACGAACATCGACCGCGAACACATGGACTGCTACGCCGACATGGCGGACGTGGAGCGGACATTCGTGGAGTTCATGGACCGGGTGCCGTTCTACGGCATGGTGGTTTGCTGCAACGACAACGAAGCGCTGCGCGGGATTCTGCCGCGGGTGCAACGTCGCGTGGTGACATATGGCCGCAGGGAGGGTTCGGACTTCCGGGTGCGAGAGGTCGACGGCAAGGTGGAAGAGGGGACGATCACGAGCCGGTTCTCGGTGGAGTTTGGCGGACGCAACCTGGGAGTATTCGAGGTGCACGTGCCGGGAGCACACAATGTGCTGAATGCGACGGCGGCGATCTCGGTGGGAATCGGACTGGACCTTGATCCGGAGAAAATCCGCCAGGGGCTGAAGCAGTTCCGAGGCGTGGACCGGCGGTTCCAACTGAAGGGCGAGGCGGGCGGTGTCAGGGTGATTGATGACTACGGACATCATCCAACGGAGATACGGGCGACGCTGGAGGCGGCGCGGCAGAGCAATCCGAAGGGAAGGATTCACGTGATCTTCCAGCCGCACCGCTATACGCGAACCTACCTGCTGATGGATGAGTTTGCGGAGGCGTTCCACGAGGCGGATTCGGTGCTGGTGCTGGATATTTATGCGGCGAGCGAGCAGCCGATTGCGGGAGTGACGGGACTGAGCCTGGCGCAGAAAATTCATTGCGCGGATGGCAGGCCAGCGGAATTTGCAGCATCGTTTGCGGCCGCGATGGAGGCAGTGGTGGCGTCGGCAAAGGCAGGCGACATGATCCTGACACTGGGAGCAGGAAACGTTTCGCAACTGGGTCCGCAGATCGTGGAAGAGCTCAAACAGCGCGAATAGGGTGGATTTTCGGCGAAAGGTTGTATTTTCTGAAGGAAAGCTGAACGGAAGTCTGCAAAATTTCTTTTCGAACACAACTAACGATTCACAAGATGGTTCGTCTCAATAGCAGCCCTGATTGAACGAACCACAATGAAAGAGCACAGCAAAATCCGACGGGTACTCCTTGGAGCAGCGATTTGCACGAGCCTGCTGCTGGGAGGAGCGACCGCGTACCAGACCGCCATCCACGACCCGGGCGTGCTGTACTTCGTTGGCCAGATACAGATGGCGATGGGGAACGTGCAGGGCGGGTTCCAACTGGTGAGCCGCGCGGCAGCGGAACGGGACGCACAGGATGCTGGCAAGAGCACGGACGCGGAACCCCAAACGATTGAAGCAGCACAGGAGCCGGCAACGGACAGTGCGACGCAATCGCCCAAAGCGACGGCCAAGCCCTCGGTAGCGGTGGCCAGCGTGGCAGAGGGGCCGGCGACGGTTGCAAGTCCTGACAGGCTGCGGCTGCTTGGATACGAATTTCCGAACCAAAAATGGATTACGCAGCACGAGATGGAAGTCCTGCGGCGCGAAAGCGCTGTCCGGCACGCGGACTACCATGAGCGAGTTCGGATAGCCATGCTGCAAGTGCAGGATCAGTTGAAGCGCCAGAACGTGATAGTTCCGGAGCAACTGGTGAGGCCGTCCGAACTGCCGCCAGTGCCGGAATATGGACCGGGCACGTCGCTTCCGTAAGCGACATATTACCTAGCAAATTCCCACCAAAAATCAACCTGCGCAATCCTGTCAAAAGCGGTTATATTGGGCTAACACTGCGATTTTAGTGTCACTTGCGGACCGTGAGGCGAAATGGCAAGTGGCTGATCGCAATTCCGGCGGCGGAGCGGAGTTTTGATGAAACACCGGCCGCACCGGAAGGTCGAACATCGATCCCATGGCTCGAAACCAAGGCCCACCGACGCCCGAAGAAGACGCGCAGCCGTTCTACCGCTCAGGGAGGAACGACGCGAGGCCGTCGTCTGCCCGGAAAGACATGGACGAGACGGAATTGCCTCCGCTGGATTCAGGAATGCTCGACCTGGACATGGAGGAACAGTCGCCATTCCTGCGTGCGCAGAAGCGCGTGCAAGTGCGGCGGAGCGCGTTACCGAAGAAGACAGCGACACGGGTGCGGCGTGCGCTGGTAGTGGTGGCAATTGCGGGTGCACTGGGATTAATGGTGTTTGGAGCGTATGAGTACGGCACGCGATCAGAGCGTTTCCGGATAGAGTCCAGTGACAACATTGACGTTGTGGGAGCGCAGCACGTGAGCCGCGACCAGGTGATGCGCGTGATGTCGCCCGATATCAGCCGGAATATTTTCTTTGTGCCGCTGGAAGAAAGAAAGCAGCAACTGGAAGAGATTCCATGGGTGGAGTCGGCGACGGTGATGCGGCTGCTGCCGAACCGGATCAAGATTGACTTGAAAGAGCGGACGCCGGTGGCGTTCGTACAACTGGGATCGAAGATCGAGCTGATTGACGCGAACGGAGTGGTGATGGACGAATCTCCGGGCGAACGCGCGAACTACTCGTTCCCGGTGATCGTAGGGATGCAGGAGACGGACCCATTGTCGGTGCGGGCGGCGCGGATGCACATCTACATGAAACTGGTGAGCGCGCTGGATTCGGGTGGATTGAATTACACGAAGAGCCTGAGCGAGGTCGACCTCGGCGATCCGGACGACGTGAAGGTGACGGTAGCCGATCCGGCGGGAGCGGTACTGGTGCACCTGGGTTCGTCGAACTTCCTGGAACGGTATAAGGTGTATGTAGCGCACGTGCAGGAGTGGCGTCAGCAGTTTCCCAGACTGGATTCGGTGGACTTGCGATATGACGGGCAGGTGGTCGTGAATCCCGACATACACGGGGAGATTCCGGCGACGACTCCGGCAGAAAGCGCGCCAGCAGCAAAGCAGCCGATAGCAACGCCACATAAGCAGAAGCGACGTTAACACCGGGGCCCTGCGAACAGGGCACGGCGGGTTGGGGAATGGGTAAGAATAACGAAAATCTGATTACGGTAATTGATGTTGGTAGCGCAAAAACCTTCACCTTGACAGCTGAAGTCACGGAGGCGGGATTGCGTTACCGGGGCCATGGAATTTCGGAGTCGAAAGGCTCGCGCAAGGGACTGATCGTCGACCTGGAGAAAGCCGCGGCGTCGGTGAAGAAATCCGTGGAAGACGCGGAGGCGACGGCGGAACTGCCACTGGGGAGCGCAGTGGTAGGCATTTCGGGATCTCATATACGGGCGGTCAACAGCCAGGGGGGAATCAGCTTCGGATCACGAGCGCGGGAGATTACGCGCGACGACGTCCGGATGGCGGTGGAAAAGGCGCGAAGCATTTCACTGCCGGAAGACCGGCAAATTCTTCACCTGCTGCCACAGGAATTTATTCTCGACGAGCAGGGCGGCATCCGCGACCCAAAGGGGATGATCGGACGCCAGCTCGAGGTCCGGGTTCATGTGGTGACGGCCTCGACGAGCGCGACGCAGAACGTGGTGAGCGTGCTGAACCGGGCGGGAATGGAAGTAACAGACACGGTGTACGAAGCGTTGGCGGCCTCCGATGCGGTGTTGCGAAGCGACGAACGGGAACTCGGCGCGGTGGTTGCGGACATTGGCGCGGGTTCGACGGATGTAGTGGTATTCCACGATGGCGTGGTGGTGCACACGGCGGTGATCCCGGTCGGCGGAGAACACTTCACGAACGATGTGGCGGTGGGGTTGAGGACGCCGCTCTCCGAGGCGGAAAAGATCAAGCGGCAGTTCGGATGCGCCATGGTGAGCCACATCCCGGAGGCGAATGAAATCGAAGTGCCTTCGGTGGGCGACCGGCCATCGCGACTGATGCAGCAGAGGATGCTGGGAGAAATACTGGAGCCCCGGGCAAGGGAGCTGATGGAGATGCTGCGCGATAATCTGCGGCGTGCAGGGGTTTACGACCTAGTGAGCGGCGGCGTGATCCTGACAGGCGGAGGCGCGCGTCTACAGGGCCTTCTGGAAGTGACGGAAGACGTGGTGGGACGGCCGGCAAGGTTGGGCATTCCGCTGGGAATGGCAAAGCTGCCGGTGGAACTGGCGGAGCCGGAATTTGCAGCGGGAATCGGGATGGTGTTTTATGCGCACAGGGCGCGGGTGTTGAAAGTGAAAGAAGACACGGGGCTGGGAGCAAAGCTGAAAGGCTTCTTCGCAAAGTCGACGTTCGGGTTCTAGGCGAATGAGACGAGTGACGCTGATTGCGGGAGTGTTGTTGTGCTGCGTGCGTGTCACTGCTGCCTGGCAGTATGCATCGTCGCCGAGAATGAAGTTTGATCAGTATGCGGTCCGCGAAGCATTTCACGGCAAACCGGCTTCTCCAAAACTGGTGACGAGGTATGAGCGGTTGTACCGCACAAGAATTCGGGATGGGGCCAGGAAAGGCCCAAACTTCGCAGGGCACTTTACGGTCGCCGTCTGGGGATGCGGGACGGGTTGCTACCAGTTTGTGATCGTCGATGAAAAAACAGGCACGGTCTATGTTCCATCGTTTGAGTCTGTAGAGTGGTCTCCAGCGGCGGAGAAGGAGATCCTATGGGGGCTCCAATACCGCAAGAACAGCCGGCTTCTGATGTTTTCAGGGTGCCCGCGTGGAGATGAGAAACGATGCGGCGCATACTACTACGAGTGGAATGGAAAAGAACTGGTGCCGATTAAAATCATTCACGGGCCAATTGGAACCTTCGGTGACAATGGCGCAGGTTCGAACGAATAGAGATAGTTAGATTCTGGCAAGGGGAATCGCGGGTAACTAAATCCAGCGAGAGCGAACAGGCGAGAGAAGTGATGGAAGGCAAAGACATACGAATCCAATTCAACGAAGACCCGCGGAATAACGCGAAGATCAAAGTAATCGGCGTGGGCGGCGGCGGCGGGAACGCAGTCAACCGCATGATCGAAGCGGGCGTGGAAGGCGTGGAGTTCGTGACGGCCAACACGGACTTGCAGGCGCTGAACATGTCGCACGCGCCGGTGAAGATTCAACTGGGCGTGAAGCTGACGAATGGCCTGGGCGCGGGAGCGAACCCGGAAGTTGGCCGCAAGGCCGCGCTGGAAGACGCCGACAAGATCATCGAAGCGCTGGAAGGCGCGGACATGGTGTTCGTCACGACCGGACTGGGCGGCGGGACAGGAACGGGCGCTGCGCCGATCATCGCATCGCTGGCAAGCGAGATGGGCGCGCTGACGGTGGCGGTAGTGACGAAGCCGTTCGCGTTCGAAGGCCGGCGCCGGTTGACACAGGCCGAGCGCGGATTACAGGAACTGATCGATTCGGTGGACACGGTGATCGTGATCCCGAACGAAAAGCTGCTGGCAGTGGCACAGGACGCGGGGTTCTTTGAATCGTTCCGCATCGCCGACGACATTCTGCGGCAAGGCGTGCAGGGAATCTCGGACATCATCACGATTCCGGGCATCATCAACCGCGACTTTGCGGACGTAAAGGCGATTATGGCCGGCATGGGCTACGCGGTGATGGGGACGGCGACCGGGCGAGGCGACAACCGCACGGTGGACGCGGCGCAGAGGGCGATTGCGTCTCCACTGCTGGAGGCGGGAGCGATCGACGGGGCACGCGGCATCCTGATCAACATCAGCGGATCGAGCACGCTAAGACTGGCGGAAGTGAACCAGGCGTCGACGATCATCCAGAGCGCGGCGCACGAGGACGCGAATATCATTTTTGGCGCGGTGCTGGACGAGCGCTTGAAGGACGAAGTGAAAATCACGGTGATCGCGACGGGGTTCCGGACGGATCACGCGCAGCGGACGCGAGAGCGGACATCGACGGCTTCGCAGGTGATTGCGCAGTCGCGGGCAGCGGGTGCACAGAGTGCGCCGCCTCCGCCGATTGCACCGAGAGAAGACGCGGCTTATCCGGCGCGTCCCGCGCGACAGGAAGAGATCGAGGCGGAATCGGAGGCAAGGCTGGTGGGGACACCGGCACCGGCGAGACGGGAAGACGAGGAAGCGCCGGAACCAACGACCCGCGTATGGGACGCGCCTTCGCCGGTTCGGGACAATACCTCGCTGGACGGCGTGACCAAAAACGTGAAGGCGGAATTTGAACAGGACGATCTTGACGTGCCGGCGTTCCTGCGAAAGCGGAACGAGAACCGTTAAGGAACCAGGGATTAACTCTCAAGGGGGACTTCGGTCCCCCTTTCAATGTTTATGGCCACATGCGTGCAAGTTTACCAATAGGTCACCTTCGCCAGCAGGATTAGGAGAAGGTGTGCGCGTGGCGGATATTGGTTCGGCCCGGTTAGAATGAAAAGTAACCAATCTTGCAAAATGCGAGATTTGAGGCGTTTTAGGTGTATTTGAGGGTCGAATTGAGGATTTCCACAGGGTTTTGGTGGGAGGACTCAAGCTGGTCAACGGCCGTGAAAGTCTCCCATGGTAACTATCGGGTCAGGGGTTTGACACCGATGGTGCATATCCCAATGATGCGAGAGATCGTAGCATAACTAGTTGGACTTAAGTGTTTATACCTGTGACGGATGTGGTGGTACCGGAGTGTATTCACCGGCCGATTTCGGGCTTGTTTTCAGGTCTCGAAGTCCCTTACTATCGCGGGAGTTACCAATCGAGAAACATATCGCCACCCGGGCGAATGCCTGGAGTGGCGTATTCACATATGTAGAGCGAGCAGGAGTATCTGGTGTCGATGAAAAAAGGGCTTGCCATCCAAGGTTTTGTATTTGCGATTATTGCCGCATTGCTGTTGCCGCTGGGAATGTTTGGGGCAACGGTACCGTCGCGGCAATTCACCAAGACTCATGCTCGAAAGGTAACGGAACGAAAGATAGTAAAGAAGCGGGTCGTGATGAAGCGGCGCGCAGCGGTAAAGCGCAGCGTCAGGAGCGTGCGCACACGCACCGTGGTGAGGCGTCCAGCGGCACGGGGGCGGGTATTGACGGTGGCGGCGCGCTCGGATGTGAGGAGAACGCCGGTTCGGACTGCGCGCGCGCGGTACGTACGCAGGCCAAGAATCCGGCGGCATCGCTACTACCAGACTTGGACGACGAGTTCATACTCGGAAGACCAGACGGCGGGCGATATCACGGCGGGCGAAGATCCGGTGGTGCGCCAGGCTGCGATTGAAGCACTGGGAGACATGAACGGGGCAGTCGTGGTGATTGACCCGGAGACGGGGCGCATCCTGACGATGGTGAACCAGAAGTTGGCGCTCGCTGGCGGCGCAATCCCGTGCTCGACGATCAAGCTCTCGGTGGCGCTGGCGGGGCTGAGCGAAGGCATCGTCACGAAGGATACGAAGATCAACATTGGCGGTGGCGTGCGTCTGGACATGACACAGGCGCTGGCACACTCCAACAACCTGTACTTTGAAGCGCTGGGCCGAAAGCTGGGATTTGAGCGAGTGGCGCATTACGCGCATGAGTTCGGACTGGGCGAACTGGCGGGATGGGATATCGCAGGGGAACACCTGGGAACATACCCGTCGCACGAGATTCCAGCGGCAGAAGGCGGAGTGGGCCGGATGTGCTCGTTTGGGCAGGGCGTGAACATGACGCCGCTGCAACTGGGCGCGCTGATGGCGGCGATCGCGAACGGCGGCACGCTTTATTACCTGCAACATCCGACGACACTGCAACAGGAAGAAGATTTCCAGCCGAGAGTAAAACGCTACTTGAATATTGCACAGTACGTGCCCGAGATCATGCCGGGCATTGCTGGTGCGGTGGATTACGGCACGGCAAGGCTGCTGCGCCAGAGCTTTACCGACGAAGAAGTGGTGGGCAAGACAGGCACATGCTCGGAAGGCGGCACGCGACTGGGCTGGTTCGTGTCGTTTGCGAATACGCAGCGCGGGCGGGTAGTAGCAGTCTTCATGCTGCAAGGCGGGCGTCCAACGTATGGCCCGAGAGCGGCAGCACTGGCCGGCAAGTTCTACCGCAGCCTGTGGGACCACAATTTCTTTGCGAGAACGGGACCATTGACTCCGACACCGGTAGCGGAAGCTGCAACCAGGCTCAATCACGGAGAGTCGCGCTAGGAAGAAAGTTTGCAGTACGACACAAAGCCTCCCGGCCGGGAGGCTTTGTTATTGCAGATGAAAATGCAGGCCAGCGATTACTGGGCTGGGGGCGCAGCAGGCTGCAAGTTCTTGAGGGCGTCCCTGAGCTGATCTTTCTCAAGCTCACTCTTTGCGTGAGCGAGGCGCTCCTTCATCCAGGCAAGGGCAGCGCGTAAGGAGACGTGAGGCGCGGGGGAACCGATGTCGGAGATTACGAGGTCGTCATCCTTATCGACGACGCGGAAGGTAACGACGTCGGAGCGAGATGAGCGGCTGAAGCCGATGCCGTTCTCGTAGCGCCCGATGACAAGGTATGAGACATCAACGTTGTCGGTGGGACGGGCGGGAGCGTCCATCTGGTAGCGCGAAACGATCACGATGTAATTGAAATCCGGATTGGTGCGCATGGTAGTGAGCGGTCCCATCCCGTTCCAACCATTCGGGGTCAGGCGGCCGCCTTCGAAATCAGCACGGCAGTAATCGCCCACAAGCTGACGCTGCTTGGCGATGATCTCCGCGAAAGAACGCGTCCTGAGCCTGTATGTGGGTACCGTGTTCTGTGCAAATGAAACCGACAAAAGGCCGAAAGAGAGCACAACGGAAAAAAGTACAAAACGACGCATCGGGGGGAACCTCTTTTATCAGCGTAGACGACAGGACAAGAACCGGCAAGGTCTCGCAAGTTCAAACCCGGATGAGAGATCGGCGTTGCAGGAACCAAGAGGTGAATCGCGAGGATCAATAGAAAAACATGAGGGGCCGAAGCCCCTCAAGATGCCGGTATGCGGGAAGCGCTATCCGCGTGCGGTCTTTTCGTCGATGGCGATTACGCCGTCCCTGATGTGAATGACGCGATGAGCGTATTCGGCGATGTCGTGTTCGTGAGTGACGAGGACGATGGTGTTGCCGGCTTCATGGAGATGGTCGAAGATCGCCATGATTTCGTTGCCGGTCTGGGAGTCGAGGTTGCCGGTTGGTTCGTCGGCGAGGATGATGGATGGCCGGTTGACGAGCGCGCGAGCGATGGCGACACGCTGGCGCTGACCTCCGGACAACTCGTTGGGTTTGTGATTCATGCGTTGCGCGATGCCGACCTGATCGAGCGCGGTCTTGGCACGCTCAAGGCGTTCCTCGGCCGGAATGCCGGCATAAATCAAAGGCAACTCGACGTTGTGGAGCGCGGTGGCGCGCGCCAGCAAGTTGAAGGTCTGGAAGACGAAGCCGATTTCCTTGTTGCGAATGCGAGCCAGTTCGTCGTCGTCGAGTTCGCTGACGAGCTGGTTATTGAGCCAATACTGGCCGCGGGTCGGCGTATCGAGGCATCCGATCAGGTTCATCAACGTGGACTTGCCGGAACCGGATGGGCCCATGATGGCGACGTACTCGCCACGATTGATGCGGAGATCGACACCACGCAGGGCATGCACCTGTTGCTCGGAGCCCATGTCGTAGGTCTTCCACAGATCGCTGGTGCAGATCATGCAGCCGTCGGGTGGTGCCGAAGTTTCCTGCGAAACACTGGCCAGTTGGGTCGCCATCCTGTCTTTCTCCTCATCCATGGGACTCTCACTTCCGCCGAAATCGCGCCGGTACGGCGGGACCGGCTTACGAGTTGTCTTCCTGCTTCGGAATGCTGTTATCGATTCTGACGCTTGCACCGGGACGGAGCGTGCGCAGGACCTTATAGCTTCCGGTAATGATCTGGTCGCCTTCCTTGAGGCCATCCAGCACTTCAATGTCGGTGGTGCCGGTGATGCCGGTATTGACCTTGACGAACTGGGCCTTTCCGCCGCGAACAACAAACACGCCCTGTATCTCTTCCTTGTCCTTTTTGCGTTCGGCGGTGGGCTCGGCGGCTTCGACGGCGCGGTCGCTCTCGTTCTTCTTGACCTTGCCAGGCTCGAGGTCGATTCGCTGACGAATGGTGAGCGCCTGGATCGGAATCGCGAGCACGTTCTGCTTGCTGGCGGTGGTGATCTTGGCGGTTGCCGAGAGACCGGGACGAAGCTCCCGAGGCGGATCGGTCAAGGTCACAACAACCTTGAAATCCTTGGCTTCCTGGCTGCTGGCCGTGGTCTGCGAGGTAGCGACGCCGGTCGAACGGAGAAGAGCATTGTCGCCGATTTCGGTGACGACGCCCTTGAAGACTTTCTTGGGGATGGCGTCGATGGTGACGTCGGCTGCTTCGCCAAGCTTGACGTTCATGATATCGGTCTCATCGACCATCACTTCGGCGGTGATGACGGAGTTATCAGCCAAAGTCATCAACGTGGAACCGGGCGAATTCTGAATACCGACGACGACAGTTTCTCCCTCGCGGACGGGGAGGTTGGTGACGATGCCGTCGAACGGAGCCTTGTAAAGGGTCTTGCTGAGGACGTCGTCGTAACGGACGAGGGTGGCCTTCTGCTGGGCGATGGTGCTGTATGCTGACTCGGCCTGGGCCTTCATCTGAGCGATCTTCGCCCGAGCCTGAACGAGGCCGGAGGCAGAGGCTTCGTAGGCCGCACGCTTGGCGTCGAAGTCCTGCTTGGCGATCAATTGATCCTTGAAAAGTCCCTCGGCGCGGTGCCAGTCGAGACGTTTCTGGACTTCATCTGCCTGTGCGCGGGCGAGATCGGCGACAGCGGTATTGTAGCCAGCCTGAGCGGCGACGTAATTGGTCTGCGCGGCCTGGATGCTGGCCTTGGTTGCCTGAACGTCCGCTTCGGGCTGGATGTTCTCGATCTGCGCCAGCAGTTGACCTTTGGTTACGTGGTCGCCTTCCTTCACGTAAATATGGGTGATCCTGCCGAATGCGTTTGCGCCGACGTTGACGTACATTTTCGGCTTGATTTCGCCGGAGGCGGTTACGGTGGACCGGAGGTCCTCCCGAATCACCTTACCGGTCTGAACAGTGACAACGCCTTTGCGAGCCTGTTGAACGCTAAAGGCTACTATGGCGACCACAGCAACCAGGGCGCCAATCGCGATCCAAACTTTTTTCCAGGTTTTCATCAGTCCTCGGTCGGGAATGAAAACTTCGTAACGAATCGATACCTGCCCGTCTGTAAATAGTGCTGCCCCATGGCGCAGGCGACTTTGCACAAGGGTACTTACGGATTGAGACGGACGAAAGTTTCATCGGAAAGCAAAACTTCGAAATTTCTTCGTTTGGAACCGCCTTTGGGAGGGAAGTTCCAAGCCATTCGCAGGCGGTGAGCGGTATTGGATATGCACCGCAGCCGGACACACGTATCGCGAATGGGCATTCCGGGAGATTTCGGCGTCTCAATTATACGCGTACGAGGCTGGAAAAATGGAAATACCCACGCAACTCAATCTGCCATCAAGGGTTAGTGAAGTTAAATGGGGCAGCTCTCCGCGCCCCAAAGTGCCCTTTCGGGTAAGGCACTCTTCTTGCTTTGAAGGGGGTAAAAACATACAATCTAGCAAGCCCCAATAGCCCTTAGGAGTTCTTCAATGCGGTACTTTCCTTCTCGACCCTTCGTAGGTGTGCTTTTAGCCGGAGTGTTTCTCCTCGGGAGCTTTGCGCTAGCCCAGGATTCGAAATCGACGGAACCGGCTAAAGACCCGCTCAGTCGCCCCGTGTCCAAGAAAGAGGCGAAGCAGCGGGAAAAAAATTGGAGGAAAGAGGTTTCCAAGACCTATCAAAAGTGGCTGGACGAAGACGTCCGGTACATTATCACTCCGGAAGAAGAGCAAGCGTTCAAGCAGCTCTCCAACGATGAGGAACGAGACCAGTTCATCGAGCAGTTCTGGCTGCGGCGCGACCCGACGCCGGACACTCCGGAGAACGAGTACAAGGAAGAGTATTACCGGCGCATAGCGTATGCGAACGAACACTTTGCGGCGGGCATTCCGGGCTGGAAGACGGACCGCGGGCGGATCTACATCATCTGGGGCAAGCCGGACGAGATCGATTCGCATCCCTCGGGTGGAACGTATAACCGGCCGATGTCAGAGGGCGGGGGCACGACCTCGACGTATCCGTTTGAAGATTGGCGCTACCGGTACCTGCCGGGCATTGGGAACAACGTGATCCTGGAATTCGTGGACACGTGCATGTGCGGCGACTACCACCTGACGATGAATCCGAACGAAAAGGATGCGTTGCTGTACACGCCGAACGCAGGCTTGACCCAGTCGGAAGAGATGGGCCTGTCGTCAAAGGCGGACCGCATCACGGGCAGCCAGTATGGATTCAATCCGGATGGACTGTCGAACCAGAGCACAGAGTTCGATAACCTGGAACTGATGGCGAAGATCAATGCACCGCCGCCGATCAAGTTCCGCGACCTGGAAGAAGCAGTAACGCACAAGATTCGCTATAACCTGCTGCCGTTTGAAGTACGGGCGGACTTTGTAAAGGTGACAAGCGATACGGTGCTGGTTCCGGTCACGATCCAGGTGAAGAACAAGGACATTACGTTTGTCAATAAAGACGGCGTACAGCGCGGCAGCGTCAATATCTTCGGGCGCGTCACGACGATTACGGGCCGCGTGGCGCAGACGTTTGAAGACACGGTCGGGATCGACGTGCCGGCGGAACTGCTGCCAAAGGAAGTGGAGAACGCTTCCGTGTACTGGAAGGCCCTTCCGTTGCGCCCGGGGCTGTACAAACTGGATATCGCCGTGAAGGACGTGAACGGAGACCGGACGGGAACCTGGACACAGGCAATAAAGGTGCCGGAATTCTCCGACGACAAACTGTCATCGTCGTCACTGATACTGGCCGACCTGATGGAGAAAGTGGCGGCGAAGAATATTGGCGCCGGGAATTTCGTCATCGGAGATACGAAGGTACGGCCGCGCGTTCCGGATGCCTCGAATAAGCCGGTGGTATTCAAGCGCGCACAGCGGCTGAACTTGTGGATGCAGGTGTATAACCTGGGCACGGACCACAAGACGAACAAGCCCGATGCTACGGTGGAATACGATATTGTGAACGCGCAGACGAACAAGTCCGTACTGCATACGGTGGAGACCACCGAGCAGATGGGCAACAAAGTCGGCGGTCAATTGACGTTGGAAAAGAGCCTTGCGCTCGCCAGTCTCGACCCTGGGCTGTACCGCATCACCGTGAAGGTGAACGATAATATCTCGAAGCAGGCAATCGACCCGTCGGCTTCGTTCCAGGTCGAGTAGCACGACGGAGAATATGCCGTCGTCGATGAGTAACAAAGGGGGCTTCATGACCCGTAAGCTCGGAGGGGTACTGCTCGCCCTGTCGCTAAGTTTGACGGCGTCGGCAGCCGTCAACCCGGCTACGATCTCGGGTTTTGTCAAGAACTCCAGCGGTGTTCCGCAGATGGGCGCCGCGGTAGAGGTTCTGACTGCGTCGGCTGCCCAGGAACTGATTACATACACCGACGTTCATGGACATTACAGAGTGCGGGGACTGCTGCCCGGTACCTATACGGTTAAGGTGTCGGCTCCCTCGTACCTGCCCACGGTTCGCGAAAAAGTCGGCTTACAGTCGGGCGCGAACATGGTGGTGAACGTCACGCTGAACACCCTGTTCGAGGCCATCCAACTGGTGCCAAAGCGCGGGGACTCCAAAGAAGACCAGGACGACTGGCGCTGGACGCTGCGGTCGATGGCAAACCGGCCAATACTGCGCCTGGCGGATGACGGACTGGTGGTGGTTCGGAACTCGGACAATGCCAAAGAAGGGGTGTTGAAAGCGCAAGTTTCGTTCCTGGCGGGAACGAACGGCGAGGCATTTTCCGGCAGCGACATGAGCACGAACATCCGGTTCGAGCAGTCGCTGTTTGGCAACGGAACACTTTCCTTTAACGGAGACCTTGGGTACGCCACCGGGATGCCGGCGGCCTTCCGTGCGTCCTATTCGCATGAACTGCCCAACGGCTCGCGCCCGGAAGTGACGCTGATGGCGAAACGGTTCGCGACACCGGACCTGGCGGCGCGCCATGCGGCATTGCAGGCGCTTGCGCTCTCGATGGTGAACACGTCGATGCTCACCAATTTCCTTGAGATGACGTACGGCGGCGAACTGCAGACCGTTGAATTCTCCGGACGTGCAACGGCTTTCCGTCCATTTGGCAGTGCAGACCTGCACCTGGGACCGAACACCGTGGTGGAGTACCGGTACGCCACCTCTCTGCCGAACATGCGGCACGCAAAAGGCTTCGACAGCGCGCCAGCAGACCTTTCGGAGTCCGGCCCGCGAGTTTCGCTACTGGGAAATGCTCCGCAACTTGAGCGGTCCAGCCATAACGAGATTTCGATCTCGCACCGGCTCGGTAATAACAGGATGCAGATCGCTGCGTACCGGGACGTGGTGAGGAACGTTGCGCTGACAGGCGTGGGCCAGTATTCAGACATGAGCGGCGACATTGTGCCGGACATTTACTCGGGCACGTTCCTATACAACGGAGGAACACTGCGGACATCCGGCATTCGCGCGGTGTACCAAAGGAAGCTGTTCAGCGACATGACGGGTACGGTCGATTATTCCTACGGTGGAGTGCTTACGACACCGGATGGCCCGCTGGCGCTGGATAACGTGCGCGGGAAGCTTCGCATGCAGGACCGCAATTCGGTTGCCGCCAAGGTTGCCGGCGTGATCCCAGGATGGAAAACCACAGTGCTGGGCTCGTATCGCTGGGTAAGCGGTACGGCGCTGACGCCCGTGGACATGTTCAACGCGTCGCCAGGCGAGAGCGATCCTTACCTCAGTTTCTTTGTGCGGCAGCCTATCCCGGCCCGCCGGTTCATTCCGAGCGGAATGGAAGCGCTGATTGACTTGAGAAACCTGCTGGCGGAAGGGTATCGGCCGGTGCTGGGAAGCGATGGACACACGATGTACCTGGTGCAGACATCGCGGTCGATCCGCGGCGGGCTGGCATTTACTTTCTAAAAGTGCGGGTCACGCGCAAAAGAAATGAGCCCTGGCTTCGGCCGGGGCTTTCTTCTGGAGACTATTGTTCAGGCCGATAGTCGCAAGCCTCGCGACACTCAAGACAGTAGTACTGGCCGTCTTCGCAGAGCCGGACATTGTTTGCGCCCTGGCAAAGAAAGCAATACTTCTCGCACTCGCATTTGTCTTCGGTCTTCTCGCAAACACAGCAATGGAAGCGTTCCGCCATGGATGCACTTTATCCTGTTGAGGCGCCTTTCGTAAACGGGCTGAATGAAGAGGCCGGGCAAAGTTCCCGGGGCGGGATGACCGGCTGAAACCCGCTAACGATGCGGGTCGCGGAAGATTGACCCTGTCCGCCATGCATGTTAACGTACAAGGTTCTCTTATCTTGTCGATACGCAACAAGTATCTTGTCGACACACAATAAGCCCTGCGCCCAACGAGGAATTCCGACTTGTCATCTACTACAGAAGCACCTATCCGCAAGACAGCACTGAATAAGGTCCATCGAAAGATGGGCGCAAAGATGGTCGATTTCAACGGCTGGGACATGCCAGTGGAATACCCGGCGAGCGGCGAACGCAAGACGGGCGGCCTGGTGGCCGAGCACCTGGCGGTGCGCAAAAGCGTTGGCATCTTTGACGTCAGCCACATGGGCGATATCCGCCTGGCGGGACCGGAAGCGCTGGCAGCAGTCCAACACATGACGATGAACGACGCGTCAAAGCTGCAGATTGGACAGGCGCAGTACTCGGCGCTGCTCTATCCGCAAGGCACGTTTGTCGATGACGTGATTGTGCACCGGATGGGCGAGAACGATTACCTGCTGGTAATCAATGCCGGGACGCGCGAGAAGGACGTGAACTGGGTTCGCGAGGCAGCAAAGGGCTACAACTGCACGGTCGAGGACCTGAGCGATAACTACACGCAAATCGCGATCCAGGGGCCGAACGGATGGAAGACGCTGCAGAAGCTGACGGACGTCGACCTGACGCAGGTAAAGTTCTACTGGTTCACACATGGAACGGTCTGCGGGTTGCCGAATACGCTGATTGCGCGCACGGGCTACACGGCGGAAGACGGTTTCGAGATCTATGTGCCGAGCGACGAGGCGACGAGCGAACGCGTGTGGAACGAAGTGATGAAAGCGGGCAAGGAGTTCGATGTTGTGCCGTGCGGACTGGGCGCTCGCAACACGCTGCGGCTGGAAGGCGCGCTGTCGCTCTACGGTCACGAGATTTCCGATTCCATCACCGTATGGGAGGCGGGGTTGACGCGCTTCCTGAAGATGGACAAGGGCGATTTTACGGGACGCGAGACACTGGCGAAGCAGCAGCAAGAGGGCATCAAGCGCACACTGGTGGGGCTGGAAAACGTGGACCGTGGAATTCCGCGCGACGGATACAAGGTAGTCGACCTGGGCGGCAAGGAAATTGGCTACGTGACGAGCGGATCGCCGGCGCCATTCCTAAAGCGCAACATCTCGCTCGCGTATGTTCCGGTGGAGTTGTCTGCCGTGGATACGGAAGTTGCAGTGGAGATCCGCGGGCAGAACGTGAAGTGCAAAGTAGTCCCAATCCCGTTCTACAAGCGTCCGAAGAAGTCGTAACAATCCGGAACAAACGTTGCAGGCGGGGCGAGTGCCCCGAGATTTTTCGGAAAGGGCCAAGGCCCAAGTTTCAAGCCATACTTACGGAGAGCACCATGGCGTATCCCGCGGAGTTGAAGTACACGAAAGAACATGAGTGGATCAAGATCGAGGGCAACACGGGCACGATCGGCATTACGGACCACGCCCAGAATTCCCTCGGAGACATCGTCTTCGTCGAACTGCCGAAGGTGGGCAGCGATATTACGGCCGGCAAGAGCTTCGGCACGGTGGAATCGGTGAAGGCCGTGAGCGATCTCTATGCTCCGATGAGCGGAAAGATTGCGGAAGTGAACCCGGAACTGGCGAACGCACCAGAGAAGGTCAATACCGAACCGCATTCGGCGTGGATGGTGAAAGTGACGCTGACGAACCCGGCGGAATCCAGCGCGCTGCTTTCGGCAGCCGATTACGAGAAGTTCGTCGCTGAAGAGCAGTAAAACAAGACACTCGCCCGCACGGAAAAAGTGAAGTCAACTTTTGCTCTCCGCGCAAACGATCTCTGTCGCTGCCGGACGCGCACACCGCGCGTCCGGTGGCGCGATGGAACAATTATTCATGCGCTATCTTCCGAAGTCTCCAACTGACCGCGAGCAGATGCTGCGCGAGATTGGCGTCAAGTCGATTGACGATTTGTTTGCGCCGATCCCGAAGGAGTACCGGCTCAACCGCGACCTTGCAATTCCGCGCCAGATGGCGGAAAGCGAGATCATCGAGTGGTTCCGCGCGCGCGCCGCAGAAAACGGCACAGGGTATTCGATGTTCCTGGGCGCGGGGGCATACAACCATTACCGTCCCGTGGCAATCGATGCGCTGATTTCGCGCGGCGAATGGTTCACGGCATATACGCCGTATCAGCCGGAAATCGCGCAGGGAACCTTGCAGGCAATCTTCGAATTCCAGACGATGGTCTGCGAACTGACCGGCATGGAAGTCGCGAACGCGTCGATGTATGACGGTTCGACGGGGGCAGCCGAGGCGCTGATGATGGCGGTTCGACTGACGGGCCGCGGCCACACAGTGGTGGCACGGAGCGTTCACCCCGAGTACAGGGAAGTTATCGCGACGTACATTCAGCATCAGCACATGCCCTTCACGGAAGTTGGGTTCGGAAGCGATGGTCGCGTGGACCTGAAGGCACTGGAAGCGGCGATCACGGACGACACGGCATGCGTGCTGGTGCAGTCGCCGAACTTCTTCGGCACGATTGAAGACATTGCAGCGCTGGCGGAAATAGCGCACAAGCGCGGAGCGTTGCTGGTGGTGTCAATTGCCGAGGCACTCTCGCTGGGCATCGTGAAGCCGCCAGCAGAAGCCGACATCGTTTCGATGGAGACACAGTCGTTCGGAGTGCCGTTGAGCTATGGCGGTCCGTACGCCGGAGTGATTGCGACGAAAGAGAAATTCATCCGGCAAATTCCCGGACGGCTGGTGGGCGAGACGACGGACAGAAACGGAAAGCGCGGGTACGTGCTGACGCTGTCGACGCGCGAGCAGCATATCCGGCGCGAGAAGGCGACTTCGAATATCTGCACGAACCAGGCGCTGATCGCACTGATGGTCAATATTTATATGACCGTTTATGGGCGAGAGGGGCTGAAGGAGCTGGCGAAGCAGAACCTGGCAAAGGCGGCATACGCGCGCCAGCAATTTGGCAAGAACGCGAAGGTGCTCTTCGAGGGCGCTCCACGATTCAACGAGTTCGTGGTGCAGACGAATGAAGACGCAACGGGAATTTCGCGCCGGTTAAACGAGAAGAAAATCATCGGCGGACTTCCGCTGAAGAAGTTTTATCCGGAACTCGGCAACGCATCGCTGTGGTGCTGCACGGAGTTGAACACGCGCGAGCAGATCGACGCGGCAGCCAAGGAGGTGCGGTAATGACTGACAACAGCAAAATCAAAAAAGTCAGCACGCACATCAGCCAGAATGAAGGGTTGATATTTGAAAAGTCGTCGCCGGGTAAGAAGGCATACCGGCTGGCACCGCTCGATGTGCCGGAAGTGGACGAGAAGCAGGCGCTCGGCAAGATAGCCCGCGAAAACCTGGGCAATTTACCAGAGGTCAGCGAGATCGAAATCATCCGCCACTTCACGAGGCTTTCGACGTGGAACTATGCGGTGGACCACGGGATGTATCCGCTGGGATCATGCACGATGAAGTACAACGCGCGCGTGAATGAAGTGGTGTCGCGGTTGGACGGACTGGCGGGAGCGCATCCTTATCAGCCCGAGCAGATTTCGCAGGGATCGCTGCAAGTGCTGAAGACACTGAGCGAGCAACTGGTGGAAATCTGCGGCATGGATGCGATTACGCTGCAACCGGCGGCAGGCGCACACGGCGAGTTGACGGGCATTCTGCTGATGCGCGCGTACCTGGAATCGAAGGGGAATCCGCGCAAGAAGGTCCTGATTCCGGACTCCGCGCACGGCACCAATCCGGCAACGGCAGCGATGGCAGGTTACGAAGTTGAGAACCTGAAATCGAATGCGGCCGGGATGGTCGATCTGCCTTCACTGGAAGCGCAGATGAACGAGGACGTTGCAGGATTGATGCTGACAAATCCGAGCACGATCGGCGTGTTTGAACAGCAGATCGGAAAGATTGCGGAGATTCTGCACAGCAAGGGTGGACTGCTCTACATGGACGGCGCCAATATGAACGCGCTGGTGGGGAAGGCCCGACCCGGCGATTTTGGCGTCGACGTGATGCACCTGAACCTGCACAAAACATTTTCGACGCCGCATGGCGGGGGCGGACCGGGGTCCGGACCTGTCGCGGTGAAGAAGATACTGGAGCCATTTCTGCCGACACCGGTGGTGGTCGAAAAGAATGGAAAGCTGGCGCTGGAATACAACCGTCCACGGTCAATTGGGCGGGTGCGGATGTTCTACGGAAACTTTGGCATGCACATCCGAGCGTTGGCGTACATCATGGCAAACGGACCGGACGGGTTGCGCCTGACGACGGAAGACGCGGTGTTGAACGCGAACTACATTCGCAAGAAGCTGGAAGGGGTATTCGATCTGCCGTACTCGACACCGTCGATGCACGAGGTTGTCTTCAGCGATAAACTTCAGGCGAAAAACGGCATCAAGACGGGAGATATCGCGAAGAGGCTGATCGACTACGGGTTTCATCCGTACACGGTGTCGTTCCCGATGATCGTGCACGGAGCGCTAATGATTGAGCCGACAGAAAGCGAATCGAAGGAAGAACTCGACCAATTCATCGAAGCGATGAAGGCGGTAGCGGAAGAGGCAGAGACGAATCCGGAGCTAATCAAGAACGCGCCGTATAACACGCGCGTGTCGCGCATGGACGAAACAGGAGCGGCACGGAAGCCGATCCTGCGCTGGAAGCCGTAGCGACAACGGATCGTTTGGAGATAAGCAGGGCGTGGCCAATGACCACGCCCTTTTATTTTGCCGGGAAGCTTATTTCTCTTCCTTGATGGGAACGCTGAGACGGGTGTTCTCCCACTCCATGACGAGATCGGCGGCCTTGGGGCCGTGCTTCACGAATGAGATGGTGAAATCCTCGACGGGAGCCTTGGTCTTGCCGAGTTTCATGTCGATGCGGGCGAGATCCTGATCCTCGTGGTAGGTGAGTCCCCACTGGCCGGTCTGCTTGTTAATGATCAGCTTCCATGCGTCCGCGCCGGGGAGCGTGTAGAGCGTGTACTTGCCGGCGGGAACCTTGGTGCCGTTTACGTCAAGATCGGCCTCGGTGACGAAGCTGGTTGCTTCATTCGCGCCAGTGCGCCAAATCTTGTCATAAGGTACGAGGCCGCCCATGATTTTGCGGCCGCGCATCCGGGGACTGCTGTAGTCGATGGTGATCTTCTTGCCGTTGGCAAACGCCATTTCCGCGGTAGCGGGCGGGCTTGGGCGTTTGCTTTTGTCTTCGGGTTTCTTGTGCTGCATCTGCTGCGCCGCCGCAGAAAGCGCAAGCAGAAACACCATTGTGCTCAGAAGTGCTACGGTTCTTTTCATCATTCCACCCCTAGTTGAAGTGGACGAGATTGTATCGCGTGGATGCAAAACGAGCAACGCAGGAGAAAGGATAGATCCGTCCGCGCGTTTGTGATCAGGACTTCTTTGCTGTGACGGCAAAGAAGGACGAGAATTTCTGCTCGATCCTGGTGCTGCCACAGGACGGACACTTCACCTTTTCCGTTTCCGCTTCGTGAATGGTGAGGAACTTCTCGAAATCCTTGCCGCACTTTTCGCAGTGGTATTCGTAATGAGGCATAGCTACCTCCCGATTGGCAGCGTTTCGGGAATGCGCCGGCGGGATGCCGGACGCGCACTCATACAAGTGAATTCTAACGCCGAAGCGGGTCAGGTCCGCAAGGACGAAGAGAGGATTCGACGGCGCCGCTGCCAAATGAGGCTCAGATCGGCAGGCCGCCGCTGCAAATCTCAAGCGCGCTTGGAGGGAAGCCCGTTGGGAACCATTGGCAGGCTGCGCAGGCGGATGCCCGTCGCGGAGAAGATTGCGTTGCCAACGGCAGGAGCGAGGCCGATCAACGGCGTTTCGCCGGCACCCATCGGGGGCTTGTCCCTGCGATCCATGAGAATGATTTCGATCTCCGGTGCGTCGGCAAAGCGAGGCACACGGTACTCCGAGAAGTATGGATTGAGAATGCGTCCGTTGGAAAAACGGATAGCTTCAAAGAGCGCGCCGCCAATGCCCTGGACGATTCCGCCCATGATTTGATTGCGCAGTCCGTTGGGATTGATGACCGGGCCGCAGTCGAAGGCTTCCACCACGCGACGGATGTGGACATTTTGTCCGCCGACGATTTCGACTTCAGCGCAAGTGGCGACATATCCACCTTTCTCGAAACCGCCTGCGATGCCGAAGCCGCGAGTGGCGGATGGCTTGCGGTTGCGCCAGCCAAACTTGTCCGCAGCGGCCTGAAAAACTGCACGAAGGCGATCGTCGTCGAGATTCTTGAGACGGAAGTCGAGCGAGTCCATGGCGACGGCGTGCGCCAGTTCATCCATGTGACTTTCACGGGCGAAATGATTTGCGGCAGCGGCGAGCGAACGATAAGAGCCCTGCCGGAGCGGTGAATCGACGGGGTGGAATTCGATCTTCTGATTTGCGACGTTGTAAGGAGTGCCAATGCCAGCGGGGCCGGAATTGTAATTGTGAAATTCCCAGGCGACGATGGTTCCGTCCTTGTGGGCACCACTGCGGATATCGATGACGCCAGCGGGGCGGAAGTAGGCCCAGGTGAATTCCTCTTCGCGCGTCCAGACAAGTTTCACGGGTTTGCCCGCGGCCTTCGCGATGCGCGCAGCTTCAACGGCTGCGTCACCGGTGTGCTTGCCGCCATAAGCGGAGCCGGTGTCTGGGACAAGGACTCTCACTTTGTCGGAAGAAATGTGGAAGGCGTCGGCGAGCTCATCGCGTACGGCGAAGGGACGCTGCGTGCCGGTGTAGACCGTGAGCTTGTCACCCTGCCACTCAGCAAGTGCGGCACGAGGTTCGAGAGGCGCGTGCGCGATGTACTGGACGGTATAGGTTTGCGACAACTTGACGTCGGCATCAGAAAGAGCGCGGTCGACGGAGCCGACGATGTGCGGCTCATCGCGGCGAGAAGCAGTGACATGATCCTTGAGGTATGAAAAGAGATCGGCGTTGGATGGCTGGGGAGGAACGCTCCACTTGGCTTTGATGGCGCGAAGAGCACGCTCGGCAGTTGCCGAATCGGCGGCGGCAACAGCAACAAAGTCGCCATCATGAACGACGATGACACCGGGAATCGATTCCGCAGCTTTCGTGTCCAGCGAGGTGAGCGTGGCCTTGAATCCGGAGGGGCGAAGGACTTTGCCAAACAACATATCGGGGTGCGATAGATCGGCGGAATACTTGTGACGGCCAGTGACGAAGGCGCGGCCATCGACCTTGGGGACTGGAGTTCCAGCGATCTTCCAGTCGACGACTGGAGTGAGTGGCGGGGCAGATTCGATCAGCTTGACCAACTGCTGGCCGTGCATGAGCTGGCCGTAGGTGATGGACTGGCGCGACTTCGAATCGGTGATTCTGCCGTCGGCGGCGGAAAGAGCCGTGGGCGAGACTTTCCATTGCTGCGCGGCCGTGGCAACAAGGAGGTCACGAGCACTGGCGGCGGCTGCGCGAAGCTGTGGGCCCATGGTGGGCGTGGTGCGGCTGCCAAAAGTTCCGGCGTCCCACGGAGTGCGATCGGTGTCGCCCATTATCATCGCGATGGAGGCGACGGGGACATGCAATTCTTCGGCGACCTGCTGCGCAAGAGAGGTGCGGATGTTCTGTCCCATCTCGACCTTGCCGGTGAAGACGGTAACGGCATTGTTCTCGGAGATGTGAATCCATGCGGCTATATCTTTGGGCAATTCATGTTACCAGAAGCCACGACCGGATTCCTGCGAAAGAGCATCGCGGGTGCAGAGGCAGACGACGACTCCGCAACCGAGCATCTTAAAGAAATCACGGCGGTCGAGTTCGAACCAGTGAAGGCGGCCATCGACTTCGTGCTGGATGAGAGCCTGTTCGAGGTCGTGGTCGATATGGTTGTTCATTGCATCACTCCTTCCGCGCCATTTCCGCAGCGCGCGCGACAGCCTGCACAATGCGAGGGTAGGTTCCACAGCGACAGATGTTGCCGTCCATGTGGCGCTTGATCTCGTCTTCGGTGGGCTTGGGTGTGCTAGCCAGAAAACCGACGGTAGACATGATCATGCCCGAAGTGCAGTAGCCGCACTGAAATGCTTCTTCGTGGAGAAACGCTTCCTGCACGGGATGGAGTTTGCCATCGTGCTCGAGGCCTTCGATGGTGGTGATCTTTCTGCCGGCAACCTGGGAGGCAAGAGTGAGACAGGAGCGGACGGGGCGGCCATCGATGAGTACAGTGCACGCGCCACACTGGCCTTCTCCGCAACCATACTTTGTGCCGGTCATTTGTAGACGATCACGCAGGACAGAAAGAAGGCTCTCATCGGAAGCGGCCTCGACGCGCCGTTCCGTGCCATTAACGAGAAGAACAATAGGGGCCATCGCGGACCTCCATGACGCGGAGCATTATAGGACGAAAAGAGAACGCGTGGAGTTGTTCGTTTGCGGCAAGTACAATCGAAGCATGAGCGTGTTTAACGAGAAGCGGGAAGAACTGGAGCAGCACGAGTTCATGATGGGCGTGGCGCGCGGGCGGTTGGCGGTGACGATGGACGTGCTGACGGACGCGCTGACGATGGTGGGGCAGCACGGCGTCTATTGCCAGAGTGCGCGACAACCGGGCAAGCCGGCGATGGACATACAGATTGTGCTGCAATGCCTGAACGACGCGAAGGAGCTGGTGAGCAGCGTTATGGAGGAGTTAAAACGGGAGCGCGACGCGAAACAATAGTTTCGAGACGAGAAAAAGGCGCGAGGTAGAAGCTCGCGCCTTTCGTATGCGTGGAAGAATCAAAGAATGTACTTGCCCTGCTCAAGGACCTTCGCCGCAATCTGTTCCTGGGCGGCGATAACGTTGATGGGTTCGTACTTGGTGAGACGGCGGAGGATGGACATCTGCGTACGCAGCATGTCGCCCTCGGCAACGTCGGCCATGACCTTTTTTGCCATACGCTCGACGATTGCCATGGAGCCGGAGAGATATGCGCGGGTCATGGCGACAGCAAGGCTTGCGCCGGCTTCACCCTTGGCGGCGAGCAATCTTTCCGCACGGGCGACACAGGTATCCATCGCGTAGGTTTCGATCACCATATCGGCGATGGCGCCCATGACTTCCTGCTTATCGACGAGCGCCTGCATGTATTTCTGCGAGGCGGCACCGGCAATCAGCAGGCTCAGTTTACGGGCGCTGGCGACGATGGCGCGCTCGGCGGCGAGCGGACGATCATCCTCTTCCGGCATTGACGGACCGCTCATCACTTCATCCATGAGGCGCTTGATGGCGGGCAGCAACGCGAGCTGGCCGCTCATGGCGCGCTTCATCAGCCATCCGGTGATGATGAGGCGATTGATCTCGTTGGTACCTTCAAAGATGCGGTTGATACGAGAGTCGCGATAGGCGCGCTCGGCAGGATATTCCTCGACGTAGCCGTAGCTACCGTAAATCTGTACGGTTTCGTCGACGATTCCGTCGAGCATTTCCGAGGCCCAGACCTTGATGATGGAACACTCGACGGCGTACTCCTCGATGGCCTTGCGGATCTCGCGGGTGGCGTCCGGGGCGGATTTGTCGATTTCGCTGAGTGCGGCGTCCATCATGCCAACGGTGCGGTAGACGAGGGATTCTCCGGCGTAGATGCCGACGGCCATCTGCGCAATCTTTTCGCGAATGAGGCCGAAGTCGGCGATGGTCTTGCCGAAGGCCTTGCGATCCTTCGCCCATTGAATCGAGTGCTTGAGGGACTCGTGCGCGCCTCCGATGCAGGCCGCACCGAGCTTGAAGCGGCCGACGTTGAGGATGTTGAAGGCGATGATGTGTCCCTTGCCGATGTCGCCGAGAAGGTTTTCGACAGGCACCTTGCAGTCGTTGAGAATAAGCGGCGCGGTGGAGGAGCCACGGATGCCGAGCTTGTGTTCCTCGGCGCCGACGGCAAAACCAGGGGAGTTGCGCTCGACAATGAAGGCGCTGAACTTTTCGCCGTCGACCTTGGCGAAGACGATGAAGACGTCGGCGAAGCCGGCATTGGTGATCCACATCTTTTCGCCGTTGAGGATGTAGTGCTTGCCATCGGGCGAGAGCACGGCCTTGGCGCGGCAGTTGAGAGCGTCGGAGCCGGACGAACTCTCCGAGAGAGCATAGGCGCTGATCCACTCGCCGCTGGCAATCTTGGTGAGGTACTTCTGCTTCTGCTCCTCGGTGCCGAACCAGACGATGGGAAGCGTACCGATACCAACGTGGGCTCCAAAGCTTACGCTGAAGCTGCCGGAGCGCGAGATGTTTTCCGCGATGATGGACGAGGTGACCTTGTCCATGTCGGTGCCACCGTACTGCTCGGGAACGTCAACGCTGGTGAGGCCGAGCTCGGCGAGCTTTTTGAGCAACCCGCGTGTGACGGAGAAATCCTTCTGCTCGATCTTGTCGGCGTTCGGCAGAATCTCGTTGACGTAAAACTCCTCCGCAGTTTTAGCGATCTGGAGGTGTTCTTCGGTGAAATCCTCGGGCGTGAAGACTTCGCGAGGATTGGTCTCCTCGATAAGGAAGCTGCCGCCTGCAATCTTGCGCTTAGAGGTTGTCGATGCCATCCTCGGGTCCTTTCTTAAAATCTTTCACCACAGAGACACAGAGGCACGGAGAAAATCAAAGATCACAAATGTTGTCGATTCTTTCTCATGGTTCTCTGCGTCTGCCGTGGCTTTATCTCACATGATGTTTTCAAAAATGCCTGCCGCACCCATGCCTCCGCCGACGCACATGGTGACCATGCCGTAGCGGCCGTTGCGGCGTTTGAGTTCGCGAATGACGGTGGCGGTGAGCTTGGCGCCGGTGCAGCCGAGGGGGTGTCCGAGCGCGATGGCTCCGCCGTTGGGATTGAGTTTGTTGAGATCGAGGCCGAGTTCCTTGATGACCGCGAGCGACTGCGCGGCAAAGGCCTCGTTGAGTTCGATGACGTCGATCTGGTCGAGTGTGAGGCCGGCCAACTTGAGCGCCTTTGGAATCGCGAAAACCGGGCCGAGGCCCATCTCTTCAGGCTTGTAGCCTGCGGTGGCGAAGGCGACGTAGCGAACGAGCGGCTTGATGCCAAGCGCTTTTGCGCGATCCGCGGACATGACGACGGCAGCGGCAGCGCCATCGCTCATCTGCGAAGAGTTGCCGGCGGTAACAGTGCCCTTGGCGTGGAAGGCGGGCTTGAGCGCGGCGAGTGCTTCAAGCGTGGTGTCGGCGCGGGGCCCTTCATCAACGGAGAACTGGATGGTCTGCGCTTGCAACTTCACCGCCAGCGATCCGCGCGAGGAGACGGCAGGCGCGGTGAAGGTGACGGGCACGGGGACAATTTCGTCGGAGAAATTGCCGGTGGCAATGGCCTTGAGTGCCTTCTGATGACTCTGATAGCTGAACTCGTCGGACTGCTCGCGGGTGATGCCGTAGCGTTGCGCGAGGCGCTCGGCGGTGAGGCCCATGGAGAGGTAGGCGTCGGGATAGTTGGCGACGAGCCAGGGATTGCAGGAGACCTTGTGCCCGCCCATGGGGATCATGGTCATGGACTCGGCACCACCGGCGACGATGACTTCAGCACCGCCGGCCATGATGCGCTCGGCGGCCATGGCAATCGACTGCAATCCGGAGGAGCAGAAACGATTGATGGTCATGGCGGAAGTTTCGACGGGCAGCCCGGCGCGCAGGGAAGCGATGCGAGCAACGTTCATGCCCTGCTCGGCCTCCGGCATGGCGCATCCGAGAATGACATCCTCGATCTCGCGCGGATCGAGTTGCGGCACGCGCGCGAGCGCTCCCTGGATGGCGACGGCGCCGAGATCGTCGGGACGCGTGGCGCGGAGGGTTCCCTTGTTAGCCTTGCCGACCGGTGTGCGGACGGCGGATGCAATGACGACTTCTCTCATAACGTTGCCTATCCCGTAATTAGTTGCGCAGCGGTTTTCCTGTTTTCAACGTGTACTGAATCCGTTCCATGGTCTTGCGCTCGCCGCAAAGCGACTTGAAGCCTTCGCGCTCGCAGTCGAGCAGGTATTGTTCGCTTACCAGAGTGCCGGGCGTGACGGCTCCACCGCAAAGCACTTCGGCGACCTTGTTTCCGATCTTGACTTCGTGGTCGGAGATGAACTCTCCCTGCCGCATGAGATGCACACCCAACTTGAGTGTCGCCAGGATGTTCTCGCCGGGTGCGGGGACGTCATTGCGAGGAACCGGCGGCTTGTAACCGGTCTTGACCATTTCAATCGCGCGGGCCTTGGCGTCGGAGAGGACGCGCTCGCGATTCATGGTGACGTCATCAGACTTTGCGAGATAGCCGATGGACTTGGCTTCAAAGGCCGAAGTGGAGACCTTGGCCATGGCAATCGTCTCGAAGGCTTTCTTCATGGCCTCCATGAATTCGACGGACTCGCCGCGGCCATCAGGACGAATGGAGGACGCCGCATCGACGGCGCGGAGCGTCATCTCCTTACATCCGCCGCCGCCGGGGAGAAGTCCGACGCCGACTTCAACGAGACCCATATAGAGTTCGGCGTGGGGCTGGCGAACGGGCGCGTGGAGGGAGACTTCGCAGCCTCCGCCGAGCGCCATGCCGAAGGGCGCAACGACGACAGGCTTGGGCGAGAACTTGATGGACTGCGTCATGTTCTGGAACTGGCGGGACATGAGGTCGATGTCGTCCCACTCTTCTTCCTGAATGGCCATGAGCAGCAACATGATGTTGGCGCCGACGGAGAAGTGTTGCGCGTCACTGGTGATGACGAAGGCGTCGAAGTTGTCTCCGATGCCGCCGGACTTGTATCCGGCAGCGCCGGTTTGCGCCGGGGCAACGCCTTGGAATCCCAGGGTCTGCTGGACAAACTGGAGGATATCGCCGCCAATGGCGTTCATCTTTGAGTGGAACTCGATGCAACCTACGCCATTGCCGAGATCGATGAGAGAAGCACCGGCGTTCTTCTTGACGACGCCGTTGGATTTCTTTGCAACGGTGACAGACCAGACACCCTCGGAAACCTGCTCGGGTGCGTAGGCACCGGAGGCAAGGTCGAAATAAGTGCGGCCGCTGGCCGTGCCGGGGCTGTCGAGATACCAGAACTTATGGCCGGAGGCGAGGAGCTTCTCGACGCCGGCGCTGATGGGCTTGCCTTCGGACTTCATGCGCGCGACGGTGGCTTCCACGCCAGCGGCATCCCAGAGTTCAAACGGACCCATCTCCCAGTTGAAGCCGAGCTTCATGGCGCGGTCGATCTCGACGACAGTGTCGGAGATTTCAGGGATGCGATTGGCGGCGTAGGTCCAAAGCTCGCTGAGAGCGGCCCAGAGGAATTGGCCGGCCTTGTCGAGCTTGCCGCCATCCATGCCAATCAACATGCGAACGCGCTCGCCAAGGTCTTCGACCTGCTTGGCCATTTCAAGGGCGGGGAATTTCGGTTTCTGGCGGGGGCGATAATCGAGGGTTTTCCAATCGAGGCCGAAACGCTCTTCGCCGTCCGCGCTCTTAGTTTTTTTGTAGAAGCCACCCTTGGTCTTGTCGCCGAGCCACTTGCGCTCGAGCATCTGGGCATAGAAGGCGGGGATCTTCAGGTCGCCGCGTTCGTCGAGCGCGACGCCACCCTTGCTCATGTTGGAGACGACGTGGCCGAGGATGTCGAGTCCGACCATATCGATGGTGCGGAAGGTGGCGGACTTGGGGAAACCGATGGCGGTGCCGGTGAGGGCGTCGACGTCTTCGATGGAGAAATCCATCTCCTGCATCAGGCGGATGATGTTGAGCACGCTGAAGGTGCCGATGCGGTTGGCGATGAAATTGGGCGTGTCCTTGGCGCGGACGATGCCCTTGCCGAGTCGAAGATCGCAAAAGTGCTCGATGGCGGCGATGGCCGCTGGGTCGCTCTCGGGGGTGGGTATGATTTCCAGCAGGCGCATGTAGCGCGGCGGATTGAAGAAGTGCGTACCGAACCAGCAGCGGCGGAAATCGTCAGAGAAGCCCTCGGCGATGGAATGGACGGGGAGGCCGCTGGTGTTGGTGGTGATGACAGTGCCGGGCTTGCGAACGGATTCGACTTTGCGGAGGAGGTCGCGCTTGATGTCGAGGTTCTCAATGACGGCCTCGATGATCCAGTCGCAACCGGCGAGGAGAGCGAGGTCGTCTTCGAAGTTACCGACGGTGACAAGGCGTGCCAGACCCGGCTCAAAGAATGCCGCAGGCTTGGACTTCTTCGCGGCGTCGAGACCGGCGGCGGCGATCTTGTTGCGGTCGGCACCGGTGGCTCCGGGGGGCACGATGTCGAGCAGGAGGCAAGGAACACCAGCGTTGGCGAGGTGAGCGGCAATGCGGGAGCCCATGGTGCCCGCGCCGAGTACGGCGACCTTTTCGATTCGCTTATACATATGCGAGAAATTCTCCGGAAATTACGATTGCGACGGTAAAGCTAGCAGCAAAGACCGGGGTTCGCGCAAGAAAAGAATCAACGTCGTGCGCGATGGAGGAAGAGCAGGATCGTTCTTGGAAGTAAATTCTGGAGCATGATAATCACCACTTATTAGCTACAAGAAACGCCCCTGAAAAGGAAACGGCGCGCGTCGATAATGTGGGGTGAGGATGGCAACGACGCGCGCCCTATTAAATTGAACCTAAGATACTGAATGAATACTCATTCAGTCAATAGATATTTTTGCAAACTTTTGCACAGGAGTAACTTAGGAGATCCAACGTGCAATGGTGAATGCAGCCCCCGCAGCCAGTCCGCCGATCACCATGGTCTGGAGGGCACCGCGAAGCGGATTTAACCCAGTGAAAAGTCCCTTGATGTATCCGAAAACACCAAGCGCCATCAAAGTGACAGCTACAGAGACGAACAGGGCCGAATGTGCCGACTGCATGGCGATGTAAGGCGAGAGCGGAATGAAACCGCCAGCCACGTAGGAGACTGCAATGGTGAGGGCGCTGCGGAGCGCCCGCTTGGGGTCGGGTTGTTCCAGGCCGAGCTCGAAGCGCATCATGAAGTCCACCCAATCCTTGGGGCGCTTGCGCAGGGCATCGACGATCGGCATGCTTTCTTCCGAAGTGAGGCCGTAGTTCTGGAACACCTCCAGGACTTCGTCCGCCTCTTCGTCGGGGATCTCGCGAACCTCGCGAACTTCGCGGTCGTATTCCTTCACGTAGTGCTCGGAATCGCTCTTGGCGGCGAGGTAGCCGCCGAGTCCCATGGCGATGGAACCGGCAGCGATCTCGGCCAGGCCGGCGATGACGATGACTGAAGTGCTGTGCAGCATTTCAGCGGCACCGGCCAGTCCAGCGGCCAGGGCGAAGGGAACAGTGAGGCCATCGGACATGCCAATGACGATGTCGCGAACGACCTCTCCGGCAGTGAAATGCTTTTCAGTGTGCGGGGTGGCTGGCATGAGAATCCTTCATCCGTGATGTGGTGTGTCCGCGAGCCCGGGATGGGAGCGAACGTATTGCTGTGCGATTTGGATAGCCTGGCGCTCGCCCTTGTAGGTGAGCTTCTTGTGGGCCGTTTCAAGGGGAACCCAGAGGGCCCGGCGGACTTCGACACGCATCTCCGGCGAAATGTGACCGAGACGGCCGGAGAGGTAGCGGAAAAGATAGAAGGTGACGACCTTCGACACGCGCTCGCGGCCTCCCCAAGAACGCACATAAAAGTAACGGATGGAGGTGAGGCGTGTGATGCGCTCGCCGCGCAGGCCGGTCTCCTCCCAAACTTCGCGCTCGGCGCTTTGCTGGGGAGTTTCGCCTTCATCCACACCGCCCTTGGGCAGGGCAAAGACCGTGCCATCAGGACGGGAACGGGCGCGCCGAGTGACGCTATCGGCATTGATGGTGTTGGGCTCGATGATGGCGACATGCCACTTGCCACGAAGCATGCGGATGACGATGCCGCCTGCAGATGTCTCGCGTACGGTTTTGCCAGCAGTGGTCAACAAGCAGTCCGGAAGTGATATGAACGACGAGAGATCCATGTTCGCAAACAAGGAGCACCGCTGGCAATGAGAATGCGCTGGTAGCTATGTATTCTCCGGGAAGGGCGAATGCTTCGTGCAGGGTCAAAATTGCTAGACTGAGACAAATGCGGCGAAGGCTCTTCTATACGGATCATCATGAAATCGTGCTTCCAGCGGGACACAAGTTTCCGATGCGCAAGTACCGGCTCGTGCGCGAACTGCTCGCGACGGATGGCGCATATGACTTTGAACCCGCGCCACTGGCCGCACGGGAAGCGATAGAGACTGTCCACGACACAGAGTATGTGACGCGCTTTCTGGATGGGTCGCTGGATTCGCAAGCGATGCGGCGGATAGGGTTTCCATGGTCGGAGCAGCTTGTGGTGCGCACGCTGGCGAGCGTGGGTGGAACCCTGGCGGCAACCGAGGATGCGATCACAAGAGGGTTCGGAGGCACGCTGGCGGGTGGCACGCATCATGCGTTTCGCGCGGAGGGTTCGGGGTACTGCATCTTCAACGACATTGCGATAGCAGTGGAGTGGGCCCGCCGGGAGAAAGGACTGAAGCGCATCGCGGTGGTGGATTGCGATGTCCACCAAGGTGACGGGACGGCGCAGATCTTTCAATTGGACGACGATGTCTTCACGCTTTCGCTGCACGGACGAAAGAACTTTCCTTTTCGCAAACAGCAGAGCCGGCTGGACATTGAACTGGAAGACCAGACTGGTGACGAGGAATATCTAAAGGTACTAGAGCTGGCGTTGGGAGAAGTGGAAGAGTTTGCACCCAAGATTGTGTTTTATCAATCAGGTGTGGACGCGTTGGAGTGTGATGTCCTGGGGAGGCTTTCGCTGACGCACGACGGTCTGAAGGCACGCGACCGGCTTGTAGCGGAGTTGTGCCGGAAGATGCGTGTGCCGCTGGTGATCACGATGGGTGGTGGGTACGGGAATCCGATTGAGCAGACTGCACTAGCACATGCAAATACGTTTCGCGCGGTGCTGGAGATATTTGGAGTGGATGTATAAATTTTCGAAATTCGCTGTAGCGATTGGAAGCATCTCGACATCGTATGAATTAGAGCAATGTGGGGCGAGGTGAAAACGTGAGCGAGTTCGGCAAGATCGTCCGATCGGTTCAGGCCTTCTCTCGTCACTTGTCGCGAGCGCCTAAATCCGAAGAAAAATCTATGTCCCCAAAACGGCCCACGCTGGGAGTGGCGCTGGGCGGCGGATTTGCGCGCGGCATCGCGCATATAGGGCTGCTGAAAGTCCTGGAGGAAGAAAACATTCCGGTGGACTACGTCGGCGGGACGAGCGTTGGATCTCTGATTGGTGCGGTGTATTGCAGCGGACTTTCCGCGAACGAGATGAAGGAAATTGCGTCGCAGGTCCGGTTTCGCACGTTCGCCCGCTGGACGCTCTCGCGCTATGGATTCTTTAGCAATGACCGCATGGAGCAATGGCTGGCGCAATATCTGCATTGCTCGAAATTTGAAGATCTGAAGATTCCGTTGGCGGTGGTGGCGACGGATTTCAAAACCGGCGAGCCAGTGGTATTTCGTAGCGGCAGCATCGCTGATGCCGTGCGTGCGAGTTGTGCGTACCCGGGAATGTTTCAACCGGTTGAAGCCGACGGACGGATGCTGGTGGACGGAATGCTGAGTTACGCAGTGCCGACGACGCCACTCAAGCAGATGGGCGCGGACCGGGTGCTCGGTGTCTACCTGAGCGCGCATTGGGTGCAGATGCGCGGGCCACGGAGTCCGTTCGACGTTATCGGGCAGTGTTTTTCCATTGCGCAGGATCGCATGAGCAACGAGTGGAAGAGGGACGCCGACCTGATCGTGGAGCCGAATGTAGAGGGATTCTCCTACGATGCATTCGAGCGGACAACCGAGTTAATTCATGCCGGCGAGGAGGCGATGCGAGCGGCACTGCCAACGGTGAAGAAGTGGCTGGGAAAGACCGAGCCTGCCGGAAAACCAAAGCTTAGCCGCAAAACTGGCCCCGAAGCCGAGCCACAAGGAATTGTGCCTTCATAAACGCCGCAGAGTGTGCGGTCTCTCCCGTAGGGCAATCAGTCAGAGCAACGCAACGCCGGTTGCGTGGAATACAGATAGAGAGAGATGACCAGCGCAATCGCCGATAGTGAGGCGATGGTGATGGGAGCTCCGAAGAAACTGGCGAGCGCGCCTGCGAGAAGGCTTCCGATGGGCGCGAAACCGAGGAATGCGGTGGCGTAGATGCTCATGACGCGTCCGCGCATCTCGTCGGCGGAAAGATGCTGCAACATGGAGTTGACGGTGGCGACCATGAGAATCATCCAGTAACCGGCGGCCGCAAGCAGCAGTCCGGAGAGCCAGAAGTTGCGCGAAAAGCTGAACAGTATGACGAAGATATAAAAGGCCACGGCTGAGCGGACAACGAAACGTCCGCGGCAGCGGATCTTCCGGATATAGGCGATGGTGGCGGCGCCAAAGAACGAACCAATGCCGGAGAAGGCCATAAGAATTCCAAAGCCGCGCTCGCCGGTGTGAAGAATGTCCTTGGCGAAGAGTGGAATGAAATTGACGAACGGAAGCGCCAGCGTGCTGGCGAGGCCGGTGAGAGCGATCAGCAGCAGCATTTCGCGTTGGTCAAAGAGATAACGGAAGCCCTCCGAGATAGTCTCCCAGACAGTGTTGTTGTCCTCACCCGCATAGACAGGCGGATAGGTGATCTGCATCAACGCGATCAGAACGGCCACGAAGCTGATGGCGTTGAGGAGGAAATTGCCGGAGATTCCGACCCAGGCCATGGCGAATCCGCCAAGAGTGGGGCCGATGACTCGCGACATATTGAATTGTGCGGAGTTGAGCGCGATGGCGTTGTTGAGGTCTTCGCGGGGAACGAGTTCCGGCACCATTGCCTGGTAACTCGGAGTGTTCAGCGACATGGCGAGGCCGTTGGCGAAGGCCAGCAGCACGATGAGCGGAACATTGATGTGACCGGAGGCGGTGAATCCCCAGAGAACAAACGCGAGCACCATCATTGAACTCTGGGTCCATATCATCAGCTTGCGCTTGTCGAAACGATCTGCAATGACTCCGCCGAACAACGCAAATACAAGCATCGGGGCACTGGCGGCGAAACCGACGACGCCCAGCCAGAACGCCGGGTTGTGGGGAATGAGCAACAATACCAGCCACCCTTGTGCCACATTCTGCATCCAGGTGCCGATGTTCGAGAGAAAGTTGCCGAACCAGAAAAGGCGAAAGTCGCGGTGCCGCAGCGCACGGATCATGCGAGGCATGCCGACGGAGGCGGGCGCAATCTGAGGAGCAATCGACTGTTCAGCGGCGATACCCTGCAGGGCGCGAGTGTCTGCGTCGCCGGGAGCATAGTCTCTCGGAGAGTAAAGATCTGCCGGCTTCTCCGTGGGCGGATCTGGGGAGTGAGCGTTATCCAATGGTTGCCGGACAAGCACCAAACGTGACGTTCGCTTGCCGGTAGCCATAGTGTATCCTTTTGTCCTCAAAATTTGCTCCAGACTTTGCGGAGCTTTCGGAGAGTACATGATTCGCAAACTTGGTTTTGTTCTCCTTGGAATCTTCCTGTCGATTACGGCATTCAGCCAGACGACACAGTCCGGGAATTCCACGGACGAAGCGATTCGCGGTTTTCGCAATGCTGCCGTGGAACACCAACTGGAACAGAAGTTCATGCAGGTTCCAAACGCAAAACTGGCGGGAGAGCACCTGAAGATCCTCACGGCGGTGCCTCACATCGCAGGTTCTCCCGCGGACTACAAGACGGCGCAATACGTGGCGGAAAAGTTTCGCGAGGCTGGACTGGATACGCGCATCGACGAGTACAAGGTCTGGATCAACTATCCGAAAGACATACGCGTCGAGTTGATGACGCCGAGCGGACCCAAGCTGCTGGGACCGACGAGAGAACACGTTCCGGGCGACCCGTATGACAACGATCCCGGCGTGGTTACACCCTACACCGGAGGCGCTGCGTCTGGCGACGTGACGGCTGATGTTGTGTATGCGAATTACGGGCGTCCAGAGGACTTCAAGAAGCTGAAGGAGATGGGCATCAGCGTGAAGGGCAAGATCGTGCTGGTGCGTTACGGGCAGAATTTCCGCGGAGTGAAGGCGTTCATCGCGCAACAGGAAGGAGCAGCCGGAGTTATTATCTACTCCGATCCGATGGATGACGGCTACTTCAAGGGAGATGCATATCCGAAGGGACCATGGCGTCCGGCAACCGGAGTACAGCGCGGTTCGATTGAATATATGTTCGAGTATCCGGGTGATCCGACGACGCCCGGCGTTGCTTCCACGATGAACCTGCCGGACTCGGAGCGCATTTCTCCGGACAAGGCCGCGAACCTGGGGCGTATTCCGGTGACGCCGCTTTCGTATCACGACGCAACGCCAATCCTGGAAAGCCTCGGCGGGCCTGAGACTCCGCGTGAGTGGCAGGGGGCGTTACCGTTCACATATCACGTCGGTCCCGGACCGATGAAGGTTCATCTGCGGGCAATTCAGGATTACAAATTCGTGACGCTGTGGGACGTGATCGGAACCGTGCGCGGTACGGAGCATCCCAATCAACTAGTGATTGCGGGCAACCATCGCGATGCATGGGTCTTTGGCGCGGTGGATCCGAACAGCGGAACGGCGGCAATGCTGGAGACGGTACACGGCGTTGGCAACCTGCTGAAATCGGGCTGGAAACCGAAACGGACGATCATGTTTGCGAGCTGGGATGGCGAAGAAGAAGGATTAATCGGCTCAACGGAATTCGCCGAGCAATATGCCACTGAACTGAAAAAGGCAGTTGCGTATTTCAACATGGACGTGGGAGTCGCCGGGCCGAATTTTGGAGCGTCCGCAGTTCCGAGCCTGAAGCCGTTTATCCGCGACATTACAAAAGCCGTGCCGAGCCCGAAGGGCGGAACGGTTTACGACGCATGGAAGAGTGAGGGTGATCGAAGACAGAAGTCGCACGGTCACGAAGCAGCTGGAAAGTCGACGGATGTGTCGGTTGGAACCCTGGGCAGCGGATCGGATTACACGGCGTTCCTGCAGCATCTAGGCATTCCATCGACCGATGTGAGCTCGGGCGGGCCGTATGGTGTGTACCACTCGGCATTCGACGACTACGCATGGTTCGTGGAGAATGCAGATCCGACGTTTGCTTACGAGCAGGAGATGGCGCGGATATTCGGGTTGGAAGTATTGCGCATGGCCCAAAGCGATGTGTTGCCACTGGACTACGCCTTGTATGGAAACACGATCCGCGGATACCTCGTGGATGCGCAGCGTCGAGTGGAGGAAGCACATTGGAGCACGAACATTGATTTTGGTCCGGCGATTGAAGCAGCGGACCGGTTTGCAGCGGCGGGCAAGGAACTGGATGCGGCCGAAAAGGAGCCTCCGGAGAAAGCAGCCAAGGTCAACCAGGCATTGATGGATGCGGAGAGAGCGCTGTTGACCAGCGGATTGCCGAACCGTCCGTGGTTCAAGCACGCGATCTATGCACCGGGCGAGTACACAGGGTACGCAGCCGTTGTGATTCCCGGAGTGAATGAATCGATTGATCGGAATGATCCGACGCAGACGGCAGCGCAGCTTGCGGAGGTTACCAAAGCCCTGAATCGCGCGGCAGAAACACTGGAGTCCGTGCGCTAAGGTGGTGAGAAGTACAGTCCCTGGGAGTGTACTTTTGCTGAATAGTCTGGCTGCGCGCGATGTGATAGAGTCCGGCAAGAATGAACGTCCATTGGGAAACGCGCGTGGCCAGTCTTATGGCAGGTGGGGGAGCGATCTGGGTTGTGTACGCAGCAACAGAGCACTTCACGAACCTGGTCACTCTACTTTTGCCGCGTGGGCCGCTTGAGACATGCGCAATCGGCATACTGATCTGGCTGCACGCGAAATGGCGGAACAGCGTACAACTCCGGTAGTGGAGAAACGCCGATAACCGCAGGATGTTTCAGAAATAACAAGGCCGCGAGGGTTCGCGGCCTGTTTTGTGCCTAAAACTCAAACTTATTTCAATGTGACGAGCTTGTTGACGAGATCCGAGTAGTCCTTCTTGTCGAGACCGTGGACCTGCTTGTTGTACTCGTCGACCTTCGACGAGTAGTTCATGGAGCAGAACTTCGGACCGCACATCGAACAGAACGCGGCTTCCTTGTAAAACTTGTCGGGCAGCGTTTCGTCATGCATGGAGCGCGCCGTCTCAGGGTCGAGCGAGAGTTCGAACTGTTTTTCCCAGTCGAACTTATAGCGTGCATGACTGATCGCATTGTCGCGGTCCTGGACTCCCGGACGATGGCGAGCGAGGTCGGCGGCGTGCGCGGCGATCTTGTAGGCGATGATGCCGTCCTTCACGTCCTTGTCATTGGGCAGGCCGAGGTGTTCCTTGGGCGTGACGTAGCAGAGCATGGCGGCTCCGTACCATCCGATCATCGCGGCGCCAATGGCGGAAGTGATGTGATCGTAGCCGGGAGCGATGTCGGTGACGAGCGGACCGAGAGTGTAGAACGGAGCGCCGTCGCACCACTCGACTTCCTTGTCCACCTGCTCCTTGATCTTGTCGATCGGCACGTGGCCTGGGCCCTCGATCATCACCTGGACATCCTGTTTCCATGCGATGCGCGTGAGTTCGCCGAGCGTCTTGAGTTCGGCAAACTGTGCGTCATCACTGGCATCGGCAATCGATCCCGGACGGAGACCATCTCCCAGCGAGAACGACACGTCGTACTTCGCCATGATCTTGCAGATGTCTTCGAACGCATCGTAGAGGAAGTTCTGCTTGTGGTGGTGAGCCATCCACTGCGCAAGGATGGCGCCGCCGCGGCTGACAATGCCCGTGATGCGGTTGGCCACGAGCGGCAGGTGCTGCACGAGGATGCCGGCGTGGATGGTCATGTAATCCACACCCTGTGCCGCCTGTTCCTCGATCACCTCGAGCATGACCTGCGCGTTGAGGTCCTCGATGCGGCGAACGCGTGAGACGGCCTCATAGATGGGGACAGTGCCTAAAGGCACGGGCGAGTGACGAAGGATAGCTTCGCGAATGTCATGGATGTCGCCGCCGGTCGAAAGATCCATAACCGTGTCGGCGCCGTAATGAACCGAGGTATGAAGCTTCTTCAATTCCTCGTCAACGTTGGAAGTAACTGCGGAGTTGCCGATGTTGGCGTTGATCTTGCAGAGAGACTCCACGCCAATTGCCATCGGTTCAAGTTCGGAGTGATTGATGTTGGCGGGAATGATCATGCGACCAGCCGCGACTTCCGAACGCACCAGCTCCGGAGAGATTTTCTCCCGGTCTGCCACGTACAACATCTCCTCGGTCACAAGTCCCTTGCGGGCAAAGTGCATCTGGGTCACGTTGGTGTCGCCAGTTCGCACTGCCTCGTCACGGCGGCGTGTGATCCACTCGGAACGCAGCTTGGGGATCCCTGTGCCGTTTCCGTTCGATGGGCTGTTTCCGTTTGTTCCACTCATGTGTAAATCAACCTCGCGGGTGCATTCAAATGAACATTATACGCCCTGATTCGGCGCGGGTTTCGGCTCGAAGCGTGCGTCTTTCGAGGGCTTGCGAAGCGGCAGACCGGGGCGTTCCGAGGACCGCACATTTTGTTCATCACACATAAGAGGCAGTTGCCTTGACCCGCGCCTTGCGGAGAAGTAACCTCAAGAGAACAGGGGTGCCGATGGCAAGGGTTTTGCGTCGTAAGAGGGCGCCGGTGCATCCCTTTATCAACTATGTCGCCACAATCTCGCAAATACGCTAAGTTCGGCATTCCGATCACAATCATCGTTCTCGCACTGGGATACCTCGCCTACAGCGGCGTCCAGGAAACAAAGAGCTACTACGTCACGATCAAGGAACTGAACGGCATGGGAGGCAGTGCGTACAGCAAACGTCTGCGTGTCGCCGGAAGCGTGCAACCGGATTCCATCAAACGGCAGGGACCGAAGGTTGAATTCAACCTGGTGGAAAACGGACTGGTATTGCCGGTGGTGTACACGGGAAGTGAAACGCCGCCAGATACTTTCAAGGACAACTCCCAGGCGCTGGTCGAGGGAAACTACGGGCGCGATGGAGTGTTCCACGCCCAGATGCTGCAGGCCAAGTGCGCGTCGAAATATGCGGCGATGCCAACGGCGACGGCAGCAAACACACCGGCGCCTAACCCGGAAGCCGCGAGTACGAATCTTCCCAAGTGAGCTCGGAGCACATCTCGAACGACAACGCCGCCGGTACACAGCCGGCGGTTGCTTTGTCTGAGGTTGTACGGCACTTCGGCCGTTTTGCCGCCGTGCGGGAAGTGACTGCGGACTTTGCACCGGGCAGGCTCTACGTCGTACTGGGAGAGAACGGCGCGGGGAAATCGACGCTGCTGCGCATGATGGCGGGGCTATTGCAACCGACTCGCGGGACGATCCGCATCCTGGGAGAGACGGATATAAGAGCTGTGGCGACCCGCATGGGGTATATGGGCCACGCGCCGCTGCTCTACGACGAACTGGATGCGATGGAGAACCTGCGGTACTTTGCAGGGCTCTATTCCATCCACGACGACCGTGTGTGCGCTGCCGCCATCGAGCGCGTAGGTCTCAACCCGGAACTGAAGCGCCGCGTTGGCCAGTATTCGCAGGGAATGCGTCAGCGTGCGTCGCTGGCGAGGGCAATCCTGCACAACCCGGAGCTGCTCCTGCTGGACGAACCATTCTCAAATGTCGATGTAAAGTCGGCGCATGAAATGGCACGGCTGCTGGGTGCAATGCGCGACGAAGGCAAGACAGTTTTCGTCGTGACTCACCAGGCGGCGGTGATGGAGCCCGTGGCTGACGAGTCGATCGTCATGCACACAGGGCGGCTGATTGCGCGGGAGCAGGGAATTCCTCAATCTCTCCTATCGCCGTATGCACGGCCTTCCGAGGTGCGGCGATGAGCATATTGGGGGTGACACAGCGGACGTTGCGGAAAGACCTTCGTTTGGAGTGGCGATCGAAAGACGCCATCAACAGCATGCTGTTCTTCGCGCTGCTGGTAGTGGTGATCTTCAGTTTTGCGTTTGACCCAACTGCAGAAGAGTCACGCCATATTGCCGGCGGGCTGATCTGGGTGGCGTTCCTGTTTGCGGCGGTAGTCGCACTGAATCAGACTTGGGCGCGCGAGCTCCGCAACCAGGTGCTGGACGCGTATCGCGTATCGCCAGCTCCGGCGACGGCGCTCTTTCTGGCGAAGGCGTTGGGTAATTTTCTGTTCGTCGTGGTACTGGAAGCCTTGATGGCGCCGCTGTTCGTGGTTTTTTATAATCTGCGATCAGTGGGGCCTGTCTACCAACTGCTGGTAGTGGGGGCGCTGGGAACGTGGGCGCTGGTAGTGAACGGGACTTTCTTTGCAGCGATGTCGATTCGCACGAGAAGCCGCGAGATCATGCTGCCGCTGATCCTGTTCCCGATTTCAATTCCGGCGCTGCTGGCGATGGTGGACGCGACGACGTCGATCCTGACGGGGAGCGCTTCGCCGGCGTTCTGGATTCGGCTATTGGCAATTTATGACTTGGTATTTACCACGGTTTGCTTATCATTGTTCGAAACGGTGCTAAACGCGGAATGAAAAAGACATTTCCAATCTTTGCGATTGCTACGCTCGGGTTGCTTTCGTACGCGCTCTATCAAGCACTGGTGGTGGCGCCGACGGAAGTGACCATGGGCAACGTGCAGAGGATCTTCTACTATCACCTACCCTCGGCGTGGGTGGCCTTTGCTCTGTTCTTCGTGAACTTTCTCGCCTCCATCTGGTACCTGGCAAAGCGCACTGCGGGTTCGGATGCGCTGGCGCTGGCATCGGCTGAAGTGGGAGTGGTTTTCTGCACGATTGTGCTGCTGACAGGGCCGATCTGGGCGCGACCGGTGTGGGGCATCTGGTGGACGTGGGACGCGCGGCTGACGAGCACGCTGGTGCTGTGGCTGATCTATGTCGCTTATCTCATGCTGCGGCGTTTTGCGAGCGGCGGACAGACTCCGGTGCTGGCCGCGGCGCTGGCGATCTTTGGATTCGTCGACGTTCCAATCGTGTACCTTTCCATCCGGTTCTTTCGTACGCAACATCCACAACCGGTGATTGGCGGCGGTCCTGGCTCGGGCCTTGATCCTCGAATGTGGACGGCGGTGCTGTGGAACCTGGCGGCATTTGCAGCTTATGGAAGCCTGCTGGTCTGGACGCGCTATCGCATGGCGATGGTGGAGCGGCAGGTGGAAGAGGCCCACGCGCAAAGGGCGCTGGAGAGCAACGAAGGGGCAGAGCAATGACACACGACGATAAGTTTCTCTTTGCCGCGTATGTGGTTACGTGGGCGGTCCATATCGTATACCTCCTTTACCTCACCGGCCGGTCGCGGCGTCTGCGCAACGAGATCCGTGACCTCGAGCGCAAGCCGTAGCCGTGAAAGACAGTGCTCGTACGATCCTCAGCGCGTTCGGCGTGGCTTGCCTGTTGTTTGCGATGGCCGCGATCCTGATGAGCCTGCCATTTGCAGCGCGTCAATATGCGGTGTTGAAGCATTGGCCGGAGACGAAGGCACAGGTCCTGTCGAGCAACGTAGTACAACGCGGTAGCGGCAACTACTCAGTCCAACTGGAATTGATGCTGCAAGTGGCGGGACATCCGCAGGTTGTGACGACGGAGATGCCTGAGCCCGGCAGTGATGCCGAGAAAGCACAGAAGACGGCGGACCGATTCCACCAGGGTTTGTGGATCGTCATTCGGTACAACCCTGCCGACATTTCTGAAATTCGGCTCGATTCCGACCATCCGACACGCTTCTTCCGGCTTCCTATTCTGCTGGGATCGACGGCGCTGCTGTTCGGGGCGATTGCGATCGTGTTTTTCTGGTTTGCGCGCAGAGCCTCCACGAATTGAAAAGGCTGCGCCGAGACGCAGCCTTTCTCTCTCCACAAGCTGAACTTTAGTCGGCCACCTGGGTTGGATCGCCCGTGTGATATTCGTCGATTTCGGATCGGATGTAAGCCTGAATCGCCTGGCGTGCAGTATCGTTGAACGTAAAAAGCCGTAGGGCGCCGCCGCCGTCGATCGATTTCGGGTCAAAAGTAATGTCGTCGCGGAATTTCTTCATCCCAGCAACGCCATCCACGTCCTTGCCGTGCAAGGCATAGACGGTATCAAAGTTGCCCTTGCCCCACTCCTTCGCTTCGCGATCCAGGTATTTGCGAATCGCATTGATGGTGGCGGAGTCATTGGCGTCCTTGGCAACGATTTCGATGGCGCCTCCGCTCTTCAGCAGCCAGAAGTGCATTGTGGTTTTGGACAGATCAAAACCAAGTATTTTCTGGATCCTTTCATTGGCAGCCTGATTCTGGGGAGCGGCGGAACTTTGTCCAAATGCATTTAGACCCAGAAGAAGCGCAACCAACAGCGTTCCGAACACCGCGATTCGTTTCATGGCACCCATCCTCGACGCAAAAGAGTTTTCAGAGCCCGTCATTCCTAGTCGATGACCAGATGTTGCAGTGTTGGATACGTTATCTCCGTCACTTGCGAAACGCAAGCCCAAGCTGCATGGAATGTGCCCGGGAGGACCTTCTTTCGCGGGCAACCCGGAAAACGAGCAACTCGCCGAGGAAGAAATTCACCAGCGAACAGGCAACAATACTGACAAGGTTGGAGATCAGAATCGGGACATGCGCGTGCCCGAAGAGAAGTGTCATGAAAGTGAGGCTTCCCGCGAGCGAAACGGCGCCATTCGTCAGGTGGAACTGCACAAACCTGGCGAAGATCAACCGCGGCGAATGAAGGTTCCGGTCTCGCCAAGTGTAAAGCACGTGCCAGACGAAATTGTGGATGATCGTACACTCGACCGCGATCAGGGTCGCCACCTGGTACTGCAAAAACAGACCATGGGTGAGCCACTGGAGGATGGCGAGTTGCACGAGAACGCCGACTAATCCGACCGCGTTGAAGCGCAGCCAGCGCCGGAGATATGACATTTGCCCGTGATTGCGGTTCATCGCAGTGTCTCCTGACGATAGAGGGCGCAAGTGTGAACCGTAGCCTGGTAGAGAAACATTAGTGCCATGCCGATGGCGCCGCAGAGTCCACCAGCATCGAAGAGCCGGTAAACGCCGCCGAACAGATGGACGTACGGCTTCCAGAGGAGAAAGGCGTTGCCGATCACGAGGAGAAACCGGAGCTCGGTGGGCCCAAACTTTGCGATTGAGATCTGGAAGACGGCCAGAGTGTAGGTAGCCAGAACGGCTTCCATGAACAAAAGGTAATAGGTGAGCAACAGCGCCAATGCGATCCGTGGATGCATGTATCCGGAGACCGCGAGCCCTGACAACAGCGCCAGCGCGCCAATGGCGTCGACCAGGTGATCGACGTAGAAGCCGTAACGGGGGCGCGTCTGCTGCCGGAATAGTGCCAAAGTGCCATCGAGACTGTCACCAAGCCAGTTGAGGGCAAGACAGATACTGCTGATCCAGACCCAGCGAACATCGATGGCTGTGGCGGCATAGCTTAGTCCCGCCGCGAGCATTGCGACCAGTCCAAGAGCCGTCAAGTGATCGGAGTTAACGGCCTGCGGAGTTCGGGCCGCGAGCCACTGGAGAGCGGCGTGTTCGGGGGCCGAGAGAAAGCTCTTCTGGATGCGGGTTGCGGGCCGAAAGGTTGAGGGAATAGTGGTTGCGTTCATATGTGTCTCCCTGGCACGGTTGCCAGAGAGATGAAACCGCCATAGCCGCAAAATGGGAATGCACAGCGCCTCATCCCAGAGGTCATCAGTTCATCACTTCATAAGTTATAGAAATATAGCCGGTTACACGCGAAGGTGATACGATCATGCAATTATCAAGGCGCTCACATATTGGGAGTGATGCTGGTCGCTTGCAGGAGAATCACGGCGAGCGACGAGATTTCCGAAAATTCGGAAACGCTCCGTGGCACAAAATAACCGGAAATCATTCGAGTTAGAATGGCTTTAGTTTGAGTTTGCCTCGGCATTTGACATTGTTGTTCTTGCCAGAGAATTCTGTGTTGCGGTTTGAACGTGGAGTAGTTTGTAGTTCACAGCGCTGAAAGCAGTTCTGTGCCGGCTAATGTTGCGTGAGCCGTCTAACTCAGGTTTGGGGAGGTCGGGTTGACCGCAGGTGAAACCCTGCGCTCCCTCAGGGAGTCGCTGGGGCTGACCATACGGGACGTCGAGGCCGCCAGTCTTCGTCTTGCGACCAAGTACGAAAACCAGGAGTACTCGATATCGCTGAGCAGGCTCTCCGATATCGAGACGAAAGGTATAGTCCCGAGCATCTATAAGCTCTATACCCTCTCAGCGATCTATCGCCGGGACTTCAAGGAATTCCTGCGCCTTTATGGAGTCGACCTTCAGAATTGCATTGGAGACATGTCGTTGGTGGAGATCCCAAACTCCCACCAGGTCAGCGTCCTGAACAACATAGACCCATACAACGTGCCGGTACGGATCGACCCGGGCTTCGATCTGCGCAACACCGGCGTGCTGGGGCGAATGATTCTGAAGTGGGGAACGGTTCCGCTTGCTTTCCTGGCAAACTTTTCGGATCGCCGATACACCTATGCTTACGTCGGCACGGACGACTGGACGATGTACCCGTTGGTGCTGCCGGGGACATTCGTGCAAATTGACGAGGCGCGGAGCAAAGTTGTGGAGGGTTTGTGGCGATCGGAATACGAGCGGCCGATCTATTTTGTGGAGACGCGCGAAGGGTTTACATGCTGCTGGTGTGAGCTAAGCGGATCCAACATCACGCTGAAGCCGCACCCGATGTCCCCGACGCGGACGCGTATTCTCCGATACGGAAAGGACGCAGAGGTGATCGGCCAGGTCGTGGGGATCGCTATGAAGTTGGATGATTGGACGAACCCCGAGAACGCGAGAGGAGTTTGAGCATTTTCAGAACAAGCGAAAAGTGCTGTGCAGACCCGCCCGCCAGTTCAGCCGGAACGACGTTCTCATTCTTCGAGAGACGCTCGGCATAATTCCCAACACCACCATCTTTCGCCGCTTCCGTTCGGGTCGCCTGCTCATAGAGATCGGGGACCGGCGTCCGAAGCGTATCCAGAAACACGCTGGTATGGGCCTCTGAAATTGCCTTATTGGCCTTCTCCTCACCGTAAGTGGCTGACATTCCCCAATGTTCGTACTGCTTCTTCCCCACCCGAAGGCCAGCAAGAAATTCGAGGCGCTGCCAGACTCCCTCCATTGTGTCCAGAGTCCGGTGCATGAAGTCGTCGAATGCCGAGACGATTCTCATTTTGTTCTACTTTCGGAACGCAGAAACACTTCCAAGTAATCGTTCACTAAGTTTCATTTGGCCCAACATAGCACGTGTAGACGATTTTACTGACAAAGAAATCTTAGCGCTGTTCCCGATTGACCGGGCGTTTGCCTCCTGGAATATTGCAGCCCTCCCTAGCAATCTGGCAAGCCAGGAGGAGGACAGTTACGGAATCAGAACGGAAGCGAAGATTTCCGACAGACATCGTAAGTCAGTCGGGCTCCAGGGATGTGTCGCCCGCTTCACATGTTGGCCTGAGGTGGATGTAGTGTCGAACGCCATTCGTCTATACCGGGGTTATCCCGTGCTGAGTGCGTACGGTCTCTACCAGTTGGCGCGCTGGATGTATGCATTGCTGGGGTCGTCGGCGGGCAGTTACGCAGGTTTTGAGGCCCTCGATGCACTGTTGAGTTTGGCGGTCGTATACGAAATTTTCAGTCATACCTTTCGTGATTTCGAAGGATTGCGAAAACTGACGCGTGCGATTTTTCTATGGGTGGCGTCTGTGCTGGCTGTGTTCGGCACCGCAGTGGCGGCTTCGGTATCGGGAGCAACCTCCCTCCGCGTGGTGACTGGCCTGCAGGTGCTGGGCGGAACCGCGAGCGTAGCGGTAGGCAGCATGCTGTATTTCCTGGGAAGATTCTGCCGGTCTCGTCGTTCCACCCTGAGCTATATCGCGTTTTGTGGCGTGACCTGGATCGGATTGGTTACCGGTGTAATCGCGAACGGAACATTCGTAACCTCTAACGGCGTGATACAAGGCATTGAACCGTACTGCTTTGTGCACGCGATGTCGTATAATCTCGCGATCCTGATTTGGATTTTCTGGCTGTCGTCTATGGGTTGGGAACGCAAGACGGATAAGTTCCTCGAAACCGGGCCCCTGCCAGATCTGAATCGGGCTCTCATGGAAGTGTTGAATCGATGATCGTTACTCTCACAATTGTCTTGCTCCCGTTGTGCTTCGCGGTCCTGCTGTTCTATTGGGCCCGCGGTCGCGTGCGTGGCGTCACAAGCGTTGCTGACGTGGCGTCGCTCACAGTTCCGGTGGATGTGAAGGCAATGATGAACCTTCTCGATCCAGCACAGCAGATGTTCCTGGCGGCCAGGTTGTCCGAAAAGGACTTTCGCACGCTTCAAGTGGAGCGGACAAAGGTATTACTGGAGTATGTTCACCGTATTGCGCACAATTCGGCCGTGCTGATATCACTTGGGCACACGGTGATGACCAACGTAACCGAGCCGCAGCTTGCGGCGCAGGGGCAAGAGTTGGTGACTCTGGCGCTGCGTACGCGACTGCTGGCGCTTGCGGCGATGGTGATGCTTTATACGAGTGCGCACACGCCGTGGGTTTCGACGTGCCTCGAAATGTCGGTGGGGCGGTACCAGTCGGCAAAGGCTCGGATGGATGTACTGGGTGGGTTGTTGGCGGCATCGCATGAACCGTCGGCTGGCTGATTTCGATAGATGGAATCGTGACCATTGAGGTCTACGCGATGAGCTTTACAGATGTTCCGATAAGTGGTGGGGAATCGGGCGAGCAGTTCCGTGGGCAAGGTCCATCGGGGTGGTGGCTTGTTCTAAAATCAAAACATAGCTGAACTATCCGACGAACACTCTGGTTTTGTTGCTGAATTGAGTTAGTGTAGGAGTGACTCGTGGCAATGTTCGACGTCGTTCTTCGGCACGACATTATGGACCCCAATACCCGAGACTCCATGCTGAAGCAGTTCCTGCTCATGGTCGGCGGTGACAGGAGCCTGAATTTCTTGAAGTGGTATGAATGCGGGTTCGTGGTAGACGTTGCGCTGAATTTCTCGGATGCCATGGAGAAAGTCTCGAAGTCCGGGATACTGGACCTGGTGGTTGTGGACCTGACGTGGAATCGGACGGGGGCTGCTCATTTTTGTTCGGAAGTCAGGCGGCTTTGTCCTGGCACTAAGGTGGTTGCGCTGGTGGCTGGTGCTCCGGGACTGGAAGTTGGACTGATAGATCTGGCGCTGGACTACCGCACCGACGAAGAAGAACTCATCAATCAAATCTCCAATCTCTCGTTCGAATGCTGATCCCGACGAACTTTCGGTTACACCTCAAAATCCTCATCTAAATATGAGTGTTGCCGGAACCAGCGGCGGTGACTTGTCGTATTCTCCTTAGGGTCAGAGGTTGGAGGAGTGGAGTGTCTATGCTGCGAATTCGTTCGGTTGTATTGCTTGCGCTTGCGCTCGTAGTCGCGGGAGTTCCGGCATTTGCCCGTAACAGCTCGGACCAGGTTCGGTTTGGTCAGAACGTGACGGTGCAGGCAGACGAAAATGCCGGGGACATTGTCTGTTTCGGCTGTTCTGCGCGAATTACGGGTACGGCCGGCGATGTCGTTGTCTTCGGTGGCGACGTTACCGTGGAAGGGATAGTACACGGCGACGTCACCGTATTCGGCGGAAGCCTGAATGTCTCTTCCGGAGCGAGCGTCGACGGCGACGCGGTTGCGTTCGGAGGCGGGGTCCATCGATCCACGGGAGGAAAAATCGGCGGAGAAGTCACAAACTTCCTGGGACCGATCTGGATTGGCGCGGTGTTCGTGCCACCCCTCGTTGTCATCGTTCTTATCGGAGCGTTTTTTGTCTGGCTGGTGTCGCCAAACCGTCGAGTGCGACGCCCACCGCCCGTAAGACCGCCCGCAGGGCAATGATGTCCGGCGTGTTTGAAGGACTGCGGAAGCTACTTTGGAGGGGAAGTATGGTGCGCCCGGAGAGATTCGAACTCCCGACCTAATGCTCCGGAGGACTTGCCGCACGGAAAATCAATAACTTAGCGCAATTTGCATGGAGTGAGATACTCCAGTATTTATGCGGGCTTGGCGCGCATCGTTGTTTTCGGGGACAAGCCGGTACAAGCCTCCACCGGGCACAAAATTGGGCACAGTTGAAACACCAGTTTCCATTCTCACAATCCCAGCCTCAACGGATAAAATGGCGGGCTGTCAGGTTCTTTGGGGTGCTTTCATTCGATGCGCCTTTAGTTGTCTGGAGTCCATCACCCCTCAGGCAGTGGCTCTTGGCTACTTAGTTACCACAGGATTACGGAGTTTCAGGGTGTTCCGGTTGAGGAAAACTCTCCGGGAACACGCGCCGCTCAATTGCTTTCAACCGACTATCAATGATTTGCTCAATTGTCTCAGTATCCTCATTGACTAGGTCCAATTCACGCTTCCAAACAAGGAAGATCGAGTAGCACCCGACCAAGAGTAAAGAGCCTTTCACGCGCCAAAGGAACCAAAGGCCCGTCTGGCCGTAATTCACTCCGCTGGCTCCCCGTTCGAACAACGCAAGCGCGAAGAGCACCCCGACAACAAATCCCAGCAATAAGACGCAAAAGACGAATCCGACAAGAAAGCCACGCCGTGCTTCCCACAGGCGCGTATAAAGCGGTGAAGGCTGATTGAGGTCACCGTTTAAATAGCGCATATGCCATCTCCTCCGTTCAATGCCTAATCAGTTTAAACCTGTCCCAATATGCTCCCCGCGCGCGTATTGGTCGGAAAACTCTTGAATGGGATGGTTACAGGCCCACCCGCTCGCCGAAGACTTGGACGTTTTGCACATGCGGCCCCTTTTTATAGCTACCGCAAAACGGGCTGAGGCCATGGCCCTCGTGCGTACATTCTCCTGCTATGCGTGCTGCTTTTTATGCTGTCCTAATCGTGTCCCATACGCTCTCGGGCCGTAAAGACGATGGAATGTATTATGGCGATGCGAACTCAAAGAACTAGGGCTTGTGGGCGGTGAATACAGGGCATTTTATAGATGGCTTGAGCGGGAGAGGGTTTCTCCCGCCCTTTGGTTTACTTCGCTTGTGTGTGCGTGAAACCTCCGCCTAGCCTGGGGCGGAATGCTTCTAGCCTCGCGCGCGCGCGTACCTGTGTCGAAATTCTCCGCGTGATTCTCAGAACCTCAACCTTCCCTAGCATGGCTCCCTTGATTGGTTGATTACTTGATTGCTTGATTGTGTGATTCCTGATTCATGATTTACAGATTCGTGATTCCTGCCAGGTGGCGAATAGGACTCCTCGAACCGAACGAAGCGGGAAATGCGCGAATACACTTCCGCGCTGCACTTCTGCTGTCCATCGCTGTTCTTCGTTACGTTTTCCACCTCTGCCGTGAAACACGAGCCGACAAAAATTCTCCAGTCCATCGCTTCATGCTTTTTGGGCGGTTCGCCATTCGCCATTACCCAGTGGCGGTAATATTTCGATTGCCGCCCCGGAATGCCCGGTCCCTCGCGCGTCCCTCCGAAATTGAAGAACAGGCTGAGGGTGACGGGTTCATCGAAAAGCGCACATTCCAGCCGTAAAGACCAGCGATTGCCGTTTCTCATCCATTCCGGTCCCTGCCAGCCCACCACGCAAACGAGATAGCGCCCCGGGTGGATGCAAGGATATGGGTCTTTATCCCAGACGGGAGGAGCAATACAAACTGGCGCTCCTCCGTCCTGTTTACGCTTAGTCCGTTTGGCGTCCCTCACTGCACGCCCCTTTCCGGATCGTGACGCAAGAAGTAGCGCGAAATGGTGCGGCCTGAGTTGTCGCGGAGAGTTTCGTTTTCCACGATGAACCCGCGCGCACGAATTTCATGGAAGCGCGCTCCGTGCTGTGCGATACCAGCGGCCATGATTTCCGGCAATTCCAAAGGGCGGCCCTCGGAACACGCGCGGCGCAACATCTCGATTAACAGTTCCGCCTGGGTGGGACGATTGCCTTTAAGAGAAAACCCGAGCTTGCGCTGGGGTGGCGTGGCGGGATGATCGCGCCAAAGGCCGCGAGGGTTTCCATTGCGAATTCCTGAGCTTCTAGCAGACAATGCAATTGAGTCGTACATGCCATCTCCAATGGTGAGAGTCTCTGACTCTCGGTTGTGCGATTCGTGAGGCTCCGGTGCGCTAACACTGGAGCCTCTCGCGTTTTGTGTGTGCCTAGACCACGCGAGTCCGGCGCTCTGGAGCGGGACTTTTTCCACCGTCCTCAATTACCTTGATTAATTCCGACTCGCGAATCATCGTGCGCGAGCCAACCTTGGTTCGTTGCAAACGCCCTTGTGACAACCAAGCGTGAATCGTCCACTTGCTGATACCACCGAGCCGTCTTGCAGCTTCGTTGACTGAAATGAGCGTGTCCAAGTCCAACCTCGCATATTGATGTTGACCCAAATCGCTGCATGTGACAGTATTGCAGTGATGAGACATACACAAGTCACAAAACATGTCACAACTCCATGGAGGCTTGCCACTGTTCCCGTCCGCATCGAACTCCCGATAGGCTGGGATGGCATCGATGACCAAGATTGCTGGCGAATTGTGCAGGATCAAGACGATCTTCGTTTTGTGAGTGCTCCATTGAGCGAAGAACAAATTGCAGCGGCGCATGAAACCTTTGAGGCGAAACAACGGTGTAATGAACTTACGGTTAAGTACGTTGACGGGCGCACTTACCTAGAAGAGTTTCTGGCAATTCGCACGCCGGAGCAGGCGGTGACATTTCTGAATAAATTCGGTGATCCCGGATTTGAGCAATACCTTGCATTCGATGTAAATGCACCTCTCCGGTTCGCGGGGATCATTCGCTTTCAGAAATTGCTCATAGAAGCGGCAACTACGCCGCTATCCGAGTGGAAATCGCTGAGACCTCCGCAGCCACCGGGTGTTGTCTTGCATACTCCACATTTTGATTATCTCCCGCCACTAGCCTGCGATGTCTCTGTGAGATATGAGGGTGAAACTGTTAGCGCGGAATTTCTAAGCACTTATGGGTACGAAATATGCTTTGCTGTCTTATTTTTCGACAAGGTGGCTGGTGTCGAATTTAGATTGTGCGAAAGACTTGGGTGCCGAAGGCTATTTCGTGTCGAGAGCCATCACAACCGAAAATACTGTTCTGCTGACTGTGCCCACGTTGCCGCGGTCAGGGCTTGGCGTGCTCGCCAAGAGGCGCCCCGCAGTAAGGCTGCAAAGACCGGAAAAGGAAATCAACGTGATCTCCGAAGAAGAAAGAAAGGGAGAGCTTAAGCATGTCCATCTACAAGCGCGGCGGAATCTACTGGTACAAGTTCATGTGGAACGGCGAAGTAATCCGCGAATCCACGAAGCAGGGGAATCAGAACGTAGCGCGGAACATGGAATCCGCGCACAGGACCGCGCTGGCAAACGGGCTGGTGGGTATCCGCGAGAAGAGACAGGCTCCCACCCTCAAAGAGTTTTGTGATGAGCGGTTCGAACCGTGGGCCAAGTCGAGTTTCCAGAAGAGCACCCCGAACAATTGGCTGTGGTTTCGTACCGGCATCCGTGCGCTGCTGGCATACAAGACGCTGGCAAGCGCGCGGCTGGACACAATCACGAACGAGCTGGCGGCGGAGTTTGCCTCTCACCGCCAGTCGGACGGGAAACAGGTGAGCACCGCGAATAGCGCATTGCGTGTTTTGCGGCGTGCTCTGAGGCTGGCGGCGGAGTGGGGAGTGATAGACGCTATCCCGGTCATCTCCCTGCTACCTGGCGAGCGACACCGTGAACGAGTCATCAACGTGGAAGAGGAACGCGCCTATCTGGACAAGGCCCCGGAACCCCTCAAGTCGATTGCAACCGTTCTTGCCGATACCGGACTCCGCCCGGAAGAATGCTACCGGATGCGCTGGGAAGATTTGAATTGGAAGAACGGGCGGAACGGGACTCTGCTGGTGATGCACGGTAAGACGGCAGCGGCCCGGAGGCTGATTCCCATGACTCCGCGCGTGCGGTTCGTGCTGGAAACCCGCTGGGAGTTTGCCAACAAGCCCCAAGACGGCTGGGTGTGGCCCGCCCCGACTCGTAGCGGCCATGTGGAGCATTGCAGCCTCAAGAAGCAGCACGCCCGGGCCTTCCGGCTGGCCAACAAGGAAGTGAAAGAGCGGAACGAAAAGAACGGCACGAAGGAAAAGGAACTCCGCGAGTGGGTCCTGTACTCGTTCCGGCATACGTTCCTGACGCGCCTCGGGGAGTCCGGCTGTGATGCGTGGACGCTGGCGAGGATTGCCGGACACTCTTCCATTGCGATTTCCAGCCGCTACGTTCACCCCTCCGAAGACGCGGTTCTAAACGCCATGTCTCGGCTGGGTGGGCACAATATTGGGCACAGGGAAGAAACACGCGAAATTCCGCAGGGACAAGAACCGCCGCAACTTGTTGAGGGGACTGAGGAAGTATGGTGCGCCCGGAGAGATTCGAACTCCCGACCTAATGCTCCGGAGGCATTCGCTCTATCCAGCTGAGCTACGGGCGCGCATTCACCACGTTCAAAGTTAGTGTACAACATCCAGTTCGATTGCAGAACCGCCCGCGTCAGTCCGGACGCATCGGCAAAGACAGGTGTTCGTGAAAAATCCGGATCTGGCCGTCGTAGTCGAGCGAGAAGACCTGGGTCGCACGGCCTTTCTCGATATGTTCCTCAGCCGATCTGGAACCGCCCGGGCCAAGTTTGGTTGCGTGAAACTGGAAGATGTAGCACGCAATGGCGGCCCGATCACCGAGCATGATGACCTCGACCTCTCCATGGCTCGCACGCAGCACGGAATTGGTTCCGAAGTATTCGCGTTCGCGCCGGGTGGCCGCGAGGCGGCCCGGTTCGGAACGCGTACTGAGGGAGCCAAAGACGTTGGAGTCGTGCGCATAGAACTCCGCCAGTTGGACTGTTGACTTCGAAGTAAACGCAGTCCAGAATTTCTCGACTTCGGCGCGAACGTTTTCGGGAGAAAGTGTAACCATAGGGCGACTACCAATGTATCATTCGAATCGCCGGGGGTGTAGTGTCGGGTACACCGTACATCCGCGGCCTGTAATCGAGAAGTTACACTGAAAACGGTCTCGCGAAAAGGTTTCTAGTCCACTGACGAACCGGGCGAAGCGGGTCCAATTTGTGGAGGAGCACGATGCAGACGTGGAAGAAGGCGGTAGTCTTTGGTTCGCTTGGGGCTGGGACGGTGCTGGCGATCTCCGGCCGGAGGCCTGTTGGACTTGCTCTGATGGCGGGCGGGCTCGCACTGCTGGCGTCCGAGTACCCGGAGAAATTTGAGGCAGTGTGGGAGAATGCGCCGGAATATGTGACCCGCGCCAGCCAGATCTTTGCGGCTTTTTCGAAAGTCAGCGAGAAATACGCGCAAGAGGCGGAGCGCCGTAGCATGGAACCCATCTCCGCGATGAGCGAAGAGTACGCTGGCTGATCCAGCTTTAGCATTCTTGTAAGCCGCCAGCCGCCTCCGGGCGTTGGTTTTGGGGCAAGAATGAACCTGTCAGGGTGGCGATTGTCCGTCGGTAGGCGGCGGATGGATTGATGCCTTTCATATCCAAAGTCCAGTTCACACCCAGCCTAAGGCTGAACGAAAGTACTCCAAAAGCTGAGAATTTGGCGCGCAGCAGTACACTGTCCATTAGGACAATGCCCATTGTCCGATGATATTTTGAACCATCGGCTAAATATCGATATTCTACGTGCATCTCGACAAGGGGCGATCATGAAACCTGCTCCCACAAAGAAGATCTCAATTCGCATCGCGGTAGTTGAAAGCGATCCTTTGCGTTTTATCGGCTTTCGCGCACTTTTCGACTCGCAGCCAGAGTTGGAACTGATCTCGGCCACCGTGCCCGAGATTGGGACTCGCGAGAATGTTGACCTCATCCTGCTGGGAAGTCGCGGACAGCAGAACCTGTTTGACGTAATGGCCAGTTTGAAGGCGGCACGGCCGGATTTGCGCATCATTGTGACCGGCACCGGCGCCGACGATGAGACGATTCTCAAGGCCTTGGCTGCGGGCGCAAAGGGCTATGTCGACGAGGGGACGACTGCGGCGGAGTTCGTGCAGGCGATCCAGGTGGTACATCAAGGGTCGGTTTGGGCTCCGCGGCGGGTACTCTCCATGTTCATCGAACGAGTCACATCCTCTCCGGGACGCATCTTCCCAGCAGGACGGGTATCATTCACGGATCGCGAGAAGGAAGTACTGGAATTGCTGGTGGCCGGCCGGTCCAATAAGGAGATCGGAGCCGCACTCGGGATCGAGGAGCGTACGGTGAAGGCGCACGTGGCGAAATTGATGCGTAAGGTGGGGGTGCAGAACAGAATCGCGCTCTCGGTGCATGCAATTACGCATTCACTGGTCTCAAACAAGTAATTTGCGATATGTACCTTCGGGATAGCTGTTGTTACTAAAGTACAATGGCTATCAGGACGACTAACTTAAAGAACGACAGTGACTTGTCAAAGTTCTCAAAGGTGGGCATACTCTTTTCACCTACCACAGAACCTGGGAGACGGGGTTGGAATTGGTTACGAGGGTCACCAATTCCAGCCCTTTTCCATTTCAAGTAATTTTCCTCCCGTTTATTACGCGCCACAGCAAGACGACGCCGAAGAGTAACGCGGCGTGACGTGTTTAATTGAGCTACTGTGAATGTAAGATATGCTACGTCCGAATGGGCGGGCGTAGCTTCGGTGACTTTGGAGGATGTGCAGAACATGAGAAGGATAAGTGCGGTCATTTCCATATTTTTAATGCTCATATTGTTGGGTGGCGTTGCGATGGCCAGCGATCGTGGCGACGACATTATGAGGTTGCAGGGCGCAGCTGATGTTCTCAGCGAAGTGATGGGCGCGCCGGATGGCGGTGTCCCTGCTGAAGTGATTGGAGATGCCAAGTGCATCGCGATTGTCCCTTCGATGAAGAAGGGTGGACTGGGATTTGGAGCGTCGTACGGCAAGGGCGTTGCAAGCTGCCGCACGGCAAAAGGATGGAGCGCCCCGGCGTTCTTCGCGGTAAAGGGCGGCAGTTTCGGATTCCAGATCGGCGTGCAGGAAGTTGACCTGGTGATGCTGATCATGAACGACAACGGCATGCGCAACCTGCTGGCGAGCAAGTTCAAACTGGGAGCAGACGCAAGTGTGGCTGCCGGCCCGGTAGGCCGCCAGGCGGAGGGAGCTACCGACTGGAAGATGCGCGCGCAGGTTCTGACTTATTCACGCGCACGAGGCATATTCGCGGGCATCAGCCTGAGCGGCGCCGTGATTACTCAGCACCAGGACGACACACGCGCGTTCTATGGGCGCATGGTACCGTTCCGCACGATTCTCACAGGACGAATTGCTCCGCCGAGAGAATCCGAGGCGTGGCTGAACGCATTACGCAAGTATGCGGGTGCGGGGGTAGACAAGCGGTAAGAATAAAATTTGGATACGAAGGGGCGGCTTGCGGGTCGCCTCTTTTGTGTTTATGGGTTTGACATCGATTTTTAGCAGATGTTAACTTCGGGATTCTCCATGCGAGACCGCTTGGAATATGCGCCGGTTTGGCTCATTGCACAGATACTGCGCGTGCTGCCTCGTCCATTGGCGCGTGCGGTGGCGATTTCGCTGGCCCACCTGATCAGGCTGCTGCACCGTAGACTGCACCGGGTGGGGATGCGGAACCTTGGCCTGGCATTCCCAGAGAAAACCGAGGCGGAGCGCAAGCGGATCCTGCGGGGTGTGTATACCTCACTAGGCAGGCTGCTGGCCGAATTCTCAAAACTCCCTTCCTATACCAAGCAAAACGTGGCGAATGTGGCCATCCATGACGGCCTGGAGAATTACCTGGCTGCCAGCGCACGTGGCAAGGGCGTCCTCTTTATGACGGCCCATTTCGGCGGTTGGGAAGTGGGATCGTTCGTGCACTCCCTGCTCGGATACCCCCACAATCTAATCGTCCGCGATCTCGACAATCCCTACCTCGACTCAATGGTACGCAACCTTCGAACCATGCACGGGAACAAGACATTCGATAAGGACGAGTTCGCGCGAGGACTGCTGGCAGCCATGCGTCGAGGCGAGACAGTAGGTGTCCTGATGGACACGAACATGACGCCTCCGCAGGGAGTCTTCGTCGATTTCTTCGGTATTCCGGCCTGCACCCCGAGCGGCGTTGCGCGAGTCGCGATGCACACTGGAGCAGCGGTGCTACCGGCGTTTACGATTTGGGACAAAAAACTTGGAAAATATCGCATCCGATTTGAACCGGCAGTGCCGGCGATTTGCACGGGAGATGCTGACGCCGACGCGCTGGCGAACACGGCGGCCTACACGAAAGTCATTGAGCGATTTGTAAGGGAATATCCCGACCAGTGGTTATGGGTTCACCGCCGGTGGAAGACAAGGCCGGAGGGCGAACCTCCTCTCTACTGAACTGGCGACGAGTTCCGGTTGCAGTGTTCGTGGCGTTCCGGTAGAAAGGGCGCATGCGATTACGTGAACTGGCGGAACGAATCGGCGCAACTCTGCACGGCAATGGTGACATTGAGATTCGAAACGTTTCGAGCATCGCACCGGCGACTCTCGCGGATGTGGTGTTCGTGGACGATGTGCGCTTCCTGGAGCAGGCACTCGAATGTGGTGCGGGCGCGGTGATTGCACGGGAAAGCGATCTGCCTGCGAATGCGGATACGATCGGCAAGCCGATGCTGATCCATGCGAACCCCAGATTGGCTTTTGCCCGTGCCGCTGAAGCGCTACGAAGGGCTGAGGCCGTTCCGGGATTTGTCCATCCGACGGCATTGATTGAACAGAATGTGGAAATCGCTGCCGATGCACGGATTGAAGCATACGCAGTGATCGGAAGGGATTGCCGCGTCGGCGCCAGAAGCCACGTTGGATCGGGATGTATCCTTGGCGCCGGCGTGACGCTCGGCGAGGACTGCGACCTGGTGGCGCGAGTGACGATTTATGCGGGCGCGGCCCTGGGCAATCGCGTGGTAGTGCATGCCGGGGCAGTGCTGGGCAGCGACGGATTCGGATTCGCTCGCGACCCGGAGAGCGGACGCTACGTGAAGTTTCCGCAGATCGGACGGCTGCGCATCGAGGATGACGTGGAGATCGGAGCGAATGCCACAATCGATCGAGGCGCGCTGGGCGAGACGGTCATCGGACGCGGGACGAAACTCGACAACATGGTGCACATCGGTCACAACGCGCAACTGGGCGAGAATGTCGTGATCGCCGCGCAATCGGGTGTATCGGGCAGCGCGGTGCTTGAGCGCGATGTGCTGGTCGGTGGGCAGGTGGGAATTGCAGATCACGTGCGCATCGAAGAAGGCGCGATCCTGGGAGCGCAGAGCGGCATTCCGACGAAGAAGGTGATTCGAGGCAAGGGCATTGTCTTCTGGGGAACGCCGGCGCGTCCGATTGCGGAATATCTGAGGGAACTGGCGGTGTTGTCGCGGCTTGCACGAAAGAAGAGAGAGTAAAGCAATGGCGGTTGTGGTGGTCGGCGGACAGGCGCGCAGAGTCGGAAAGACAAGCGTGGTCTGCGGCCTGATTGCCGCCATGCCGGAGCGGCGCTGGACGGCGATCAAAATTACTCAGCACGGGCATCACATCTGCGCGGGAGACGGCGGTCGCTGCGACTGCGCAACGCCGGACCACAGTTTTGCAATCACCGAAGAACGCGACAGCACGGGGACGAACGACACGTCGCGATACCTGCAGTCAGGAGCCATAGGGTCGTTCTGGCTGCGTGCGCGTCCGGGAAGCCTCGCAAAGGCCATGCCGCGAGTGCGAGAGATCATCGGCGAGGCGGAGAACGTTATCATTGAATCCAACAGCGTAATGGCTTTCCTGCATCCGGATATTTATCTCGTGGTACTCGATCCGAAGACAGAAGAATTCAAGCCATCCGTGCTCGAGTTTCTTGGCCGTGCTTCGGCATTGCTGGTACATCAGGGTGTGCCCGTACTGCAGGGTTTGGACACTCAACTTCTGCATGCAAAGCCGGTGTTTGCGATTACGCGGAATGCATACGTGACGCCGGCGGTGGTGGATTTTGTGAGAGGATCGCGGAAAGTGCAGTAGACGGGCAAGCAAAGCTTCGGGTGAAATTTGGGCAAGGTGTATAAATGGGCCACGGTAGTCGGGGGAATCTGATGCGAGATTTTCAGGTGCTGTTCGAGCACGGCGAGCACGCAGAGTTGCTCGATCCCGTTTATGCCTCGTATGGGCGTCTGGGGTTTCCTGCGCCTCCCGACGGCCGCCCGTGGATCTACGCTAACTTTGTACAGTCGCTGGACGGGATTGTGTCGTTGCTTGGACCGGATGCTTCGGGCGGCGACATAGCGCAATCGCCGGACGATCGATGGCTGATGGATCTGTTGCGAGCGCATGCCGACGCCGTGCTGATGGGGATCAAAACGCTCATCCAGGAGACGGCACTCGGACGTCCGCGGCCGCGCGGGCCCGTCTTCCGCATCGTGGAGCCGACTCTGCAACAACTGCGTCAGAAACTGCATCTCGGTCCGGAGCGGAATATTTTCGTGACGGCATCGACGAAACTTCATCTGGACGACTTCGCTGTTTTTGACGGCGACAAAGTCGAGCCGGTGATTCTGACCACTGAAGAGGGGGCAGCCGCGCTGCAGCCACAAATGGAGAGTCATCCCAGGGTGCGCGTGATGGCCGCTGGAAGAGGGTCGCTGGTGGACCTGCCGCTGGCCATGCAGCGACTACGCGAGGAATTCGGCATTCGGCGTCTGCTTTGCGAGGGTGGGCCGACGCTTTATGCGAATCTGCTGAGGGAAAGTCTTATCGACGAGAAATTCCTGACGATTTCGCCGGTGGAAGCCGGACAGGCCGTGCCGCCCGGACAACAGGCCGAAGGCGGCCCAGGACTTCGGCCAACCGTCATGCCCGGTCCCGGCTTCACCAAGGACCAGCTTGTCCACTGGCAGTGGTTGAGTTGCCGAAAGATCGGCGACTATCAATTCAATCGCTATCGCGTTCGGCGAGACTAAGGTTTCAGAATCGGAGGCGTCTGCGGCTGGCCGGGATCGCGTGGTTTCGGACGTCCCAACTCTCCCTTGGCGCGCCGCTCCTCCAATCTCTGCAATTCCGTCAGGATCGACTCCCTGTCTGTCACGGTGTAATCGTGGGCGAAGCGCGTCAGCGCCATCGTGACGAGGTCGGAGTGGTGCACGTTTTCAAGGCCCTTGGTGCGCGTGACGTCCAGCCATAGACGATGCACGAGGTGCACGTCCTCGGTGCGGATTGACGGGCTGTGCGGACCAATGCGGAAAGTCTCGACTTCGCCATCAGGGCGAACTACCTGGAACAGCATCTGGCGCTTCGGCTCTGGCATGGCCTCCCACGCATGGCCGAGATTGAATGCCTGCTCCTGCGCATTCATTTTCGTAGACAGTCCGGCGACGATGGCGGATGACTCGAGGGCGTTCGCCGTCTGCACAATTGCGGACCAGACATCGCGGGCCGGGACGACGAGCAGGGCAATGTGCTTGCCGTAGCTTTCGGCGATGCTGACGGCGCGCGTGAAGAGAGTCTGCTCGTAATCACTGAAAATCTGATCCATGGACAGGTCGTACTCGGCGCTGCCGGGACCCGTGAGTCGCGCGGCAAGAACGACGACATCCTGCTCGACGTTGTGTGCGAGAACCCACTTCAGGTGGTTGAGAGTGTTATAGTCGCGAACCGCGATCAGGATGCTGCCTGGACGTATGCCAACGCCCTGCGTGTCCACCTGGTCGCGGTGCAGGAGTTGAAATTGCTCCTGCATCTGCTGCTCCGTGTGGGCAAACTTGCTCCGGTTGACGCGCTCCGACACCAGGAAGATCACGAAGAAGATAGCGGTAAATGCCAAGCCGGCAACCGTGGCAATTGACTTGGTAAACAGGTTGACGATCGCCGTGGTGAAAAGCACCATGAAGACCGACAAGAGTCCAATGGGAATCTCGCGTCCGGCGACGGTGATGTTCGGCGGAACCTTCCAGCCGCGAGCACCCTTGAACTTGAAGCGCAAGACGAGCATCGCCAGGCTGTTGAAGGTGAAGCTCCAGATGACGCCGAAAGCATACGCCTCGCCCAGCATATAGACATCGCCGCGGCTCGCGATGATGGTGAACAACTGCATTCCGACAACGAGATTGATGATGCGGAAGCTGGTTCCAAATCGCTTGTGGGGCTTGCGGAACCACTCGGTCAGCACGCCATCCTCGGAGACGCGGTTCAACACGCCGTTGGAACCGACGATGGCGGTGTTGATGGCTCCCGAGAGGATGAGGAAACCGACCAGCACGACGAATGTCTGGAAGAGAAGCTTGAGGAAGTTCGGCCCCACTTCGTACATCGCCAGACCGCTGATCAGGTTATCCGAATATTGCGCCACCCGAACGTTGTCCGGGATGATCATCACGGCGAGCAGGGAAACGAGTCCGGTGAAGACGAAGCTGTAAATGGCAATGACAACGGCTGCGCGCTTCAGGTTCTTCAGCTTGGGGTGAGCAAGTTCGCGGTTGACCTGCGCCAGCGATTCCTCGCCGCTCATGGCCAGCACGGAGTGCCCGAAGGCAATCATGATCCCGAAGAGACCGAGTAGGTGCGCAAACTGCGTGTGCTTCAGGAAGCCGAGAGCCGATTCGCTGAAGTGGAGATTACTTGGGATGGGAAGCGGAGGGAGCTGCCAGTGTGCGGCGTTGTTGGCCGGCTTGCCGATGAGCAGCGTGAGGGCTGACCAGCCAAGCAGAAGCACCACCATGACCGTGGTGATCTGCATGACGCGCAACGCCTTTTCACTCGATTCCTGGATGCCCTTGGTGTTTTCCCACCAGTAGTAGAGGGTGACCGCAACGGCCAAAACCACGGCAGTCAGGTTCTCGTTGATATGAGGGGCCCCGCCGAAAATGTGGTGAACGGCGACGGGAACCCATCCGGCCGCGTCGGCGGTGGCGAGCCATTTGTTGACCAGTCCGGCGATGTAATGTCCGGCAGAAACACCCGAGATTGGACCGGTAAGGATGTAATCGAACATCAGCGCCGATACGCTGATTTTGGCAAGCGTTCCGCCGAGAGCTTCTTTAACGACTCTGTAGACTCCGCCGCGAACGAACATCGAGCAGCTCTCGACGTAGACGGCCCGCACGGCGAACGAAAAGACCATGACGCCGATGATGAACCAGGGAGCGGCTTTACCCACGGCCTGCTCGGCGATGCCCGCAGCGTAAAAGGCGGAGGATCCGAGGTCGTTCAGGACGATGGCCGCGGCGCGCCAGAAGGAGATAAACGTCAGCATCACCGAGGTGGCAACGACGATGCGTACGCGCGTAGATCCTGGCTTGATAGCGGTTGAATCCGAAGCCATGTTGGGGTCCTGTATCGTCAGCGGGATTACCTCAGATTATGGTCGCCGCCCACGGGGGTGTCGGGCGCGTCGTCCTTTTGAAATATTGTTTCCAAATCTTCAACACCGCTGATGAGTACAACCACGAGCGAGCCGGCTGCCCCAATGAAAAACAGAAACTCGAGGAGGCGTACGCACACTGTTACGATTCCATTCATACCGCGCTCATCATATAAAGATGCCACGTTGGTTGCAAACACGTTTGTAGAGAGCCGGGAGAAAAAGGCAGGGTCTGGTAGACTGTCGCGTGGTGCGAAAAATCCACAAGAGCGCGTGGCTACTGGCCATCAGTTCGGGCGTCCTACAGGTCCTTGTTTTTCCCAAGCCGGGCCTATATTTCCTGTGCTGGGTGGCTCTTGCACCGCTGATGTACGCCATCTTGCGGGCGCGCGAAGCTGATGCGGCCCAACTGCTGACTGACGACACGTTTTCCTACCTGGTCCCCGCCACAAAAATGCAAGGCTTCCTTCTGGGATGGCTGTCGGGATTTATCTGCTACCTGGGAACCTGCTACTGGGTCTACCACGTCATGCATCTCTATGGCGGGCTGAACCCTGCCCTGGCGGCGATCCTGCTGGTTCTATTCGCACTTTTTATCGGATTGCACCACGGAGTTTTCGGAGCGTTGCTGGCGTGGGCAGGGCAATCGCGCGCGGGCTTCAGCCGGCGAGCCCTTGTATTGGCGCCATTTCTTTGGGTGTCGGTGGAGTTGCTGCGGACGTACCTCGTGAGCTTTCCCTGGGACCTGCTGGGGACGGCACAAGTCAACAACGTCGCCTTGGCCCGCATTGCGACGGTGACAGGCGTCTACGGAATTTCGTTCGAGATCGCGCTGGTCAATGCGGCATTTGCGGCGGCATTTCTTGTCCGGCCGAGGCGCCGTCGTAATCTTCTGCTGGCTGCTGTCACGGCGGCTGTCGCTCTACAGGCGACGGAATTGATCCGTATTGAGCCCTCACCCGCGGACAGCACGGCGATGCTGGTGCAGCAGAACGTGCCAATACAGGACAATTGGACATACCAGGGTTACGACAAACTGTTGAAGGACCTGGAGGCCACCAGTGTCCGGCATGAGCCGTTGTCTTCGGCTCCGAATGTAGTGATCTGGCCGGAGTCGCCGGCGCCCTTCTTTCTGAACGATCCTCTTTTTGTCTCGACGGTGACGGACATTGCGCGAAAAGATCAGGCCTACGTGATCGCCGGAAGCATTGGTGTGCCGCCGGATCAGGGTCCCGACCCGAAGCAGGTCTACAACTCCGCAGCGCTCTTCGATCCAGCGGGAGCGCTCATAGCTCGTTATGACAAGGTGCACCTTGTTCCGTGGGGCGAGTATGTTCCATTCCGGCGGATTTTCTCCTTTGCAAAATCGTTGACGGAGGATGTGGGTAATTTTGCGCGGGGTAGCAGCCGTGCGCCGCTCGAGCTCGGGAACAACAAGTACGGAGTGTTCATCTGCTACGAGTCCGTGTTTCCCGGCGAAATCCGGCAGTTTGCGGACCGCGGAGCGCAAGTGTTCGTGAACATCTCCAATGACGGCTGGTTCGGCAACAGCGGAGCGCCCGAACAGCACCTGAACATGGCGCGCATGAGGGCAATCGAGAACGACCGCTGGCTGCTGCGCGACACGAACACGGGAATTACCGCCTCGATCGATCCGCTGGGCCGCATTGTGGCGCAGGCGCCGATGCACGAACGTACCGCGCTGGAGGCGCCGTATGCGCTGCGGAACAGCACGACGTTCTATACGCGCTACGGCGACTGGTTCCCGATCATGTGTGCGATAATTTCGTTGATAGGGCTACTGTGGCGTGCCAGGCATGGTGCGCACCTAGTGGAGCCCCAACCCGTATCGTAGGAGAACCTCCCAATGGTAGAACAGCTCGAACAGGAATACTCGGTCCTGAAAGACAAGGTCCGCGAGCTACGGGAGTATCTTTGACGCGCCCAAGCTGCGCGCTCAATTGCAGGAAGTAGAAGAGAAAGTATCCGGCCCGAATTTCTGGTCCGATCCCGAAAACTCACAGAGAGTCATGCGCGAGCGCAAGCGTCTGGAAGACGCGATTGCAATCGACGGCGAACTGGCGCGCCGCTCGGATGACATCGTCGCCTACTTTGAACTGGCCCACGAAGGCGAAACAGTCGAGTCCGAAATCGAACGCGAACTGACATCGCTGCGGACGGTGATCGATAAGTTGGAGACGGAGACGCTGCTCTCCGGCGAAAGCGACCGCCTCAATGCCATTGTTACGATCCATCCGGGCGCTGGCGGCACCGAGTCCCAGGACTGGGCCGAGATGTTGATGCGTATGTACCTGCGCTGGTGCGAACGCAAGGGCTTCGAGACCGTACTCAACGATCACCAGCCCGGCGAAGAAGCAGGCATCAAATCGGCAACGTTCAGCGTTAGTGGCGAATTCGCCTATGGATTGCTGACGAGCGAGATCGGTGTGCACCGGTTGGTGCGCATCTCTCCCTTCGATCAGGCGCAGCGGCGGCACACATCCTTCGCCAGCGTCTATGTTTCGCCCGAAATCGACGACAGCATCGACATCGTCGTCAAGCCCGAAGAGATTCGCATAGATACGTTCCGGTCGGGCGGCAAGGGTGGACAGCACGTTAACACCACGGATTCGGCGGTGCGCATCACACACTTTACGACCGGAATCGTGGTGAGCTGCCAGAACGAACGCTCACAGCACAAGAATCGCGAACGGGCATTCAAAATTCTCCGCTCAAAACTGTATGAGTTTGAGTTGGAGAAAAAACGAGCGGTATCAAGGGCAGTGGAGGATTCGAAACTCGAAATCGACTTCGGCTCGCAGATCCGTTCCTACGTACTGCAGCCGTACCAGATGATCAAGGACCACCGGACGAAGTATGAGGTGGGAGACGTCGACCGCGTGCTCGATGGCGACCTTGATGGTTTCATTCGCGCCTATCTGCAAATGCGGCGCGCGGAGCAGAAATCCTGATGAGCGGAACCGCACTGACGGATCGATTCGACGAGGCTGTTAAGCTGGCGACCGACTTGCACCGCCAGCAGCGTCGCAAGGGTGGCAACGTGCCCTACATGGCGCACCTGCTACAAGTGGCGGGACTTGTGCTCGAATTCGGCGGTGACGAGGACACGGTAATCGCCGCGCTTCTGCACGATGCCGTGGAAGACCAGGGCGGGACCGCGACCGACGTACTGATCCGCAGCCGGTTCGGTGAAACGGTTGCGAACGTCGTGCTGGAGTGCAGCGATTCAGCGGGTGACCCCAAGCCGGCATGGAGCGTACGCAAAGAGAAATTCATTGCGAGCATTCCAACTCTAAGTCCGGCGGCGCGCCTGGTTTCACTGGCCGATAAACTGCACAACGTGCGGTCCATCATCGCGGACTATCGGCAAAATGGAGACCGTGCATGGGATCACTTCAAGGGCAAGCGCGAAGGAACGTTGTGGTATTACCGCCAGGCGACGGCGGCATATCGCGCGACAGGCAATGAATTTCTTGTCGGGGAACTGGAACGAGCGCTGCATGAACTGGTCGTGCTGACCGGGGAAACCAAGTTCTGACAGTAAGTGTTGAGGTGACGTCGTGGCCCAAATGCTCGACATGATCCGGCAGTCGGCGGTTCCCGCAACCCTCATGCGAACCGCGGCCAAGGGTGCACTAGCGCTGCCAGAGTCCGAGATGTTGGAGATACTTGTGTATCTGGCCGCGCACCCTGTTTTCGGAGAACAGGCGCAGCTCACGCTGGCGGGCTGGGAAGAATCATCGCTTGTGGCAATCTGCGCGGATACGCAAACGCCGGCCTCGGTCCTGGAATATTTCATCTCCCCGGAAAATCATCGCACGGCTGTATTGAGGGCACTCCTGTCGAACGAGGCGGTACCAGAGGAGCGGATCGCGGAAGCTGCGCGGTCTGCAGCTGTTGGAATGGCACGTGATTTTCTGGAGCACCCGCGTATCCGGGCTAGTGTTCCCGTTCTGCGTGCGCTGGCGGAAAATCCGAACCTTGGCCACGCGATACATCAAGCCTTGCAACAGCGCCTTGAGGCACTGGGCGTTCATCCAAACGAAAGTGCGTTCGAACTGGAAGATTTTGCTGCACAGTCCGGCACTGTGCCTTATGAAGTCCAACACGCGGCAGAGATTATCGCGGAAGAGGGGAAGCCCTTCCAGCTTGTGATGGAACACCCGGATGAAGAGGACCTGCTGGCGGCACTGGCTCCATTGGCGGGCGTAGAAGTGCAGGGAAGTGCTGCTAACGTGGCGAGGCTCGCAGAAGTGAAGGCGCCCGAGCACAAAGAGCGCATTTCAGTGCTCCAGAAAATTGCGCGCATGTCGGTTGGCGATCGTGTGCAACTGGCGATGAAAGGCACTCGCGACGAGCGCTTCATCCTCATCCGCGACGGGTCGAAGGTGGTCTCGCTGGCAGTGCTGGAGTCGCCGAAGGTGACGGAAACGGAGGTGGAGGCTTATGCGTCGATGAAAAACGTGCAGGAGTCGGTCCTTCGCACCATTGCTTCCAAGCGCAGGTTCCTCAAGCAATATGTCGTGATACGCGCGCTGGTCAATAACCCGCGCACGCCGCTCGATGTATCGCTTCCGCTGATGAATCATCTGTTGATGACAGATCTCCGGCACCTCACGATGAACAAGAACGTCGGTGAAATGCTGCGGAAAATAGCGCTGAAGCAGTATCGGGACAAGCTCGAATCGCGCAAGACTTAACAGTGGCAGAGTTCTCCACGCTGGAAATTTCAAAAATTCAAAAACAGAGAAGTGAAGATGGCAGAAGATGTAATCACGAATGTCTTAAGGAATGCCCGTACGATTGCCGTCATCGGACTTTCCAACGATCCGATGCGCCCGAGCTACGGCGTGACGGAGTACATGCAGCGGCAGGGGTACCGGATCATCCCTGTGAATCCCAGCGTGCCGGAGATTCTCGGCGAGAAGTCGTATGCAAAATTAAGCGACATCCCCGGCAAGATTGATATTGTCGATGTCTTCCGGCGTCCGGAGGCCGTTCCTGAAATCGTGGACGAGGTGATTGCGCTCAAACTGCCGGTGATTTGGTTGCAGGAGTCCGTGGTGCATGACGAGGCGGCTGAAAAGGCGAGAAACGCAGGGGTGACGGTCATCATGGACAAGTGCATCTTGAAGGAGCACTACGCCCGGCGCTCACAGTTGGGATAAAAAGTATCGGATCGTAACTCTTACTCTTTCTCTTTGGGGCCTTCTTCCCCTGGCTCCGCACTGCGCTTTCGGCTGGATTCTGCGCGTTTCTGGCGAATCTGCGCGAGCCGGTCCTGGATGCGCTTTTCCACTCCCTCTGACGTCGGGTGATAGTACGTGCGGTTCTTCAGGTTGTCGGGCAGACACTGCATGTCCGCGACTTTTTCTTCCAGGTCGTGGGCATACTGATAACCGTTGCCGTAACCGATTTCCTTCATCAGCTTCGTGGGGGCATTGCGCAGGTGCAGCGGGACCGGATCGGCGGCGGTGCTTTCCACGTCGCGCTGGACGTTTTGGTAAGCCGTGTACAAAGCGTTCGACTTCGGCGCAATCGACAGATAAACCGCGGCTTGCGCGAGTGCGAGATTTCCTTCCGGCATCCCTATGAAGTCGACCGCGTCGCGTGCGGCCACGGCCAGTTCGAGAGCATGCGGGTCGGCAAGGCCTATGTCTTCGACGGCCATGCGTACGATGCGACGCGCGATGTACAGGGGGTCTTCGCCGGACTCAATCATGCGGCCCAGCCAGTAGAGCGTGGCATCTGGATCGCTGTTCCGAACGGATTTATGCAGCGCGGAGATGAGGTTGTAGTGCTCCTCACCGGACTTGTCATAGCGCAGGACGCGCTTTTGCAGAGCGTCTTCCACTATCTTGCCGGTGATGACGCCACCGCTGGCGCCTCCCGCCGCTTCCACTGCGAGAGTAGAGGCTATCTCCAGCACGTTGTAGGCGCTGCGGGCGTCGCCGCTGGCGTACGCCGCGATGCGCGCCAGGGCCTCTTCTTCCGCAGTTAGTTTTAGCAGGCCAAGGCCGCGCTCTTCGTCGAGCAGCGCCCGCTGCATGAGTACGACGATCTGCTCCTCGGTGAGCGGATTGAGCAGGTACACGCGTGAACGCGAGAGCAGCGCGGAGATCACTTCAAAGGATGGGTTCTCGGTGGTCGCGCCGATCAGGCGGATATTGCCCTTTTCCACGTGCGGCAGGAAGGCGTCCTGCTGTGCCTTGTTGAAGCGGTGAATCTCATCGATGAAGACGATGGTGCGAGTTCCATATTGGCGAGCGCGCTCGGCCTCGGCCATCACCTGCTTGATTTCCTTGATTCCCGCCAGTACGGCTGAGAACTCGACGAACTCGGCATTGGTACGGCGGGCGATGATCTGCGCCAGCGTTGTCTTGCCGACTCCGGGCGGCCCCCAGAAAATCAGCGAACCAAGATCGTCGCGCTCGATTTGGACACGCAATGACTTTCCAGAGGCCAGAATATGCTCCTGACCGACGAATTCGTCGAAATCGCGCGGGCGCATACGATCAGCGAGGGGCCGGGAGCGATCGATGGGTTCGTTCGAAATTGCGTGAAAGAGAGACATACAAATTTTCAGGGTGTCGCTGCTTATTCGGCGGCTTCCGGTTGGGCCTTCCGCCTCTGCCGTGCCGCTTCGTACAAGATGATGGAAGCGGCAATACCCGCATTTAACGACTCCACTCGCGGAGAGTGGGGAATTGCGATCATCTCATCTGCGTCAGCCAGTACGTTCTTCGGCACGCCCGCGCCTTCGCTGCCGACAAAGACCGCCACCGGCCCTGTCAGATCTACCTCGTCCAGTGGCGTCCCCTTGTGAGACGACGTGGCAGCAATTCTGACGCCAGCGGAGCGAAGGCTAGAGGAGACGTCTTCAAAACTGGTCTTGACCACCGGCAGACGGAAGATTGAACCGGCTGAGGCGCGGATCACTTTTGGATTCATGGCGGCCACTGTTTTTTCCAGGGCCAGCACGCCGCTGGCGCCGAAGGCTTCGGCGGAGCGGATCATCGTTCCCAGGTTGCCGGGGTCTTGTATGCCGGCTGCGCCCAGCAGCAACAGGTTCGGGGTGCGCAGTATGTCCTGTAGGGACAGATCCTTAAGCTTCACCAGTGCGGCGACTCCCTGCGGGGTCTCCGTACTGACAGCGCTCTGAAATACTTCATCCGGGAGAAGCAGCGTCTCGGTGTGGCTGCCGATCTGGGGAAGCAGTCCGGCAGCGCGTTGCTGGCCGGATTGGCTGAAGAAGACGGTTTTGATGCGCAGGCCGCTGCGAATGGCCTCTTCCAGGGTGCGCAAACCCTCGATGGCGCAGTAGCCGTCGTCAGTAAGTTCGGCCTGCGTAAAGGCTCGGCGTAGGTCCTTAACCAGCGAATTCTGCCGGCTGGTAACCAGACGTAGCCGCTCCTGGATCTCTTCGGTCATGCCATCTCCTCCCCAAAATTGGGCTCGCCCAAATATTTTGGGGTCGATGCGATTGGCGCAAAGCACGTCGCTAGGACATAATACGCTCTTAGCGGGAGTGAATTCCGGCGCGAGAATTCGTCGCCGCCTGCGGACTCTCCTCCCGCTTTTGGGCAGCAACTTGGCAGCCGCCGTAGCGGTATGTTAGTGTTCGCTGGCTTAAGTCTACGTCGATAGGGGACAATAACGGGTGCACCCCGAAATCATCAAAATCAATCCGATCGAGCCGGAAGCGGCACTTGTAGCTTATGCCGCGGAACAGATTCGGCAGGGACAAGTGCTCGGTATTCCGACCGACACGTTCTATGGTCTGGCGGCCGATCCATTCAATTTGCATGCCGTCGATCGCGTCTATGAGATCAAAACCAGGGGCCGTCACAAGCCTTTGTCGCTTTTGATCGAGAGCATCGACCAGGCGGAAGAACTCGCCAAGCCGCTGCCCGACGAGTTCTACATGCTGGCCGAGCATTTCTGGCCCGGGCCATTGACGATTATTGTTTCGGCGGCGCCAAGACTGCCCCTGAAGGTCACGGCAAACACCGGCAATATTGCCGTCCGAATACCGGCAGCGCCAATCCCCCTGGCAATCATTCGTGCCTGCGGAGTGCCGGTTACCGCCACGTCGTCGAACTTGAGCGGCGCGGCCGAATGCACCACCGCCGAGGCCGTACGCGATCAACTGAAGGAAAGCATTTCGATCATCCTCGATGGCGGTACGTCGCCGCGTAGCGTGCCTTCCACGATTGTGAATCTCGCCGAGAAAAAGGGCGGGTGGAAGGTGCTTCGAGAAGGCGCCATTCCACTTCAGGAAATCGAGGACCTGCTCGGCGACCAATGAGTGACGTTTTGAAAACGGGGCGCCGCTGGATCGTCAGGACCGTACTCGTCCTTCTGGCCGCGTACGCTATTTTCTTCGTCACATCCTGTTTCCGCGTGGTCGGGCAGTCCAAGCTTGACGAGGCGCGTCCGGCCGATGCAATCGTAATTTTTGGGGCGGCGGAGTATGTTGGTCATCCTTCACCGGTACTGAAGGCCCGGCTGGATCACGCACTGATGCTTTATCGTCGGGGCCTTGCGCCCATGCTGATCACTACCGGGGGATCGGGCTGGGACACGAAGTATACGGAAGGCGGAGTCGGCAGAGACTATCTCGCCTCCAAGGGCGTTCCGGATGCCAACCTGATCGCTGAAACGATCAGCACGAGCACGGCGCAATCCGCCGAGCGCATTGCGGTCATCATGCGTGCCAACAACATGAAGACCTGCGTAGCCGTCAGCGATCCCTACCACATGTTTCGCATCAAGCAGATGCTCCGGGCGAATGGCATCACGGTGTACACTTCGCCGCGCCCGGAAGTCCGCGTCAGCATGAGAGACGATCTTCTCGGAATCATGCGCGAGGCGCTCAGCTATACACTTTGGCGCATGCATATCACCCAGGTTTTTGAGCTGTAACCATTTGTTTGCCTTCGGCCGGTGGCAAGGTACGATGGTGGTGTCATCAAGCTCCGCTTGCGGGGCAATTCTCATGGAGTGATCGTAATGGCGAATACACCGGGCACGGCGGCGCCGCAAAGCGGCATCTACTGGTGCAGCGTTTGCAAGACCCCTGTGCAGTTCAAGGCGGGCGAGATACTGCCCGTCTGCAAGAATCAATGTGGGCGTGGCAACTGGGAGTTTGTTCGGGCTTCCGAACAGAAGTAGCAGGATACGAGGGCGAAGTTCCTGCCAGCGGCAAGGGCTTCGCCCATTTTTTAAAGACGCCTCAGGGAATCAGGGCGAATATCCTGACTGGTGCACCGGACCCGCCATCGAGCTTTGCAGGGGCAACGACTGCAAGCGCGCCAACTGGCGGCGCGCTTTCCAGATTCGCGACATTCTCCAGGTGATAGACATTCCGCACCGCGCAGAAGCGATGCACTGCGTAGTCCTGCGACGCGCCACTGTCTACGCTGAGCGTGTCGATTCCCAGGCCAAAAGCCTTTCGCGACTCCACCAGAAATTCCGCAGCCTCAAGCGCGTAGGCCGGGAAGTGAAGTGTGCCGCTGGCGTCAGCATTACGATACGCGCTGGAATCCGGCCAGCGTTCGTCCCATCCGGTGCGGGCTATCACCACGGCGCCGTGAGGAACTGTGCCGTGCACGGCCTCCCACGCGGCAATATCGCCGGCGCAGATCAGGTAGTCGTCGTTGTTGCGTACCTTATCGCGAACATCAAGCACGATGAGCGGACAGACCAGTCGTTCCGCAGGAACCTCATCGATGGTCCACATCCCCGGGCCCATGTGTGCGGGCGCATCCATGTGCGTCGAGGAATGCTCGTCGAGCGTGATCTTACGAACGAAATATCCATTGGCCGCGTGGCTGGCGGTGACTGTAGTTCGAAGTGAGTGCGGGGCGCCTTCCCAGTTAGGGGCATTTTCACTGATGGAATGACTCAAGTCGATGATTGCTCGGAACACTGTATCTCCGGTAGGGCGATTGGCCCACCGCCACCATACCAGCGGAAAACAGCCTTCGCAAAAAGGTTCGGCGTGGCAATTGCTCGCCACGCCGAATGCGTTCATCGCAGACGGTGCCTCCCCCGGCACCGGTTCTAAGGAAGAACAAAATTAAGATAGCCGAATTTCGCGACTTGAAAACAGCTACCAGCAAAATGTTACGAAATCAGAACACGGCTCAGTTCACCCGGACAATGAACGAAATCAGAATCGCCAGGAATGCGGCAAATCCCGTACTGGTGAAATTCACGGAATTGTTTCCGAGCCGGTCCGGTTTTTCCAGCGTCGCTCCCAGCAGACTGTCGAGAATCATTCCGAGCGTTGCGCAGGTTACAGTAAGAAAAAACCAGCGCTGATCGATTAAATTCACGGCCACACAGACATAAGTGATCAATGTGGCGGAGAGAATTCCCATGACACTCCCCACGATGGTGACAGCTCCATTCGTGCCGGAGGGTACTCGCCTGAAATTGGTGATCAGCACGGGATGGCGGGAAAATACCTGCCCAACCTCGCTGGAGACAGTGTCAGCGGCGGCCTCGGCAAGTGCTGCCGCCACTCCTATCAGCACCCAGCGGGCCGAGTTTGGATACCACATGACCGGTATCGCGCACATGCCGGCAATGGCCAGGTTCGCCAGTACCTGGCGGGCACTGCGGCCTTCGCTGCCCTCGGCGGTACCGAGCCGCTCCTTGACCTGATGTCCAAAGCGGGTCGTGAAATACGTCAACGCGAAAACCACCAGCACGGCAATCAGCGCTCCGGGGCCGGCTGCCATGCACAGCAAAAATGTTACCGCCGCTCCCGCGAGAGCACCGGACGTGTCCACGGCTTTCAAGCCCCAAGCGGCAAGTGCAAAGGAAATCGTAAGGCCCGCAGACGGGATCACTCGATCCAAAAGAGGGGAGTAAACACCCTGAAAGTAGGCGCCGGTCAACGGAATCGGGGGAATAATAGTCATAACTTACTTCTAAACCCTGGGTCGCCCGAACTGCTTCGCAGAGCCCGCGCGCATCAGCCTTTGCAGCGAATGCTATCAGAACAGCCACAGTGCATTGAAGCTCCGGGCGGGTCACCGGAGAGAATCCGGGGTTAGATACATTGGCTACATTCAGCCCATCCTTTACAATAGATCGTTCCCATCGGAAAAGGTATTGGGATGAGAGTTACCGGCGGAGAGTCAATGACACAAATGCGGAAGGCCGCTTCGGCGGCAGTCCTGTTTCTAGGATTCCTTATCATGGTCGGCTGCGGTGATACCTACCGTCCGATTGCATATCCAATTCCCAAGCCGGGCGGCGACCCGCAGACATTTGATTACGTCGCCATCATCAACTCGAACGGAACTAATAACGGTTCGGTAACGCAGATCAATGTCGGTGGAGATTCGGCGTCCGCCGTGACTCCGATTGGCAAACAGCCAGCGACTGCCGGATTCAACTACAGCCAGACGGCTCTATTGGTGCCTAATTACGCGGACGATACGCTCAGCGAGATTACTTCGAGCAGCACTACGGCGACCACGCTGACGATGGCAACAGGTTCCAAGCCGACTTTCGTCGGGGCCGTGAGTTCGGGGTTGTTTTCACTCAATTCCGGGGTGAACGCCAACTGTCCGACGTCTCCCTCCCTGGGCGTGATCGACGGAAGCTCTTTTACGCTGAGAACCAACGTCTGTGTGGGAACGAATCCTGTGTTTGGCATTGCCGTTGACGCCGACCGCGTCTTCGTCGTCGACAAGGGCGCAAACAAGGTTTACGTCGTCAACGTCACAACCGACGCGGTAACGAATTCGATCTCTGTCGGGACCGCGCCGGTCTATGCGGTCTTGAGCCCCGATGCCGCCTATGCATATGTTTTGAATCAGGGCAGCGATAATATTTCCGTGATCGATACCACGGCGGAGTCGGTTGTCGCAACCGTTCCATCAGGTGGCAATGCGCCCAGCTTGGCCGACTTCGACAGCACACTGACTCGTCTTTACGTCGTTAACACCGGCAGTGATTCCGTCTCGGTTTTCGATGTCTCGACTTTGAAATCCCCGACGGCCCTGCATACTCCGGTAACGCTTAGCGCAACACCCAACTCGTTCGCCGTGCTGCCCGATGGATCGCGCGCCTTTGCCGGTCTGGCAGGCACAAACCAGGTCGCGGAGATCAACACGGGGAGCTACAGTGTCAAGACCATTACGGTCGGCACAACGGCTTCGTCCACGGTCAATTCCGTTGGCCGTTCGAACGACGGTTCCAAGGTCTATGCGGCGACAGTCGAACCGACCGATCTGCAGAATGCTACGACGATCATTCGAACCACGGATGACGCCATTGTAGGGAATATCCTTGCGCCGTTGCAGGATCCAACGTGTTCAGGTACGTCCTGTAAATTGCAGCGTCCGTACTTGGTCATTTCTCGATAAGTATCCTTCACAATTGAAAAGGGCGGAGATCGTCTCCGCCCTGTTTCTTTGAATGCAGCAGTTGTCAGTCGAACTGCGTGTCCTGCCGTCTGCGATGGTGGTATTGCATGGCAATGTTCATAAACACGCTGCCGGCAGGAGTGTCGAACCGCATCACCAGCGCTTCCGTGTCTTCGCTGCCCTTCAGTCCTGCTTCGCTCGAATGGAATTCCGGCGGGTGAACCTTGAAGCGGAATCCCTGGTCGTTTAGCGACGTCACGGCGTTGCCGATCACAAGGTTGGCAAGTTCGCAGACTGTTTCACGCATCAGGTCGTCATCCGGTGGAGCGTCGGAGCCGGAAAGGCACACGGCAACTTTCGCCGCAGTGTCCCGCGTGACGTCGAATATGACCCTGCCCTCGATATCGCCAGTGATGGTGACGCGAGCAGCCAGTCCTGTTTTCCGGTAAACCCCTTCGTCCATGCTGACGTCCACGGCCTGGGCCGTGCACTGCATTGTTTCGCCGATTACCGCATCCGCCGCATTGATAAAAGGTTGAATCAGCTCGATTTTCATTGGACGGACTCTCCGTTAACCTCTTCCTGTGGCTCCACTGCGATGCCGTCTTCTCCCAGCACGTACTTGACGACTTCGTAGAGCAGTTCTGGCTTCACAGGCTTCTGGACGAAGTGCCGTGCGCCCTTCTGCAGCGCTGCGACGATGTTCTCCTGGTAGCCCACCGACGAGACCATGATGACACGCGCATTGGGGTGCAGATGAACGATTCGCTCCGCAGCCTCTATACCTTCCATCTGTGGCATGGTGATATCCATGAACACGATGTCCGGGAGGATACGGTCATATTCGGTGATGGCAGTACAGCCATCGCCCGCTTCGCCCGCCACCTGGCCGCCAAAAGCCTCAATGATGCGGGACAGGTTTTTCCGAGCGAAGATCGAATCATCAACCACCAGGTACCGGACAGGTTGTCGATCCTGGGCTCTTACCAGAGCACGAAATTGCTCCATATTAGACCTCATCTTCCGACGGCGAATTACGTTCGCAGCCGGTCATTCAGTTAAGGCGCGGTCCTCCGCGCGGAAATGCGCCATCAGCGCATTCGGCAGTGCATCCAGCGAGACAATGCGCGTTGCATAGCCCCGCTCTACCGCGGCCCTCGGCATTCCATAAATCACGGACGATTCCTCGTCCTGCGCAATCGTCATTGCGCCATTTCGCTTCATCTCTCCAAGCCCTTCGGCGCCGTCGTCGCCCATTCCCGTCATCAGAACTCCGAGCGAGGATGGACCCAACTCGGCAGCCAGTGAACGGAACATTACATCCACGGAGGGACGGTGCCCGTTTACCTTCGGCTCATCGGTGAGTACGGCAATGTTTGCCGCCGGCATTCTCCTCACCTTGATGTGTCGGTTGCCGGGACAAACCAGGGCCCTGCCCGCTAACAGAAGATCGCCCGATTGAGCCTCTTTGACATGAATTGCGGAACACTCGTCCAACCGCTTGGCAAATAGCGCGGTAAATCCCTCGGGCATGTGCTGCACGATCACGATTGCCGCTGGAAAATCCGCCGGCAATCGCGACAATAGGAATTGCAGCGTATTCGGCCCACCCGTTGAACTTCCTATACCGATCACCCTCGTCGCCAGGACAGATTCGTTAGACTTCTGAGGAGCGCGAGCCGTCTTCAGGGGCTCCAGGATTCGTGCCTTGGAACGACCCTGCATCGACGCTGCCTTGATCTTCTTGATCAGCTCGTCGGCCACCTCGGACATATGCGCGGAGAGGGCGTCCTTTGGCTTCGTAACAAAGTCGAACGCTCCCAACCCCAGCGCCTTCAGCGTCGTCGTCGCGCCTTCTGTGGTATGGGCGGAGACTACGATGACCGGCACTTGCTCGTGCCGCATCATTTGCCGCAGAGTCTCCAACCCGTCCATTCGAGGCATCTCCAGATCGAGCGTTATGACGTCCGGTCGCAGCTCCTTCATCTTCTTCATGGCGAATTCGCCATCGATTGCCGTTCCCACGACCTGGATGGAACTGTCTCGCTCAATAATCTGCGGAATCAACTTTCGCATCAGTGCCGAGTCATCCACCACCAGAACCTTGACGGTTTGCTTCATGCGGAGGCCTCCAGCGAACTTCGATTCGCCGAATCGGCTCGTCCAAAGCGTTCTACTGCGACGGGCACATTGAGGATCAGAACGACACGTCCGTCGCCTAGTACGGATGCGCCGTTGACCATTTCCGTACTCATGAACTGGTCATCCAGGGCCTTCAACACAAGTTCCTGTTCGCCCACGAGGCGGTCAACGATTAATCCGAATTTCCTGTCGCCGACGCCAACTACCACGACAAAAAGTTTTCCTTCACGCTCGCTTGCCGTTCCGTTCACCATTCTTTCAAGACGTACCAGTGGCAGAACTTCTTCACGAAGCTGCATGACTTCGTGCTGTCCAACTACGTGCACATCCTTTTCCGATGCGCGCATGATTTCCAGCACCGAAGTGAGCGGCACCGCGAACAGTCGCTCCGAAACCCGGAAGAGCAGCGCTTTGATGATTGCCAGCGTCAACGGCAGGTTCAGCCGGAATCGCGATCCGGAGCCCCGGTTGGCCTGTATCGAGATGGTGCCCTTCATCCGGTCGATCACGCCTTTTACAACATCCATGCCGACCCCGCGCCCGGAGACTTCCGTGACCTGCTCCGCAGTGCTGAATCCGGGCTCCAGGATGAGTTTCAATGTCTCGGAGTCATCGAGCAGCGCCGCTTCTTCGAGCGAAATCATTCCACGCTCAATCGCCTTTGCGCGCACGCGTTCAACGTCGATGCCTCGTCCGTCGTCGGAGACCTCAATCACGACATTGTTTCCCAGGTGATAGGCCTTCAGAACAATTGTGGCGCGCTCGGATTTGCCCATTAACTGCCGTTCATCCGGCATCTCGATGCCGTGATCCACGGCATTGCGAACCATGTGTGCGAGGGGTTCCGCAAGCGCGTCGAGAATACTCTTGTCGAGGTCCGTGTTTTCGCCCTCGAGCACCAGGTCGACCTGTTTGCCTTCCTGCTTCGAGAGGTCGCGGACGATGCGAGGGAAGCGGCGAAAGAGCTGTTCGACCGGCACCATCCGAATCTTCATCACCGAGCGTTGAAGCTTCTGCATCACCTGCGATTGCAGACCCAGCGCATCGTGCAGGCGATGGTACAGCGCATCCTTGGGGAAGCGGCGTCCGAAATCCGACACAGCGGCCTGAAACATCGATTTTGCAATGATCAGTTCGCCAACCAGGTCGAGAACCGCATCGATGCGCTCGGCCTCCACGCGCAGAATATTTTCGACGTTGGTGAGGGAAGTGGATTGTTTGTGCAGAGCCTCAGGCTCGGGCTGATTCGGTGCCGGAACCTCTACATTCGCCGGAGTGGCCTGCGAAGGCACGGGTGTCTCGATAGTCTCCTGGGCCGAAGCAACGCTCTGCTGCACCACAATTCTCGAAACAACTCCAGGAACGTGGCATTTCTTCTCGATCCATTCGCGAGGATGGTGGCTTGCCAGTGCGGATTCTATGACAGATGGGGGCTCCGCGGTTTCCTCGCTGGGATGTATGGCGAGCGGCGTCCCGACTTCCTCCAGCACGTTACGCACAAGCTGCAGCGCCGCTGAGCGCATGGCGCACTGCGGATCAATCTCGAGTCCCACGTTGTAAACATTCTGGCCGCGCACGGCATGCTGCGATATCAGCAGGCGATCGTACTCCGTCCACGCGAATTCCGGCGCGAACGGCGTAACCTCTGCTACCGGAGTGCCGCGCAGTTGCTCGATCATCACGCGAACCGCGGGGTATGACGAAGGTTGTTCACTTCTGCGGTAAGCTGTCAGCATCGATTCGAAACTATCGGCGCTGGCCAATACCGTTTCGGCCACACTAGCCCCTGCACTTGCGGCAATCTCATCCGTCAGCACGTCTTCCAGCGCGTGCGCAAACTCGCTTAGTTCGCGATAACCGCACGCGGCGGAGTCCCCCTTGAGCGTGTGCACTGCTCGCCGAATCTCGCGCACAATCTCGGGGTTGCCGGGCTGCTTCTCCAGGCGCATACCTTGTTCGTTCAGCGCTTGCAGCAATTCCTGCGCGCTTTCGAAGAAGATAGTGCGGAGTTCGTTTGCCCGGTCTTCGGAAAAGAAGCTCACGATTGTGCCTCTAGTTTTTGATATGCCGTTCCGTTGTTCTGATGCAACATGCGGAATTTGTCTGACAGTCCGAACAGGCTTTCCGCGTGTCCCACGAAGAGATAGCTATCCGGATTAAGGCATCGGTAAAGTTTCTCGATAAGGCGTTTCTGTTCCGCCTCGTCAAAATAGATCATGACGTTGCGGCAGAAGATGACGTCGTTTCTCGCCGGCAGGAACTCCGTCTTGAGATTGTGGAAGTCGAAGTGCACCAGTTCTTTCAGGGCTGTCTTGATGGCGTACCGCTCGCCCACCTTGTCGAAATAACGCAGGCGATAAACGTAGTCCACCGATTCCATCTGGTGTTCGGGGTAGACGGCTTCCTGCGCTGCTCGCAACACCGAGTAGTTGATGTCAGACGCCAGGATTTCCACTCTCCAGGGCGGAGGAATCAGCGGCTTCGGAGACGGCATGTCGAAGGGCAGGGGATTGCGAAGGTAGTAGTATGCAAGCGCATCCGCCACCATCATGGCCAGTGTGTAAGGTTCCTGCCCGGTCGAGCAACCGGCGCTCCAGATACGCAATGTCCAGTCGCGCCTCTCCTGTTTGCGGTGCAGCAACTCCTCAAGAACAACTTTCTGGAAAACTTCAAGCTGCGGCTTATTGCGAAAGAAACTGGTTTCGTTGACCGTCAGATTCTCAACGAGGTTGACCAGTTCGCGTTTTCCCTCGAAGCTGGTGAGCAGCCGGTAGTAACCGTAAAAGTTATCGATGCCGCACGCACGCAATCTGCGTTGCAACCTGTCATGCAGGAAGTGCGCGCGCCGCTCGTCGAAGTACATGCCGCATTCCTGGTAGATCAAGGTTTGCAGCAGCTTGAGTTCGGCTTCCGTTATGTTGATTGGAACTGGTGATGCCATCGTCTCTTTTTCCGGTACTGGTCTCGTGCCGCTCTTCGCTCTAGGTGCCCGTTGCGGAGAGATCCGCGATTTCGCTGACTCTCCTTAAATCGCCTTCGCGCATGATTCGTTCGAGGTCGACAAGAATGATTAACCTGCCATTGAACTTGGCGACGCCTCGCACGTAGCTGGACGCCTCGTCCCCGAGAGCTTGCGGCGGATCTTCAATCGCATCGGGAGCAAGCTTCAGGACTTCGCTGGCCGTGTCCACCAGCAGGCCAACCTGCCGGCCATTGATTTCAGCTACCACGATGCGGTTCTTCCTGTTTCCCGCGGGCTGTTTTTCGCCGAACCGCTTCCGAAGATCGACTACCGGAACGATCTTTCCGCGTAGATTGATGACGCCCTCGATATGGTCCGGCGTATCAGGCACCGCGGTAATCGCCATCGGCCTTACGATCTCATGGACTCTCTCGATCGGAATGCCGAAATCCTCGCGTCCGATACGGAAGCCAACTATTTGCACTTCTTTCGCCATTGACGCCTCCGATTAGGGCAGTTCCGCCAGCGCATACTTCGAGCCGGAAAGCTTGCGCGACTCTTCTCCTGTCAACCGGCCGCCGTGATCCTCAATCGCGAAACGATCCACCACTTCAAGCAGCGCGCGTGACATCTTCGACATCTGTTCGGACGATGCCGCAAGTTCGGTCGAACCGGAGGACGCTTGCTGCACCATTTCGCGCATGCGCTCCATGGCCCTGACCACCGCCTGCGCACCGCCTGCCTGTTCTTCCACCGAAGAATTGATCTCGTGCGTGATCTCGTTCAGGCGGGTAGTTGCCCGGGCGATCTGTGACGAACCATGCGATTGTTCGTTCGTGGCGGAGCCGATCTCCTGCGCGAACTTGTATACCTCGGTCACAACGTTCGATATCTTTTTGAGCGCCACGCTCAGGTCGTTTCCGAGGGTCAAGCCTTCGTCCACGATTCCCGTGCTCTTGTCCATGTTCTCCACTGCCTTGCGGGCTTCTTTCTGGATGCTCTGGATAAGTTCGGAAATTTCCTTGGTAGACTGCGCGGATTTTTCCGCCAGCTTGCGCACTTCATCTGCCACCACGGCGAAGCCCAGTCCGTGTTCTCCAGCGCGCGCTGCCTCGATGGCCGCATTCAGTGCAAGCAGGTTGGTCTGTTCGGAAATATCATCGATGACTTCGATGATCTTCCCGATATCGTCCACCCGCTTGCCGAGTTCGGCAATGATCTCCGCCGAGGAACCGATTGCGCGGTTGATGCGATTGAGGCCTTCGGTCGCTTTCTGCATCGTTCCGCTACCGCTCTGCACCTCTTCGCGCGAGCGATTGGAGATATCGAGCAACACCTTGGCGGTATCGGCCACGCGCTGAATGCTCGCGACCATCTGATCGATGGAGGCGGAGGTTTCACTGACGCTGGACGCCTGGACCTGCGTATTCTTCACCATGTTTTGCACGTTGATACTCATTTCGTGCATCGTGCTGGTCACTTCATCGATGGCCGAAGACGACTGCACGCCGATGCGAGCGGACTCTTCGGATGCTTCCGCAATCTGGTTCGAGCCGGCCGCAACCTGGGACGCCGAGTCACGCACGGAGCGAACGAGGTTTCGCAGCCCCTGCGTCATGCGCGAGAAGGCCAGTGAGAACGTATCGTGCTTGGATCGCGGTTCCACGTGTACGGTCAAGTCGCCGGCGGCAATGGCTTCTGAGACAGCTGCCATTTCCTTCAGGTAGTCGACCATTGCCTGGAAGCTGCGTGCCAGATCGCCGATCTCGTCGTCGCGATTTATATCAATGGTGTGGTTTAAGTCTCCAGAGGTTCCTATCTCACCCGCCACGCCGATCAACTGGCCGAGAGGTTCGACAATCGATCGCGACGTTTTTACTGCGATTGCAACTCCAAATACGAGAACGAGCAGACCTCCGATGACGATGACAATGGTAGTGAACAAGGAAGCCGACTCGTCGGATTTGCGGTGTTCTGCGAGAGTCTTCGTATTGGCGGATTCCGCTTCGTCGATCAACTTCATCGAGTTGTTGACCCACTTCTGTGGATCCAGGTTCAGATAGAAAACCTGCAGGTCGCCGACCGTCGCATTGCCAGCATCCACTTGCTTCCGCTTCTGTATCAGCGTTTGCGCAAATTGCTGGTTCCAGTCTTCCTCAGCGCTCAACAGCTTTGTCAGAGGAATCCGGATCTCGTCATTGCCGGCGGTGGCCATAGCGGCATTCAGCGAGCTCACGAGCTTCTGATATCCATCGTCGACTTGCGCCGCATCGGAGGGCGCACCGCTCAGCAGGTAGTTGCTGAGATTCAGCCGGTTCTGCATCATCCGGAATCGGATCAGTTCGTCCGCCTGCGCAATGTCCATCGAAGCGGACGCTGCAGCTCGCGTATCGTGCTCGCGCATGATGGCAAAGATGAACACCAGAAGCAGAAACGCGCAGATTCCGAGAATTGCCCCGAAGTTCAGGTAGAGCCTTTTTGCGATTGTCATCTGTCAATACCTCCACGGACCGTTGCTCGACCAGTACATTGACCGGGAGCGAGGTGCCGGCACAGCCTGTTGAGCGTACGGGTGGTGGTCGAGTTCATTCGTTGTTGTTGTTGAAGTCAAAGGCAACGACCTCAGTCGTTTCCTTGCTTGCCGGTTCATACTTCCATCTCTTCAGCGCATCGAGCGCTGCATTTATCAGCATGGGATGTCCGCCGAGGACCTTTGTCGCCACCACGGACCCGGATGCGTTCACCGTGGCTTGGATTCGCACCACGCCCGAGATGCCCATCCGTTTTGCCATGTCGGGGTATATCGGCTTCACCCTGACTTTTACCTTGCGTCCTGCATCCTGCTGGCACGATGCCACCGGGGTGAAGGCCGAGCCGAGTACGAGAAACCCAAGAATCGAAACTAGCAACCAGCGCCGTGCCTTAACAACACTGAACACAGCCCCTCCTACATGCGGAAAATTCCAGCCTATCTAGTGCACGAACTTTGCCAGCCCTTCCCAGACCTGAAGTTTTTTCGTAAGTCATTGAAAATAATAAGTCTATTAAATAGGCAGGATCGGGAAATTCCCAACTGTATACAATTGAGTCTCACAGTGGAGCGATTCACGGCCGCAAATGTATCTCATCATGATACGCAAGTAAGAATTACGACGGTTACCTCCCTCCGTTCCATTTACCTTGACTCAAATTGAGAATTCGAGCTAGTTTTGCAGTTTGTTACTGCAAGATCTGGAACCGATCCCGAACATGCAAGACCACACTGATCCCTCAAGTTCGCCGTCTACGGCAAGTTCTCATTTCTCGCTACTTGCGACGGTGTCGTCCGCACTGGAGAAAGGGGCTTCGGTTGCTGAGGTCGCCAAATTGTTCTGTGCCAGCGCGAAAAAGGATCTTGAGGCGGCCGGGGTTTATTACTGGCAATCTGTATCCATCGGATTGGTTTTCATCGCCACTACAGACACGGACAAAGAGGCCGAATCTCATCGTGAGCAGCGGTCATCCTCTACGCGATCTGCTGCGGAAGAGGCGGCGAGGTCAAAGAAAGTTGTCCATTCTGCCGATACGTTCTCCTCGGAATTGGTGCTGGCGGTGCCGATGGTGGCCGGTGGCAGGGTGACCGGAGTGGTCGCTTATCGTCACCCCGGCAACCCGGACACGAGCGCTGGATTTTACGAGAAGGCGATCGTCTTAACGGAGCAGTTTGCGGCTCTGATGGAAACGGCCCGTCTGACGCGTGAGTTAAACCAGGCGCAGCGGCGGGCGGAGGTGATGATTGAGTGCGCCTCCGAACTCTATGCCAATCCCGATATTCAGGCTGTGCGCGAAACCCTGGTGCGCAGGGTGCAGGACCTGCTCGCCGCCGAACTGGTTGCCCTGCTCGAGCAGAAGAATGGCGGGTGGTCGCTCATTTCAGTGGTTGGGTCGGAGGCAGGGGGGTCGCTCCGCTACGATGCCGCATCGCTAAGTCGCTTTGCGGCCAGGCACGCCGGTGTTTCTAGTCTCGACTTTCCGCTGATTGTCGAAATTAATAACAAGGAGGACGAACTTCCGCTGATTCGATCGGGGCAGGTAATGGTTGCGCCGGTCAATGCGGGTTCCGTTCGCTGGCTGCTTATCATCCATGGCGGAGCATCCCACAAGTTCACTCAGCAGGACATCTCGCAGGTGCGCGCTGTTTCTGGAATCGGCGCGTTCGCGATTCATAATGTCGAGCTTTTTTCCACCAGCCGTGCACAGGCCCGGGAACTCCAACAACTTTTAGACATAGCCACGGAACTCGGGAGCATTGAACAACTGGATCCATTTCTGGAGCGATTCAGTTTGCGAGCGGCGGAGTTTCTGGGCTTTCGGCGTGCCTTCATCGCCATTGTGGAGCAGGACAACCAATGCCGCGTCCGGTGCTACTGCGAGGAAGGAGCGATTGTTCCGCTCGTCATTGAACTTCCACCGGCGCTCCAGGGCAGAATCCTCAGGCTTGGCGACGTTTTCTGGACAGACCTGGCGAAGGACAAAGAAGGAATCGATCGGCGCTTCCTCGAAGAACTCGGTGTCAATCAACTGATCGCGGCTCCTTTACGCGGTTCGGATGGGCGTGTCCTCGGTATCCTGGGTGTGCTCGACCGTCGCGATGGCGCCGCCATCGGCCCGGAAGACATACGCCGGGCGCGCGCCCTGGCCGCGGAGATCGCCGTTGTTCTACAAGCCGCGCAGAGCCTCCACCTGGCACAGGAAAATCGCCAGCGTGCGGAAGCTCTTATGTCGCTTGCCTTCGAACTGCGTTCCAGTATGCGGCTGCCCGAGCTGGCAAATTCTTTGAGCCGCCGAGCCATGGAATTGCTCGGCGGGAACGCGGCGGCGCTGGCACTGTCACGCGCGGGTCTGCTGGAAACAGTCTTCCTCTATAGTGGCGCGGACAATGAAGACCGCAGGCATATCCGTGGACTCAACACAGTTCTCTCGGAGTTGTCTGAAAAAAGCGCGGAAGCGCTGCAATGGGGGAGCGGCAGGGAAATGCTCGGAGACGAAGTTGCCGCTGCGCTGGACTGGGAGGATGTCGCAATTGCGCGCCTTGCCGGCACCGAAGGGCAATTCCTTGGCTATCTGTGCGTGGCCAATCGTGGGCGTGACCTGGATGCACTCGATCGCAATATGTTCCGTGCTCTTGCCGGACATGCGTCGGTTGCGCTCGATAACGCCCGGCTTTTCACGCTCATCGCCCAGTCGAACAATCAATGGATTGAGATTTTCGACGCCATCACGGACTTCATCGTCGTCCATGACCGCAATCACCGCGTTCTACGTATCAATCGAAGCATGGCCGAATTCATTGGCGTGCGCCCGGCGGAATTGCTTGGCGTCAGCATGCGCGCCGTGATGGCCATGGCCCTCGATCTCGGACCGGAACCGTGCCCGTTCTGCCGCGTGACTCCTGGCGAGGCCGACGAGTTTCTCCATCCTGTGCTCGAACGCACATACCTCGTTTCCACCTCGCGCCTGCGCGGCTCGCTCGACGATGGTACTCAAACCATCCATGTCCTGAAGGATGTCACGGACCGTCGAGAAGCCGAGCGAAGGTATCGCGAGTTGTTCGAGAACATTCAGGAAGGGCTATTCTTCTCAACCCCGGATGGCCGCTTCCTTGAAGTGAATGACGCGCTGGTCCGGATGCTTGGCTACAACAATCGCGAGGAACTTCTCCAGGTCGATATTCCTAATGCTCTTTATATGACTCCTGAGCATCGGGCGGTCTTCAGTCGCGAACTGGAATCGAAAGGCGCGATGCGCAACTATGAAGAAGTGCTGCGCAAGAAGGACGGCTCGTTCATCTATACCCTGCAGAATGCCTTCGCGCTCACGGACGCCAAGGGGAAAGTCATCCAGTATCGCGGCGTTATGCTCGACATCACCGACCTCAAGACCTTCCAGGCAGAGCTGCAACGTCAGCGCGATTTCAACGCGAAAATCCTGAACAACACGCAGAGTCTGATTATCGTCGGCGACACAGCCGGCTTAGTGAGCTTCGCGAACCGCCGCTGCTATGAGATCGGCGGATATCGTTCTGGCGACCTGGTTGGGCGGCGTCTCTCCGAACTTGTCGCGAAGGAAAAGCGCGATGTAGTCGACGAAGCCATCGCGCAAACCCTGGTGGGGCAGCAGGTGGACAACCTGGAACTACCGTTGCTTCTCGCCGGCGACCGGGTTGGCCAGTTCTCGGTGAACCTGAGTCCGATGCGCGACGAGCAGGGCCAAGTGACATCGATCGTCGTCGTCATGAGCGACATCACCGATGCCGCTGTCTTGCAGGCCAAGCTGATGCATACCGAAAAGATGGCTGCCGTCGGACAGTTGGTATCCGGCGTGGCTCACGAGGTCAATAATCCGCTCACGGCGATCCTCGGTTTTGCCGATCTGCTGGCGCAGCAGGATACCTTCCCGGCGGATGCGAAAGCGAATCTTGAAATCATCATCCAGGAAGCGCAGCGCACGCGGCAGATCGTCCAGAATCTGCTCCGCTTTGCCCGCCAGATGCCGCCGCAGCGCGAGCCGCTTCAGATCAACGAACTCTTGCGCCGCACCGTCCAACTGCGCGCCTATGATCTCTCGAACCACGGCATCGAGGTGATTGAGCAATACGGTGATCTGCCGGACATTGTGGGCGACTCCCAGCAGCTCCAGCAGGTATTTCTCAACATCCTGAACAACGCCTACGACGCGGTGCGTGAGATCGAGGGTGCCGGCAGAATCGAGATCGTGACTACATATCGCGATGACATGGTGGAAATTAGTTTTGCCGACAACGGTCCGGGCGTGAAGGCGCCGGAGCGGATATTTGATCCCTTCTATACCACCAAGGCCGTTGGAAAGGGCACTGGCCTCGGGCTGAGCATCTGTTATGGAATCGTGCGCGAACACGGAGGCGAGATCGGCTGCGCAAATCGTACGACTGGCGGAGGAGCGATGTTCACACTCCGGTTGCCAAGGGAAGCGCCGACCGAACCACAGGTTGAGTTTGCCAACGGGATAGGGAACGCATGAGCACATCCGGTAATCCGCTTCCCATTCTTGTGATTGAGGATGAGCCGTCGGTGATGGCTTATATCTGCACCGCGCTCACGCGGATGGGATACAACGTTGCATGTGCAGCATCCGGCGGCAAGGCACTGGAGATGCTGAACGGCGGCGGATTTTTCGGGGTCATCTCGGACATGAGAATGCCCGGCGACATCGACGGCGCCGACATATACGACTGGCTTTTCGAGCATGATCCCAAGCTGGCGAGCCGTTTGTTTTTTATCACAGGCGACACCATGAATCCCGATACCGCTGCCGCGCTTGAGCGCACCGGTGTGCCTTACATCGAAAAGCCGTTTCGGGTCGAACCTCTCATTGAGCTGGTGAAAAAAGTGATAGGAGTGCCGGGATGACAGACGAGTTCCATGTGGATTGTCTAGTCGTCGATGACCAGCAAAGCATCCGCAAGCTCTGCTCCACTATAGGCAAGAGCCTGGGATTCTCCTGCAGCGAGGCCGAAAGCGCGGAGGCAGCACTCTCCATGCTTGACTCCGTTTCGCCCAATATCATCCTCGTAGATCTGCGGATGGCGCAGATGTCCGGCCTGGAGTTTCTCGCCGAGGTGAAGAAGCGTTCCCCACATACCGAAGTCGCCATCATGACCGGTTTTGGTTCTATTGAGAGCGCCGTTCAGGCCATGAAGCTCGGCGCTTATGACTACGTCACCAAGCCTTTTCGCGTCGACGAAATGAAGCTGGTCCTGCAACGCATGGCGGAAAAAGTCCGCCTCGTCGCGGAGATCGAATATCTCCGCGAGCGCTTTGCCACGGAGACGCAGTTGCACGGCATCGTTGGCACCCATGCCCGTATTCAGGAAATCCTGAAGATGATCGCGCGGCTTAAGGACACCCGTACCCCGGTCCTGATCACGGGAGAGAGCGGCACCGGTAAAGAGTTGGTCGCGCGCGCCATTCATTTTCGCGGAATGTTCTCCAAGCGTCCCTTCGTTGCCGTAGATTGCGGTGCGCTGGTTCCCAGCCTGATTGAAAGTGAACTCTTCGGACACGAGAGAGGAGCGTTTACCGGCGCAGTACGCGAGAAGCAGGGACTCTTCCCAGCCGCTAACGGAGGCACCATTTTCCTCGACGAGATTGGAGAATTGCCTCTCGATATGCAGGCCAAATTACTGCGCGTTCTGCAGGAAAAGGAGGTGCGCCCCGTCGGCAGCAACAGGTCCGCACATGTCGATGTGCGAGTCATCGCCGCCACCAATCGGGACCTTGAAAAGGCCTATCAGGAAGGCACTTTCCGCAAAGACCTCTACTTCCGCTTGAATGTAGTGACTGTCCATCTGCCCTCGCTGCGCGAACACAAATCTGATCTTCCGGCACTCGCCCAGTGGTTCCTCGACCGCTTTGCCCCCGACTCCGGCATACAGATTTCTAATGCAGCCCTCACCGCCATGATGCGCTACGACTGGCCGGGCAATGTTCGAGAGCTGGAAAACTGTATGGAGCGCGCCATTGCGCTTGGCGCCGGTCATGAGATTGGGGTCGCGGATCTCCCCGCTTCGTTGCGCGGTGAATCGACAACGGAAACGAATACGGTGTTGCCCGCCTCCTTTCCCACGACGGATTTGGAAGAGCTCGAAAAGGATACGATTCAACGAGTCTTCGACGAGGTCAATGGTGATAAAGCCATGGCCGGCCAGCTCCTCGGAATCTCCCGCGCAACGCTCTATCGGAAGATCAAGCGTTATGAAATCAAACTGCGATCAGACGGCTCTCCTCTGCCTCCATCTGTTCCAGAATCGTAATCATTGCGTCTCACTATTGAGACAATCTCGCCGGATCAGCTTGTGCAAAATTGAGAAGTTCATTATTTTCCAATGACATACGAGATCACTGGACTGTGGCGAGTCAGGTGCATCTGCTTCCCCGGAGAGTTTCATACTCAATATTCATCAGGCTTCGTTTCGGGGTACCCCAGTGACCGAACAGATTGTTGTACTTGTTTCAGATGACCCATCATTTGCACCGGCAATTCTAAACAGCCGGGAGTTCCTCCGCATCCACCCGACAGTCACGGTCGTTTCGGGTGCCGGACCGTTCTCCTCATCGAAGAAAATAGATCTGGTCATAGTCGGACCACTCGGCTATCGCCCTGCAGAAGAGGTCATTCGGTCGCTTCAGGATGTTGCCCGCGCTGTCATTTGCCTGGTAAATACAACCAGCACCTCATTGATTGAGGACGGCCGGTTGCATGCCTTACCGGTTTTCCAATCGGAAGGTTGGGAGAGGGCATTGTGTACTCTGGCGGCGGAAACACTGCGTCGCCTTGATGTTGAAAATCGACTGCGGTTTGCCGAAGAATCTGCCCTCCACTCTGAGCAACGTGCCGTGCTGGGCACCTACATGATCGACGTGCGACACAGCATCAACAACGCTCTTACCTCGATTCTCGGCAACGTCGAACTCCTGTTGATGAATCGCGAGGGAAGCGAAGCAGAAGATCGCGCACAACTTGAGACCATTCATGCAATGTCACTGAAAATGCACGAGATACTCTACCGGTTTTCTTCACTTGAGAATGAATTCCGCTTCGCGAGCAAGGCGTCTCAGTCTGAGATTGACGCCAGTTCGTGGGTGCCCATGCCGCGCCATGGCTAGACTTCTGCCGACTTCATAAGTTCCAATTTGTCAATGACATGCATTTCATGACATAACTATTCCCATCTACTTCGGGATGGCGCGGTAATTGCTTTGCATACTGGTGGATATCAAGGACGCGTGTGCCCGCCGTGAAAAAGATACTGATTGTCGATGACTCCGTGGCTGAGAGCAGGCTGATGCAGTCGTATCTGCAACAGGCGGGCTACTGGGCGGTCGTGCTTGGCGACCCAACCAGGCTTGAGCAGATGATCGATATGGAGCGGCCCCAATTGATTCTTCTCGATGTCGTGATGCCGACGCGGAACGGATTCCAGGCGTGTCGCGAGTTGAAGTCGAATACCGCGTACGGAATGATTCCGGTCGTCCTGGTTACGTCCAAGAGTTTGGATAGCGACAAGTTCTGGGGACGCCAGCAAGGGGCGGACGGGTACCTCGTTAAGCCTTTTACTCGCGAGCAGTTGCTGGGAGAAATACAACGGCTTCTTCACTAAGGTTGCATGGCGGACGCTGAGAACAATTCGGAGAGCATGGAGACGCAACGGGAAATGCCCATGGATGGCATTTCGTCGATACGGGAGCAGGCGCCGTCTTTGCCGGAACGTCAATACTGCATCTTTCGTGCAGGACGCGAGCGCTACTGTCTTCCGGTTCTCGATGTGGAAGAAGTTGTAGAGTGGCCGACGACAACGCGCGTGCCGCTCTCGCCCCCTTTTTTGATGGGTATTTTCAATCTGCGTGGCTCGATCGTACCGATCGTCGACATTGCATTCACGGATGTGCGTCGCGGTGACTTGTTGCCACGTCATGTCGTGGTGGCGTCGATGCATGAGGACGGCGAGGCATTGGACACACGTGTTGGTATCGCAGCCGATGAAGTGATCGGTACGTATTCGACTTCGGAACCGTTGTTGGTGGAGGAATCGCCGCGCGATGTTCCGCATTGCAATGGCATGTTGAGCCATCAGGATCGGCTTGCATTGGCGCTTGACTTGAAACGGCTGATACAGGTCTTTCCGATTCCGGTGATTTGAGGGTTGAGATGGAAAACTGTCGGGCGTTCCTCTGGGAGGCTTTATGAAGGGTCGTCTGAATTCGACGATTGCCGTGCTGGTAATCGTGAATTTTGTAGCGCTGTTTGTGGCGCTTGTGTTGGGGTACATGGCCGGACAGAAGTCCGGAGGACTGTCCCTGGTTGACCTCGGCGCGCTCTCGTATCCCGCTGGGGTACGGCTATTGGGCGGGGCAGCCGTGGCACTTGTAGCCGGACTATTCGTCTGGTTCCGGCTCAACAACAAGGTCGCGGTTCCTGTCCGGGAACTTGCCGAAGTCTCCGAAAAGCTCAGTGCTGGCGACTATTCCGCGCGGGTTGCCACCAAGTCCGAGGATGACTTTGGCTACATTGCCGAGAACCTGAACCAGGCGGCGGAAGCCGCTTCGCGTGCAGCGGTGAACCAGGAAGCGCAGGAGAACCTGCAGCGCAGCGTGACTGAGTTCCTCACCATCGTCAGCCAGATCGCTCGCGGCGACCTCACGTTGCGCGGGCAGGTCACCAACGACACGCTTGGCAATGTTGTCGACTCTGTGAACTACATGCTCGACAACTTCACCAAGGTGCTTGAACGCGTGCGCAAGGCTGCTATCGATGTGTCGACCAGTGCCAACGAAATCCTCGTGGCCTCGGAAGAGATGGCACACGGCGCCTCGCAGCAGGACCAGGAAATCACCAACACTTCGTCGGCCGTGGAAGAGCTCACGGTTTCCATGAAGCAGGTGTCGAACAACGCCGAGGCCAGCGCCGAGGCTGCGCGTCGTGCGCTCGACGCCGCCGAGCAGGGAAACCGCTCCGTTCGCGACACTCTGGAAGGCATGCAGCGCATTCGCGCTTCCGTGCAGGCCACCGGAAAGAAAATCAAGTCGCTTGGCGACCGCTCGCTGGAGATCAGCGAAATCATCAACGTGATTAACGACATCACCGAGCAGACCAACTTGCTCGCGCTGAATGCTGCCATCGAGGCTGCTCGAGCCGGTGAAGCGGGCCGCGGTTTTGCCGTGGTCGCTGATGAAGTCCGCAAGCTGGCTGAGCACTCCCGCACCGCCACCAAGGACATTGCGGCGTTGATCAAGGCGATCCAGGCCGAAACGAACGAGGCCGTGGTCGTGATGGAAGAAGGCACACGCGAGGTGGAAGTCGGAGCCCGGCTCGCCGACCAGGCCGGCCGCGCTCTGGAGGCAATTTCCAGCGTCGTCCGTCAGTCCGCGGAACTGGTGCAGGAAATCTCGCTTGCTTCCAAGCAACAGGTGCGCGGTACGGAAGGCGTGGCAAACGCCATGCAGATTATCTCCAACATTACGCGACAGACTTCGCAGGGTGCTCGCCAGACGGCACATACAGTGGAAGAGATGGTGAAGCTCTCCGAGCAGTTGAATGAGGCGCTTTCGCAGTTCCGTATTGCGACGTCGAATTCCAAGGATTCGGTGGCCAGTGTGGGCCGCTCGTAGCTGACGGAAATTCAGGACTGGGATGGGTGACAAGATCGACAATCCGGTTGTGACCGAGCACGAACTTTCCGAGTTGCGCTCCCTTATCGAGACGCGCTCCGGAATTTTGTTCGATAACTCGCGTCACCGTTTCCTCTCTTCGCGTGTCGCCGAATACATGCAAAGACGGAGCCTCACTCGGGGTGCGGACCTCCTGCGATTGATCACCAGCTCCAACGTTGAATATGAATCGTTGCTCGAACGATTGCTGACGCAGGAAACACGTTTCTATCGTTATCCAGAGATGTTCAGCGCCTTTGAACGCAAGGTCCTTCCGGAAATGCACATGAAGAAATTCTGGGAGAACCCGCGCACCTTGCGCATCTGGAGCGCGGGCTGCGCCACCGGCGAAGAGCCTTACACCATCGCGATGAGTATCTGCGAGACGCTGGAGTTTGCCGAGGCCTGGAACGTCAGTATCCTTGCCACCGATGTAAGCCGCGAAGCGCTGCAGAGCGCGGAGCGCGGCGTCTATACGCGGCGGGCCGTGGAAGGGCTTACTCCGCATCAGGTCGAGACCTATTTCCTTCGCGTGGGCGAGCAATACATGGTCAAGCCCAAGATTCGCAACATGGTCTCCTTCGCTCCCATGAATCTCGCGCAGACCGTGTACATGGGCCGCTTTGACTGCATCTTCTGCATGAACGTGCTGATCTATTTTTCTGACCAGCGGCGCGCCGCCCTGATCCAGCGCTTCTACGAATATCTGGAGCCCGGCGGTTATCTCTTTCTTGGACACGCAGAGTCCGCGGCCAATGCACAGGTTAAGTTCAACCAAGTGATGCATGACGGTGCGCGCCTGTTGCAGAAGCCGCTTGGAATGCCGGGCCCGCACGCCTTCGCTGCAACGGAGGCCACGCCATGAGCGCACCCGGAGCGGAGTTTGTTGAGCTCTTTCTGCAGGAGGCGTCCGAGCACCTTCAGTTCCTCCGCGAGTATTCGGGCATTCTTCAGGATCCTTATCCGGCCACGGAAGATATTGAGCGGCTGTTTGTCGCCGCGCACGGCATCGCGGGTACGGCCGGAACGTACGGATATAAGCTCTTTTCAGAAGTAGCCAGCAAGGTCGCGCACATCTTCCAGTACGCAATGAATGCGACCATCGGTCCTGAAACTTCCGGGCCGATTGTCGAATTCATTTACGAAGCGATTGCCGTTCTGGAGTCCGATCTGCTGATGGTGGCGAGCAATGCAACCGAGGCGGAAGAAGACATTGCGGCCTTCAAGCAGAAGTACCCATTTGCATTTCAAGAGCAGCATGCGCGCGCCGCGGTTGCCGAGCCGGAGCAGGTTCCGCCCGCATCTGCGGAGATTGCCAGCGAGGAAACCAAAGCGCCGGCCGCGCCAGTCGAAGTTGAGCTGCCCGTGGAAGAAGAGCCCGACCTTCCACCCGATCCCGAAGTCGCCGCGGAGATTCTGGAGTTCTTTGTCCCAGAGGTGGAGGAACATCTTCAGGCCGTTACCGAATCTCTTCTGCATCTGGAAGCGAGCCCGAACCCTGAAGACGTGCATCGACTTTTCCGCGCGATGCACACTATCAAGGGCGCGGCTGCACAAGTTGGACTCCACCGCATCGCTTCCGTCGCGCATCGCGCCGAAGATCTCCTCGGCAGATTGCGTGATGGTGAACTCAGCCCGAACGGAAGCATTGTAGATGTCTGTCTCGAATCCATCGACATCCTGAAGAAGTTGCTCTACCGGCAGTGGACTGACGACGCATCGTTCCAGAAGGCCGCCAAGCAGCTTTCACGCAAGATACAGCAGATGATGACGATGGCCGCTACTATGGAAGCCGCACCGGCTCCGCCCGAGTCCATCGTTGCAGAGGTGCTCTCGCCGGCTGTTTCCGAAACGCCTGTCCAGGCCGCACCGGAAGCTATTTCCGAAACGTCGCGCTCCGCCGTCACAGAGACCGCGGAAGAGCAACCGGCCGGATCTTCTGCGTTACGCGAACCCGGAACCGTCCCGCAGTCGAAGTCGGTACGCATCGCTCTCGAGCGCCTTGACCGCATGATGAATGCGGTTGGCGAATTGGTGATCAATCGCACCCGCATGCTCGGTCGCCTTGCGGAACTTGAGCAGCTTGCCGACGTGCTGAACTTCTCCAAGGCTCGGATGAGCGACAAGATCGCCGAGTTTCAGGAGAAGTACGAATTCAGCCGCATTACCTCTACGAACCGTCGCGCTCCAGCACCGCAGGATTTTGCCGATTCAATGAGTGGTGTGGACTATCCCTTCCGCACCGGTTATTCAAGCTACTCTCGTTCTTTCGACCATTCGCTTGCTGAGTTCAGCGAGCTTGAAATGGATCGTTATGACGACTTCGGAATCCTTTCCCGTTCGCTAACGGAAATTTCCGCGGACATCACCGAGGTTCTCACTCAGCTCGACACGTTTGTCCGGCGTGTAGACACGGATATCGACGAGTTCACCAAACTTGCCCATCGCCTGCAGGACGAGATCACGCAGGCGCGAATGGTGCCCATCGGCAACCTCTACACTCGTATTGCACGGACCGTACGGGATGCCGCGAAGGCTGCGAACAAAAACGTCGAGCTCGTACTTGCCGGTGCAGAGACTGAACTCGACAACAACATCATTCAACAGATTGCTGATCCGCTTCTTCACCTCGTGCGCAACGCGGTCGCCCACGGCATCGAACGCAACGACGAACGCTATGAAGCGGGCAAGCCGGACAAGGGCACCATCGCTGTCCGCGCATATCATCGCGGCAACCACATTTACATTGAAGTCGAAGACGACGGGCGCGGTGTCGATTACGAAAAGGTTCGCGCCGCCGCCGTGCAATCCGGAACGTACAGCGCCGAGGATGCGGCTCGCCTCAACGAACGCCAGCTTCTCGATCTCCTGTTCCTTCCCGGTTTCTCCACCGCGCCGCGCAAGACGGAACTCGCGGGACGCGGCGTGGGCCTTGACGTCGTCAAGGCAAATATCAGCGCTCTGAACGCCGAGATCGAAATCGAAACGCAGAAGAGCGTCGGCACTCGATTCACGCTCAAGGTGCCACTGACGCTCATCATTTCGCAAGCGCTGTTTGTGCGCTGCGGCACTGCCACGTTTGCCTTCCCTCTGGCGTTTGTCGAAGAAATCCGCCGCATCCGCGAGAGCGAGATGGAAGAAATCGGCGGCAAGCTGCTGACAAAAGTTCGCGACGTCGTTACCGAAGTCGTTCGTCTCGACGAACACCTTGGACTTGAGCGCGTGGAACCGGTGAATGGTTGGTATCGTCTCGTGCTCGTCAATATCGCCGGCAGACAGGTCGGCGTCGTCGTGGAGGAAGTTCTTCGCAAGGACGAAATTGTCATCAAGAGTCTTGGCGGCTATCTGCGAAATTACAAGCTATTCCCCGGTGCAACGATCGCGCCTGATGGCACGCTGATCCTGCTGATCGACCTCAATCGCCTGATCGCCGGTGAATCCATCGAGCGCCGTCCCCTGATGACCAATGCCAATGCGGCGCGAATCTTCTCTCCCGGTGCGGTCGCGCTTGCTGCTGGAGAAATTCCCGAGTCCGCAATTGATGAGGTTGCAAGAGAGAAGGTTGTCGTCCTGGCCGACGATTCCATCAGCGTGCGCAAGTTCGTGGGGCGCATGCTGGAGAAAGCCGGCTATCGCGTCAAGTTGGCTTCCGACGGTTTGGAGGCACTGGAAATCATTGGGCAGGCGGGATGCGACCTGGTTGTTACCGATCTCGAAATGCCACGTACCAATGGTTACGAATTAATGTTGCATCTTCGCCAGGCGCCTGCCACTCGACACATTCCAGTGATGGTTGTGACCTCTCGCGCCGGCGAGAAGCATCGCGACCGTGCAATGAAGGAAGGCGCCGTGGCCTTCATGGTCAAGCCAGTACAGGAAGATCAGTTTGTGGCGGAAGTGGCGCAGTTGATCGGTGGTACGGGAAAACATTCTGCTCCGAGTGAAGTGCAGCGGTAAAGAGGATATGACCGAAGGCTCCAAAATCCGTGTTTTGATCGCCGACGATTCGGCGTTCATGCGGAAGGTTCTGCTAAGCATTCTCTCGGCGGATCCTCAGATCGACATTGTGGGAGAAGCACGCGATGGAGTCGAAGCCGTGTCGAAAGCGGAAAGTCTTCATCCCGATGTCATCACGATGGACATCAACATGCCGCACATGGACGGCTTGAAGGCAACCGAAGTCATCATGTCGACGAAGCCTCGGCCGGTTGTCGTTGTCAGCTCGGAGTCGCGTGACGGTGCGGAAGTGACGCTGAAGGCACTTGAACTGGGAGCAATCGATTTTGTGACGAAGCCGTCCAGTGGTATCGATCTCGACATGAACACCGTGCGCGAAGAACTCGTGCGCAAAGTGAAGGTTGCGTCGAAGGTTCGCGTCGTGCGGACGGCGGCGCGCATCGCAACCCAGGCTCATCGTCCGACTGAGCCTGCAATGCCTTTTCCTGCGCCGCAGCGCTCCAGCGGATTGTCTGCATCGTCCGGGAACGAAGCTCAGAAGCCGGGTGGAAAATTTCCAATCGTAGTGCTGGCGGCGTCTACCGGCGGCCCGGCCACTCTCATGCAGCTTATGCCGCTGTTCCCGAAGAATTTTCCGGGATCGGTGCTGATCGTGCAACATATGCCTGGAAGCTATACTTCACAATTCAGTGAACAACTCGCAGGCGTGTCGTCAATTCGTATTTCAGAGGCGAGTCCGGGCGAGGTCATTCAGAGCGGCTGCGCGTATGTATGTCCCGGCTCGCATCATCTGCGACTCTCTACCGCTGGACGCATCACGCTGGACGATGGGCCGCGGATCAACGGTTATCGCCCCTGCGCCGACGTAACACTCGAGGCTGTTGCGGCCTACGCCGGACCAATGGCCGTCAGCGTAGTGCTCACCGGCATGGGCAATGACGGGTCGCGCGGAGTACAGGCGATCAAGCAAGCGAACGGCCATGTCATTGCACAGGATGAGGCAAGTTCAATCATTTTTGGCATGCCCGCGGAAGCCATCAGGACAGGCAGTGTCGATCAGGTTGTGTCGCTGGACCAGGTTTATCCTACGATTGAGAAGCGCGTGCTTTACGTTTTGGGCGCCGCGCGGGTTGGCGCTTTATGAACAGCTCTGCGAAACGCGCCGCTGCGCCGCCACCGGGTTTGCCTGTCATACTCTTTACGGTGGGCGAATTTACGATGGGAGTACCGGCGCGGGAGGTTGACGAAGCGTGCGATGCGCGCTCCAGTCATGCGTGGAACGGACAAGACGCGATCGTAGTCGACACGCGCGAATTTTTTCATACGGATACCGGCGGCCATCCAAAGTATCTTGTGTTGCACGCGGCACCGGTCGCGCTGGCCGTGGACTCCATTAGTCGCATCGCGGAGGTTGGAGAGATTCTTCCGCTACCGCGCGCGTTTACCGGACATGAGCGGAGATGGTATCGCGGCCTTGCCCTTATAAACGGTGAAGTTGTGCCGGTCCTGAACACTGCGGTGTTTCATCCGGCTGGATGGAAGCGTCAGGTCGACGGTGTTTCGGTGAATCGATGAGTTCGGAAAAACAATTCGTAGTCTTTCCGGTAGGTGTGCGGATGTTTGCGCTTCCCGCCGGAGTCGTCGCCGAATTGGCTCGCCCCGATCGCCTCCACCGTTTTCCGCATACCACCCCGGCGGTGCAGGGAGTTCTCGCGCGCAATGGACGCATTGTGCCCGTCTATGATTTCGGGTCGGCATTGCTCCGCAAGCATGGCGAAAAGCATCGTTACTACTTACTGGTGAAAACCCCACGGGGATCTGCCGGAGACCTCATTGCCTTGCCGGTCAGCGGTGAATGCGAACTTGTGGAGTGCGGCCCGGAGCCACGCTCCAGTCCGCTCCCGCCGTACGTGAGTGACGTGTTGACCGTGCACGGCAGTATGGTGGAAGTGCTCGACCTGGAGAAACTTATCGCCGCTGTTTCATCTGTGCGCGATAGCAAGGAGGCGACTGCGTGAGTACTCCTGCAATCACGGGCGTTCGTATTCTCGTTATCGATAGCAACGTATTTGTCGCCAAGCGGCTATGCGACGCTTTGAAGTTGGAAGGTTTCGACGTAATACACGCAACGCAGGCGGCGTATGCGCTCACTATGCTTGAGTGGAATCCGCCGGCGGCGATTCTCTGTGCGACCACGATGAGAGAGATGGGCGCATTCGATCTTCCGCGCATCGTCCACGGCGACGCCAAGACAGCCGGGATACCAATTCTTGCCATGGGCGATGGCGGCGATCAGGCGCTCATGGATGCGTTCCGCGCCGGTTGCGATGACTACATTGACCGGCGTCTGGGGCCGGAGAGCATCGCGGCGCATGTGCGAAGTTTTCTGCGTAGCCGTGCCGATGGTTTTCAACCGACACAGATGCTGGGAAGCGAAGACACAGCACTGGAAGGCAGCCTCTCGCACCTTGACCTTCCTGGCGTCATTCAGATGTTGGGCCATTCGCGCCAGACAGGCGCGCTGTATGTGAATGCCGGTGATCTCGACGCGATCATATTCTTCGATCGCGGAGATGTGTCCCATGCCGAAAGCGGGGATTTTATCGGGGATGATGCCGTGGTGTACATCATCAAGGCATGCAATGAAATTGACCATGGCGTCTACAAATTTGTTCCGGGATACACCGCCACGACGCGCACCGTGCTGCGGTCGGTGACGGAACTGATGCTGGATGCTCTGCGCGAACTGGATGAAGAGGTTCACGACGGAGGACAACAACAATGAGCGCAATGCCAGTCGTTTACTTTATCGATGACAGCGCCACCATGCGTGAAGTCATCAAGATTGCATTTCGTCGCGAAAATATCAACGTTGTAACCTGTCACGACGGGACGAGCGCAATCAACATGATGGAAGGGAATCCGCCAGACGTGGTGATTACCGACCTTATTATGCCTGGCAAGGATGGCTACGAAGTTTGCCAGTACATCAAGCAGACCCCGAAATTCGCCCGGACTCCCGTCGTCTTGATGTCGGGCGTGGTCAACCGCTCCGTTGCGGAGAAGGCGTTCGCCGTTAAGGCTGACGAGTTGATTCGCAAGCCCTTTCAGCCGCAGGATCTTATTACGCGCGTGCGGCACCTGTTGAATCCTCACGTGGAAGCGGAAGCGCCCGGCACGGCACCCGAAGCAAACGCGTCGGCCATCGCGCTCTCCAGCATTTTTGCTACGCCAGCGCGCCCACAACGCAAGTCCATCGTGCCGATCAATGACGCACCGGCGGCGCAGCGTCCGGCAGTGCCGGCACTTGCAGCAACTGCGGCAGCCGCGATGAATCCACCCATCCCTGCACCGGCAGTCTCTATTCCCGGGGCACAGATTACGGGGGCAGCCTCGATCCCCGTTCCTCCATCCAACCCACAGGGAAATGGCCGTGTACCCATGCCGCCCGGGGCGGGCATATCCACGGATGCTGGGCGGTTGCGTCTTGAACTTCTGAGACTGCAAAGCCAGGTAAAGAAACTGGAAGCTGAACTTCGAGCCGAGCGCGAATACACGCGCGCGCTTGAGGAGCACATCAAGACACTGCAAGAGACGGAATAACCGCTGGCCGCGCATTCGCCAGCAAAGCGGGCGCTTGCTGTCCAGTCTGCCAACCACAGGCCCTAGGTAAACATGAATTCCTTCGTGCGCAGGTCGCGAATGGTGTCGCGCAATTTTGCTGCACGCTCGAACTCGAATCTCTTCGCCGCTTCTCGCATTTCATTTTCCAACCTTGCAATATGCGCGTCGAGTTCTTCCTGCGACTTGATATCGGGAAGTCCTTCAATCTCCGCGGATACCTCCGAGTAATCGGCTTCGACCATTTGCGCCAGCGACATATCCACGGGACGGAGAATGCTCTGCGGTGTGATGCCGTGCTCCTCGTTATAAGCCCGTTGAATGGCGCGACGCCGATTCGTCTCGTCGATTGCTTTGCGCATTGAGTCCGTCATGTTGTCGGCGTAAAGAATGGCGCGGCCCTCAACGTGCCTGGCAGCACGGCCAACGGTTTGAATCAGAGATCCGGCCGACCGCAGAAATCCCTCTTTGTCGGCATCGAGAATGGCTACCAGCGAAACTTCCGGAAGATCAAGGCCTTCGCGTAAAAGATTGATACCTATCAATACGTCGAATTCGCCCCTCCGCAGATCGCGGAGTATCTTAATGCGCTCGAGCGTCTCGATCTCCGAATGCATATAGCGGCAGCGAACACCCACCTCGCTGTAGTATTCCGCCAGGTCTTCCGCCATGCGCTTGGTCAAAGTCGTGACAAGCACGCGTTGCCCATTCTCCGTGCGCTTGCGAATTTCATGCAGAAGGTCGTCAATTTGTCCGCGCACGGGACGCACTTCCACCTCGGGATCGACGAGGCCGGTGGGACGAATGATCTGCTCTACAACCACGCCAGCGGCCTTCGTCAGCTCGTAGGGACCGGGAGTGGCGGAGACGTAGATCGCCTGATTTACGCGGTTTTCGAATTCTTCAAATTGCAGCGGACGATTATCGAGCGCACTTGGGAGTCGGAAGCCGAACTCAATCAGGTTCTGTTTTCGCGAACGGTCGCCGTGCCACATACCGTGCAACTGCGGAACAGTCTGGTGCGATTCATCGATGAATAAAAGGAAGTCGCGCGGCACGTAATCAAGCAGCGTGGGTGGCGGTTCACCGGGAAGACGGCCAGTGAAGTGCCGAGAATAGTTTTCGATGCCGTGACAATAGCCCATCTCCTTGATCATCTCGAGGTCGAATCGAGTGCGCTGGTGAATGCGTTGCGACTCGACAAGACGACCCTGTTTTTCCAGCTCCGCTTCCCACCACTTCAGTTCTTCGAGAATCGAATCCACTGCGTGCGACTTTGTCTCGGGCTTCATGACGTAGTGCGTCTTCGGGTAGATAGGAAGGCGCGCGTACTTTTGTTTTACGGTGCTGAAGAGCGGATCGATTTGCGAGAGCGATTCGATTTCGTCGCCGAACATTTCAATGCGATATGCATTGTCGTCGTAGGTGGGGAAGACCTCGATGACATCGCCACGAACGCGAAAGGTTCCACGCTTGAAGTCAGTGTCGGTGCGCTCGTACAGAATCTCAACGAGTTTGCGGGTGATGTCGTGGCGTTTAATTTTTTGGCCTTTTTCGAGGAAGAGGAGCATGCCGTAATAGGCCTCGGGGGAGCCGAGGCCGTAGATGCAACTGACCGAGGCGACGATGATGCAGTCGCGTCTTTCGAACAAGGATTTGGTGGCGGCGAGGCGAAGTTTGTCGAGTTCGTCGTTGACGGTGGCTTCTTTTTCGATATAGACGTCGGAGGCCGGAATGTAGGCTTCGGGCTGGTAGTAATCGTAGTAAGAAACGAAATATTCGACGGCGTTATTGGGGAAAAAATTCTTGAATTCGTGGTAGAGCTGGGCGGCAAGAGTCTTGTTATGAGCCAGTATTAATGCGGGTCTGTCGAGCTGCTCGATGATCTTGGCCATGGTGAATGTCTTGCCGGAGCCGGTGACGCCGAGCAGGACCTGATGCTTCTCGCCTTCGAGGAGGCCGCGGCATAGCTGACGTATGGCATTTGCCTGGTCTCCCTCGGGTTTGTAAGTGCTATGAACCTTGAACTGCATGACTCCACACCCTTACAGAAATGAATTTGGAGCGATAGGTATCTCTCGATTATAACGCGCAAAAACGAGTCGAAAGTGGGAGGTTTATAGAAGGGTAAAGAGTGACAGAAAGGTAACAGAAGCTATGTACTGAACGGTCACTGGGGTGTGCCCGGGGAGTACCTAAAAAAGTGAAGACCCCGGACGAGCAGGCCGGGGTCGGGAAAACGGTGGTTTCTAGGAGTGAGTGGTTGTCTCGGCGGCGGGGATGGAGGTTTCCCAGACGCCGGTGGTGAGGTACTGATGAACGGAAGCGGCGGCACGGCGTCCAGCACCCATGGCAAGAATGACGGTGGCTCCGCCGGTGACGATGTCTCCACCGGCGAAGACGCCGGGCTTGGAGGTGCGCTGTGTGTTGGGGTCGGCCTGAATGTACTTCCACTTGTTGGTGGCAAGGTCAGGCGTGGTGGACTGGATGAGCGGATTGGCGGAGGTGCCGACGGCGATGATGGCAAGGTCGCAATCCATGAGGTACTCGGAGCCCTTGATGGGAACGGGGCGGCGGCGTCCGGAGGCGTCGGGTTCGCCGAGTTCCATCTTCTGGCAGCGCGCCTGACGGAGCCAGCCCTTCTCGTCGCCGATGAACTCGACGGGAGCGGTGAGCATGGTGAAGACGATGCCTTCCTCCTTGGCGTGCTTGACTTCTTCGAGTCGGGCGGGCATTTCGGCTTCGGTGCGGCGATAGACGATGGTGGCCGACTTTGCACCGAGACGCTTGGAGGTACGAACGGCGTCCATGGCGGTGTTGCCGCTGCCGACGACGATGACGTTGCGATCGCGGCAGTCGTACACGGGTTCGTCGAACTCGGGGAAGCGATAGGCGCGCATCAGGTTGTTGCGGGTGAGGAACTCGTTGGCGGAGTAAACGCCATTGAGGTGCTCACCGGGGACGTTGAGGAACTGCGGCAGTCCGGCGCCGGTAGCGACGAAGACGGCGTCGTAGCCTTCTTCCTGCATCAATTCATCGATGGTGACGGTCTTGCCGACGACGACGTCGGTTTCGAACTCGACGCCCATCTTGCGCATGTTGTCGATTTCCTGGCGGACGATGTCCTTGGGGAGCCGGAATTCGGGGATGCCGTAGACCAGCACGCCACCGAGTTCGTGGAGCGCCTCGAAGACGCGGACGCGATGGCCCTTCTGAATAAGGTCGCCGGCGCAGGTGAGGCCGGCGGGACCGCTGCCGACGATGGCAACCTTCTTGCCTGTCGGGGGCGCGATCGCCGGGAGGCCGAGCTTGCCGGATTTCTGCTCGTAGTCGGCGACGAAACGCTCAAGGTGTCCGATGGCGAGCGAGTCGCCTTTCTTGCCGAGAACGCATCCGCCCTCGCACTGCTCTTCCTGCGGGCAGACGCGGCCGGTGACGGCGGGGAGGACATTGTCTTCACGAATCTTGGCGGCGGCGCCGAGGTAGTCGCCGGCAAGGATGAGGTCGATGAACTCGCGCACCTTCACGCCGACAGGACATTCATGCATGCAAGTGGGCTTGGCGCAGGCGATGCAACGCAGGGCTTCCTGCTTGGCAAGCTCGGACTGGAAGCCGAGGTTGACTTCGAGGAAGTCGTGGTTGCGAACATCGGCGGGGCGCTCCGGCATGTGTTGCCGGAGAATCTTCATGCGTTCCTTGTTCGGCAGGGGATTGTTATTTGGCATGGGGTCCTCCGGGAACCACGGCGGCGTGTTCTTCCAGTTCGCGCAGCTTGCAGGATTCGCGAACGAGCGCGAGTTCACGTTCCGGGTTGGCGAGGAAATCATCCAGCGACTTATGTTCGGCGTCGCGATACATGCTGTTGCGCTGGACAAGAACGTCGAAGTTGACCTGATCGGCCTCGAACTCGGGGCCATCGACACAGGCGAACTGGCTATGGTTGCCGACGAGAACACGGCAACCGCCGCACATGCCGGTGCCATCGACCATGATGGAGTTGAGACTGACGACGGTGCGGATGCCGCGGGTCTTCGTAATATCGGCAACGGCACGCATCATGGGAATGGGGCCGACGGCAAGGACGAAATCGATCTTTCGTCCGGAGTCGAGCAACTGAAGAAGCTTGTGGGTGACAAGACCCTTTTCGAGATAGCTGCCATCGTCGGTGAGGATGTAGGGTTCGTCGGAGATGGCGCGAATCTCGTCTTCAAGGACAACGAGATCCTGGCGGCGCGCGCCTTCAATAAAGATGACGTGGTTGCCGGCCTGCTTGAGCGCCTTGGTGGTGGGGATGGCCATGGCGGTGCCAACGCTGCCGGCAATGATGGCGACAGTGCCGAAGTTCTTGATCTCCGAGGGCTTGCCGAGCGGACCGACGACATCAAGCAGGGAGTCACCGGGTTCGAGCAGGTTGAGCAGATGGGTGGTTTTGCCGACAGACTGGACACAGATGGTAATGGTGCCGGCCTGCGGGTCGACAGCCTTGATGGTGAGTGGAATCCGCTCGCCGCGATCATAAAGACGAAGAATGACGAACTGTCCCGGCTGGTACTTGTGGGAAATTCGCGGCGCTTCAATGACGAATTGCTTGATTCCGGTTGCGAGCTGACGAGTGCTTAGAATCTTGAACATGGCTATGCCCGACCCCTTATAGAACCTTCCAGTGTCCAATGTGCGTGGGCCGGTGATCTGTGATTTCAATCACGTGGAGGAGTGAGGGGTGAACTAGGGGGGAAGCTGCTGAGCTGCTGAGCTACTAAGCTGCTGAGCCAGGAATGGCGGGAGTTTCGAGTTTCCAGTTTCGAGTTTCGAGAAAGAGCAAAAGCAAAGACCCCACCCTGTCGCGAAAGGCGCGCGACAAGGGGAGAGCACGAAGAGCACAGTCGCGAGTCACGAGTCACGAACGGCAAACAACCCTATCGTTCGCTACGCTCAGGATGGGCACCCGAAAGAGGTTTCAAAGGTTTCGGAAGCTTCGGAGGTTTCGAAAGGCAAAGGCCAGCCGCGGATAAGCACGGATTTGCACGGATGGAGAAAAAGCGGCCGCGGATCGGGCGGATGAGGCACCATCAAGTCCACGGCGACGCGGGTACAACGTCTTGATCATCTACAGCCACCAGCCTCGCGGGCTTGCGCGGGGGAACTGAGGGTGCCCTTGAGGAGAAGGGGCCGATTAGTTTTTCCAAGGAATTGCATCCATTGACACGCCCATCGCCTCTAGCATTCCGGATGGCAGCCTTTCCATAGCGCTGCGGAACTCATGTGCGAACCACGCCCATTTCGAATACTCGGTTAGCTTTTCATTCTCTTCTAGGTCCTTAAGGTTGTCGGTAGTCAGTCGGACGATGCGCTCGAACCGTTTCTTAATGTAGTCGTTCGATTTCTCTCCCGGCGGAACCGAGAAAAATACCAGATTCCAAAAATAGTCGAAGTAGTACAATCCGTCATTGCCCTTGCGAATAGCGAGGTCATTCAATCTCAACCACTCCTCGCGGCGGCAAACGTTCGATGATAAGACCACCCGTGGATAGATAGATGTCCGGGACTCAATGCGGTAGGCCTCCACAAGTGCTTCGCCAAAAATGACCCCGCCGGCATGATAGAGCTTGCCGATTGTGGCGCCGCCTCGAATTAGAAATCCGATAGAGAGCGCCGCACCTGCGATCCGGGCTAGTAACACGTTGAAACTGTGGAGAACTGATATTGCGGTTAGGGACTCATTAAATTTGGCGTTCTCAGATATCTGGTTGAGAGGATAACTGATCACAATGTGATCAGAGAACGTGCTGACCTCCGGCCTTATGTAATGCCTAGTACCAGTTTGTTCTGGCCCTGACTGAAGGGCAAACTCGCCGCGAAGCGCCGCAAGAGACACCAGAAACCGCAAGACCTCGTTTCTGGAAACTTCATTGGTCCCGGTGCTAATTTCACTAGATCCGAGCAAGTCAACAAACGCGGTAAAGTGCTCCTCGTATTTCGGCTCATTGATTTCGTTCATACAAACCAATCCTTTTTTGCAGGCGATAGCTAGCCCCGAGTCTCGGTTAACTCCTCCCGCTCACCGCGTGCCTAGGCCATCTTCCTTTACACTCCTGCGCGAGCGAAGCGAGCGCAGGAGTGTAAAGGATGTCCCGAAGTGTTGTAAAGCATGTCATGGAACTGCCAGTGGCTGTCGGTCTGCACGGGGTTTCAATGGTTCTTCTGCCGGACAGGTGTAGGAGGGTTCCCGGTGTCGGGACTCACATCCTCAAACGGAACAGTTCCTCTAGTGGGAACAAGTACATCTTGCTCCATTTGTCCTGCCATCATACTGCCCTTTTTGCCTACAAACTTATCCCACGCAGCGTTGATCTTTCTGCAACTCTCGGACATCGGCAGCACGGGGGAGTTGATCAAGATCACGGAGGGTGGCGAGAAACGGATTTTCAAGGTTTCGTCCGTGCAGTTGTCGAGTGAGCGAGACGTGGCCAGAATCCCAGTATTGTCCCAACTAACCGGCTTGAAATCTTGAATAAAGACCTGCTCACCACGGACAAACGGGCTCGTGCTGTCAATTTCGAGGCACTCGTACTCGCGGAACGAGCACAGAATGGTCACAACTTCCGCGTCGCCTTGGAAAGCGGCGTCATTTACCGGAACGAACCTCCCCTGAATCCAGAACACAGTCTTAGGGTTGGTGTCGGAGCCCACCCAAACGAGCGGTCCGGAATTGTTCTTTTGAGTTCGGCTGAGAGCTGTGGCCGGTAACGTTTGGACATTGGTTGGCCGCGCTGTGTCTGAATTCTTCGTCTGCGCCCAAACAACTGCTTCCGGATTGCGCTGAAGAAGCAGCCCCACACTCAGTGAAACCGTGCAGCCGATGAACATCCAGCCCAAGGCGAATAGCAGCATGCGCCGCCTTCGTCCCTCGGGACTTCGGATGATGGTCCCCACGGCCAAAGTTATTGCTATCGCCGTGATGATTCCACCGCTCACGATGTATCCATCCATGTCGCTCCTCCGGAAGGGCCGATTCTTATCCAGACAACGTCAAAGATCAATCGAAATGTGATACGAAGGGCCGGGGTCCACAACGATGAACTGTGTCCACCGCGATTCAATCTTGACGGGCCGATTGTGGCGGTGGCGTGATGAGGGAATCTGTACCGAAAAAAGCTAGGCTGGCGCGTATGTACAAAAAGACCCCACCCTGTCGCGAACGGAACGCGACAAGGATAGGGGGCGAAGAGATAGGGCACGACGAGAACAGTCGCGAGTCACGAGACACGAGTCACGAGAGAAGAGCGGGCGCGGATGAGAGACGGGTCGCACATGTTCCCACGTTATCGTCCAACAACGGGACGCGAACGTGGGGCACTCGGATGACGTTTCAAGTTTCAGGTTTCGAGTTTCGAGAGAGAACGACCCCACCCTGTCGCCAAGAGCGGGCGACAAGGGTAGGGCACAAGAAGACGGTTCATTTCTTTGCTGCGGGGCGGGCGACGGCGTACATCTGTTGCGCGATTTTTTCGGTGAGGCCACCTTTATACAAATCAAAATGGCTGCGGCCGGGGATGTAGGTGAACGATGCGTCGGCGCCAAGGCCGTCGAGTACCTTCTGCAAGAGGTGCGCGGATTCGTCGAGGTGGAAAGTGTCGGCGGTGCCGACGATGAGGTGGATTTTGCCCTTGAGGTCGGGACCGATGACGGGCCAACGCTGTTGCACGAGGTGGGCGATGTCGTAGTGCTGCTCCCAATACGCAGCGACCTCGGGGTTGACGACGCCGGTGACGCGATCGAAGAGCTGCATGGGGCGTCCGTCGGGAGCGCGCGGACTGAAGACGTAATCGAACGAACTCATCTGGCCGCCATAACTGCCGAGGACAGCTTCCTGCTGGGCGTAATCCTTGAGCGAGACAACATCCTTGTCGCCGATGCGGACGAGCATCCAGGGTGAACCGTCGGGCTTGTAATAGGCGTTGCCGGGCGGGACGGAGGCGATATCAGGCCCGGTGAAGTTGTGGAAGTCAGAGGGGTCGGGCGAGGTGGACCAGGTGCCGCCGAAAATTTTGGGGTAGTTGACCTGGAGCCAGAGAGTAGCCCATCCGCCGGAAGAGTGTCCGGTGAGGAAGCGGCCGGTGGAACGGGCGTCCATGCGGTAGTGGGATTCGAGATAAGGAATGAATTCGGTGGTGAGCGCGTGTCCCCAGGGACCGTTGTTGACGGAGTCGGCAAACTCGTGGGTTCCGGTGGGGAAAGACTCGTCGAGCATGACGTAGATCATGCCGGGAATTTTGCCGGTGTCCATGAGGCGGCGATAGGTGCCGGATTCGTAGGCGATGTTGGGCAGCGTGGCGCCGAAGCCGTGCGTCCAGTAGACGGTGGGGTAGTGCTGATCACCCTTGCTGTAACCGGGAGGAAGGACGACGACAGCCCGCATGTGGATGGGGCGTCCCCAGAAAGCGGAGAGAGAAGGACTGACGAAATCGACGTACTGCTCGCCGGCGGGAAGGGCGACGGGCGGAGGCTGGGGCACCTTGTCACGGAACTTGATGGCGACGACGCCGGAAGATGCAGGGTGAAGACCCTGGATAAACTCCGGTTGACTGATGAGGTCTCCGGGGGTGACGAGACGGTAGGCGGCGTTGTGATCGACGTCGAGAATGGCCTGGACGTAGTAGTCGCCAGCTGGCGCCGTGGAGAAGGGCGCGGGATAGGAGATTTGGTTGGTGTAAACAGAGATGGGAACCCCGGGTTGAAGGTCATGCACCTCGCGGGCGGTGATCCAGACAGAGCGGGGATTCGTCCAAGAGGGGACGATCATGTTGCCGCGACCGGTGGGCTTGTTCTGCGTGAAGAGGATGATGAGGCGTCCAGAGACGGGCGCGGTGGAGGCAGTCCTGGCGACGGTCACCTCGAAGTGGATGCGTCCGGAAATGGCCGCCTGGTCGGCAAAAGCAAACGAGGCGAGGAGCAGGACAAGAGAGAAAACTCGGAGAAGACGCTTCTGCATGGTGGCTTATTCTACGCAAAGGAACATGAATGGGCGATAGGTTTGCAGCGAAATAGTGCGAAAGTGGCGGGTAAGGAGAGGGCCGAGGAAGTGCTTGAAGCAGCGACATGATTTGGTAGAATCGAGGCGGCGATGGAGTTCGCCCTAACCGCCCCGGGCACGCTGGTGCCCAGGCTGATGACTCCTACGAAATCGATCGACAGGAGAACTCCATCGTGGCGGCATATCTGTGGATATCCCTCGGCGCAATTCTGGGCGCCAATGCGCGATACGCGCTTTCTCGCTACGCATCGAAAATACTGGGTGCCGGATTTCCCTACGGCACAATGATTATCAACGTCACGGGCAGCCTGATCCTGGGCTGGTTCATGGTGTGGAGCACGGAACGCGCACTGGCGGATGTGCGGTGGAGACTGTTTGTCGCCATCGGCTTCTGCGGCGGATATACGACGTTCAGCAGCTACGCATATGAAAGCTTTGTGCAACTGGAACAAGGACACTGGGGACTGTTCACGACGAACGTCCTGGGCAATAACGTGATCGGACTGCTGGCCGTGATTGCTGGTGCAGCACTGGCGAGGGCGATGTAAAATGCGCGCGACAGGTGAATCGATGGCCGTGCAAGTCACGATGTATCTGAACGAAGCCGACGAATGGCACAGGAAACCACTGTACCTGGAAGTGCTGAAGTATCTGCGCGAAGAAAACGTGGCGGGAGCAACGGCACTGCATGCGGTGGGCGGCTTCACGGGACGGATGCGAGTGCATACGGCGTCGCTGGTGGAAGCTGGAGGACAACTGCCGGTGATCATCACGTTCGTCGACATGGACGAGCACGTGGAGCGAGTGTTGCCGAAGTTGAAAGAAATGGCGGCACACAGGCTGATCGTGCGAGAGAACGTACAGATCGTTCAAGGCGCGCTGGACTAAGCGCAGGATTCCTCAGTTGGGACCGGAAACGGTCGCGGTCGCGTTGAGATGAGAGGCGCGAAGGGGAAGTTCTTTATAATCGAAGGAAGCGGTGAATACGCGCGCTGGTCCGGAGATCGCATGGTGCCGTCCAAGGGAAAACGGAAAGTGCTGGTGGTGGATGACGAGCACGTCATTGCAGATACGCTGGCGATTATCCTGAATAAGAACGGATTCGAGGCGTCCGCGGTGTACACGGGGCTGGATGCGGTGGCACTGGCACGGAAGCTGCGGCCGGACCTGATCATCAGCGACGTGATCATGCCGGACATGAACGGCGTGGAAGCAGCAACGGCAATCAGGCAGTTTCTGCCGGGATGCAAGATACTGCTGTTCTCGGGGCAGGCATCCACGGCGGACCTGCTGGCAGATGCGCGAGTGCAGGGAAATCAGTTCGAAGTGCTGGCAAAGCCGGTGCATCCGAAAGACCTGCTGGCGAAGCTGGGATAAAGAAGCTGTTAGCGGTTGGCGAAGAAGTTTCGAGTTTCAAGTCAAAACATAAGGACCCCACCCTTAAGACCCCAAAAACCACCCTGTCGCCAAAGGCGGGCGACAAGGGTAGGGCACAAGAAATTGCAAAAGCCAGGTCAAAATCAAAAATAAAACTTAGAGTTCGTGGCGGCCTTCAAGGGCCTTCTGGATGGTGACTTCGTCGGCGTATTCGATGTCGCCGCCGACGGGGAGTCCGGTGGCGATGCGGGTCACTTTGACGCCGGATGGCTTGAGGATTCGGGCGACATAGGCGGCAGTGGCTTCGCCTTCGACGGTGGGATTGGTGGCGAGAATGACTTCATCGGCGGCGCCGTTTTCAACACGGACGAGCAGGTTGGAGATGCGAAGCTGCTCAGGGCCGATGCCGTGGATGGGTGAAAGTGCTCCATGAAGAATATGGTATACACCATTGAAATTACGTGACTTTTCGATGGCGCTGATATTCGTCGGTTCCTCGACAACGCAGATTGTCCGCTGGTTGCGCTCGGGGTTGGAACAGTAGACGCAGGGATCGACGTCGGTGATGTTGTTGCAGACGGAACAGAGGCGCAAGCGGGCCTTGACGTCGCGAATGGCGTCGGCGAGCGAACCGGCATCCTCCTCGGGGGAGCGGAGGATGTGGAAGGCGAGGCGCTGCGCACTCTTGCTCCCGACTCCAGGGAGCTTCTTGAGTTCGTCGATGAGTCGGGCCATTGGCTCGGCAAATTTGGACATAGGAAAGAAGTCGTTAGTCGCGAGTCACGAGTCGCGAGAGATCAGTAATTTGCTTCCCCACGTTATCGCCCAAAAGCGGAGCGCGAATGTGGGGCACTTGCCTTGTGCTGATCCCATGCAAGCAAAAGAGGCTTGCATGGGCCACCCAGCCCGACGAAATACGAAAGTTAAAACATGCCGGGAGGGAGGCCGAGGCCGCCGAGCATTCCTCCGAGGGCGGACTGGGTGGCCTCATCGACGCGGCGTCCCGCTTCGTTGACGGCGGCGGTAATGAGATCCTGAAGCATCTCGACGTCGGCGGCTGCATCCTTCTCAATGTGGACGGAGAGCACCTGCTTCTGGCCATTCATCTTGACGGTGACTGCTCCACCGCCGGAAGAAGCCTCGACGACAGTCTCCTGCATTTTCTGCTGCATCTGCCGCTGCATGTCCTGGGCGCGGGACATCATTTCCTGTAGTTGCTTCGGGTTCATGAATTCCTCGAACTACCTTTCATTATGGTCGATGACGGAGCGAACCTCGGCACCGAATTTTTCCATCATGCGCTTGACGACCGGTTCCTCGGCCGCACGGCCGCGCGCGTTGCCGCCGGAACGGACACGCTCCGGCCGGACGACGACCGAGGGAGTTCCGCTGACGACGGTGAGGCGAAGGGTGCGTCCCGCGGTTTTTGTGGCGGCGGCGTTGGCAGTCTTCTTCTGCTCGGGGCCAACCGTCATCTCAATAAGTTTCTCGGAGAGTGCGGCCTTCACGATCAGTTGAATACCGTCGATATTCCATTCACCCTCTTCGAGCGACTGGACGAGCATCCGCGATCCGGCGGCTTCGAGAGCATTGAGCACGGCTTCGCGCACGGCATCGATGCTGACTTCAGCCGACTCGGCAGCGGCGGGATGCGGCGCGGTCTCGGCGACAGCGACGGCAGCACCACGCTCAATAGGAGCTGGAGCGGGCGGTGGATCGGCCTTGGCAGGTTGCGCCTTGGGCACGAACGGGGCGCGCTGGAAGGGCACGGTCGGGGCGGAAGATTCGACGACCGGAGCGGAAGACATTTCAGGCTTGCCGGGAGCCTTGCGAGCGCGGTCGGCCTCGAAGGGCGAGGGGCGCGAACTTCCCCCGAATGGAGATGGGTTGGAACTGGACGGCGGAGTCGCGGGGCGTCCAAGAGACGGAGCCGCAGGCGACGTGCGCGTGCCGAGGGAAGGCGCGGCCTTGGCCGGAGCGACCGCAGGTTTCTCCAGCGAAGCGGCGCTCAATAGCTGCTCAAGGGGAAGCAGGCGCTGGGCATGCACCATCTTGAGGAGTCCAAGTTCGAGGTGGAAGCGCTGTTCCTGCTTGTAGCTGACGTCGCCGTGGGTGCGCAGCATGATTTGCAGGAAACGGGTGAGATCCTCTTCAGAGAAAAGCTCAGCGACACGTCCGACACGGGTGCGCTCGTCGGAGGAAATCTGAAGAACCTGGGAGTCGATACCGGCGACCTTGGCAACGATGGAGTTGCGCAGGAAGCGGACCATCTGGCGCGCGAAATGAACGGCGCTGTTGCCCTCGACGATGAGCTTGTCGACCATGCGAAGGACATCTTCGCTGGAGTTGCGGTGGACGGCCTGCATGAACTCTTCGAGCAGGCTGGAATTCACGGTGCCGACGAGATCGCGGACGACGTCGGCGGTGAGGGTGGTTCCGCAACAGGCGATGGCCTGATCCATGATGCTGAGGGCGTCGCGCATGGAGCCGTCACCAGCCTCGGCGAGCATGGCGAGAGCATCATCATCGACGGTGAGCCCCTCGGCCCCGGAGATATCGCGAAGCTGCTGCACGATGTCTTCAAAACGGACGGCATGAAAGCTGAAGTGCTGGCAGCGCGAACGAATCGTCTGCGGAATATCCTCGGGCTGGGTGGTGGCCATCATGAAGATGACCCAAGGTGGAGGCTCTTCCAGGGTTTTGAGCAGGGCGTTGAAGGCGGCGTCGGTGACCTGGTGGGCCTCGTCGAGGATGAAGATGCGGAAACGGTCACGCGCGGGTTCGGCGGTGGCGGTGGCGATGAGTCCGCGAACATCCTCGATGCCACGGTTGGTGGCGGCATCGATTTCAATGACGTCCATGGCGCCGACGGAGCCCTCGCGAATCTCGCGGCAGGAGTCGCACACGCCGCAGGGTTCGGAGACGGGCCGGTCGGAGGACTTGCAGTTGAGGGCCATGGCAAGGATACGGGCAACGGTGGTTTTGCCGATGCCGCGGTGTCCGCTGAAAATGTAGCCATGGGCGAAACGCTGCTGCTCAAGGGCGTTTTTGAGCGTCCGGGTAACGTGCTCCTGACCAATGACGTCAGAGAATTTCTGCGGACGATATTTGCGGGCGAGAACCGTGTAGCTCATGGAGATAATTGATTATAAGACAGAAGAAAGTTTCGAGTTTCGAGTTTCAAGTTTCGAGAAAGGAAGAAGGATAACCACGAAGGACACGAAGGGACACAAAGGAAAGGCTGAAACGGGGGAAAGTGCTGAGTTTCGAGGACAGAAGCTGCTGAGCTGCTAAGGCGCTGAGCTGCTGAGGCAAAAGCAAGAACCCCACCCTGTCGCGAACGGCGCGACAAGGGCAGGGCACAAACTGCGCGATTCCCACCCTTCGCGATGCTCAGGATGGGCACCCGCGTTGTTCCGATCACAGGTACCCCGGCATGGGAAAGCGGGGGAATTTGGGATGAAAAGTTCATGAGTTAAGGTTGCGAAGCGGCGAAAAGCGCGATACAGTTCCGGGCCAAGCAGGTTTGGAGGCGCAGAATGCAATTGAGACTGAGCAATCGCATGATCCAGGGCGTAACGGTCGTGGACTGTCACGGACGGATACTGTTTGGAGACGAAGCTGCCCTCCTGCGGGAGACCGTGAAGGCGCTGCTGCCAGAGTCGCGGATGGTTGTGCTGAACCTGAAAGAGGTGACGTATGTGGACAGCGGCGGGCTGGGAACGCTGGTGGGACTGTTTACGTCAGCACATAACTCGGGCTGCGAAGTGAAGCTGGCGTGCCTGACACCACGGGTGGGGCAACTGCTGCAAATGACGAAGCTGCTGACTGTCTTCGACGTCCATGAGAATGAGGACGCGGCGGTGAAGTCGTTCGTGAGGGCGATGACGACATAAAGCGGATGTCGATCAGGAATTTAGGGAAGCGGGCTTGGCGGCCCGCTTTTTCTTTTGCTCGCCGTTGCTACTGGCGCGGGCCTCGCGGCGCCGGCGACGCTTGATCTCGTCAGGCGAGTACATGGTGCCGCGACAGTTGGGCGATCCGCAGGTGCAGGGAGCGTCGCCCTCTCCGTCATAGAGGTAGTAGTCGTAGGCGAGTTCCTCGCCGGGAGCGATGTCGCGAATGGCCTGAATCCAGACGTGTCCGTCCTCGTCTTCCTCGGTTTCGCAATTGGGGTCGCAGGAGTGGTTGACGTACATGGCCATGGAATAGCCATCGATGACGTTGGCTCCGTCGCCGACGCCGAAGAGGTAGGTGTAAGGGCGATCCTTATAAAGGTCGTCGGCGGCCTGGTGAGGCATGTGCTCGCCGGTGTACTCAAGGATGCGGGTGCCGGAAGGAATGCGGTCGAGGGCGAAGACGCCCGCGGCGTGGATGGCGGAAGATCGAACAATGACTCGCATGGAAAAAACGGGAAAACCCCAGGGCAGAGTATATCGGAAAACGTGAAGTGGAAATCGCGCGAGAGTGGCGGTCAGGACTGACAGCCGTGGTCGGCGATGTGACGCTCGATGGAGAGAGACTCACGCAGGAGTTTACGCTGGAGAAAGACGATCATGTCGCCATTGCCGCGCTTGAGGGAACGGCGCTCGTCGAGCGGGGCCCGCCTGGTCTTGAGCTGCTGCTCGCGAATCTGAAGACGGGTGGCGCTGGCAGTCTTGCGTAAATTGTCGAGCTCCTGGCACGCCATGGGGGGAAGTATAGCAAAAGCAGGTATTAGGTATTAGGTGTTAGGTATTAGGGAAAGCTGCGGAGCTGCTGAGCTGCTGAGCTACTAAGCTGCTGAGCTACTAAGCTGCTGAGCAAAGACAAAAGCAAGAGCAACAACCCCACCCTGTCGCAGACTGCGCGCGACAAGGGAAGGGCACAAACTGCGCGATTCCCAAGAGAGGCGAAGTTCGTTAATATCTTCGTTAATACCAAGGTACTTTCCTGATCTAAAGAAATCATGACCAACTACGACTACGACCTGATAGTGATCGGCAGCGGTCCAGCGGGGCAGAAGGGCGCGATCTGCGCCTCGAAGCTGCGAAAGAAAGTGGCGATCGTGGAAAAGAAGTGGTCCACGATTGGGGGCGTATGCGTGCATACGGGGACGATCCCAAGCAAAACGCTGAGGGAGGCGGTGCTCTACCTGAGCGGCGTGGGACAGAGGACTTTCTACGGCAAGAACTACGCGCTGAAGGAAAAGATCCAGATGGCGGACCTGACGTTCCGGATCGACTCAGTGGTGAAGCGCGAGACGGAAGTGATCCAGGCACAACTGCGGCGCAATTGCGTGGAGACGATCCAGGGACAGGCGCGGTTTGTGGACGAACACACGCTGGAGATCGAGAACGAAGGCATTGAGAGCAGAGTGACAGCGGAGAACTTCCTGATCGCGGTGGGAACGAGACCGGCGGGAAGCGAGAGGATTCCGCTGGACGGGAAAAGGATTTTTAACTCCGACCAACTGCTGAACATCGAGGAGATTCCGAGAGAGCTGATCATTGTGGGAGCAGGAGTGATCGGGCTGGAATACGCGTCGATGCTGGCGACGCTGGGAGTGAAGATTACGCTGCTGGATGCGCGTCCGGCGCTGCTGGAGTTTGTGGACCGGGAGATCATGGAGAACCTGATGTTCCAGCTTAGGCAGGAAGGCATGGTTTTCCGGCTGGATGAAAAGGTGGTGGAGTGCGGCTTCGACGAGCAGAGAGGAAGAGTGGCGGCGAAGCTGGAAAGCGGCAAGACGATACACGGGGATACGCTGCTCTACACAGTGGGACGGCAGGGAAATACGGATACGCTGAATTTGCAGGCGGTGGGACTGGCGGCGGCGGAACGCGGCAAGCTGGAAGTCAATGACAAGTTCCAGACGAAGACTCCGAATATTTATGCGGCGGGAGACGTGATTGGATTTCCGGCGCTGGCGAGCACGTCGATGGAACAGGGACGGATTGCAGGGTGCAACATGTTTGGCGTAGCGGCAACGATGCGTCCGCAGACGTTTCCATACGGGATCTATACGATTCCGGAGATTTCAATGGTGGGAAAGAACGAAGAAGAACTCACACACGAGAAGGTTCCCTATGAGACGGGGATTGCACGGTACGGAGAGCTGGCAAAGGGTCAGATGCTGGGTGACGAACAGGGAATGCTGAAGCTGCTCTTCCATAACGAAACACTGAAACTGCTGGGAGTGCACGTGATTGGCGACAGGGCAGCGGAGATTGTACACATCGGACAAGCCGTGCTGAGCTACGGTGGGACGGTGGAGTATTTCCGCGATACGGTGTTTAACTATCCGACGCTGGCCGAGGCGTATAAGGTGGCGGCGCTGGATGGGTTGAATAAGCTGTAGGAAGAGAGTCTCGAGTCACAAGTCTCGAGTCACGAGCAAGAGCAAAAGCCCCACCCTGTCGCTGCGCGACAAGGGTAGGGCACAAGAAAAGACAGTTTCGAGAAAGAACAAAAGCAAAAGATCACCAGAAGTACTGATTCCCAACCAAACAAAAAATCAATTTGTGGCGGACTCGTGGAGGAGTTCGCCGAGGTATTTGCCCCAGATGGCGGGGAGAGTGTGCGTGCCGTGGCCGCGAGTTTCATCGGTGATGGGGAGGAGGATGAAGCGGCCGTGCTTCACCTTCGCGATCTCGCGCTGTGCGATGCCGAGCTCAGGCGGATTGATGTAGTCGTCGGCGGAGTTGATGAAGTAGACGCGGGCCTCGATGTCGCCGAGTTTGGCGGAGGGATCATAGTCGCGCGAGGCGTCGAACTGGTAAAGGAAGTCGTTGGCGTCGTAATGCTTCATGCCGTTGGCGAGGAAGTTTTCGAGGAAGGCATCTGCCTTCTGAGCGGTGGGGAAATTTTTCTGCATCTGAAGCGGACTGCTGCCCATGATGAGCAACATTTCAAGGGCGCCGCGAAGTCCGGCGGGCTGCTGCTTGTACTCACCGTGATCCCAGGCGGGATCGGTGGTGATGGATTCCATAGCCATGCGACGCATCATGCGATTGCGTCCGGCGATCTGCACGGGAAGGCAGGCGAGGGGAAGGGCGTCGTCAACGAAGTCGGGATAGTCCTCGACCCACATCCAGGAATGCATGCAGCCCATGGAGGTTCCCATGACGAGCTTGAGGTGGTTGACCTTGAGCGCCTGGGTGAGAAGGACGTGCTGGAGGTCGACCATGTCGGCGTAGTCATAGTGCGGGAACTTCATGTGGAGACCGTCGCTGGGCTTGCTGGATTTTCCATGGCCGACGTTGTCGGGAAGGATGATGAAGTACTTGCCGGCGTCGAGAAGCTGGCCGGGGCCGAAGAGAACTCCGGCAAACTGGGGACGGACGAATTGAAGTCCGGAGCCGCCGGTGCCGTGGAGAATGAGGACGGCATTGGTGGTGCGACCGGACGCGTCGTATTGCGGAGTGCCGTACGTGTAGTAGTGAAGGTTGAGCGTAGGCAGAGTTTCGCCGTCCTGGAAACGGTAGTTGTGGACGACGTAATTTCCTTCGCCAGTGGGGTGGGGGAAAGAGGGCTGGTCCTGCGCGAAGACGGCCACGGCGAAGAGCACGATCGGCACAAGAAAATGAGCTTTGCGATTCATGGGCAGACAGAGTAAGCGGGGAAGAGAAAGAAGGCAACGAGAAAGAAATTTCAGGTTTCAGGTTTCGAGCAAGAGCAAAGGCAAAAGCAAAAGCCCCACCCTGTCGCTTCGCGACAAGGGTAGGGCACAAGAAAAGACAGTTTTGAGATTCGAGAAAGAACAAAAGCCCCACCCAGGCAAGGAGCCTGTCTGAGTAATGGTTCCGGTCATACACAATGGGCTTGAGTTGTGCGAAAGAAACTGCGAATCTGAACGCATGGCGAAGGTTTTCCGTCCGTATTTTCCTGAGCAGGATTTTCTTCTTCC
>JAJXZT010000067.1 GCA_021779935.1 Acidobacteriota bacterium
ACTGAAATAGCCCCAGTTCCGCTCGTTTCTTGCGAACGAACATTCGCCACCAAGCCTGCTCAGGAAAACCAAGAACCGCCCCGATCACACCCGCACACGCAGTCGGTTACTCAGACAGGCTCCTAGAGAAACCGACAGAGGGCGCTTTGGTAATGACTGAAGCGCCCTTTAACTGTGTTTTAATAGCGGTTCGATAGAAAGATAGAGCGGTCGCTGGTCCAGGTTCCAGGAGGCCGCTGGTCACGACGAGAGATGCGACGGATTCCATTCTTTGATCGAACCAGTCTCGCCGAACACGCGCGGCAACTGAAGCTCGTTACCTATGTGCCCGAGATCGGGCTGCATGGGATTGTGGCGGGCGTCGACAACGTGCGCTCGGACGTGTACCTGAGTTCGAAGTTCACGCTACAGACGCGCGCACACATTTCGGCGCTCATTGAGAAATACGGCAACGTGGAAGACCTGGCGCGCCAAGATCCGCTGCTGAGCGGCGGCGAAGGCAGAAGCGCGTTTGGCGGATTTACGCGGCCACCGGCGGCGAACGCTCCCAAGGCCGGCGACCGCGCGGCAGAGTTCAAGAAAAGCCTGGCGGAGTTGCAGGTGGTAAGCCTGAACTACGCCAAGGCGGAAGCCAACCAGTCGATTGACCTGCTGCTGCGATTGGCGATCGTGAAGTTATTCCGCACGGAACTGGCGGCGCAGTTTGCGCATGTGCTGGAGCGCTGCCGGACAAAGCTGAAAAGTTTCGAGGGACCAAGACAGGCGCAGGCGAACAAGGGCATCGAACTGCGGGACCGCTTCCTTCAACTCCAGGTAAACAAGAAGATCGTGTTGCGAAAGGCGGGGCAGGACCTGTTCGCGACGCTGCGCGAGGTGGAAAAGGAAACAGTCGCGCGCATGCGGCGGTCGCTGTTCGGCGAGCCGGAGAATTCCTCATATGACCTGTTCATCAACCGGCTGATTTTTACCGAAGACGGGCGAGACGATTACCTGAACGCCGAGCATTACCTGATGCTCGGAAATTACGACCGCGATCCGGATCGCTACTCGACGCTGCTGGAGATTGTCCAGGATTTCATGGCGGAGCTGGAGATTGGAAACGATTCGGGAGATGCGGACGCATACATCGATGCTGTTTTATGCTCGCCGGAAAATGCGCAGGAACTGATCGGAGGAGGCGGAACTCCGGAAGAGGGCACGGCGAAGGGCAGGGCGCAGAGAGCGCTGCTGGCGGCGTGGACGAACGGCCTGGAACAATCAGGTGTGATGCAGCACATCATCGATTCCTACGAAGTGATCCCGCTGCTGGGCGAGTACACCCCGCTGATCAATCCGCAGCAATTGAAGAATGCGCTGATTTCCAAGACCGAGCGCCAGAGAGTGGAGCAACTGCTGGAAGAGCACGGGAAGATGTCACCGGCAAACCTGCGGGCGGCGGCGAAACGGGCGGAGGGGTACGGAAGCTCCGACAAGACGAAGATCTCCGCACGGTTCATGGTGGACTTCCTTCGCTATCACCGCGATATGCGACGGCTGGAAGCAATTAATTCGGCGCTGGACGCGGTGAACGTGATCGGCAACGAAAAGCTACGCGAGCTTTCGGCGATCAACAACACGCTGTATGAATTCCTGCTGCCGGAAGAGCAGAAGCCGACGGAAGACAAAGTGGTACACCACGCGGTATTGAAGGCCGACATCCGCGACTCGACGACACTGACGCGGACACTTTCAGAGCGGGGCCTGAATCCGGCATCGTACTTCAGCCTGAACTTCTACGAGCCGGTGAACAAGCTGTTGGCGAAGTACGAAGCGACGAAGGTTTTCATCGAGGGCGACGCGGTCATCCTGGCACTGTTCGAACGCGAGGGGGAACCGGGGTTTGGCGTGGCGCGAACGTGCATGCTGGCACGCGAGATGATGGACATTGTGCGAGCGTACAACGAACTCTCGCAAAAGTCGGGGCTGCCGTCGCTGGAGTTGGGAATCGGAATCTGCTACCAGGATTCGGCGCCGATGTACCTGATGGACGGAACGGCGCGCATCATGATTTCGAAGGCGCTGAACGAGAGCGACCGGCTGTCATCTTGCAGCAAGGCCGCCCGGAAATACATGAATGGACGGAACGTTCCGTTCAACGTGTTCTCGTTCCAGACAGTGGAAGATGCGGATACGGGCGGCATTCCGGAAGAATTTCTGCTGCGATATAACATCGGCGGCATCCACCTGAATGCGGCGGCGTTTGATAAACTTCGACAGGAAATTTCGCTTCAGGAGCGCGTAATTGAGTGTCCACTGCTCTGGGGACGCGAGCGAGTGAAGCTCTATAGCGGATTGGTTCCGGTGGCGGCGGGAGTATTCCGGCACATCCTGGTGCGCGAGGCGTTCGTGCCGCACATCAACGCGTCGGACTTCACTGTGAAGGAGTGGACGACGCGGCGTTATTACGAAATTTGCACGAACCAGTCGCTGTATGACTGGGTTGAACAAACGAAGAACACCGGGTAGAGCCGGAAGTGAAATTGATTTCAGACGAGGGCCGGCACGCGCCGGCCTTTTTCATGTTCAGAAAGCTTTGCGCAAATGGAAGGGCACACGCACGACGGCTTCAACGGGAATGGGCGTGCCATTTTTTGTTCCCGGACGGAAGTGCCATTGCGAGAAGGCGCGAACCGCAGCCTGGTCGAGCAATTTGTCGACGCTGTTGAGAACCTTGACGTCCGCAACGCTGCCATCGGGGCGAATGATGGCGTAGAGGACGACGGTGCCCTCGATGCCGTCGCGCACGGCCTGCGGAGGATACGCGGGATCGCTCTTGCGAATCACGACTGGCGTGGAGATTTCAGACTGCACGGCGGGGTTCGGCGAGAGCTCGGCAAAGTGAACAACCCAGCTTCCCGTGGCGGAATTGAAATTGGGCAGGTTCTGGGTGAGCGCGTAGACACGCTTGTTGCCGAAGACGGCTCGATCTTCGGGGCTTTCCGGAGTACGTTGCGGTGGAGCGGTGGAAGGACGGGGAATCGAAGCCTTGGCGAGAGCAGCGGCCATTTCCCGGAACGACGGATGGGCGCCAACTCCGGGAGTGCCAGCGACGGGAGAGACTGGCGCATTCGCGGGTGGAGGCGCGACGGTGATTCCGGCAAGCGGATTGTTGGCGGCGCTATTGCCGTTGCCCGCACCATTTCCGCCGCCATGCGCGCCGTTGCCTTCAGGGGAGCCGGAAGAAGATCCGGGAGAGCCGGACGCATCGGGCTTTCCTTCAGGACCGGCGGCAAACGAACCGCGACGATTGCCGACCGGGATTTCGATGGGACCGTGTACCTCCGCGGGGTTCGCGCTGAGAGCGATGATCTGTCCGGCTCCGTGCTTATCGACAATGCCAGCAGTGCTGGGAGCTGCGGGGGCTCCAGAGGAGGCGGATTGGCCGGATGCTCCTCCGGCGGCGGGAGAGACGTTGCGCGAGCCTCGCGCCTCGGAGGCACGCTGCTCGGCCACGGGAAGACTCGGCGGGAGATCCTGCGGTCCGTAACGCGCGATGTTCAACGTACCGGGACGTCGCGCGAGCGCCGCAGCACTGACCGGAGGCGGTACGACGGCAGACTGAATCAAGTCAGCGGGAATGGTGAGCTTGGAGTTGGTGTTGATTTCCGGCGCCGGACCGACAACTTCCTGCGAGACGGCCGGCATGCGGAATTTGTTGGCGAAGTTCGTGTGCGGCGCGGGTCCAACGACGACAGGCTTGGCGTAGGGAAGTTTGTCGCGCGGGATGATCTTCGACACATCCGGCGCGGGACCGACGACTTCGGTGGATTCACGGGGAAGCTTGAGCTTCGAGATGGGCCGCTCGCTGGCCGCAATCGGCTGCATCGGCATGACCGGATTCCAGGCGACGATGTTGGGCAGACGAATGTCGTGATTGAGCTTGATATCGGGCGGCGTGATGATGGTCTGGCGATGATTATCGGCGCCGGGAGGAACGGAGATAATTTTCTGGCGAGCCAGAACCGGCTCAGCCTTCTTCGGAGTGTGCGAAGGGGTTCCAGGGCCTTCGATGGGCGGAAGGTATTCGCTGATGGGATAGTAGGCGAGCTTGGCGTGGTCGAACGGACTGCGCAAGGTTGGCGTGGGATGGCTTAGTTCCCACCGGCCAACGGCAAAAAGGACGAGAACGACGGCGACGTGAAGAAGCGCGGAGTCGAATAGGGCTCGCCAGGAGATGCGCTCGGAGACGAACACGTCCGGCCAGAAGTGTCCCGGCAAAGAGGTCGGATGAATGGCGGGCAGGGGGCGAAAGAGAATCAGGTCAAGAAGATTGTTACAGAAATTACCCCACCAGGACTGAACAGGCACCAGGAACACAGGCGGAGTTACGTCGCCTGCCTGCGGCGGCGCGAGGGAAGGAGAGGCTTCGCGACTGCTGCCATCTTGAGTCATTGGCCCCAAGGACTGTGATTATATCCGAGTTGGTACTGCGAGAGGCCGTTGACGGACGTACCTGTAATACGAAGCGGAATTGCGACTATACTCAATGTCATTATGAAGAAGATTTACTCGTGCATCGTCGTGGTGCTGGCGATGGCGACCCTGGCGTGCGGACAACGGAAGCCCGTACCCAGCAGCCCAGCGCAACAGCCGCAAGCCACGGAAGATATCTCGGGAATGTATACCTTCCTGCGCGATGGCGAATTCGTGCAGGTCAGCGTGGACGCTGCCGGAGTGACGGGATTCGTATCGCGCTACGGCGACTCGGATACGGACAAGGGCACGTTTCTCGACCAGTTTTTCGACAAGGGATCGCTGAACGGAAACAAGCTGACGTGGATCACCAAGCCGGTTCACGACACATGGTTTGAGTTCGCGGGAACCGTGGCACGCGGGCCGGGAAAGACTCCGAATGACGAGGCTTACCGGGTGCTGCAAGGCAAGCTGACGATCTACAAGAAAGACGCCAGCGGAAAGACTACCAGTACGACACGCGACGTGGAGTTCAAGTCGTTTCCGGCGGACGTGGAATAAGTCCGGCTGGAAGGCGAACAAGAAAAGAGGCCGCGGCTGATGCCGTGGCCTTCGTGTTTCCAGGTGAGAGAGCTGGGCTAAATTCACTTGGCGGACTTCGGGTTCTCCAGCATTTTCTTTTCGAGGAAAGTCACGTGGTCGGTCTCGAATTCCGCGAGTTCGCGATAAGTGCGGCGAAGGCCCGCGTCGGATGTGTTCTCGACAAGCGTGGCGTAGAACTTGCGAGCCTGGATTTCCGCGGATAGGGCGACCTGCAAGGCGCGCAACCTGGCGGATGGGGCAGCGGGAGCATTCTTTTCTCCGCCAAAGACATCGCCATCTTCCAGCTTTGGCAACTCAATCATCTCCTGCAAATCCTCTTCGGTGAGCGCGCAGGCGGCGTTGCCGTAGGTTTCGGTATAGCGATTCTGGAGCATGGTGCTGTGATGGCGTTCCTCGACCGCCATATCCCAGAAGACGCTGGCGATTTCCAACGATTGCAGGTCCCGGAATTCAACGAACATTTCAGCGAAACGGTGGTACAGCTCCGCGTTGCGCTCTTCAATGAAGACGGCAACGTGCAGGGCTTCCTGCGGGGAAAGCGTAAGGAACGACCGTTTCATGATGGCCTCGGCCTCCCCGTCCGAATGGCGGACGGTTTCTATCTGGTTCGACGGGAGGGCCCGCCTCGCCGGTGCAATTTTTCCTTGGAATTTCGAGATTGCCAACACAAATCTCCCGAAATCGAAAAGAAAATGGGAGTGAACTATCGGGTCTGGATAACGGAATTCGCTTCACACTGCGCTTCAAGGCGCGCAATGGTGCTGCGCAGCCAGTGTCCGAGTGCAACGACAAGCCGCTTCCTGTCGCCTGTTTTCAACAGGCTGGCGATGGTTTCACCACCATTGAGGGATATGTAATGGCAGGGAACATCTTCGGTACGGTAACGAGCCGGTACGAAATCGTAAAGCAGGCATTCATGGCAGGCATGGGGCCGCAGCGGGTCACCAAAATTCAGGCACGTGTAAGTGCTACGGAACGGAGACGATGCGACACCAGATCTGACGACACGCTCGTATCCACCCTGCTCGAGGAAATTGAGTTCGTACCGCAGGACCTGGATCACGTCGCGGGTATCTTGCGACATGTTGTACTCCCGGAGCGCGACTGGGCAGTGCTGCGCTCAAGAAGATTGTTCCGCGTTGGCGGCTCCGCCGAAGTGATGGCCCTCACCGGGGAGAGTGACGGCTGTGACTTAGGTCATCGCGGCGAGCGCAAGCGCCTGCGAAAGTGGAGCTTCATGGGGCAAGAGGAGCGGGCAATGAACTTCAATCATATCGACTTTAATGAGCGGCCCTTTATCGTGATCTGGGAGACGACGCAGGCGTGCGACCTGGCATGCGTGCACTGCCGCGCATGCGCGCAGCCGCTGCGGAATCCATTTGAACTTTCCACCGAAGAAGCCAAGCGGATGATCGACGAGATTGCGGCAATGCAGACGCCGCTGTTCGTAATGACGGGGGGAGATCCGCTGAAGCGGCCAGACATCTACGACCTGGTGAGCCATGCGGCGAGCAAGGGCGTACGGCCTTCGTTGACACCGAGCGCGACTCCACTGCTGACGCGGGAGGCAATCGTAAGACTGAAAGAGTCTGGACTGGCGCGACTGGCCATCAGCCTGGATGGACCGACGGCGAAGATTCACGATGCGTTCCGGCGCGTGGCGGGGTCCTATGACTGGACGCTGCAAGCGGTCCGGTGGGCGCGCGAGATTGGGCTGCCGGTGCAGATCAATACGACGATCACGCGGCATAACCTGCAATACCTTGACGACATGATCGAGCTGCTGGAGACCATGGACATCGTGCTGTGGAGCGTCTTCTTCCTGGTGCCCACGGGCCGCGGACAGACAGTGGATTTGATTTCAGCGGATGAGTTCGAAGAAGTTTTTGCCCGGCTGTACGAAACTTCGAGGCACGCAAAGTTCGATATCAAGAGCACGGAGGCACAGCACTACCGGCGTTACCTGCTGCAACGCAGAACGGAGCTGCGGCGCGAGGGCGTGGAGCAGTCACGGTTGCCGCAGGTGCTGGGAATGCCGCAGTCGGAAGACGGCATTGGCCGGGCGCGGAAGGGAATCAACGACGGGAAAGGATTTGTGTTCATTTCGCACCAGGGCGAAGTGTTTCCGAGCGGCTTCCTGCCGGTGTCGGCGGGCAACGTGAGGAGGGAATCACTGGCGGACTTGTACCGCAACTCGCCGCTGTTCAAGGCTCTTCGGGATGAAGAGAATCTCCACGGGAAGTGCGGCGTCTGCGAATTCCGGCAGGTATGCGGCGGATCGCGGGCGCGGGCATATGCGCTGACGGGAGATATGTTCGCGGAGGAGCCGTGTTGCGCGTACCATCCGAAAGCCGCTCCCAAGGAAGCTCCGGCAGAGAGTCCCGTGCCTCCACAACTGAAAGTGTGGGAAGAAGGGCCGCTCGGGTGCGGACGGCTATAGATCGATATATGTCACTATAGTGGCGAAATCGGCCTGAATACAAAAAGTCCGGCACGTGGCCGGACTTTTCATATTCGATGAGCCGAAGGATTACTGTTCGATGAGCCGGTTGTTGATGGCAAACAACGCCAGTTCGAGACGGCTTGAGACCCCTACCTTATCGAAGATATTCGTGAGGTGATGCTTCACGGTGTCTTCGCTGAGGGAGAACTTCTGGGCGATTTCCTTGTTGCTGAGGCCAGCAACGATGGTGCCGAGGATCTCGATTTCACGACGAGTGAGACCGTAGCTCTTGGCCTTGGGCTGCGGCTGTGAAGCGAGCTGGTCGCGCAGATACTGGACCATGTCGGTGACAGCTTCCCGTCCCACCCAGAACTGTCCGCTCATGACGGTACGCATAGCCTTAATGAGCATCTGTGTGGCCGCATCCTTCATGACGACACCACGAGCGCCGACCTGCAGTGCCTCGATGATCTGCCGCTTTTCAATGGCGGCGGTCAAGAGAATGACGCGCGTGGTGGCACGGAGCTCGGAGAGTTCCCGCAGAGCCTCCAGACCGGGCATGCGGGGCATGGCTAGATCCAGCAGAAGGATATCGGGATGGGCCTGCTGGACGAGTTGGACAGCCTCGGCGCCGTCCGCCGCTTCACCAACAATCTCGAACTCCGGTTCAGACTCCAGAAGCCGGCGAAGGCCGTCGCGAAAGATGGTGTGGTCATCCGCGATGACGATGCGGACAGTGTTTATCTTATTGTCCATGGGACGTATGTCCTTTCTTAGGGAGCTTGATTTCAAGGCGAGTGCCATGGCCGGGATGAGAATCGATGTTCAATTCGCCTCCAATACCGTGTACACGCTCTTTGATGATGGCTGGGCCCTTAGTGCTGCCAAGTAAATCGCGAAATGACATATAACCGGAAAAATCGAAACCACGGCCATCGTCGGCGATGGTCAGTTTCCAATACCCATCTTCGTCATCGAAGGCGACGATGACGCTGCCGGCATGGGCATGTTTCCGGACGTTAGCCAGGCCTTCCTGCACAATGCGAAGCAGTTCCCGGCAGGTGCGCGGCGAAATATTGACTTCCCCGGAGTGATCAGAAACGAATCGGGCGATCATACCAGTATCGCGCCGGAAACGATCGACTAAATCAGCCATGTGGTCGAGCAACTGCTGCGGGCCCAGGTCGACGGGCTTCATCTGCTGCATGAGTTCGCGGAGGTTCAGTACCTCGCCGCGAAGCAGCGTCTGGATTTCGTCGAGTTCGGTTCCGATGCTTGGCATATCCCGTTCAGCACGACGGCGGAGTACATCGACGCGCATTTCCGCAGAGATCAAGGATTGAATGGCTCCGTCGTGCAATTCACGCGCCACCCTGGCACGTTCCATGGCGCCCACACGCGCCCGCAGCCTTCGAACAAGATAGACGCTGTAGGCGGCGGACATCGACTGCCGGAAGAGTAAATCGAGGAACCGCAGTTCCTTTTCCGCATTGCGGCCGGGGTCCCCGTTGACGATGATAAGCCGAACGCTCCATTCGTGGCCAAGTTCGTAACTGCTGCCGATGAGCGAGCGGACCTTGCCGCTGTAAAACGGAACATCGGGAATAGTTTCGGTTCCCAGAGACTCGCTGTAGCCACCATTTGCATCGACGGATGCACTGGCAATGTCGCCATTTGGCATCTGCGCTACGTAAAAGGTCCGAGGCCGGTTGCGCAACAGGTACGTCTCCGACTGCCGTGGCATCTCCGACACGGTGGGACGCACATCCGGGGCACCTGCAGCCTGGCTATTCCAGATAAAAACACGATCCGTCGCCAAGTCCTGTGTAATTACAAACACGCGATCGGCACGAAAGATGCGAATGTATTCCGCAAAAGCTGCCTGCAAGGTCGCGGCCATGCCGTGTTCGGGACGTGCCGCGTTGAGCACACGGGTGATGACGGAGCTTTCCGCGCGCCGCTCCTTCTCATTTTCACCGAGGACGCCGACCAGGTAGCCGATCGCCAGCAGGTAGGCGGAGCGGATGATGAGCCGATTGATTTCGAATTCACCGCCGAGTAACTCATGGAAAGGTTTGCTGGTGGCGGTGAGGAACATGGCTTCAAGATCAAGAAGCGCCACGCCGCCGATGGAAGTGAGCATGGTTTCCGGGAATCCCCAGCGGAAGGCGGCGCCGATATGGGCAAAGATGAAGAGCACGAAGAACGGGCTGCTGGGACCATGCGTGAAGAGCATGATGAGCGAGGGCAGCACAATGTCAATGACGTGCATGGTGATGCGTGCCGGCTCGGACGCGCCGCGGAAGCGAATCCAGACGAGCGCCAGGACGCTGTAGCAAAGCCAGAGAGTCAGGAAGGTGTAAACAGTGCGCGCATAGACTGTCGGCTCGGTCGGATCCATCATGACGGCCGCAAGAGACAGAACAGTCAATACGATACGGGCGCCACTCAGGACCGTCTCAATGTGGAGACGCTCCGTCTGGGTAGGCACCGTGTGTAATCGCGTGAGATACCTGTAAGAGTTGGGCCAGCGCACCAGTTTGATCTCAGCCTGACACGAGAGATGCGAGGATTATTTCGCAAAGTTGATGCATAGAGCAACTGACGAATGAGAGGAATCGGCTGTCACGCCCCGGAGTGATACGGCTCACTGAATGAATGTGGGGTCAGACCTACGGTAGAGGCGTCGGAAAAGGCCGCCAGAAGCCACGGTGGCCGGCCGGCTCCCGGCAGGAAAAAGGCTGAAAGGCCGTCCGCCGGGCGGAGGAGTGCATGAAGTCACGTACGAAGCGTACGTGGCTGAAGGGCAGTGAGGCGGAGGATCAGAGACGTCGGAAACGCCCCGGAAAGCGCTACTTCAGCCGTAAAAAGAGATTGTCTCCAAGGGCGACGACTTGCCATACTCCCGTTACGTATGTTCCCGCACTGGCCTCCGAGCTGAAAGGAGAAGCGAACCATGCTACGACAGGGATTTTTCAGGTTAGCGTTCGCGATTGCTCTCTTCGTACTGCTCTCGCTGACATTGGCGTCGGCACAAAGCGGCAGCACAACCCCGAAATATAACAAGGCCACCGAAACAAAGATCAAAGGAGTGGTTGACGAAGTAAAGATCATTCCCGGCGCCAACGAAGGGGTCCACCTGATGGTGAAGACCGACACAGAAACCATTCTGGTTCACGTGGGACCGGAGAAGTTTCTGGCGGCGATTGAAGTCAGCTTCGCCAAGGGCGACCAGGTGGAAGTGACAGGATCAAAGGTGAAAGATGCGGATGGCACGGACGAAATCCTGGCGCGCGAGATCGTGAAGGGCGATAACGTCATCGTATTGCGCGACGACAAGGGCGTGCCCGTGTGGATCGGTTGGAAGATGTAGAACGCCCATGGATTGAAGGTTGTCAATCAACCCATACTTTAGTGGTGGGCGATTTTCAGCGTCGGAAAAAATATCCGAAAAGGGAATGGCGGCAGAATGATCTGCGGTCATCGTGTTTCCGGAAGCAAATTTGACTAGCGCTTACGCTCGCGAGGGGAATTTGCATTGCCGTTTAGAACGACGGGCGTGCGACGCATGGGGACGAGCGCGCCTTCCTTGGGCGTGGCAGCCTGGGCTCGCGTCATCACTTCCTGCTGAACGTAGCGAACAAACTCCTGCATCTGCTGCTGCATCTGCTCCATCTTCTCGCGCATGTTGAGGATGATGCCGATACCGGCGATGTTCACGCCGAGGTCGCGCGCCAGGGAAAGAATGAACTCCAACCGCTTGAGGTCGTCCTCCGTGTAGAGCCGGGTGTTGCCCTCCGAACGCGACGGCTTCAGCAATCCTTCGCGCTCATAGAGGCGGAGCGTCTGCGGATGGATGTCGTACATCTCCGCGACGACGGAGATCATGTATGCGCCTTTGCCTTTGCGTTTCGTCATCGAGTTTCCTCGTCGTGTCCTTGAGCTTGCCCGTCAACCATGAATAGCCAGCCACTTCTCGCGTGAAATCTGGTAGACCAGAGTCTGAAAGTCGTGCCACCTGATCTCGCGATCGATGCTCAGACCATTCTTCTCGGCCACGCGGCGGGAGGCCAGGTTTTCCGGACGAATTAGCGAGATCACGTGCGTCACGCCGGTGTTCTCAAACGCATATTTCATCGACCCGCGTGCCGTTTCCGTGGCATACCCGCGCTTCCATTGGTCGCGCCGGACCTGGTAGCCGACTTCAAGCTCCGTCCCGCGATCGGTCTCCTGCCAGACCGGCCCGCCGGAGCCGATCAGTTCCCCAGTTTCCCGCAACGTAATCGCAAACAAGCCGAACCCATGATCGGCGTAACGCTTGCGATTGCGGTCGATCCACTCTCGCGTTCTTTGCTCGTCGAATACTCCGCCGTACACCCACATCAGTTCTGCGTCCGCGTGGATGAGCCGTAGAGCATCGAAATCGTCAGGCACTAACGGCCGCAATATGAGCCGTTCGGTATCAATCGTCATTCGTAAATCGACAATCGTAAATTCTTCTAAACCTTGCGGAACAGCTCCGCCCGCGGGTCTTCCGGCTGAAGCTTTTCCAGTTTCTGCCAGAGTTCCTTGGCGGCCACGTTCTGCACTTCGGGGACAACGATTTTCAACTCGACGATCTGGTCGCCAGTGGCGCCGTTGTGCGTGGCCGACTTCACGCCTTTCTCGCGCATGCGGAGTTTCTGGCCGCTCTGCGTGCCGGGAGGGATGCGAAGCTGGGCGCGGCCGTCGATGGTGGGGACTTCCACCTTGGAGCCGAGCGCGGCCTCCCATGGCATGACCGGGACGGTGATGTAAATGTCGTCGCCTTCGCGGCGGAAGACCGGATGCGGCTCAATGTTGATGACCAGGTAGAGGTCGCCATGAGGACCGCTGCGCAGGCCCGGGTTGCCCTTGTTGGCGAGGCGTATGCGCTGGCCGTCGCGCGTGCCGGGCTTGATGTTGACGCGCAGCGACTCGGTCTTCATGCGGCCTTGCGGGTCAGGACGCTGGATCTGGAGATTGACTTCGCCGCCGCGAATAGCCTGCCAGAAGGGCACGTGGACCTGGTATTCAAGATCGGTGCCGGCCTCGGGCCCGTGCTGTTGCGCGCCGAATCCGCCGCCGAACATTCCGGAGAAGATATCGCGGAAGCCGCGCCCGCCCTGTTGCGTCGCCTGGGAGAAATCGAAGTTGCTGAAGTCGAAGGGTACTTCCTGCGCGCCGCCACGCGAGGCGCCTCCGCCGGGGAATCCGCCGCCAACGCCCTGGCCGCCGCCGCGCGCGTAGGCCTCGGCGGTTGCCGGGTCGATATTGTCAGAGTAAAAGCCGACCTGGTCGTATATCTTTCGCTTCCTGGGATCGCTGAGAACGTCGTTGGCCTCGGAGAGTTCCTTGAACTTCTCCTCGGCGCGCTTGTTGTTGGGGTTGACGTCGGGATGATACTTGCGCGCGAGTTTGCGGAAGGCCTTGCGGATCTCGTCCGCAGTCGCGGTCTTCTTGACTCCAAGAATTGCGTAATAGTCTTTTTGTTGGTTGGCCATTATCCAGTTTCGTACGCAAGTTTGCTGTTGCGAGTTTCAAGTTTCAAGTAAGAAGCAAGATGCGGCTCAAGACCCGTTACTCTTTTCCTGTCGGTTTCCTGGCGGCTTCCGGTTTTGGCGGTTCGATCTTTGTCGCCTGCCAGTTTACAGCCTGCCATTTTCCATCGCGCTTCACGAACGTTCCCGAGTTGCGGTAGTAGTCCGTTGTGTCGCCGGAGTGGGCGACGAGCTTGAAGTCGAGTACGGCGACGTTGCCGTACTGGCGCACCTGCACGTCTTCGGCTCCGTAGGAATCCTTATCGGTATATTTTGCGCCCTTGGCGGCAGCTTCGCGGACGGACTTCATGATCTCGGCCTTGGTGCGGACGACGCCGGTGGCGCCGACATAGACGAGATCGCTGGCCCAGAAGCGGTCGTGCATCGCCGGGTCGTTCACCTTGGAGAGAAACTCGTGGAGCAGGCTGGAGATTTCAGCCTGTGCGCGCACGGCGGTGGAGCCGGCGACCGCACCCTTGCCGGACGGCCTTACACCCTGCGCCGCGGCATCGCCCGTGGCGAGCGCGCCAATGAGCAGGATCATGGCAACTGCCTGAGGAATCTTCTGCATAAAGCCTCACGGAAGTTTCAAGTTTCAGGTTTCGAGTTTCAAGCAAAAACCGGAAACAGCGTTTAGTTCATTGTCTGCCGATAGTCCGGTTCAAAATACATGAACATATCCGCGAATGCGGAAGCACCGTCGTCAAAAACCCGCACAGGCCGAAGACCGGTACTCGTTGGAGTCGACAACGTCCAGCCATCTTCGCTGGAGTTGAAATTCAGTAAGTACATCTTGCCGTTTACTTCGAAATGCATGATCACCCTAAAGCTACTAACTAAAGCTACTAAGCTGCTAAGTCACTGAGCTGCGAAAAACCTTAAGCAGCGAGTTATGCAGAAGGGGCGCTCGCGCGCCCCCTCCATCGCAATGCACCTCTGTTGGGCGCTTAATTCTTCTTGCTGTCGTCGACGTCGACGTACTCGGCGTCGATCACGCCATCGTCCTTCTTGTGGCCTGCGTCGGCGGCGCCGCCATCGGTTGGACCAGCCTGCGGACCGGGACCGGGCTGGGCCTGCGCCGAGGTCGCCTTGTACATGGCTTCCGCCAACTTGTGCGAGGCAGCCTGGAGCCGGTCGCGCGCTCCCTGCATGACCTTGATGTCGCTGCCCTCGAGCGCCTTCTTGGCGTCGCCCAGGGCATTTTCGACATCGCCACGCTCGGCGCCGGAGATCTTGTCGCCGTTCTCGCGCAGCATCTTTTCAATCTGGTAGACCATGCCGTCAAGTTGGTTGCGAGTTTCGATCTCGTCGCGCTTCGCCTTGTCCTCGGAGGAGTGGGCTTCGGCTTCCTTCGCCATCTGCTCGACCTCTTCCTTGCTCAAGCCGGAAGAAGAAGTGATGGTGATCTTCTGGTCCTTGCCGGTCGCCATGTCCTTGGCGGCGACGTTGAGGATGCCGTTTGCGTCGATGTCGAATGTGACCTCGATCTGCGGCACGCCTCGCGGAGCCATCGGAATTCCATTCAAATGGAATTTGCCGAGAGTGCGGTTCTGCGCAGCCATTGGCCGTTCACCCTGCAGGACGTGGACTTCGACGGAAGTCTGGCTGTCAGCCGCCGTGGAGAAGACCTCGGTCTTGCGCGTCGGAATGGTGGTGTTGCGCGGGATCATCGTCGTCGCCACGCCGCCCAGCGTCTCTATGGAGAGCGTAAGGGGAGTGACGTCGAGCAGCAGCAGGTCTTTCACTTCACCCTGCAACACGCCGCCCTGAATGGCCGCGCCGACTGCAACGACTTCGTCCGGGTTGACGCCCTTGTGTGGCTCCCGGCCGAAGGTTTTCTTCACCAATTCCTGGATGAAGGGCATGCGCGTCTGACCGCCGACGAGAACCACTTCGTCGATCTGACCGGCGGTGACGCCCGCATCCTTCATGGCGTTTTCGCACGGCTTGACGGAGCGCTCGACGATGTCGCGAACCATTTCTTCGAGCTTGGAACGGGTGAGCGTCTTCACCAGATGCTTGGGACCGGAGGCATCAGCCGTGATGAACGGCAAGTTGATCTCGGTCTGCATGGTGGTGGAGAGCTCAATCTTGGCGCGCTCGGCGGCGTCACGAAGACGCTGGAGGGCCATTTCATTGCCCTTGCCGCGCAGGTCAAGGCCTTCGTCCTTCTTGAACTCTTCGATAAGCCAGTCGACAACGCGCTGGTCGAGGTTGTCGCCGCCAAGGTGCGTATCGCCATTGGTCGACTTGACTTCGATGACGCCTTCGCCAACTTCGAGGATCGAAATGTCGAAGGTGCCGCCGCCGAAGTCGTATACCGCGATGGTCTCATCCTTCTTCTTGTCGAGGCCATAGGCAAGCGCCGCTGCCGTGGGCTCGTTGATGATGCGCTTGACGTCGAGACCGGCAATCTTGCCGGCGTCTTTGGTGGCCTGACGCTGCGCGTCGTTGAAGTAAGCCGGGACGGTGATGACGGCGTCGGTGACGGTCTCGCCAAGGTAGTCCTCGGCTGCCTTCTTTAGTTTCTGCAAAATCAACGCGGAGAGCTGGGGCGGAGTGTAGTCCTTGCCCTGCGCGAGGATGGCGACGTGATCGCCCGACTGGACGACCTTGTAGGGCACCATCTTCATCTCTTCGTTGACTTCGTCAAAACGGCGTCCCATGAACCGCTTGATGGAGTAAATCGTGTTTTCCGGGTTGGTGATCGCCTGGCGCTTCGCCACCTGGCCGACCAAACGCTCGCCGGTCTTGGTGATGGCGACCACGGAAGGCGTGGTGCGGCCACCTTCTTCGTTGGCAATGACCTTGGGCTCACCGCCTTCCATAACGGCTACCACGGAGTTCGTGGTGCCAAGATCGATGCCGATAATTTTTGCCATTGGAGCCTGCCTCCTACTGAGTTCTGAAGCCCGGAACGATATGCGTCGGGGCTGATGCCGTAAAAGCTATGCAACGAGAGCGATTTGAGGTCAACGTTGGCCTATTACGGGTTGCATCATAGAACTTGAGTGTTCTGTTGTCAAGTTATTGGATGAGTTGGAAGCGGTGAAAGATGCACGAATATGGGGTTTGACGAAGCCACGGAGGATGCTATTATCCATCGTTCTTTCAGCGACTTAGATGAAAAAGAAAACCCTCAATCGACGCCTGACAATTTTGCCGCTGATGATGGCGACCTACTTCATGGTCTCCGGGGGACCCTACGGGCTGGAAGACTTGATTGGAGGGGCGGGCTACGGGTGGGCGATCGCAATTCTGATCATCACGCCGTTGATCTGGAGTCTGCCGACTGGATTAATGGTCGCGGAGCTGTCGTCGGCCGTTCCGGACGAGGGTGGGTACTACGTGTGGGTTCGTCGGGCGCTGGGGCCGTTCTGGGGCTTCCAGGAGTCGTGGCTGTCGCTGGCGGCCAGCATTTTTGACATGGCGATCTATCCGACGCTGTTCGTGCTCTACCTGCAACGGTTGTGGCCGTGGGCGGGAGAGGGCGGACATGCGGTGGTGGTGGGCGCGGCGATGATCGTGTTGTGCACGGCGTGGAACCTGGCGGGAGCAAGCGCCGTAGGCGAAGGGTCGGCATGGATGGGGCTGGTCCTGCTGGCGCCGTTCGCGGTGGTGTCGGCCGTGGCCGTGATGCATCCCGGAGCGGTGACGCACCATGCGGCGGGAAACCGCGATCTGCTGGGCGGATTGATGATCGCGATGTGGAATTACATGGGCTGGGACAATGCGTCGACGGTGGCGGGGGAAGTGGAACGTCCACAGAAGACGTATCCGATTGCGATCCTGGGAGCAGTGGCGCTGGTGACGGTGACGTACCTGGTGCCGGTGGCGGCGATGGCGTGGGCGAGGGTTCCGCTGACGGCCTGGCAGGACGGCGCGTGGGCTGACGTGGCGGGGATGATTGCCGGACACTGGGCGGAAGTTGCGGTTGTCGTCGGAGGCATTCTCAGCGCGGTGGGCATCTTCAATGCACTGGTGATGTCGTACACGCGGCTGCCGGCAGTGATGGCGCAGGATGGATATCTGCCGAAAATATTGGCGAAAACGTCGGCGCGGACCGAAGTGCCGTATGTGTCGGTGGTGGTGTGTGCGGCGGCGTGGATGCTGTCGCTGGGGTTGAGCTTTACGCACCTGGTGCTGCTGGACATGCTGCTCTATGGGCTGAGCCTGGTGCTGGAGTTTGCGGCGCTGGTGGCATTGCGCGTGAAGGAACCGCAACTGGCGCGGCCGTTCCGAGTGCCGGGAGGAACATGGGCGGCACTGCTGCTGGGAGTGCCTCCGACTGTGCTTGTGCTGCTGGGCATTGTGCGCAATCGCAGCGAACGGCTGGGAGATGTGAGTGCGTTCACGCTGGGCGCGGCGGTGGTGGCGCTGGGGTGCGCATTCTATGCCATTGCGCGCTGGAGGAAGGTACGCGCCGATGTGACTGGCTTAGCCGAGACAAAAGCGGATTGAGTGCGAACGTTGCGGAAACGAAATCCCGGTCATCAGGACATGGATTGTCATTTGTAAATGTTTCGAGCAGGTCAGTCGTAGCGTTCGTAGATGATCTGGTGGCGATCCCAGCCGAGTTCGTCCTTCAATAAGTGGCGAATGGCAGAGACCATCTGGTTGAGGCCACAGACGTAGGCTTCCATGTCGGTGCGGCCGTTGACGATCTCGCGGGCCCGGTCCTGTACGTAGCCACGTGCTCCCGTCCAGTCATCAGCGGCGCGGCTGAGGGTGACAATGTAGTGGAAGTTCGGATTTGCGGCAGCGAGTTTCTCGAACTCCTCGCGGTAGTAGATGTCCTGCGGATGGCGCGTGCCATAGATGAGCCAGAACTGGCGATCCTGATGATGCTCCAGGTTGTCAAAGAGCCAGTGGACCATTCCGCGGAAGGGAGCGATGCCGGTGCCGGTGGCGATGAAGAGCGCGTCGCGGCGGTCGCCTTCCTTGATGACGAAGTGTCCATACGGTCCATGAAGGTGAATCTCAGCGCCGGGTTCAAGGTCGCAGAGATAGTTCGACATGAAACCTTCGTCGACGCGATTCAGGCAAAGGTCGAAACGATTGTCGCCGTGAGGGGCCGAGGCGACGGAGTAGGCGCGGGTGATGAACTTGCCGTCCGGCTTGGGTTCGCGCACGGAGACAAACTGGCCGGGGATGAAATCGAAACGGCCATTGCCAATGACCTCGAACTCGAGGTGCTTGGTTCGATCAGACAAAATGACGGAGCGCGTAAGTCGCGCGGTGAGCAAATCCTTTTCCACTATGTATCCAGTAAAACCCGGTGGGTTTCTTCCATTCTAAAGCACGTATCGGCTATTCAGGGAAATCGTCCCGTAATTCCGGAGGCAAACGAAAGGGCGACCCGAAGCCGCCCCGATACAACAATCGTTTGTCCGATTACTCAACCGTGACGGACTTGGCGAGATTGCGCGGTTGATCGACGTCGCATCCGCGGCGGACGGCGATGTGATAGGCGAGCAACTGCAAGGGAACGATTTCAAGGATCGGCGATAGCAGTTCCGGCGCCTGGGGAACGAAGACGACATAATCCGCCGACTCGTGGATCTCATCGTCACCCTCGGTGGCGATGGCGATGACCTGTCCGCTGCGCGCCTTTACTTCCTTCAGGTTCGAAATGGTTTTCTCGTAACGGAGCACGGAGTTGGGATCGTTGACATCCTTAGTGGCAAGAATTACGACAGGAAGATTCTCATCGATGAGCGCGTTGGGGCCGTGCTTCATCTCCCCTGCGGGATAGCCTTCGGCGTGAATGTAGGAAATTTCCTTCAGCTTGAGCGCGCCTTCGAGGGCGATGGGGTAGTGGATGCCGCGTCCGAGGAAGAGGAAGTCGGTGGCTCGGTTGTACTGCTTGGCGAGGTCTTCGAGTTCTTCTTCGCGCGCCAGTACAGATTCGAGCTTGCCGGGGAGCATCGAGAGTTCTTCGACCAACTTGCGTGATTCCTCTTCGGTAACGGTGCCACGGATTTGACCGAGATAGAGAGCGAAGAGAAAAAGCGCGGTCAATTGCGCGGTGAACGCCTTGGTGGAAGCGACGCCGATCTCCGGGCCGGCATGAGTGTAGATAGTGCCGTTGGCTTCACGGGCGATCATGGCTCCGACGACGTTGCAAATGGCGAGCGTCTTGGAGCCCTTTGCCTTGGATTCGCGCTGTGCAGCGATGGTGTCCGCGGTTTCGCCCGACTGGGTAATCAGCATGGTGATTTCGTCGGGGCCGGTGAGCGGGTCGCGATAGCGGAACTCGCTGGCGTAATCGACCTCGACCGGGACCTTTGCCAGGCGCTCAATCATGAACTTGCCGGCGAGCGCGGCATGCCAACTGGTGCCGCACGCGGCGATCTGCATCTTCTTAATGTTCTTTAACTCGTCCTCGGAAATGTCCATTTCATCGAGGAAGATTTTGCCGGTGTCGAGCGAGAGGCGGCCCATCGAGGTGTCGCGAATGGCGCGGGGCTGCTCATAGATTTCCTTGAGCATGAAGTGCTTGAAGCCGCCCTTTTCCGCCATGATGGGGTCCCAGGTGACGTGCTGCACCTGTCGGGTGATGGAGTTGCCGTCGAAGTCCGTCAACTGCACGCCGCTGGGAGTGATGGTCGCAAGGTCGCCATCGCCAAGGAAGAAGAGGTCGCGGGTGTGGTAAAGAATGGCCGGAACGTCGGAGGCGACAAAGTACTCATCCTTGCCGAGGCCGATAACGGCAGGCGGGCCATTGCGCGCGGCGACGATCTTGTTGGGCTCGTCGACGGAGATGACAGCGAGCGCAAAAACGCCGGCTAGTTCGCGAACCGTCAGACGGACGGCTTCTTCGAGTGGAATTTTCTGTCCATTGCTTCCGGCGGCAATGTGCTTTTCGATGAGGTGGGCGATGACCTCGGTGTCGGTCTCAGTCGAGAAGGTGTGGCCGCTGGCGCGGAGCTGCTTCTTGAGCTGCATGTAGTTCTCGACGATGCCGTTGTGTACGACGACGATGTGGCCGGTGCAGTCGCGATGCGGGTGGGCGTTCTCTTCGCTGGGACGGCCGTGCGTTGCCCAGCGCGTGTGGCCGATGCCGTAGGTACCACTGAGCGGCTTAAGGCGGATGACCTCTTCCAGATTGCGCAGCTTGCCTTCTGCGCGACGAATCTGGAGGCCTTCGCCATTGCCGGAAACGGCGATACCGGCGGAATCATAACCGCGGTATTCGAGCCGCTTCAATCCATCGATGATGACCGGTACGACACGCTTCTTACCGACGTATCCAACAATTCCGCACACGGGAATGCTCCTTGGTGAGCCCGAGAGCCTCACTCGTCACTGGGTGTGAAGCGAAAGAACTCGCCATACCTAATCTTCGAGGGAGTACCGAAAATCCTCGATGACGGGATTCGTGAGAACTTCGCGGGCAATACGCTCGACTTCCGCCTGTGCGGCATCGCGCCCAAGCTTCCCGTCGAGAGTGACCTCGAAGAACTTTCCCTGGCGAACGTCTTCCACGCCCTGGTACCCCATCTTGGTCAGTGCGCCCTGAATGGTTTTTCCCTGCGGGTCCAGAACGCTCTTTTTGAGAGATACGTATACGTAAGCTTTCATGATCGGATGTCGAGATTATACCGCGTGAGCGGGACATTCCGCTCTGCAGGGCAGACGAAAGAAGTTCTCAGCCGGAGGGATTGCCGAATTTCTACAGTGGTTTGTTGTGAGCGATTCGATTCAGTTCCAGTGTCCACTCATAGGTCAATGCCGAGACCGGTTCGGTGGCATAGCGGATCTTCCACTCGCGGGGAAGGGTGAGTCCGTCGACCACCTGGAAATTGCCGAACTCTTCCTGGACGCGATAGTAAATGCGAGTACCGTGTTCCAGTTGGTTGTGGGAGAGGGACGGCGCCACCGTGAAGCTGTAAACCGTCATCACATGGTGAAAGGTTTCCGGGTCGAAGTAAAGTTTGATTTCGAGGTCGGAGTCCTGTTTATTGGCGTAGTAAGACACGACGTGCAGTTCACGGCGGCCCACCTTCTTCAGCCCCTCATAGCGCAACCTGGCGTTGTGGGAAGAGAGGTCAAGCAGAGGCCAGTTAGCTCCAAGGACGCCGCCAAAGAGTCCTTCCTTGAGGATGACATCGTGACGGAACATGAAGTCGCCGAGAGGAGAGCGAGCATTGGGGGCGATGGTTCCGATGTCGACCTTTCCTCCATCCAAAGAGAAGCTCTCGCCCGGGTAATCCATCGCGGAAAAGCGAAGATCGAACTTGGAGGTGCTGGCTGTCGAATAAAGAATGCCTCCACCCTGCAACGACCCGGTTCCGCCGACGATTACCTTCATTACTACGGAACCTTCCGCTGTGCGAGATTTTGCGGCGGCACGCGCTTCGGCTGTCCCAATGGACGCCAGATGGCGCGCGATCACCTCATCGAGCTTTAATTTATCTCCGGCAAAACAAGGAACGGCAAAGAGGAGTAAAAGGGCGAGAAATTGCAGGTTACGCATCAATGCTCTCTGAGTATAAGAATTGCTGCTGGCAAAGTGCCGCGTCCGGCGTAAGTAAAGAGGACAGAGAAGACTCTCGCAGAAACAGGATGAGAGCAAGAGAAATCGGCGGCAGGAGCGGACGCCGGCCTAGAGGCCGAAGAGTTCGCGCAATCGCCGGGTTTGCGCACGGCTGACGGGAATTTCCGTCTGCTTCCTGTCGTCCATGCGGATCTGGTAGGAGCTCTTGAACCAGGGAACGACTTCCTTGATGCGATTGATATTCACCAGGTAAGAGCGGTGCGCACGCCAGAAGAGATTGGGGTCGAGCGAAGCCAGCAACTCCTCGAGCGTACGGCAGTTTGACTGGCCCTCCATGCCCTGGGCCACCACGGTGATGACGCCATCTTCGATGGAGGCGTAACAGATATCTTTCTGATCGACGAGGAAGAGACGGCCCGCGGCCTTCAGCAAGATTTTTGACGGCTGCGGCTTCTGTGCCTCCAACATCTTCACAAGGGTTTCGAGCCGGTCATTGGGCGAGCCAGAGGCCTCGCGGTTCTTGCGAAACTTGTCGATGGCCAACAGGACGCGCTTCTTGTCGAAGGGCTTGAGCATGTAGTCGAGTGCGTTTACTTCAAAAGCACGCACGGCATATTGGTCGAATGCCGTGGCAAAGACGATGCTTGGAAGCGGGATCTTTTTTTCGAGAAGCTTTTTGATTACGCCGAAACCGTCGAGGCCGGGCATCTGCACGTCAAGAAAGACGAGGTCGGGCATGTGCTCGCGAATGAGAGAGATGGCTTCGAGGCCATTTTTACCCTCGGCTACCACTTCAACATCTTCGGCATCCTTAAGCAGGTATGCGAGCTCATTCCTCGCGAGTTGCTCATCATCCACGATAAGAACAGACAGGGGCATTGGGATTCCTCGACGTACTGTGGAGTATAGCCGCTATGTGGCCGGGTGGAAAAGGAAGCTCCGCGAATGGGAAGATGGGCGGGTGAATGGCAGCAGGAGCGCGTGAACGGGGCGGAATGGTTCGCAAGCGACATGGCGGCTGACGTACACTAGAGGTCACATGAGCGAAGTAATCTATGGCATCCATGCGGTGAGCGAGGCCCTCAAACGGCGCGAACGCCGCTTTGACTACGTGGCGATCGCACAGGACCGCGACGACCCGCGCGTGCAGCGCATTATTGAAGATTGCCATTCCCAGAGTGTTCCGGTCCGCTTCGTCCCTCGGGTGGAGATCGACAGAAACACGCGGACGACCACGCATCAGGGCGTGATGGCCTTTACGTCGAGCAAGAAGTACGGCGACATTGACGACATCCTGGAGAACAAGCACGGGAAGTATGCATTCCTGGTTGTGCTGGACGGAGTGGAAGATCCGCACAACCTGGGTGCGCTGCTGCGTTCGGCCGATGGTGCAGGCGTGGACGGCGTGGTGATCCCCGAACGTCGCGCCGCCGGAATCACAGGGACGGTCGTGAAATCCTCCGCCGGCGCAAGCGAGCACTTGAACGTGGCACGGGTGGTGAACATCGCGCGCACACTGGAAGATCTGAAGGATCGGAATATCTGGACGGTGGGCCTGGATGAGCGCGGTGGCCAGAATTACGACGAACTGGACTACAACATGGATTGCGCAATTGTGCTTGGCGCCGAAGGCAAGGGTCTGCACGAACTGGTGCGCAAGAAGTGCGACCTGCTGGTTTCCATCCCCATGGTGGGCGCGATTTCCTCGCTGAACGTCTCCGTGGCGGGGGGCATCGTGATGTATGAGGTTCTGCGCCAGCGCCGTGTTCGTGAGCGTGGCGGAAACACACCCGGAAAACACGCGAAATGAAAAAGACCGCAGTCTCCCTGGCGTTCCTCTTAGTGGCAGTTCTCTCGGCGCAGTCGTATGCGCTGAATCGGGACGCGTTTACATTCGTACGCTACGACCTGAAGGTGAGAGTCCAGCCAGCGGTCAGCGGCATGGACGTTGCAGGCACCGTGGAGTTGCGCAACGATTCGAAGTCGCCACAGAAAGACGTTGCGATGCAGATCACGTCGACGTTCCGCTGGCTGAACGTGCAGGCAAATGACCAACCCGTGTCTTGGCTGACGCAACCCTACACTTCCGACATAGATCATACGGGCGAACTCAGCGAGGCGATCGTCTCGCTGCCGTCGCCGGTTGCGCCCGGGGGATACGTCACGCTGAACGTTCACTATGGCGGAACAGTGAAGGAAGATTCGACGCGCCTGACGCGCATTGGCACGCCGCAAAGCGTCGCATTTCGCAGCGATTGGGACAGGATCGGTTCAAATTTCACGACTGTGCGAGGGGTTGGATTTGTTACGTGGTACCCGGTTTCGATGGACGCCGTGAGCCTGAGCGACGGGACGGAAGTATTCGACGCGCTGGCCGGGTGGAGATTCCGTCACACGAATTCGCAGATGAAACTGAGCATCATGGCCAACGTGGATCCAGGCGATTCCGACAAGGATTCATCGATATTCATCGATTGTCCATCGGGAGGCTGGCAACCCGGCGCCGGATTTAATAAGCCGGCAGTGTGTTCGTTCTCGCATGTTGGCAAAGACGCCCCGGCTTTTGCAATTTCGACGTTCCAACAGATGGAAAGACCTCAACTCGACGTGATGTATCGCGCGGCGCACACACAGTACGCACGGGATTACGCGGTTGCAGCAGAAAGCGCGCTGACGACGATTACCGGCTGGTTTGGACCGGTGAAACACAAGGCCACGATTGTCGAGCTGTCAGACCCTGACGCGCTGCCTTACGAAGCCGGAACTTATTTGTTCACTCCGATCAAGAAGCTGCCGGAAACAGCGCTGGAAGTCGCGCTGGCGCGGGTAATGACGCATTCATGTTTCGACTCGCCGCGACCGTGGGTGCGCGAAGGACTGGCGGTTTTTGCGCAGGCGCTGGTGCGCGAACAGCAGGAGGGGCGTAAGGCCGGCTTGCGGTACCTGAACCAGTTTGTGAACGCGCTGGCTGTAGCGGAAGACCAATCGCACGCGATGATTCCAAACGGGCCGCCGGGCCAGGCGACTGCCGTTCCGCAGCCGCTGATCAGCACGAACGATGAACTGTTCCTGCGAACGAAAGCTGGATTTGTGTGGTGGATGCTGCGCGACCTGATTGGCGATGACGCGATGCGGAGGTTCATCAGGAGCTACAACCCGGCCGAGGATAAAGATTCCGGCTATGTACAGCGATTGGCCGAAGCGGCCGGAGCACGCAAGGACCTCGAAGCGTTTTTCGATAGCTGGGTCTACCGCGATCACCTGTTGCCCGACTTCAAGGTCGACTCGGCATACGCGCGCAAGACGCTGAGCAACACATACCTGGTTGCGGTTACGGTGGAAAACCTGGGCGACTCATGGGCGGAAGTTCCGGTGGTGGTGCAATCGGCAGAGGGCGAACGCATGTCGCGGATCGCGCTTGGTCCCAAAGGAAAGGGAATCGCGCGCATCGTGATTCCGGCGTTGCCGACGGACGTGGTGGTGAATGACGGCAGCGTGCCGGAGGCGAACCTCGACAACAACCGTGCAAAGGTCACGACGGCGGACATGCTCCGCTAGTACCACTTGTTTTCAGAATGCACGACGGATTAGAAGTATCGGTTCCGGGATTTCAGAATTCACGCAGTCACGAACGGGTCGCGCGCGAATTAAGGATTGTCAGTCGCGCGGCGAGCCGGCGAAAGGCGGGTCCTTGAGCTACATACAATTTCTGGGCGCAGCGGGTACGGTCACAGGCTCCAAACACCTCATCAATAGTTCCAACGATCAGAGCGGGCGGCACGGCATCCAGGTCCTGGTGGACTGCGGAATGTTCCAGGGGCCGAAGGAATGGCGCGAACGCAACTGGCGCGACCTTCCGATAAGGGCCGAGGACATCGATGTGGTCATCCTGACGCATGCTCACCTCGATCACTCGGGTTGGATACCACGGCTGGTGAAGGAAGGGTTTCGCGGGAGGATTTACGCTACATCGGCAACTGTCGATCTATGTGGCATCCTGCTTCCGGACTCCGGCTACCTGCAGGAAGAAGACGCGGCGTTCCACAATAAGAAGAAGACCTCGAAGCACGAACCGGCACTGCCTCTCTACACGTTCGAAGAAGCGAAGGAGAGCCTAGATCGATTCACGCCAGTTGACTTCGGACAGACGATCGAGCTTTCGCCGGACCTGAGTTTCCGCTTTGTGCGCGCGGCTCATATCCTCGGATCTGCGATGGCTGAAGTCTCGCTGCAAGCCGATGGACACCGGCGGACGCTGCTCTTCACGGGCGACATCGGACGCGTCCGGGACAGCGAGATCGCGCCGGGGAAGGTCGTCTATGAAGGCCCGACCGAGGGCGAATCTCCGGACGTGCTGGTAATGGAGTCGACGTATGGGAATCGCGTGCATCCGGAAGATAATCCAAAGCCCGAGCTTGCGCGGCTGATCACCGAAACGGTGAAGCGCGGCGGGAGCATCGTGGTGCCGGCATTCGCCGTGGAACGCACGCAGAAGTTTCTTTTTCTCATCAAGGAGATGATGGAAGAAGGCATGATTCCGCGCATGCCCGTCTATGCGGATTCGCCGATGGCGATTCATGCGGTGAAAATCTTCCTGAAGCACTCCGAAGAGTTCAGCGTTGAGACGAAGCGGCTGATTAAGAAGTTTGGCTCGCCGGAAGAATGGCCGAACCTGCACTTTGCGCTTACGCCGCAGGAGTCGAAGAAAATCAACGAGTCGAAGTATCCGTCGATCATCGTCTCCGCCAACGGCATGTGCACCGGCGGGCGTATTCAGCATCACCTGATGCAGAAGTTGCCGGACCCGAGAAACCTCATCCTGTTTATTGGATTCCAGGCGGTGGGCACGCGAGGGCGGCAAATCAAGGACGGCGAGAAGCAGGTCAAAATCTTCGGGCAGATCGTTCCTGTGCGCGCGCAGGTGGCGGCGCTTGAACAATTCAGCGATCACGCCGATACGCCAGAGCTGCTGGAGTGGCTGCGGGAGTTCAAGAAGCAACCGGGAGTGACACACCTCGTACACGGCGATCCGGACGCGTCGGCAGCGCTAAGGGAGTCGATTGAGAAAGAACTGCGCTGGAACGTGGACGTTGCGCAATACATGCAGCGCGTGGAGATCGAATGAGCGCGTTGCGATGGCTGGCCGAGTTGGCATTTGCGTAAGCAGAAATCTTCCGCCTTAAATTTTCACAACGCGCAAAGCGAGTGAAAATCCACGCAACTGCTTCAGCGGCGTGTCATCTAGAGAGACATGAGACTCGGAACTTGGATAGCTGTTCTCGGCGGAACTGTGGCGGTGCTGGCGATCACTACGCGCGGCTCCGCAAATATCGGCTCGCTGGAGACGGTTGCGCACGTAGACCTGCAACGCTACGCGGGGCGATGGTATGAGATTGCTCGCTACCCGAACTGGTTTGAACGTGACTGCGAGAGAGATGTCACGGCGACATATACGCCGACGGGCGAGGGGAAGATTCGCGTTGTAAACGCCTGCCGCACAGCCGACGGAAAGAGCAAAGTGTCAACGGGTAGAGCTAAGGTTGTCGATCCCACGACGAACGCAAAGCTGAAAGTGACGTTCTTCTGGCCGTTTTATGGCAACTACTGGGTCATCGATCTTGGCAAGGACTACGAGTATGCGGTGGTCGGCGAGCCGAGCCGGGAGTACCTGTGGATACTGAGCCGGACTCCGCAGATGGATGAGAAGACGTACGAGGGAATCTTAAAGCGATTGCCGGCGCTAGGATATGATCCAGGGAAGCTGATAAAGGTGGCTCAGTAGGGACCAACGACAGCCCACAGTGATTCGACGAGCTGTATAGTCAATTCCCCCGCAGTATTTTGGAATATTGAAGGCAGTAACACCCCAACAGGCCTATGTGTGCCGGAATCGCCTGCCGTTGACAATGGTTTACGCCTCCCTGTCCAGCCGCATATAATCATTAGTTTTGTGGCCCACGAGTGGATTTTGCCGGCTGTTGCTATTCCGGCGAGTCATTCGAACCCGGAAGGCGTGCACATAGCCTGCCGGGTATTCCGAAATGGAAGGTTCTGCGTCTGGTTCTGCGCCGGTTGGTTCGACGCATGGGGGCATGACGCTTCAGAAAACGCAATTCAACCCAAGCGAGTTTGATCGCAGCACTTAAACTATGAAAATTCACGAATACCAGGCGAAAGCCATATTGTCGAAGTATGGAGTGGCGGTTCCGCGGGGCGAGATGGCTGCCTCACGGGAAGAGGCGGAGCGGGTCGCTAATGATCTGTTTCGTGCGGGCGCCAGCGGCGTAGTGGTCAAGGCGCAGATACATGCCGGTGGTCGCGGCAAGGGCGGCGGCGTAAAGATCGCCAAGAGCGTGGAAGAAGCCAGCCAGCTTGCCGAAAAGATGCTCGGCATGCAACTGGTGACCCACCAGACGGGGCCGGAGGGCAAGAAAGTCCAACGGTTGCTGATTGAAGAGACGCTGCCGATTGCGAGCGAACTCTATCTCGGCATCGTGCTGGACCGCACGGTTTCGCGCCCGTGCTTCATGGCATCGTCCGCGGGCGGCATGGAAATCGAAGAGGTTGCCGCGAAAGACCCGAACGCGATCATCAAGGAATACGTAGACCCGGCGATTGGCTTCCAGCCCTTCCAGGCGCGCAAGCTGGCGTTCAAGCTGGGATTGAAGCCGGAGTTCATCAATCCGGCAGTGAAGTTCATGATGGCGCTTTACCGGGCGTACGAGGACACGGATTCCTCCCTGTTCGAAATCAACCCGTTCATCACGACGACTGACGGAAGGGTTTTCGCGCTGGATGCGAAAGTGAACTTCGACGACAACGCGCTCTTCCGGCACCCCGACCTGAAGGACCTGCGCGACATCACCGAAGAAGATGCACTCGAAGTGGAAGCCAGCAAGTACAACCTCAACTACATCAAGCTGGATGGCAACGTGGGTTGCATGGTCAATGGCGCCGGACTGGCGATGGCGACCATGGACATCATCAAGTTTGCCGGCGGCATGCCAGCGAACTTCCTCGACGTGGGCGGCGGTGCAAACTCCGAACAGGTGACGCACGCGTTCGAGATCCTGCTGATGGACAAGAACGTGAAGGCCGTGCTGATCAATATCTTCGGCGGCATCCTGCGCGTGGACACCCTGGCGCAGGGCGTGGTGGACGCTGCCAAGAAAACGAATATCCAGTTGCCGATCGTGTTGCGACTGGAAGGCACCAACGTTGAGCAAGGCCGGGAAATCCTGGCGAAGAGCGGTTTGAATTTCACGGTAGCAGAGACGATGAAGGACGCGGCGGAAAAAGTCGTGGCGGCAGCGGGAGGAAAACGGTAATGAGCGTACTTGTTGATCAGAATACTCGCTTGATCGTCCAGGGCCTGACCGGCCGTGAAGGCACTTTCCACGCGAAGCAATGTGCCGAGTATGGCACGAAGGTTGTCGGCGGCGTAACGCCCGGCAAGGGCGGCACCACGCATGAAGGCTGGCCGATCTTCAACACCGTGCAGGACGCGATGAAGGCGACCGGCGCGAATGCAACGGTCATCTTTGTTCCACCGCCGTTTGCGGCCGACGCGATCCTGGAAGCCGTGGATGCGGAGATCCCTCTGATCATCTGCATCACGGAAGGAGTACCGACCCGCGACATGGAAAAGGCGTGGCGGTACATGGAAGGCAAGAAGTCGCGGCTGATCGGGCCGAACTGCCCGGGGATCATCTCGCCGGGAAAGTGCAAGATCGGCATCATGCCGGCACGTATCCACCTGCAAGGACATGTCGGTATCGTCTCGCGCTCTGGCACGCTGACGTACGAAGCAGTTCACCAGTTGACCGTGCGTGGCATAGGGCAATCGACGGCCATCGGCATCGGTGGAGACCCGATCATCGGGACGAACTTCATCGATGCGCTGACGCTGTTCAATGAAGACCCGGAGACCGAGGCGATCATCATGATCGGCGAGATCGGCGGCAACGCCGAGGAGACGGCTGCGGAGTTCGTGAAGCAGCATGTCAAGAAGCCGGTTGTGAGCTTCATCGCCGGACAGACTGCGCCTCCGGGACGCCGCATGGGTCATGCCGGCGCGATCATTTCCGGCGGAAAGGGCACAGCCAGCGAGAAGATCAAGGCGCTGGAAGCGGCCGGAATCATGGTCGCGAAATCGCCCGCACTAATCGGCGAAACGCTGGTACAGGCGCTGAAGAAGTAGTTTCGAGTTTCGGGTTTCGAGTATGGCTGGGATGCCAGGATTCACTTGGAACCCGAAACCGATTCATTGCAATTAAAGTGTTGGAAGATAGAAAGGTATATCGAGATTTCATGAAGACGCTGCAACGCACACTTGCCATTGTGAAGCCCGACGCGGTCGCAAAGAACGCCTCCGGTGACATTATCGCGACCATCGAGCAGAACGGATTTCGCATTATCGGATTGAAGATGTTGCATCTGAAGAAGGCGCAAGCCGCCGGATTCTACGCCGTCCACGTCGGCAAGCCGTTCTACGACTCCCTGGTGAAGTTCATGACGGAGGGGCCCGTGGTCGTGCTGGCTCTCGAAAAGGAAAATGCGATTGCCGACTGGCGCAAACTGATGGGCGCAACCAATCCGGCGAACGCAGAGGCTGGCACCATCCGGAAGAAGCACGCGGAGAGCATCGAGCGCAATGCGGTGCATGGTTCGGACGCGGAAGACACCGCGCGCTTCGAACTGAGCTTCTTCTTTGCCGGTTATGAACTGGCGAAGTAAGACACAAAGATCACCACAGAGGTCACGAGGGAGCATGACCTTCGCAGAACTCATGGTCTCTGTGGTTCTTGTTCTTGGAGGGAATGATGCCGGCGGTTCAGATTACATTGCTGGAAGGGCGTACGACGGAACAGAAACGCAAGATGGCGAAGCGCATCACGGATGTATTAGTTGAGGATGGCGGCGCGAATCCGGCGGCCGTCGTGGTGACGTTCGTGGAAGTGCCACGCGACAGCTACGCGAGTGGCGGCGTGCTGATCTGCGACAAGCAACAGAATCCGCCGAAGTAGCGCTTGACGATGCAGGATCAAGGCGCGGCCGAGACTGCGCCTTTTTGTTTTGAGCTGCCTATTTCGCCCCCCGCAGTTGCTTCCAGAATTCTTCAGAGCGCCTCGCGAGTTCAGCTTCGGAAAACTGTTCTTTGTTGGTGGAGATGCCCCACACATGGCCGAAAGGGTCCGTAACCTGAGACATGCGATCGCCCCAGAACATGTCGGCCGGCGACATGGTGTTCGTGCACCCGGCGTCGACGGCCCGCTTGTGCCAGGCGTCGCAGTCATCCACGTATAGCTGGAGCCCCCCGGTAGTGCCACCGAGTTTGCGCGGCGAGTGCACCGTGCTCTGCGGAAATTCGTCGTTGAGAAAAATCGTGGAGTCGCCGATTTTTAGTTCGGCGTGAGCCACGGCGCCATTGCCGGGGGCCAACATGCACATGGCGACTTCGGCGCCGAACGCCTTCTTGTAGAACTCGATAGCGGCTTTACCATCGTCGACGGTGATGGAGGCCGTTACAGTATGGAGACCGCGGGGAACTCCGTTGCCCATGGTGTACTCCTTTGCGCTGGCTTCGCGGCAGATGAAGCGAGATGGGCGGAGATTATATCCCTAAACAATGAATAGACATGTGTGATTTTGTAAAAGGAAAAAGCCCGGCCGAAGCCGGGCTGATGCTGCGCCATGAGGCTGTTAGCCGACTGGAGTGTAAAGCTGCCGCTGGCGCTCGAAGACAATCTTGTCGAGTCCCTCGCTGACGTATTCCTTGAAGTAGGAAGTATTCCAGTGAAGGTGCAGGGAGGCTTCGCTGGTGTACTGCTCATAAAATGCGAAGCGGGTCGGATCTTCGGTCGACTGGTGTCCGACGTACATGATGCACCCGGCTTCCTTGCGAGTGTTCTCTTCCATCAGGCGCATCAGGCGCTTGCACTCTTCCTCCGTGCCCGGCTTCACTTTCATTTCCACGATCAGAACAATCATTTTGCCTCCCAGGTAGCCGCGACCGGTTGATGGCAACGCAGCCGCGATTGTTGGCTAAGCCTTCAACGTAGCTGTAAACTCGTCGACCCAGACAGTCTGGTCGCGATCGGGACCGGTAGAAACCATACCGATCTTCGCGCCTGACTCCTTCTGTACGAATTTGAGATAGTCTTGCGCTTTCTTTGGAAGCTTGTCGTGCTCGGTGATTCCGGCAGTGGACTCGCTCCAACCGGGGAAGTTCTCGTAGACCGGTTCAATCTTGCGGTAACCGGAGTCCTGCGCGGGAATTTCCTCGGTCCGTTTGCCGTCAATAATGTAACCGACGCAAACAGGAACCTGCTTCAGACCGTCAAGCACATCGAGCTTGGTGACCACGAGCCACTCGGTGCCATTGATCATATTGGAGTAGCGCAGCAACGGCAGGTCGACCCATCCACAGCGGCGTGGGCGTCCCGTGACGGCGCCAAACTCATTGCCCTGCTTGCGAATGTATTCGCCCATCTGGCCGAGCTCCTCGGTCGGGAACGGTCCTTCGCCGACGCGAGTGCAATACGCCTTGGTGACGCCGATGACGGTGCCGATCGAAGTCGGCGGAACTCCGGTACCAATGACCGCTCCGCCCGATGTCGCGCTGGAAGAGGTGACGAACGGATAGGTGCCATGGTCGATATCGAGCATCGTGCCCTGCGCACCTTCGAACATCACGGACTTACCCGCGCGAATGGCGCCGTTGAGCAGAGAGGCGGTGTCAGTGACGAAGGGCGCGACCTTGTCGGAAATGGCGGCGTATTCCTCGTACATTTTGCCGGCGTCCAGTGGTTCGCCGTTGAAGAGCGCGTGCGCGATGGTGTTCTTCTCGTGGCACGCGTTCTCGATGTGCTTCTTGAGGAGCTGTTTATCGAGCAAGTCTGCAACGCGAAGTCCGCGGCGCGCCATTTTATCTTCGTACGTCGGGCCAATGCCACGCGACGTGGTCCCGATCTTCACACGGCCGGGAGCATTTTCCGCGCCCAGTTCGATCATGCGATGGTAAGGCAGGATGACGTGCGCACGGTTGGAGACGAAGAGGTTGCCGTCCACATCGAGCCCGCTCTGGCGGAGCGCATTCACTTCCTTGAGGAGCGCCATGGGGTCAAGTACAACCCCGTTACCGATGACGGCCTTGCAGCCCTCGCGCAGAATGCCGCAGGGGATCAACTGTAAGATAAACTTTTTGCCGGAGATGGTGACTGTATGGCCGGCATTATGGCCGCCAGCATAACGCGCCACGACCTGGAAGTTGTCCGAGAGGACATCGACAATCTTGCCCTTACCTTCGTCACCCCACTGCGCGCCGACTACGACCGCTGTTTTTACTTTCTTCACGCGTAACTCCACACACTACAACCCTCGAAGGGCTGTCAGAATTCGCACACAGAGGACCCTTGAAATAACTGCAGGACTTGACAGGGGATTCGCTTAACAGAACTGTGTACATATGATTTTACCGTGTTTTGCCACTCGCGGGAAAGCGGAACATTGATCAATAGCCGGACTTGATGTATGTCCAGCCTGCTTCCTGTTTGCGAACGATTTCTCCCACCCCGGAGTCAACCAGCGAGACAAAGGGAAACATATCCGCCGAAGTGAGTCTCTTGTCGCGCATGGTGCGACGGGAGGCCACGAAGCGAACACCGTGCTCAGACAGGCGCTGGATGCGAGCGGCAAAATCCGTGTCAGTCTTGTGGAGCATGGAGAGCGCCGGTCCGTGGACGACCACCTCGATTTCAATGTTCGAAGGGCCGAATTCGCGCTGGAGGGTCTCGACGTTGCTGAGGGCAAATGCCCAGCCGTCGGAGAGCACGGTGACGACCTCGACAACAACACGGTGGCGTGGAGTCTGCGCACGCAACGGAGAGGGCGACAAGAGGGCAAGCACGAACAGGATGACGATCAGGACACGTAGACGCATGGGCGGCCTCTTCCATGGAGCGGAAATCTCAATGAAAATGATAGCTCCGGGAGGGGGCCGAGGACGGTCCGGTGAAAGATATTCCGGGAGTACGTGCGATAAACTGAGAGCGATGCCAGAGCTGCCTGAAGTCGAGACCATTGCCAACGGCCTGCACAAACGCGTTGCCGGAGACGTGATCGAATCCGTGTGGATTGGCGACAAGTCCAACCTGCTGAAATCTCCAGCGGTGGAAATCGCGAAAATGCTGGAAGGCGCCGAGATCGCCCACGCGCGGCGAGCAGGCAAACATATTGTGATTGACCTAGCCGAGCCGCGCCGGAGAAAAGACTCCGCGCACAAGCCTCGCGGCCAATGGATTGTGCACCTGGGCATGACGGGCAGAGTGCTGGTGTGCGATGTGGGAACTGAACAGGCGAAGCACACACACCTGGTGGCACAACTGCGGTCGGGAAGAGAGCTTCGCTTCGTGGATCCGAGACGATTTGGAAAACTGCAAGTGGTGGCGGCGGAGTCGTTTCGCGCTCCGGGAGACGAACCGATTGGCGCCGACCGCGAGCGATTCATCAAAATGTTCAAGGGCCGGAAAACGCCGATCAAGAGCGCCTTGCTGAACCAGAAGTTACTGAGCGGAATCGGCAACATCTATGCCGACGAATCGCTGTTTCGGTCGGCGATCAGGCCGAGGCGGCGCGCGGCGACACTAACTCGCAATGATCTGATGCGGCTGTACGATGCGATCCAGGTGGTGCTGGCCGAAGCGATTGCCGCCGGCGGGTCATCCGTGTCCGATTACGTGGACGCCAATGGTGACGAGGGATTCTTCCAACTGGAGCATCGCGTCTATGGCCGCGAAGCCGAGCCATGCATGGTTTGCGCCACGCCGATTAAACGGGTAGTGATCGCAGGCAGAAGCAGTCACTATTGTCCGAAGTGCCAGAAGTAGAAGTGCAAACCGCGCGTAGCGTGGTATAGAGTGAAAGTTGAAACACCTACTCGCGCGGCCTGCGCGAGTTTTGTATGGATCTTCATATCTGGAATTGCAGAGCATATTGAAAGGGTCGCCATGCATTCATACGCAATTGGAGTGGACCTGGGCGGTACGAATCTTCGCATCTCCGCCGTCGACGAAAACGGTACGCTGCTGGAGAAGACAACGCTTGGCACGGAAGTTTCCAAGGGCCGCGACTTTGTCATCGGAGAAATGACGGACGCGATACGCACCTTGCGCGACAAGTTGCGCGGCACGGGTGAATTGCGCGGCATAGGAATCGGCGTGCCCGGAATCATCGACATGGATACGGGCCTGATGCGCGAATCGCCGAACCTTCCGGGATGGAGCGAGTACCCGGTACGCGCAGAGATCGAAAAAAGGCTGGGAACGCCGGTGATCCTGGAGAACGATGCGAATGCCGCGGCGCTTGGAGAAAAATGGCTGGGCGCGGGCCGCGATCAGGACAGCCTCTGCATGTTCACGCTGGGTACCGGTGTTGGCGGCGGACTGGTGTTTAACGGCAAGATCTGGCACGGCAATAACGGCATGGCGGGAGAACTGGGGCATACAGTCGTGGAGCCGGAAGGTCATCCGTGCGGCTGCGGTGGACGCGGTTGCGTGGAGCAGTATGCATCTGCGACGGCGGTGGTGCGCATGGCGCATGAAGCGATTGCCAGCGGAGCCGCTCCGGAGTTGAAGCGCGCTGCCGAAACACACGCCTCGGAATTCAACTCGCGAGTGGTGTACCAACTCGCCTTGCAGGGAGACAAGCCGGCGCAGGATATCTATCGCAGAGTGGGACGAGCATTGGGCATCGTGATCACGAACATGATCAACGCGCTGAATCTGCCGATGTATGTGATCGGCGGCGGAGTGTCGAGCGCGTGGGATGCGTTTGCTCCGACACTGCTGGAGGAAGTGCAGGCGCGGTCGTTCATCTACAGCGTGACGACTCCGCCGGCGACGCTGCGCACGGCTCCGAGGAAAACGACGGTAATTACGCGTGCATTGCTCGGAAGCGATGCCGGATTATTCGGCGCGGCGAAGTTGCCCATGTTGTGATTGCTGGAGATTGCGCAATAAACGAAGGCCGCCACGCAGGCGGCCTTCAGTGTCTTCGCACGGTTTACTTCGCAGCGGCGGAAGCTTGCATGACCTTCTTGAACGCGAGAAGAAAGCGCTCATTTTCCTGACGCGTCCCTATGGTGACGCGAATTGCCGTGGGTGCTCCCCAGGAACCGGTGAGTGGGCGAATGATGATTCCTTCCTGCTGCAAGCGGGCGCCGACGGCAGAAGCACTCTCGCCGACTTCGCAATAGATGAAGTTCGACCAGGTTTCAACCGGGTGATACCCCATCTGCCGGAGGCCAGAGAGAAGATACTTTGCGCCCTCAAGGTTGTTGCGCATGGTGCGCTCGTAGTGATCGTGGTCGGTTAGAGCGGCGAGAGCTCCGGCCTGCGCGACTCCGGAGACCATGAACGCCGTTCGCACACGCGCGAAATATCCCATCAATTCCGCAGGCCCCATGCCGTAACCAGCACGCGCGGCGGCCAGTCCCTGCGCCTTGCTGAAGGTGCGGAGTACCACGACGTTGCGATTCTGCCGGACGTAATCGACCGAGTGCGAATACTCTATGCCGCGTTCACGCGCGAAGTATGCGGCGAAATCGTAATAGGCTTCGTCGAGCGCGACGATGACGTGATCCGGCAATCGATCGAGAAAGCGATCAAGCGCTGCGGCATCGACGATGGTTCCCGTGGGATTGTTGGGGTTGGCGAGAAAGATGAGACGCGTATTGGCATCGACGGCGGCAGCGATGGCGTCGAGATCGTAGGTATCGTCCTTCATCGGCACGGTGCGGAACTCGGCTCCCGTGGATCGCGTGACAATGGGATAGACGATGAATGACCGCTCGCTGGTGATGGCATTGAGTCCGGGACCGAGCAGCGTCCGCGCAATGATGTCGAGCAGCGGAGTGGAGCCGGCAGTGACAAGAATGTTTTCCGGATCGAGCGAATGCGCGGCAGCAAGGCGCTGCTTGAGTTCGGCGGCGTCATTGTCCGGGTAGAGATGGATGGTGTGGGCTGCCTCTTCCATCGCTCGCTCTGCCAATGGGGAAGGGCCGAGCGGATTCTCATTGGAGGCAAGCTTGACGGCCTTGATGCCAGTCTCTTCCTCGGCCTGCTTGATCGATTTGCCGGGGACATACGAGGGCAGAGCGCGGATGCGTTCGGGCACTAGTTCAGAAAAGTTCGACATGAGTTCCTCTTGTTGACGCCCTTAGTCGCGCCGCCGGTTCGGCGGACGATCGTCGCGGCGTGGGCGCGAGGTGCTACCACGGTTATCGCGAACAGGCCGTGAATTTTCGCGCCGGACACCACGGGGAGCGCGTTCGCGATCTCCACGAGGCGGTCCGCTGGGCTTCGGCCGATCACTTCCTGGTCCTCCGCGAAATGGGCGTTCGCGGTCTTTACTGAATTCGCGGCGAGGGGCGCGGTCGCGATCACCACGAGGTGGCCCGGTAGGCTTCGGGCGATCACTTCTCGGTCCTCCGCGAAATGGGCGTTCGCGGTCGTTACTGAATTCGCGGCGAGGAGCGCGTTCGCGGTCACCACGAGGTGGCCCGCTGGGCTTCGGGCGATCACTTCTCGGTCCTCCGCGAAATGGGCGTTCGCGGTCGTTGCTGAATTCGCGGCGAGGAGCGCGGTCGCGATCACCACGAGGCGGCCCGGTGGGCTTCGGGCGATCACTTCCTGGTCTGCCGCGAAACGGACGTTCGCGGTCACTGCTGAATTCGCGGCGAGGAGCGCGTTCGCTGACGAATTCACGAGGACGCTGCGGCGGTGCTTCGCGAAAATCGCGTGGTTCGCGGCGTGGTGTGGCATTACGGTCGCTCGTGGTCGGCCGTTTCGAGCGGGCCGTGTCAGCACGCTCGCGTGGAGGTCCGGCGAGGGGCAGGCGCTTTCTCGGTGGCGCGACGCGGAACGGCTTGCCGATGGATTTCCGCAGTTCGCTGACTTCGCGGAAATTGAGCTGGCGCCACTGGCCGGGTTCCACGTCGAGCGTAATGGTGCCGTAGCGAACGCGCTTGATCTTTTCAACGTGGAAGCCGATCTGCTCGAACATGCGGCGGATCTGGCGATTGCGGCCCTCGGTGAGCGTTACTTCGTACCAAGGGTTGTCCTGCGTGCGTACCAGGTCGATGTGTGCGGGCTGCGTCTTGACGCCGAAGGAGCGGCGCTCAACTCCGGGCTGCTTCTTGCCGCGCACGCCGGTCATTCCAGGCTCGGGAGGAAGCCAGACGCCGTCGCGCAACTTCTGGATGTCTTCCGCGGTGGGCTGTCCGCTGACCTTGACCTGGTAGGTCTTGGGGACGTGCGAGCCGGCATGCGTAAGCTCCGCCATCAGGTCGCCGTCGTTGGTCAGGAGCAGCAGACCTTCGCTCATGTAATCGAGGCGACCGACAGGGAAGACGCGCTCCTTGATGGTCTTGAGTGAGTCCATGACGGTCGGGCGGCCCTCGGGGTCGCTGACCGTGGTCATGACGCCCTTGGGCTTATAGAGCACGAAGTAGACGTGCCGCTCGCGTCCACCGACAAGCTTGCCGTTGACGCGAATTTCGTCGGTACGCGGATCGGCTTTGGTGCCGAGTTCCGTGACGGTGTGGCCGTTGACAGAGACCTGCCCGGCGGTAATGAGCTCTTCGGCCTTGCGGCGCGAGGCGAGCCCGGCGGCAGCGAGAATCTTCTGTAAACGTTCAGCAGCCATAACCTCTAATCATACAGGAGATCGACAAGGAAGCAGGAAGCGGGGAGAAGTTTCAAGTTTTGAGCAAGAAAAGGGCCGCCCGGGAGCGGCCTTCCCTTGTCATTCGGAGTGAATCAGTTTTCGTTTTCCGCGGACGGTTCGGCAGCGCTCTCCTCAACCGCAAGCGGCTCATCGGATGCTTCGGCTGGAGCCTCATTCGCCGGAGCTTCGCTTCCGCCATCAGCGGCAGGCGTTGGTGAGCCAGCATCGGCGCTCGGTGTAAAGAGTTCGCCCTGGCCGTCTGAGGCGAGTTTTTCGAACTCTTCCATGCTCGGCAGTTCGGAGATTTCGTTAAGCCCGAATCGCATGAGGAAGTCCTTGCTCGTTTTGTAGAGCATCGGACGGCCGACGACCTGCTTGCGTCCAGAGGTCGTAATGAGCTTGCGATCGAGCAGGGTTCCGATGACACCCGCCGATTCGACGCCGCGAATTTCGCTGATCTCTGGCACCGTGACCGGTTGCTTATAGGCAACGACGGCAAGGGTTTCCAGCGCCGCAAGCGAGAGTCTCACTGGCGGCTTGAGGCTTTTGGCAAAGGCACGGACAACGTCGTGATGCTCGGCCCTGGTCGCCATCTTGAAGCCGCCGGCGATGGCGCGGATTTCGATACCGTGGTCTTCGGTGTTGGCGTAGTCGTCGATGAGCTCGGTGATAACGCTGCGCACGCGAGCACGAACACGCGCGTCTTCAGAGAGCTCCTTCTTCGTGGCCTTCTTCTTTTTGCTGGCGGTGGTGTCCGGGGCTTCCATGCGAGCAGAGTCAGACTCCGCCGGCGCCTCTGTCTCCGTGCCGGTTACTTCCTCGGTCGTGGCCGCAGAATCCGCGTCATCTGTCTGAGCAGCTTCGGAGGCTGGAGAGGGTTCTTCTTCCGGCCGAGGATCGGCAACTTCCGCCGCGTGAGATGAATCGTGCTGATCGATGTGATCGGCTTCCGCAAGCGTCCGTTCGAGCGGATCGGAAACACCATCGCCGCTCTCAACAGGTGTGCCGCTGTCGTCGGAGTTTACGGCCTCAGCCGCACGTTCAGCAGCGGCGGCCTCCTCGGCAAGGACGATGTCCTTGACGAGGAGGGAAATCTGCTCGACGGTGATCGGCTCTTCAGCCGCGTAAATGATTGCTTCGATCTTTGCCTTCAGTGACATTCGACTGATAAGCCTCTAAAACGGTGTGGACTCACTTTGTTGCCGGATCAAAGGCCGGCGTTTGCATCTTTAGCGCCAGTCGTCGCGAATCGCGCCAGTATCATCTGAGTTGCCGAGCACATTGTCGAAGTTGGCGTGTTTCTTGACGACGATATCGCCGAAAACGGCGTCCTGCCGGCAAAGTACAGCCTGCAGGCGGATCAACTCGAGCAGCGCGAGGAAGCAGCAGATGAGCGCCTGCTTCGACTGCACGTTATGGAGCAACTGTTTTAGACGGATTGGCCGGTCCTCGACCATCAACCGGCGGCGCACATACTCAATCATCTGCCCGACCGTTACCGATTCTTCGTCAAACTTCAACAGCGGCCTATCTTTGGCGCGCGAAAGAATCGTCTGGAACGTGCGAACAAGGTCGACGACGTCAGCGGCGAGCTCGGGTTCGGTGCCCTCCGCGTCCCGGAAGTCCTTGAGCGACGGATTGGACCAGACGGCTTCTTCGATCTGTTGCTTCTGCATGAGCATTTGTGCGGCGATCTTGAATCGCTCGTGCTCCAGCAGCCGATTGACGAGCTCCATGCGCGGGTCCATCTGATCGGCCGGCGCGTCGGGATCCTTCGGCAACAGCATCTTCGATTTGATCTGGATGAGCAGAGAAGCCATGTAAATGAACTCGGCGGCAACGTCCACGTCGAGATGCTTGATGTGTTCGACGTAATGCAGATACTGCGCGGTGATCTGCGCGATGGGGATGTCGTAGATGTCGATGTCCTGCCGTCGAATGAGATCGAGCAGGAGATCGAGCGGGCCGTCATAGACGAGACCGACCTGAACGGCGAACGGGAAGGTGTCGCCCGCCTGTTCGATCTTCCTGGCGACCGATGTCTTGAGCGCTGACTGCTCAGTCGCGGTCGATGATGGAGTCGTGGGCTGCTCGGCCATCGAACTACTTGTTCCCCTCTTTGGAATTCGCGGAGTCAGGCGCCTCATACTGATGCGACATGTGCATGGCTTCATGCGCCTGCTCAATGGTCTCCTGGGCGGCGCGACGGGCTCGCTCGGAACCGGCTTCAAGAATATCCCATGCCATCTTCGGATTCTGCTCAAAAGGACGGCGCCGCTCCTGAATGGGGTTCAACACGTCCATGAGGTGGTCGGCGACCCAGCCCTTGCACTCAATGCAGCCAATGCCGGCGCTGCGACAACCGATGTTCACCTTCTCCATCGTTTCCTTGCTGCTGAAGATCTTGTGAAGATCGCCTACCGGGCAGACATCGGGATTGCCAGGGTCCGTGCGCCGCACGCGCGCGGGATCGGTCACCATTGTCTTGAGCTTCTGCCGGACAACAGTCTCCGGATCGCTGAGGGAGATGAAGTTGCCGTAAGACTTCGACATCTTGCGGCCGTCGGTGCCGGGAAGTTTTGCCGCCGGGGTCAGCAGAGGCTGAGGCTCCGGGAAGACGTATGCGCGTTTATCCTCGGGCACGGTGCCGCCCCGAAGGATACGCCCACTGCGCGTTTTCGAGGGCTTCCAGTAAAACTGGTTAAACCGGCGCGCAATCTCGCGCGTGATTTCGACGTGCGGAACCTGGTCCTCGCCAACCGGGACGAACGCGGCCTGGTACATGAGGATGTCGGAGGTCATGAGCACGGGATAGCCGAGGAATCCATAGGTGCCCAGATCCCTGTCCTTGAGGTTCTCGCGCATCTCCTTGTAGGTCGGGACGCGTTCGAGCCAACCCACGGGAGTCATCATCGACAGGAGCAGGTGAAGTTCGGCGTGCTGCGGCACGTGGGACTGGATGAAGAGCGTTGCCTTCTCCGGGTCAAGTCCGGCGGAGAGCCAGTCGATGGCGATCTCGGTCGTGTCCTGTTTGATGCGCGACGTGTCAGCGTAATTCGTAGTGAGCGCGTGCCAGTCGGCGACGAAGAAGAAGCAGTCGTAATCGCTCTGCAGTCGGACCCAGTTCTGGAGCGCGCCAACGTAATGGCCGATGTGGAGCTTGCCGGTGGGTCGCATGCCGCTGAGTACGCGACGATTCGCGGGAGCGGGCTGCGCCGCCGATTTTGTATTAGAAGTTTGTTGATCGATTTCCGGCATCAGATTCTCATCAGAATTGCATTAAAGAGTCCCACGACGGGCGCCATTAGTCTCCATAGGAAATTTCCGCCAAAAATCAACAGTGCAAACAGGCCAATGAGACCGATACGGTCGTACATGTCGCGGGCGGATTCGGGGAGAGCGTGACGCAGGACGTGGCTTCCATCGAGCGGCGGAATCGGAATGAGATTGAAGATCGCCAGCAAGATGTTGATGAACATCATTTGATAAAGCATCAGCACGATCGGGGTCAGCGCGCCGGCTTCGTAAATCATCCCATGGATGTAACTCTGCACCACCATGCGCCCCGCTGGCGAGATTGCCGAGATGACCGCCAGGACCACGACCGATGCGAGGCAGACGAGGAGATTACTCGCCGGACCTGCAACGGAAGTCAGGATGTCATCGCGAACGGGATTGCGAAAGTTGCGGGGATCGACCGGTGTCGGCTTGGCCCATCCGATGATCGGGAATCTGGTAAACGCGCAGATGATCGGCAGCAGGACCGTTCCAAAGAGATCGATGTGCTTGATCGGGTTCAAGGTGACACGCCCGAGCATGCGGGCCGTGGGATCGCCACAACGCGAGGCCATCCATGCATGCGCCGATTCGTGAATACTGATGGCGAAGAGGAAGGCGATGAGCTGAAATCCGATGATGACGTATGTCAAATTCATGTCGAGGCAACATCGATAGTATCACGGAGAAGCCGCGGAAATACGGGCTGGCAGAAGGTTGCGCAGGAGTTTTCCACAGGCCAGAACGGCGGAGGATTCGGGGCTCTGAAGCTTCGCAAGAAACAACCGTCCTGGATGGCGCAAAGCTTATCTCACGCGCGCCAGGACGATCGTCATATCGTCCGGCTGCTCCTCTCCGGCGATCCATTCCTCTACGGCTGCGAGAGAGATGGCGGCAATCTCTTCGAGTGGACGTTCACGATGCTGCGCCACCAGTCCGATGACGCGGTCTTCGCTGAACTCCGCGCCGTCGTGCTCCGGTTCCGAGAGGCCATCGCTGAAAGCTACGAGCAGATCGCCCGAGTGGACGGGAATCTGCGCCTGCTCAAATTGCATCTCGTCGAAGAGTCCCACGACAGTGCCGCCAGCGGTGAGCCGTTGGACAGTGCCAGACGACGAAATAAGCGCTGGCGGGATGTGTCCGCCATTGCAGTAGGTGAGCAGACCGCGCTCGGGTTGAATTAGGCCGAGGAAGAGCGTCGCGTATTTCGACGCAGGAGTGCTGCGATAGAGCTGCGAGTTTAGTTGGCCCATCAAGTTGCCGATGGGACCAGGGCCGGTGGTTGCCGGCGACGAGCTTAGGACAATGCCACCATCCTCTACATTCGCGGCGCCGGTGCTGAGCGCCTGCTGTGAGCCGACGGCTGCCAGGTCCTGCGCGCGCACGGCGGAATGGATGCTCGCCATGAGGAGCGCGGCGGAGATTCCCTTGCCGCTGATATCGCCCATGGCGATGAGCGCATCCTGCCCGTAGAAGATGAAGTCGTAATAATCGCCGCTGACCGAACGGGCCGGCTTGCAGACGCCGAAGACCTCCACACGGCCGGAGTCGAGATTGAGGCGGGGAAAGAGCTGCTCCTGCACTTCCTTGGCAATGGCGAGTTCGCTTTCGAGCCGCTGCTTTTCCTTCTGTTCTTCGATGAGGAGTTCGATGTTGGCGCTCATCGAATTAAAAGACTTCTCCAGCTCGGCGAGCTGGTCACGTCCGCGGAAGGGAATGCGGTGTGCGAAATCACCGCGGTTGACGTGCTTGGTGCCGATATAGAGTCCGTGCACTGCCGCGGTAATGCTGCGCGTCAACTTGACACCGATGAAGAGTGCGATAAGCTCTACCACGCCCAAAAATCCAGCGATGATCCATAGTGCCTTGATAATGCCGCTGTGAAGCGCGTCGGAACCGGAAAACAACTCGTTGTACATTGAGGATGGCCGGATCGTCGCGGCAAGAGTAATCAGCCCGACTTTGCCAGTCGTCGGATCGACGACCCGTAGTTTCGATCCCGAATTCCAGTCCGTCGCCAGCAATGCGTCGTTGTACTGGATTTGTGGGTCCCACCAGAATCTCCTGGGTCTAACGGCGCCGCCTTTTACCAGGACCGTCTTCTTGATGTCACCGCTGACGATAATTCCTCTTTGTTTCTTGCCGTTTAACGTAATTTGGCCTTTGTGGGAAATGTCAATCCCGTGAACCAGAGTGATTTCCAAGCTTCCCAGGTTGTTCGCGAGCTGATCGATGAATGGTTGATCGACGGGAGCGCTTGAGATTATGCAGAAGGCCGGCATGCTCTGCACGGAGCGCAGGGAGAGCTTGTCATGATCGATCACCATTCCGGAAAAGTCGCCGTGCGACCATGCCGGTATCACGGGAGGTTTGCAGTCGATGGCGGGGAAGACCTTCACTTCCGCGGAAGGAAATTCGTGCTGAAGGACCGCGTAAGAAGTGAAGGAGTCAAGGCGCGCAGTTGGTTTGGCCGCAACGTCGGCCCTCAGGTCAGCCGTGGCCGTATGCAACCTCGCCGTAGCCAACGCGATCCGCTGCCTGGTCGCGTATACGGCGATTTGTCCGGCACTGAGAATCGTCACGATCGCCACCATCAATCCCACAAGCGCCAGTGGCACGACGCCTATGAACACGTAGGCGACAAACAGGCGATTCCGCAACCGCCACAGGAGCGACCGTATCATCCAGCGCACTAGTCCGATGGTGACGAAGACAAATGTGGCAACCCACAAAACGCCTTCGATCGCGCTAAGGAGGTCGCTGCGGCCCAGTACGGGGATATTGGACAGCAGGCGAAGTGCTTCGGCAGGCAGCGCGCAGTAGATGGCGATGCGAGTGATCCGAGTCGCGTTAGCCCAACGGTTTGACAGCCAGCTTCGAACCTGTGATGCATTCATGGCCATGATGTTATTCCCACCCCACCCGAAACATTCGTATCACGGTTCGTGATTGCTGACGACGGCAATTTGTGTGGTGTGCTGCCGGTAATGCCAAAAGAAAAAGGCAGGCCGAAGCCTACCCTTATCGTGCCATCCGGTTACCGTTTTTCTTCGACAATCTCCTGACTGACGGGGATGGGCTTCACCTTGAGCGTCTTGGCTGGAATTCCGCCGACGATGTGACAAGCCTCCACGTCGCGAGAGGCAAGCGCCATGGAGCCGACGATCGCGTGATATCCAACTCGCACGCCGCTGAGAACGGTGGCGTGGTAGGTGACTCGCGCCTTGGGGCCGATCTCGGTCAAGGCGTTGGTTACGTCACTGGAGTCAACCATCGCATGCGAATGCGAGTACACGTTCGCGTAGTCGGATATGGATGTGCCCTCGCGAACGATGATTTCGCCGCGGTCGTCAAGCAGCACATATTTGTGGATAACGCAGTCGTCCTCGATGGTGAGGTTATAGCCAAATGAAATCTCGACACCATGGAAGATCTTCACGTTGCGTCCCAGGTGCTTGAGGACGTGGCGCGCAATCATGTAGCGCATGCGGAAGCCGAGCCAGTGATTGATGCCGAGCGGAGAGCGGTCGAACATCATCCAGAACCAGATGAGCGGCTTGCGCTCGGCGTACTTCCGGGCATCGATGTCGCCGTAATACTCGGGCTCGAGTGTTGCGTTGCGCGGGTCGAAGGAGTGAATCTGGGCAAGCTGCGCGAGAGAACAGGAGTCGGGATCGGGGTCCTGGTATTTTCTCCCGAGATAGATCTCGTGAAGCGCATTGCGTACAACCAGGCTGCGGTGTTCCGGATCAGGGTTGGAGAACTCGCGGTCGAGTTCGTCGATCCACGCCAGGAACTTTTGTTCCGCGGTCGAGGTCGGGTGAAGATCGCGATATATGTACTGTGGCATTCATGTCCTGCTGTTTTAATGGGCTGATAACAGGATGCCGCAAAAGGGGTGGCCGTTGCAAAAGTTCAGCGGAAGATTCTGCTAACGCTGCGTGACGGTAAGTGTATTCGAGCCGACAGTGGCGGAATTGACGCGAGAGGGCAGCCGGAAAGTGCTGTCCAGCCCAACTCTTTCGCCGTATTTCGGCTGGAGGTAGAGCTCGACAAAGAATTGCAGGGCAATGCGCGGGACGCTTACTTGATCGATACTTACCGATATCACATGCACACGGCCAATTCCGCCACTGGCGCCGGCACGGGCCACGACCTCGACTTCGTGCACTCCCGAGAATATCTGCATGAGCGGGTTGGAGGAAGCCGGACCAGATTTTATACGGTCGAAATCGATGTGTGCCAGGCCGGTTACGACCCCCGGTGTGGAACTGAAGCGGACTTTTTCAACCCCTGCGGGGAGCTTCATGCCGCCCTGGTTTACCCAGGCGTTCAGCTCTGTGGCGGAAAACACAGTTGGCTCCGGGTTCGGTCGCTCACGCTTTCCATTTTCCCGCAGGTAATCGAATTTCCTCTCGGCATCCTGGTAGGCAATGCTGTGCGACTGCGCGAAACCGAAGGCGCAAACACAGGCGACGAAAAGAGCCAGGGCAGGTGTCTTCATTTCCGCTTCGCTGTCTGCGTACCGTGAGATAAATCAGCGATCTGCGGTTTCTGTACCGGCCCGGTGACCTTGTATGCCGGCCCGTTTTCACGCTGGAATTGCATCTCAAGCTCGTGCCCGGCGGAGGCAGTTCCGCTTACGAAATAAACGGACGGCCCAGCTTGCATCCTGCTGTCCATCATGCGTAATTTGCCGGACTCGTATTCCACGCGAGAAACGAAGTGCGTGAAATGAAGCGGCGAATTCCCGTTGAGCACAATGGTCCGCAACACGCCATTTTTCCAGTCGAGCGAAGCCGAGCCTTTGGCGGAGCCCTCAATATCGTCCTGCGTCCAACCGGAGAAGACTATTTCAAACTGGCCGCTAAGGGTGCCCGTGCCCCAGTTCTTCTTTCCTAACGCGGCAAGTTGTGCCACGTTGATGTTCGTGACGCTGCCGGTACCGGAATATGTAGGCGTGTCACTGCCAAAGTCCACCGTCCACTGGCTGGTCTGCTTGCCTCCAAGCATATCCGCACTCAGGCCCTGGAGATGCAATGTGCCCTTGTCGAGTTGGAAATCGGCGGAAACATGCGTAGTTGCCAGCGATCCCACGCTAAACTTTCGGGCGGATACTCGTCCGAAGGCTTGCAGGCGCGGGATGAGAGTACCTTCCGACGACGAACCGAAGAGTCTGTACCAGGGACGCTTCTTGAGGCGCGGGTTGAAGAGCGCGTTCAGTTGGTCGACGTCGAGTTCCTCGGCCTGCAGATTGAGTTGCGGGATGCAAGGCTCGGTTTGAAGACACTGGCGGGGAAACTTCGCGTTGCCCGTGAACTTGATGGGCCCGACCTGCGCGACCATCTTGGAGAGGATGAAATTGTCACCAGAGAATTCAACATCGCTGGAGGCGATTTGAATTGGACTGGTGATGCCGGGAACCTCGGCACGGGCAGATTTCAGGCGAGCCGTTCCCGAGACCGAAGGCCGGGGAAGGCCGGCCCACTTTCCGCTGATGTCCAGATTAATGTTTGCGCTGCCGTAGATGCCGATCTTGGGAACTGCGATGCCGAGCGCGCGTCCCACCTGCACGAGGCGCAGTATCTCGGCTTCGCCCTTGACGCGAACGGAGTACCCTTTCGGCGAAACCCAACCATCGGCCGAGGCCGGAGGCCCAGAGCTCAATGGGACGGTGAACGTCGAAGTCTCAATAACTCTGCCTGGTTCGGGAGAAGGCATCTCCGGGAAAAGATGGTGAATGCGCCGCGTGGAGCGGGCAGGAGAGCCCAATTCGAATTGAATACGGCCAATCTTCAAGTCTGGCCCGAGCACGGACGAATGAAACACCAGGTCGATGGCGGAGCCGTCGCCAACAAGCGTCGGCTTTTTTCCCTGTGCCGGCTTGTGCAGGCTCATGGCGGCCATGAAGGTGCCCGTCCCGGAGAGGTCGGTGGGCAGGTCACGTTTGGCGTGGCGCGCCAGCGCTACAATCGCGTTGGCGGGCACGTTCTCGGCGGCGAGGCTTATGTCGTAGGACGATGCATTCAGTCCGTCGATTGATCCGCTGACAGTCAGCAATCCGCTCCCGCCTACCGGAGCCTGGCACTGGAATCCGTGAAGCTCGGCGCGACCCAGGTCGATCGTGCCCGAGCACTGGGCGAAGAGGTTCATCGCCTCGCCGTAGACGATGTCATAGCGGCGGAAGTCGGACACACTGGTGTCCGTCACAACGTGTAGCTTGCTCGGTTTTCCGCTGAAAGTCGCGGAAAGATCGACTCCTCCCCGCCAGCCGCGATCGTGTCCGGTGACGAGTTTTGAGTCCTGCCCCAATTGTCCGTGCTGCCACGCAACCTTCAGATTCAGAGGTGTGTCTCGAAGATATTCGGCGCGGCGAAAACTGCCTTCGGCGCGAACCGTTCCGGTGTCAGTGATGTTGGTATCAGTGCGGACCGGGCGCGCCTCAAGCCGCATGCGCCACTCGTTTTCAGCGGGACTCCATAACGCGAAGTCCGCATCCGTGAACGAGAAGACGCTTTTCACCAGGCCGAACTGAAAATTAATGCGGCCGTTTTCGGCTTCAATATAGGGGAAGCGCCGGCGATTTTCCGGCCGGGGGGCGGTAGTAGGAGCTACCGGTGTGCGCGTGGCCTTCCAGAGAAGCGACTCGATGTTCCAATGGCCGTCCGGAGCGCGTACCAGGTTCAGGCTCGGGTAGCTGAAGCTGAGCTTGGCGATTTCGAGGCGTCCTCGCCAGAGAGAACTGAGGCGCAAAGACGCGATGACGGAATCGGCGCGAAGCATGGGCTCGGAGCTTATGGAGGGATCGTCGCCAATGACGATATTTTCCAGCTCGAAGCCAGGTTGGGGAAGGATTCGGAGGGAAACCGATCCAATACTGACCGGCCTCCCGATGGCATTACTGATGGAGTCTACAATGCGCGCGCGATAGCGGTTCACGTTGATGAACGGAGGAACCACAAGCGCCAGAAAAAGAACCGCAGCCACTCCAAGCGTTATTTTTTTTCCCGAAACCCTGGCCATCAGCGCACCACATGGAACATCCGTGACCAGCGGGTTTCATCAAAGAAGTGGATGACAACTTTCCCGGCAAAGGCCAGGCGGTCGCCGATGCTCTGCTTGAGATATTGACCCGCCGGGGTCTCGAAGGACCAGTAGATAAACATGGGCCGCCCAATAATATTCTTCTGTGGGATGAAGCCCCAATAGCGGCTGTCATAGCTGACGTCGCGGTTGTCGCCCATGCCGAAATAGCTGTTCGGAGGTACGACGATATCTCCGTTTACGATGTGGTTGGGCAGGTCAATCGCCCAAGCGTCCGAGGGGGCAACCGTTGATTCGCTCGGTGGAATCGCCGGGAAGTTGTCGCGGTAGGGCGAATAGTCTCCCAACGAGTGGATCACGTACGGCTCATTCTGTAACTGGCCGTTGAGATAGACCTTGCCGTCGCGCAAGTGAATGCGGTCTCCGGGAACGCCGATGACCCGCTTGACCACATAGAGTCCGGGAGTCTCCGGCGAGAGAAACACCACGATATCGCCCCGCTGAGGCTTGCGATAAGGGATGATCCAGTCCATGTACTTGCTCTCGGGCGCGAGACGAACGCGGTCGACGAAGACGTGGTCGCCGATGAGCAGCGTGTTCTCCATGGAACTGGATGGGATCTCGAATGCCTGCAGGCAGAACGTGATGATGAAGAGTCCAATGACGAGCACCGACGCCATCGAAGCGATGAACTCGGCGGTGGTCTCCTTGGGTTTTTCGGGCTGCTGATCGGTTTCTTTTTCTTTATTAGCCAACGCGTCCTGTCCTGCACCTGGGCTCAACGAACGAGCCGCATGATCCTGTGCCAGCGAATATCGTGAAACACCTGCGAGACGACGGCACGTAGAAAGGCAAGTTTACCATCCGGCAGGGGAGGCGCCTCAGAGTTATCGTCGCTGTCGCCTAAACTCCGCATCGACCAGTAGATAACCAAGGGACGTCCCACGATGTTTTCGCGCGGAACAAAACCCCAATAGCGGCTGTCGTCGCTGATATCGCGGTTATCTCCCATCACAAAGTAGTCGCCTGCCGGAACGATCAGCTCATCGTCCTCCACCAGCTTCCTCATCTCGTCATACCACCTTGTTCCGACATGCGCTGCGATCGAGTCTCCTGCGGGAAAATTGTCTCGATAGAAATCGGGGTAGGGAGATTGATAGATCACATATGGTTCGACAATCGGTTTGCCGTCGATGTAGACGCGGCGACGGATAAGCCGAATGCGGTCCCCGGGGAGACCGATCACCCGCTTGACGAAATACTGCGATGGGTCGAGAGGATAGTGGAAAACGACAATATCGCCGCGGCGGATGGGCTGATAGGGAATGACGTGTCGCCAGATACCCGCAGGTCCGAAATGCGCCTTGTCAACGAGGAGATAGTCCCCGATGAGCAGAGTGTTCTCCATCGACTCTGACGGGATACGGAAGGCTTGTACAACGAAAGTGATGACAAAAACCGCGATCACTACCGTGATCACCAGCGATTGCGCACTCGCCATCCAGTTGGAGCGCTGAATCGGCCGTGGTGCAGGTGCGGGGACTGGCACGGTCGCATCTTCGGGGGGCAGGCAGGTGACCGGCTCTTCTTGAGGTTCGATGGCCGGACCGGCGGGAGATTTCGGGGAATCTTCACTCTGCTGATTCACGATGTCTCCGAATCTCCCGGCTGCTTCACCGATTCCAGGTATTGTAATACTTGCTGTGCCGCCATCTGGCCGGCGCGTTTCTTTGTCGGTCCCTGACCCTGCGACGCGTGTTCATGACCGCCCTCGCGGTTGCGAATACGGACTTCCACAGTAAAGACCTTCTTGTGTTCCGGTCCTTCTTCGGCAGTGATGACATACTCCGGTTCGGGACGTCCGGCGGCGTGCAACACTTCCTGCAAATGCGATTTATAGTCCGCCAGCAGAAGGTCCTGGGCCTGTTGCGCGATGTCCGCCAATTCCGGTTCAAGTATCTGCTTCAGGATAAAACGCCTGGCGACTTCCATGCCAGCGTCCAGGTAGAGTGCCGCCACCAGCGCTTCGAGTGCGTCTACAAGCAGAGTGTTCTTGGTGCGTCCGCCGGTTTTCTCTTCGCCTCGGCCCAGTCGCAGATAGGCGCCGAGGTCGAGTTGATGTGCTGCGCGGATGAGGTGCCGTGCGCTGACAAGGTGGGCCTTGAGCTTGGAAAGCTCACCCTCCTTGTATTGCGGAAACCGCGTGAAGAGTTCTTCGCTCGTGACCAGGCCAAGCACCGCGTCGCCAAGAAACTCCAACTGCTCGTTGTCGTCGCCGTGTTCTTCGAATTCGCGGGCGTGGGAGCTGTGCGTCAGCGCCTGCTCCAGAAGTTGGCGGCGCTGAAAAGTATGGCCAATGGCGGATTCAAGAGCGGAGGATGGTATTGACTTCATAAGCGACGACCCCGCAACCGACTCCGGCGTGTGTTACTGCATGGCGCCGGACTGGGCTGCGGGGCCTCCTGGTATCGGTTACTTTGTTTCCGGAACCGGGGACGCGGGCGCCGGCGGCTTCGGAGCGTTCGCAAGCTTCGTAGCGCGATCCCTTTCCTGTTGTGCCAACTGCGCGATCACCGTACCTGGCTGAGCCAACTGGAGTGCTTTTGAGGCGGTTGCAGCACATTCCTTGAACTTGCCCTGTTTGTCCTGTGCAAGCGCCATGCGAAGGTAGATGGCCGGGTCGGGCCCCTGCGGGAACACGTCGATTGATTTCTGGAAATTCGTTTCTGCCGATGCGTAATCCTGCTTGGTGAAGTTCGCCATCCCGATTGCTCCGTAGGCGACGGAGCGAAGCTCGGCCTTCGCGCCGGCAATCTGTTCCGGTGTGGCGTTCGGAGGCGGCGTCACATTATCAATGTTCTGGAGCGCAAGGTTTGCAAACTTGATGGTGTCGGCAACGCGCTCGTCCTTATCCAGGTCGGTCGTGCGAGTGCGCTCGCCAAGGATGCTGGCCAGCGACGCGAGTGTAACCGGATCGTTGGGGTTATAGATGAGTGCCTTGCGGCCCATCTCAACCACCTTGTCGGCATTGTTCGCCCGTTGATAGAGCATCATTGCATGCTGATAGAGCATGCTGTTCAGTTCGCTGTCGGGATACTTTGCGATGAAACCGGCTACGCCCGCTTCGAATTGCGCTGGATCGGTGATCTGCGCGACCGCCTGATATGCCTTCAATTCCTCCTGTGTCTTGGCCTGGGGAATCTTGGGGCCGGTGGGGGCTGCCGGGGTTGCCGGTTGCTGCGCCTGCGGTGTTTGAGCCGGGGCGTTCTTCTGGTTTTGAGGAGTCTGGGCGGTGGCCAGCGTGACCAGCAGCAGCGCCGTTAGAGCTATGGTAAATCTCTTCATGTTGTTCTCCTTGGAAACGCCAACGGTGCGGGCGCCCAATGATTAGTGGATTCTTTATTACTTTCTCTGGACTGGCGGTGCGTACGGTTCCTTCAATCCATGCTCCGCCGCCGTCTTAATTTCCGGAGATGAATCGCCGGCTTTGAGCGCCGCCTGGTAGTGCTCAAGTGCTGACTGCCGGTTGTCCTGCAAATCGAAGATCCTGCCGAGATAAATGTTGGACCAGGCAAGAATTTTCGGATCACTCGAATTCTTCAGCGTGAGTTCGAAATATTTACGCGCTCCGGTAATGTCTCCGGAGAAGGTAGCCACGCGCGCCAGAACGAACAATGCCCGCCCCGGTTCCTCGTTGCGCTGCATCGCCTGGGTAGCGAAGTTCCTGGCGCCGACAAGGTTCCCGGCGGCCAGTGCACGTTCGGCAAGCCGTACCAGGGTGCCTTTGTTCGTCAGCGACTGCAGCGACTCAGGTTCAGCCGTCGCCGTCGCCGCCCACTCGATTCGCGTTGCGCGTTTTACCTCATCAGGGACGTTTATATAGTAAAGGAAATCGCCAATGGAATTGCGAAGTCCCTCCGGTGTCTTCTCGAATTGCGTGAGCTGATCGTAGAAGTAGCGGGTGAGAATAAAGCCCTCATGCATAGCCGTGTCGACGGCTTTCAACTGCGGTGTCTCCGCCCCCCTGGACCCGCCGATGAGGTGCGCTTCAATCGCGCGAATCAGGCACTCGGTGACCAACAGGGAGGTATCCGACTTGTAGGCTTCGTTCATCGGCGCGGTCTTCACCACGTCGAGCAGCGGCGCCAACCGCTGCATGGTCTGTGTGCGTCCGCCGATCATGGGATCAATGAGGTAATGCAGGTAGGCATGGCGTATCTGGTCGAGCCGGATTCCGGCCGCGTCCGGCGATACGACCACGTAATAATCTTCTCCGTAATTGCGCGAGTTTACCTGGCTCGGTGCGGCCTGCGGATCCAGGTAGACGACAAAGCGGCTGCTGGTGTAACGGCTGGGTTGCTTCAGATACATGTCCGTTGCCAGCAGCATGTTGCTGACCGGGTCATGAAACTCGCGGATTAACTCGTCGTAGTCGGCGCGGTGACGCTTCCATATCTCCGAGAGCTCAGTTGTAACGGCGAAGTTCTGCAGCAGAGGCACAAAGCCCAGAACATATGTTGCATCCGGCGGCAGGTCGGCTTCCTTGACGCGCAGCGAAAAAACCGGCGGATCAGTCAGGTTCAGGCCGAGCGAAACGTACTGCGCCAACTGGCGCGATGGGTCGGGAAGCTTGTGATCGCTGTAGAACGCACATAAGCTCTGGAGCGCATCCTGTGCCTGCGGCGACTGCGCCGCCTTCAGCACTTCGGAACGTATCTCCGAACGAATGGGCAGCGACTGCGAGAGATCCTGATCGTAGCCACAGGTGTTGATGGCGGCCAGAACCGAGAACATGGCCTGGCTTGTGTCGAGCGTGATGCGCGGAGACTCCTGTGCAAATGCCGGAGCGAGCATCAGAACGGACACGGCGACAACAGTCAGAAAACGGGAACGTGAGCCCAGAGGACCCTCCTGCGAACCAAAGGCTTGGGACTTGCGGCGCTGACAAGTGTACGGGGTTCATCGACGAGAATCAAACGGCAGAAGGACTCCCGCATCGATGCAAACCCGCAAGGAGTCCAGAGAGGCGGTTGCCGCAACGACGGCAGGTTCACCCTCGGACGCTGATCCTGGAAAACGACAGAATCGCACGGCCGCTCGTCGGCTGGCCGAAAGTCGTTGCCGGCCGGAACGTAGTGAAAATCAGCATATTCTTGAGTTCCGGCATGATCTCTTTTGCATTGTCAGGTGCGGACAGGATGCGATAATCCTGCACCCGCCCGTTGGCATCTACGTACGCCTCCACTATCAGCGAGTTGTCATTGAATGCGCCGACTTCAAATCCGAAGGGCGAAGACGCCAGTTCGGGCGGCGTGTACAGCATCGTCGGCACATCGTTGGACGCTGACAATTGCGTGGGCATCAGGACCCCTATCAGAAGTCCAAAGATAATGATGGCGCTGACCATTCCAGCCGTCGCCGGCACCATAAACGCATTGACCGCATTCTGCCAGCGGATGAGAACGCCTTCCCACCGGCTGCGTCCGCGTGCGGCTACCTCCTGGGAAATCATCACACGCAGTTTGAGCGCGAGGTCGGGAGGCGCAGCCTTGCGGCCAAGCCCCGAAACCAATCGCTGCGTCCGGCTCAACTTCTCCATTTCCACCCGACACGCGGCGCAACGCTCCAGATGCTGATTGATGGCTTGCATCTCCTTGCCGTTCATCTCGGAATCCAACACTCCCGAGAATTTGGCTTTCGCGTCTGTGCACTTCATGGTGTTACCTCGATTTCCCGATTCCCCTCGGCGGCACGATGTAGCGGGTGCCCCCGATGCTCGGATGACCGTCCGGAACGAACGCGAGTGCCGAACTCGGAGCCAAACTCACTGGAATAGCGCTCAAGACGTTTCTTCAGCGCATCGCGACCGCGCACCAGGCGCGATTTCACGGTTCCCAGCGAGGCCTCCATGACCTCGGCTATCTGTTCGTACGACAATTCTTCAATGTCGCGCAAGATCACGGTAGTGCGATACGGCTCGGGCAGCTCTTTCAGAACCTGCTCAACCCGCGCCCGTACTTCCTTATGCATGACCAATTCCAGCGGCGATGCGCTCTCATCGGCCAGCGTGTCCTTTACGGCCAGCGAAGACCCAGGGTTTTCCGTTTCGGAGTCAGGGGAGGGCTCGATCGAAGTCTCGTGGACTTTGTGCCGAAACCACCAGCGGCGCCGGTTCGATGCTTCATGCACGGCAATCCTGTAAATCCATGTCTTGAGGCTGGATTCGCCGTGAAACCGGTTGATGCCGCGAAATACCTTCAGGAAAACTTCCTGAGTGGTATCTGGTGCGTCCGAGGGATCGTCGAGGATGCGATAAACGAGGCTATAGATAGGCTGGTGAAATTGAGCAATAAGCCAAGCGTAGGCGTCCTCGGATCCCGCCTTGAGTTCGGCGACGATCGAGGCTTCTTCCTGGTGCACGCCAATCGCGTTGGCAAGCTCGCCCACGGTTGTTGCTCCTGCTACGGCTCTCACCGTCCACCTCCCATACTAATAGGAAGTTACCTCCGCAACAACTTTCCAACGCCCTGCACAGCCAGCCGGTGCTCCGATTTCGAACACCAGAAAAATCGCAGTTCCCACATTCCCTGACTATCACGTGACCGGAGAAATTTCCGGGCACATCCATTTAGACCCCGCTGAGCGGTCAGATGTTCCAGCGGATTTCACATTATGAAGACTTTTAGGAAGGTCGACATTGTTTCCATTTTATTTTCTATGAGTTAGAAGCCAGTGTGGAAATGATTTAACAAAGTACAACACGGATCAACCCAATAGAAGTCAGAACAACCGGCGAAACCAGAGGGGTAACGGATAGAATTGGTGGACCTAGTCGGGATCGAACCGACGACCTCTTCCATGCCATGAAATTCAGAAAACCGTAATTTATAGACGGGACAGCACTTACGAACCGGCAAAACCGGCCCTCTGGGCGGTATTTGCGACAAAAATGCGACAAACTTTTTAGCTACGGGCCGAAGGGCTGGCCGTGTGGGACCAGCCCGAACATTTGTAAAAATGCACGCTAACGGTTGGAATGTTAGCGTGCAATAGTGTGATGCGAATCGTCAGATTTTACTCAGTGCGAACCAGCTCGGCACGACTGGAGGCCTTGCCCTTCTTTCGATCAAAGCTGTCGACGATATTGAAACTGACTTTGGTTCCTGGAGCGAGTGCCGAGCGCGGTCCTTCAAAATCTCGCAACTGAAAATAGATATCAGTTCCGTCGTCTGTCTTAATGAAACCCGCTCTGTCATCAAATAAGGACTTTACCCGCCCGAGAGATCTTGGACGGCCCCCAGTCATTTGTTGACCCCAGAAAGGTTGCAGTTCGCGCATGTACGCCGACGAAGGCTGCACCTCAGATTTTCCCTCAGTACAATTAATTTGGTGGGAGGTGGCCAGCTCGCGCACATCCTCGCGAATCCTGCCACCGACCTCCTTTTGCAGAGCGATATGAAGCAGCAAGTGTTTACGTGCGCAGTCACGATCACCCTTTGCATCCAAAACTCTCGCCATGAGAATGAAAAGCCTGACCTTTGCCCCCGGCTTTCCAGTCATGGTGCTGGCCTTCACGCAAGATAACCACGACTGCTCCACATTCCCTTGCTGAAATTCCATTTCGGCGATCAGATGCTCCATGTACCATTCCGGTTTCATGCTGACTAACCGGCGCAATTCCTTACACGCAGCATCCGTTTGTCCCGAAGATCCAAACGCCCTTGCTCGGTAATATGAGAGCCAAATATCGTAGGCTCCCATTCGGGTGGGAAACGCCACCAATTCTGAATTGGCAAAATCGATGCACTTCGCAAATTCGCCGGCAAAAAGGAGGGCTTTACAGCGGCGAAGTGCATATGTCTCGCTCTCGCTCGCTGAAACCGCGCCCTCCTTTGGCTTGACGAAAGGCGAGGGCTTCGGAGCTTCAAGCAGTTGTGGGTTCAGGCGGTTGAGATAGGAAAGTGCCTGCCGAGCTTTTTCTTCCCCTCCAGATGCCACCAACAGCTTGCTAATCGTTAGTACCACCCAGGTGAAAGGCGAGAATTTCTCTTGCTTAGTCAATGCGAGAATTCGGTCCACGGATGCAATTGCCTGATCAAGTCCGGAATTAGCTTCGTCGCCTTCTTCCTCCGGAGTGTCGCCGGCATTTTGGAGCGGCTTGATGTGAATATCGTATTCACACCAGCCTTCAAGATTGTCAATGACCGCGAAATGTGTTCCCCGTCAATGCCGCTATCGAAGACATGGTCGTGAAGCCCTGCATCTTGCAAATCGAGCGCGGCCTGATGGGGAACATAGATGTCGATGTTCGGGTATCTGGTCAGAGCTGTCTGAATCAGATCTAAAGAAGAACTTGCCTTATCCTGCAATAGTTGAACATGATCGTGGTCCGGTCCCTCTATGACGATGTCATAGCCTGGTTGGACTGAGCTTTCTGCCAGTCTCGCAACGTAGCCGGTAGGTAAATTCCCGTGATTCAAATACTTGACGTGTTGTAGCTCAAACAATTTTCCCTTGAGGGCCGAAAAAATACCTCTCAGTTCTTCGGGGTCTTCATGGGCCTGAACGAATTCGACAAAATTGCCAACGTGCGGAAATTGCAAATGAAAGGCTTCGAGCACCTGCGGGTCGATATCCGCCTCGGTAAGGCCCCCCGAACTTATCGCATGCAGAATATCCGCAAGCGAGGTTCCGGCCAGCGTCGCACTGTCCAGCCATTCCTGATCGGAGAGCCGTGGAAACAGGACTTCACGCCAATGCTTCTTCGGAACTCCAAATCGCTCGCGAGTCTGGCTTACAAATTGCGCCAAGTTGGAGGTCATTTCAACACCGCGACAACGATGGCTATGATTGCAGCAATCGCAGCCGTGATCGCGATGCCCACGGCGAACCGCGCTCGCTTCTGAGCCTGTCTAATTCTCAGTTCTGCCGAATCGCGGGCCTCTTCAAGAGCGAGTATGCGGATGACCATAGCTGAGTAGACAGCTTCCATCTCGCTTTGGACCTCTTCCATGTTCCGAGCGATTTCGGCACCCGTTACCTTGTCCATTGCGCCTTTGTAGCCTTCCAGAAGCTGTCTCCCAGTGTTCTTTACAGCCTCGGTGCCATGATCAACCGACGTTTTGATATCCAAGTTGTCGCCTCATTTTGGGTTACTTCAATGAAAGTACCTGCAGAACAATTTTACAAGCGTAAATACCAGTGTAATCAGTGCTTAAGGGTGTTTTACTGGGAGACGCCATGTCCTGAGGACGGAGATAAGGATTTTGCGGAAGGCGACGGCATGTGACAAAAACAATGCTAATATCATTACGTGCAGAGGTAATGTCACATGGCTGAGATGCAGAAAACCCGCGTGCTCGACCTTCTGAAAACCAAGGGAATGCTTCGCCTAAAGGATTTCCTAGCCGAAGATATCGGCCAAGAGACGCTGGCGCGCCTAGTTCGTGAGGGACAGATTGTCCGACCCTCCCGGGGACTCTACCAGCTTTCCGATGCCCCTATGGATGCCAGCCAAATTCTCGCCGAGGCCGCCGCACTCGTGCCCAAGGGCATCGTCTGTCTCATCTCCGCTCTTCAATTTCACCAGCTCACGCTTCAAATGCCTTCCTCGGTGTGGATGGCAATCGAGCGCACGGCATGGAAGCCGACGATTAGCTACCCATCCATTCGATTCGTCCGTTTCAGCGGGTGGGCTCTTACGGAAGGCATCGAGCGGTACTCGATTCAATCGTGCCATGTCCCCATCACCGACCCTCCTCGCACAATTGTGGATTGCTTCCGGTATCGCAACAAAATCGGCATTGACGTAGCAATGGAAGGACTGCGTGAAGGCATCCGGCAGCGCAAATGCACGCCGGATCAGCTTTGGCATTATGCAAAGAAGGCGCGGGTTTGGACGATCATGCGCCCGTATGTAGAAACAGAGGTGGCACATGTCTCGTGAGGTCCGCAATATCGGTGCATCGGTACGAGCCAGGCTTCTTGCGCGTGCGCGAGCGGAAAAGACCGATTATCAAATTATGCTGACGCGCTATGTGCTGGAGAGATTGCTCTACCGGCTCAGCATATCCGCCCACCGTGACCGGTTCATCCTGAAGGGAGCAATGCTTTTTGCGACTTGGCTTCACGACCCGTTCCGGCCAACCCGTGATCTGGACCTGTTGGGCTATGGCGCAAATGACACAGAGTCAATCGCAAACACCTTCAAGTCCATTTGCGGGACCGAGGTTCCAGATGACGGCGTGAATTTCGATATTGACGGCCTTACTGCGGCACCGATTCGAGAAGAGTTGGAGTATGGAGGCGTTCGAGTACAAACCTATGCCGTCATCGACGGAGCACGCATCCCGATCCAAATAGATATCGGCTTTGGCGACATTATCACGCCGGGGCCGGTCGAGATTGCCTACCCCGTTCTCCTCGACGATCCTGCGCCGCATCTCCGCGCCTACCCGATGGCAACCGTCGTGGCAGAGAAATTTAACGCCATCGTCGTGCTTGGAATCGCCAACAGCCGCCTCAAAGACTTCTATGATCTCTGGCTCATTTCACGCACGTTTGAATTCGAGGGAGCTGAACTCTCTGCCGCGGTGCAGCGGACTTTTGAACGCCGTGAGACTCCGATGCCTGCCGATGTCCCAACCGGGCTGACCAGGCTCTATGCGGAGCAGTGGGATGCGCGCTGGAAAGCCTTTCTCGGACGTGAGCATATGAACGCTGCACCAGCGGAACTGAACCAGATTCTTGAAGACTTGCGAAGGTTTCTGGTTCCCCTGGCACCCGCGCTCGGCACCAAGTCCCACTGGCCTGCAGGTGGCCCCTGGTCAGATCGGGTATAGGTTGAACTTATCTCTCGGAAGGGAAAATACGTGAAAGACATCACACGAATTGAAATGCCCGAAGCGGGGCAAATCGTTTTTATGCATTTCTTATCCCCGACGAACTACCGTGAATATCGTGCCGCAGGAAAGCGCTATTCACATAACGATGAGCCCGCAGATAATGTTGCTATAGATCAAATGTTCAATTCCTTAGGGCTTGCGGATTGCGCTGGAAAGCCGTTCCTGTCGATGTATGCGGTCACGTATGAGACCTATCGCGCTGTTGTGAAAAACAGTAGTGCTTACGGCCAACTGTATCGTGCCTTCACCCTCGATTCGAGAGAATTGGCTAGAACCTGTCTCATAAACATGTGGAGACTGAAAATGGTGCATTCTAGGGATGCTCTGTGTGTCTCCGCAAGCGCCGATGGCAGGACGCTGGGAGTTAACCGAGGAACAGTGGGAGGTGGTCGAAC
>JAJXZT010000009.1 GCA_021779935.1 Acidobacteriota bacterium
AGAATTGGGTCGAGCAAAACCCCAAGTTCAAGATGTACTGATGCTTCTTCGCTCCAACCCGCCTCGACGAGAAACAAATCTCCCAGACCGACGAGAGCAACATCCGGCTTGAAGCCCATAGCCTCTACCAGCCTGTAGGCCACGGACGCCAGATCAAACATCCCCGCAACCTTCAGCGTATTCGCCATGAACAACAGGAGAGGCGCGCTGGAACCGCAAAACCAACGGTCCTTATAGATCTCGCTTGAAAACGCCTTAGGCAACTGAAAAACATGGATCAGTTGTCTTATCCAAAACGGATTAGGCAGCTGGGAGACATAGATCTGCTGCCTGAGCCTGGGAAGACGCTCGCCGCATCTGACGATGGTCTCCACGATCGTCCAAACCATGCGAAGCAGCCGCGAACCGTATCGTCGTCGCAGCTTCTCACTTTTGCGAAAATGAAACATGCTGAGCCAGAACGCCCCGCAAGCCGCCAGAGCGAGAAGCGCAACATCTTCTATCGGAAAATCGCGAACTACCGCGGCAATCCATCGTCTCAGTAAAGTACGCAGCATCGAACCATGACCAGGTGCAAAGTGATAGACTTGAACATCCGTTCAAACGAGATTCCGCGCCGAAGCGCAACCGAAAGGTGCATCATGGATCGTGTTTTCTTAGAGACCAACTAAGCGGCCTTCCAGGCCCGCGCAGGCTAGCCAAGACCGGATTCCGGGAGCCAAGGGCCGTCCGGCCAGTCCAGTTTGTCGGCAAAGGCCAATACTTTCTGCAGCTCTGTGCCGCCGACGCCGGATCGTGCGGCCACTGCAGCAAACAGGTGCGCTGGTCAGCTACGTCACCACGTGCTGTTTCGATACGACAAATTCGAGCGCTTGACGAAGCGCTGCGATATCCACTGTGACGCTTCGGTGAGCGGGATGCGGATTCGAATTGGCGATGGCTGGGCACGCAACTACGGCATAGGTCAAGCCGAGTTCTCCGAACATTAGACCAAAATATTCCGGGCTCACGATCTCATCCTGGCATATCAAGATGACCGACGCTCCGGGCCGGCAGAATATGGTATTTGCCAGCGCGCTGCCTGCCATTCCAATGACGATGTCGGCGTTGCCGAATAGCTGACGCTGCGTTTCAACATTAAGATTTTCAGGGCTGACAACTGTCGCCCCCATCTGCTGCACGAACTCTATCACCTCGTCCTGATTGAAGATGGTGCGGGCAAGTACGCCTTCCGGGCTCACATAATGCGGCCTTTTGATATAAAGTATTCTGCTTCGCTCAGATGCATTCTTACCGTTAGAATCCGCAAGTCGAAGGCGCAATTCTTTGAGGTACGGCGCATCTAATACGGACTTTGGCGTCTCAAGCGGATCGTCCGGCGAAAACGACGACGAAATCGGAACAATCAGCTCTTCAAACTGGACCAATTCATCTGAGGCAAGCGACATGATTTCGCGGCCGGGGAACAGCATCCGGATGAGTTGCGAAATTTGGGGAACCGTTTCTGTGATGACAACTGGCCAATCGCTTACGCCTAGGGCGCTGTCCGCGATCAGCGCCCTGATCAGAGAGTCAGTCGCGAAGTGGAAATAGTTGAAAGAAAAACGCGATCCAATGAGCACTCCCCGCCCGATCGACCGCGATGGCGATAAATCCGGTGCAGGACTGAAGCGCCAGCCGCCCACCACCTTCTCAAAGAAGGGACTGTAGTTTGCCGCGTACAGATCGAGCGATAATTCTGGGAGAGCTGCCCAATGGACAGCCTTGTTAAGCCTCTTGAGCGTGAATAATGCGGCACTCTGGCCATGAACGATGGCGTTTTTGATCGTCGAGACCGACCGCGCCGGAAGAGGGCGCCGCATGTTCAAACTGAACCCTGCACGTCCAAAGATTGGGAATGGTTTGCACTCGACAGAAGCCTGCGTGGGGAGCGCCCTGAACGTGCCATCTTGGCCGAGCAGACGGTCAATCGGGCGGTCAATTATCCGCCGTTCTCGCCCCAAAAAGCCAAAGTTGAGCTTCATCGCCCCACCTCCCCTGCAAAACAGGTATCGCACGGTTGAGCCTATTCAAGCAATTTGATCAAGCATTCCGGGAATTTTTGGGGTGTTCGCCATGCACAACAGGAACGGGGCGCCGGGACCTAAGGCGAAGCGGTCCATTGAGCAATCTCGCTTGAATGCGTAATCCAACTGAGAGACATGGCTCTGACGCTTGGGCCCGGAATAGATGGCCGCCGCCTCTTGTTGCAACGATGTCCGCGGTAGCCGCAGGCCGTGGGTCGCCGCAGTTTCTCACCCCTGCTAACGGGCCAAAATCCGCTCAAGCGCCAGAGAGACATCTTTTGGGTCGATCGAAAAATCAAAGCTTGTGTGGATCCAGGAAGCATCAGGTCGAGGATGACCATCCCCGATACATGCAAAGTAGTCCTGCCCAATCGACGACGTAAGGCTGCAAAATGTCTCTCCTGCATCTGAATTCGCTGCGAATACCAATGCAGCACACATGCGCGGCGCGAAAATGAGATTGGTGAGTGCAGCCCCACCGGGACCAGCTACGACCTCGGCATCGGAAAATAACTCGATTTGCTCATCCACGCTCATTTTGCCGGTATTAACCGCGACAAATCCTGCCCGAACAAGTTGTCGGACGATGACATCTTCGTTCACGAATCGAGCACGCCGGCTTCCACCAGCTGCTCGTGACAAGTACAGCCTCTTTCCCTTGCGCGGCACCGTATTGCCCGCGGCAGAGGCCAGTCGTGCGCGGATAAGTTCGACGGCCTTGGGATGAACGAGGAGATCCCTCGACACCAAGGAAGGAACATTGAGCTGCCGCAGTCGCAAGGGAACACCGAAATTAACCACCTTGAAACGTGATGCATCTATCCCGGATCGAACGAGCAAGCTCTGCTGCCAAGCGCTGATGTTGAGGTCGACCAAGACCGGTCGACCGCGCCGCTCGTTCTGCTCATCAAATAAAAGCAGTCGCGGCAGATCTTCACAGATGAAGTGGTAGTAATTGGCGTTATGCCCGAAATAAATCGCATCCTCGATATCGGGGCACGCGGCCGCCTGCCGAAGAATCAGCGCGCGGTCTTCGTTCATTGCCATCAACGGCAGTGTGTATCGGTGCCAATGAATGGGCGGGACATGTATTGTATCCTTGAGGAGATATTGGCCCGACGCCACCGTTGCTCCATATGACGGGAGAATCTCGGCATCATCGATTTTATAGGCCGGAATCTCGCCAAATACGTGATCCCGCTCATAGTAGGACAGTTCTCCGCCGAAAATGACGTGGGACTTCAAAGGCAATCGAGCAGCGTCGTACAACTTGACCTGATCGATGCCCTGAACCGAACGCGCAGCGTGTCTGTCGATGATCTGAATGTCAGAGGCCTTCAACCATCCCAGCCAACGGTCGATATTGCGCTTGAGAAGAAGCTGGCCTTTGACGCGATCCTGCCCGTACTCGGCTACGGCCTCGGCGATGTTCTGTTCATAGTACGATGGGGCGAGCTCGAGGTAACGGCGCAAGGATGTCAAGGCGCCGGCCCACTCCCGGCTTTTGATAAGCACACATGCCAATAGCCACCAAGCAAGTTTGTTGTCTGGATTGATGCTCGTCGCCTTCGTAAGCACCGCAGCGGCGTCCGAAAACGGACGCATCGTCCAGGCAGCTACGCCAGCTTTCAAGCAAGGAGCCAGAATTGGGTCGAGCAAAACCCCAA
>JAJXZT010000043.1 GCA_021779935.1 Acidobacteriota bacterium
CACAGCTCGCTCCACGGAACCACCTGCTCCATCTCTTCCAGAAACATCGCACGCCGCGTCTTCTTCCCGTACCGCTCGAATCCCGTCGCCATCGCCAAGGTCCCCTGTCGCCAGTGAGTGTTCATCTCGCTGCCACTTTACCTGCAATGCCTGTGGCAACAGGAGAACTAAATCAGAGTGTCCCTAAAGTTCGCTGGACTCATAACGTACCCGCGTCGAGGCTATTTTCGGATTACGAACCGTGGCAAGCAGGTCTTGAACAGTGGCGTATCCAGCATCAACGTGAAGTTCCTTAGGCAGTATCCGGAGTTTGTAGCATTTATCAGCGGAGGCAAGGAGCAAAAAGAAGATAAGAAGATAGATGGCAACGATTCCATCGACACTTCTGAAGCCACACCGGAGGAGCAAGTTGAGGCTGGTTATCTAAAGCTTCGGCAGCAACTTGAAACTGAACTACTGACAAGGGTGAAGAAGTGTTCACCCGAATTCTTCGAAGACCTGGTGGTCCGCGTGCTTGTTGCAATGGGCTATGGAGGATCACTTTCAGACGCTGGCCAAGCAATCGGGAAGAGCGGCGATGGGGGTGTTGATGGTGTCATCAAAGAAGACAGGCTCGGCTTGGATGTGATCTATATTCAGGCGAAGAGATGGAATACCGGCACAGTTGGCAGTCCAGAGATTCAGAAGTTCGTCGGGGCACTACAGGGGCGCAAAGCTCGCCGCGGCGTTTTTATTACGACCTCGACATTTTCTAAAGCGGCACAGGACTACGCTGCCGCTATAGAAACAAAAGTTGTGCTCATTGACGGCGCGAGACTCGCTGAACTTATGTTTGATTTCGGAGTTGGGGTCGCGACCGTCCGGCAGTACGAGGTAAAAACTATTGATAACGATTTCTTTGAGGACGAAGACGAGACTGATTCACCGACGTAGTTGACGTATCGCTAGCGCGGTGTCCTGCTATTTGTATTGCTACGCCCACGGCACTCGTCCCTTTTCCTTGCGTGCCTTCTTCGCCAGCCGTGCGTCGAGTTCATCTTCGTATTTCTCGATGAGTTTGAGGTCCTCGATGGGGACAACAGCCGCGACTGGCTTCTTCCGGCGGTGCAGGATCGTGCGTTCACCGGCGAACTCGGCCTTGCTGACAATTTCGGAAAATTTCTGGCGTGCCACGCTTGTGCTCATCTTGGTCATAACACAACCTCAATGTACATTATGTACGTATTGTACGTTTTGGACAAGATGAGTCTTGCCAGTCCCCCTTTCCTCTGTCTCCGGACCGTCGTATCCTCAACTTCACCATGACCGTCGACCCCGAAAGCTTTGTCACCGTCGCGCAGTTCACCACCCTCATTGAATTCGATATGGCGCGCGGTCTGCTCGAGTCGGAAGGCATCGAGTGTTTCAGCCCGGAGGAGCGCTTCACCGGCATCAGCGGAGGCCTGTACACCTATGCCGTGACCATTCGCCTCCAGGTCCGCTCGCGGGACGAAGAGCGCGCCCGTGCCCTGCTGGATCAGGCTGAATCGACATTCATCACTCCCGGCGAACCCCCTGAAGAACCGTAACCCAGGTAGCACCACCTCTGGGACTTGCAACTCGCGGCTCAAAATTTGAAACTAACCGGGAGGGAGGTATCTCATGCGCAAGTTCTTGACCGGAGTTGTAGTCACGCTGGTTGCGTTCGCCGTGGGTGCATTGCTGGTTGTCAATCTTGGCTGGTATCCCATCGGAGCCGACAATCCTCCAAGCTCTCTGGAGCGCGCCATGGCCAACCGCGCCGTGGATGCCTATGTCGGCCGCCACGCGCCGACGGGCGACAATCCCATCCAGCCAACCGTGGCGAATCTCACCGCCGGTGCGCAGGATTACCAGCAGCATTGCGCTCTCTGCCACGGCGGCAACGCGCAGCATCCCAGCCCGATGCGCGACCATTTCAATCCGCCGGTGCCGGCCATTGCCGCCCACATTCCAGACGATCCCGACGCGAATCTCTTCTGGGTCACCAAGCACGGCATCCGCATGACCGGCATGCCCGCCTGGGGAGGCATCCTCTCGGACAATCAGATCTGGACGATCATTGCTTTCATCAAGCATGCCAACCAGCTTCCGCCGGAAGTGCAGACGGCATGGCATGACGCAGCCACCTCCGCCACGGCGCCGCTGGTCGCGCCCTTGGCAAGCGCGCCCTCGGCTGCGGATCAGAAGAAGCTCACGCCCGAGCAGCGCGAACTCCGTCAGGCCGAGGAAGAGGTTCGCCAGCACGGCCCGCAGCCCAAGCCGCACACGCCACCTAAGCGGAAGTAGGGAGTCCATTTCGGCGCTGGCACGCTCCCCGGCGCCGATTTTCTTCAACTTGCGCGCCCCTTCCTCCATCCAACCACAAGGAGCGTGCCGCATTGTGTCCCCGCCCACGCTCCGGCAGTTTCCGTCGCAACATTGATATAATTTGTAGTTTGCTGTGGGGAGTCTTCTCTCGTTGGAAGTCCCGCCGCGCATGCGATGCCTCATGGGTGGGGCGTCCACACAAGTGCGGGCGGGGCGCAATCAGTGCATCTGCGGAAGGACAATCATGCCTACTGACGTCATCATGCCCCAGATGGGGGAATCAATTTTTGAAGGAACCATCACCAAGTGGCTCAAGCAGCCCGGCGATAAGGTGACTCGCGACGAGCCGCTCTTCGAAATCTCCACCGACAAGGTCGATGCCGAGATTCCCGCTCCCGCTGGCGGAATCCTCAAGGAGATCAAGGTGCAGGCTGGGGCCACCGTGCAGATCAACACCGTCGTCGGCGTTATCGACGAAGTTGGTTCTGCCGTAGTCCAACCGGCACAACCCGCGGCGGCTGTCCCGCAACCTGCCGCAGCCGCGCCGGCCCCCGCAGTCAGCGCACCGGCTCCCGCACCCGTTGCGGCTTCCGGTCCGGCCACCGACGTCGTCATGCCGCAGATGGGTGAATCGATCTTTGAGGGAACCATCACGCGCTGGATCAAGAATGTCGGCGACAATGTAAATCGCGACGAACCACTTTTCGAGATTTCCACCGATAAGGTTGACGCGGAAATTCCCGCGCCCGCCAGCGGCGTTCTCTCTGAGATCAAAGTTCCCGCCGGACAAACCGTGCAGGTGAATACCGTCGTCGCCGTCATCGGCGGCACGGCTGGCGCGCCATCCGCTCCCGCGCCACAAGCTGTTGCAGCTCCCGCGCCTGTTGCCGCTGCTGTCAGCGCACCGGCTCCGGTTGCCGCTGCCACGGCTCCAGTGTCGGCTGCTGCCCTCGGCGCGGAAGAAGTCCGCTCATCGCCGCTTGTGCGCAAGCTGGCCATGGAGCACAACGTCGATCTTCGCCAGGTCACTGGTTCGGGCACCGGCGGACGCGTCACCAAGGAAGATATCCTCGCCTTCATCGAGAAGCATCCCGCCGGCGCTCCAGCCCCGGCTCCTTCAGCTCCCGCGCCGCAGCCTGCATATGCGCCGCCTGCTCCGGCCACGGCCGCTGCGGTTCCGCCCGCTGCTCCGGCCAATAAGTTTGCCGGCTCGCCGGGCCTCGTCGAACCCATGTCCGTCATGCGCAAGAAGATCTCCGAGCACATGGTGATGTCCAAGCGCACCAGCGCGCACGTCCATAGCGTCTTTGAAATCGACATGACGAAGGTTGTTCGGCTGCGCGACAAGATGAAGAACCGCTTCCAGGAAGCCACCGGCCTCAAGCTGACCTACACGCCGTTCTTCGCCCGCGCCGTGGCGCACGCCTTGCGTGTGTGGCCCATCCTTAATTCATCAGTCGAAGGCGACAACATCCATTACAAGCGCGACATCAATATCGGCATCGCCGTCGCGCTCGATTGGGGATTGATCGTGCCCGTCATCAAGCATGCCGATGAACTCAGCTTCGTCGGCCTGCAGCGCGCCGTCACCGATCTTGGCGAGCGCGCGCGCACTAAGAAGTTGAAGCCGGAAGACGTCCAGGGCGGAACGTTCACTATCACCAACCCGGGCATCTTCGGCGCCAAGTTCGGCATGCCGATCATCAGCCAACCGCAGGTGGCTATCATGGACATCGGCGCCATCACCAAGAAACCTGTGGTCCTCACCGACAAGGAAGGCAACGACACCATCGCCATCCGTTCTATGATGCACATCGCCATCGCCTACGATCACCGCATCATCGACGGCGCCGTGGCCGACCAGTTCATCGTCGTCGTGAAGAACTACCTCGAGAACTGGATCGAACCTATCGTGTAACGATATGTCGTCCAATAAAAAATGCGGCAGGCCACGCGGCCTGCCGTTTCCATTGAGAGGGTATTGTCTCGCGACTAACGACTCGTGACTTGCACCTACTTCCCCGCCGCCCATGCCGAAGCGTTCAGGCACTGCACCACACCGTCGATGACCTTGCTCAGGCCATCGTTGAACTTTCCTTCATCGACGATGTCGCGGTTCGTCACCGCCTCGCCAATGTTCAGGGCCGCGCTCACAAACGACAGCGCAGCCGCCTTCTTGTCACTGCCCGACTTCCCGCCGAACAGTGCTTCAATGCCGTGAACCACTGCCGGCACAAATGCGATTCCCTTCAACAGCGTCGCTAAAAATCCCATGCCTGTTTCCTCCGCAATTAGTAAAGGCAGCCCCAGGGCTGCCCATTCTTCGTTCATCATTCGAACTCCGCTTTCCCTTACGTCTTCGCCGTCGTCACCTGCTCCAACACTCGCATCAACTTCTCGGCATACTTCGGATCGGTTGCCCAGTGCTTCGCCAGTTCGTGTACAAACTTCTCCACGTCTTTTGCGGCCGCCTTCGCATCCGCATAAATCGTGCTTGTCGTGATGATCCGGTCGCGGTCTTCGAAGCACTCCTGCATGTTCGCGTACTTGGCGAACCGCGCTCGCAGCACGACGTCGCGCCCGTCTACAAATTCATGCGTCTCGTACTCGTGAACTTCATGATGCCCGTGTGCCTTGATGCCGAAGTAGTTGTTCGCTTCGCGCGAAAGCCGCGACTTTCCCCAGTTACTCTCCAGCGCCGCCTGCGCCACCGTCACGTCTGCCGGCAATCCGCTCTTCGCCGAACTTACCTCCGCTGCTCGCCTCGCCTCGTCCAGAAACTCTTCTCTTGTCATCGATACAGCGTCCTCATGTAGTCGAAGGCAAAATGCACCAGCGTCACCGCCACTGCCAGGGCCGCGCCCACTCCGCCCATCCTGTGCGACGCTGCCTCATGCTTTTGCAACCGCCCTTCCAGTTCCTGCATCTTGCCCTGGTTTCCGTTTCCCACCAGCCATTGCATATGCGCCTTCAACTCAGAAAGGTCGCGCAACACGCGTTCTTCAAACTGCGTCATATCTCACGTCCACATGCAGGAGCGTCGTCCACCGCGAGTATCGCGGCGGTGTCTGGTTGTCGAACATCCGCAGATAGTATTCGTCCGTTCGTCCCAGCCGCGGCAGCGTGAACGTCCGTGTTGTAAAGCGCCCCACCAGGTTGCGGTCCGTCTCCGCTCCCCATCCCCAGTCGCCTTCGCGTCGCACTTCGATTCCCCAACCCTCTGCCGGCGTCGCTCCCGCATCCACCGTCATCGTCGTCTGGGTCACGTCCTGCAACATCAGGTGCGCCAGGCAGGGCACCGGACTCGGCGTCGTCTCCACCGACTCCGCCGTCATCTCCGGCAGGTCTTGCACCGTCACTCTTCCCGTCTGCACTGCGATCGGCGCGGCCGCGTCGTTTGCGAAGCGCAGTGTGTATCGCGCCCGCTCATTGCGCGGGTCCACCATCTCCATTTCCACTTCGCGCAATGTCGCCGTAAACTGTGCGTCGCGTTCGGGCACGTCGACAATCACCGCGTCGCCCGGATACACGTCGCCCTGCATGAAGTCCGTCCACGTCTTGTACTCGCCTGTCCACGGCGCCTGGGCGCAATCTTCCAGCAACGCTTGCGCCGCCGCGCGACAGTCATCCGAACTCCGCGCCACTGGCGAATTCACTCGCCACATCACGGCGCGCACACCGTTGTCGCCGCGCTTTGCGTTTGCTGCTGCTGCCTGCGCGTCGGCCACGCGCGCCACCGCGCGCCCGCATCCCCTGTAGCTCAACTGAATCCACTCATCCGCCACTGGTTTGAACGGCGCGTAGAAGTACAGCTCCGGCATAGTCGTGATCGTGCACTCCGCCCCTTCCAGCACAGCGCCCACCAGTCGCGACCGCGTCGGCTGATCCGGAGCCGTGCTTCGCGCCTCCGCCGTCATCGTCCTGCGCAACCACGTGTAGCTGATCGTGCAATGCATCTCTCCCGCGCACAGCAGTCCATAGCGTGCAAATGGCGGGACATTTTCAATCACGCCGTCGTAAAGCACCGTCGCCAGCAGCGTCTGCGACTGCGGATTCGCCGGATCGATCTCGTGTGCCTCCAGCACCACGCGCAAGTCCGCCGCAATCGTTCCGCCGCCCAGCGCATTGTCCGATCCGTGCTCCGACGAGCAGTACCTCTGCGCCACGCGAAACACTTCGCTCGCGCACAACTTCGTCGTCAGCACGTAGCTGCAACCCGCGCGTGTCGTCATCGCCGTTCCGTTGTTCGCGCCGTTCACCTTTGCCTGGATTGTCGTCACGCCGTTCGCCGTCGCAATCGCAAATCCCGCCAGGCACTTCGCCGTTGCGACCTCGTCCTCGTAAATCCCGCCTGCGACTCCATCGCATGTCCCCGTAAACTCCAGCGCGCCGTGCTCCAGCACATACGCGCCGCCCAGTTCCAGCTTCTCGCCGAGAGTCACGGTCGTGCTCGTGCCTGCCGTGGAGTTCACGCGCAACTTGCCGCCGCTCACCTGCACCGCGCCCGTCGAGTCGCTCACTGTCCACATGCGCCCGTCCAACCCATCGCCGCAATATTCCTCTTCCAGCAGCGTCTCGCTCGGACGCACAAACGGATGCTGCGACATCGCAAACCGCTGCGTGTGTCCGTCGCCAATGAAGTAGTCCTTCACGTACGTTTGCGGTTCGATCTCGCCTACTGCCGTGATGTCCGTCAGCGCCGTCCCGGTCTGTTCCAGCTTCAAGTCCTGCGGACTGAACGTGTCGTCGCTCGAGCGGATCGCATGCGTCGCGCCTCCCAATCCCGTCATCCGCACCGCGCCGTTTTCCGCGCGATACACTCCCCGGTTCTGGTTCGCGATCTCCCGCGCGCGCTCCGTCCAGGTTTCTCCAACCGGCGGCGTGCTCATCACGAACTTCGCGCCGTCCTCAATCGCCGTCGTGTCAAACGCTCCGCCGCTTGCATCGTCCGTCGTGGTTCGCAACACGTCGCCGCTGCTGCGGTCCACCGGCGCCGGACGCGCTGGCAACGGACTTCGCTCCATTGCTGCTTCGTCTCCCACTGCGTTGGTTTCGTAGCAAAACACTGCGCCGTGTTCGCCGTTCCCCAGGTACTCCTGTCGCGGAGCACCTTCCACATATCCGGTAAATAGCGTTGTCATGTCATCGCGCAGCAATTGCACCCGCGAGTCGGCTCGCGGCAATGTGACCGTCCCCGCCTCTGCCACCAGCCACATCTTCAGTCGAACCGGTTCGTTTAGCTTCCGCGTGATTTTTGGCGGGCGGCTCGAATCAATCATCACCGTGCAGTCGCGCACGCCCGTCATGTCAAGGTTGTCGATCAGCAGGATCATCCCTGTGTCTCTCCGTTTCCCTCTGCTCCACCGGCATCAGATGACGCCAGCCCTTTCAATTCGAAAATCTCAGTACATCGCGCTTCCGCTTGCCGGAAAGAACGACCGATAGCAGACCACCGGCTCTCCGTCTGTCTCGTCTTCCCAGGGCAGTGCGACGAATGACGCTCGCAGCGCGGCCACGCGATAGGGCGACGCCAGTTCCGTCACGCGTTCTTCCGCCGGACCTCCCGCTACCAGCCGTGGGTAGTAGAAACAGATTCGCCCGCCGCTGACTTCCGGCATCACGAACAGCGCCGACCACTCCTGCAGAAAACTTGCGCCCTCGCGGTCGACGAATCCCACCACCTTCTGTACCCGCGCGCTGCTCGTTGGAGTTCCTCCCAGCAGTGGCTGTTGCAGCTTCAACGACGTCAGAGTCTTCTCCTCCACCCGGCCCACGTTGAATGTCACTCGCCGCACGTAATCGGCGTCATGGTTCACCTTCGACGGATCGGCAACGTATGCCCCCGCAATGCCGCTCCCCACGTAGCCGGCCTGCTGTGCGTAGTCGACATCCACCGCCACCAGGTCGCCCACGTTGAATCCCGCCAGTCCGTTTGTATCGAGGAACAGTTCGCTCGCCGTCGACCCAGCCACCACCGGGGATGCCGCCAGCGCCGTGCTGCCCGCCGCTCTCACTCCGCCGCCCGCATCGCCCGCCAGTACATTCATATGTTGCGATCCAGCCGCCAGCGCCATCTGCAGCTTTCCCCACTCGCAGAACTCCAGCGTTACCCGCGCTTCGCTCATGGTGCGGAATTGCAGTTTCGCCATCGCCTTCGTGCCCGTGCGCACGCTTTCCACCTTGGCCGTCGCGCTCCGTTGCACGTCGCTCACCCAGCCCAGGTCCACCCACGGTGCCGGAGGCGCATCCAGTGCGAACTCCCGCGACGGGTCGAACACCGTCGCCATTTCCCGTTCGCGGTTCACCGGCGCAAAGAACGCACGTAGCGCACCCGATACCGGCTGCATCTGCCTTCGCATTTCATCTGCCTCGGTCATCACGCCACCTCCGCGTAGAAGTACACCGTCACGTCCGCCGACCAATGCAGCACGCCGTTGTCTTCGCTTTTCTTGCCCGCCACCGGCAGCGTCCAGAAAACTTTCGCCCCCAGCGGCTGCGGCGCGTCTCCGTCGTACGCGCATTTGTCCGTCACGTTCGGCCTGCAGATCGACCGCAGCGTTTGTTCCATCATCCCCAATGCGCGACCGCGGCTCATTGCTCCCGTCGTTTGCGCATCGCCCGCCGCGTATGTCACGCTGCACACCATCGCCTGCAAACTGTCCGTGCGCCCATCCGCGCTCTTCGCCGCGCTCCACTCCAGGCAGTAGACGCCCGTGGGATCTTCCTCGTGTGCCCGCTCGTTTTCGCACACCATCACCGCCGCACGCTCCACGCCATCCAGGCTCATCGTCCACTCCGGACGCTCCGCCGCCAGCCGGTCGCGCAAAGTGCAGAAGAACGTATCCTTCGCTGCCTGCATCTTTAGTCCCTCGCTCCTATCGTCCACAGGTAGGTGTATCCGGCAAAACTGTTCGGCGTCACCTTCACCGCGCGCATTGTCCTGCCGTTCACCACCACCGCCGTCACGCTTGCCAGCAGTGAACTCGCGTCCTGTGCGCCGCACATCGCAACCGCTCGTTCCATTGTTTCGTCGGACGCCACGATCTCTGCGCTCTTTGGATCATTCGCGTTGTAGCGCACCAGCACCGGCCGGAGCGGGATCGCCCCAATCGCCGGTGCGCTCGCTCCCAGGCCTGTCTTTGTTCCCGCCGCCGTCGTCATTGGAACCTGCAGCGTCACCTCGTCTTTTCCCAGCGCGCGCAGCAACACATCCGCCGCGCGTATTGCGATGCAATCGCTTGCCATCTTCTTCACCCCGCCTTCTGCGCCACGTAGGGCGCCAGCAGTGCTCTCACATTTGTGTCCAGCAGTGAATCGGAAAAATATTCGAGGTGCATGCGGTCCACCGTATTGCCTCGCACGTTCAGTGCTGGCGTTGCCTGCGCATTGCGCACGATCGTCGCGCACGCGTGCTTCACTGCTTCCGGCATCGGGTCAAGTCCTGCCGTGTATGTAATTTCCATTTCGCTGAACGGCGGTGTCAGCCCTGGCAGTGCCATCGTCAGTTCGCCCGTTTCGTTCCGCACGTCCAGTGAATCCGGCGCCACGTCCGCCCACATTCCAGCCATGCCAAATGCCTGTGCCACTTCCGCTGCGATTTCATTTACCGGATGCAGATCGCTGCACGCCCTGTAACGTACTCGTGCGCGCACAATCGGCGTCGCTCCCGCCCCGCATGCCAGCGGAAGGTAGCTCAGCCTCGCGCTCCCCGTCCGTCCCAGCCGCGTTCTCTCCGTGTACTCCGCCACGCCCAGCGTCTTGCGACGGCAATGTGCATCGATCAGCGCTGAAGCACCAGCCGCCAGGCTCGCCGGTGTCGTCGCGCTCAGCCCATACTTCTCGTATTCGTCTGCTGACAGGTATTCCATCTCCACCCTTCCCTTTCATGAACAAAGGGGCGGATCGTCTCCGCCCCTCGCCCATCGACTCGTGCGACTATCGCTTCACGTCCACCTTGTAGTGCGCGTAGCTGGCGCCTTTCACCACAACGCCGCCAAACTTCACCACCACCATCTGCGAAGCCAGCGAGCCCGTCATGCCCAACTGGAAGACGCGCGGATTGGGATCGGTCAGCCAGTGGTACTCGATCAGGTCTTCCGACACGATGTATGCCGGCAGCACTGCCGAACCGCTGCCCGGAGTGCCGGTGTAAGCCAGCGACCATTCAGGAATCAGCGGCAGTTCGCCCGCCTGTGTCGAGAGCGTCTTCACCCGCACTCCGCCTGCAACTTCCGTCGAGGAAAGTACGACGTTGAACTCGCTCTTCATTTCGCGATCGATCAAGTCGAGCAGTACCGGGTTCGCGTAGATGGCCGTCGGGCGAACTTCGTAATTCGAGTTCGCAACCATCTGCGCAATCGTCTCCTTCAGTCCGTCGACGATGCTGTCGGTGGTCTCCACCGTAGCGACGTTGCCGCCCGTGGCGATCTGTCCAACCGCGCCGTAATACTGCTGCGAGGTCGGAGTGCTCAGCGAAGTGTCGTTGCCGTTCCACAGCGCGACATCGTGCGTGCGCATCAGTCCGTCAACAGAGTCCGCCAGGTCCTTCGCCTGCAGGAATGCGAACTGGCTCTGCTGCTGCCCCAGCTCCATGTCGAACAAGTTGTAGTTGATCTGCGAGATCAACGCCTTCAGCGGAACGCTCCGCTCCACGCGGGTCGGCGAGCTGATCGTCGCCACCATGTCGCGCGGATCGACGAATGCGTCCGCTGCCGTCGGCGAAGCGATTGCCGTCTGTTCAAAGAACCGCGACGGGTGTCCCGTTGCTGGAACCTGCTTGATGCGCTGTCCGAAGACGCCGCGGCGCCGGACGATGTCCGTAATCTCCGTCTGGTACCGCGTGACTTCCACCGCGCCCGGTCCCATGTAGTCTGCTGCCGCGTGCAAATCGACAAATTGTGTATTCATCCTTTTCCTTTCGTTGTCTTCTTGAAACTCGAAACTTCTCTTCGGATTTCCTTCGGGTGCCCCACGTTCGCGCCCTTCTTTTGGGCGATAACGTGGGTCTTTTGCTTTGCGAAACTTCCGAAACTTCTCGAAACCTCCGAAACCGTCTTTCCTACTCCACCAACATCCCCGCTCTTGCCATCTCTGCCTTCACTGCAATCCGCTGCTCCACGCTCAATGCCTGGAGAGCCTTGTCCAGCGCTCCCGCCTCGATCGTTGTCTCCGCTTCCATGCCGCTCTTTGCCAGCAGCATCGTCACCGTCGACGGCAATGTCTTCCGCTCCGGTGTTGCGGCTGCGGCATGCAAGGCGCCCTCTTCGATCGCGGCCACGATGCGGTCGACCTTCTGGTTCAGCGACTCGTATTGCGCCTCCAGTTTCCCCAGCACTACCTGCATCGCCTCGGCCGCCGCGTTCAACTTCGCGGCACAATCCGCCAGTTGCTGTGCTGGCGAAACCTGCTCCTGCACGTTCTCCGTGTTTTCGTCCATTTCTTCTCCATGAAAAAACGCCGGCTGCTTGCCGGCGTCTTTTTTGTCTACCGCTTCGTCCTTGCGGCGATCACTCCCCTGCCAGTTCTACCCACGTCTCCGCATACGCTGCTTTATTGCGCCGCAGAACCGCCGCGCCGGTAAAGGTCATTTCCGTCACCGCCCACACCGGAGCGCTCACGTCCGCCACCCTCACGCCCGCAATCTCGTACGACATGCCGAGTGACGCCCGCCCGTTGCGTTCGATCTCCGCCACGATCTCCGGAAAGTCCCGCTCGAACAGGTATCCCTTCACTTCCAGCGCCTCGCCGCGAGTGCTCTTGCCTCCGCGCAGCTCCGCTTCCGTAATAATTCCCACCTTGCAGCGTGCGTCATGCTTGTCCAGCGCTGGCGCATAGTCCACCGCCATCCCCAGCAGCGAAGGTAATGCTTTCTCCGTCGCTATTTTCGTCAGCAATACGCGATGCCCGCGCGCTCCCGCCGGCGGACGTTCCGACGCCTTGCCTACCACCGTCAGCACGCCCCGGAAGGCCCTCCGGTTCGGATGCCCTTCCACCGCCGGCATCTCCACCGCCATAGACTCCAGTTGGAAATCGCCTTTCATGTTCTGGTCCGTTTCCACGTTCATCCGCGTTGTCCCTCAATCCGCGGCAGCCCGCGCATCCGCCGCACCTCGTCCACCGTCAGCACTCCGTTCCGCAGCAGAATCTCCTGCAACTGCGCCTGTTCCATCTCGTTCGGAGCATCGACATCGATAAATGCAAATTCCAGGTCGTTCCAGCCCAGCCGCTTTCCAATCGCGTCCCGCGTCAGGTGTTCCGCCAGCAGGCGTGCCGTCGGCACAATCGCCGTGCGGAATGCCGAATCGCTCATCTCGCCGGCCGTTGCCCGATTCACGTCCGCATGCAATCCCAGGAACTGTGGCGGCAAATCAAACGCGTCGGCAATGATGCGAATCAAAAACTCCTGCCATTGCAACCGCAGGTCGGCATCCGTTCCCCCGCTCAGCCGCAGCACCTCCGGTTTGTTCTCTGCCGAGAGAATCGGCACCTTCCCCGTGCCCTCGATCTCGTCCTGCCACCAGTGAATCAGCCGCTCATGCTGCGTCGGATCCAGCTCTTGCAGCCACAGTGCATACTGCACCACCGAATTGTTCGCCAGCCGTGTCGCGTAGCGATGCGCCCCCAGGAATGCATGAATCGTCTCGAACGCCACCTCCAGCCTTCCCAGTCCAAACGGCGTGTGCGTCCGTGGGTTCAGCCGTATGTATGACAACTCGTTGTCGTTCAGCACCACCTTGCCTTCTGCCCCGAACCGTCCCGTGTCCTGCACGTAGCGCGGGACATCCGGCTTTCCATCCCAATCCGAACGCAACCTGATCGTCGCGCCGTCCACCGGCCACAGCGTCAGTGGTTTCGTCTCATCCCCTGTCAATTGCAACTCAATCGCCCCGAACCCGCCAACGATCACGTCTTCCAGCACCTGTTCGGCAAACGAGCGAAACGAGTCGTCAGGGTTCGGACGCTCGAACACCTCCGTCAGGATGCGCATCCTCTCCTCGCCCTGCGGCAGTGCCTCCAGCGCACGTCCTGCTCTCGGCTGGATTCTCCACCGCATTCCAGCCACCCTGTCCTTGATCGTGTTGATCGCCTTGCGCGCCACCGGCATCTCCGCGAAGCGCCGCAGGTTTGCCGGTGTCCGCTTTGGCATCGCCTCCAGTCGCGGCGAGTAGGTGCGGAAGATCGCTGGCAGTGCCGCCGTCCTGCGCTTCTCCACCTCCGCTCCGCCAAACACACGATCGCCTGCGCGCCGCATCGGCGCCCACAACTTCTCTGCAATGTTCATGGATTCCTTCCTGCTTCTTTCTTCCGGCCAACAGAAAAGGCGCCTCGCTGGGCGCCCGTCTTTGGTGCTACGTACTAGGCCTTAGATTTCACTTTCTCGCTCTACTGCGGCTGCTCCATCCTGGGCAACGCGAAGGGTGGGATGAATCACGCCATGAGGCACCCCCGCCGCCCCACTCTTGTGACAAATCACCGCTGGCTCTTTTCTCTTTCTCTCCCAATCCATCCGTGTAAATTCGTACTCATCCGTGGCTCTTCCGTTGTGCGATGTTTCCGATTTCCGGTTCGCCTTATCCGCGGCCGTCTCCGTTTTTGTTTTTGCTAATAGCTAGTAGCTAGTGCCTAGTAGCTAGCAGCTGCTTTCCTACATCCCCATGTTCCGCCGCACGTTCGCACCGATCCGTTCCATCTCCGCCACGGTCGCCACCACAATCTCGCTCGACTTCAGTGTTGCCAGCGCGAACGCCACGCCATCGTCTTCGCGATTGATTTCCGCTTCCACCACTGCTGTCAGCGTTGTCTCCGCCTTTTCCGCCCGCGCGATTCCCTCGCGCAGTTTCGGATAGCTGTATGCCAGCACCTTTGCCGCGTTCACATCGGTCTCCAGCGACACCGCGTGGTACATATGCACCGTGCCGTTCGGCCTGTATCCGCAATCGATCTTCAGGGGATCGCCCTTTTCTCCGTACTCCGCCGCCGCAATGTTGTGCCGCATCAGGTTCCAGATTCCCTGCCGCTCGAACTCCCCGCGCATCGCGTGATAGATCTGCATCCGTCCGCTCGCCGCGCGTCCTCCGCGTTTGGCGCGCTCCAGGTACATCTCCGCCAGCCGCCCAATCTCTTCCTGCGGAGACTCTGCCAGCACCGCCCTGCTTGGCGAGAGTTGCACCACATTCGAAAACGTCTCTTCCATCCTGTGCAGCAGCCAGTCGCGGGTCGCGTCGCCCTCGCTCAACCGGTCCTTGATCTCCCGCTCCAACCCTTCCAGCAACTCCACTTCTGCCTCCGGGTCCAGGCACCGCACTCGCTTCCAATCCTTTGTAAAGCGCACGTCCGCAAATCCATCCGGCCCCGTCAGCACCACGCCGATATTGACGAACTCGTCCTTCACCGCGTCTGGCACGTAGCGCAGCAGGAAGAACTCGCATTGTCGCCGTTCCGGCATCTTATATTCGTGTCGCCGTCGCATCGGGACTCACCTTCACCTCATCCCTATTCTGCGCCCTCGCGACCTCCTCTCCTCATCCTCTTCAACTTTCCCCGTCCCCGCTTCCCTAGTTCACCCTCGCCACCCATTTCGGAAATGGTTCCCGTGACGACTCCTTGAACGCCCAGATCAGCTCTGCCACCCGCGGGCGCCGTTTTGCCAGTTGTTCCACCAGCCGTTCGATGTCTGCTGTCTCGCCGTACCACTCTGTCGGCACCGCCTCCGCGCACCGCCACATTGCCTGTTCGTCCATTTGCTCAATCTGTCCCAGCCATGGCTGGAAGCTCTCCCAGCCCCTCACATCCTTATATACTTCATTCCGCGCGTAAACTCCCCTTAAGGGGCTGTCAGGAAACGACCACTCTCCCGCGTTGAAACAATATCCCTGGTCGATGAACGACACCGTGAACTTCCGTTCGCGCGCCCGTTTCCAGAACGCCGCCTGCCGTCCGTTCGCGTTACAGGTCCATTTATCCAGCGCCAGGATCCCCGCAAACGTCTCCATGTTCCTCACCCGATCCAGCATATGCTCCGGCAGGTAGTCGTACACCCATCCCTGCATTGGCGCCACCACGTAGCGCGACCCAAATTGCAGTCCCGCCGCGCAGTGCATCGTCCCGTGCACAAACTGCATGCGCAGTTCCGGCGTATGCTCAATCAGCCATTCGTCCACTTCCACCACTTCCGTCGCCGGAACCGGCAACCCGGCTTTTTCCGCCAGCCGCGTCGCCAGCAGCTCATTCGCCAGCACCCGCTTATGCTGCGGGTTGTTCTGGAACTTCACCACGTAGAAATGACCGTCCGAGCAACGCATCAGGTGCCCCTGTGCGCCGCCTCTCATCCTTCTTACGTGTTGGACTGCCGTAATTGCCATGCTTTTTGTTCCCCGGCTTCCCTTGGTTCGGCCCGCTGCCGCTCAATTGCTCAAAGTTACACATGCTACCTGCAAATCCCCTTCCCTGCCTGTGACGAACCGCACAACAGTGCCGCCGGGGCGCCATGAAGAATTCCCGATGAATTTCGACTCACAACCCCACCATCCATCTCGAACCTTTGTCGCCACATTGTTCTTCCGCTTTTCAATTCGACAATTCGGCAATCCGAAAATTCTCCCATTCTTGCTTCGTCCTTCGTATTTCGTACTTTCTCCTTTCTACTTTCTACTTTCTACTTTCTACTTCCCTCTCGCTCCCAACGCCACCGCCATCGCCATCACTGCGTCGTCGTGCGTGCCAGACGCTGCTGCTGCCCGGCCGTCCTTGTGACGCACAAACGTCTTGCACTCTTCCAGCAGTCTGCGGCTGGCGAACAGCTCCGGCTGCGACTGCACCACCGCCGCCAGCGTCTCCAGCATCTGCGGACGCGTCACCACCGTCGTCGTCCATCCGTGGTTGTTTCCGCAGCGATAAAGATTCTCGTACCGTTCCACCGTCCGCAGTTGCGCCACCACCGCGTGCCCGTGATTATTCAGCTCCACCACCACCAGTGCGTTGTTGTACTCGCGTCCCAGGGCCGCCACCCTCCGTGCCAGCTCTTCCGGCCCGTAATGCCCATACAGCTCCGCGCACTGCATCCCGGTTGCCCGTTCTATCACCTGTGCGCATGCGTAATCGCCGTTGCTTCCGCCGCCCGCCGCGTCCACTCCAATCAGGTACTGCTTGCTTCCCGCCTGTGTTCCGCTTCGCGCCGGCCAGTAGATTTCCAGCGCTCCGTTCTCTCGCTTCTCGATCGGCTCCGGCAGCGCCTGCATTCTCCGCTCCAGCATCGCCGCGTCGAAGATACAGTTCCCGCTCGCCAGGAAGCAGCTCTCCGCGTCTTCCGCGTACTCCTGCTGCACTCTCTCGCCGAAGTGCATCTGCACCTCTCGCCGGTACGCAATCTGTTCCTCGTCGAGACCGAACCGCTGCATCATCGCCTGCTCTTCCGCCGTCAACCCCTCCACTTCCATCTCTTGCAGCCTGTACGACTCTTCCATCCACCACGGAAAGAAGTGCCGCACATATCCTGCCCGTTCCGCGCCCTGCCACTCGTTGTAGAACACGCCTCCCGCGCCGTTCGCCGTCGACTCCAGCACTACTTCTCCGTCCCGCGGCACCGCCGCGCGCAGTGACGCCAGTGTCTCTGCCGCATCCCCGGGCCAGCGGGCGACCTCCGAACAATGCAGGTTCTGGATGGTCAGCCCGCGGCCTGCGTTGGGGTCCGCCGCCGTTTCCACTCGATACTCGCTGTCGAGTTCCGGAAACACAATCTGGCGGACATTCGCGTGCGAAGTCTTTAGCGCGCCTCTGCGCACCAATTCCGGCAAGTTCTCCAGGAACCGGTGCACGATGCGGAAGATCTCTTCCGCCGCGCTCTGGTCATGCGCCACCTGCACCGTCAGCGTCCCCGGGCGCGTGATCGTTTGCAGGAAGAACCTCGCCGCGATATACGTCGTAATCCCGAGTTGTCGTGCCTTCAGCACGATATTTCTCTGCCCGTGGCGCCGCTCATACTCCTTCTGCACTGCGTTCGGACACAGTGCAACCGTCTCTCCCAGTTTATTTCTCACCTTCAAAAGAGAAACGGTCAGGAAATCCCTGACCGTTCCTCCCTTGAGCGCTGCTGGCCTGTCGTCCAGGTGCCGCCCCAGTTCTATCAGCGCGGCCAGGTCGTACCTGGACGCACCTCGTTTTGTCCTCATTGTTACTGGATTACCCTCACGTTGTACGTCGTTGCCGTTGGAGTGCCGCCAGCAGCAAGGTTCGTGCAAACCTTAACCGTCACAGTGTTTGCAGAACTAACCAAAGCCCTGACCGTAAAAGCATCACCGGGGTCTACGCCTCCGGCAGGAGAGGCGGTTGCTGCCATGCTCGTCGTTGCTCCCGTTACAGTCACCGTCCCCGTGGCACACGTTCCAGCCGTCAGCGCCCCGCCTCCAATGCTCCCACTTGTACCACTCAAAATTGGAGTCGCCATGTGCTGCGTTCCGTTTACCCCGATGTACTGGACGTACTGGCCTGCCGTTCCCGAAGATAGTCCACCTACCACGGTAGAATTCGTAGCGGCAAGATTTACCGTTTGCCCTACCGAGGTTGGAGTCCCGGAGAACGTGAAATAGTTTCCGGCTGGAGAGCCGACATTCAGCGTATCGGAGAAGAGTTTTTTTGTCTGCGTATTCCCGCCATAGTCGATAACTTGAAATGCAGGGTCGCCCGTCTTTGTCGAACTCGTTACGATCCGATAGGAACCTTGATTCGCCTGCGAAAAGTCATAGGCTATCCAGCCCGCCCCGGTAACGCTTGCCCATGTGACGTTTGCTCCCCTTGGCACAATACACACCAGATGTTCTGATGCGCTCTGTGCTCCGCAATTGCTCATGCGGGTCGTATCATCAGTACCCGGATAGTTATAAATGGAAGACCATGCAGGGTTTAGCTGCTGTCCCGTGGAACTGATCTTGTACTGATATTCAGGGAGTGTGTAGGTATATCGGAAAACGGAACCGGGGGGCAAATATGAGCCTGCTCCCGTATCCCAATCTATCCCGCCTAACGGCTCTCCGGGGTGAGTTCCCCCACCAATTGCTATAGCATGTCTCCCTAAAGATACTGCATAGAACGTCGCGCCAGTTTGGGCCGATAAACAGCCGTGCGCTGCCGTGTCTCCGGTGCAGACCCAACGAGGAAGATCAAGAGTAAAGCCATTGATGGCCCCATTGAACTGCACACCATAACTCGTACTCGAACCATCTTCGCCAATTCCAGTGACCGATACTCCGATAATCCTGTTCAAATACAAAAATCCACCACTGGAGCTGACGGAATCTCCAAAGTACGGCTGCTCAATATCGACTTGCTGTGCATTTGCGATGTAGAACGACCATCTTTGCGGACCACCACTGACGGGCATCACCAGCTTTGTGCTGTATATGATCGCTGACGTTGATCCGGAGTCGATGTGGTACGAATCATTTGCATTCGCGCAATAGGGCTGATTGAGGATTATCTGCTCAATCCACCCATACTCGTTATAACAATTGTTCCCGATTAGGTTTCCCCAATAGTGGTTAATCTGGCCTTGCCACACAATGGCAGACGGGGAAACGGTGTTTGCGCCGGTCAGCGACAGCCCATCCCCGGAAAAATTGACAACAGTAATCCTATTCAAGTCAAACAGCAGAATGTCGCTCTCACCACCATACGCAGTAGATTTCAGGGTAAGTCCATTGCATCCGCCGTTCGATGCAGACCCACCAGAACAGTTACTAAGCAACTTACCAGCACCGAATATTTCCAGGTCTCTGACAAAGTTCCCCCGCAAACTTGGCGCCGTCGAAGAGTTCGCGATGGTCACGCAATCGGAATTGGACTGGATGCATTCAATCGTGGAACCGTAGGCCGTCGAACTCGGGTTGTAATTATAAGACCTTGAAGTGCCCTCGATCCCGAGGTTCGACTGGCTAATAGTCAGCGGGCAATTGAACTGGTAGATTCCTCCGTTTCTATCCGCAGGGAAGTACAGCGTCCCGCCTCCAAGAGTCGCGGCGAACGCTATTGCACTTGACCACGCAGTACAATTTGCCGCAGCCAGTGTAGCGTTGGGAGTGCTTGTATTTGTCGTCACCGCACCAAAGGCGCGAAGATCAATTCGAGGCAGCTTGTCCCAATGATCTTCGAACGACTGCCGGCTCCAACTGTTATTCGTAGAGGTGATTCCGGGACCTGCCTTGAGCGTGCCCGTATCTCCGGTTCCCCCTATACCACCGTTGAATACTTGCCGCTGCGTGAACGTGTTCCCTGTGTCCATGTTCGCCAGGTTTGTCGGCAGGCGTTGCTCGTCGATCGTTCCTGTCAGCTTCGCTGCATCTAGCGATGCCAGCCAGGTCGGGTCCTCGTAGTGCCCGCCGCTCACCAGTTGACCGCTGCTCAGTGTCGACATCTTCGCCACTGCCGTGTCCACATAGTCCCTGCCCACAAACTGCTCTGCCATCGCAGCCGGAGTCATCTTCGCTCGAATCGCGGCAATTGTCGTCGTCGCCGCCTGCGGCACTACCCAGTACTCCTCGCTCGTCGTACCGTCATCCAGCTTTAGCGTCACTTCGTATGCAGTGCCCGCCGGCGTCGCGCCCGTATTCGCCACCAGCGGGATTGAAATTGCTCCCGCCGCGCCAATCTTTATGCTCATCGCGCCTGCTGCTACTGCGCGTCCTTCGCCCGTCGTGAAAGCCGGCCAACGAATCAGCAGTGTCCCCCCAGCCGGAGTGCCATCCGCGCGGTAAATCGTGTCGTTCACCAGCGTCCGCGCCGGCCCTTCCAGACCCGTATCTTGCCCGGCAGCATCGGCCGCCCAAACCCGCACTCCCAGCGTGCTCCCCAACAACAGCACCCCCGCTAACAAACAGAAAAACCGCCTCATCGGGCGGCCTGGATTCTCCATAACTATTCCCCTGTGAACGCTTTCGCGACTCCTCGGTTATCTTTCGTTTTGCCATCTCACAAAATGTTCGCCCGCAATCTGCCGTTATCATGCACCCGGGACACTGGCTCCGCCAGTCACTTATTGGCGACTTAATCGTTCTTCCTTGCCGTATGTTTCCATGAATGCTTCCACGCTCCGTACGTACACTTCCGGGAAATCCGCAGTCTTCCGTTTCGACTCAATCAGTCGTATCGCTTCCGGTAGCGTATGCCCCATCGCACGCAATACCGCCAACGCCATCATCGGAGCTCTGTGCACTCCAGCCGCGCAGTGGACATACAACTTGGTACTCGGAGCTTCCAGCACCGCCAGCGCGAACTCCACGCCCGACCGGAATACTTCCGTCTCCTTCGGCTCGAAGTCATCGTCCACCGGATTCCACAGCACCGTGATTCCGTGCCGCTTGGCTAATTGCGTATCGTCAAACTCTACCTGCATGTCGATGATGTGCGTGATCCCCGCCTTCGCCACTTCCCGCATCTCGGACTCTATCCAGATGCCCCCGCCAACCGCCATCCGGTTCAACACCCAGGACATATCCATTGCAGCCACCCGTTGCCGTACTCCTTTGGATTCTTTGCTGCCCTTCCCGGCTACAGCGAATCTTTCGCGGCTCCTGCCTTCAGCTTCCGCATCAGCGGCCCCGGATCGATTTCCAGTCTCTCCAGCAACGTCACTACCATGCTCTTATCCAGCACTCCGCCCTCGAGCTTCCGCTCTTCCAGCTTATCCATCAGTTCCACCGCCGCCTTCGCGGCCAGGTGGCTTCCTTCTTTTCCCCTTTTCAGCAGCGCGTCAATCACCGCCGGAAACGACAACTCCAGGTTCACTTCCGGATCAAGTAGCTCCTTGTTCGGCTTTGGCTTCTTATCCAACCTGCTGGTTTTCGCTTTGGACTGCTCTTTCGCTGTTCTCCTGGTTGTCTTCTTTGGCCTCTTCGTTCCCGTTTCGCCTTGCGTCCCTTTGCCTGTCACCGCTTCCCCTCTTGGCTCCCAGGTTCTTCCCCGTTTGCCCTCACATTGTTTTCGCTCTCACTTACCCCCTCTATTTTTAGAATAGCAATTCGCATAGCCAAAAGGTGACATCGATTTTGAAACTCTATTTCCCTTGTTTCGAACCACTTGCCCGGATCTTGTGACCAGCGTCCTATTGACATGTTTATTTTTTAGAAATTTGCCTTCGCCAAATCCATCATCCATCTTCCAGATATACCTAATTGTGCCCTACCTTTGTCGCGCGCCGTTCGCGACAGAGTGGCGTAGTTGCTTTTGCTTCTGTTGTTGCTTCTGCTTCTGCTCTTGCTTGTAGCTAGCAGCTAGTAGCTAATAGCTAGCAGCTGCCCACGTTATCGCCCGTTTTTCGGGCGATAACGTGGGGCCCTTTCACGAGACTCTCTTGCCTTGGCTCGAGTAGCTTTAGTAGCTCGGCAGTTCAGTAGCTCTTGTAGCTTCCTCGCGCCGCGTCTACCTCCTCCTCCGGAGTCAACGGACACACCGAGCACACTGGTTTCTTCGGCGGCAGATCGTCCTCTTCCTCTTCTTCTTCCATGGCAAACCCCGGCAAAACTCTCAGCAGTCGCTTGCGCAGCAGAATCTTCGACAACCGGTCCAATGCCAGCGGATACAGCCGTTTCGCGTGCCGTTCCGTAATTCCCAATGCTTTTGCCGCATCCTCCAGCGAGTACTCCACCATCACTGTTGCCGCCAGCATCTCCAACAGCGTTTTGTCCAGTTTCTCCAGGCAACGCTCCATGTCATAGACAAAAATCGCAATGTCCTCGAACGTGTGTGTGCGGTATGACGTCACCCGCGCCCGGAACGTCTGCCCTCCCAGTACCGAGGGAACCCGGCCCAGGTCCAGCGCTACCCGGAAGTACCGCCGCAGCAGCGCCACCGTGTGTTTCCGGTACGCTGCCAGCTCGCTTCCGTCGTCGTCCACCTTCTCCAACAGCTCTTCCACCAGGCGAAGACAGCCATGCTGCGTCGTGCCGTTCATGCGCGCCCTCCTGGCAATACGGTCAGCCGCCCACGCCACTGCCCGCCACCGGCGGCCTCGCTCGACGCGTATCGTTCCATCCGTTTCCGTTGAGCCTGGATCTTCGCGCTCCACCACCTCGGAAAATCCCGGTCATTCACTGCACACCCCGTGCACAGCACGGTGCTCTCGCCTTCGGGCCGCAGCCACAGCCCGCCGCAACGTTCGCAATACTTCAATCCAACTTGTCCCGTTTGCCCTGAACAATCCATTCTTTTTGACTCCGTTTTCATGAAAGGAAAAAGCCCCACATCGAAACTCGAAGCGCCAGCATTGCACTTTTAGCTATGCAATAGCACTTTCGTGTGGATACCCTAAAGCTAATAGAAGTATCCACATGTCTCGATGCAGGGCTCGTTGTTGTTACGATGACCTGCTTGGTTGTATTTAGTTTTAAATTACAGCAGCTTCCGCGGTAGCTGCTTTCGGCCATGAGAGATCTGGCCTATGCAAGCATATCCGCTAGACAGCGTTTTATATCAACCGGTTATCGCTTCTCCGGCTGAAATACCCCTCTTCGTATCCAGATTTCAGCACGTGACCGTTTTGCACGATCACACTGATTCTTCCGGTGAATTTCAACGTCTCCAGCAGGCGCAGCGTGGCTCCCGACAGCAGTTCCAATTCCTGCACCTTCCGTCGAAATTCAAGAAACACGCCACCCTCGCCCCCGCTTTCGGGTTCGGGCTTCATTTGGCACTTACCTCCCATCGAGGATTAACGCCGCGACTCTACGGCAACCCTCGGCTCAAGTCAACATATTTTGCTGAAAGCGAACCGTGCTTTCGTAACATATAACTTTAAGAATTACTACACGATCATTGAAGCGGAAAGGAAGTCACCATGTTGGTTACAAACCTCGAAGATACCCTCCGCCGTCTGGTCCGCCAGCGAATCGAAGCGGGAGAACTTACCGGGTCCTCCCTCGCACGCGACGCCGGATTCCGTCAGGCGCACATCTCCAACTTCCTTAATCACCGCCGCGGACTCAGCGTCGAGGGTTTCGACGCCATCCTGCGCGCCATGCAGATCTCCGTCTACGATCTCGTCTCCGCCAACAAGCCCGGACACTCCAATGGAACCGCCTTCCGCGAATATGAGGACGTCCCTCTCGTCTCCATGCTCGACGCCTCCGCACAGGCGGCCTTCGCCCAGCGTCACCTCATTGACGTGCTGAAGTTCAAAAAAAGCTTCCTCCGCCGCCTCCAGCCTGCCATGCATGGACCGCGTCGCAGTTGGCATCGCTTCGTCATCGTCAAGGCCGACGCCGATGCCGGCTTCGCCATGTACCCGCGCATTCTGCCCGGCGCCACCCTTCTCGTCGACCGCCATTACAACGGCCTCGACCCTTATCGCCGCCGCGAAGCCAACCTCTACCTTGTGCGCAAGGGCAACGTCTGCCTCGTGCGCTTCGTCGAACTCCACGGACGCCAGCTCCTGCTCCGTCCCAGCAATCCCGAGGCCTCGCTCGACTACATCGCTGTCGAGTCTCCTCGTTCCGCCCCTGACGTCATCGTCGGGCGCATCTGCCATGTCGGCATGGAGGTATAACGGCTGTATTTATATGTGTGAATCCTGTCTCTGTCGCTCCGCGGGTCCGCACCCTCCCCAGGACCCGCCCGCGCCTTTTTTCGCGCATGGGCGTCCGGTGCTCTTTCGCGTTTTTTGTTATGATCTCTACCGTCGCTCTCATGGAAGACGAAGACGAAATTCAAAGCGAGCCCACTCGCATTCCCGCCGAGGAGTCCCGCATGCCTGACATGCCTGCCGCACATGCTGTCTCTCGCCGCGACGAGGACATCGCTCTCGACATGATGAAGTTCATCGCCGCCACCACCGGGTACGGCAAAACCAGCGCCACCGCCGCCGGATTCCAGTCCGCCACCGACTCCCGCGCCGAGGATTACGCCCGCCACCTGCTCGACCTCTACGGCCAGTGCCTCACCGCCGTCAAGGGCCCCCGCTAACTCTTTCCCTGGCCCTTTCGGCCTTTTCTTTCGCGCACGCAAAAAAGCCGCAGCCTAATCGGCCACGGCTTTTCAATTCCTGCGCCTACACGTATCTTCGGAATATCAGGTACTCCACCCTGAGCAACGCGAAGGGTGGAACCACGTTTTGAGCTTCAGTCTCGAAACTCGAAACTTGACACTCGCGACTTCTTCCTACCGCTTCTTGCCCTTCTTTGCCTTCTTGGCCGGCTTTTTCGCAGCCTTCGCGGCTTTCTTGATGGCCTTTGTAGCTTTCTTCACGGCCTTTTTCGCCTTCTTTGCGGCCTTCTTGGATCCGCCCTTGGTCGCCGCCTTTTTCACTGCCTTCTTGGCGACTTTCTTCGCGGGCTTTGCGGCGGCCTTTTTCGCTACCTTCTTCGCCGGTTTCTTGGCTGCTTTCGGAGCCGCTTTTGGAGCCGCTTTCTTCGCCACCTTCTTCGGCTTCTTCGGAGCCGGTGGTGCCGGCGGAGCCGCTGCCTCCGGTGCCATGCCGCTTTCGGCCGGGCCCTCGGTGCTTTCGCTCGCTACGGGCACTGCTCTTTCTTCGGCTTCCTCTTCCTCTTCTTCTTCCTCGTCGTATTCTTCCTCGAGGGCCTCGTCGTAAGAGCTCCCGTCGCCGTAGTCATCCATTTCGTCGTCACGTCCGTACAGGGTCTCGTCGAAAAACGTCATGTTTCCTCCTGAATTCGTTTACCGCGTTCCGCACATTGGCGGTCTACAAGAGCAACACCTACAACACGACCACTTCGGGATCTCCAGCGCACCGCTCTCTGGAGAAAGATTTTCCGGCACGACTGCTGTGCCTCTACAGGTGCGGGATTATATGCGCGAACCACGCACTCCCGCAATCACTCGGATGCAACTTCCACGCATTTCATTTGCCCGTGCGCTTTTTCGCACCCGTGTGTCTCGGAGACTACCACTCACTCCCCCAATCTTGCCAAGCATTTTCCCCATTTCCTCACCCTCACGTCAGCAACAAAAACAACCCATTGCATCTCCCCTCTCAATTTAGAACCTCACCCCTCTCCACCACCCCCATTTCTCTCCTCCGCCGATACATGTAACATGTTGATTATAAATATGTTATCCGGATAATTACGCCCACTCGGTGGCCCATGCACGCTTTCTTTGCTTGCATGGCATCGGCGGAATGCGGGTGCTTCATCCTGAGCGCAGCGAAGGATGGGACTCTCGAAACTCGAAGCTGTTTTCCTCGTGCCTCATTCAAGTCGCCTTTGCTTGTAGACCTTCTGTGTGGCGGGTGCTTCATTCAAGTCGCTATTGCATGAGTGGGATCGAGTGGCGGCCTTGCTTGTGCCCTACCCTTGTCGCCTGTTGTTAGCGACAGGGTGGGGTCTTTTGCTTGCAGCTTGTCTTCTTCCAACCTTGTGCATCATTCCCCATTCTCCACACATCTTTACGTTATTCGGCCGGGTAACCCATGTCTTGGAACTGAACAGGGTTTGCTTGCATGGGATCGCGGGTGCCCCGTCCTAACTTATTAGGGCGGGGTCGTTGCAGTTATCGTTCTTCTCGAAACTTGAAACTCGAAACTTTGTTCTCTTGTGCCCTACCCTTGTCGCGCGCCGTTCGCGACAGGGTGGGGTCGTTGTCGTTGGTAGGGCGCATTCTCAGTACAGCTTGTATGCAACCTCCACGCTGATCGACACCGGCACGGAGTGGCCTTTCAGCGTCGCCGGAGTAAATCGCCATTTCTTCACGGCTTCCACGGCGTTCTTGTCAAACGCCGGCGCCAGGGACTTTGTCACCTTCACCTGCTGCGGCTGCCCCGTCTCGTCCACCACCATGCTCAGCACGCATGTCCCGATGATTTTCTTCCTTGCCTTGAGCGCTTCCGGCGGATATTCCGGGTCAGCTCCCGAGATGAGATTGGGAGCCGTCACCTCGCCGCCGACTTGGTACACCTTGTTCTTCGAACCTTCCACCTGCGCTACCGGCTTTTGCACATCGCTGCTTGCCTGCGCCACCGTTGCCGTAAGCGCATTCGCCGCGACGCACGCCACCCCAACCGTCACCGCCAGCAACAGCAGTAATCCATACCGCATGCCACGACTCAGAGGTTGCTTCTTCTCCATCAGGTTCATGATTCGTTTCTCCAGTATGTTCGCGTCGAACATTCCGACTGCATTTGCTGTCGCGGCGGATGGATGGGCATAAGCGGTCCCCGCGATCCGCAGCAGCGAGCGAGCGTAGTCGGCCGAACCGGCGACGTAATCCGCCGCCATTTCGTCACAAATAAGCTCTCGACTCTCCGCAATGCGCCCCTTCAAGATCCACGTCGCGGGATGCCACGCAATCGGCAGCGCCATCGCCTCGTATGCGAGGTTCCGCGCAAAGTCGTTACGCCGGACGTGCGCGCACTCGTGACCCAGCGCCGCTGCCACATCCTCGCCTTCCCATTGTGTGAAGAAATCCGGCGGCACAACCAACATCACCCGGCGGAACCCGAGCGTCACCGGTCCGGCGACATCCCGGGACGAAACCACGTCAATCGGTCCAATTGAAAAGGCGGAACGGCACCGTTGCCACACGCTTTCGAACTCCTGCGGGATCACGATTGGCTTTGTGCGCTCCGCGAGCCGCCGCGTCCTTTGAACGCGCCACAGCAGGCGGATGCTCAGGCCAACGAACAACCCCATGTATGCGAAGAACAGTGCGCGATACAGTACCGGGTTCAGTTCTATTGCCGCGTGATGGGACATCGAGCCCGCACTCTGCCCGGCTGTATCGGTCAGCAGCACCACGGAATTTGTGTGGCCGGAATAAGCGCTCCGGACCGTCATCGATCCGGCGCTCGCACTCCATCCCGGCATGATCGTTGCCAGTGCCAGTGCTGCAACCCAAACAGCGTGCTGCGCTCCGCACCCCATTCGCCGGACGCCGCGAGTCGCAATCGTCGCCGCAAGGAGGAACAAAGGCACCTGCCACACCGAGTTTACGCAGTAGTTGACGATCCAACGGCTCAGCTCAGTCATGTTCGCGCTCCATCTTCTTGAGCTTTCGCGATAGCTCCGCGATGCGTTCCGGCTTGATCTGCCGGGACTTCATCAGGCTCATCACCAGGTCCTCCGCCGATCCGCCGAACATCCGGTCCACCAGGTCACCCACCGCGTGGCTTAGGGCGTTCTCCTTGGAAACTACCGCGCGGTATTCGTACGCGCGGCCCTGCAGTGCCCGCTCCACCTTCCCCTTGCGGTGAAGCACATTCAACATCGTCTGCACCGTCGTGTACGCCAGTTTCCCGCCGAGTTTCTCTTGCACGGTCTGCACATTGACCGCACCCACCTGCCAAAGGACCTGCATGATCTGCAGTTCGAGAGGTGTCAGCGTCTGCGGTTCTTTTTTCCGTCGAATCATGCATCAACTCCTAAACGATTAGGAGATTAAGACGCAACACCGCTCTTGTCAACTAAAAGTTTAGGAGTTCATCCGGATGGCCGCACAAATTTTCCGCACCTGGGTAAGGCGGGTGGCCCGGGCTAACACATTTGCACCAGCAAAAGCCTCGCGGGTGCCCCGTCCTAACTTGTTAGGGCGGGGTCGTAGCAGTTGTCGTTCTTCTCGAAACTTGAAACTCGAAACTTTGTTCTCTCGTGCCCTACCCTTGTCGCGCCGTTCGCGACAGGGTGGGGTCTTTGACTTTGACTTTGACTTTGACTTTGCTTTTGCTTTTGCAGTTGCTTTTGCCGACGACCAACGTCCATCGACCGACGACGCTTTTCGCTCAGCGACTCAGCAGCTCTTCTTTTTTCGTCCTTACAATCGTCAATCAGCAATCGAAAATCTACAATCTCTCTGCGCCCTCTGCGTTCAGCTTTTGCTTTTACTCGAAACTTGAAACTCGAAACTCGAAACTTCTACCTGATCACAATCACCTGTCCCGGCCTCAGGTCTTTTTCCACGCCGCGATTGTCCCGCTTCAGCGCGTCCACCGTCGTGTTGTATTTCTGCGCGATGCTCCACAGCGACTCGCCCTCGCGCACCGTATGTCTGACGGGTGCTCCGCGTCTGCCTTCTTTGCGCGGACGTGGGTCCGCTGTTCGACGCCGTATTGCTTCCTCTTCCCGCGCCGTCAGCGGACGATAGATCAGCAGCCACCGTCCCGCGCGCAGCATGTTTCCTCTCAGCCGGTTCCACCGCCGCAGCCGTTCCGCCGGAACCCCAAAGTCGTCCGCCACCGACAGCACCGTGTCTCCCCGCCTCACCTTGTAGCGCGTCGGACGCTTCGCATATGCAATCCGTTCCGCGCTCCGCCCCGGCGACACCGGAATCACCAGCGTCGCGTCTTCTTGCAGATCGGCCGCGCGCTTCAGGTTGTTGACCTCGGCAATTGCCGTCTCCGTCGTGTGATACTTCCGCGCAATCTCTGCCAGCGTCTCGCCCCGCTCCACCGTGTGATAGCGCCACCACACACGCATGTCCTGGGGAATCTGCGCAATCGCCTGTTCGAACTTGTCCGCCGTTCCCTGCGGCAAATGAAGATCAAACTCCTCGCCTTTTGGCGTCGTCATCCGCAGCAGGCTTGGATTCAGGTCCTGCAGTTGCTTCACCGGAGTATCGACAATCTCGGAAACCAGTCGCAGGTCCACCGGGTAGTCGATCTCCACCGCGTCCGTCTTGATCGGCTTGTCCGGCACAATGTTTTCCAGCCCGTACTGCGCCGGATTCTTCGCCATGATCGTCATCGCCAGGATGATCGGCACGTAGTTCTTGGTCTCCGCCGGCAGAGCGTTCCGCCTGTAGAGTTCCCAGAAATCCGCGTACCCCGTGCGCTGCACCGCGCGCTGCACCGTCAGAGGACCCGAGTTATACGCCGCCATCGCCAGGTACCAGTCGCCAAACTCGTGGTAGAGGTCCTTCAGGTGCTTGGCCGCCGCTTCCGTCGACTTCTCCGGGTCTTGCCGGTCGTCCACCCACCAGTTGCGTTTCAGTCCGTAACCCTCGCCGCGGCTCGCCATGAACTGCCACATCCCGCGCGCTCCCGCCCGCGATAGCGCCAGCGGATGGAACCCCGACTCCGCCTGTGCCAGGTAAATCAGGTCCTGTGGTATGCCTTCCTTCTTGAAGATCCTCTCGATCATCCCGCGATAGCGCCCCGAACGCTCCAGCGCCCGCTCGATCGTGCCACGGCCCTTGGTCGAAAAGTAGCTGATAAAGCTGGCAACCTCGTCGTTCATCACCAGCGGCAAATCCGAATGCGTCTCTCGCACCTCGGCTTCGCCCTTTTCCCGCACCGCCGGATCAACCGGGAACGTCACTTCATTCGCTTCGTCGATTGGCGCCGGTTCGGGCTTCTGTTCCGTGAAGCCGTCGCCCTCCTTCAGCGCCTGCATCTCCAACTGGCTCACGTTCTCCACGATCTTGTCGAACTCGCGCTCCAGCCGTTCGTCCGAGTGCACCGGAATCTTGCTCTCCAGCACGATGTCGAACGCCTTGTCGAAGTTGTCCTTCGCTGCGTCCAGGTGGCCTGCCTGGTAGTTGGCTTGTCCAGCCTTGAACTCCGCCTCGGCCTTCTCCACCACCGCCTCCACCGGATCGACCGGCGCGGCCGCCGGCGTCTTTGCCTGCTGTGGAGCCTGTGCCGTCTCGCTCGGAGTTGGTTGCGTCACCGTCGGCGCCATCGCTTGGGGTGGAGGCGTCGCAGTCGTGTTCTTCTGCTCGGTGGTCTTGCACGAGGTGGAGAGAATCACCGCGCCCAGTAGGGGGAGTGTCAGATAAAACTTCGTGATCTTCATGTCCCGTTTTCTGCTTCTGGGCGCTGCCTTGACACCCGGTTACTCAAACTCTACCCGCCAGTATTGAAAGGGTCAATGCGCGATGGTAACAGTAGGTTACTGGTAACTGGTTAGCTAATCGCGGTTTTTTCCGTCATCCAAAATGCCTACGCGCGGCTTAAAGCCTGGGCCAAATCGCTGATCAGGTCCGCTGAATCTTCAATCCCCAGCGACAGCCGCACCGTCGCCGCCGACACATCCAGCAGCCGCAAACTCTTTTTACTCAATCCCACATGTGACGACAGCAATGGATACGACACTGTTGACTCCACGCCGCCCAGGCTCGTCGCCAGGTACCACGTCTTCAGCGCATTAATAAAGCGTTCCGCCGCACTGCCTCCGCCTTTGATGTCAAACGAAACCATCATTCCGAAGTCGCGCATCTGGCGCAGCGCAATCGGATGCGACGGACTGTCAACAAGTCCGGGATACATCACGCGCGCCACCTTCGGATGCTCGCGCAAAAACTCCGCGACGTGAAAAGCGTTGATGCAGGCACGCTCCACGCGCACTTCCAGCGTCTTCATTCCGCGCAGCAGCAGATACGCAACGCCCGGATCGGAGCACCCGCCCGACTGAATCATCATCGTGCGAATCGGATCAATCCACTTCTTCGCCCCAATCGCCGCACCCGCCGTGAGGTCGCTGTGTCCGCCGAGATACTTCGTTGCCGAGTGCACCACCACGTCCGCACCATGCTGCAACGGCTTCTGCAAAATCGGCGTCGCAAAAGTATTGTCGACCACCACGCAGATGCCGCGCCGATGCGCTTCATCGGCCATCGCCTGCAAGTCCACGCAACGCAGCGTCGGATTCGTTGGACTCTCCAAGAACAACATGCGCGTGCGCCGGTTGAAGTAGCGCGCCAGTTTGCCCAGCTCCGTGAACGGTACAAGATGCGTCTTGATCCCGCATCGTGTCAGCACATTGTTGAATAGCTTGATCGTGCCGCCGTAAATATCCAGCATGCTCACGATCTCGTCGCCTGCTTTGCAGATGCCGAGCGCGGTGACCATCTCCGCCGCCATTCCACTCGCCGTCAGCACGCACGATTCACCCGCTTCCAGTGCGGCCACTTTCTCTTCCGCGGCGCGAATCGTCGGATTGCCGTAGCGCGAGTAGAGGTACACATCTGCCTTGCCCGCGGCATAACGGCGCAACTCATCCACGTTTTTCAGCGTAAACACGGAAGTCTGCGCGATCTCCGTCGTGAGCGGAGCGCTACGTCCGTGACGATCTTCGCCGGCGTGCACGCAAATCGTAGGGTCTGACGGAAAATTCTTTTTCGTGTTCATGGCGACAGATGATTGTCGCGCCCGATGGCGGCACGGCGCAAGTTCTCTATCGCTCGTTTTCTTTCGGAATACCCGCAGACGAAGAAAAAGACCCCGGCACATAGCCGGGGCCCCCATCATGAAGAAGCTTGCTTCAAATCACCACGTCAGTCGCAGCGCCAACTGGAACTGACGAGGATCGAATGCGGCAGTCGGCGTGCCTGCCTGGTTCCAGAGCGGGTTCACATCAGCCACGTTGAATTTGTTCATCAGGTTGAAGACATCCATGATGCCTTCAAACGTGTAGCGCTCACCAAAGTGCACACGCCTCGAGACTCGGAGATCGGTGAACACCGTGTACGGCTTGATGCCCGCATTGCGTGGGAGATTGCCGGTGAACACTCCGTCGGCAAAACAACCGGGAATCAGATACCCGGTCGGCGAGTACGGCGATGCAACCGCCGTCTGTCCGCATGAGTTGGTCTGACCGGCTTTTGCTTCGACTGGACGGTCGGTTGTCGAACCGAAATCGTTGTTAGAGTCGATACCCGTGATGATGTTGAACGGCCGGCCGGAGCTGATTTCGATGATTGGCGCCAGCGTCCAATCGCTGAACAACTTGCTCATCGCGCGACGGCCGGTGAACGCCTTGCCGCTCTCATACACTCCACTGATCACCAACCGGTGCCGTTGATCGAACAGAGAGGTTGAGCGCTCAGCCTTCGGGTTGTAGTTGTTCTGCGGAGACAGCGGCGACTGCAGGTCAGTCGAGTCATCAATCGCGTGCGACCATGTGTACGAGACCAGCCCTTCATACTTCTCTGAAAAACGCTTCCGCAGGTTGGCCGTGAATCCGTGATACACCGAGCTGCCGTTTGAGTAGTTCGCCGGCATATCGCTGAACGGCACGGTCACTCCAAGTCCAATTCCATCGAGTTTCGCGAGTTGGTTGGCCAGTCCCCAGCACTGCGCACCACCCGGCGAAGCATTCAGCGCCGCCTCGTAGGATGGGTTCACCCCCGAACGACGGAAGAAGTTCATGATCGCCGATGCCACCCACGGCACGCCGCCGGGACCGATGCCGCAGGGCGCACCTACCGAACCCACGAACAATGGGCCGCTTTGTGCACCCACATCGCCGGCCGCCAGCGCGGTTTTCCAATTGTTGTAGAGCAGGTCGGAGCGCACTGCATTTGCGTTGATCGGGCGGTTCAGGTGACGGCCGCCGTTGAAGTTGTACTGCAGGCTCAACGACGTATTTTTGCCAAACTCATGCTCGAAAGTCAGGTTCACCTGGTTCGAGTAGGGGTAGACAAAGTTCTTCGCCGTTGGGAATCCAAACGGCAGGAAAGGCAGCGGCACACCCGCGTTCAGGAATGCCTGGTTTGCCCAGATGGATGGCGCGTTCGGCGCGGGGTTGAAGCGCTGCTCGTTCGGCAGGTAATTGAAAGACGAGGGTAGACAGCCAAGGCGTCCGGTGAAGGCATTCGCCGCGTTGAGATTGCACCCGGAAGGACTTCCTCCGAACAGCACGATCTGCGGTGCCTGCGATCCATCTGCTACTGCCGAATCGAATGCCAGCGCGAGCAGCGGGTGATCATAAAAGATTCCGTACGAAGCACGGACGACCGACTTGCCGTCTCCCCACGGGTCCCACGCCAGGCCGATGCGCGGAGCAATGTTGTTGTAGTCCCGCGGAATACCCTTGGTGATTCCCAGGGCATCGGCGGCCGCTTGCGCCAGCGCCGTGGGCTCCTTGAACGTCGGCGTCCACTCGACGTCATAACGAACGCCGTAGTTGAACGTGAGCCGGCGATTGACGCGCCACGAATCCTGCAGGAACACCCCCAGCGTCTTGTTGCTGAACTGGTCGTGTGGATTGCCCACGCCTTGAATGAGGTTCTGCGGCAGTCCCGCACCATACGCCTGAATTGGACTGAGCGACGGCAACGTCGGGCTTAATTGGATGTCGCCGAAGTTGTAGATGCCGCCGAAGTTCACCGTGAAGTCCGCCGTCAGGGGAAGGTAATTTACGTCGGCGCCGAACTTGATCGTATGCGTGCCCTTCGTCAGCGTGAAGTTGTCGGTCCACTGGTTGCGAATTTCCGTGCGGCGCACGTAGCTGAACGGCTCGCGTCCGAAGAAGGCATATCCAGGAATGTTGACGGCCACGCTGCTTCCGCCCGGCGCTTCGCGCGAATAGCTGTAAAGCAGGCCACGGCGCGAGAACTGGTACCGGAATTCATTGACCCGGTTGTTGCCGATCGTCCAGGTGTGCTGCAGCGAAATCGACATGTCGCGGAACGTCTGGTCGGACGTGCGTGACCAGGCGTTCTGGCCATAGTTTTGCGGTCCCTGCGCGTTGACCTGGATTCCATTGACCGTGCTGGGGCTCGCGCTGCCGCGCAAGCTCAGTTGTTGGTCGTTATTGATGCGGTGATCGATTCGCAGGCTGTAAATACTGGTTCCCTCGAAGAGCGGGAAGTTACCCCGGAGAGAATTCAGGTTCACGTAAGAGGCCGGCAGCTTGTCGAATTGGGGTGCGCCGCCAGGACCAAGCACGCTCGGGGCGAAGTAGCCTCCTCCGAGGCCGAGCAGCGCGGTCACTGGATTTACACCTGTCAATGCAACCGAACCGCCGGTTCCGGCCAGGATCGCGTATTGCGCGATGGATGCCGCCTGGGCCCGCGTCGCCGGGTTGGATGCCAGGTACGCAAACGGGATCTGCGCCAGCGCCGCCTGCTGCTGCGGCGTCACGGGAGTCATCAGCAGACCCGGGGGAATTGGCTGGCCCGTCATGAACGAGACATAGGGCGCGAGGTCAATTGAACTGGTGAGTCCAAAGTTGTTCTCTCCGATGCTGCTGAATCCGGTCTCGTGCCGCCGCGTGGTCTCAAAGGAGAAGAAGTAAAAAGTTCTGTCCTTCTTGATTGGACCGCCAAGCGTCAAGCCCGTCTGCACGCGGGTGTAACCAGGTTGGTAGACGTTGCTGAATGGGTTCGTCGCCTGGAGATAGCGGTTGCGAAGGTAGCCATAGACGCTACCGTGGAACTGGTTCGTGCCGCTCTTGGTGATGATGTTGATGACGCCACCGGACGCCTGTCCGTACTCTGCGGAGTACCCGTTGGTCAACACCTGGAACTCCTGCACGGCGTCCTGCGAGACGGTCGAGCGGATGCCGTTTGTTGAGTTGTCCACCGCGTTCATGCCGTCGACGTTGACCAGGTTGTTGCGCGCCCGCTGCCCCCCGACATTGAGACCGGAGGTCGGTGCGGCGCCGATGCTGGGCGCGTCGTCGCGCGCGAATTGAGAATCGGTTAGCGCAAAGTTGATGTAGTTACGGCCATTGATCGGGAGATTGTCTATGCGAGTCTGTTCAATGGTCATCGCCGCGGAAGTACGCTGCGTCTCGACCAGGTCTGCCGCCGACGACACGTTCACCACTTGGCTGACGGTTGCCAACTGCAGCGCAACGGGCAACTCGGCGATCTGTCCGACGGTCAGCACCACGTCCTTGGCGATGGCCTTGGCGAAGCCTTCGGACTGGACTGTCACCACGTAGTGACCGGGCGGCAAGCCGCGGAAGGAGTACTCACCCTCCACGTTTTCGGTTTGCGCGCGTCGCGTGTGTGTAATGTCGTTTTCGACGGTAACGGTCGCGTTCCGCACAACCGCGCCCTTCGCGTCTTTGACGGTTACGTGGAGTTCGGCAGACGCCACTTGCGCCACGGCCGAAGCCGTAAGAAGTGACAGCACGGTGACCAACGCAAACAGCCTCAACATCCTGATCATGCTTGTCTCATCCCTTGTGCCCTAATGGGCAGGCAGAATTCGGCGACAGCGGATGCCTGTATGGACCCGGTTTTAAATTACGTTGGGAATGGCACCACCCCCATGCGATTGCCATCCACCATCGCCAGTAGGTGCGCCGAGTGTTATATGTCAGAGACCACTTAAAGGCAAGACAAACTGAATGATTATTCAGCACGAAAGGCTAATTCGGAAATTTTACTCCGGCACTACTATGCTCATGGCGCCTCAAAGCCCAAGCCATACGGGGGGTATTGTGGGCGATTCCGACCCGACCCTGCCTGTCTACTAAGATGATTCCCCCATGGCCGTTCAGGCGGCGATGAAGGTGCCGGATCGACTCCGGAGCGACTTCTTCGGGCGAGTGCTCCCAGGTGACCTGGTCGGTGGCCCACTTGGCGAAGACCAGCTTCATCATGGGTTCGCCCCAACCGGTGGTGGAAGCAGCCGCAGTGTCGTTGTCGGCGTAGCATCCACAGCCAATCAGCGAAGAGTCGCCGACACGGCCCGGAGCCTTATTGAGCGTGCCGCCGGTCGAAGTAGCCGCAGCGATGTTTCCCTCGGCATCAAGAGCCACGGCTCCAACCGTGTCATGGGAATTGGTTGGACCGCAGAATTCGCTGGGGACAGTGAGGTAGGACTGCTCTTTCGCCTGCTTCCAGCGCTCGAGTTCGCGCGGCAGGACGAGGTCGGCATTGTCGCAGAGTGTCACTCCATGCTCTTCGGCATAGCGCTCGGCGCCTTCTCCAACAAAGTAAATATGCGGGCTCTTTTCGAGAATCACGCGGGCCGCGCGGACGGGATTCTTGATCCTCTCGACGCAACCGACGCCTCCGGCGCGCAGCGTGGCGCCGCACATCATGAGGGCGTCCAGTTGTACCTTGCCGTCGCGGTTGAGAAACGAACCACGGCCAGCGTCAAAAGTATCGTCGTTCTCCAGAACGGCAACGGCCTCTTCCACGGCATCGAGCGCGCAACCGCCTTTTTCAAGCGCGCGCCAGCCGGCCCCGGCTGCGTTGTTTACGCCGTTGGTATGTGCTTCCACCATGTCGTCTGGAATGGCCCAGGCGCCGCCATGCACGAGGAGAACGGGATTTGCCAAGAGAATGCCTCAAACGCAGAATTTACACTGGCCCTCGGAGCGCGAGTGGCGCCCCATGCCAGCCTCATCGCGAATCGCGACCGGCGTGGCGGCGTGGCGGAACCAGAAACCTGACAGGATAGCATCAAGCCGATGAATACGACGAATCGCCGCGGCGCTAGCTCTGGAGGGCGGTCTGCGAATTCTCGCGGGCCTGCTGGCGCATGGTCGTCTGCTCGTAAGTAAACCGGATGCGGTGAATCACGGTAATGGTGGAAAGTACGGCAATGACCCATAGCACCGGGGCCATGCGGTTGAACAGCGCTCCGATGATCACCAGCACGATGCGCTCCGGCCTCTCCATGAAACCAACCTTGCACTTTTCAATCATGGATTCGGCGCGCGCGCGGGTGTAACTGACCATCACCGAACTGGTCATGACGAACGCTACCAGTACAACGTAGAAAAAGCGGTTGGCCCGGGCGTAATAGACCAGCAGTCCGAAGAACAGGGCGACGTCGCTATAGCGGTCGATGACGGAATCGAAAAAGCCGCCGAAATCCGTAACCTGGTTGGTGGCGCGGGCCACGCGGCCGTCGACCATGTCGAAGATTCCCGCGCCGATAATGACCAGCCCGGCGTAAAGGAACATGCGGGGCTGATTATTGTCTGCGCTGGCAAAGCCGAAGAACAGCGCCGCCACCACGTTGATCACCAGGCCGATGAAGGTGAGGGCATTCGGCGAGATGCGCGTAAGCGCAAGACCGTCCACGATCTTGTAGAGCAACTTTCCGCATGCCTTGCCGACTGCGCTTGTCCAGGTCATTCCGCCTCGTCGTGAATGGTGGTCAGCTTCAGAACTTCCAGCTCGCGCTTACCGTTCGGAGTTACCACGGTCGTCGTATCGCCGACTTTTTTGCCCATCAGGGCGCGGCCAATCGGAGATGAAGTTGAGATGAGCCCCTTGGTGACGTCGGACTCCTCGCTGGTCACCAGCTTGTACTCGATCTCCTCTTCCTTGGTCGAATCGTAGATGACCAGGGTGGAGCCCAGGGCTGCCTTGTCCCTGGGGATGTTCGCCATGTTGATCAGCGACAGGTCGGCCATGCGTTTCTTTAGCTGGCCGAGGCGCGCGCGTACGAACTCCTGCCGCTGCTTGGCCATGTGGTACTCGGCGTTCTCACTGAGGTCGCCAAGGGCCACTGCCTTCTTCAGTTCTTTCGGGAGTTCGTGATTGAGTTCGTGCTCCAGGATTTCGATCTCATCCTGGAGTTTCTTCTTTACATGTTCCGGCATCTACAAACACCGCCTGCTGCAATACATCGAAGTATTATAGCTCGCCACCGTGGAAGGGAACTGTCTCTCCGCCGCTCGCTGCGATGTGTGCTCCGCTTCACCGGCTTTGACAGCGGCAGGCGGACACGCGCGATTGACGAGAATATTTCTGGTCACCACGGAGCACCACGTACGTGCTGAAGAATAGTATCAGCGGCAGTTACCTCTTTGTAAGATTGACTGGGGCAAGTTAACGATCGTATAATCATTTTGTTCCCTTCGCCTCCTGCTAACTTTCGCGGGGCCCCTCATGAGCACTCCGACCTTCAGTATTGGCGACAAAGTTGTATATCCCAACCACGGCGTAGGCGTGATTGAGCAGATCAGCTCACGCACGATCGGCGCTACGGTTCAGAAGTTCTACCTGCTTCGCATAAAGTCGAGTAGCCTGAAAGTGATGGTTCCCTTCCATAACGTTGAAAGCGTGGGGCTGCGGCGCATCGTCAAGAACGGCGAAATCCAGAAAATCATCGAATTTCTCACCGACGGCAAGTGTGAGAGCAATAGCGACTGGAAATACCGCTTCAAGGAAAACTCCGACAAGATGCGGACCGGCTCGCTGATGGAAGTAGCAGTCGTTTTGAAAGGCCTGCTGTTTCTCGCTCAGCAGAAGCCGCTGAGCTTCCGCGAAAAGAAGATGCTGGAACGCGCCCGCTACCTGCTCGTCAGTGAACTGGCGATGGCGCGAAACTGGGAAGAGACCGACGTCGAAGACGAACTCCGCAAAGCTCTCGGCAAAGGCAAGCTGCGCTTCCCCGAGGCTGCCAGCTTCGAAGCGTAATCTCAGCTTCAACCTACGCAGCGTCAATCCTGAAAAGTGCTGTCTGGCAACCGTTTTGAGCCGTGTGGCATCTACGCCGTCATGGCAGGCACATTACATCTTTTCCGTCGCAACCTATCCGGTGACTCTCCCGTATATCAAGTCACCATCACGGAAGTGAGCAACACATTCGTCAAGTTATTCGAGGAGAAAGACGACATCGAGGAGTTCCTGGTCGCAGTGGCGGGAGTGGATGACACAACCGCGGAATCGCTGCTGCATGACCTTGGTCAGACGGGGAATGTCGTTTTGGAAGGTATCCCGCTGAAGGGCAGCACGGCGATGGCCGCCGGCATGATCGCGGTGAAGAGCGAGTTCTAGGAAGCGGACGGAAGTCCTCATTCCCCGGCGATGCGCCGCGATCTAACAAACGGTCGCGTCACTCGCCCAGCCACGCTCCGTATGGCCGGAGCGTGTCAATGTGGTCGAGAATAATCTTCAGCGCCGCCGTTAACGGGATCGCCAGTATGAGTCCCACCGCTCCCCATAGCCATCCCCAGAAAAGCAAAGCTATGGTGACTGCCAGCGGGTTCAACTGCGTCCGGCGCCCGATCAGCTTGGGATAAAGCACGTTGAGCGCGAACAGGTGCAGGGCGATGATGGTACAGACAATGACCACGAACTGTTCGGTGTGGATGATGCCGAGGCCTGCGGTGATCGGAGGCAGCATCGCCAGCACGATGCCGAGATAGGGCACCAGCGTGAGGAAGCCGCTGATGGCGCCGATGAAGTAGAAGTACGGCACGCCGATGACGCCGAAAGCGATGATGCTGACAATGCTGCTGAAGATCCCCACCAGCAGGTTGCCCACGATAAAACTCCGGATCATTGCCGAAATCAGCCCCAGCGTCACATAGGCCGTGTGCCGGTGATCCATGCGGAAGAGCATCACCGTGGCGGTTCGCACGTGCTCCTGCCAGCTCAGCATGAAATAAACAAGGAACGGAACGAAACCAGCCAGCAGCACGATTTCGGTGGCATTGACGGCGCCTTGTGTCAGTGTCTCCGTCCAGTTGCTGGTCTGCCGCACGGTCACCGCGTTTTTCTCTTCCTGGTCCTGCGACAGGACGGTTTCGGTTGTCTTCTTGATGTTCTCCGCGTGCTCACGGAAGCGCATCACCGTTTCGCGAATCTTGCCGGAATACTGTGGCAACTGCTGAAGGAATCCCACTGCCCTGTTATACGAAAGGTAGGTAAGTCCGTAGGTGAGCGCGACCAGCAGAAGCACGGCCACGAACGCTCCCACGGCCTTCGGCAAATGAACATACCGCTCCAGGAAATCGACAATCGGAGCGAGCGCAAACGCCAGCAGCACCGAGACGAGCATCACGATGAGCACGGGCTTGGCCACATACATCATCGTCAACACTGCTCCGGATGCGAGGACGGCAAGGGATGCCGCCTGCACACGCGAGTGGCGGCGGCGTTCATTCTCGATGGGCGCCACGATAGGTACGCCATCGTGCTGCGCCGGATGTCCGGGGCTCGGTTCGCCTGTTTCGCTGTTCGCTGCCGGTACGGATTCCTCTGGCGCTTGCATATTCATCCACCCAGACTACGCGGCAATCTATCGGAAGCCACTATACTTGCGGAGTGTCATCCGATGAAACGACAAAATCTGCCGGACGGATCCTTGCGCTGGACATTGGGTCCAGAACGATAGGACTGGCCGTAACGGACCTTTTGGGTATTACCGCCCAAGGCATGCAAACTCTTCGGCGGAAAAATAAGCGCACAGACCTCGCCGCGCTGGAAGCCGTCATCCGCAAATACGAGGTGGTGGAGATCGTTGCCGGCTTGCCTCTCCGCATGAGTGGCGCCGAGGGACGGCAGTCGGAGAAAATCCGGGAGTTTGTCGAAGTCCTCCGCAAGCACTTCGCCATCCCGGTACATCTGTGGGACGAGCGCCTTACATCCGTCGAGGCCAACCGCGTGCTTCGCGAATCGGAGATGTCGATCCACCGGCGGGCTGAAGTCGTGGACCAACTGGCCGCCGTCCTCATTCTTCAGAATTTTCTGGAGGCAAGAAAGTCCCGCCGCGAGCACGGCGAATGAGATTGAAGCCCACAGGTTTCAAGCGACATGGTCGCGTTCCGCTGTCTGGACGAAGGCAACCTTGGCTTGCATCTCGTGACGACTCCCCAAGAATGGCCCGGATCATCTAAACTCGACGTGCATGTTTCGCGCGATCTTCAAGTTTGCCATCGTCTGCGCGCTGGCGATTGCCGCCTGGCTCGCATGGGCATTATTGGTCCCGGTCACGCCTCGCGGAGAAACTCACGTCATGCTCCCGGCGGGCTCCTCGAGCAGAAAAGTAGCCGGCATCCTGGAGAAGGCAGGCGTCATCCGTAGCGCCAATGCGTTTCTCCTGCTCCACTATGCGCAGCCCTCGCGCAAGCTCAAGGCGGGGGAGTACCGTTTCGTTCGCACGGCTGACGCGGAGGAGGTTCTGGACCGCATCGCGCGCGGTGACGTCCTTTCGCACACCGTCGTGATTCCCGAAGGCTTCACGATGTTCGACATTGCCAGCGCCTTGCAGGATGCCGGACTCGGGAGTGCCCAGGATTTTCTGAAAGTGGCGCGGACGGACACGGCGCTTGTTCAAGGGATTGACCCGCAGGCAAAAACCCTCGAGGGATATCTCTTCCCCGATACGTACGAGTTCACGCGCACGCAATCGATGCGCGACATCGCCGCCGTCATGGTCCATCGCTTCCAACAGGAAGCACAGAAGATTGGCCTGACGCAGAACGTGCACGAGGTCGTGACCATGGCCTCGATTGTCGAGAAGGAAACGGCAATTCCGGCGGAGCGCCCCGAAGTCGCCAGCGTTTACTACAACCGTCTCTCCAAAAACATCGCTCTCGCCGCCGATCCCACGGTGGTTTACGCCGCGCTGCTCGATGGAAGTTATCGCGGCGCCATCTTCCAGAGCGACCTGCAATCCGATTCTCCTTACAACACTTACAGGCATCCCGGACTTCCTCCGGGACCCATCGCCAACCCGGGCGTGGCCTCGCTTGAAGCGGCCATGCATCCCGCGAAGACGGACTATCTCTATTTTGTCGCCGATGGCACGGGAGACGGCCACCACCGCTTTACCAGCAACTATCAACAACACGAGCGCAATGTCGCGGCATACCGGCGTGCGATGAAATCCCGCCAGTAATCCGACCGGATACTGGATACTGGCAGCCTGGGCGAGAACCATTTCTTTCACCGTATCCGTGGTCTTCCGCCCACAATCATGGGCCGCGAACGATATACTAAAAAGCTGGATACTACCCACTGGCAGGCAACGTTGCGCGCTCGCATATTTTTGGCACTCCTTATTCTCGGCACGATTGGCACCTCGGGATGTCTGTTCCGCTCGCATCGCGTAGAGTCGCGCCTCTCCAACGCCCCGCTGAAAGAGGCCACGCAGCAGCAGCTTATCGACATCGTCAATAAGGCTGCGGCGCAAATTACTACTCTGAACGCGACCGTCGACATCGACACCACGGTGGGCGGACAGAAAAAAGGCAAGGTCACCGAGTACCAGGAGATCCGCGGCTACATCCTCGCTGAAAAGCCGGCCATGTTGCGCATGATCGGGCTCTTCCCTATCGTCCGCAACCGCGCCTTTGACATGGTCAGCAACGGTCACGACTTCAAGCTTTCCATCCCTCCCAAAAACCAGTTCATCATCGGCACCAACCAGATCACCAAGCCGTCTCCCAACGCCCTGGAAAACCTTCGTCCACAGGCTTTCTCGGACGCGCTATTGATGCGGCCAATTGATCCAGAGAGTGAAATCGCGGTGATGGAAGGCGGGATGCAGAACGTGGTAGACCCCAAGACACATCGCCTGGTCGAGCAGCCCAACTATCGTCTCGACGTCATTCGCCGCGACGGCAAGGGAAACTGGTTTCTGTCGCGCAAAATTTACTTCGACCGCACCGACATGACTCCTTACCGGCAACTTATCTTTGACCGCGAAGGCAACGTCGCCACCGACGCCACTTACCAGGCGGTAAAGGATTTCAATGGGATTCCGTTTCCGACGTATATCGACATTGTGAGGCCGCAGGAGGAGTACAAGGTCGGCCTGACCATCGTCGAGTTGAAACTGAATGTCCCACTGAAGCCGGCGCAGTTCGATCTTCAGCAACCACCCGGCGCACAGGTAAAAATCCTCAACGGCAGCAAGTAGAGTTCCGGCGTTTTTTCAGCCCGGTCGCAAGATCCTGGACATTGACGGGAACTCTCCTCGCGCATTTGGTACTCTTAATTCGATGAACAAGATGATTGTGTCCAACCTGGTGCACCGGCCGTTACGTTCGGCCATCAGCATCATTGCGATTGCCATTGAAGTCACGCTGATCCTGCTGATTGTCGGACTCTCTATCGGCATCCTGGAAAATTCCGCCGATCGCCAGAAAGGTGTTGGCGCGGATATCATGGTTACGCCGCCGGGAGCCTCTTTTATCACCGGTATCAGCGGCAGCCCCGCTCCCATCAAGATCGCCGACCTGCTGCGCAAGGTGCCCCACGTCTCCGCGGTTGCGCCGGTCGCCATGCAGATCAACACGCAGGGCAATGTGGAGATCATCGACGGCATCGATCTCAATCCCAAGTCTCCGAATGACTTCAATAAGATGGGCGCGCCCTTTCAGTACCTGGCCGGAGGACCGTTCGAGGGGCCGGACGATATGCTGGTGGACGACATCTTCGCCAGCCAGAAAAACATTCACATTGGCGAAACCCAGGAACTCCTCAACCACAAATTCCGCGTCTGCGGAATCGTGTTGCATGGCAAGGGCGCACGCAAGTACCTGCCACTGGCGACGCTGCAGGACCTCACCGGCTCCACCGGCAAAGTCTCTATCTTTTACGTGAAGGTCGATGAGTCGAAGAATATAGACGGCGTGGCCAAGGCGATTCAGGCCATTCCTGGCATGGATAATTACGGCGTGCGCACTCTGGCCGAATACATGTCGATGATGACGGCGCAGAACCTTCCGGGCTTTTCGAAGTTTATCGACGTGGTCATTGGAATCTCCGTCATCATCGGTTTCATCGTCATCTTCCAGTCCATGTATACGGCGGTAATGGAGCGTACACGGGAGATTGGCATCCTGAAATCACTGGGCGGCAGCAAATTCTATATCGTCAACGTGATCCTCCGGGAGACGATCGCACTTGCCGTCTGTGGAGTTGTCGTCGGAATTATCGTTAGTATGCTGGCGCGCATGGCCATCCGCCACATGTTTCCGCTGTTGACCATCATGATGTCGCCCGAATGGGTCTTGCGGGCGGCGATCATCGCGATTGTCGGCGCCATCCTCGGCGCGCTTTATCCTGCGTTCAAGGCCGCGCAGAAGGATCCAATCGACGCTCTGGCTTACGAATAGGAATTGCAGAAGTGGAAAAGGGCGCGGCTTCGGCTGCGCCCTTTGTGTTTCGAGAAAATGTGGCGGCCGCCTCTACAATGGTTTCAGCGATTCCAGCGCGGGATACGACACCGGCTTAATCACCGTCTGCTGTGCCGGTGCGACGCCGCTCTCCAGCGCCCGGACCGCCATCTCAAGGGCCACACCGGCGACCACCGGAAGGACAACGGATGCCGCAAGCAGTCCCCTCTTTACCCACTCCTGACCGGTTTCAGGGCAGGCATCGCAACCGAGGTAGGGCAAACTCATCCAGTAATCTTTCTCGAGGCCGGAGGTTCCGGCTTCCAATGCCCGGCGCGCCCCCAGGGCGAGCGTGTCATTCTGCGCCGCGATAAGGTTGATTCTTGCCTCGTGCGACGTCGATAGTTGCAGCCACGCGTTGATCGCGTTTAAGGCGCTCTCCTCTGTGAACTGCGCACGCAACATCCTTACGTTCACCGTTCCGGGCTTGGTCGCCATCATCCCCTCGGTGCGCGCCTGCGACGCTGGAATTCCGGCCGGCATCTGGAGATAGAGAGCGTTTCCTCCCTTCGGTAGCAGAGCTCCAAATTGCCTGCCCTGTATCCGGCCGATCTCCTTCTGGTCCGTGGTGACCACAAATGCCGGGACCTTTGCGTTCTTTCGCAGATCCGTAAGGTATTCGGCTTCGCGGTGCAGCACTCCCCACCCGATACCGGCGCTCACCGCGGCTTGGGCCACCTGCGGCATTGTGGTTCCGGCGGGCTCGCAAAGAATGACGTCGGGCTTCGCCACTCCCTTGCCGTAGATCGCGTCGAGCAATTGGCTGCTCTGCCGCAACGGGTCACTGTCGGCATAGACAATGTCGAGCAGCGCTCCAAGCCGTCCCGCTTCCCGGCGCGCAGCGGCAGCTTGTTCGCGTTGATAGTCGTTTTGGTCCGTGATCAGGGAAAGAAGAATTCTGTGCTGTTTCATGGAGGATGATCCCGAGACATCCTACGACATCCATATCAGAGGGAAAGTAACGATGGTTATACGACCAGCAGTATCCTCATCGGACACACTGTCGTATCTCCCGCAAGAGGCAATTCGCGCGGGACATGTTTACAACGCTATTTTGCGGTCAGCGATTCGAGAGCAGGGAACGATTTTGGCTTAATCACAGTCTGTTGTACCGGTTGGCTTCCGGCTTCAACGGCGCGAACCGCCAATTCCAGCGCAACACCGGCAGTGACTGGAAGAACGACCGAGGCAGTGAGCCATCCTTTTTTCACCCACTGCTGCCCTGATTCCGGACAAGCGTCGCAGCCCAGGAACGGAAGCCCCATCCAGTACTCTTTCTCGGGACCATTGGTGCCGGCCTCGAACGCCCGTCGCGCTCCCAGCGCGAGGCTGTCATTTTGTCCGGCAATCAGTCCAACCTTGGCCTCGTGCGAAGTCGAAAGTTGCAGCCAGGTGGTTATCGCATTGAAAGCACTTTCTTCCGTCCACTGCGCACGCAGCGTCCTGATATTTACATTGCCCGGTTTGGCCGACATCATGCCTTCCGTACGCGCCTGGGCCGCGGCACTCCCGGAGGGCAACTGCAGGTAGAGCACGTTTCCGCCCTTTGGCATCAGTACGCCAAACTGCCTTCCCTGTATCCTTCCAATCTCCGTCTGATCCGTGGTAACGACAAACGCCGGAACCTTGGCGTTCCGCCGCAGGCCGGCCAGGTAATCGGCGTCGCGGTTCAGCACACCCCATCCGATACCCGCGCTCACCGCGGCCTGCGCCACCTGCGACATCGAGGTGCCCGCCGGGGCGCACAAGATGACGTCGGGCTTCTCCACTCCCTTTCCGAAGATCGCGTCCAGCAGTTGACTGCTCTGTCGAAGTGGATCGCTATCCGCGTAGATAATTTCAAGCGACACACCGAGCCGGTCGGCTTCACGCCGTGCAGACGTTGCCTGTTCGCATTGGTAGTCGTTTTTATCGGTAATCAGCGAGAGAAGAATTTTGCGCTGCTTCATGTGGAGAACCTGAGGACATCTGAAGATATCCTACGACAATCGCAAAAGGAAGAAAGTGACGAAGGTCATACGACCGAATTATTCTCCAGCCAAAGTGAAGGAGTGCACCCAAGCGGCATAAGAGTCGCGCATTTCGGCTCACATCGTGAGACGATCAGAAAGATTTCGCCGATTATCCCAGTTGAAAATTGATCTCAATGGCGATCACCACCGGGAGTGGCGTGCCGTCTGTTTTCAAGTGCGCCGGTTCGAATCGTAGCTTGAGCAAGTCGAACGATCATCGGCGTGAGTGATCAGTAAATGACATACTCGCCATTCTTCGCCGGACGCGATAGAATAACAAAAGCGAAAACAGGGTTCCCTGGGTTCCGCGGGGCTGGCGATTTGGCCTTCCCGCGTTGACATTCCGTGGCGCCTTGCACTAGCATAAAGTCTTTCGGCTGTCCTGCGGTTGCCCGCCTGACGGTCCCCGTCGCAGAGTTGTTCGGCTGACGGGCTCACCCCGCACCAGTGCGTGCCAGGAACCTCGGATTAAAGTCTAGAGGTGCCTTCGGGTCCCAAAGAGCCATGCTTTTTGGACGGGGTTCCCCTTGAGCAAGTGCTCACGGGGACGGAAGCCGTGCGCGGTCTTCTCAGCGGTTTTTACATTCAGGGAGAGTTTGGAATGTCTACGTATTTCCCCAAGGGGGAGATTGCGCGTAAATGGTACGTTGTCGACGCCGATGGTCAGACCCTCGGTCGCCTGGCAACTCGTGTGGCGCGCATTCTTTCCGGCAAGGATAACCCCCGCTATACGCCCTTCCTCGACACTGGCGACCACGTCGTCGTGCTCAACGCCAGCAAGGTGAAGTTGACCGGCCTCAAGGCAAGCGCCAAGGTCTATCGTCACTACACGGGGTATCCCGGTGGCCTGCGGGAAGAAGAATTTCTCAAGCGCCTCGAACGCAAGCCCGAGCTGATCGTGCAGGAAGCCATCCAAGGCATGTTGCCCAAGAGCAAGCTCGGCAAGGCCATGGCAAAGAAGCTAAAAGTTTATCGCGACGACAAGCACCCGCATGAGGCCCAGAAGCCCGAAGTGCTGGCCGCGAAGTAACGACTTCAAGGATCGGAATTTTCAATGGCTGATTTGGTTCAGTATTACGGGACGGGACGCCGCAAGTCGAGCGTGGCCCGTGTGTTCCTTCGCCCTGGCACGGGCGAGTTCAAGGTCAACGGCAAGCCGTTCAACGAGTACTTCGTGACGGAAGCGCAGCGCATCACCGCCAAGCAGGCCCTGGTGCATACCGAGACGGTCGCCAGCTTTGACGTGGTCGCCACCTGCTCGGGCGGCGGTGTCACGGCACAGTCCGGCGCAGTCCGCATGGGCACGGCTCGCGCCTTGCAGGAGTTCAATCCTGAATTCCGCGCCAAGATGAAGGCCGAAGGCTTCATGAGCCGCGACGCTCGCCAGAAGGAACGCAAGAAGTACGGCCAGAAGGGCGCCCGCAAGCGCTTCCAGTTCAGCAAGCGCTAAACGCTTTGGCTGGCTCCGGGCCCAGGTCCGGAGCTTTGCGCTGTCCTGGCAAAAGGTTTCGCTCTCGCATCGTTTGGTTCCGGCGGTGCAAGTTGCGATGTTGTCATCCGGAACCTAATTCTTCTCGCTCCCGCTGTTCGGTTCACAACGGGGCGGGCACGGGAATGCAAATCCAAAGCGCCCGATGATGGGGAATCCATCACAACGCGGAGGATGCAAACCAACTGGGAGGTTGCGTGGCAAACATTACGATGAAAGAGTTGCTCGAAGCTGGCGTTCACTTCGGGCACCAGACCAAGCGTTGGAACCCGAAGATGAAGGAGTATATCTTCGGCGAGCGCAACGGCATTTACATCATTGACCTGCAGAAGACGCTGAAGATGTTCAAGGAAGCGTCCAAGTTCGTTACCGAGCAGGCCGCGGACGGCAAGCTTGTTCTTTTTGTCGGCACCAAGCGCCAGGCACAGGACGCGGTTGCCGAGGAAGCAAAGCGTTGCGGCATGTTCTACATCAACCAGCGCTGGTTGGGCGGTCTGCTGACCAACTGGATCACGGTACAGAAGTCCGTGAAGCGCCTGAAGGACCTCGACGAGATGGCCACCGATGGCCGCTACGAGCTGCTCCCGAAGAAGGAAGTTGTAAAACTGGAGCGCGAGCGCAAGCACCTCGAAGCCAACCTCGCCGGTATCAAGAATCTCAACCGCCTGCCCGATGCGCTGTTCGTGATCGACTCCAACAAGGAGCAGATCGCCGTGAAGGAAGCGCGCAAGCTGGGCATTCCGGTTGTCGCAGTGGTCGACACCAATTGCGACCCGAGTGAAGTCGATTACGTCATTCCCGGCAACGATGATGCCCTGCGCGCCATCCGCCTCTTTGCCTCGAAGATCGCCGATTCGGTGGTCGAGGGTTCACAGGCGGCGACCGACAAGCAGGCTGCCGATCTGGCCGCCGGCATCAGCATGGCCGAAACAACCGGCGATGCACCGGCAGAGACAGCGGACGCAGCTGCCGCCGAAGACGTCAAGATGGAAGACGTGCTCGGCAAGGGCGTACGCAAGCAGCCGGAGATCGAAACGCTCGACGACGCAGGCGACGAGGCTTCAGTAGAAAAAGTTTAGTTTTCCGGGCGACGATCAAAGCGAGTTCAGACTGACCCGCGCTGCGTCCATGGCGCGGGTCGTTTTGTAGTGGCCCGTCCTGCACGGGTATGAATTGGAAAGCGGGGATTCAACCCCGCGTCATAGCGAAGATGAATGGAGCGCAGGCTCCGAGGCGTAAGGCCGGAAACGGCCCGCATTCTTCAGAAAGGTTCCTACGAAATGGCAGATATCACCGCAGCAATGGTGAAGGAGCTCCGCGAGAAGTCCGGCGCTCCCATGATGGATTGCAAAAACGCTCTCACCGAGGCCAAGGGCGACATGGAGCAGGCGTTCGTCGTGCTCCGCAAGAAGGGCATGGCCACGGCCGCCAAGAAGGCCACCCGCTCCACCAGCGAAGGCGTTGTCACCAGCTATATCCACGCCGGAGGCAAGATCGGAGTGCTGCTCGAGGTCAATTGCGAGAGCGACTTCGTCGCCCGCACCACGGACTTCCAGAACCTTGTGCACGACATCGCGATGCACATCGCCGCCGTCGACCCGAAGTTCGTCCGCAAGGAAGACGTCACACCCGAGGCCTTCGAGAAGGAAAAGGAGATCTACCGCGCGCAGGCTGCCCAGACCGGCAAGCCCGCCCCGGTGATCGAGAAGATCGTCGAGGGCAAGATGGCGAAGTTCTACGAGGAAGTCTGCCTGCTGGAGCAGCCTTTCATCAAGGAACAGACGGTCAGCATCTCTCAACTGATTGCCACCGTCATCGGCAAGCTCGGCGAGAACATCACCGTCCGGCGCTTCGCACGCTTCAAGGTTGGCGAGGTCGGCGAGACCGTCGCTGTTACCAAGCCGGCGGCGGAAGAAGCCAAGGCTGAGTGAAGTCTTTCCTGTCACATGTCGCCGGACTGGCGACCGTAAACCTTAACGGGGCGGATCATCCGCCCCGTTTGTTTTTGCGTGATCCTACGCTCCGGACCTCAGTCGTCACCCTTTCTCGCAAGTATCGTTGGCCGTCGGAACGAAAAAAAACGACCTGATCGGCAGGAGCAGGGCAATCAGCAGCACGATGAACAGTAGGATTCCCTCTGCTGTCGCACGTGCGGGCCCTGGACCTTCCAGAGCGTCATGAATGGCCTCGGTCAGCGTTGGTCCCATCGTGTGCTGAAACAGTGGCAGCACCAGAATCGAGAATGCTCCTACCCACACGATAACGAACATCACAAACCATGCGGAAAGCCGTCTCTTCAGAAACCCCGTCCAGACAACCAGAAGCCCAACAAGGATGTTCGACAATAACGCAAATCCTCCAGCTTGACGTATGAGATCGTCCTTGTATAAAGCATTCTCCACGCATGTTGGAACTGGAATAAGCAATGCGACGGTAAACAACACGCTCGATATGACGACTCGATCGACGCGAAATCCGGTTCTGGCTTGGCCGCCATCCTCCTGCTGTTGATGTGACATCGATCCGCCTCCTCCTTTCATTGCGCCCTGGCAAACTGCTCCTCTCGCCTTCAGCCACGGCTGCTCAACTACTCGAGCCCTCATGTACTTTGCTTTACTTCTTCTTGTGGATCGCTGCCAGCACCTTCTCCTTCTCGATCTTCTTCGTGCAGAAGAACCAGTCGCCGCAGTTTACCTGGTCCTTGCCCTCCATGCGATCCTTGGCCGCTCCGCAGGAGCCCGCCGGCGGAACGATCACGTCGTCGCCCGGATGCCAGTCCGCGGGCGTGGCCACCGAGAAGTTGTCCGCCGTCTGCAATGCGGCCAGCACGCGCAACAGTTCGTCAAAGTTGCGTCCCAGGCTGAGCGGGTAATAGATGATCGCGCGGATCGTGCCCTTCGGATCGATGAAGAACACCGCGCGCACAGCCTTCGTCGAACTCTCGCCCGGCTGGATCATCCCGTACTTGCGCGCCACTTCCATCGTGATGTCTTCGATCAGTGGGAACTTCACTTCGACGTTCTTCATGCCCTTGAATTCGATCTTGTCCTTGATCGTGCGCAGCCACGCGATGTGGCTGTAGAGTCCGTCCACCGAGAGTCCCACCAGTTTGCAGTTCAACTTCGCAAACTCCGCCTCTCTCGATGCAAACGTCATGAACTCCGAGGTGCAAACCGGCGTGAAATCCGCCGGATGACTGAAGAGAATCACCCAGCCGCCAGCGAACTGATCGGGGAAGTTGATCTCGCCCTGCGTGGTGACGGCCTTGAACGCCGGGGCCTTGTCTCCGATGCGGGGCATGGAGACACTCTGGACTTCAATTGTCGCTTCCATCGTAGTCGTTCCTTTCGCCGCAATTGCGCGATTGTGTTCTTGTAAGGTGTTTGTGCTGCTGAAATCCCCATGCAAACAAGGCCAGTATAGTGACCGTCGGAAGACAATTGAATGAAAGGAAATCGCGTTGTAGCAGGCCGTTCGCTTTTGGTATGAGGGCTCGGGAGAGGGGCCGTGGCACTTTCCGGCATTTATGCGGCAGCCTTCTTCCATCGCGTCCTGATCATTTACACTAATCAGTAACTATGTCTTCACCTGTTTATAAACGCATTCTCCTCAAGCTCTCCGGCGAAGCGCTCGCCGCGGATAAAGGCTTTGGCGTTGATAGCGAGCGCGTCAGCGAAATCGCGGCGGAAATCACCGATGTCCACAAGCTGGGCGTGGAGATCGCCATTGTCGTCGGCGGCGGAAACTTTTTCCGCGGCGTCGAGCAATCGAGCGACATGGACCGCGTCTCGGCCGACCACATGGGCATGCTCGCCACCATGATCAACGCGCTGGCGTTGCAGAACGCGCTGGAAAAGTGCGGCACGTTTACCCGCGTCATGTCGGCAATCGAAATGAACCAGGTAGCCGAGCCCTTCATTCGCCGGCGTGCCATGCGTCACCTGGAAAAGGGACGCGTCGTCATCTTTGGCGCCGGCACGGGCAATCCTTATTTCTCCACCGATACCGCCGCCTCCTTGCGCGCCATGGAAATCAAGGCAGACGTCATCATGAAGGCCACCAAGGTCGACGGTATTTACAACGCCGATCCAGCCAAGGTGAAGGACGCGACCATGTTCGACAAGATCAGCTTCACCGAAGTGCTGAGCCAGGGATTGCGCGTCATGGACGCCACTGCCATCAGCCTCTGTCGCGAGAACGACCTGCCGATCATCATCTTCAACCTCAATACTTATGGGAACATCCGGCGCGTCGTATTGGGCGAAAAGGTCGGTTCGATCGTCACGGCCTAACCTGCATTGGGCTCCTGGTGCCCTACTCAGGACGCGCGCAGTTTGCGACAGGGTGGGGTCCCTGCTTTTTATTCAGCAGCTTCGTATTTGCCTGCTGTTTCCCTTTCCCCCTTGTACCACGCTGTATAATCGCTCTTTTGAATTCATCGAATCAGGCGGAGAATTATGGCTCAAGTCAGCATGGCGGCACTGCCCGCACTCAAAGACACCTTCCTCCAGTTGAAAGCTCGCATGGACAAGGCCGTCGAGGACTTTCGCAAGGAGATGGCGGCACAACGCACCGGCCGCGCCTCGGTCCACATGCTCGATGCGGTCCACGTCGAGGCCTACGGATCACAGATGCCGCTGAACCAGGTCGCGAATGTCAGCGCTCCTGAGCCTCAGTTGATCACGGTACAGCCTTGGGATGTCAGCTTGATTGGCGCGGTCGAAAAGGCCATCCGTACAGCCGATCTCGGCCTCAATCCGATGAACGACGGCAAGCTCATACGAGTACCCGTGCCCGCTTTGACGGAAGATCGCCGCAAGGAAATGGTGAAGCACCTGAACAAGGTGCTCGAGGATCATCGCACCGCCGTCCGCAATATCCGGCGCGATGGCAATGATGCCATCAAGAAGGCGATGAAGGACAAGAAGATCACCGAAGACGAAGAGCGCGGTTCGCTCGACCAGATGCAGAAGCTGACCGACGACGAGATCAAGAAAATGGACGAGATGGCCAAAGCAAAGGAAAAAGAGATCATGCAGGTCTGATCTATCTGCCTGCATCGGATCAGGGCGTGCCCATCGGCGCGCCCTTTTCCTTTTGCCGCCGACGAAAACTCGGCCAGTGAATATGCAGACCGCGCACTCGCCAGTGTGTTCGTTTGTTCTGAATTCAGAAATTGGGCTGGAATCGGCGCTCTCGTGCGCTTGCACGAAGGAAAGATTACGGCGGTAACATTTCGAAAATCAGCCCGCCTTTTGGAAGCGTGCTTGCCTAGGCCGATTAAAAGAACGCATCACAAAATAGCTCATTACGGCTTCTGAACTGATCCCTGACTGGCTGTCGGAACTCAATATTTGGGCCTCAACTTCGTCGTCGATGGCGAACATTTCGCGCGCGCAGATGCGCCGGAAGCACTGTATCTTCTGCTTAATGTCCTCGGGGGCGGCTGCTGGACTGTCGCTCGGAGCGGCCCGGAGAGCAGCCGTGGTCATCGACGCAATTCGCTCCCAGATATCGGCCGTCCCCCTGTACGTGCGAACCAGGTACTCGTGCATCAACGTCAATAGATAGGCTTCCTTTTCGCACGCGGAGGCCGCTGCTGACGCAACCACCGGAGAGGTTTCGAAGCGGGCAGAGGGCTCATCCGAATGGGCCGGGGCTGGCGACTGGGGTGACGGGCCTCCAGGCGCAGCCTCCATCGGAGAATCCACTGACCCTCCACCCGCAAGCTTGACGTGGAGCCACTTTAATAGAAGCTTTTCGAGGTAAAACGGGTCAGCACCGTTCATGGCGAGATCGCCTAGAACGTCTTTCTGGTCGCACTCGTGGAACCGTGCTTCCCAACCCGGAAACGCTGCTTCGAGCACGGACCTTTCTTCCTGGTCCGCTGGACCCGTCTCTTGATTACCGAAGTACATACCCCCCACCTGAGTTGTAGTTTCCCATCTGCACGGTGGAAACCCCGGCGGGATGCACATCTTTCTAGAATCAGAACAAGGCAGGTTTATGCACGCCAACCTTCCCGGACTTCAGGTAGAGTGCGCTGACTGAGCCCCAGTGGTCCCGAGGTGGTTCCATGAACGTCTGGCAACGCGTCGGCGCAATTGCAGCGATCATCACGATAGCGCTCGTCTGGGCATTCCACCGGTCGTTATTGCCGCTACCCTTTGCTGTGATGATCGTCGTAGAGGTCCTGTTCCTCTACGTGATTGCATATCTTCCTGCGGAGAGGATCGCCATCAAAATCTTAATTACGATCCCGGCCGCGACGGCCATTATTGCGCTAATCTTTGCGTACCACGGCAACCTGTCTTTGTGGCCGACGATGGCGTTAGGAATCTTGGGCGCCGGGGCACTCGTATTGCTGCTTGACCCACACTTACAACGGCGTAATCAGTGAGCGTGCGACCGCGCAGGTTCTAGTGCGATGAAGTCCCGTCATCGATTGCTCCGCCTTCAATGCCAACGGAGATGCCACGAGAATCTTTATCTTTTCTGACCGTCACAAGACGCGATGTGTCCACGCCCCTCTTATGCCATAATTCCCTTCTCCCATGAAAAAAGTTGTTCACGCCGCCTGTCCTCACGATTGCCCGGATGCTTGTGGTGTGCTCATCACGGTCGAAGATGGGCGTGCGACGAAGATTCAGGGTGATCCGCGGCATCCCATCACGCGCGGTTTTCTCTGCGCAAAGGTCGCCAAGTACCTTGATCGCGTCTACTCGCCCGACCGCCTGCTTTATCCGATGCGGCGCATCGCGCCGAAAGGCGCTGGAGGCCTCGAGGCCTTCGAGCGTATTTCGTGGGACACTGCACTGGACGCAATCGCCGCAAAATTTCGCGAGGTAAGCGCCGAGTTCGGAGCCGAGGCCGTCCTCCCTTACTCCTACGGAGGAACCCTGGGAACGATCCAGGGAAGCACGATGGATCGCCGCTTCTTTCACCGGTTGGGTGCGTCGCAACTCGACCGGACAATCTGCTCATCTGCCGGAGAAGCCGGATTGCTCAGCGTGCTCGGCATGAAGCTGGGCACGGAGCCGGAGCAGTTTCGTCATTCGCGCACGATCATTGCCTGGGCATGCAACATCCACGGCAATAACGTCCACCTCTGGCCGTTCGTCGAGGAGGCGCGGCGCAACGGCGCAAGGCTCATCGTCATCGATCCTTACCCGACGCGAACCGCAAAGCTTGCGGATTGGTATTTGCCGATCCATCCCGGCACGGACGCCGCCCTCGCACTCGGCTTGATGCACGTCATCATCGGCGAGAACCTTCATGATGGCGAGTTTGTCGCGAAACATACGCTTGGCTTCGAGCAGCTCCGGCAGCGTGCGGCAGAGTATCCGCCCGAGCGCGTTTCGCAGTGGACGGGCATCAGTGCGGACGACATCCGCCGCCTTGCTCGGGAATATGCGACCAATACTCCTGCCTCCATCCGCGTAAATTACGGCGTGCAACGTTCGCAAAATGGCGGCATGGCCATGCGAGCCATCTGCATGTTGCCCTGCCTCACCGGGTCATGGCAGCATCCCGGCGGAGGTTTGCAACTCTCCACCAGCGGAGCCTATCCGCTCAATCGCGACGCCCTGAAGCGGCCGGACTTGATGTCCATGTCGGCAGGTCACGCAACGCGCCTGCTCAACATGAACAAGCTGGGCGACATCCTCAATCATCTTGACGACCCTCCGGTGAGGGCGCTTTTCGTCTACAGTTGCAATCCTGCGGCAGTGTGCCCTGACCGCAATGCGGTGGTCCGCGGACTCTCGCGTCCTGATCTCTTCACCGTCGTACACGAACAGTTCATGACGGACACCACCGACTACGCGGACATCGTGTTGCCCGCCACCACATTTTTCGAGCACAAGGATTTGCAGACCGCGTACGGCCATTATTTCCTGCAAATCTCCGATCAGGCGATTGCGCCGCTCGGCGAAGCGCGTTGCAACGCCAATGTCTTCCGTGCTCTCGCGCAAAAAATGGGCTTCGACGACGAGTGCCTGAAGGAAGCTGACGACACGATCATCGACATGGCGCTTTCCAGCGACCACCCATGGCTGGAAGGAATCGACCGCGATCGGCTCCAGCGTGAACACTTTGTTCGCTTGAATTTTGCCGCGAACGGAAGCGACAAAATGGTCGCCGGTGAGAATTTCTTCCTGCCGTTTGCCAACGGCTTTCCCACGCCCAGCGGGAAGGCGGAGTTTTACAGCGAGTCCATGGCGTCTGCGGGACTTGATCCGGTAATCTCCTTCATCCCTCCCGTCGAATCGCGGCACTCGGAGAATTCGAAGCGGTATCCCCTGGAATTACTGGCCCGGAAGTGTGACAACTTCCTCAATACCAGCTTCGCCAACTTGCCCCTTCTTCAGCGAATGGAGGGTCAAAACTACCTGGAAATTCACCCGCAGGACGCAAATCCTCGTGGCATCCGAGACGGAGACGCGGTTCGAGTGTTTAACTCACGAGGAGAACTTCGCCTGGAGTGCCGGGTAGACGGCGCGGCCCAGCCAGGCATGGTGGTTGCCCGTCTTCACTGGGCCAAGCTTTCGCCCACGGGACACAACGTAAACGTGCTTACCTCCCAGCGCCTTACCGACATGGGAGGCGGCTCGACTTTCTATTCCGTTCTGGTGGATGTCGAGGCGATTCGGCCGTAGCGTATCGTTACGGCCACCAAACGTGGCCGGTGGTCGTCCGGGCAGGGACTTCCCCCCAAGAGGGCAAGGGATAGGGTTTCAGGGTGTCGGCGTGGTATTTCATGCTGGCCACCCTGTATAATTGGCAATTCCGCGCTCCGATAGTTCAAGCGATCGAGGGTCTTCCTATTTCTGGCATTCATCAGGTCAGTGTTGCGCCCCAGGGTGGCCGCTCCATAATGAGCGGCTGGAGTGTCTTCGTGCGTTTAGTCGCCATCGTACTGGTTCTGTGTGGCGTAGCTGCGGCGCAGCAGGGGATCATCGAGAAGATCGAGATCCATGGTAATCGCCGCATTCCGCAGGAGACGATCAAGGCACGTATGTTTACCCGGCCGGGTGACGTCTACGACCAGAGTTCGCTGGAACGGGATTTCAACTCTCTGTGGAATACGGGCTATTTTGACGATTTGCGATTCGAGCGTGAAGCCAGCCCCAAAGGCTGGATCATTCACGTTTACGTCAAGGAAAAGCCGACAATCCGCGAGATCAAATATCTCGGCCTCAATTCCGTATCGCAGTCGGACGTACTCGATAAATTCAAGGATATGAAGGTCGGTCTCTCGCCGGAGAGCCAGTTCGATCCGACCAAGGTAAAAAAGGCGGAAGTCGCGATAAAAGATCTGCTGGCTGCCCATGGCCGTCAATTCGCCACCATCCGCACTGAAGTGCAACAGATTCCTCCGGCCGCCGTCCGCATCATCTTTAACGTGAAGGAAGGCCCCAAGGTCAAGGTCGGCAAGATCCGCTTCGAAGGCAACAAGCGCGTCAGCTCGCGCTACCTGCGCTCGGCGATGAAGAACACCAAGCCGATTGGCATCCCGCACAGCATCATTCTTGAGGGCCTGTTTGCGCGTACCTTCGACGCCACCAAGTTGAACGAGGATCAGGAGCGCATCCGCCTGGCATACCAGGACAAGGGCTTCCAGAAAGCCGTTGTCGAGGACCCGCAGACCAAGATTCGCGACGTCGGCGGCCTCCATTGGTACTTCCCCTTCAAGACCTACCACGGCAAGGTTGTCGATATTACTGTTCCGGTGGAAGAAGGCGACCAGTATCGCCTGAAGCAGATCAATTTCACCGGCAACAAGGCGTTCCCGAATTCCGCGTTGCTCCGCAAGGCCTTCCGCATCAAGGATGGCGACGTCTTCAATCGCACTGCGATTGCCAAGGGTTTGGAAGAACTCCGCAAGATCTACGGTTCGCAGGGTTACATCAACTTCAGCCCCGTGCCGAACACCGTCTTCGACGAGAACAAGAAGCTCATCACGCTCGATATCGATATCGACGAGGGTAAGCCGTTCTATGTCCGGCGCATCGAATTCGTTGGCAACACCACCACCCGCGACAAGGTCATCCGTCGCGAACTGGCGCTCGAAGAAGGAAACGTCTACAACAGTCAGCTCTGGGAACTGAGCCTGCTCCGCTTGAACCAGTTGAATTATTTCGAGCGGCTCAAGCCCGACGAGGATACCGAGGTCAAGCAGAACCCCGAGAACCACACCGTCGACATCACGTTGAAGGTGAAGGAGAAGGGCAAGAACTCCATCGGCCTCACCGGCGGCGTCAGTGGACTTGCCGGCTCGTTCGTCGGAATCAATTACGAGACCAACAACTTCCTCGGACTCGGCGAAACGCTCAGCGTTTCTGCCAGCGTTGGCAGCTACCAGCGCGATATCCTGTTCGGCTTTACCGAGCCGTACATGTTTGACCGCCCGTTGCAGGTCGGGTTCACCGTCTACTCGCGCCGGTATAACTACAACCAGGCGAAGCAGGCGAATATCTCTTACGGCACGAACCTCAACCTGCCGCAGAATTACCTCGACGCGTTGCAGAACTTCACGCAGAACAGCACCGGATTCACGATTTCCGCCAGCTATCCGCTGCACCGTTCCTTCAAGCGCGTCGGCCTCACGTACTCGCTCGACCGTACATCGATTACCACCTACACCACGGCTTCGCAGCAGTACTTCCAGTACCTCAATTTCCGTGCAAATGTCTCCGGCCCGAACGCCCTGCAGGGCATCATTACCA
>JAJXZT010000005.1 GCA_021779935.1 Acidobacteriota bacterium
TTCGCCTGGATGCACAACTACCGCAGACTTGTTACCCGATGGGAATACCACATCGAGAACTTCCTCGGCTTCGTCCACCTCGCCTGTCTCCTCATGCTTCTCAAACATTTATGAGACCGCTTCTAGTGCAAGATATCTGGCGTCCTTCGTTGGCAATCAACCGGAGATGAGTGGGGAGGGATATGAACTGTAAGGCGTGTGGCAAAGAGATTTCTGATGGCTCCAGCAATTGCCCGTCCTGCGGAGAAGTAGCGGCAGGACAAGACGCGGGTGCAATCAATCTTTACGCGATGGCTTTCATCGCTATTCCGCCGGTGGTGATTGCGTACATATTGCTGCAATACCGGCCGGAGCACATGGGAGCGATGGAACTCGCGGGAATGGTTCTCACTGTAGTGGGGATCGCAATGCTGACCCTGGCGCGGTACCAGTTAGGAAATTCGTTCTCGGTAACTCCGCAGGCACGGCGACTGGTAACGAACGGAATCTACGCATACATTCGCAATCCGGTGTACGTGTTTTCGGCGATTGGTCTGTCGGGACTGGCGCTGTATGTCGACAAGCCGCGGTATCTGCTGGGACTGCTCATCCTGATACCAATGCAGGTGATGCGCGCACGGGCCGAGGGACGCGTGTTGGAGGAGAAGTTTGGCGACGAGTATAGACAGTACAAGGCGAAAACGTGGATGTAAGGGAGGCAGGAAGCAGCTATTAGCTGTTAGCGATTAGCGACGGGCCAAGACCCTTCACAAGTAGCTTATTTTTCAGTCGGCCACCAGCCGTCGGACGAAGGGGTGGGTTCTTCCTGGCCGGATTTACGGCGGACCCACTCTGCCAGTAAGCGAAATGTCCCGTACAAGGCGAGGGCAACAGCGAAAAGCCGGTGTTGGTTGGTAAAGACGAGAAAGGTGCCGCTCACTCCAAAGAAAATCCAAGCAAGCCAAATGAGCCACGGCAGAAGAGACTTCAGGCGCTGGGCGTCGTGACGCAGGAAGAGATATAGCAGTAGCCAAAGAGCATACGGAAAAAGCACCACGGCAAATACGAGCCCCTTTGAGTCACTCAATAGAAACTCGTGTTGGGTGCGCGCGGCGGCAGTCAATGAAAAAACTCCTGCTCTAGCCTTGTGCACGTAGCGGCCAAGTCCCTCCGCAGAAGCTGTTGCAGAGGCAGGCACGCCGAAACTGGCGAGCACAACCAGAATAAAGACGACTATTTGCGTACGCGACCACATGCCGATTCCACCGAAGTAGCCCGAAATCGTAGACCAAACAAGCAAAAAGCACAAATGAACTTTGCGTTCTTTCCATGGTGAACGATGAAATTGGAGGAAGAAATACGGGGAGGGGATTTTGGGGTGGGTGGTGGGATTCGAACCCACGACAGCCGGAGCCACAGTCCGGAGTTCTACCACTGAACTACACCCACCGTGACCCTATGATTATAGCAAAGGAAAGGCGCGGGGCCGGGCCGCAAGGTGGAAAATGGCGGCGGAAGAGGCTCTAACCGCAGGATTAAAAAATCCCCAGCCAGAGAGGGTGGCCGGGGATCCCAAAACGTGCGACAGAACTTCACAGTGATCTTCAGGACGGGCCCAAACAGCAGAAATCAACCTCGTCCCACGCCGAGGTACTGAAAGCCAATGCCTCGCAAGCGTTCGGCGTCGAGGAGGTTCTTGGTGTCGATGACAAGCGGGCGACGGACCACGCGCTTGAGGCGAGTGAAGTCGAGGGCGCGGAACTCGGGCCATCCGGTGCCGACGACGAGCGCATCGGAATTCTCGGCCGCGTCATACGCTGACTCGCAGAAATGGACGTTGTCGTTGAGTTCGCGCTCGGCGGCCTGCATGGCAACAGGATCATAGGCGTGGACGTATGCGCCACGAGTGGCCAGTTCTCGGGCAAGGGCAACGGACGACGATCCGGCAACGGAACTGGTGTGAGGCTTGAAGGCGAGTCCGAGAAAGCCGAGACGCTTTTCGCGCAAGGAATCGAGCGCAGAGGTGATCTTCTGCACGAGCCGGTTGGTCTGCGAGCGATGGACGTCGCGCGCGGCAGTCAGGATCTTGAGTCCGACTCCCTTGCCGGAAGCAAGTGACGCAAGCGAGTCCATGTCGGCTTCGACGAATGTCCCGCCAAGCCCCACTCCGGGCTGGAGGCAGCGCGGCGCGATGCGCTTATCGAGTCCGAGAGCCAGTGCGAGATCGACGGCATCGGCATTGACGTGCTCGCAAAGAGACGCAAGCTCGTTGATAAACGAAATCTTGGTGGCGACGAACGCGGTGGCCGCTTCGCGCACAAGCTCAGCGGTTTCAAAGTTGGTGACGATGACGGGGATGCCGCGCATGACAAGCGGACGGTAGATCATCTTGAGCGTGGTAACAGCCTCGGACGAGTGGGTGCCAAGAAGCAGCCGGTCCGGCCAATTGAAGTCTTCGACGGCGCATCCATCAGTGAGCGAGAGCGGATGCGACACGATGGCCTGGTTAAAACCGGCCTCGCGCAGATGGCGCTCAAGCCGCGCCGCAGTTCCGACGGGAACGGGCGTGCAAATGACGAAGATGGCATCGGAGGCCGCGCTGGCAGCGACGCGGAGTGCATACTCGACGAGATAAGTATTGGCGTCGTCGGCAAAGAAGACGACCTGCGCGGAAACATCGTGCGGATCAGAGTCGGAAGCATAGTGAAGACGTCCGGCACGCACGTTGCGACGAATGATTTCGTCGAGGTTTTTTTCGTAGAACGTCAGGCTGCCCTGGGCGAGTTCGAGAATACGTTCGCTATCGCCGTCACGACAAACAACGGAGTTGCCGAGATCCGCCAGGCAGGCCGAGATCACAGTTGCGAGATACCCGGAACCAGTCACTGCGATCTGCATGGAAGTCTCCTTGGCGAATACATAACGGCGCTCGCGAAGTTGGCGTTGCGCGGGGGAGGGTGCAACCGGCGAGCGCCGTTGCGCTTCGCACTTCAATCTTTACGTTTTTTGCTAGTTCATCCGCAATGCAAAAGAAGGACATGTACCTTTGCAGACGAGGAAGGCGGGGGAAAATCAGTGTCCGGAAAGCGATACGCAGGCAATGTCGGTCCAGCTATGATCGCGTCCGCGGACGAAGGTAAGGTGCTGAACGCAAACGGCTCGCGTGCCACGGTACTCAGCCCAGCGGTCGCGCGAAATGGCATAAACCTCATGCGCTCGCTCAACTTCGACAACCTTGGCGATGGTGAGATGGGGCATGTAAGGCAACGGCTCCTCATAGGTCAGGCCGTTGCAATTGAGCAGGTTGTGGAGTTCAAGCAGGCGGTAGGCAGCGCGGGAGACGCGGATAAAGACAGTGGGCGTGGTGGGGAGAAAAGTTTCAATGGCGCCCATCTCGACCTCGAAGGGCGCTATGGACGCGCAGACTTCGGAGAGAGCTTTGAGGGCCTGGGCTTCGGTTCCGCGGAGGGGACGGGGAGGAAGCACGGAGAGATGCGCCGGCAGATGTGCGTGCTTGGGATGGAGCTCTCCGCGAAGATTTTCGACGAAGTCTCCCAAAGGACTACGAATGTACGCAACCAGTGCGTACTGTGGAGGAAGCAGATCCGCAGGCATGGCAAAGTGAAGCTCTATTATATGCCGTAATGACGAAGGAAAACCGCTGCGCGGAGGAAATGCGCACACGGGATTCCCAGTCCGTGAAACGGATTGAATACCAATCTTCTGTGCTACCATTAAAAGTACGGGAACCGTCGTTCAACAGCTTCAGTTTCCACGGAGTCGGGGCGTAGCGCAGCCTGGTAGCGCACCTGCCTTGGGCGCAGGGGGTCGTAGGTTCAAATCCTATCGCCCCGACCAATGTTTTCAAGTAGATGTGACCCCTCTGAAATATTCCTCATAAAGCACACTAGACCCGAGATACCTCCAATATAGAGACGTAACAGTCAAATCGCCGGCGGAGGGCTGGGGCCGTCGACGACCCCGCACCTTTACATCTTAGCGCCGCAATTTCAGCATCGAAGCATGAACAGATCCTAGCTCAGGCTTCGTTCGATGACATCGGCCGCCTTCATCGCCTGCTCGCGAGTAATGATTAATGGAGGCTGGAAACGAATTACGTTCCCATTCACTCCCCCGACTCCGACCAACACACCCTGCTCGCGACACCTGCTGCGAACCTCTTCTGCCTTGGCGGCGCTCGGAGCGCCATCACCTTCGGACACAAGCTCGAGGCCGATCATCAAACCAAGGCCGCGAACTTCGCCGATCGCACGACTCTTGATGGCGCGGAAATGAGCCAACATTTCTTCGCCCAGGCGCGCCGAATATTCGGCAATCTTTTCGCGCAGAAGAAACTGAACGCTGGCAATGCCCGCAGCGCAGGAGACAGGATTCCCCCCGAAAGTAGATAGGTGGTCACCAGGTTGGAAGGCACCAGCGATTTCTTCCGTGACGGTGAACGCACCGAGAGGAAATCCATCAGCGATACCCTTGGCGGTGACAAGGATGTCGGGCTCAACACCGAAGTGCTCGATGGCAAACATTTTTCCGGTTCGCGCAAATCCACTCTGCACTTCGTCGGCGATGAAGAGGATGCCATGACGGTCGAGGATTTTCTTCAGGCGACGGAAGTAGTCCCGGGGCGGGACGATGATTCCGCCTTCACCGAGGACGGGCTCCGCAATGAACGCAGCGACATCGCCGGAAGTTGAATAGCGAATTGCGTTCTCAAGTTCTTCTTCCGCAGCCGATACGAAATCATCATCAGAACGAAAACGGCCTCGTCCCAGACCGGGCGATTGGAGAAAAGTGACGCCCGGTGCGTAAGGCCCACCGCGGCGCTTGCGGCCCGCATTTCCCGTCACGCTAAGCGTGCCGAACGTGCGCCCGTGGAAGCTTGTCTGCAATGCCAGGATCTCGTGCTTGCCGGTGTGAAGCTTTGCGATCTTCAGCGCACCTTCGATGCCCTCGGCGCCGCTGTTACAGAAAAATGTCTTCTGCAACTTGCCGGGAGTGATGCGCGCCATCAACTCGGCCAGATCGGCCGTCGGCTTGCTGTAGTAGACGTATGAGCAGCAGTGAATCAAGCGATCCAACTGCTCCTTCGCGGCGGCAACAACTTCAGGATTGCAGTGGCCCGCGTTGACGACAGAGATGCCCGCAAAGCAGTCGATGTACTCTTTCCCGGTCTCGTCGGTAAGGACAGCGCCGCTGGCGCGCTCGGCGACAACCGGCTGGACGGACTTCACAAAACTGGTGATGACGTATTCCCGATACTTCCTGACGGTTTCGCTGCTGTCCGTGATTTGAGTCTTGGAATTGTTTTCACTCATCATTGTTACCTCAGAACTTTCTCGACCAGCTTGTGGGCCAGCGCTCAATGACAACCTTTTCTTCGGTATAGAAAGCGACGCCGTCCCACCCTTGACCATGCAAGGTACCGAAGAAGCTGTCTTTCCAGCCGCTGAAGGGAAAGTACGCCAGCGGTGCAGCCACTCCGACGTTGACACCTACGTTTCCGGTTGGCACTTCATACTTGAACTGCCGCGCCGCACGGCCGCTATTGGTGAAGATGGAAGCGGCGTTTCCATAGGAACTGGCCGCAATCAGCTTGACGCCTTCTTCGACGGAGTCAACATGTACGGTGCTGAGCACCGGGCCGAAAATCTCCGTTGACGACAAGGCACTGTCCGGCGCAACTCCATCGAGTATCGTGGGCACAACGAAATTTCCCGCACCGAGATCCTTCGCACTCGGTGATTCAGCGATAAGCTTGGCGCCCTCTCGAACACCTTTATGGATAAGATCTTCGACACGGACACGGCTTTCGCGCGAGATGACGGGACCCATCTGAACGGAGTCATCGAGACCGTTTCCGACCTTGATGGATGCAGCAGCGTCCCTGATCTTCGCGGCAAATCCCGCGCGCGCTTCTCCGACGGTGACCGCAACCGAAACGGCGAGACACCTCTGCCCAGCGCAACCAAAGGCACTATCGCTGACGATTCGGGCGGACATCTCCATGTCGGCATCGGGAAGAATGAGGACGTGATTCTTCGCTCCACCCTGGCACTGTACGCGTTTTCCGTAGGAAGCGGCCTGCGCATAGATGTAGCGCGCCACCGGAGTAGATCCTACGAAGCTGACCGCGCGAACGTCCGGCGACGAAAGCAAGGCATTCACAGCGGCCTTGCCGCCATGCAGGAGATTCAGCACCCCCGGGGGCAGGTCAAGCTGGTGAATCAGCTCAAAGATGTATTGCGCCGTGAGCGGAACTCTCTCAGACGGTTTGAGGATGAATGTATTGCCACACGCAATAGCATACGGAAGGAACCAGAACGGAATCATTGCCGGGAAATTGAACGGAGTAATTGCGGCGACGACTCCGAGAGGCTGGCGAATCATGGTCTCGTCGATACCGGGAGAAATATCTTCAAGGTTATAACCCTGCATCAGCATGGGCGCACCGCAGGCAACCTCCACGTTTTCGATGGCCCGGCGCAACTCTCCCCGCGATTCGTTTCGGGTCTTGCCATTCTCCAGGGTGACGATCTCCGATATACGTTCGAAGTGCTCTTCGAGCAGGTTCTTTAGTTTGAAGAGATATTGAATGCGCGTCCCGACGGGGACCCGACGCCACTCGGGAAAGGCTGCCCGCGCGCTCTGAATGACATCCTCTGCTTCGTCGGCAGAGGCATCCGGGACTTGCGTCAGGAGCTCCTGTGTAGCTGGATTAACAACATCGGTGAATTGCTCTGCCGCCGATGGATGCCATGTTCCGCCGTAATAATGTTGCTGCGTTTCGATTGCCATTTGCTGTCTCCTCGACTAATTCGGTTGCATGCACTCCACGATGTCGTCGCCTACTTGTGAGGTCGTGGCGGTACCACCAAGGTCGCTGGTGCGAACGCGACCACGCTCGAGATTCCGCTCGATGGCGCGCATCACGCTGGCCGCGGCTTCCGGTTGTCCGATTGTTTCCAGCATCATCGCTCCCGCCCAGATAGTTGCGATGGGATTCGCCTTCTGCAAACCCTTCAAAGGTGGAGCACTGCCATGAATCGGTTCAAACATCGACACTCCCTCGGGATTGACGTTTGCTCCAGCAGAAGTTCCAAGTCCACCCTGAATCGCAGCGCCGAGGTCCGTAAGAATGTCGCCGAACATATTCGGGGCTACAACCACGTCGAACATTTCGGGGCTGCGCACAAACCACATCGCGGCGGCATCGACCAGCATGTATTCGGTGGACACATCGGGAAAGCCAGCAGCAACCTCGCGCGAGACTTCGCGCCAGAGGGAGTACATGTCGGTTAGAACATTTGCCTTGTCGATGAGAGTAACGTGCCGGCGGCGGCGTTGCGCCAGCTTAAACGCGTAACTGACAGCGCGGCGTATGCCTTCCGCCGTGACGAGTCCAATCTGATACGCCATTGACTCCGCCGTATGCTGGACATCGATGGCGAAGTCGACGGTGTAGAGTTTCCGCGTCACGCGCAGGGAGTCGTGCTGACATTTTGTGGACACTCTGCTTCCGGCAGCGACATAGAAGTCTTCGGTGTTTTCGCGAATCACCACGAAATCAATATCCCTGGCGGACTTATCGCGAAGAGGGCTTTCAATGCCGGGAAGCAGGCGAATTGGCCGGATGTTGATGTACTGATCGCAGTACATGCGGATGGCAATCACCAAACCCTTCTCAAGAATGCCGGGGGCAACGCGTTCGTCACCGCACGCGCCGAAATAAATGGCGTCATGCCTGGCAAGTTCAGCCAGGTTCTGCTCGGTCAATACCTCACCGGTCGCAAGGTAGTGATCGGCACCGAAGGGATATTGTTTCCACTCGATTGTGAAATGGTGCAGGCGCGCAGCCGCATTCAGCACCTTGATGCCTTCGGCGATTACCTCGGGGCCGATTCCATCACCCGGAATAGCAGCAATTGAGTACGTTTTCATATTGATATCTATGAATATGTCAATTTCTTTTCAGGGTCGACAAACCACCACAGCATGCCGCCAATCATGATGATGACAGCAGCAATTTCCAGAGCGGGGATCCATCCGAACTTATTTGCGAGAATTGGAGTAAGTATGGGAGAAACGATTCCTCCGACATTCCCTCCCCAATTCATCATGCCGCTGACCGTCCCGGCGTGTTCGCGGGATATGTCAATGGTGGTTGCCCAATGCGAGGCCAGAGCGAAGTAAATCGCTCCCGCACCGATTGAGAGCCAAACTATTGCAATCCCCATATTGGTGACGCGCGCACCGATAATCAGCGCCACACCGGCAAGCAGCATTCCACCCATTGACACAACGCGACGCCCACGACGCAGGCCAAAGCGCGTGGCGACCATATCGGAAGCGATGCCTCCCACGGGCGTCATGATCGCGATCGCAATGAAGGGACCAATCGCATAAAACGAACCTGCCATGATTGTCAGGTGGCGTTGCTCCACCAGGTAGGTAAAGAACCAGGTCATGTAGATGTAGACCATGTATCCGCAAGTCATGGCGGAACAGAACAACATCCAGATGTTCGGCTCGCTGAAGATCTTGCGCCATGGGGTGCGCGTAATACTCTCGGGTTCCGCATGATTGACGAGTTCCGGGGCGAGAGTTTCCGGGCCGGCAGCGTGAATAATGGCAAGTTCTCCGGTGTTGACTCCGCGATGTTGTTCGGGCTTATCGCGCGCAACTTTGTACCAGATAAGGCCAGCAATAATTCCCAGTACACCTGAAATTACAAACGACGCGCGCCAGCCATAGTTGAGCATCAGCCACGCGATGAACGGAGGCGTGATGGCAGCACCAACACCTCCACCGGCGAGCGGAACACTGGTGGCAAACGCGCGCTCCTTTACTGCCATCCAGTTGGCAATGGTGCGATTGAAACTGGGCCACGCAGCCGCCTCGCCTGCGCCAAGACAGAAGCGCATAAGACAGAGCGAGACGACTGCCGATACGCCGATGGGGCCAAACATCTCGACCGCGAATGCGGTTAGCGCCGTGAACACCGACCACCAGAGAATGGCAAAGGTAAGAACCCGGCGCGAACCGAAGCGATCTCCGAGCCATCCGCCGGGCAGCTGAAACAGTCCGTAGGCAAGAATGAAGGCGCTGAAAATCTTGCCCATCTGAACGTCGGTCAGATGATATTCAAGCGTGATATCGCGCGCCGCGATGGAGATGTTAATGCGGTCGAGATACGTCACCATGCTGAGCATCAGCATGAGACCGAGAATCTGCCACCGCACGCCGGACGGCTTGATGGTGGCGAGTTCCGAGGCAACGGGCTCCTGGTTCGGTTGCGATATCGCGCTCAACAATCACACTCCTTTGGAGGCGACGGGCCAACCGCCCCACGAGGTCCAACCGCCATCGACACAAAGCGTCTGGCCGGTGACATATGAAGATTCCGGCGACGCCAGAAAGAGCGCTACCGATGCGATCTCCGAGGGTTCGCCAAAACGAGACATCGGCGTGCGCTCAAGCACACGCGAGCCATCGAGGAGACCACGCTCGAAATTCTGACGAACAAGATCAGTCAGAATCGTGCCGGGCGCAATGCAGTTCACGCGTACTCCGCTCTCAGCCCACTCACAGGCGAGCGCCTTGGTGAACATGATCTTGGCGGCTTCAACGGTGGAATAGATGACGCGCAAAGGAAGAGCGACAACGCCCGCGACCGAAGCGATGTTGATGATGGAACCGCTCTTTCGTTCGCGCATGATCTTTCCGGCGAGTTGCGACGCCAGCAGGACGCCTCGCATGTGAATTCCAATCATGCGATCCCACTCCGATTCAGCGATCTCCGCGAATGGCTTGGTAAGTCCAAAACCGGCATTATTAACGAGGACATCAACCGTGCCGAACTCGCGCACGCAGAGATCCACCAGTTCACGTACGGAATCGCTGTCGGCTACATCGCCGCAAAGAGCGCCGGCGCGCGCACCCAGTTGCTCAATTTCCCGCACCGTGTTCGACGCTTCCCGATCGTTGTCGAGATAATTGAAGGCAACGTTTGCACCTTCACGCGCGAAGCGCAAGGCAATAGCCTTCCCGATTCCACGAGAACCGCCGGTCACGATCACACTTTTTCCGCTCAATATCATCAGCGCACCGTCATGCCTGGTAAGTGATTCGCCCACGGGAAATTGTCGTCTCGACACTGACATCCTTGATGTTTTGCTGGGCAACTTTAAGAATGTCATCCGACACGACGACAACGTCTCCGCGTTTGCCGACCTTCAACGTTCCGGTTTCGTATTCTTCGAATCCGAGATATGCACTGTTCCAGGTAAACATTTTCAGCGCTTCGAGCGGCGTGATGCGCTGCTCCGGATTGAAGTGGTTGACAGCCGCATGGATTCCCCAGATTGGACGTACAGGAGTGACAAAACTATCAGACCCGCCACCGGCAACAACGCCCGCATCCAGAAACCAACGATACGGATGCGTCCGCAATGCGCGCTCGGGGCCGAGCCGGCGAACATACATATCGTGGAATATCTCCGCAAAGTACGGCTGGACGCCGGAACCGACTCCCAGTTGTGCGGCCTTCCATACCTGTTCCCGCGTCGGAAAATAGAAATGGTCGATGCGATGACGGTGATTGGAACGCGGGTACGTACGAATCGCATTCTCGTAAGCGGTCAACATCTGTCCGACCGCGCGCTCGCAGGTGGCGTGGACGACGATTTGCAGACCTGCCTTGTGGCAGCGCAGTACCCACTCGTTGAGGTCTTCCTGCTTGTGATATTCCGGACCGCTAGTCGCAGGGTTATCCTCGTACGGCGCATAGAGCGCGCCCGTGTGGGCAGCCGGACTGCCATCGATGAGTACACATCCGCCGATGCGTGGAAGACCGAGGCTCAGAATTCGCTCGAGGTCCATCACCTGGTAATAGAGCAGCGTGGAGAACGGCAAGTCGGCTTGATGCGCGAGAAAGTCTTCCACGTCGGGATCGCCGTTGATGCGGCCGCCTTCGAGGCAATGCACAGTGGTGACGCCGCCAGCGACGGAATGTTCGGAAATGATGGAAAGACAGCGACGTCGCACTTCAGGCGTCAACAGGGTCATCAACTTGCCCTGCGAACTGAAGGCAATTTTCTCGCGAAGCGGGCCGGCAGCCTTGCCTGTATCCGGTTCGCGTTCAACACCCGGCGTGGTGGGATCGAGGTTCAGCCACTCAATGGCCCGCGTGTTGAGAACGCAAGAATGGCCGTTGAGATGGAGAAGATAGACGATGTGGTCCGGAGCAACGGCATCAAGCTCATGCCTGGTTGGGTAGCGCCTTTCCTCGAGCACCGTGTCAGCCCATCCTCGCCCCATCAGCAGTTGTCCCTTGGGCGTAGTCGCGGCCCGCTGGCTCAGCGCGTTCTGGATTTCCGCGATTGTGCGTAGCCCGCGAAGATCGACCATCTGCTCCATGAGGCCGCTGCGCCAGAAGTGAACGTGGCAGTCGATGAAGCCGGGGTAAGCGACGCGGCCTTTGAGGTCGATGGCGCGCGTCTCCGGTTGCAGGCGCCGGGCTTCGTCAGAGGAGCCAGTGAAGACAATGCGGCCGTCACGGATAGCAATGGCGTCAACCACCGGCTGTGATTGTTCAAGGGTAACGATTCGCCCATTGAATAAGACAATATCCTCGCCTTTGGGGACACGCTCAGTCGGGTTGTTGTTCAATGCGTCCTCCATGTTTAATGCATGGTGCGCCCGCCGTCGACGGGAACAACCGCTCCGGTGATATACGAGGCTTCATGCGAGGCAAGAAACACGGCCACACGAGCAATCTCTTCCACTGCGGCAATCCTGCGAAGGGGATAGCGGGCTTCCACGGCCTTTCGCGCGGCGGCAGGATCAGCGGCCTGGTTCATCGACGAATGCAACAACGGCGTATCGACCGCGCCCGGACATACGCAATTTGCACGGATAGCGGGAGCGAGATCGAGTGCCAATGATTTTGTGAACGCGATCAGGGCGCCCTTGGAGGCGTTGTAAGCAGGATGGTTCGCAATTGGAGAAATGCCCGCGGCGGAAGCAATATTGACGATGGCTCCGCCGCGAGCGCTCAGGAACCCGACAACGTGCTTGCAGACAAGAAATGCGGATCGCACATTTACCGCCATGACTTCGTCCCACCGTTCCGCCGAAGTTTCGGCGAGCGAGGCGTTCATGTCGATCCCAGCACAATTCACCAGGACGTCGATTTGGGAGCCCATCTGCCGGACGCGTTCGGCAATCTCCACTGCCGTGGATTCGAGCGAGAGATCCCCTACGATGGTTTCGACCGCGCTTCCCATTTTTCTCAGGTCATCGGCGACACGTAAGAGCATCTCCCGGTCGCGATCGACGAGGAGAAGCCGCGCGCCTTCCTCCGCGAAGATTGCGGCCGATGCTCTTCCGATTCCGGAAGCGGCACCGGTGACTATCGCGTTCATGCTGGAGAAGCGCATTGCCATCGCTACAAACTATCCTTCAGGCTCATGGCGAGATCGCAAAAACGGAAGAACGTTACATCCTTGTGCCCGCGAATGTATTCAATAAGCCGCTCCAAGAGCGTGATACGCGACGGACGCCCGATAATCTGCGGGTGCATCGCGAGGTTGAACAATTTCCGCTCCTTGTACAGAGTGTCAAATTCAGCGGACCAATGTTCAAAGACCGCTGAAGGCGGCATCATGACGCGACCGACCAGTTGAATGCTGTACAGGAAGAAAGGCGCATCATCGAGTACCCAAGCAAACGGAAACTCGATCAGCTCCGTCTTTTTGCCGTCGATGACATGCTTATAAGGAACGTCACGGTCGAAGAAATTCGACGAGTAGAGAAAGCCATATTCGAGCAGCAGCCGCATCGTGTTCGGGCTGAATTCCGCCGCCGGTGAGCGCCACCCCAACGGTTTGCTCCCGGTAAGCCCGGCGATGAGGTCGGTCGCCTTTTCGAACTCCTGACGCTCCTCGACCTCATCCATGTCCTGCACCCATCGGTGTGAATAACTATGGTGGGCTATCTCATGGCCCGCAGCGTGAATCTCCTGAACGACTTCGCGATTTCGCTCGATGATCATTCCAGGGACGAAGAACGTACAGGTAATACCGTACTTGGCAAGCAGATTCAGGATGCGAGGCACGCCGGCGCGATATCCGTATGCGCCCTGAGACAAGGCGACGGGGCGCTGCCAGTTCTTGCTGTCGCGCGCGGTCCACAACAGTTCCGCGTCCAGATCAAATGACAGCAACACCGGGAGCGATGTGTTTGCGCCATCCATAAGAACTCCTCACTTGCCTTGTAACTTTGCGGTGTAGTCTCGATAGGCCGGCCAGTCTGGAATCGACGTGGCCATCTTGGCCGACTGAATGATTGCCTCGGAAACGACTTCCGCGGCAAGCGTCCCGACCACGGACAGCGATAGATCCGATTTGACCTGACGCGTGGAGACGCCAAACAGCGTGTCACCGTCGCCGGGAGTGTGGTACGGGTTGATGCAGCGGGCAGCGCCGCAGTTCGCCATCATCGCGATCTTCGTCATCTCCGTCTTGTTGAACTCGGCATTGGTGGCGACCACGCCGATGGTGGTGGCGTGCATGACCGGATCTTCCGGGATGATGGCCGCACGCATGCCGGAGCGCGGAGGATTGGACCTGAGAACGTCCGGAATAGAGGCCAATCCCTTGCCATCCTTGGTGCGGGCGCCGGCGATGACATTTCCGGTACGCCAATCGACGATATTGCCCACAGCATTGACGACCATGAGGGCGGAGATGATGACATCGTCGACCTGCATGCTCGCCATTCCCACGCCGGCCTTCATGCCCTTCATGCCTTGCTGGTAAAGCATTTTGCCAACCGTGGCGCCAGCGCCAGCACCGATGTTTCCCTGCTCCGTGGCGTGGTCGGTAGCGGCAAGGCAGGCCTTGTACGCGGATTCGGCGTCTGGACGAATGGTAGGATCGCCGACGCCAAGATCGTAGATGATGGCGCCAACGACGATCGGGACGAGGCCAATGCCGAAATGCAACCCGATCTTCTGCTCTTCCAGGTAGCGGACCGCGCCGGGGACGCTGGCAAGCCCAAAGGAACTGCCTCCAGACAGCACGATGCCCCATACTTCCTGAATGAAGCTCACTGGCTGGAGAAGCGCAACTTGATAGGTGCCAGGCGCCGAGCCATCGTAGTCAACACCGCAGGCTGCGCCTTTTTCGCCGAAGAGAAGAACCGTGCACCCCGTGGGACGCCGGGGATCGGTATAATGCCCGACCTTGATGCCCGGAACATCGGTTATCGATCCTGTCAGTTTGCGCGGAGTTATGGCGCGCTTCTTTCCCACTTGACCGGCGGCGGACAAATCTCCCGCCACTAGCGCGCCCGTCGCGCCGAGCACAACACCGCTGAATTCTCTCCGGCTGATTTTTGGCATGAAGTCCTCCCTTGGGAAAGCACTTTGTATTGATCAATCAAGGCCAGCACGCCCGCGATGCGACAAATGGAGCGCCCCTCCCTAAAACCAGGAGAGGCTGAGCGAGTGTCTGTATACTTCAACTCCCGGCTAGCGCCCCACGCGCACTCCGGGCCGAGATTTCTTTCTTGCCGTACCGGAACTTCGCTGGCGCACCGGTTCAGCAACTGGCAGGCGTTCAGCCTGTCCCTGTATGGTGAATTGGCCGCACAAGCCAGCTCCGTCCTGACCGGGATAGAAAATGCGCGCACTTCTCCGCATCGTGTTGAGAACGTGCTGATGCGTCAGCCTTCTCGCCTCCGCGCTCTTGTGCTTGCGGATGGCGTCGATGATGAGAGAATGCTCGCGAACAATTTCAGAGCCGAAGGAGTCGACGCTCAATCCCAGGTAGAAATAACGCATGAGGCGCGTGTGCACGCTGGAAACGATATCGACGAGATAGTTGTTCCCGGATGCTCGCGCGATGCCGATATGCAGGTTCCGGTTCTGCTCGAGGAATTCGTAGTAACTGGATTTCTGCTTGTCTTTGTACTGGTAGCGCGCCCAGACATCCATCTCGTCCACTTGCCTGGGCGTCGCGCGCACGGCCGCGAGATCGGCAGCCGAGGGATCGACAATGAGCTGAACTTCCTGCAGGTTGTTGAATTCCGAGATGGTGAGAGGGGCAACAAAGTAGCCGCGAAACGGAATGATGGTGATAAACGCTTCGTTGGCGAGCAGGCGACAGGCTTCGCGAACCGGCGTACGGCTGGTCTTGTATCTCTTTGCGAGTTCGCCCTCAGAAAGCGGCATTCCGGGAGGCAGTACGCACGTGACTACGTCGTGCTTAAACTCCCGGTATAGTCGTTCCGCAGAAGTCATTGTCACTCCGTATACATGCTGTATACAATATTTACACCTTAGTTTCCGGCACAAAGTCTGTCAAGAACATTCCCCAAATATTCTCGCGTTCATCCAATGATGCCGCGCTTCCGCACTGCGTATTCGCTAGGCGGAAATATCCCGATAGGCGGGGGTGCCGGCCACGCTTTCGGCATTCAACACGGCGCGTAGAATCGCCTGCTCCATCACCATGGCCGCAATCGCGCCAATGGCGCCGTGGTTTACCTTGACCCCTTTCAGAGTTCCAGTCGCGAGCGCAAAGATCGTATCGCCGTCAGCCGGAGTGTGAACCGGGTTAATCGCCCGAGCATAGCCGTCGTGGGCCATTTGCGCGATTTTCGAAACCTGCACTTTTTCAAGTTCGGCGTTGGTGGCGACGACGCCGATGGTAGTGTTCATCCCCTTCGGCATCAGGACACTGTATCCTCGCATGATCTCGGCCATCGAATCGCGGAACCCATGGCCGCCGGCGGCGCGCGCGCCTGCAACGACTTTGCCGGTGCGAGGATTGACGACATCGCCCACGGCATTCACCGCAACGATCGCCCCAACAACGACACCCGTATCGCCAATTTTCACGCTTGCCGAACCGAGACCGGACTTCATCGCGAACTGCGGTCCAAACATCTTGCCGATCGTCGCGCCAGCCCCGGCGCCAATGTTTCCCTGCTGCACCGGATTGGCCGTCGCCGCCAGACATGCCTGGTAGCCCGACTCAGCCGTGGGACGAATTTTGAAATCGCCGCCAAATCCCAAGTCAAAGAGAATTGCGGCGGGAACAATCGGGACCACTCCCAGATTGCCGATCTTGTAGCCGGACCCGTGCTCTTCCAGGTACTTCATCACTCCACTCGCCGTATCGAGCCCGTAGGCGCTGCCTCCAGAAAGGACTATGGCCTCGACTTGCTGCACGGTGTTGATGGGGTTAAGCAGATCGGTTTCACGCGTACCGGGCGCGGAGCCGCGCACATCAACGCCGCCCACCGCTCCAGCTTCGCACAGCACAACAGTACATCCCGTGGGCCGCGCCTTGAGCGTATGATGCCCGACCTTGATACCCTCAACGTCAGTGATACTGCCAGGGCCAAGCCATTCCAGGCTGTCGCGACCAGCAGCAGCGCCGGTCGCGCCATCGGGAAGCGCCGCAACACCAACCCCCTTGGCACCGGCTGCAAGCATCATCGCCATCATGCCCTGATTGAATTCTCTGCGTTCCATACTCATCTCCTATGTGCCGACTGCTTGAACTCTCAGGATTCGGAGTCCGCGGCGGATGGAGCCGCGGAAGCGCCGAGCCTGGCCGGGAACAACAATGTCAAAACAACGACGATGACCGCTGCCGTCAGGATTCCAATTGCCTGTGGCGAAAGGAATGACCATCCTTTGCCGTGGGTTAAGTACGAGGCCGTCAACATGCCTGCGATGGCGCCCCCGATAGTTACCAAGGCCACCGTAGCCGTTACTTTTCGCCAATAGAGTCCGGCGACTACTGGAACAAACAGTGCGACGGCGAGTAACGCGTAAAAGATACTGACCGCAGAAATGATGGAAGGGAGCACGCTGGCAAGGAGCACTCCGGAGATACCGGCAAACACAGCCGCACCACGACTCACTCGCAACAGCCGCTTTTCCGAGACTTGCGGATTCAGAAATGTCTTGTAAAGATCGACCACCAGCGAGGTGGAGAGCATGAAGAGAATTGCATCGGTCGCGCTTAACTCTGCCGAAAAGATGGACGCCAGTGCCCAGATTCCAAGCCACTTTGGCAACAGCTTCATCATCACCGTGGGAAGCGCAAGCTCCGAGTTTGCGAGATGGGGATAAGCAGCGAGCGCACAGAGTCCCAACACGGCGGGCACAGCAGCGAAGCCGGCCTGCGCGATCGAATTGATGCCGACCCCGATTCGAACTGTTTTATCGTCGCGCGCGCCGTAGAGTTTTTGCGCCAGTCCCGGAGACACCATGAAAGAGGGCGTGAGTATGGCGACGTAGGCGAAGATTCTTTTAAAACCGATTCCAGTGAAGCTAAACAGATATTGAGAGTTGGGAATGGAGGTGGTGACCTGATGCGTCAGGTGCGACCATCCGCCCAAGGCATGAATGGCGAATGGAACGGCGAGCAGCAAACCCGACATCGTCATTACAAGCTCAACGACATTGACGACCGCCGCCGCCATCAGTCCGCCAGCCGAGCAGTAGACAACAGCGACCGTGCCCCCGACGGCGCATCCCGCCCATTTCGGCAGTCCGATCACAACATTCAAAATCCAGGAAATGGCGATGAGTTGTCCGGCAAGGATGGCGAGTGTGCCGAGCCACAACAAGATGGCGATGACGCCTTTGACCGCTTTGTTGTAGCGAAGTTCGAGGTAATCGCCCATGGTACTGAGCGAATGCTGCTTCGCCAGCCTCCACAGCCTGGGCCCGAGAAATTGCGAAAGGATGAACGTGCCGATACTCGCGGAGCCTACCCACCACCACGCCGACAAACCGAATTGATATCCCAATCCGGTGGCGCCCACGGTCGACCCGGCGCCAATATTTGCTGCAAGAAATGTTGTGAAGATCAAGCCCGGCCCGAGACTTCGTCCGGCGACAAGGAAATCGGAAGAGCGCTTGACGCGCCGGCTCACGAAGATGCCGACCCCCATCAGCAGCACCGAATACGTCAGTAGACCCGCAAGATAAACGTTCATTCCGGCTATCCTAGTCCGTTCCCAGCAGGCGCATGGCCGATAGCGCCATCACTTTGGCTGAATTCACCAGATCCTCCACCGTACAGTACTCGTCAGGCTGGTGCGCCTGGTTGAGTATCCCCGGGCCGTACGCGATGCAATCCTTGACATGGCCCAGGCGCGTGACATGTTTCTGGTCGTATGTTCCCGGGCTGGCAGTGAGCGGAGGTCTCTTGCCGAGTACCTCCTCGATTCCGGCGGCCACAGTGGTGACCAGTTCACTGGTTGGCTCCGTCTGCACGGGGTGAACAATCATCAGGTCTTCCATCGTGTATTTGAATTCTTCATTCTGCCGATGGAGCTCTTCGAGAATATCCCGGACTTCGCCGCGCACCTGCTCGAAATCTTCTTCTGCGAGGAAGCGGCGGTCAAAGATGGCCCCCGCGCGATCAGCGACGCACGGGGTCTGGGGGCCGATTTCGTCCTGCCCCCCGAAAATAGCATTTATATTGACACTCGCGAATTTTGAACCTGGAGGCTCCACCGGCATTGAAGTCTTTCGCGTGGCCAACTCCGGCTTCAGCGTGTGGTTGACGGAGTAAATGAAATCTCCGAGATGGTCGATGGCGCTGACTCCGAGAAACGGCATGCTTCCGTGGCCGATTCGTCCGTGGGTGATGACCTTGAACCAGTAGACGCCGCGATGTCCTATGCAGACCCTGTCGACGTTGGAGGGTTCGGTGATGATGACGAAATCGGTTTTGTTCTGGCTGATGTAGCCGTGTTGGGCCAAGTATGCGACCCCGGCGAATCCGCCGCTCTCTTCGTCAACCGTACCGCTCTGTTCGACAGTCCCATGTAATTTCATTCCCGCGCGACGAATGGCCTCGACCGCGTAGATGGACGCTGCGATACCCGCTTTTTGATCGGACGTTCCGCGCCCGTAAATTTTTCCGTCGCGCAGCAGTCCGGAAAACGGATCGACCGTCCATCCCTTGCCGACGGGTACCACGTCGAAATGACCGTTGAAGTGCAATAACGGACGAGCGGATTGTCCGGCCATGGAGCCAATCACGTTGACGCGCGGATACTCCGCCGAGTGTTCCTTGAGGCCTTCCGCCGAAACATAGGCGACTTCGTATCCGAACGTCTTCAACTTATCGCCGATGAATTGAGCTCCGGTCGTGTATTCCTCTCCGGGAGGGTTCACGGTCGGAATGCGAATAAGCGCTTGCAGAAAATCCACCATCTCATCCGCGATGGCGTCAACGCTGCGTAGTACGGTGTCCTGATCTTTCGCGGTAATGGTAGCGCTCATGCCCAGGTCCCCCAGTTACCTGCCTATCTGCTTGAATAAACCTGCGAACGGTTCAATATCTTCATCTTCACAGTGGAGGCTCGAAGCGTCCATCCACCGCAACCCATCCGCCATCGACAAACAGGACGGTACCAGTGATGTAGCTGGCTGCGTCCGACGCGAGAAAAACAATTGGCCAGGCCAACTCCGACGGCTTAGCCCAGCGCTTCAACGCGGACTTGTTGGCATACGCGGAATACCACTCGTGATTCTTCTTGATCGGCGCGGTCAGTGGCGTGTCGACTACTCCAGGCGCAATCGCGTTGACTCGAACGTTATACTGCGCAAGCTCCGAAGCAAACCCGCGAGCCAGTTGCACAAGCGAAGCCTTTGTCGCCGCGTACACTCCCTGGCCCGGTTCAACCACAAGAGAACGTATCGAGGATGTAAGGATGATGCTGCCGCCGTTTCCCTCCGTCATGACTTGCGCCACGGCGCGCGCGATGCGGAAGCTTCCCTTCAAGTTTATGTCCACTACACGGTCCAGTTCTTCATCGGTGTAACTCAACAGGCGCTTGCGGACGTTCACTGCCGGCGTTGTGACCAGGATGTCGATCCCGCCATGCTCAGCTTTGATTTTTGCGACGCCGCTGTTCACGCTATTCGGGTTTGTAATATCAAGCGTCAACGGGAATGCCTTGCCGCCGTCGCGGGAAATGGCTGCGGCCGTTGCTGCCGCTCCCGCCTCGTTAAGATCTCCGCACACAACCGTGGCGCCCGACTGAGCGAGGGCGAAGGCAGTTGCTTCTCCAATTCCCGACGCGGCGCCCACGACGAGCGCCACCTTTCCGTCAACACGAAACACAGAACTTTGATTCCCCATGAATCCTCCGAGATGGCCTGGCGCGCCTCAAGGTCATAGCGCGTTAATTGAATGATGAACAGTACGCATCACTTCCGGGAGTTATGGCTCTCCGGAAAATTAAGATAGATCGGATTCGTCAGCGTTACGAGAGTGCTGGCGGGCTTGTACAACTCGATTCGAATCCAGTGCCGGCTCCCATCGCAATGTACGGCGAACGATTTCGAATCGTCGTCCCCGTGCACCGTTGTGCTGGCAAGAAGGCTGGAGAGCTTACCGTTATCGAGAACATGAATGATCCCGGCGTCCCCTCCCTTGACCTCCACGGTAAAGTTCGCAGTGTCTCCGGAAGGACAACTCAGATTGTCTCCCATTTGTCCTTTTCCGGAAGGAGTCGTGGCGTTTAAAAATACGTCGGGTCCATCCGGTCCGAAGACCTTGATGTAAACGTGACCGGCCTTGATGCCATCGAGAATTCCGCGCTCGGAAAGTTCCGGGGCATATACGACATCAGTGGGCCGCCCGACTCCATCGTCGGGAAGTTGCTCACCACTGCGGTGATCGTCGCTCCCGCCGACAGCAGTAATGCGCAGGCCCTTGGCAAGTTCTTCCTCCCACATCGGCGTCCCGTTGCCCGGAGGCGGCTTGAACCACGAACCTTTCTGGTTGTAGCCGTTGATGACTTCAATGGCGTCAACTTTACGGAAGTCTGTGTTCGGCTTTTCGGCCCAGCCACATCCCATGCAACGCTCGTCGTATGGCCACCAGTTGTGATTGATGGAGACGAGTCCACCGTGCGCATGCGCTTCGTCGAAGAAGTTATTGACCGTCAGCCCCTTGTACCCGGTACGAAAATCCACGAATGATTTGGTTCCCCAGACATTGAAGTGTCCGCCGAACGTCGTCATTTCCCGGCCGTCAATCAGCAGCAACTTGTCGAAGTACGGCTGGGCTTCCATCATGTCGTTATAAGTGCTGGTGGTGTTGTGATCGGTGATAGCGAGGAAATCAAGTTTCCGGGCGGCCGCTGCCTCCATCAACTTGAATGCCGGACAAGGGACGGGATGTCCGCTTTGACTATTGCAAACGCCATCGCTGTGACCAGTGTGCGAATGAAGATCTCCCTGGTACCAGCCGGGTTTGGGATTGAGAACCGGCAGCGCATCCGTCGGAGAGCTTACGCCGTCCACGGAGTTCATGAAATGAATTTCCGCCGTCCAGTGAGAGACATAACCCTTGGCAATATCATCCACTCCAAGCAGCAAGCCCCACTTTCCCGCTGGAATTGCTCCGGGTAAAAATGGCGGCGTCGCGTCCACGGTGGAAATGGTGAAGTGGGTGCGTCCATACCCGCGGAACCCATTGGGATCGAAGATGCCAGGGAACACGGCGGCTTTCCGCTCCTTCATTCCTGTGAACGTGATATCGACAGTGATGCGCTTGACACCGGGCGGCACATGGAACGGGACCATCTTGAACGCGTGAAAATCAGCATACGTGAGAGTGCCATGCAGTACCAATGAAGGTTTGGGAGTTGTTTGGGGAACTGCCGCAAACAAGGAGAGACTTCCCAGGAGAAGCATCGCAAATCCGTGAAACAACGACGGTCTCATTTTGCCCTTTGCCCAAAAGAAAGAAAAGAGGGCTGGCGCGAGTCCAGCCCTCGGGTGCCGTTACCAGATCAATCGAATGGCCATTTCCATATGTCTCTGCGGAAGCGGAGTCAGCGCCCCAAATGTTGTTGGGTTGCTTACGTACAAGGTATTTACGCTCGCCGCATAGAAAGATGGATTGTTGAGCACGTTATACACTTCAGCACGAAGCTGTAATGTCCATGGGCCCGACCCCATCGGTCCTTTTTCAGCCAATTGAAATCCTTTCGTGACCGACCAGTTGAAGTTAAGCAAACCGGGCTCACGAGCAGCATTTCTAGGGCAAGTGCCATTGTTGCCAAGGAGTGGCTGGCTGAAGGTGTACTTGGAAGAGAAGGCACCGGGCAATGCGAGGCCTCCCGGTCCAAGCGTGCAGTTAGCAAGGGTGTTATCGACAGCCGACCCGCCTGTCGTGTTTCCATCGAGATTCACGTCGGTAATGCCAAGCCGTGGTCCCGCGAAGACATTGACCGGCACGCCCGACTGCCAGACATTTGCCGTCTCGAACGACCAATTCTGCAGGAAAATTCTAGAGAGGACATCCGTCCGACCCTGGAAGAACGGAACCCGCCAGATGCTCGTCAGCAGGAACCGGCGTGGCATATCGAAGTTCGATACGGCCTGGCTGAGTTTGATGTTGCGGACATTCTGCGGAACACCATCGCCGAGGTAGTCCTGCGTTGGATATGCGGTAGAAGCATCGTCAACCGACTTGGACCAGGTATACGACGCATTGAACATCAAGCCGTGCGACATCGCTTTGTTGACTTGTATCTGAAGTGAATTGTAATGAGACGTCGCCGCGCTCGTTACCAGGTTGACCTGGCTGAACCGGTTATCGGCACGCAGGCTGCCGTTACCTTCCTGGGCAAACGCCGCCTTGAACTGCGCGAGTCTCGCCTGCTCATCTGCGGTGCTGGTCGCCGGAGCCGGCAGTAGCGCCGGATTGAATGAGTTGATCGGAATGAACGCGGCAAGATTCGATCCCCTGGATCCCACATATCCCACGCTCACCATGGTCGAATGCGTTAACCGGTACTCGGCCAGCAGGTCATATTCCTGCATCACAGGATTCTTGAGATTGGGGTTCGTGGTGGTGATGGAGCCGAAGTTCGTCAGCGTTCCAAAACCGCCACTGGCGGCCTGCGCAGCCCACTGCTGTTGAAATGGCGAATTGCCCGCCAGCAGCGCACTGATTGTATTTCCGCCGCTGAAGTTGGTCAGCGTGGCATTGTAGGCAACAGGAGGGCTGGTGCGGCCCTGATCGGCCAGTGGAGTGAAGTCGAAGCTGTTGTAGTAGAGTCCGTATCCACCACGAATAACCAGCTTGCCTTGCCCCGGGTTCCACGCGAATCCAAGACGCGGAGCGATGTTGTGTGGATTTGCGTTTACGATCGGATTGCCAACCTTGAACGCTCCCATCGGTCCGGTGCCCGCAGCGCCAATGGCCCCAGTGAGTCCCTGATCGAGCAGAGAGAATTTTCCGCCCGCTGAATCAAGCGCTCCCTGGTATTCCCAACGGAGACCAAGGTTCAGGGTAAGAGTCGGCGTCATTCTGTAGTCGTCCTGGGCAAAGAAGCTGAACAACTTCGTACGGAACGGTTCTTCGGAAGGTCCGAACAACTGGTTATATGCAGAGGGTTGTGCGTTCAGAAAGGCCGTCTCGCTGGGGAAAATGAAGTAGCCGCGATCGAAGAACTGGCCAGTTCCCGTGTTATACGAGTTGTCCTGAATGATCCGCATATCGAAGCCGGCCTTCAGCAGATGCTTGCCCCTGGCCTGGCTGATGACGTCGTTCGCCTGGTAGATGTTGAAGACACGGCCCTGGGGGAATCCGCCGTATTCGCCGAACGTTAAGAGTCCAGCGATCGTAATGTATGGTCCCGGATTCGTCATCTGCGGAGGCAGCAAGCCGTACGATCGGGCATAGCCAATGCGCAACTGGTTGACCGTAGTCGGATTGATCTCCCAGGTGTCCGTGATGTTGGCGTTGCGAGCCTCTGCGGTGATCAGCGACCCTTCATTCGCCAGTCCGACCAGGGATCCCACAAACGGCAGCACGGTGTTTGCGGTGCTTTGGAAGTAACGCATGCTCAGCGTGTTGGCTTGATTGAACCGATGGTCGCCGCGGAGAAGGAACATATATCCTTTTCCCGGACTGGAGAAATTCACCGGATAAATGCCGACAAGCGGATTGCTGGTGGCAATGGTCGGCGTCGGCAGGTAAGTCTTGATGATGCTTTGGATCCCAGGATCGGTGACCGTGGCAACCGCCGCCGCACTTGGCACCGCGGCGTTATAGGTAGCGCCAGCGCCGATGTTCCGGTTCTGGTGCCAGCCGCCAAACAACCACGTCTTGTCCTTTTGCAACGGTCCGCCCATGGAGAAGCCGTAGTTATTGATATCCGTACGAGCGGGCTTCCCCGATGTGTCGTTCCAGTTGCGTGCGTTGAACGCGTCGTTCTGGATGTAATCGTTGGCCTCGCCGTGCCAGTTGTTGGTGCCGCTCTTGGTGATCATCTCGATCTGTCCGCCGGCCTTGATGCCATACTCCGCCGAGACGTTCGAGGTAAGCACCTTGAATTCCTGGATGAAATCCGGCGCGGGCTGCGTGCCTAGTGCGAATCCGCCAAACTCCCAGTCGTTGGCGTCCGTAAAGTCGAGTTCGATATTGCTGTACTCGGCACGGGTACCGTTCGCGGTAATTTGTCCGGTCTGCGCACCACTCAGTTTCACGAGACTCCCGCCACGCGGGCTATACATGGGCTGCACGCCGGGGTCATAGGCTACAAGGCCAGCCGCGGTATGCAGGGAGGGAAGATCGTTCTCCTGGATCGAGTTGAAGTTGGTGCTGAGCTGCGGATCGGATTTGTCGATCTGCGCCGAGGCACCCTGTTCGCGCACTTCAATTGTTTGCGTCGTGCCCGCCACGCCGAGCTTGAAATCCTGGGTAACGGTTTGGCTCGCGGCGGCGCTGACTTGAACCGTGTTCTTCGCAAACCCTTTTGCCGCAGCCGTCACCGTGTAAGTGCCTGGAGATACCGCCGCGAAGTAATACAGACCATTCGTGCCGGTTGTGAACGTACGTGAAACGTTTGTGTTGAGGTTGCGAAGTTCCACTGTCGCGTTCGGAACAACCGCACCATTCGGATCAACGACGGTCCCCTGCACCGTTCCGGTGGTGTACTGAGCTAGCGCAATTCCCACCCCTAGAACGAGAACCAGTGCAACGAGCGCACAACACTTGATGGCATTGATCTGTCGCATCTTGCCTCCTCACGAGCAATCACGAGCAATGAAGAACAGCGCTAACGCCGGCCGCAGCAACGCAACTGCCGTACGCTCACCCAACGCTGGTCTGGCGGATACGCCCCCACAGGCTGTATACAAGTCGCATACAATATCTGCACTGATGCGAACTGTCAAACGAATTTTGTTGTTTCCATATCTTGAAGAACAACTGCCATGAAGTATTCACGGGGGTGTTACAAATTTCATCCGGGAGTTTTGTGGTGGCCATTTCGTGGCGACTACAACGAAGCAGCGGTCAGTGCAGAAAACCTGGTTGGGATAGGAGGCAGTTTGAGTGGCGTTACTTCTCACTTCTCGGCGGAAGATGGTCTTAAGTATCAGCGCAACATCCAACCGCAAGTTCACAGGCGTCATCGGGCGATGCTTGGAGCGATACTTTCCGCGACAAGACCGGCACCGAAGTGGCATATTAACGCCGAAAAAAACAAGTCACTTCTGCCGGAGGAGCTCCTCCAGTCCGATGCGCTGAGCGACACAAAGAGGCAGGAATCGGCTATCGGAGGAAATCGAGAGGGTGTCGTAAATTGCGGGCAGTGGAGAGATTTGAACGGCGCCCCACCGAAGCAGGGCGCCGGGAGTTTGTCTACCGCGGTGTGAAGTCCTGACGGTAGCTGAGGTTATCCACGTCGCGGAACATTGGCGTTCCGGGAGGCAGATTCTGCGGCTGCGAGAACAATGGATCAAACGAGAAGTTACGGATCGGCGGGTGATAGACCGCGTCGCCGCAGCACTTGAATACACCGGTATCGTACGTGGAGTAGAACAGGCTGACGAGTGAACCCTTGTAATAGGCGCTCACGCCCGACCAGTCCTCTAGGAAGCGCAGGAAGTTGTGGACGCCGCCATCGGTGCCGAAGCCATAGAGGATAGTGCTTGAAGCGTAGGATGTCGCCGGAAAAACCTTATTCTTGCCCGCCGCAATTGCCACACGGTAGTACGTCGTGGATGCCGCAGGCCGTCGGCTGGTGCAGGACGAATTGGTGGCACAGGACTGGTTCCCAAAAGGATAGGCGAAGCTATCCATGTCGCCCCCGACCTGCCAATTGTTCGAGAGCAGCGTAACGCTATCGGCAATGATGGCAGCAGCGGAGTGTGCAGGGTCAGTGGCGCTCGGATTAGTCCAAGTCTGATCCGTGGAGTTGCTGTTGTAATTCCCCAGAATGTAGACCGGGTTCTCCGATGCAATGGTGAATCCGCCGGTGCCGTCAGGCTTGGTTGGAACCTGCCCAAGCGATCCATCCACGAGCCGCAGTACATGCCGCGCTCCGCTTACCCAGTTCTTGCGTCCGGTTGACTGGCAATTCGCGAAACGGACGAACGGGTTTGGCGCGCTTGAATTCGCGACGATGTCGTTGTTGGTCGGATTGCCTGCCAGGTCGTTCCCAAATCCGAGGCCCATGTCCCAAGGTCCGAAGTTATCCAGCACGCCGTTTTCGTTGACGTCCTCGGGAGAAGCCGTCCCGCCCGGAGTTTCCAGCGTGCCATCCGGCGTTCCAGCCTTGGACGAGGTGTTGATGACGTCTTCGAGGCCGGCGTCCCCGGTCTTGACGTTGCCAGCGTTGGGATTGTTGAGCATTCCGCGCCGGTCGGAGTAGTAGAGGATATATCCGTTGTCCGTATTGAAGTCGACGTCCTGTCCAGTGGTTGTGGCAAGCCACGCCTTCAGGTTTCCTACGTCGAGTTCGACGGCGTTCATCACGCCGTTCGCAGAGCAACTTCCCGCAGTCAAGGAATTGACGTTGTCCCGGGATTCTCCTTCGCGCGGATCATAGAAATTGATTGGATACCAGTTGTTGCGAGTGACACTGGTGGTCTCGCTGCTGGTTCCGGTATATGCGCTGCCAGAGACCGGATCGATGGCGAGCTCAGGCGGCTTCGGGATGTAACACTTCTGCGAAGTGCCCGTTCCCGAGCAGACTTGTGTGCCGCCGGTCAGGTCGAGCGTACCATCACCGTTGCGGTCCGCAGCCTCCTGGAAAATGAGGATCGCATTCGGGTTGACGGTGTTTCCGCCGGCTGTCGTGGGGGCATTCACGCCGCGGGCGAATCCCAGCTCCAGCCACTCTTGGGTCACCGGGTGATAGACACCGCTCGCGTCGCGATACTCCACGCGCAGGTAGCCATCGATGAGGTTCCATGTCGTAGGCTGGGCTGGCGGCGCGTTATATGTCGGAATTGCGCTGGTACCGTTCTTTTCCAATGCCAGCTGCGCAGCGGTTCGCATCGGTGTAAGCTGCCCCGTTGGGTCCGCGGTGATAAACGGCGCATAACCGGGAAGACTACTTGTGGATGAGTAGACGACTGTGCCCACTGGCTGGGCCGGATCTGACGAGACAGGAGTGGGTTTAACCATGTAGTTCTGCAAGGGCCAGTTGTAGGCGCCGCTATTCATGGTCGCAAGCGTTTTCGGAAGGATGCTCCAGTCGGGGGGAAGGGCCCACTGGGCTGCGGAAGCGCTAGAGCTCCATTGGCTGGAATCCTCGACGGCAGTGCTGGCTTCGGCGAAGTAGGTCGTATAAGTAGTGACGCCCGATGTTGAAGTCGGCACGCCGTTGCTGTAGTCAGGGGCGCCCGCCATAGTCTGCACATTGGCCAGGCGGATGTTCTGGGGATCGTTGGCGCCGCCCGGAAGGTCGTTCGGATCGTCCGAAAGGAAAATCCGAATCTCCGCCCTGTTCATGAGGCGGGACTGGCTGGTCATCGAAGCCGTGGATTCCCCGGCAGGCGCGCGACGAATGATTTCAAAGGGCTGCGTTCCGCCGCCGGTGAATGGCAGGGTCAGGTCCGTCGCTCCGGTGCCTCCGGGCTGGCCGTAGTTACCGTCGATGACCTCTCCGTTGTACGTGTTTTTCGATATGTTTGGCCAGATTCCGTTCTGACTCGACTTCGGGCCACCGGTCACGCTTCCTTCGCCTATGCCTATCGCCCGGCATTTATTGCCAGTGTCGCAACCGGCGTTGGCAGTCGGAATTTTCACGACGCCGGTGTTCCCATAAGAGGCGGAACTGAGGCCGTTGGGCAGCACAGCACGGATCACGTTTCCATAGGCCGAGAGCTTGTCGTGGAACGTGAGCTTGTTGCTGGCTGACACGCCGAGGTACAGGTCTCCATTGGTGTGGACGCGACCGGCAAAATCCATGTCCGGGCTGTTGAAGAAGCCAAGATCGCTGTCTGAGAAGACGCCGAACTGGAAAACCGGAATGAGGGCGATTTCCGCTGTACGGACCATCGTTACCTGGTTCTCCGTCGGGGCCTGGGCAGTGACCATGAGGGTCACAGGAATGATCTGTGCGTTCAGTCCCTGGTTGGGGCCGCTGCTGATGGTGCCCCAGAAGGTTTTCAGTGAGCCGTCGGGATTCTCGGCCGGCGTGACTTTGTAATCCTGCCACGTGATACCGGGGATGTTTGGCAACTGGCTCTCAATGGCTGTAAGATCGCCGGCTTTTGGCGCTTGAATGGTGGTGAAGACGGCCGAAAGATCCGCAGTCATCTTCTCGATACCACCTTCTGCCGCGTGATAAGCAATGTTGTTCTGGAGATCGTTGGCCCCGGCAGTCGTCTCGGAATTGACCATCATGAGCAAGCCAATACTGATAATGGTCAGCAGCAGAAGCAGTAGTAGGGCCGTAATGAGTACAAAACCGCGCTCGCGGGACGAGGAGCGTCTTGAGCATCCAGGTGTCGCCGCTTTTTCGAATTTTGTCCTTCGATGATTCATGACGAAACCTTCTTTTCCAGTTATCCAGTTACTGCGGGTATCTATCCTTGAAACTCATATTCCGCACACTGACGATCCTCTGCAGAGTAAGACTCTGATATGCCGAGGTTCCCCTGACAGCGCTGCGGCCCGTAATGCTGATTCGAACCTTCTGAATCATGTTTGGCGAAGAGGCGGACGCATCTAACTGGTTAGCCGTGAGATTTCCGTTAGCGTCATAGAGGTCGTACCAGAAATGCAGATCGACGACGTTTTCGGAAACCGGCACCGGGGTCTGTCCGTTGACCTGGCGCATAAGCACGGGCGTCCCGGGTCCGCTGCCGCTGGGATTTGGCCGGACATCGATGTAATACGTGATGACGTAGATGCGAATGGCCGTGGTTCCGGTTCCGGTGGTGATCTGCGGAAGACCAGATGAGGTTGCCGAGCTCTGGTTCAGGCCAAGTGCATCGGGATCGGAGAAACTCACATTATAGGGGCCCGAAGTGCCGGTTGCAGTCGCCGTGACTTCCCCGACAGCGGTCTGCGAATTGCCGCCATTTGTATTCGCAAAGAGCACCAGGTCGCCCGTTGTTAGTCCGTTCGCGGGATCGCTGATCTGTACCACCGGCCTGGGGGGAGCGCTCGACACCGTGAACTTTACCGAAGTACCTTTGGTGTTGTTGAACGAAACGTTGTAGTCGTCCCAGGGAAAGACCGTGTCGCCATAGACGATCGTGATCGCATCGGTCGGGCCGCTGGCGGAATTCACCGTGGCGCCCCAGTTAGGCCCTGGCAAGATCCAGTAAAGGTAGTTGTTGGGAAACGCGATGCCCGACGGAGTTGTGCTGACGGGCAGATAGCATTTGATCTGGTCACAGCCGTAGATGGGGTTCTTGCTGGCACCCGTGGCGATGGCTACCCCGCCGGGATCGAGCCCAGCGCCAGCCATGCTGATGTCCCTGACAAGAAGGTTTTGCGTTGCGCGCATGTCGAGCTGCATCTCGGCGCGCTGCTGGACCAGAAACGTAGCATCCAGTCCCCTCCGGTAAAGCTCTACGGCTCCGGCGAGCAAGATGAGGCCTACTCCCATGGCTACAAGCATCTCCAGGAGAGTGAATCCGCGCGACAGCTTTTTGCGAGACCCGGACCTCATACATGAGCCTTATCGGTACTGTGAAATGTACCCTTGCAATACATAGCTCTTCTTGAAAGAAAACTGTGGCTGCGGCGTGTACTGAATCGTGATAGTGATGGTTCGGAGAGTATCCGTCCCAGCCACGGGGTCGATCTCAATCTGACGCTGATAACCAGCCAAAGAGATCGTCTGATCATCCGGCGTGTTCATGATTCCGTCGGGACCGGGCAGTGTCAGCACTTCAGGTGTATCCGTGGCGTCATCCGCGGTGCCGTAGATGCCATCTGGTCCCGGGTTGTTGATTGGCTGGAAGCCCTTGACAAAAATGCCATCGGGGGTTGTGGCCGCACCAACGTTCTGAAGTTGGTCCCACTGAGCCTGGTTCGAGTTGCGCGCAGTGAAGATGCTCTCCATCGCATCGTTGGCCAGTTGCTTGGCGATCAAATTCTGCTGTGACGTTTGCGTGGTTGCTATGGCGACGGAGAACACGCTCAAGACGCCTACCAACCCTACGGTCAGCACAACTGTGGCGATCAGTACTTCGATCAGGGTAAATCCGCGCTGTTGACTTTGCCCCCGGCGGAAACGTCGGATTTTGCTTAAAGTTATCATCGAGGCATCCAATAGTACTGGCCTGAAGAGGTATTCTTCACGATCTGCCAGCCGCGAATGTTGCCGGTAGTGCCAAGCACCGTGATGGCCCGGGAACTACTGACATCGCCAGGCCGCGCGATATAGATGACGCCATTGTTCAAGGCTCCGTTGGCATCGCGTGCGACTCCATCAGGCCAGAAGTAAACGGTGTTGGTACATGTAGCGGAGACGCCAATATCGAAACAAATCGCGCCGGAAGTCACACCGGTTCCAAGCCCCGCGGGAGTCGTGGTAGCGGTGCTGGGAATACCCGGTTCCGCGTCAAACGCTACGTTTTTGGGAAGAGTACTGGTGGAAACAATAGTGCTGGTTGTGGATAGAGCGGTCGTGATCGTTCCGGCAGGACTCCCGGTTGGATTAAAGGTGACCAGGTAGATTCGCTTCTCGGAAATGGCGGTTTCGCGAGCCTGCCGCAGCGCCATCAGAGCCGTGTTGTAGCCGTTGGTCACGCGGGACGTCTCCAGGCTGCGGATGACGCTAATCACCCCGATGCTGGTCACGATGATGACGATTGCGATAACCAACATCAGTTCCAGCAGCGTGACACCACGCATTCCATCGATGGCCCTGGGATGCCTATTTTTTTCACCGGCAGTCATCACTGGCACCCGTTTGTATTTACTTCGTATGAATCTAAAATTTCACCAGCCCTACAATTTAGAACCGCGTGAAGCACAGTTAACTATTGCGAGCCTTCTTGAGGGCCGCAAAATAATACGATTGTGGCGGTTCGGAATCAAAGTACCAAAGACCGTACACTTCCACTCTTTGGTAATCACCTCTTTAGTAATCATCGACCCGAATCGGAACTTCTCACTCTGGATTGTTGTGGAGAGTCTGTACAGCAGGCACACTTTACCTAACGCTTAGACGAAGGCGGTAAACTCAGCTTCAGAATATCGCGTGATGCGAGTCGATTCGGTAGCGGCGCATGACGGATAGAGGACGATGGCGTCCACCAAAACAGCATAAGCGGCGGCAAATTGCACCGAGCTTCGGAGGTGGAGTACTGAGCTAATGAATTGATAACTTGGTACCTAGACCTTCGGTAATCTGGCGAAACCTCGCGCTCTTAGCTATAAGTCACTATTGAGGCAGTGCGGTCCTGATTGGCGGAAAGATTTAAATAACCAGATTGCATCGTGCGATCCGTTGCGTTTTTTGCTTTTGCTCAGGGCGCGTTCGGGGTTTCCGGTTGGGCTAAGGACACAATCGTAGTTGCCGGTTCGATACGAAGCTGGTTCTAAACAGTTCGTCTTACGCTCCGGCGCGAGGTAAACATGCGACGAATGGGACTGAGCGCAAGTACAAGGAGAACCCAGCGCGGGATGTCGCTGATCGAATTGTTGATCGCCTTGACGGTGCTCACCGTGGGCCTAGCTGCACTAATTGGGCTGATAATGACGGGGGTTACCACGAATTCCAGAAACAAACTGGATACAGGGGCAACCTTATCGGCGCAGGCGATTCTGGAAACGATAGCCGCACAACCGAACGGCACAAATGTCACGATGGCAGATTGCGCCGGTAATACTTTCACCGTGTATACCTCAAGCCCAGCTGTCGGAAGTTCTCCCAACAATTCTGGCGCAAATCTCCTGTCAAGTAACACCGGGATCGACTTCCAGGGACAAACGAACGCAAACGTACCGACGGGATACAAAACGCTCTACGTTGGATGCGGACCTTCAGGCAATCGGGTCACCTACGATATCCGCTGGAATATCCAGACAATTACCGCTTACTCAAGACTGATCACAGTGGGTGCACAACAGATACAAGCGGTTCAAGCACAGGGGAACGCGAATCAATATTTCAATCCACCGGTCAATCTCCGGACCATTTCAGCGAGCGGGAACTGAGGCGATATGGAAAAAACATTCAAGATCGCACGGCGGCAACGGGGCTTCTCCCTTCTGGAGATGATATTCGTGCTGCTGATTCTCGCGCTGGTGCTGGGGGTTGTTTTCAACGAGATCGGCATGACGCAAAAAAGCTACCAGGCCGAAGGACTGAAGCTGGATATCACGCAGGGGTCGCGGATATTCATGAACCAGATTGGGCGCGACCTGCACAATGCCGGATATCCCACGCAGGGGATGTTTAACCCTACCCTGGTAAGCCCCGCACTCCAAAGCCCCGTGCAAAATGATTCTCGTATTGCTGCCGGGCTGGTAAAAGCGGCCTACGACGAGTTGTGGTTTGAGGGCGATGTGACCGGCAATGGAACGGTGTGGGTAGTGGATTACAAGTTACTGCCAGATCCAAGCACTGGCAGTTGTCCCTGCACAATTGTGCGCAGCCAAATTCCGAAGATTAACGGAAATCCGCTTACAGGGCAGAACTCGCCGCAGTACAGCACAATACTCTCGGATGTAATCAACAGTGGTGGCGCCAATGGCGCTGCGTCGGGCACTGCGGCATATACGGTCACGGGAAGCTCGACAACAGTGACCGGCACGACCCAGACGAACGATTCGCTGTTCTCAAGCTACAAGAGTGCAAACGTGTTTACGTACTACGACGTGTCGGGAAATGAAATCACGCCGACGGACATATCAGGTTCTACGATCTCAAACATCACGACTATACGGATCAATGTAAACGTACTTGCGCCGCACGCGGATTTGCAGACAGGCATGCCGCCAGTCATGTCGAATTCGGTGGCCGTACGCCTGCCAGTTCAGTGAGGAGACGTCATGATCGAACGACCAGGGAACTCGAACCCGATCAGAAACCAACGTGGAGTAGTGCTGCTGCTTTGTATCTTTGCGCTCCTCCTGGTCACCGGCATTGCGCTGACCTTGCTTGCGATGTCCGATACCGAAACTAAGGTCGGTGCCAATTATCGCGAGTCGCAGAAGGCATATTTTTCCGCACTGGGCGGTATTCAGGAAGCACGCGTACGACTGCTCACGGACAGTTCGGTTGTGCCGAGCGGGATGCCGTCCAACACAAATCCGAACGGCGTAGTCTACATCCTGAATTCAAACGGCAGCGACACGATTCAGCCATGGACATTGCCCACTCTGTCGAACGGTACCTATTACGATGATGAACTTTGTCATGAGTTTTTCCCCGGCCTGACGGCGATTTATGGCAGCAATGACAATAGTGGGGTACCCAATTTGCCTTGTGCGAATACGCCGGGGTCAAGCGGTTGGTATAAGACGGTGACCAGTACCGATCCAAATACTGGCACATCTGCGGCACTGGACTATAAGTGGGTGCGCATCACCGCGAAAGAAAATCGTTCAGCGTACCCCTATAATGTCGCCAGTTCCACTTACAACAGCACTGCGACCACCCCAATACCGATCTGCTGGGACGGGACAAAAGAACTTCCACTGCCTGCGGGCATGACGGCCTGCAACGACCACTCTACCGGCAAATACTATGAATCGGTATACCGTGTAGCTTCCCTGGCCCGCACCAGCGCGGGTGCAAGAAAGATGTTGATTGCCGAAGTCGCAAAAACTCCTCCGCTGATGACCAACTCGGCGGTTGATTCGCAGGATCACGTAACCCTCAATGGCCAGCTCACCGTAAACGGCTTCGACAGCTGCAGTTGCAATTTAAATTACGGCAAGAATGGATACGACCTGTCGAGTTGTACGGCGACGACGACCGGCGGCGTAACCACTTACTCTTGTCCCGGACGGGGATCGCAATCCTGCGATAACACCAAGTATGCTATTTACGCCTCAGGAACTGTGGACTCATCGACTCCTTCCGAAACCTTGGTGGCAGGACCGAATCCCGCAGTCGTGCAGAATCAGCCATGGACTTACGACATCAGTACTTTGATTAACCAGTACTCGCAGGGCGCGGTCAATGTTACGGGAGCACCGTACAATTGGAGCTGTTCCCCTCCCTCGACATCGTATCCAAACGGCACTTGCGGTACGCAGTCCAGCGCAACACTCGGGGTTCCGCCTCCGTTTCCACCCACCTATAACTCGGATGGGAGTCTTAATACCACCGGAGTGAGTCCGGCTCCATCGACGCAAGTAACCTACGTGCCGGGCGACTTGCAGTTGTCGGGCGGTTCTGTCGGAAGCGGGATACTGATTGTAAATGGCGATCTCAATATTCACGGCGGATTGCAGTTCTACGGACTGATCCTTGTGAAAGGCGTCATTAAGTTCACGGGCGGTGGGTCCAATAGCACAAACATTATCGGCGCCGTGCTCGCCGGACAAGAGTCGTACGTCGACAATACGCTCGGCGGGAGCGCGGTAATCGATTTCAATTCGTGCGCCCTGAAACAGGGGCAAACGCCGCAGCCACCTCACTTGGTAAGCATTCGCGTGGCAAGCTACTAAGAAGGATGATGTCTATGAAGACTTTTAAATGGATTCTATCGGCTTGTCTTTTGACCAGTGCCGCAGTGATCGTCGTGCCGGCATCTGCGCAGAATGCCAATGACAGCGCCATCGTGCAGGCTGCGAAGGATACTGCAAAGGAAAGGGCGAGCGACAAGAAGAAAACAACGCGGGTCTATACCAACGACGACTTCTCGCAAAGGCACGAGCAACCACCGGATTCGGCGAACGGCACAGCCGCGACGGGAACGCCCGGTGCCAATAAACCTGGCGACGCAGCCAAGTCAGTGAATGACAACCAAAAACTGAAGGACCTCCAGAAGAAACTCGCGGAATCGAAAGGGCATGAACAGGACCTGCGGAGACAGTTGGACACGCTGCAGAAAAAGGCAGATGTAGAAACGAGCGTAGATCGCCGAAACATGTACCTTGAGATGATTTCAGACCAACAGACTACTCTGGCCGAGTACCGGCGCACCCAGAATGACCTGGAAAAGCAAATCGAGGAAGAAAAGAAGGCGGAAGAAAAGAACAAAGAGTCACAAAAGTGAATGACAGGATATGGGCCGAGAAATTTCTGAACGAAAGCACTTTAGGGCAAATCCTTCCCTCTCTCCAGAGAGAACAATCCGTTACAGCCCAGCCCGAGAAAAACTGAAGATAGTTGCCAGTCTCCGGGCGTCTTTATCGAAGTAGCGTATATACAATTCCTACCCCCTGGTTTTAACGATACCGTCGTTTCTACCGTTTACCTTTCTACAAACTGCCTCTCGTCTGGTACGGGAATTCGGTCCTTCCATGCGGAAAGGCTTACCCGGATCTACAAAATAACGTATGCTATCGGTTAAATCCTATGGAACCCAATTTGCCAAACGGACAAGAGTCCGGAAACGATTCCTTTATTCCCCGGCAGTCGCTGACGCTGGCGGTCGCCGAAAAGCTGCGCGAAAAAATCTTCTGCGGTGAGCTTCGGGAGGGACAACAACTGCGGCAGGACGCCATTGCCGCGGAGTTTCGTGTCAGCCGGATTCCGGTACGTGAGGCGCTACGCCACCTGGAAGCAGAGGGGCTCATTACCATCGTGCCGCATCACGGGGCAGTAGTCTCAGCGCTGTCGCCTGATGACATCGAAGAGCTGTTCGACATAAGGGCCCTCCTGGAGTGCGATCTCCTGCGGCGCTCGATACCTCATCTGACAGAAGAGGACTTTGCCCGCGCGGAAGCGGTGATGAAGGATTTCGAGAAAGATCTTTTCGAACCGGCGCATATGTCGTCATGGGGACGGCTCAACTGGCAGTTTCACTCGGCACTCTACTCAGGCGCGCGACGGCCGCACTTCCTTTCCGTGGTCCGCAACATCAATAACAATGGCGAGCGTTATACCCGGCTGCAACTTTACCTTACGCGCGGCGTAGAACGGGCAAAGCAGGAGCATCGCGAACTGCTGGCACTGTGCAGGAAGCGGGACGTTGACGCCGCATGCGAACTGCTGCAACGCCATATCACACACGCCGGACAGTCGCTGAAACAGGTTCTGCAGGAGCGGCGCCCGGAAGAAAAAACCGGTCGCTAAAGATTGCGATACACAAGTCCGTTAGATGACATCCCTGGTGAAGTTGCCGTCCACCATTCTCCAGATGCCGAGAGGATTTGCGTCCTTTAACTCATCCGGTAGAGCTTCGCTGGGAAATCCCTGATAACAGACGAGCCGCGCAAATCGGAAGATGGCCTGCGAGCCGACGGACGTAGAGCGACCATCGGAAGTTGCAGGATACGGACCGCCATGCACCATCGCATGGCAGACCTCGACGCCAGTCGGGAAGCCGTTTAATAGAAGCCGCCCAACCTTATCCACAAGAATCGACGAGAGATCGGCCGCTCCGCGGAGATCTTCATCCGTGGCATGGAGCGTGGCCGTCAGATGGCCCTCGAAATTGCGAGCAATCTCCATCATCTGCTCACGCGTGGAATAACGCACTAGCAGTGTCGCCGGGCCAAAAACTTCATCGGCCAACGATGGGTTGTGCAGAAATGACTGCGCATCGGTTTCGAACAAGGCGGCGAGTGCGTGAAGCGGCGGAACATCCCTCGACGGCTGCGCCTCTGCAAGTAGCCGCAACGTCCCGACCGACTTGCGCTCAACGACCGCCGAACAGTATGACTTCCGGATGCCTGGCGTAAGCATCGTGAATGCTGCGGAGCCCCGCACGAGATCGGACAGTTTGGCGACAAACGCAGCGGTCTGTGGAGTTTCCGGGACGAGGACTATGCCAGGCTTGGTGCAGAACTGGCCCGCTCCGAGCGTAAAGGAACCGTGCAGTCCGGCGGCGATTTGTTCCGCGCGTTCGCGCATTGCTCCGGGCAAAACGAATACGGGATTTGTGCTGCTCATCTCGCCGAAAAACGGAATGGGCTCGGGACGGGAAGCGCAGGCGCGCATCAGCGCTTGTCCCGCAGCGCGTGATCCAGTGAAACCGACGGCTTTCACCAGCGGATGATTGACCAGCGCCGTGCCGACCTCTATACCCTTGTCGAAGAGAAGAGAAAAAACTCCCTCGGGTATATGGCACTCGCGACTCGCTTCTCGAACCGCCTCGCCAACGAGCGCGCTGGTACCGGGATGCGCGGGATGCGCCTTCACGATCACTGGATTTCCGGCGGCAAGAGCGGAAGCCGTGTCACCGCCGGCAACCGAAAATGCGAGCGGAAAATTGCTGGCGCCAAAGACGACGACCGGACCGATGGGATGCAACATCGAGCGGATATCGGGTTTCGGAGCGGGCTGCCGCGCAGGATCGGCGCGGTCGATTCGCGCCCCGACCCAGGAGCCTTCTTCAATAACTTGCGCAAAGAGCCGAAGCTGATTGCAGGTTCGTCCAACTTCGCCCTGCAGACGTGGGCGCGGCAAAGCCGTCTCCTGCATGGCGCGCTCGATCAGCGTCTCGGCGATGGACTCGATTCGGCCCGCGACGGCACGAAGGAACTCCGCGCGAATCTTCGCTGGCACATGGCTGTAGGTCGCGAAGGCTTTCGCGGCCAACCGGGCGGCCGTGTCCACATCGCGCGGGCCGGCAGACGTAAATTCTCCTGGCAGCGGTTCACCGGTCGAAGGGCTGATTGCGTGAAATACTTCCCCGCTTTCCTGCCCGTCGTGAAATCCAAGTATCGACCGTCCCGAGAATTGCACCTCTGCCCTCCTTATTATTTATCAGGCGAAAGCCACTACTTTACTGATGGCGGACTGTGGGCGATTCTCGATCGCCTCGCGAACAATCCGCAGCGTCGCTTCCCGCTCCTCGCCAATAATCTCGAGCCTTGGCGCACGCACCCTTGCGCTGCCGACGCCAAGCACTTCCTGCACCAGTTTGATCAGTTGCACAAACTTCGGCACTGTATCGAGCCGCAACAGCGGCAGAAACCAGCGATAAAGTTCGAACGCCCTCTCTGATTCACCGGCTATGCCGAGATCGAATAGGTCGACCGATTGACGGGGCAACGCATTGGCGAGACCGGCAATCCAGCCGCATGCGCCAACTCCAATGGCCTCAAGGATTCCATCATCTACCCCAACAAACACCGAGAGCCGATCCCCAAGGAGCGCACGAATCGCACTGACACGCCGCGTGTCCATGGAGGATTCCTTGACTGCATGGAAGTTGCCATACTCTCCGGCCAACTCAGTAATCTGTTCGGGAAGAAAATCCGTACCGTAGGCGACGGGGTTATTGTAAAGCATGCAGGAGAGGGGAGTGGCCGCGAACACGGCGGCAACGTGCGCCTTCATCTCTCTCCAGTCGCCGCGGTATACGTAGGGCGGAAGAACCATCAGTCCGTCACAGCCTGCGTCCAGCGCGCCTTTTGCAATAGCAATCGACTCGTCCGTACTGAGCGACGAAACTGCCGCTACCACCGGTGCGCGACCTCGCGCGGCATCGACGCCAGTGCGCAGCACTTTTATCTTTTCATCAAAGGACAGCGTTGCGCCCTCACCCAGCGAGCCGAGCAGTACGAGGCCTGAGCAACCATTGTCGAGCAGCCAGCGGCAGTGCTGCGCCATGAATGCATGGTCGACTTTATAATTGCGGTCAAAGCAGGTTGTGACAGCGGGCATCACGCCCTTCCAATTCATCGAGTTCCTCCAGTTGTCCTATCGCTTTCCACTTCCAGTTCAGTTTCCATCCCCGAGAGGCTCGCGACACGAGCCGGAAATACCGGCGGTCGCACGGAAGCCGCTTCCCATGAAAAAAGAAATTCCATCGCAGGACCGCAGACGCGTCCCTGGCATGGGCCCATTCCGCAACGCGTGTGTAACTTGGCCGCGCGAGAAGATGCGTGTCCCCCCATGCGCGCGAACGTTACATCCTCGCAGCGACAGACGATCGTTTCCGGCGAGGACAGACTTTTCAGTTCCTCTCGCGGCGCAAAAGCCCGTGCCAAGCTACTGACGAACTTCTGTAGCTTGCGGTGATTACCGAACAATGCGCGTGCGGCGCTTTCGTCGCCGGCAGCGGCAAGACCGGCAATCTCACCCTCGACCACAGCAAGTTCCACTCCTCCGATGCCGGTAAGTTCGCCGGCGCAATAAACGGCCGGCACCGAGGTTCGCAGGAAATCATCCACCGCGACGAATCCGCCACGCAGTTCGCATCCAAGCAACGCGGCTAACTCGTTGTTGGGGACAAGATGAAATCCGCACGCCAGGTAGTCGCAGGCGATCTCCTGCTTTTCCCCATTGCGAGAAACCAAAACAGATTCCAGGCGATCGAAGCCCTGTGCGGCAAGCGGCCAGCAATTCGCGGCAAAAGGTACGAAACCCAATCCAAGTTTGAGTTTGAGTCCCTGCGCAATTTTGCCCGGATGGGATATCAGTGAAAATCCAAAACCTGCCAGCCGCGTCCACGAAGTTTGCTCGCAGATGAGCGGAATTTCTGCTCCGTGGCGGCGAAGATACGCAGCCACGGCAAGCAGTAACGGGCCGCTTCCGGCAACCACTACCCGCTTTTCGTGAATCGGCAGGCCGGACTTTACCAGTGCTTGCAGACCTCCCGCTCCCATCACATTGGGCAGCGTCCAACCGGGAAATGGGAGGAAGCGTTCGCGTGCTCCGGTGGCAAGAATCAGGGTGCGGTAACGAAGCGTTCGCGGAACGTCGCGCTCTTCGGCGAGCAACATTCCGGACTGCTGCTGGCCAATGACGCGCGTACCGGGGAACAATCGCGGACCGACTTTTTGGAAGCGATTCATCCACTCCCGCGCCTGCATGTCCTCCGCCTTCTCCGCACCTCCGCGCCAGATTTGCCCTCCAAGTGCTGGATTGTCATCGACGACCGCAACACGGGCTCCGCACTCGGCGGCGCGGGTGGCGGCGGCAATGCCCGCTGGTCCGGCCCCAACCACGATCACATCAAATTGTTCGCGGCCGGCGCTAGTCATCGGTCCTCACATTCATCCCGTGCTCGCAGAGCGTTTGACAGCCACGGCAATGCGATACGTCATCGATCTTGACGCGGCATTCGTAGCAGACGCCCATTCCGCAGAGTGGTGCGCGTGGTTCGTCCGTGACGGAGTGACGACAGATTGCACCCGCCAGCAGGACGGCGACAGCAACCGTGGTGCCGCGAGGCACGGAAACTTGTATTCCATTTACCGTCAGCGTGATCTGTTCAGACATGCGACGGCTCCTGCGCAACGCGCGACGGCAGGTACGGCCCTATGGGAATCGAGGAATCGGCGCCGGTGAGTTGGTCGGCGATCAGGCGTCCTGTCGCCAGGGAAGTTGTGATGCCGAGCCCTTCATGTCCGGCAGCAATATACGTCGCCGGATCTTCCGGCGCGGGGCCGATAAGCGGCAGCTTGTCGGGCGTCGCGGGACGAAACCCAGCCCATGCGCGAATAGCGGAGAGTTGCGCCAAACCCGGCATATAGTACTGCGCTCTCTGCAACATCTTCGCGGTGATCTCCGCCTCAACTTCTGCGGACTCAGCACCGTACTGACGCGACGATCCAATCAGCACCTGGCCGGTCTTGCGCGGTTGAACGTTGAACGCCACGGAATCGCTGGAAATGGAATGAGCGCTCTTCAGGTATCCAAGTTCCACGAGTTGGTGGCGAACGAATCCCGGATATCGGTCGGTGATGACGAGATGTCCCTTGCGCCTCCGTATCTCCAGGCCTGGCGTAAGTTCAGGCGCCCAGGCGCCGGTGGCGTTGACCACGACGCTGGCGGAGATTTCTCTGCCATCCGAGAGACGAACCCGACCCCGTCCGATCTGCTGCACCGCCTTGCCGAGATGGATTGCAACGCCTTGCGCCTTAGCGCGTTCGATCAGAAAACTGGCAGCACAGGGCGGATACAAGACGCCGTCATCCGGCACGAGAAGACCACCGGCAAGTCCTCGACGAAGGTTAGGCTCAAGAATCGCGAGTTCGGCCGAGTTCACGATTTCCGCGTTCACTCCGCGCGATGTGTAGTAGGAGTGCTTGCGCCGCACTTCCTCCATCTCTTCCTCATCGGCGGCGACCCAGATGGTTCCGCTGCGCTCGAACTCAACTTCGGCCGGCAAGTCGTCACGCAACTCGTTCCAGAGCTGACGCGAATATTGGGTAAGCGCAAACTGCGCGGGCGAGTCGTCCATGACGACGATGTGCCCCATGCCGGCGGCAGTCGAGCCTCCGCCAATGACGTCGCGATCGAGGACAGTGACGCGCATTCCGCGCCGCGCACACTCCAGCGCGCACGCCGCGCCCACAATACCCGCGCCAACCACAACGACGTCATGCGATGAAGCTGTCATGCCCGAATGCCTGAACAGAACGGATCGTGAGGATCAAGCACGAGGTCGGCTTCCGCGCAGACAAAAGCCGAGCCCTTGATGCTTGGATATACCTTGCCTCCGCGTATTTCCACACTGCCTTCGAAGACGCTGCCGACAATGCTTTCTTGTCGCCAGATTTCTCCCGGCTTCAATTTGCCGTCAGCGTAGAGGCACGCCATCTTGGCGCTGGTTCCCGTACCGCAGGGCGAACGGTCATAAGCCTTGCCGGGACAAAGCACGAAATTACGGCTGTGCGCACCTGCTACGGTGGGCGGCCCAAACAATTCCACGTGATCGATCTCCGCACCATTTTCGCCGGTAACGCCACTGTCCCGGAGAGCGTTCCGGATGGCCCACGTGAAGGCCGTCAATGCTTCGACATTGGCAAGCGACAATTCCATCTCGTGTCGCTCGACAAGGAAAAACCAGTTGCCTCCCCACGCAACATCACCGCACACACTCCCGTAGCCCGGAACATCGACGGGCACACGTGCCTGATAGCGATAGCTCGGTATGTTGTGGACCGTGACTTCTCCCGTCTTGTGAAGGATCGCCGTGACATCGCCAACTGGAGTTTCAATACGATGCTCGCCGGAAGCGATGCGTCCGAGATAGGCAAGCGAGGCAACCAGGCCAATCGTCCCGTGACCACACATACCCAGGTAGCCGACATTATTAAAAAAGATGACGCCAGCCGTTGCCGTCCGATCGACGGGTTCACACAGAAGCGCACCCACAATCACATCCGAGCCGCGCGGTTCGTTGACAACTGCCGAGCGAAACTCATCATGGTTGCTGCGAAAAAGCTCAAGACGTTGCGCAAGTGAACCGGTTCCGAGGTCGGGACCGCCACTGACAACCAGGCGTGTGGGTTCTCCGCCGGTGTGAGAATCGATAACACGGACTTTAATGGACTGGAGAGAATGCATGATTGGCTGCCCGGGACACGAGAGTCGAATAAGTTGGCTCCAAGCAGATATTATGGATATAATATCCAATAGTCAACATGGAAAGCCGCCTCTATCTTCGCCGAACGCCATCTTAAGGCGAAACATTGATCACCGGCCACCCATTTGAAGCCGATGAGCCCTCTCTGTTATTGACATAAAAACGGCAAAAGCCCGCTGGAAGACGGGCTTGTTGTGAGGAGACTTCTTTCATGGAACGCGACGAAATGATGCCACGGGCTCTGCACCTGTTTTCCCGCGACAAACCTCTATAGCGGGCAGGATGGTGGTTTTTCCTCGGTGTCGGGCTTGCCGTCGGCCGAAACTCGGCCTCGTGGCACACCTCAAGTCGGCACTCCAAGTTTGGGGAATAGCCATTGCGTAATCGCCAGGTAGACGAAAATAACGGCCAGAAGAGAAAGCATCTCTCGAAACATAGAACTCCTTACTACTATAGATGCCGTGCGACACTGAATTGTTACAGGTTACGCAAGATGTAACGCAAGCGCAACGACGTGCATTTCTTCCCAGAGGCAATCATGGAGAACTCCTACCAATACACAACATCGGCAACATGGACCAACGGACGCCGCGGCACAATCCACGCGGAAGGTATCGGCCACTCACTCGACTTCTCGGCTCCGCCAGAGTTCCAGGGAACGGCGGGCATCTGGACGCCGGAACATTTCCTGGTCGCGGCCGTAGCCACCTGCTTCATCACCACGTTCCGTGCGATCGCGGAATTCTCGAAGTTCGAGATCGGCGGTCTGCAAGTCACGGCGGAAGGTGTGCTCAGCAAAGGCGAGGGCGGCTTTAAATTTACAAATGTAATTGTTCGCCCAACGCTGACCATCCTCCGCGAAGAGGACCGGGAGCGCGGACTGAAGTTGATGGACAAGGCCGAACACGCCTGTCTTGTGTCCCGTTCGCTGAACTCCCAGATCTCTCTGGAACCGACGGTGATTGTCGGCGGCGCCGTATCTGCTTGAGACCCTGGTTATGATTCCCGGCCGGGTGCTGAAATGCCACGGCCGGGATCATTTCATTGCCCGGCGGCTGCGGCCTGCTGCGGTACCGGTTGCGTCGCCAGCGCGGCCTTGATGTTCTCTTCCACCTCGTGATGGCTGATGAGTCCGGCGACAGATGCGACGACACGTCCATCGCGTCCGATGTAGAAGGTTGTCGGCAGCGCATCCACTCCGCCATATTCGTCCGCTACCGTCGGTCCGCCTTGCAACACCGGATAGTTGATCCCTCGCTGCTCTGCGAATTTCTCCACGACGTCACGACCACCCTCGTCGAGCGAGACACCGACGACCTGCAGGCCCTGTGCACCGTATTGCTTTTGCAAGTCGATAAACCAGGGAATCTCCATGCGGCAGGGTGGACACCATGTGGCCCAGAAATTGAGCACCACCGCCTTGCCGCGATAATCCGAAAGATGAACCGTGTGGCCGTTGAGGTCCTGCAGGGCAAAGTCCGGAGCAACCTGGTTGGAGCCTGAAGCGATCATGGCGGCCGGTCTTGCGTAATGGTTGGCCAGAAGCATGATCAAAATAACCATGGCCAGCACGGATGCGATTGCGAGATTTCTCTTCACCTTGAATTTTCCCTTTATCAATCCAGTCAACGATACAACTCTCAACGGTACGGCACGTGCCATTCGAAAAAACTGCCAGTCGCCAGAGCAACGCTCTTGAATCGGCAGTGCCGCAAATCAAGCGAGTATGTGCTGGATTAAATCCGCAGAATCGGCTCAGCGTTACACGCGGTGAGTGTTCGCCCGTCGCGGGAGAGTGCAACGTCCAACGAGTGCCGATGCAATGCGATCGCGCAACGCGCAGCGGGTATCGCGTCCTGCGAACCGTGTGGAACGCGAGAAGCGGGGGGCAGGGCGCCGGTCTCGCTGCGTCCGGTATCGCAGAGAGGACGCGCCGCCACGGCCATGCAGATCGCTGGCCGGGACGAAACAGTGGCTGCGGAGCCTGGCACGCAGACATGCACGCCCACACCCAGCGCCAGTACAACCAGCGCGGTCGTCAATCCCCGCAAACAATAACGGCGAACCATTCATACTTTGGATGCCCGCGCGTGCCAATGAGGTGCAGGAAGCTCGAGAACTTGTTCCGGCAGTTGTGCAGAACCACCGGAACAAGCCTCGATCGCCGCTCACTTCGTGGTTGTGGGCGTCGCCTTCTGCTTGCCACTGCTGTTGTTGGGACAATTCGGACTGCCGCTGTTTGGACCGGTTCCGTCCCGCTTCTGGGCACGTGTGCGATCTGCCTGCGTTCCCGTTAGTCCGGTGCCGGGAGTGTGAATGCGCTGACGAAGTTGCGTGCCATTGCCTTGCCCGCCTCCCTGCCCGCGATTCCCCGCTCCTCGTCCGAGTCCCTGCGCCAACAATGCCGATGGAGCCAACAACGCGATGGCGATGAGTAACACAACACATTGACGTTTCATGTGAGTCTCCTTGGTGTAGCGTTGATGGCATAAACGTGCCACGCGAAGATTTGTCGCGGCCAGTCACGTTGAAGCGTGACATCGATCACTCCTTGACCCTCTCCTGTAACGAACACATATCTGCCGGCATCTATAGTGCAGAGGAATCCGCATGCTGCACATTTCCATCTTCGAAGAGCCGCTCTCCGTGAAGGTCCGGTTTGAAGGAACGTTCGACCAGGCGGCGGAAGCGCAAATGGTCGAAGCTCTGGAAAAGGCTGCTGCGCTTGGCGGAAAGCGACGGTTGCTGGTCGATGTGGGAGACGTGAATTCCGACGATGCGTTCACCCTCTCGGCACTCAGCCAACTGGAGGAGCGGGGCTTCGAACTGGTGGCGCCGAGAGGGAAACTCAGCGCGATGTTGACGCGGCAGGCCTCCGACGATTGCAGGGAACACTGCACACTTTTACAGAAACTTCTTTATCGGATCGCCAGCATCGAGTGCTGCATTCCGCGCGGTATAAGAACGCGAGCCTGCGCAATCGTGTGGAACGCGACGCAGCACGGCCGCCATGGTCTGCCCTGCAAGCAGTAGACGCGCTTTGCGCCGGTCAAGATCAATTGCCCAGCCGCCGCATTCCGCATCCCACACCATCGTGATATGTCAATGTATCCATCAACCTTTGTGTGGTTTCTTCCCGAATTGATATTTCACGTGAAATTTGCGATGCACATCACTGCACTATAGTTGCGAAATTTCTAAAGTGTATGACTGTGAAGGCGTGCGGCCTCGTACAGTTCTTTCGTTCTCATTCCATACAACAATTGTCGCGAGACAGCGCGAAACACCTTCACCGCGGGTCCCCCGAATAGCGGGGTCAGCGTATGGCCCTGCTTTACGGCCAGAAGGAGATAGTAGATGCGCTCTCTTATTAAGTTTGCCCTCTTTACGTGCGTTGTCACTCTCGCGGTAGTTGCGTTTGCTGGGGATAAGGGTCCCGACGGCAAGACACTCTACAAGGCGAATTGCCTGGTATGTCACGACAAGGGGTCGCCGAATGGCGAGTACACCCCGATGTCTCTTATCAGCGATCAGTGGGACGCATTCTTCAAAACCAAGCTGGTCCCTTCTCACAAGGATGCAGTGCTGCCGAATTCAGGAGACAAGAAGCTCCTTGAAATTCTCAACCCGGAAGAGCTCAAGGTGCTCCACAAGTTCTGCGTGGATCACGCCGCCGACTCCGAGCAACCGCTCACTTGCGGTTAAGCAGCCAACATCTGATGGAAGGAACAGCAAATGCGAAAACTGACAGCTCTTCTCACCGTTGTGCTATTCGTGTGTCAATTTGGCTGGGCGCAGCAGCCTGAGACTAAGACAAACGAAACGGAACAGCTACGGCAGCAGGTTGAACAACTGAAACAGGCGCTTGCGCAGCTCGAACAGCGCCTGGATGCCCAGGAAAAGAAAACCGAGGAGGCTGCGAAGACTCCGCCAGCGGCGCCCGCAGCCACACCCACCGACAAGAAACTCGAAGCCAAGGTCGGCGATCTCGACCGGCGTATGAACCGGGCGGAGCGCGACATAGGGTTGAACCGCATTCATTTCAGCGGCGACTACCGCTTTGAAGCGCATTCGATCACCGGTCACATTCCCACCTACTACAACGGCATGGCGCTACAGAGCAACATGGTGGAGGCGATGTTCTATTCGCAGGCTACCGGAACCATGCCATCCAGCGTCAGCCAGATCAACGGCTATGTCGCCACGCACTACGGCGACTTCCAGTACTTCTCCAACAACCTGACGTTCGCTCAGTTGAAGCAGGGGTTCGGTGCGATGCCCGCCGCGCAGCAGCAGGCGCTGATGGGCATGCTGATGCCGAGCACGCTGGTAAAGGGCTACGACTACAAGAACGCAGTGATGTACACCAATCGTCTGCGCCTGAACTTTGACGCCCAGATGGCCGACAATCTCCGTTTTGTTGGCCGCTTGAGCATGTACAAGGTTTTCGGCGACTCGACGGGTGTACAGGTATTCAACGGTCAGCCTTCGTCGTTAAACATTGACGGCACGACGGCGACCGTTCCGAACTCCGACATCCTGCGGGTCGAACGGGCCTTCTTCACCTGGAGCAAGATCGGTGGACTGCCGGTCTATCTCTCGATTGGACGGCGGCCTTCTACCGATGGACCTCCGATGAACATCCGTCAGGATGAACCTCGCGGTGGCACGCCCATGGGATCTCTGATCGACTACCAATTCGACGGAATCACCATTGGCTACCACGTCACCTCGAAGACAGAATTCCGGGCCTGCTACGGTGTCGGATACGAATCTGGCTTCGGCAGCGGCGACGTGACGCAACTTCCGCAGGATCGTCTCTCGGATACGCACCTGATCGGCGGAAACTTCGACATCTGGAACACCGACAAGACACTTATCCAGGCAACGATTGCCAAGGCGTTTGATGTCACCGACGGCTTCGATGGACTGGTGGTGATGCCCAGCAATCCGGTCACCGGACAGGCGATGCCGAACTTCGTCATGCGCTATAGTCCGTCGGCAAACCTGGGCGACATCGATCTGGCCGGTTTCCTCGTCCAGCGCAGGCAGGGTCCGTTTGACCTGTTTGGCAACATCAACTGGGTCGGTCTGCGGCCGAACAGCCTTACGACTCCATTCGGAGGATTGGGCACCGATCCGTTTGAAACGCCTACCAACCACGACGGCAACATGGTCTATGCCGGCGTACGTTACAACTTCTCAAACGACAAAACCAAGGCTGGTTTCGAATACAACCATGGTTCGAAGTACTGGTTCAATTTCGCGCAGGCGCAGGACGATATCATCTCTCCTAAGACCAGCACCCGCGGCAACGTGTACGAAGCCTACCTGACGCATCGGATCAACCGCCGGTTCATGTTCAAAGCGGATTACATCCACTACGACTACAACTGGAGCGGTTCCGGTTGGCACGTCGGCGCGCCCAAGGCACTGAATTCCTCGCCAGTGCTTGGGTTCCCGACTTACGACACGGCGAACATGTTTACCATTGGCCTCACTACTCGCTTCTAGCCAACACCGGCGCGTACACGAGTACGTGCCGGTGCATTTTTGGATTTATATGAAACGACTTTTCGCATTCGCATTCCTCACTCTATGGGCGGCCGCCTGTCTCGCGGGAGACAAGCCGGTAAGCAGCCACGCACAATACTTTGAACATTACGAGGGGACGAAGACCTGTTTGCAATGCCATCGGCAGGACGCTGAGAATTTCTTTCATTCGCAGCACTACCAATGGGAAGGCAACGCTCCCAACATCGTGAACGCCGATGGCCGCAAGCTCGGCAAAATGAATACGATCAACGATTTCTGCACGAACCCCAGGGTAAACTGGATCGGCAACGTGAAGAATTCGCGCGGCGAAGTCATCACAAAAGGCTGCTCGGCCTGCCATGCCGGTTCCGGCAAACTGCCTTCGGAGAAGATGACCGAAGATCAGCTCGAGAACATCGACTGCCTGATGTGCCATGCCAACGGTTATCGCCGTGACCTCTATCCCGACGGCAAGGGCGGCTGGGAATGGAAGCCGATCCTCTGGCAAAACCAGGTGGGAATGGACTCGGTTGCAAAACGCATTTCCTTGCCGACTCGGATCATGTGCCTGCGGTGTCACTCGGCTTCCGGCGGCGGAGCAAACTACAAGCGCGGCGATATCGAGTATGTACTCTCCGATACCACCCGCGACTACGACGTACACATGGGAACCAACGGCGCGAACATGCAGTGCATCGCCTGCCATAAGGGGCAGGATCACCGCGTGCGCGGCCGCGGCTCCGACTTATCGGGTACGGACATGCCCTCGGCGCCTCTCTCCTGCAGCACCAAGGAATGCCACGGCGATGCGCCGCACAAGCTGGCCGTGCTCGACAAACACGCCGAGCGCATATCCTGCACGGTCTGTCACATTCCTGACTTCGCCCGCACCGATGCAACCGACATGTATCGCGACTGGTCGAAGCCGGCCTACAACGCCGAGGCCGACAAGTACTCCGCCACCATCACGCTGGAAAAAGACGTAAAGCCGGTCTACGCGTGGTACAACGGCACCACCCGTGAGCAGTTCATGGGAGAACCAGTACACAAGCTGGCGGATGGAACCATCGGCATGATGATACCGATGGGCAGTAAGGCAGATCCTCACTCGAAGATCTTCGCCTTCAAACTTCATCGTGCAAAAATGCCCGTGCTCGATGGGAAGGATTACATCATCCCCATCGAGGTCGAGGAATTCTTCTCGAACGGAAATATCGACGAAGCGGTGAAGGCTGCCGCCAAGGCGACCTATCACGTCGACGATGCAAAGTACACGTGGATGCCAACAACACGCTACATGGGAATCTTCCACGGCGTTCAGCCGAAGGAAAAGGCCCTGCAGTGTCTCGATTGTCACGGGAAGAATGGCCGTATGGATTGGAAAGCTTTGGGCTATGGTCAGGACCCGCTGGCAGTATTGATGAGCGCCCACAAGTAAACGGAACGCTCAAGGAACAATCCCGCACGGCCCTTCGGGGCCGTGTGGGGTTACAATAGCAGTTGAGAAGATGCCAAAGAAGACCAATAACTGCTCGGCCACCGACCGACTCGTATACGAGCGTCAGTCAAGGATCTGCAAGGCCTTTGCCCACCCCAGTCGCATCCATCTGCTCGACCTGCTTGGCTCGGGCGAACGTGCGTGCAGTGATTTGCAGGAAGAGTTGAATATCTCCAAGGCAAACCTGTCGCAGCACCTCACGCTGCTCAAGTCGGCCGGCATCATTGTCACCCGCAGGGACGGCAAACAGATATTCTGCTCGCTCGCAATGCCACAAGTTAAGCATGCGTGCGGAATCATCCGCGACGTGCTTCGCGCGCAGATCAAGGCCAGCGCTAAACTGGTTTAACCTTTACAATCCCATTCTTGCTTACGCGGTCTCGTCGATGATGGCGAGTATCTCGCGTTGTATTTCACCTGCAAGTTTGTCCACGCCATCCAGTCCCGTTGCGCCCAGAAGATCCGTGGGCATCACCGTGGCAATGGTCGAACCCGCGGCGTCTCCGTAGACGGAGATTCGGCATGGGAGCACGGTCGACACACTCATATCGTGTCCCAGCGCCAAGGAAGCAGCCTGCGGATTGCAGACGTCGAACACGCGGCACTCCGGTTCGATCTCGATTCCCTTCGAGTGCAGAGTCTGCTTGAGATCGAGGACGTGAAGAACGCCAAACTTGTGGCGCGCGGCAGCGTCCCGGAGGCGTTGGTCAATTTCGTCAGGAGAATGATTGGAACGTCTGGTGTGTATCATCGCGACTCCTTGCGATTACGTCTGCATCAATTGTAAAGCTGCTTCGCACACAGTGATGGCTTAGCCCGATGTCTTCAGACGGCGCGACGCGCGTGCGGCCTTGCTCGCCTCAAGTGAATCGCGGAGCGACGGTTGGCAATGGAGCGCGAAACGGCGGAAAGCCCCGGCGGCTCCATTCGGCTCCGGTCCCGCCGGATAGACCAGGCAAAGCTCTCGCAGGATACGCAGTCCGGACACTGCAACCACTCTCACAGAGCCGAGCGCAACCTCCTTGGCAATCGCCGAAACCGAGATGAGGCCGACGCCCAGTCCGGCTTCAATGCTTGAAATGATGGCCTCCGTCGAGTCCAGTTCCATCGCGAGGGAAAGAGACTTCGTCTTCAGCCCGTACTTCTTAAGCGCCATCTCCACCACACGCCGTGTTCCCGAACCTCGCTCGCGCATCAGCAGCGGAGCGTCCGCAAGCTGACTTGGATGGATGCTTCCCTGCTCCGCCCATTCATGACTGGCGGGAACCACGAGCACCAGTTCGTCTTCGAAGAACGGCTCGGCATGAACATCGCGTCGCAACGGCGGCCCTTCGATCAGACCGATTCCGATCTTCTGCTCCACCAGTGACTCGACGATCTGCTCCGTGTTGCCACTGATGATCGAGAGCCGCACGCGCGGGTGCTCTTTGCGGAATTCCCCGAGAAGTCTTGGCAATAGATATTGCGCAATGGTCGTCGAGGCTCCCAGGCGCAACACACCGCCCTGCTCGCCGGAGAGTGCCATGATTTCCGATTCGGCCTCCTGGGTGAGCTCGGTGATACGCCGGGCATACTTCAGCAGGACTTTGCCCGCGGGTGTCAGCGCCACCCGACTGCCCGTCCGATCCAGTAACTGTGAGCCAAGCTCTTCCTCCAGCGCCTTGATCTGCAAAGTGACGGCAGGCTGAGTCAGGTAGAGTTCCTCGGCGGCCTTGCGAAAATTCAGGTTCTCAGCGACGGCGCGAAATACCTTGAGACGGAAATTTTCCATCGAACTCTCTCAATGACTGCGGGAAGGCCGGCAACCATCCACCAGTGGGCCGTCTCAATCGTACCTGAAAGGCAGCCGATAAGGCGCCACCTTATGACTCATTAGGATTACTGCTTGGACAGCTCTGTGAGCGTACCCCGACACTGGTTCCGGTATGAATCCAAAGAACGTTTTTTTCGTGGGACTAATCATCGCCGCCAGCGGTTTCATCTCGACTCCGATCGCGTTGCTGGCGGGGCTCGCTTACGGCTTATCGTTTGCGCATCCGTATCACATGGATGCCAAGAAGCTCTCGACCTTCCTTCTCCAGGCATCCGTCGTCGGACTTGGATTCGGCATGAACCTCCACCAGGTCGTGCATGCCGGACGCGAAGGCTTCCTGTACACCGCCGTCAGCATCACCTGCGTCATGATCCTGGGCTTGACGCTCGGACGCCTCCTGAAGGTGGAAAGCACCGCAGCGTTGCTGATCGCGACCGGCACCGCTATTTGCGGAGGCAGCGCCATCGCCGCCGTCGGTCCGGTCGCCGGTGCGGGTGAGGAAGAAATGGCCGTCTCTCTGGGCACCGTCTTCGTCCTGAACTCGGTCGCCCTGCTGATCTTCCCGCTGATCGGGTTGTCTCTACACCTGTCGCAGAATCAGTTTGGACTGTGGTCGGCACTGGCTATCCACGACACAAGCTCGGTGGTGGGCGCCACGGCCAAGTACGGCGCACAGGCACTCATGGTTGGCACCACCGTAAAACTTGCGCGAGCGCTCTGGATCGTCCCCATGGCCTTCGCCATAGCCATGATGAAGAAGACCAAGACGCGCATCAAATGGCCGTGGTTCATCCTGCTCTTCGCCCTGGCCGCCGTCGCAAACACCTACCTGCCGCTGTTTGACCACTTCTACCCGGCGCTGAGCAAGCTGGGCGAGACTGGTTTGACCGTCACGCTCTTCTTAATAGGTTCTGGAATCTCTAGAACCACCCTCAAGGAGGTCGGAGCCCGTCCTCTGGTCCAAGGAATTGTGCTGTGGGCTATTGTCGCGGTCTCCACGCTTCTTCTTATAAGAGGTGGCATCATCTCAATCTAGATTTCACATCTGGGATGTACCAATCATCATTACGGCGCGGGCAATCCGTGCCGTTCATCTTTTCGACCACAAACTCAGGATGTCTCAGGATGGGCGGACCGGATGTGATAAGTCGTCCTCATCGTCTCCATTCCCAATTTCTATCCACGAGAACTAAACAGGTTCCAGCAGCCTAGAGAATGGCAACCTATGTGCTATACAAGAAGCGTCGAACTGTGGAGTTCCCTAACAAGAGTGCAGGGAGCCAGGCAGGTCGAACCGGAAGTTTGCCGGATATGAAAAAGAAGGTGAAGGTCGCGACGCTTCATATCGGCTGCTGGATGATGCTGGCGGCGTTCCTCCTTATCACGCCCCTGCTCCATGCCCAAGTCACCCTGCAAGTGAACACGACAACTTTGCCGACTCTGACTGCGACAGGCACTTCCAGTGACCAGCAGTCCATGACGATCACGACGAGCTGGACGGGCAGACTGAACGCAACTGTCAGAACGTGCGTTTACATGTTGACGGCCCTGACGGGAACAGTCGGCAATCCCGATACGATCCCGCCGGCGAACATCATGGTGACTTATGGAGCCACCACCGCTTCGATTGTCGGAACGAACGGTTGCGGGGTTGCTACGGGATTGCAGGTGAACCGCAGGCGCGTGCGGAATACCTGGAACGGAAGTATCAACGTTCCCCTGAGTTTCCAAGCGATAAACACGGGCACTCTAGCAGCGGATACGTATACCGGAACCATCAATATTATCGCCACCACGCTTTGAGTCATACGAGTAGTTGGGCCCCACATACCATTGAGCCACGCTCAACACCACAGCCCATCCAACGAAAGACACGAAGCGAATTTATCTCGATTTGACCCTCCGCAAATAACATAAAAGCGGTACACGTATTACCGGTGCGGCGCGGGCAATCCGCGTACCAACGAGGACAAAAAACGCCGACACGCTGCCCATGCGGCGCGATGATGGATCGTCGATTACCAATGTAATCTCTTGTGCCCATTCGGTATTTAGAATGATTCTCACCTCGTTGGCGCTTTTTGAGACGACGCCCGTTCCGTTTTGGCGACACAAGACAGGATGTCTCAAGTTGGCACGGCCAAGATGGGACAAGTTGTCACTCTGCCCGAATCTCCAAATTTTCCCCCTTGAAGACTGAACAAGTTACAGCCCAACCACGATTGGCACCTTCCGTGCTTATTGATAAGGCACCGGAGTGCGGGGTTCAGGCAAGAGACTGAGCGGACCACGTAAGCCGGGTTGGGAAGTTCGTCGTATGAGACTGAAGGTCATGTTGGCAACGCTTCAAATCGACTGGTGGATGGTGCTGGTGGCGTTCCTCCTTGTCGCCCCCATGCTCCATGCCCAGAACAAGCTGACGGTGACCGTGACGACTCCTTTGCCCACTCTGACGGCGGTTGGCAATTCCAGCGACCAGCAGACCATGGCAGTTACAACGAGTTGGGCCCAGGGGGGACGCAACTGGTGGGGAAATGTGACCACCTGCGTCTACATGACGACGCCGCTTACGGGAACGAACGGTAACCCTGACACCATTCAACCCGCAAACATCATGGTGACGGCCACGGGGATCGGCACCACTTCAATCGTCAGTTCGGGCGGTTGTGGCGTCGCGACGGCATTACAGGTAAACAGCACATTCGAGATATTTTTTTGGGCCGGAAATCTGACCGTTCCAATGCAGTTTCAGGCGGTAAACACGGGCAATCTAGCGGCGGACACGTATTCGGGAACCATCAACATTATTGTTGTCACGCCGTAATCACGCTTTGAGTCGTACGAGTAGTCGGGCTCCATGGGCCATTAAGTAAGAACCAACATCACAGTTCATCGAAGGAGAAACAAAATGAAGTTTACGAAAGTAGCAGTTCTGCTGGCAGTTTTCGCACTCGCCGCTCTCCCCATGTTCGGACAGGCTACGGCCACCGCCACCACCCCGATTTCGGTGCTGCGCACCGAGTCGATCTCGCTGTCGGTCACCACGCCGCTGCCGCAGCTGGTGATTCCTGCCGGCACCATGAGCGCCCCGGCGCAGGACGTCGTCGTCCAGTCGGCATGGAACCTGAAGCAGAGCCGCACCAACGGCGTCCAGATTTGCGCCTATGTCAGCTCCGCCCTCATCGGCACCCCGGCTAGCGGCAATGGCGACACGATTCCGATCAACAACATCTACATCACTCCCAGCGGTGGATCGGCCACGGCTCTTGGCGGCGGGACGCCGGCTTGCGGTATTGCCGGCGCGGTACAGTACACGAACTATGCGACCACCACGGCGGCCGAGCGCAAGAACTTCACCGGTCAGAGCGACACCATTCCGGTGAGTGTGACGCTCTCGACCGATGTGGCGGCCGATACGTATACCGGCACACTGAACCTGATCGCCTATTCCAACTAGTCCTGAGGAGCGATGAACGGTGATAACCGGTAATCAGACTCGAACGGCTCTGAGAACGCTGTGGATGGCCATGATTGCTTTGGTCGTGGCCATCCCGGCGGTATCCCAGACAATCATGCCTCCCATCGCCGAGTACCACAAGCGCGCTGATGGTGTCGTCGAACTTCGCAACGACGGTGACGACCCCATGGCCGTGATCGTTGAGGTGAAGGGTTTTCAGGTGGATGAGAACGGCGGGATGCGGTACGTTCCGCTGGATCCATCGGTCAAGGTGGAATTCGGCTCCAATAGCTTCATTATTCCGCCTCACCAGTCGCACATGGTCTTTTATAAGTCGGATTCCAAGAAGACCCCGTACTGGTTTGCGATCCTGAACACCTTTACCAAGGCAGCGCCGGTGAAGGGCACGTTTCGAGTCAACATGATTCTGCCGCACATCGTTTACGTGTATCAGAAGGATTCGTTGAAGAAGAAAGACATTGAACTCGCGCTGACTCCGGGCCCGAAGCCGGACACATATCGTCTCCAGATCAAGAATCTGACGGACAAGGCGGGCAGGATCCAAGGCGTGGATTGTAAGGATTTTGAGAAGAAGTACGAGGGCGGCGGTCTGCCAGTGTTTCCCAATCAGTCGCGGTATCTCACGCTGGATACCGGCCGGCCCAATGGAGCGAAGGCCCACTGCACGGTTACGTTCGAACAGGGGTTCTCTTTGAACGTCTCTCCGAGCGCCGCTACGCAGTAGCCTCCGACGGAAAATGCGATTCCCCCATGTATCTCCGAGAGTGAAAGTCCGCTTTCTGCTCGCGGCCATACTGCTCATGTTGATCGGCATTGCCGATTCGGCGACGGCACAAGTGGTTGCGATTCAGGGAGGGACTTCTACCCTTTTGGGGACCTCGGGAGCGCAAGCCGACTACCACTGGGGCCCATACTCGGGATTCTTCTCCGCTGGATATTCCAACGGTCTCCAATTCGGCGGCCTGGTTTCCACCCAGTGGAAGGGATACAACCTGCGGGTCGGCGACACCCAGCAAGACTTCGCACTCGACACCGATCGGCTCAATCCGGGGCAAACAAGTTTCTACGCCCGCGGTGTTCAACTCAGTCGCAAGTCGAAGGACCGCGACTGGTCCGCATTCTTCGGCAAGAGCGCGATGCAGTATTTTGGTGGGTTTTACAACTCCTATGCGCCTGACGCCCTGACCGGAAGCTTCACCTTCCACCAGAAACTCTCCTCGCGGCTGGATTTTCACTCCACCACGATCATCCAGGACAAATTCACAACCCTGGCATCGCTGAACTACAAACTGAGCGAGCACTGGGTAGTCGCGACCAGCGGAGGCGTAGGACGGAATGCGCCGTACTACTCCCTCGGAACTGATCTGACGCACGAGAAGTACCAGATCACGGCAAGCTACACCTTCACCGGCGAGGGATTCCAGCGCTTCAAGCTGGTCAACTCCGGAATGTCCGAGAACACCGGCCTGAATTTCAAAGCATCTTTCCAGCCAACCAGTCGCTGGGGATTCTATGTGAACCATGACGAGATGCTGCCGATCACCGACCAGCGGGTAAGTGTGTACACCGGGCAAAAGGTGAGCATGAACGGCGTTGGAGTCAATACGTTCCTCGCCGGATTCCGCATCAACGTCAACGCGACCAACAGCACCTCGGGAACCTTCTGGACTAAAACACGCAACGTGATGGTGCAGCGCAACTTGTTCAACCGCTTCCTCAGCATGACCGGCACCGTCACCCAGCTCAACAACCAGTACGGTAAAAACCGCTTCTACGTGGGGACTGCCGAAGAGCATATTTCCCCCCGGCTCTCGGTGTCGCAATCTTACACACGCTCCAATGGGCAGAACTCGTTCTCCGTTGGAGGCGAGATACGTACAAACCGCATCACCCTCGGAATCCAACAGCAGATGGTCTACAACACCATGGCCGGCAGCACGCGCTCCGCGTTCCATGCCTGGGCAATTACGCTTCGGCTGCCGCTGTTCCGCGGAATTCATGTCAACGCGAATACCTACGTTGACCCGACCAATCGCGTCCGCTACACCGGATTCCTGGATGGAATCTTCTTCGCGCGCAACGGCGAAACGATGCCCGGACAAGGTCAGTCGCCGGAGTCAGTCTCGTTTGCCAAGTACATCGTGAAGGGCATCGTGCTGGATGAAACCGGAAAACCTGTATGGGGAATTGCGGTGCAGATCGACGGTCATACGACCGTCTACTCAGACAATACCGGTCAGTTCTACGTTCGCTTCGCCAAGCGCGGAGACTACCCAATCCGGGTTCACCTCGACGAATCGCTCTCTCCAGTCCCATACGAATTAATTTCCGCTCCCGGAATGGCACACGCCGATACTGACGATCTTTCAAAGCAAATAGTTATACACGTGACACGAGTGATCTCCACTTCTGCACACAAAACCCCAGATCCAAACATCGCGAGCGCGAAACAGTAGAGCTCAATCTTGGTTTCTTGCAGTAACTTGAAGGGTAACTCCCGCGCGTAACTCAGTCTTTAATTACTTACTTCGCCGCTACTCTTGCGAATTTCCCTTTCAGCACACCTCTGAACTTCATCCCTCTTCGAGACATGCGTCGATAGGCCTCACTCACATTTTCTTCAGCCAGGTGTCTTCTCATCCGTTGCTTTGGGGTGCAATAATTCGCCCACTGGGTGAAGGAAGGATCCTCAATGAAGATCGCCGGATGGAATCGCGGCATTTGTTTCGCAGTAGCTCTGCTGTTCGTCGTGGGGACGACGCAACTGTGTGCGGCACAGTCTTCCGATCTGCGCGCGAGTAAGAGCACGACAATCACCGTGCGAGTTCTCGGATCGGTGGGGCTCAGCAGCGGAGCGGCGG
>JAJXZT010000015.1 GCA_021779935.1 Acidobacteriota bacterium
AAGATTCCAACCAGAGAACTCTATCGATGGGCTGAGCAGGTCAGCACAAGTTCCTCGGTGACGTTGATTGCCTTGCCATCTCGCCGTTTCGGCTCAGGGCTCAAGGGAGTGATCCTGATGCCGTATGACACGTCGCCATGCTACGAGGCGCTGGTTGCGCCAGAGCACCGGGGACTGCCCTATCACGACTTCTATTACAACGTAACGTTCGAGGCGGTTTCGTGGGCGGCGAGGAATTGGGGTTCACGTCGGATCGCCACCACTCACCTGTCAGGCTGCGGTCAGCCCTTCCATCCCGACATTCCGCTTACCCAATGCGAGGCGCTTCTTCATGCAATCCGCCAGCCTGAGCCCATTGGCATTAAGCACTTCTGTTTCTTGGGCTGCGGGTGCTTTGGTGACGAGGTCTTTAGCGGCTTCGGAGACAAGTTCACGGCGCTCGATGGGAAGCACCGCCCGATTGCGGTTTCGGTTGTTGATCACGAGAGCGGCGTCAGTTGTTTGACGCTCAACTGGAAGCAGAAAGGAAAGTGAGCATGGACAGGATCATCAAAGACGGCACCGGAAAACCACAGGGCATAATCCGGCAACTGGCCGGTGGACGAGAAGCCCTTTTCACAAATTCCGGACGCCAGATTGCCTACTACGACCCAAACACCGATGCCACGTACAAAGCTGGCGGAAGCAAGATCGGCAGCGGCAATCGCCTCGCCGGAATGGCGGGACAGGAATACTGAAGAGGATGACCGCAGACTATATGAACAGGCAAGTGCTCCCGTTCGTCGTCGCCGGGCTTCGAGTACCGATGTTCGCACAAACGCAAGCTCCGAGGTCATTCCTCCTCAGTCATCCGATTTTGGTGATTGCAGAACAGGTTGGGCTTCCTGAAATAGCGATCTTGGTTGCTTTCAGCAGCGTGGTCGTCCTTCTCGTGACTAGAAAATACCTGAAAGAGCAGAAGCTCGAACGAGAGGCAAATCAGCGACGGATGCTGAGAGAGAAAGAGGTTGAAGACGAACGGCGCAGGATCGCAAGCCGAGACAAGGCAGAGAGAGAAGCCACCGCCAATGAGTACAAAGAACTCGCTGACGAGTTCGCAGTCATCGTGACATTGGGCACTCCGGTGTGGAGCGAACTTAACCGTGCTGCCAAGGCACTGCACGGCGAATTTGCCAGCATCCCCTATCTGCAAGTTGTTGAATACAACCTGCTCGAAATCATGAAATGTATGTCAGTTGCGAACGACGGTGTTCCTGATGGGCTGGGCCGATTACATCAAGCTGTGTTCGGACGCATTGACAGCGGCTTCAACTTCTCAGTAGCAAAATGCGAAACCGCCGTTGAGAGATGGGAGCACAGCCCGGTCAAACTTCCCGTTGGGTTGGAGGAATTTCAGGCAGTTGAAGGAATGAATGGAGGAAATTTGTCGAGTTCAACTGCGACAGCGTATCTCGCATTTCTTGATGCATCCGCAAAATACTTCCGAAGCACAATGGCAGTGGAAACGGTAAAGGGCAAATACATCAAGCTGCTCAAGCCTTTTCTTTCAAACGGGCAAGAAGCGAGTTGCCCGAACTGTTCCGACTTTTACGGCGTTTTGCGATTGCAGCCGAAAGCCACCGTGGAGCAGATCAAGTCGGCGTACCGAGACCTCGTTCAGATTTACCACCCGGATCGGTTCAATGGGAACGACCGTCTGTTCCGAACTGCGCAGGAGGAGATGAAGAAGGTCAATGCCGCCTACGAGCACATCATGAGCCACTTCGAGCAGCCAACCTAGCAACGGAGCCTTGTATGGAACCGGACATCAAGCAAATCTCGGATGATCTTCACCTGATCGCAACGCCATTTCGTCTCATTCGCAACGTGATTGCGGCCTCTCTCGCAATCCTATTTGCTCCAGCGATCCTCGTGTTGCTGGTCATCGGCAGCTACTCGCACCCCAACGACTGCGGGTTTGCCAAGGTTTTGATCGGCGTCTTCGGGCCGATGGTGTTTGGCATCTGGTTCGTTGTGGTCGTTGGCTGGTACGACCGTTCTGATCCTGAGTCCGAATTGGCAGCCTACTTCTGCGGACTGGCGTGGGTCGGAATCCTGCTCTCTCTGATGAACAGCCTCACGGGAATCCAGTCGTTGTGGGCGATGGTGGCGGGGCTGTTCAGCCCTGCGGTGTTCTACGTTCTCGGGCGCATGTTTGGGATGTGGCTGACCACGGCGCTTGCGATTTTGCAGGTTGGAGCAACCGTGTTCCTCTTCGGCAGAGGTTTCGGGTTCTTCTGAGGTCAAGCAAGGGCAGTCCGGGCTGGTTCGAATAGCTCTGTCCAAGGTGGTTCACGGAAAGCAGCATGTCCCTGATTCAGCAATGGTCTAAAATCCCCATTATTCTTGGGATGTTCGAGACCTTCCTCGGTTCACCAAGTGAACGCAATGGGCCACGTCACAGCGGATCAGGGCGCTCCCCTAGTTGCCGCCTCCGCTTTCTTCTGCATTTCACTGAGAAACCGATCGCGCAGATGCGAAACCCTGCCCTTTAGCACCGTACCTGTTTCTCTACGACCATCTGTTCCCGCATATGAAAGCCAATTGAAACTGGAATTCACAAACATACTGTCATCCACAATCAGAACCTTTTCATGAGTAGTTAACTCAATCAGGTGAAGCCTGCCCGTTTGCTGCCGCTCCTGCAAGACTTTAATGGCATCAGGATCGGATGTGTCCTGATGATGCCTGCTTTTCGGCATACCGTAGCCGACCCACACTTCGCAGCCCCTACCTAGAAGGTCGTCGAGATCGGGAAGCAGGGGTCGCAAGACTCTCATCTTGATCCACGGTGAAATGATAATCAGACTACTTTGGGCATCTTTGATAGCCCGCTTGAGCAAGGGAGGATGCTCCCGAGACTCGATTAACTCAGTCGTTGGCATCTCCGATATTTTATCTAGCAGTCTTCGTCGTTCTGCGTCGCGATTTGCAATTGCCTCTTCGTAACGACGAATAATTTCATCATTAGCCGTCGTCCCCGTTGTCTCGAAAGTTGTGAGCCGGAGTTCAGTCGCCATCAATTGCAGCAAGGCGACAGCCCTATCCGCAGTGACCTTCCGATCTGAATCGCTGAGTCCCTGCGCACTGATACCTGAATCGACGATTTGAGTGATTTCGAGCAGTCGCTCATATTGATCAGGAGCAATCACTCTCGCGTTTTTCAATAATTCGATTGTTTGAGGAAGATCGCCATGGTGGGCGTCTATTGCCGCTCGCTTCGCAAGACCCTGTACTAAGTCCGTGAGCGCATCCAGTGCCGCGATTAGTGCTTCGCCTGACGGCGTGCTCCGGGCTAACTCCACATTTTGTGAAAAACGAGTCGAGCACGCGACTGCCTTTGCCGCTTCGTCATTCTGTGTCTTGACGCTTTGAAGTTCGTTGCGAGTCTCGCAAAGCTCGTTCTCGATGACGGACAAATGCTCGCGGATTTCAAAACCCATGAGAGGCATCCGAAGCGATGTCCAGAAACTCGCTCCCGTGCCGAGCGAATCATCTGAGAAATACGTAGGGATAGAGCCCTTTCTCAACAATTGCTCGAACTGGAAGCTCAGATCATCAAGTGGTTGATCCCCTTGCTCCGGATTCAACAACAAAACTCGTCCGGCTTTCTTGTCGTCGGATTGGAACAACAGTAATCGCAGCGCTACCCAAACAAGGCCGGTCGCCTTGGGAGGTTCGTAGCTGTGTATTTCGACATCTGCATCAAAAGTCGAAAGTGCGCTCCGGCAGACATCACTTAGTTCTGATGTGTCGATGTTCGGTGTCTTAAGCGTCCCCAACAGACGACTTGGTGACATTTCCTGGGTCGGATTATCGATTAGTTTGAACCGGGTGTCGCCGTGACTAATCCAGAATCCGAACAGTCCGTCGCGGAGCAAGTCACGTTCTTCTGATGCCAAGATTGTGCGCTCCCGCGATGCGACAGCGGAGCGTGTGGCAGATGTGGGCGACCAGCCAAGTGGCGAGGCGGATACGTAAGGCGTCACCCCGGCTCCAAGATACTTACCCATCGTATCGATGTAGGTAGGAGAGCAGCCCAACAACCTTGATATATCTTCGGGAGACGTGAGGCCGGAGTCCACAAATCGAAGAAGCCCCTCTTCCAAAGCATCCAATTCTGCCGATTGACGCAGATGTACCGTCAAACCGAATCGGTGAACTGGCCAATAGACCGTCTCCACAGCCGCAAGAGTGAGCCCATCGAAAAATGACCCGTACAGCTCGCGAACATTGTCTAACGTGTCAGCCACGATAGACCTCCCTTGATGCGTGGTTTGCGGCTAAGCACGCTTCAAACAAAAATTGAAGTTCGTTCAAAGGATTTCGAACAGGTACTCCGGCGGCACGCACGGTTGCCCTCCGCCCGAGGACATCAAGCCCACCTACAAGAACAAGCAGTTCACGCGCCCGAGACAGGGCTACATTCAGACGCTTACGATCATAGAAGAAACGTAACTTGTTCGGGTTCGTCTCTACAAAACTCACGATTACAGCGTCTTTTTCTCGGCCCTGAAATGCATCGACGGTGCCCACTTCGATTGAAGCTCTGTCCGTCGCTATTTTGGTCTTGGCGAGGGCAGCCTCCAGTGCAAGTGCCTGCTGCCTGTACATCGCGATAACGCCAATCTCGTAAGGGTTGCTGTTCTTACGTTCTCGTAAGAACTCTCCGAATTCATCGGAGTGGATGAAAGGCACAAGCCCTGCAATAAACTCCCGAATTGCTTCAACTTCGGCCCAATTGCGGATTCCATAGCCCACTTGCTCAGCAACGTTCCTCTCACCGTCGCACTTGATCCAATGGATTGGTGCCAAATCCTTAAATGGGTGCATTCTTTGGAGTGCATCCCCGGCTGTCTCGATGGCTGACTCTTTCTCGCGGTACGAAATCTCGCGAACGACATCGCAGATGGTATCTACCATCCTGTACTGCTTTCGTAGTGATTCCTTACGAGATGTCGGCAAGCCCTTAAATAATCGCTCGAATAGGGTGAGGCGGTATTCGCCGTTGACGCTTTCGATGTCGGGGTCGTTCAGAAGCTCTGCTTCGATCTCCTGATTAAGAAGTGGGGGAAGTTGCTTGTGGTCTCCCACGAGGACGATGGTACGTCCTCTGACCATCGGCATGAGAAGATCGAGCGGCGTTGCCCTCCCCGCCTCATCGATGATTACGCAGTCAAAGTCCTCCGCAAAGTCGCCGCTTCCGGCGATTCCGCTGCAAGTCGCCCCGACTACGTTTGCCTCAGCTATCGCGGCCTTCGACATGTCAATCGCTTCTTCGGACAGTCGGGCGTGGTACGCCGATACGGCAAGAGCGATCTGAGGCCACTTCTCCTGACGACTCCGCAACTTGTCGGAAGTGTTGCGGTATGTCTCCGCAATATTCAGGAAGACATCTCCATTGGCAGTTTCTAGGCGCTCCGGAACCAAAACTCCTAACGAAGAACAAGAAGCGTCCAGTTCAGCGATGACAATCCCAAGTTCCGATTTCCTTTCGCCGATTTCATCGAGCATCACTTTTAGTTTCTTGAGTTCCTGCTCGGCAGTCCTATCCGTATCGGTCGCGAGCTGTAACTCATGCCACAGCCGCTCAATCGCGGACGCGGTTTGCATTTTGCTAGCGAACTGAAGTCCTCCGCACGGGATGAGAATATCCGCGACTGCCAGATCACCTTCGATCTCGTTGACCTTAAGTTCTAATTCGAGAGCCCCGCCGACAACTCCAAAACCAGTGCTCGCTTCTTCACGGGCTACCCGGCATCGAGCGGCTACATCATCGGCGTTACGCTTTTCCTGTTGGGCGGAAGGCAAAGAGGCTTTGGCGGCACTTGCAGCGAGATTGCGGATTTCCCGCTCTAGCGGCTCCAGATCATGCACTATGTCGGTGAGGTACGAGCCGAGTTTCTTCCAGAAGCCTACTGTTTGCCTCTTGTATGCAATGGTTTGATTGTGCAAGCGGAGGCGTTCGAGTTCCTTTTGTTTCTGAGCAGATTGTTCGATACGTTGTGTCAGTTCTTCAATCTGCTTGTCTGCTTTTCTACACCGCTGTTCAGCTTCGTTCTCAGCCTTAAGCGCATTTTTTGCATTCTGTAGTTGCAGACGCTTCGACGGAGCATTCGTTATTTGACCGTGACGGCTGAATACCGATTCTGGCACAATTGACGCCTTCCCAAGTGCGGCTATCGCCTGAAGGTATCCTTCCAAATCAGCAGCGTTCAAGCTCGCCTGACGCAAAGCTGAATCAAGCGCCGTTTTGGCCGAACCCAATTGTGCTTTGGCATTCTCGCGTGCCAGTTTCAGTCCCGCTAGTCCATTCAAGGTTTGCTGGTACCTTTTGCACACGTTCACATAGGTCGCGACCCGAGAACAGAGCGCGTCAACATCTCCAGAAGATCGCACCGAAGTAGATGCGAGTTCCGCCTGAACGGCCTCAAACGTCCGTTTGCTCTTATCCAGAAGCATTCGACGAAATCGATCTGACGCTCGTTCCTTCAGCAACTCTTGATTAAATCGGACTGATTCTGGACGACCAATACGAATCCGGAATATCTGATCGGAATCCAACACACGTTCGAGCGCATTATCGACAGCCAAGTTCGACTGCGAGGAGATCAACACGCGCCTTCCCATGCTTGCAAACTGTGATGCAATCTCAGCAATCACTGAAGTCTTTCCAGTTCCCGGTGGGCCTAGGATCGCAGTTATCGTTCCATCGGACAGTGCCTTCGAGATCGAACGCACCTGTTCCTCGTTGTACGGCTTATCAAGTAACTGCGAGAACTCAACTCTTTCCCCTTCGGCATTTTCTCCCGAAGGCAAGATCGCATTTAAGGCAGGCAGCGCGGTTTGGCCTAACCTCAATCTGTGGAGGGCATCTTCGCGTCTTTTTCGTTCGGATTCGATGCTGATCCAATCAATCTTGATCAATCCACTTTTAGGGATTTGATCGAGTTGGTAACGCTGCAACGGCGCGGCGGCGATCCACTGCTCTGCAATAGGCTTGCGGATTTCGAAACGCAGAAACGCAGCGCGACCACGATCATCGGTGCGATTAGTCGGAACCAGTAACCGTCCTGAAGAGTTCGTGAGAATCTCGGACTGACTATCACCAACATTGAAATCGACACAGCCTTCCAAACCCCATCTACGCTGTGAATAGCCCCAACCGGGATGTTCTCGCTTCGACTTTGCTTGTTCTTTTTCCTTTCCGATGTATTCGCTCCAAAACTCCCAAAACGATTCTTTATCAGCGTGTCCGGCAGAGAACCCTCTTACACTTTCGAGCAGAGCGTCGCGCTCAGCCTCGCTGTAGCTATGGTCTGCCGTCCAAGTGAAGCGGCACGGCAATGCGGAACGCTTGTCGGCACGCCAACGATCAGGGGAACTTGCCTCCACAGACAGCACAATGACCGAATTCTCATCACGCGCGTCGGGGAAGAACCTCACCCGCAGCCGGGGCGTAGAAACCACAAAATTCTCACGCTCCCCGTTCGAGTTGTGCAGGATCAAAGATCGATGCTTATCTTCTGTTAAGAAATCAGCTAACTGGGCCAGAGGGTTCACCCGCCATCCGAAGTCCGCTGATAAACGTAACCGCAGATCACCATTTGGCAGTGATTTGAGGCGAATGCTGCGTCTGAGTTCAGCCTCGATTTCGGCACTTACTCCGGCAGTTGCCGCCGATGTTTGTCGTTCGTACGCTCTGAAAGTCATTTGCGATTGGGATTATCCGAGTGTTCTCAGGATCACTACATCTCGTCAGGAACTGTTTGTAACGAAGGCAGTATAGCGGCCAAATCGTCGGAGACGGCACTGACCTCGAATTGGGGGAAGCAGTGACTGCGAGATTTGTTAGCCTACGGTATCGTCGATACCCTCCACAGTGTTGCATGTCACTTCGGAATGTGAGTATGACTTGGCAATTTTAGTTTTAAGCGTTTTGCCGTAAAGTGGCAAAAGAACCGCTGGAGGAGTGCCAATGGCAACGACGGTAAAGCGGATAGCGATTCTCGTGTCCGTGTTTGTCATTGTTGTTTTCGCGATTTTCGTATTCAACCAGACAGTGCAGATCGTACAGTCTGCACGGGCCTTGAACCCGATCTTCGGCCAAGCGGTGATGTGGGGGCTGATCTTCACGTATGTGTTATTGCTGATCTCTCCAGCAATCTTGTGGTTCCGCTTGCCTAAGCGTGCGCTCCCGCCAGTTGTTGCCCAAGGGGCGGAATACAACCGATTCATAGCAGATTTTTCCAAACGTCTGTCCCGAAATCCTCTTCTTCGAGGCATGACCATCAAGTCGCAGGATGATTTCAAGTCGGCACTCCAGATTCTCGACAAGCAAGCGGATGCAGCGGTCGCATCTGCCGCCTCAACCGTCTTCCTTAGTACGGCTGTGTTACAAAGCGGACGACTCGACGTGCTCGTGGTGCTTGCCGCTCAGACGCGGATTATTTGGAACGTCGCTCACGTCTATTATCAGCGCCCTTCACTGCGCGATTTCGTTCAGCTTTATGCGAATGTAGCCTCCACGGCATTCATTGCTGCGGGGATTGAAGATGTAGACGTTGATGTTCTAGTGAGCACGATTTTCGGTTCGACCGTAGCGGCAATTCCGGGCATGCATCTACTCACCAGTTCAGTGCTAACTGGTTCTGCAAACGCTTTCTTAACGCTGCGAGTTGGGATGATCACGAAAGAATACTGCCGCTGCACCGTACGATTAGAGAAATCCGGGTTATGCCGGGCCGCCACGATGCAGTCCGCAAAGTTGCTCGGCAATATCGTCCGAGACGGAACCGTAAAGCTGTCAAAGGCGGCGGCAGATGCCACCTCAACAAAAATAAAGGGACTGTTCGGGCGAGGTGAGAAAATACGCGAAACGACTGCACCTTAGAGACTGCGGACTCCCCGAGAACACATAACCAACGGGAGAGGCATGTGAAAGATTACAAGGCTCTATTCGACAGTGTGGAGCGCACACTTCTTGAAGTCGGCTCTCGCAGCATTCCTGCGGAACAAATACGCGCAGAGTTGGATTCGTATAAGCACTTCGAAGGAATGTGTCTCACGGACGAGCAGTACTACCGAAATCTAGTCCACATCATTTTCTATTCTGGATTCAGAGCGGAAACCGTCAGCCAACGGCTTGAGGCGATTGACCGCAGTTTCCCTGACTATGCCACGGTCGCCACTTACTCAGAGCCCGATATTCAGCGGATCATTAGCGACCCGACGATGATCCGGAACGAGCGCAAAATCCGGGCGTGTGTGGCGAATGCAAAGCAGTTCGAGAAGATCGTTACAGATAATGGCTCATTTTATGATTTCTTGAAGGCGTTCCCGCCGCCATCAACGGACGCCGAGATTCTGGCGCTGCGCAATCGCTTCCAGCGGCTTTTCGCCTTTTTGGGTGGAATCACGGCCTTCCACTTTATGACGGACATTGGAATTGCAGTGCTCAAGCCAGATCGCGTAATCCAGCGAATCTTCAAGAGGCTTGGACTTGTGGACGGCAGCCTTACGGACGATGTTCTCTATCTAGCTTGCATTCGCGAAGGCCAGAAATTTGCCCATGCCACGGGTTACCCAATCCGCTACATCGACATCGTCTTTGTCGCCTACGGACAGGTTCAGTCGAGTGAGATCGGGATCATGCAAGGCATCTGCTTGGAAGAAAGCCCTAATTGCTCAATTTGTGGAACAAAGGGCTTCTGCGAATACTTCGACTCCAAATCGAAAGTCGCAACCGCTCGGTGATGTACTCCGCTTCTGACGAATCTGGAGTCTGCTGGAAATCATCAGTCCCCCCTGCAACCATCATTGTTTGCCTTCAGCCCCGAGGGAGAGTACTTCATCGCTGCTCAAGGGATAAGGTCAGCCCGAACGAGGTTGTATATGACCAGTGCGGCAAGCGCCGAGAAGCTGAGTACCTGTTGAGAAGCCATTCCCCAGCGATATTCGTGCTTTAGGTGCTTTCTTTGAGGTACGGACAGGTCTGGAACATCGACCATTGTGCGAAGCCGATCAAGATATAAGTTCTGTTTGGCTCGAAAGTATTCTTGTCGTTCTTTAACTCGGAGCGATATGTACCAGAACACAAGATACAGAACCAAACTCGCAGCGATCCCCGCCATGGCAACAGCCTGTGGATGACGTGCGTGATCGTGCAAATGCGTAGTAGCGATGGCAACCGCAGCATAGCCTGCATACACCTGAAATGTGAGCCGCCATTCAAGCTGTTGCATCGATTCATAGCGTTTTTCGTATTCCGTTGCACGATACTGAAGAAACGAGAACGTTTGTTTAGACTTTAATTGCTGCTCCATCATTCTCTCCGGGTTTACCGTTGTCACATAATCAGCCGTGGTCGGTCGGGTGAGCCTACCGATTCGATTGTGGAATCCGGTTCCTGCCCTGTCACCTTTAGGAAATGCTCTGCCAGTACCTCGATCCGCTTGCGAATGTCGGGTTTTGCGTTGATGTCCCGACTTTCGAGTACCAGACGGGACATTTCTGTTGCAATCTCGATTGGCGCATTAGGTATTGACCATTCGGATTCCTGACGCAATCCTGCACGAGCTTCAATGAGGGCTTGTCTGGCTTGTGAGGCATCGGTCTTCCCTTGAAGCATGTACTGGATCGTCCGCAAGCTGCGCCCGAGCTTGTGACGCTTAGTTTCGACCCATGCAGTCCACGTCAAATCAGACGGAGCCCCTTTTCGAAGATCGGTTCTTCTTCCGGGGGCACTCAGGCGTTGGTGCATTTCGAGGAGGTATGGCAACAAGGCCGAGAAATCCTTGGCGATGAGATCGAGTCCACCCTCGATCCTCTCATCGAGCGCCTTAAATGAGAGAGAGGCAGCGTCCGAAATCGCCCGAATTTGCCCTTTGACGGTGGGTGTCAGCATGCGCTGGGACTTCTCGATTTCAGGCGTGAAATTCGCCCATACGCACTCGTTCCTTTCCTCACTGCCTGTTTTCATTCGTACGCAGAGCAACTCCATGTCTTTTGCCCAAACAGGCGTACCGAGTCGATTCAGTAAAGGATGCGGGTACCCGCAGTAAATCCATTTGAATTTTGCTTTCAGGAGCAGATCGACAAGCTGCTCGTAGTTTACGGTGGCATCCGAATACGTTTTCACCCTTGCATGGGGGTAGGGTGCGTCGATGACCACCGTGTCTCGACTTGAGAGCTTTTCAAGTCCAAGTAGCGTCCAGTCTACCGCCGTAATCTTAGGGTTCGTGCGATGAAGGATTTGGTGGCATTCTCGCAGGGTGTTTTCAAAACCTTTTGAGCTAACGCCCCCGCCATCGTTGCCGTCTCCCGACCCGCCCTTAACACCGCCGTCAAACAGACCGCCCGAGTAGGACAAGTGCGGCGCAAGCAAAATTGCGGTCGGATCACTCTTCTGGAATGCCTCGCGTTGCTTCTCGAATTCCTGCCTGCTGCGCGGAGGTACCTTGATCTTGTGCCCGTGGCTCTTGATCGCTTCGAAGAACGGGGCGGTTGCGATGTCATTCAAATGCCAACGTTCATACTTGAGTCCTTGCTCGACGGCGGCCCAAAACAGATTTCCGCGTCCGGCAAAAGGCTCGATGTATGTGCGACCTTCTCGTGGGAGAAGAGAGATGATTTGCTTAGCAAGGCGGGCCTTGCCGCCCGGATACGGGATTTTGGGCATCTTCTGGGTTTAGCTGAAGGCCGGCCAGCAGGGGAAGTGGCAATAAGGATTCGCGGCGTCTGACGGTTCCGTTGCGATTTCGTGAACCGTTCGATTTACTGCCGCTTTGCCGTGTTGGCGGTACGCCGCTTATAGCATCTCGTCATATTCGCTGCGCGAATCCGAGACGAGCAGCTTGGTTTTGCGTTGCGGTTCAATGTCCGCAGCATCGATCTCTTCAGCGTCGATCTCTTCTCGCACGATGAGGTACATCTCGGCAAGGACGGCTTCGAGTCCAAACTGTTTTGCAAGCTGAGAAGCTGTGTCACAAGTGGCAGGAGTATTCCAGACGGCCCGCAGTTTCTTGTTTATTTCAGCATGACTCATAATTCCGGCAATGGATTCCGCATTCTTGATCTCTTCATTCGTTGATTCGTTCATGTATGTAACCTTCTGAAAATAAGTTGGGCGGCATTCCTAGCGTCGAGCCTGCGGTTTCACAGACGAGATTCCCTTCCTCGTTCAGCCAACGGGTAGAGCATCTGTGTCCTGACCGCCCTGAGTGGTAATACTGCGGGCCGAGCAGGCCGAGACGGTTATCGTGCGCTGTAGACTCTGACCACGGTCAGGTTCAGACGCTCGGCGATCAGCGGATACCGCTGCATGAGCTTCAGCACGTTGCGCCGGGCACGGGCGGGAGGGCACTTGACTTCATGGAGGGGATACTTGAGAGCGTTCCACCAACGGCGCATGCGTTTTTCGATGAGCAGTTCTCTAATTTCGGGACGGCAATTCATTTGTTCTTCCAGTGTTGATGGGATTTTCGGGATGCAAGGCGGCGTTGATGTGCCGCTTGTGTTTCCCTCGCCCATGGAAATGAAAGTTCGGGAACTTGCCGGAACTAAACTTCAAAACCGCTGAAAGGCGGGGCTGCCGTGTCGAGCAGTGAGATGCTACGAGGCAGTGTCACCCGGTGTCGTCACTTTGAGAGAAGTTTTTCAATAAATGCTTATAGAAGAACTTTACCTAAAGTGACGGCACTAAGCGTCACTGGATTGCTTTCACCACCTTCTCTTGCTCGTCGGTCGAAAGCTGTTCAAACTCAGAATCAGACCGAACCGCGACACCTTTCCAGTGACGACCACGAGGCCCTGAGCGTCCTTCTTCGAACTGAAGTTGAAACCGTTCGGTGAACTCAGCCAAAGGCATAACGAATTCGCCCATGCGCTCAGCCCAAGCTCGGTATGAATCGTACATCGGCTGCTTACCAGCCCACTTGTCCGTCCCGACGACGCACCGATCTTCGATGAAGTGCCGCAATACGTCCTGCTCTGCTCGGTAGTCTTTCGTTGCCTGTCGGACGCATGATGGAACGTTCAGTCCTTGTCGTTGCCATTCCAGACATCCCTCGATAATCCAATTTAGGACACCTGAGGCTTCCGCCTTCAGCTTCTCGCCGAGCTTAAGGTCTCGCTCTTTTTCTGAGAAGTACCGATTGAATGGGATCAGGTGTGTGCGATCCCAAATGGCATCGTCGGTACCAACGACCTTTGGTTTTGCATTTGTCACCAGCCAGATTTTGTAGCTTGGAACGTAGCTGAACTGCTCTTGGTACTTGAACTCGCCTGTGACGGCCTCATCGCCAGTCATGCGCTTGATCTTTGCTTCCGCCAGTCGCTTGCAGTGTTCCGATTCGCTAGCAACGATCAACCGTGCGCCCCGGAATCCGGCGATGTCGTTCAGTTTCTCATCGCCCTTACGAGCAACGAACGTATCGAACGAAGCGACCCTGCCGTAGTCGCCAAGCACGTGCCGGAACGTCTCAATGAACTTGCTCTTGCCATTCCTGCCACGAGGCCCCCAACACACAAAGAAGCATTCTTCGTTGATCCGACCCGTCAGCGTATAGCCAACCGCACGTTGCAGGAAAGGAACACAGCATTCCTCGTGACCGGGCATGATTTCGTTGAGGAACTGATTCCAGCGTGAACACTTCGCATTAGGGTCATATTCGACCGGGCTGATCTTTGTCAGAAAGTCGGCACGTTGATGCTTTCGTGGTGCTCCTGTCCGTAGGTCGATGGTGTAGTTTGCGGCGTTAAAGAGCCACGGATCACCATCGAAGTCCGAGTACTTGAACGTGCGGCAGAGCGATTTTGCGGATTGGATCATCGCCACGAGTCGAGCCTGACTTTCGCTTGCCATTGCCCATTTCAGTTGCCCTTTGCGTACGTCCTCGTCTTTTTGCCCCGCTGCACTGAGGAAGAACCGTTCGATGGTGCGCTTCGCCATGCGCAACATCTCAACCTCGCCCTTGTCTTCTGTCCACACTCTGCCATTCCAGACGAACCACGCCTTGGCTTCCGGAACGTAGAGCACGTCGTCGTACCACATTTTGGCGAGGCGGATGGCGTTCCCGGCATCCGTGTTGCGAGGCTCTTCGATGATCGCAGGGTCGTATGTGTCGGCAAACGGCCCACCTTCCGATACTTCGTCACGACGCAAGTAGTCCAGCGTTGCCAGACCAAACTCTCTGGCGCAGATTCGGCAAGAGCTTCCGATTACAACCGGATATTTGTTGCAATCTTTGCAGAGGGGTTTTTCGTTTTGTTTTGGTTTATTTGGCATTGCGACCTGCTTCGAGGTCGCATGGAGATTCTGAATGCTGGATTCTGATTTTCATACGATTGCTCTCAAAGTGATTTCGGGAAGGCGGTTCCCACATACGCGAATGGTGAAAAGTTGGGGGACTGGCGTATGAAACAGCCCCCCGATTCTTCTGAGCGAAGAACCCCACCTGTAAAAAGAGATCAGTAGTCGCCGAATCTCTGTGCGTTAGCAAGACACACAAAACTCAATACTCGGGCCTTCTGTAGAAACGAGAGAACCCCCGCCGAGGCGGGGGTCGCACATGAAAGGCCTGTTTATGAACAATACTGCGTTTGCAAAAGAGATCGCCGAAATGACGGACACCGATGTTGAGCGCCAATGGGAATCGGCCCACAACCTTTTACATGGGGAATGCTACTGCGGTGACCACGAGGCCCGAGCCGCAACCGCCAAGCGGCTCAACCTGCTTGCTGTCGAACTGAAACGGCGTCGGGACGGCGGCCGCCCGATAAACATCCTCTAGTTCGCTGCTGCGAGAGCTTTCTCCTCAATCGGCTCAGCTTCGGCTTGCTCTTCCTCGCCGACGAAGAAAAACTCGCCCGAACGAGCGATGAGCGTCAACATGATCTCGATCTGGCGATAGTGTTGCCGAGCGATCCGGACGATTTTTTTGCATCGAAAACAGTCGCAGTGAACCGAACCGGGATCATCATCTCGACGTACGGCTGATGCTCGTACTCCGACTCGCCACACACGGCCGGGAAACGGGTCAGTCCGCCGCTAACGTTCCGCAAGGAAGCGTAGACATACTGATGGTGTTCCTTAGTAAAGCGGACTCCATGGTTGTCCTTCTTAGGGACGAGAATTTCCCAAAGGTGTTTCTCCTCAGGGGTGATGGGAACAACTCTGTTGCGGTCAGGCACAACGATCCTCTCCGGATCATTGCGTCCCACGAGTAGCAGGGCGGAGATCGTGGAAGAATCGCCTATGACCACCAACGGCGAGGGTCCGCTTTCTCCCGGAAGGACGATGTCCATTTACCCTCAGGCCTGCGTTGCAGGCTCCATTCACAGCCCCAAGAACCATCTGGTTATGGTGCCATCATCCGCTATGCCTTGAATATTGTTGCCGTATTCATCGGAAATGATGCTGCTGATCTTCTGCTTGTGAAACTTGACACCATCGATGCTCATCCCTAGCTTCTCTCCGATGTCCTGCCGTGTCAGTGCCGCCGAGTTAGCAATGCAGTAAGCGACCAACCACGTGTTGCCTTTTTCGCCCGAAGCGGATTCGAGCTTGCGGTGACGTGACATTGCTACCTTGTAATTCTCCGGGCCGCCAAGTTTGAGCTTCTTCGCCGTTTCCCAAAATCCGGCGTTGTGCATCTCGCTGCTGTCGTGGCTCTGCCGATACCTCATCAGCATGCGTCTCTCCTCCTGACTTATGTCCTCACGACCCAGCAGCGAATCGATCATCTTTGCTTCCACTTCTGATCCTTGCGGAGCCAGCCAATTCTCCCGCATTGTCCGCCGGGCATTTTCGTTGAGTTTGCTCATACGGCGATTATCACTGACATTCCGAGTCCCCGGACACCTCTCTTTTGGCTGCCTATTGGCTGCTTAGTTACCGCCGAGCCGGGTAGTGGCTAATCGATGGAACAAACCGACAATGAGACTCGTTGCTTGGAACCTTCCAACAAAGCCTGATTGGGGCAAAGGAGATGACAGTGAAAAAAGTGAAGTCGATGACCGACGCTGAATTCTGCGCTTATCAGACACAGCGTATTCGCAAGCAGCTACTCGATCTCGGCGAGTTTTCTCGTGAGGCTTGTGAGTCCGTGCATGTGGTGCCAGCAGGAAACGGGCGCTTCAAAGTTCATTCGTACAACATGCCAGCACCTGAAGCGGCACACTTGATCAACACTCTCGTCGCTAACGGGTTCATGACCGAACCAGTTGTTCTAGCTCAAGCGAAAGCGCCGACTGCAAACCACGAAATGAACTAATCAGGCTCACATCACTTGGAGATGAATGAATGAAGAAGAGAAATACGCAATTCAACACTCGCTTAATCGTCACGGAACAATCAGACCGAAATGCATTGCTGATGGCGTTCCGCCATGTTGCCGGACAGATCGTTGATCGCCAGATCGAGTGGACACCCGGTCAGAACGGGCGGTGGGACATCCCTGCGTTGCAAGACACTCCGTCTGGCGTGCCGCAGATTAAATTCAGCGGATTCCCCGCTGAAACAATTCTGACCTTGCGTTCTGCCAATCACAGTGTCGTGAAGCTCGGGCTCGATGCTGCGGCACTGGCTATCAGCGTGGTCGCTTGGAATTGGGTGGTGTTTCAGTCCTTCGAAGCCGGAAAGCACGATTATGGGCGCAAGGCTGAAGAGTATTTCAAGGCCCTGCACTACCACATCTTTCGTAGCCGCAAATCAGGTGTGACCAAAGACGAGGAAATTTCAATTCATCGCTATATCGATTAGCACAGACGTTGTGCTTCAAATCAAAACGCTGCGGGGCATTTGCCCACGGATTGAGTGAAAGCCAGATAGATCAGTTCAAACGCACAAGAGGAGATGTTGTCATGGAAAAAGGTAAGAAGCAGACAGAAGCTACGTGGCGTGAGATCGTCAACCAAGTGGCGCTCGCATTCCTGCGGGGTGCCTCCACCATCGAGGAAGCAGCAAAGTTCGCTCACTGCACATTCGATCAAACCGAAAACGCTGTTATCCAATTGAACCGTGAATCAATTGCGAAGACAGGCAAACCGTGCCTCGTCGCCGAGGACTGCTGCGTCGAGGCGTACCGCCCCAAGGGCGTGACTTCAGAGAAGAGTGACGCTCACAACATGAAGGCGGTGCAGTGATGATCGACTACAAGGCGGTTATCAAGAAGAACGAAGAACGCCAGCGGCGGCAGATCGCCGCTGGCACACACACCACGTGCCCGGTCTGCATGCAGCACGTCCAAGTTCGGAACAGCAGGATTGCGCTGCACTACGACATCGTCGCAAACAATATTGATGTTCCTTGCGTGGGTTCACGGAAGGCGGTGGTGACAGCCGTTGCCGGAAGCCTCTTAAAGTCGGTCATCGCAGAAAACAAGCTGAGTACCACTACGAAGTACGAGGCATATCGCAAGGCGCACCCGGAGTTGTCACTGCCGAAATGGCAGCAGGTTGCCGTGGCATACAACGAATGCGGCGGATGGAATTTTACGATTAGTGGAATCGAATTCCGGAAGACATCTTTCGGCAGCTTCAAAAAGTTCTCGTCAGAAATGCTCCAGAAGGCGGTGCAGTGATGAGGGGGAATAAGAACCGTATCGCTTGGCATTACACGTACAGTCATCGCATCAATGCAATTTTGGAGTCCGGCATGCTCTTGCCGCCAGCGGCATTGCATTTGGATTATTGGGCTTCTCTGCGGTTGTCTGTGACGACTTCTCTGGGATTCCAAGCCGACGAGAAGCTGCTTCTGTTCAGCGAGAACTCGCTGTGGGAGCCTGCGTCGTACCGGGGAGTTCAGGGGCCGGACGGAACTATCGTGGACATCCATCGTCTGGACGACTATCAGCGCTACGGCTTCAAGGTCTACCGGATAGCCGTGCCAACTTACCGTCTTAAGCCCTACACGCAACTGCTTCGGGAGGTACATATGCCAAAGGAAATGGCGAAGTCGCTGGATGAGAGCGCCCGGAAGCTCGGCTCTAATCCCTACCAGTGGTGGGGAACGACGAAGCCCATACCTGAAGCGAATTGGCTCTCGGTCGAGGCATACGAAGACGGGCGTTGGGTGCCGTACGTGGATGGCTGGAACGAATCGCAGGTCAGCGTTGTGCCGCCTGATCCGCAGCCCCCGTCGTTCGAGGCAGGGGTGCAATGATGGCGACTACTTTGTTTTCAGGACTGACTCGTTATGGCAACTACACGTCCGACACTGTGCCGAAGGACGGTGTGTACCGCCTTCCCCTCGACGGCACCATTCGCACCGTTCGGGCTCTCGGATTACCGCACGTTGAGATCGTCGATATTGTCAATGCTTACGGGAACCATTGGTTTCCACAGCGGGTTGGATACGCAATCCTCTCCTCTGACAAAGACAAACTATTGGCGGCTCTCTCGGCTAAGAAGAAGCTTTCGTCTCCTAAGCCGCACCCTCACCTTCTTCTTTGCGTCCGTGAGGCGTCCCGTGCGGCTCATCGGGAACGTGACAGTGCGCAGGCGGCATATCAAGCAGGGCGTCATACTCTCGCTCAGAACGCTAAGAGCCGCAAGAAACATTGGTACGACTTGAAAGATCAGGGAATTGTTGCTGCTCATCGTCAGGATTTGCTCAGATATGTAGGCGCTTCTCCGCAAGGGATGGCAGTGTACGAGTACGGCGACGGCGGAATGTCTTGCTTCCATTCGACGTTGCACCCGGTGGGAACTGAGCGCCGGACAGTCGAGCATCATCCCGAAATTCTCATGGTTGAAGCAAAAGACAAGGTCAAAGGCGTGTCACATAAGCGTGTAGAAGCAACACTCAGTGCGCTCCCAGATGACTTCTCAGGGTACGAGCGCAGCGAAGCTCCCGCAATTAAGCAGACCAAGCGAATCGTCTGTTGCGAATGCGGAGAAGAAGGTCATACGAGCCGCTGGTGTCCGCTCCACGAACGGAATGACTATGAGTGGGACTCGAATGAATCCGAAGGATTTTCGAAGAGGGGGTGCAGTGATGGCGAATGATTGGGCAGGGCAAATAGAACCCGGCGATATTTGGGTGACTGTAGGTTTCGCCAACAAGGACGGCAAAACCCGTGCATGCTGGATATATATGACTCGCAACATGCCCAATGCATTTATCGAAGAGCGGCTAAACGTTCTGCGGCAACAGGCACGCATCTTGGGTGTGATCCAGTTCTTCCGGGATGGAACTCCAGCGAGAATCGTTCCGTACCGTGGCGAGGACTCGGCGATTCAAACTGACGAAGGAGAACAGAATGCCATCACGATCATGCAGAGGGTGAAGGAAAAGGTGGTGGAAGACCTGATCCGGATTCTCAATAGCCAGAGTATTGAGTTAAGTGTCGGCAGTGGGAAGACGACCTTTGATCAAGAAAGTAGTGCGGCAGTTTTGAAATCCCTGAATTGGACAGAGCGCAACTGATCAGGGACGCAACGAACGTCGAGGGTTCGCACGTAAATTTAAGCAACGGTTGATTCGATGGAAATCCTTAACAATCGCTATTCAGTCCGCCACCTTGGGCCGGTGGCGTTACGTTCAATGATAGGGGAATTTCATTACGCAATCATAGGATTGCTGCGGATTTCCCACAATCACGCAGCGGGGAGTGGCGGGGATGGAATCGGACGTAAGGCATCCCCGTTCCCCGGTATCACCTAAGTCTCGGAATTGGGAACGGCCCAGCCGAAGTGGGTATTAGATAGAGGGAAGAGAGGAGAAAGAATAGTAAAGACAATGGATTTGTTGGAAGTGCTGGAAAGCAAAGCAGTCTGGAAGATCGAAGAACTCGGCGATCTGTTGAACGTGTCGCCAAAGACCTTATACAAGCAGGCCTCCCGGAAAAGGATTCCTGCATTCAAACTTGGCACGTGCGTGCTGGTCTACGGGAAGGCGTTCGCTGACCTGATTCGCAACAAGCTGAAGTAGAAATGAACACCCCGGCCCACGAGGCCGGGGGGGGGGCGTGTCTCTGATCCACCTATTCAGAGAACTTCGGGAATTCGATGCTCGAAGGCATCTTCTCTTCTTCGGCCTTGGTGGTTGTCGGCAGAACATAAAGCTCAGCAAGCCATGCCGGGCAGTTCTCGGCGGCTCCTACGTATTTCGCCAACGTTTCCAGATCAGAATGTCCCATCCATTCCTGCACCAGCCTGATGTCGTTCCGCTTCAGAGCGTACGACGCAAAACTCGACCGGAAGTAGTGCGTGTGGAAACGATGGCATTCGTTCCGGGCCGCACAACCAAGACAGAGTCCGCAGTTCAAGCCAGCCTTGCGTGCCTTGCGTTTCAGGGCATCGAGAATCTTGACGTTAGGTTGGTCGTTCGTTGTGCCGACCACGAATACCGAGTTCGGTCGCTGTTTGCGCCACTGTAGCAGTTCTTCCCTCAGCATCGGGAAGATCGGGATATTGCGGGCCTCACCATCCTTCAATTTGAAAACGATCTGCTTCCCCTTGTGCTGGATCACGTAGTCTTGCAGTCGAATCACATTGGCTTCAAAATCGATCTGCTGCCAAAGGAGATGAGAGAGTTCGTTGTCACGCATCCCGCTCAGTAACGCCAACATGAAGAGTGTGTGGTGGTACGGGTCGCAAATCTTCAACAGTGCCGTAATTTCAGCACCGCTGTAGATACGCACCTTCCTCTTCTCATAACTCTTCAGGCGCTTGTGAACGGATGCTGAAATCAGCCGCTTGGGCTCCAAGCCGCAGTAAAACAGAAACCCCCGCAAACTGGTATAACGGGTGGAACGAACCCTGGCGGCATACCGCTTGTCCAAAACGTCGCAATAGCGAATGACATCTGCCTCGGTGATGTCTTGCGGGTAGGTCTTGCCTGAAATGGGGATGAATTCTTCCACGATAGCCGTGTAGAGCTTGATTGCATCTTCAGACAAGTTCAGGGAAGGACTCTTCTTGTGCTCCAAGAACTCACAACCGAATTCAGCGAGTGATTTTGTCTTAGGTTGCTTCGGCGAGGGGATGATAAATCCGGCAGCGTCGGCTGCGTTCTTGAGCCTCAGTTCTCGCTGGGCCTGTTGCAATTGTTCCAGAGCGTACGTCGGATCGTTCCCAACATCTCTATAGCGTGGGAGCTTGCCATCGAAATAGCGGAGTTCGTAGTGACCATCTGGTGCGTAGATTTTCTGTTTGTTGTTTTGCGCCCCGAACAACATGTAATCAGGTGTGAGTTTTCCGGTCTTTCCAAGAATCGCTTTTCCACGTCGCCAGCCGAGACCGGGTAGCTTGGCGTACCTGAGTAAAGACACTGTTTGATTTGCCATTGTGGGCCGGGGCTCCTTGCTCCCCAATGGCTAATACCGAGCGGCCCGGATTTTCGAGCGAACTTCGAGCTATTGCCCATCTTCGGTATTGTGCATCTTGTTGTAGGTCTGTATTTTCCGCAACTTACGTGGGATGCACCGCCGCTGTTAGTTTGTCCCCCCCTCTCCGCCATACCTTTTTGCCAACCACAAAACTTCCGGCAATTTGGTATTTTTCGCGCAACCTAAAGAGTACGCGTGCGTTGTCGTGGTGAACGCTTCCAAGGCGATTCAGTGCAGTCCAGTTCTCGCCAGCGCCTGAACCGAAGGAAATTGGTACTTTTGGTACTCAGCCAGCTTGTCGAATCCCATACAGAAAGACCCCGGAACGTCTGATGCCCCGGCGCTCACGAAGAATTACCCGCTTTGTGGAAGGCGTGCTCGCCAGAATCTGACCCACCCCGAAGACGTGGACGCCGCAAGTGCTACCTAGCCGCAGACTGGCCGCAAGACGAGGCATCAGGAACAGCCCGGATACGTGCAGTTGTCGTGTCCGAGATTATTATGAGTCTTTTTCGGGTTCGAAGTCCCGCAGGGCTTGTTCGCGAAACCCAAAGCGCAGGTCCTTGTAACCAATTTTGAATGCTTCACGAAGATGATGCAGGTCCTGTTCAGCGCAATGGCGGTTGTGGAGCGACTCCTTCATGCGCCTGTTATTGACCCAGATGCACTCATGCTCACTGTCTCTTTTGAGCGCAGCGGAGAAATTTCGGTAGATTCATTCCCGGGCCCGACTCTTGTCTGCTTCGGCTATGAGGTTTTCTTCTTCCCAGAATTCAGGGGGATGCGCTAACCACTTCCCTCGGCTTGATCCGGGTGTGTACGAGTTTGTGCTTGAGAACATGAGCGAAAACGCAGTCCGGTGTGGCCGGATCGTTTAGTGCGTGGTGCATCCAGATTGTTGACCACTGCTCGCTCTGTGAGGCCTCTATTAATGCCAAGGTTGGAGTGCGACCGAAGAAGACGAGCGGAGCTGTGGTTCCCTCTGGAAAATAGGTTGCGAGAATCTGGCTGAGTAGTTCGTTGATTGCCCTACCGCAAAAGGGGAGCTGGGGTTGAAGCAGCCGCACGTTTAGCTTTTTTCGCTTTTGCCAGCGCGCGAAGTTCATTCGGTCACTCTTCGTCCACAGTTTCCTCCAATGAGTTTCTCTGGTCAAACTCCTAGCGTGGTGGTCCTCCAACCGAATTGCGAACGGTCATGTACTGGCACAGCGGGATGTCGTGGATCAACTGTCGGTTTCAAGAAGCTGCGCGTGAATATTTTCATACGCACCGTGCTCAAGTTGGACCCCAGAAGAGGTCTGATCACAAAACGGGACGCCCAAATGCCCGACGGAGAAGAGGTTGAAATCTACGATGATGAGCAGCTGAAGTGCTTCTTTGCCGCCTACCGTCCGCACGAAAGATTGTTGTTCCAAGGTAAGCGTCTGACCAAACACTCTGATAACGTACGAATTCTTTCGCACATTTGAGTTGAGGAACCGTGGCTGATAGAACACGGGGAAGCAGTGGAGACCCCAAGGGGATGGAAGCCAGAGGGACGAGCAAGAACAAGGTGGAGGAGTGCGAAGTCTGAACCGGGTAGTTCAGATCGACGAAGGCCGGATTGCGGCGCATTTGCATGGGACGCTCCCACTTGACAACCCGATTGCGCAGCTCGGTCAGTACCTGCAGCCAGAACTTCGCGCCCTCGTTGGACGAAGTCCACAGCCCAAGCACGTCCTTGTGCCCCCGCCAGATCGATGCCGATAGCCACGTAAACGGCGCGGTTCTCTACATGCCCTTCGTAGCGCAGCTTCACCATCAGCGCGTCCAGAAACAAGATCGGATACAGCGGCCCAGCGGCCGCATCTGCTAAGCCTTGACCTCTTCCATTTCCATGACCGCGTCGGTGACCTCGGAGATCAGCGACGGGGACACCTCGACTCCGTAGATCTCGCAAAGATGTCCCTGAATCTCGCGCGTGGTCATCCCCGCGCATACAGCGACCCCGCAGTCTTCGGAACGCCCATTCTGATCCATGATCGGCTCCTGTGCTTTGCTCAGGAATTCTGCCTGTCAGCGCGGGACGTACTCGACGACCGATACCTGGTCGTATTCGCCCACGCGCACCATGCGGTAGGAACTTTCAGTGGTTGTGGTGATCCAATTGATGGTCTTCGTGGAGGCGCCGAAGGCGACGACGAAGAACTTCTGATGCGCAGGTATCGCAGTGGCAAGAAACCTCTTTACCTGCGACTCGGCAGTCGCGTTGAGGGCACGCGGCAGCGGCATGACCGGTGACTTGACCTTGTAATAACTGAGTTGGGCAAAGAGAAAGCTCGTCTTCGGATCGGCGGGCATGGGCACAAAGTTGGATTCGGGAAAATCGCTGCATATCAACAGAGGAGCGTGGTCGGGAAGGGCCCTGGCGTCGGCAGCCTCCAAAGCGTACTTCCACGTGTATCCATGACTCTCCCACAGCGTGAAATGGATGCCGTTGGAAAAGGAGACAATAAGGGCAACGGCAAAGAGAGCACGCGCGAATTTCCAATTCAGACAACTGACCAGCAAGCCCCAGCACAGTGCCACACCGGGAAGGCCCACCAGGCGGTAGCGCTCGACGAAGACGTGTATCGGAGTCCACACACTTACGCCATAGAGAACTCCCAGGGGGACCATCGCCAGCAGCAGGCTTGTAATCCCCGCGCCGGCGGGTTCATTGGAAGGCACGGCAACTTTTCGCGCAACGGCCGCAAGAAAAGCGACTTCGGCGAAGAGAAGGGCGATATTGCCCGGCATCAGCGTACGGGACAGCTCAACCGTGGATGGGACACCCTCAAAGACGTGCGACTGGCTGGTCTGGAACAGGTACACCAACCGGGAGAACACCGGCAACATCATCAGGAAGAACGGAATGGCGGCGATGACGAGTTTGGGCGCAAAAGCCCGATACTCGCGCCATTTCATGAGGAGGAAGATGAGGGCGTACGCAACCAGAATGACGCCGAAAAGATAATGGAAGTAGAAGATACCGGCAGCGGCGACTCCAAAAAGGGCGGCATGGCGAATGGAGTTTGCCCTCATCCACCGCAGCAGCATCAGCGTGGCCCAATTGACGGCGAGAACCGCAAAAGCGTAGGGGCGCGCGTCGATGGCGGCAAAGGCGACGATGGGACTAAATGCAAAGACAGCGGTGACGATCACCGCTACGTCGAATTCGAAGAACTCCCGCGCGATGAGGTAAAGCACGTAGACGGCGCCGAGCATGGCGAGGACGGACGGCATGCGCAGGACGATACCGTTGGAGCCAAAAAGGGAGTCGGTGAGCCACAGGATGTACGAGTACGCCGGAAAGGACAGGCCTTGGCGGTGCCAGATCTGAGAGAAGCCACCGCTGATCTGCCAATAGGAGACGGTTTCATCGAGCCAGAGAGCAGAGCGAATGGCGGAGAACCAACCCGAGACAGAAGCGGCGAGGGCCAGTACTACGGCGATGTTCGTCAGGCTATCCGAACGCAGGGAGGTACGCTTTGCTCTGCCACGCTGCGAACCTGCGTCAGAGGGCGAATCCGGCTCCACGGCACACTGGGTTGATGGCGTAGCTGACATCGCGAGACTGCCGCTCCAAACGTTCATAACAGTCCCGCCATTATCTCCCAAGAACAAGCACACTGAAACCGATACGAAGCCCGGAAGAGCAGACACGATAGTAATAGCCCGGTTACCAACACCATGCCAGAAAATGGGTATTCTCGCGTACACTGTTGTGCACCGGCGGCTCCAATGAAACGGCGGCAACAGGAGTTGCGGCACCCCGATTTCGATGAGCAACGTCGTCAACTGCGTTCAAGACTCCGCCCACGAGCCTCTTCCCGCTCGTGACGAGAACGTGGAATTGTCGGTGGTGCTTCCCTGCCTGAATGAAAGCGAGACAGTGGGCATCTGTGTACGCAAAGCGGTCGAGGCCCTGCGCGCAAACAGAATTCAAGGTGAGGTCATCGTCGCGGACAACGGATCGACGGACGGATCGCAGGAAATTGCGCGCGCGGAAGGGGCACGCGTGGTAGCGGTACCGGAAAAAGGATACGGAAGCGCGTTGCGCGGAGGAATCCAGGCAGCCTGCGGCAGGTACGTTTTGATGGCCGACTCCGACGACACTTATGACATCAGCCATCTGCCTCGGTTCCTGGAAGAATTGCGGGCCGGGGCCGACCTCGTCATGGGAAATCGCTTCCTGGGTGGCATCCACGACAATGCGATGCCCTTTCTACACAGGTACCTGGGTAATCCGGTGTTGACCTGGGTGGGCAGAGTATTCTTCCATTCGGATTGCGGAGATTTTCACTGCGGGATGCGTGCCTTCCGGAAAGAGAAAGTGGAAGAAATGGATCTGCGCACCACGGGGATGGAGTTCGCGAGCGAGATGGTGGTGAAGGCAAGCCTCCGCGGACTGAAGGTGAAAGAAGTTCCCACGACGCTTTCTCCGAGCGGACGCAGCCGCGCACCGCATCTGAGAACATGGCGAGACGGATGGCGGCATCTCCGGTTTCTGCTGATGTACAGCCCCCGCTGGCTCTTTCTTTATCCTGGGTTTGCGTTGATGACGATTGGAGTTGCAGGGTGTATATGGCTGCTTCCGAGGCCAGTACACGTCGGAGATATAGGATTCGACGTTCACACTCTGTTGTATGCCTTCGTTGCGATCACTCTCGGTTTCCAACTGGTCGGGTTCGCGGTATTCACAAAGGTGTTCGCAATAGCAGAGGGATTACTTCCGGAAGATGAGCGCCTGAAGCGAGCGTTTCGCTATATCACACTGGAGACGGGACTGGTGGCTGGCTTTCTGATGGTGGCGGGCGGCATCGGCGGATCGGCCCTGGCAGTGAGCGATTGGGGGGCGCATAACTTCGGCGCTCTGAATCCGTCATACATGTTGCGGCTGGTGTTGCCGTCCGCTTTCTCCCTGATGCTCGGAGTGGAAGTCATTTGCGGCAGCTTCTTCTTGAGTATCCTAGGACTGAAGAGGCGATGAGCAAGCCTTGCCCCGGAAAGCCGCGCGGCACCTTCTCGAAGAAATGGCCGGAGCAGCCCGTGATGAAACTTCTGATGGTCACTCACTATTTCGATTCCCACCCGGGCGGAATCGAATTCGTCGCACGCGAGATTTTTCGACGGCTTGCGCGTCCAGAGTGTGAAGTGACCTGGGCAGCCGCGGACGTAAGCCGTCTGCCAGAAACTTCCGCCCACGGCAGGAGTCTTCCACTGGCTACATGGAATGGCGTGGAAGAGGCGACTGGTGTCCCCTTCCCCGTGCCCAAGCCAGGCGCAATTAAGAAGCTATGGTCGGAAGTCAAAAAGAGCGATGTACTGCTTCTCCACGATTGTCTCTATCTCAGCAACATCGTCGCCTTTCTGTTTGCCCGGATTCGATGCAAGCCGGTGGTCATTATTCAACACACAGGGGAACTGACCTCAAGCAATGTCGTTGTGAACGCGATGATGCAGTTGGGAAAAGCAACCATCGCCCGGCACATGCTGCGGTCGTCCGGCCAGGTGGTGTTCATCAGCCGAAACACTCAGTTCTACTTTCGGAGCCTTCGTTTCTCGCGGACACCCTTGCTTATTTTTAATGGAGTGGATACGGATATTTTTGCGCCTCCCGAGGACGATGCTGCCAGAGCTACACTGCGCAAAGCCTTTGGACTGCCCGCGGATTGTCGTGTTGTGCTGTTCGTCGGCCGATTTGTAACGGCAAAGGGTCTTCCTATACTGGAAGAGATGGCGCGGAGCGCACCGGAGCTCACGTGGACTTTCGCGGGGGCTGGTCCACTCGATCCGCAGGATTGGGATTTGCCGAACGTAAAAGTTTTTTCGGGTCTTTACGGCCATAGTCTTGCCCGTCTCTACGGTGTCGCGGACGTGTTTGTGCTCCCGAGTGAGAGAGAAGGATTTCCCCTGGTAGTGCAGGAAGCGCTTGCCTGCGGAGTTCCCGTGGTGTGCAGCGATGAGGCGGCAAGGGCGGACGATGCTCTCGCGCCATTCGTAAGGATGGTTCCTCTTGTTGCAGCGGACGGCCGCAAACAACAGGCGAAGGATTTCCTGCGCGTCATTTGCCAGACTCTGCAGAAAATGCCGGATCACGCGGCAGCAGACCGGCGATTCCAGTTTGTAAAGAGCCGATACTCGTGGTCTCATGTTGCCGACATGTACTACGAAACCATCTCGGAACTCGCGTCTGGACCTCGGGCGAATCGTTCGTCAAACTCCGAAGCGGAGACATGGCAGCGATGAATGCCCGTTCGATCCTGATGGCGATTGTTTCCCTGGCGATCGGCGTGGCGCTGCTGATGCTGCTCGTCGCGATGTCCGGCGTGCACTTGCAGGCGTTATTGTCGCGGCTGGCCGAAATGAATAAGACGGCCTTTGTTGAACTCGCCGCCCTGATGGCCGTCAACGCTTATCTCTCCTCGCAAAAGTGGCGACTTACGGATCGCGTGATGCGCGGCAAGTCGGGTGCGGCATTGCCCAAGTTTGAATATTTCGCGCTGACCAGCATGGGAACGGCGCTGGGCCAATTCCTGCCAGTGCAGTTGAGTATGCCCATCGTGCGAACGATGGGAACGTGGGTCCACGGCCGGGCAATCCGGCGCGGCGCGCTGGGCACGTACTTCGAGCAGGGATTCGAGATGTTGTTTGCCGTCTTTATCATGGCTGGCTCGCTCGTAACGTACCTGCTGCACGGCGGGTTTATCCTCTGGCTCATCCTGGCAGGCGCGTCCGCTTTATTGGCCTTTCTGTCGGTGGAAATCATAATGATTGTTGCGAGAAGGCTGGCGGCAAGGGTTTGTGCTGACACAGAATCGGTGCGGTGGCGACGGTCTGTCGCGGAGCTAAGCAAGTCCGGCCTGCTTGAGCCGGCGCTTGGACGCAAGTTAATGTGCCTTTCGGGCTTGCGCTTCATTGTATTTGTGCTGATGGCGGACAGAACGACGACCGCTATTTACGCTGACATTCCCCTCTGGCACTTCGCGATGGCCATGCCCTTTGCGATGTTGGCCACTGCACTCGGAATTACTCCTGGAGGTCTCGGAGTCACGGACCTCACCTATGCCGGTCTGCTCCACGCGATGGGAACACCACTGGCCGTGACCACGCAGTGGGCCCTGGCAAACCGGGTGCTCATATTCGCGGCTGCCATGGTGATGGCAGTCCCGATTCTTCCCCTCTTCTTTGCTCTTCGCGCACGTAAAGCCGCATCGGAGTCTTCCCCTCAAGCGCAACCAGCAGATTCGACGTTGGAAAGATCCGAGTAGACGCTTGAATGCAGGCCGGGCGCGCCTGCGCGCATGAATTCACAATTGAAATTACCTATTTCTCTACGCAAACTCTGATAACGTACGAATTCTTTCGCACATTTGAGTTGAGGAACCGTGGCTGATAGAACACGGGGAAGCAGTGGAGACCCCAAGGGGATGGAAGCCAGAGGGACGAGCAAGAGCAAGGTGGAGGAGTGCGAAGTCTGAACCGGGTAGTTCAGATCGACGAAGGCCGGCTTGCGGCGCATTTAGACGAGGTGATCCGCAGTACGGTGGAGGAGACATTTAATGCGCTGCTGGGTGCCGAGGCCGACCGGCTGGGCGGAGCACAGCGTTACGAGCGCAACGAGACGCGGCAGGACATGCGGGCCGGATTGTATCAGTGGCAGTGGCAGACCAAGGCCGGCGGAAACGACGTTTGTCTGTTCAGGCATGTCTTTGTGCAGCCATTGCCTCAGGTTTCAGCCCGCACGAACCACAGCTGCTCCCCTGGCCTCCGGGCGTCAGCTTGCGAAGAATACGGTTCCGGCAAGCAGGCGGACGCTGCGGCGGAGTCGGCGTTCGGAGAAGCGAGATGCTCTTCGGCAGGGAAACCGTAAATCTCCTTTCCAAACAGGAAGGACTCGGCGCTACGCACCGCATCGTATTTAGGACACAGGAACTTTCATGACCCTTCTCAATACGGTGAACATGCGTCGTCCGCGCCAAGGAAGATATGGAATTCAAGGTGAAGGATCGGGAAGAGCGCCTCACTCCCGTGCCGCATGCTCACGTGACCGACCTAGAGGCGAGAAGGAAAGCTAATCAGCAGACCCGGTTCATCATCCCCGGAAACAACGGTCAGACGAACGGACACATGCTTCAAAAGTTGAAGAAAGTTGCCCTGCATGCCGGTCTCAATTGTGGCCACTGTACGAGCAAGATCGGCCAGTCTTGTGCAAGCATCCGGTATGCAGCAAGATCACCCTGCCCTCGTTCCGGCGCAGCTTCGCTACTCTTCATTTTGAGGCTGGGGTGCGCGCTCATACATTGCGGCGTTGGCTGGGACACAGCGATATGGCGCTATCTCGCTGTTGCGGATGTTCACTCGGAGGCGGTTCGCGCGCAGGTGGAAAGCACCTTTTCGTCGTGGGCGGTAAGTGGTACTCCAGTTAGTACGCCTCGCGATCAAGGGGATGCTAACTCGCGGTAGGCAAGAGAGTTGGCGGAGGAGTGGAAGATACCCCCCTCTCCGCCAGATACTTCCTTGTAGTTTCCCGCACGGCTTTCCCTAAATAAGATTTATTGTTTCCATTTCAGTCGCCCTTCATGTGGACGATGCGGATAATACCAAAGTGCCATATTGTATTTCCGGCGCCACGGCTGTTCCCGGTTCCCCATGAACTTCGACGTCATACTTCGGCAAGCGGTATGCGCGGTGCGCCGCAACAAGATGCGCAGTGCGCTGACGGTGCTTGGCATCATGATCGGCATCGCCGCAGTGATCTGCGTCGTGGCGATCAGTTCCGCCGGGTCGCGACAACTGCAACTGGCACTGGACAATCTCGGCGACAACCTGGTGTGGGTGGAAGCGGGTGGACGTACCGTGAATGGAGTCCGCACCGGAACCGGCGGCACCAAGTCGCTTACAGTGGAAGACGCGAAAGCCATCCTTGCGCAGGTACCGCTTGTCAAGAAGGTCTCTCCCCAGGTCGATGGTCACGTTCAGATCGTCTATGGAAATCAGAATTGGGGCACGCACTACAGAGGAGAATCTCCCGAATACCTGGAGATCCGGCTGTGGGAGATCGAATCAGGCGTCAATATATCGCAAGACGACGTTGATCGTGCGGCTGAAGTCTGCATCCTTGGACATACGGTTCGCACGCAATTGTTCAGTCAGGAAGATCCGGTGGGGAAAGTCATCAAGGTCGCCAACTTCCCCTGCAAGGTGATTGGTTCGCTTGCGGCCAAAGGTATCTCGGTTGACGGTCAAGATCAGGACGATTTCATCCTTGTTCCTTACACGATGGCGCAGCGCAAGATAGCTGGCATCACCTGGCTGAAGGACATCATGTGTTCGGCGGTGAGCAATGATGCAATTCCAATCGCCAGCGCGCAAATCAAGGCGCTGCTACGCGACCGCCACCGCATTCGATCCGGCCAACCCGATGATTTCAATATGCGCACTCCGCAGGACGTCATCAACGCTCGCATGGAGTCGAGCAATACGCTTTCGCTCCTTCTTATTGCAGTGGCATCCGTCTCGCTCCTGGTGGGAGGCATCGGCATCATGAATGTGATGCTGGTCTCCGTCACGGAACGGACACGCGAGATTGGCATCCGCATGGCAGTGGGAGCCACCGAAGGCAATGTCCGTCTTCAGTTTCTTGGCGAAGCCGTTACGCTGAGCTTGTTGGGTGGACTGATGGGTGTATTTCTTGGGGTGATTGGATCGTATGTCATCGGTCTCCTCCTCGGTTGGCCCATGCTGATTTCGCCGCAGGCTATCGTTACTGCCGCGGCTTTTGCCGTCGCCGTCGGAATCATCTTTGGCTACTATCCCGCCCATAAAGCGGCCGCACTCGATCCAATCGTCGCACTACGATACGAATAGCTTGAAAATTTTTCGCGGTATCTTTCGCATGAACCGCTTGCGAGGGCGTGCAATGCTGTGATTCAATGGCGGACCGCTGGAGGTTGTCATGCGCAAATTACGGACTGTCGTCCCGATCTTCTCATTATTGCTGGTGTTGCAGGTATTCGCGCTCGGTCAGACGCAAACCAATAATCAAGGTGAAACCGCAGTCATCCACGCTGGAGCTAACGTCGTCACGGTTCCCGTGATTGTCACCGACAAGCAAGGTCATCACATCATGGGATTGAACAAGGATGATTTTCAGATCGAGGAAGACGGCAAGAAGGAAAAGGTCGAGTTCTTCGATGCCGTCGTGCCGACCGATATGACTCCCGTGCAGCGTCCTCCGCAACCACAGCCGAACGCGTACACCAACGAACTCGTGACCGACCAAAATCCTAAGCGCCTGGTCATCGTCGCGCTGGACCTTGCGGGCGCCACCTTCGAGAACCAGGCATACGCCCGGCAGGGAGTCATCGACTTTCTGAAGAAAGAACTGAACGATAAGAACAGCCTGTTGTCGCTCGTCGTCATTGATGATTTCGGCGTGCATATGATTCACGACTTCACTTCCGATCCATCGATACTTCTGGATGCATTGCAGCAAGTGAAGCCGTCCAACAATTCGGCATCCGGGGCACTGGTTGCCAGCACTTCCGGTCTGGCCAGTGCAACGCAGGAAGCGGACAACCTGGCGACAGTTTTACAGAACATCGGCGCCCAACCGACCGCGATCATGAAGGCGCAGATGCAGGCGAACTTCGATCGTGCGATGTACAACACCGCATTATCGCGCCAGGGATTGGCGGCCATCACCGTTGTACAGGCATTGCAGTATCTCGCTCAGTACTATGCCGTTGTGCCCGGCCGCAAGACGTTGATCTGGGCGACTACTGGATTTCCTTTCACATTATCCAGTGGCATGGCCGAACTTACCGGCGGAGTCAGCCAGGATCTGTTCGAGCGCACGATGCAGATGCTGAACAACGCAAATATTTCCGTTTACCCGATAGATATTCAGGGATTGCTTGGCGCCAAGCCGCTATCGACGCAGCCGAGCCCAACCGTTGACATGTCCGGCAGTGGCGCCAATATCAACCAGCGCAGTTCGGAACTGAATTCCATGCAGGCGCAGGTGCTGAACGATCCGCACGAGGGCCTGATCAACACCATGCGCGCCGTCGCCGGAGCAACCGGCGGCGTGGCTTCGTACAACCACAACGATCTTGGCGGGTCGTTCGTTCGTGCGGCGGATGATTCCTCGAGCTATTACGTCCTGGGCTATTACGTTACCGATACCAAGAAAGAAGGCTGGCGTAAACTGAAAGTCAAAGTGAACCATCCCGGAGTGGAGGTGCGCGCGCGCGACGGCTACTTCTACACAAAAGCTTCTTTCGATCCGATGGCAAGCCGCCGCATGGATGAGATTGTGGCATTGCGGTCGCCGCTCGACTACACGACCTTGCCGATACTTGTGGCGTGGCAGAAAACAGAGAAAGAGGGAAGGCTTCGCAAGGAGCAGTTCATGATCGTTGTGCCGCCTGAGTCGGTACAGATTGACACTTCCAACAAGAATCACGTCAGCCTGGACTTTCTCGCGCTGGCGCGAGATGAGTCCGGCGCTATCGCGATGAAGACCCCGATGTCGCAGGTCTACGACCGGAATCTTCCAGCCGACGGCGCTGACCAGGTGCGCAAATACGGCGTGACTTACAAGAACGAACTGACATTGCCTCCCGGCAAGTATGAGGTTCGGTTCGTGGTGCGCGATAACGTGAGTGGCCGTATGGGCAGCGTAATGGCTCCCCTCACCGTGCAGTAACATCCTCGACTGGGGGCGCTCTGTCGCGTGTCGCCCCCCTTCACGCGGGAGTTCATCGATTGACATCGATGAATGCATAGTGCCATCTTGGTGCCATGCGATCACCTTCCAGAAATAATAATCGGCATTTTAGTGATGCATTTCGGGTAGCACTGTGGTGAAGAAACTGCGCCGCCGTCTTATATCGGATTACGATGTATGCCGTGGAAGCACTGACCTTGGATCGCTCGCGTCTGTTTTTCCGATGTTCGACTGTAAACATGGAACCTTAGTGCTTATTTTGGTCGAATTTCCGCTGTATTTCTGCGCTCCCAACACCGATAGTTTGTTATCACGACAATTCGTACGGCGAAATATCGTATAAAAAATTAGAGATTTCCGGATACCAGTCTCCGGAATTTTGAAGATTTCTTCCAGAAATTATCCCCGATCTCCGCAAGCCACTGAAACCGCAAAGATTAGTTAATCCCCGGGTTTGGAATTCGGATTGCCAGCTTAAATATCACCAATCAATAAGGATGGTTCTGTTTTCGGGTGGGCAGACCTGAAATCAGAGAATGTGGTTATTCCTGCCTGACGTGCGTTTAGGTCCCTCAAACAATTAGGTCCGAAAAACAATCTTCAGGAGGCACATGATGAAGCTACGATTTACTCGGGCGCTTGTGGGCCTGTTCCTGCTCATCGGGTTGTCGACATTCGCTTATGGCGATAACGTTTACGCGACGATCCGTGGAACAGCAACAGATCCTACTGGCGCAGTCTTACCAGGTGTAAAGGTCACCGCGACGAATACGGCCACCGGCCAAACCTTTTCGGTGACTTCGCGGCAGAGCGGAGAGTACCAATTCCTTCAGTTGCCGGTTGGCTCCTATACCGTCACGGCGACGAAAGACCAGTTCAAGACGTTCAAGACCAGTACCATCACCCTTTCGCTGAACCAGGTCTACAGCCTGCCGATCAAGCTTGAAGTCGGTAGTACTAACGAAACGGTCGAGGTCAATGCCAACGCGGTACAGGTCGAGACGACCAATACGCAGTTGCAGACCATCGTCGAATCCAAGAAGATCACCGATCTTCCGCTGATCGGCCGCAACTGGACGCAGTTGGAGCAGTTGGCACCCGGTGTGCAATCTTCGTCCGATCGCTTCGGCACCTACTCCGTAAGCGGCAGCCAGTCGAACCAGAGCAGCTACCTAATCAACGGCATGGATTCCAATGACCTTCCGTTGAACACTCCGCTCATCATCCCGAGCGCGGATGCCATTCAGGAGTTCAACCTCATCACGAACACGATCAACCCGGAATACGGCCGCAACTCGGGCGCCATCGTGAACGCGGTCATCAAGAACGGAACCAACCAGTTCCACGGCGACGTTTTCGATTTCTATCGCGACTCGTTCCTCAACAATAAGAACTACTTCCAGAAGACCGCACCGAAGTACCACCAGAACATGTTCGGTGCCACGATCGGCGGTCCGATCATCAAGGACCGGACATTCTTCTTCCTGTCGTTTCAGGGAATCCGCGCCGTCCAACCGGGAAGCGGCGGCAATGTCCACGTCTTCTCAGCCGCTCAGCGCGCCGGCGACATGACTGCTGATTTTGCCAAGTGGTTCGGCACTGCGGCGAATTCCGGTAAATGTCCGATGGGGGCAGCCGTTGCACCTAACGGGCAAACGTATTGCAGCCAGTACTTCAACCCGACAGCCCCGAATGCGTATGGAACATTGGGCACGGTAATTATCCCGACGGGCAATTTCAATCCGCTTGCGGTAGCGTTGATGAACAAGTACGTACCGCTGCCAAATGCCGGAACCAACTATCACTTCAACCCGCAGAACAAAACGTTCCAGAACCAGTACCTGGCCCGTATCGATCACACCCTCTCGCAAAGTGATGCACTTTGGGGTGTGTTGTTCTACCAGCGGTCTCCAGGTAGCGCCACCCTGCCTTTTACGGGCGCCAGTCTCCCTGGGTTTGGAGAGGTGGACACTCGATATGCGTACCAGTACACGGCTGACTGGACGCACACCTTCAGCGGCACAACGCTGAACGAAGTCCGCGCTGGTTGGACGTACTATAGATTTGGCGCAGTCAATCCTCAGACGGTTGCTCAGCCAGCTTCGTTTGGCTTCACGGGCATCAAACCGCAGGACGCCGCTGGCGCCAGCATGCCATATGTAGGCGTAACGGGTTACTTCAGTCTCGGCTTCAGCACTAACGGTCCGCAACCGCGCGATGACCAGACGTATGAATTGACCGACAACTTCTCCCACATCGTCGGTCGGCATACCCTGAAGTTCGGCTTCGACGGCCGGCGCTTCTCGGTGGACAATCCGTTCTATGGCCGAAACAACGGCAGCTTCAGTTTCAGCACCTCCGGTAAGTACTCTTCGGGCGATCCAGCGATCAACTACCTGCTGGGCGTTCCGTCCTCGTACGGTCAGGGTGCCGGCGGTATCATCAATGCTCGTGCTTATGAGGTCTATCTCTACGCACAGGACAGCTGGAAGATCAGGGATAACGTGACCCTGAATTACGGCACGGGTTGGCAGGTGGATACTCCTTTGAACAATAACCAGTTCAACGGTGAAGCCGTCAACTGCTTCATTCCTGGACAGCAGAGCAAGATCTTCCCGACAGCACCGGTGGGGATGGACTATCCTGGCGACCCGGGTTGCACAAAGTCTGGAACCACCACCCACTGGGGCCACTTCGGTCCTCGCATCGGCATCGCTTGGGCTCCGAATCTCGGTTGGCTCTCCGGCGGCAGTTCGAACAAGTTCTCAATTCGAGCTGGCTGGGGAATCTTCTATAACCGGTCTGAAGAAGAAGGTTCGCTGCAAAACCTCGGCGCACCGCCATTTGGCCTGAACTCCACCGGCGTTGCTGATGCGGGCGGCTCTCCGAGCTTCGCCAACCCTTGGGTTGATATTGCCACGGGAGCTTCGATTCCTAACAAGTTCCCGTACAACGCATATCCCAAGCCTGGGTCTGCAGTGGATTTCTCGCCCTTCCTGCCGTTCCAACTTAACGTCACGGATCCGAAATATGACGTTCCATACGCGCAGAACTTCAACGTTACGGTTGAACGGATGCTCCCCAGCGATATGTTGCTGAGCGTTGGGTACGTGGGATCCGTCGGACGGAATCTCATCCGTGCCTACGAAGGCAATCCGATTTCGCTGGCGGGCGCGGCGGCGTGCGCTGCCGACCCGACCTGCGTCGACAATGCTGTTTACCAACACTATTACTACCCGTCGCACTCTCCGTTGGCGCCGGGCAACATCTTCTCCACCGTTGGTACGCAACACACCGATGGCATTTCGAACTACAACTCCTTGCAAGTCAGCTTGAAGAAGGGCACGACGCACGGGCTGAACTTCCAGATGAGTTACACCTACTCACACGCGCTCGACAATGCCTCTGGTTTGGAAAACAGCGGCTTCGGTCTGCGCGGCACCAATCCGTATCCTCAGTTCGCGTACTTGAACTACGGCAACTCAGGTTATGACGCGCGTCATCGCCTGGTAGTCAGCTATGTGTACCAGGTTCCGAACCTGCACAACTTTGTGAGCTGGGCACCCAGTGCGGTATTTAAGGGATGGATGTTATCTGGTATCACCACGCTGCAGAGCGGATTCCCAATCACGATCGGCGATTCGGGCTTCACCTCTCTGACGTGTGATGGCCTCACCTATTACGCATGTCCGGACGTGCCGAACTACCTTGGCGGACTGAAGATCACGGATCCCCGCGCCAAGGGAAATCTCTACTTCAACGCGTCGGCATTTGCTCCTGCCACGATCGGTAAATTCGGCAATGCCTCTCGTAACTTCTTCCGCGGTCCCGGAATCAACAACACCGATTTCGTGATCGAGAAGGACACTTACCTTGGCAGCAGTGAAACACGCTTTGTGGCCATGCGCCTGGAAGCGTACAACCTGTTCAACCACACGCAGTTCCTGGGAAGCGGCATCGACACTGATGTTCAGTCGGGTACCTTCGGCCAGGAGTTCTCGGCGGCGGCTGGCCGCCAGGTGCAGCTTGCGTTGAAACTTTACTTCTAAAAAGTTTGTCCATTGCACGACTTCGGGCGCTCTTCGGAGCGCCCGTTTTTTTCGCTGCGAAGTCCACGAATTCGTTGGTCGGAGAGGTGGGAATCCTGGGCGGGAGGCTGGTGGTTCCAGTTCAGGACCAAGATCAAATATTTTTTATCCAACAACACCAAAGCGCCATTCTTTTTGCTTGGCTTGCGGCTACTATCTCTCAACCTGCTGCGACCCCACCCAGCGGTAAATATTCATAAATCGATATAAGTAAATCTGCTCGCGCCCATACTCGCGACCGCTCTACTACCCATAGGAGGGCGAATGAGGAGCAGAAGTTGTTTATACAGGTTGTTGGCGATTACGGTGTTCGCCGCGTTATCACTTGCCGGAAGCAGTCTGTGGGGGCAATCGACCTCCACTATTTACGGCACGGTGAAAGACAGCGGAGGAGCCGTCATAGCCAGCGCAAAAGTGATAGCAACAAACCAGGGGACCGGAATCGCGTACACCGGCCAGACGGATGGCACGGGCAACTACCAGATTACCGGCCTGCCACCGGGCACTTACCGCATCGAAGCCTCCGCGCCTTCGATGCAGAAGAAAATTGTCACCGGCATGCAGGTCGAGATCTCGCGCAACATTCAGCAGAATTTCGCGCTGGCCGTTGCGGCAACGTCACAGGAGGTCACGGTTTCCGCGGAGACTCCAATCATCGAGTCGTCCACGATGACCGTCGGGCAGGTTATCAGCCAGAAAACCGTGCAGGAGGTTCCGCTTAACGGCCGGCACTTCGTCGATCTCGGACTGCTTGTTCCGGGCTCGGTGACGCCGCCACAGTCGGGATTCCTCACGGCGCCTTTGCGCGGCCAGGGATCGTTCGCGTTCAACACCGCCGGTCAGCGGGAAGATACCGTCAATTTCATGATTAACGGCATCAACCTGAATGACATGGTGCAGAACCAGATCACATTCCAGCCGTCGATCAACACTGTCTCCGAGTTCAAGGTCGACAACCAGACCTACAGCGCGGAGTTCGGCCGCAACTCGGGAGCGATCGTCAACATCGCCACCCGCTCCGGTACGAACAAGTTCCACGGCGAGGTGTTCGAATTCCTGCGCAATGAAGCGATGGATGCACGCAACTACTTCCAGACCAGCGGAAGGAAGGCACCATTCAAGCGCAATAACTTCGGCATTTCTCTCGGCGGTCCCATCGTGAAGAACCGGACATTCTTCTTCTTCAGTTATGAGGGAACCCGTCAGCGCCAGGGACTCACCATCAACCAGACCGTGCTGACGTCGGCAGAACGCGCGGGTGTCACGGATCCTACGAGCCAAAAACTCGTGGCCATGATTCCGCAGGCCAACGTCGGGTCAAACATCTACCAGAGTGCGGCTACGGCTCCCGTGGATATTGATCAGGAAACTGGCGACATCTACCACCGGATCGGCAACAACGACAACCTGCACGGCTATTACGCGTTCCAGCGCGACAAGCGTATTGAGCCGACCTTGCAGGGCAACAACATTACTGGCTTTGGAGACAATCGCGCCAGCCATCGCCAGATCGGCACCATCAATGAAACGCACACCTTCTCTCCGACGGTTGTGAACGAAGCGCGACTCGGCTTCAATCGCATCCACATCACCTTTGCCCCGAACTTCGACCAGAGTCCGGGGTCTGCCATCGGAGTCGCCACCGGCGCCGCGGCAGGCATTCCGCAGTTCACCATCAACTCCATCGGCGTCAATTTCGGCGGTCCCGCCGGATTCCCGCAGGGCCGTGGCGACACGACGGTTGTTCTCTCGGACACGGTAAGCTGGCTGAAGGGAAATCACTCCCTGCACATCGGCGGAGAGTTCCGCAGGTTCAACAACAACAATTTCAGCGGCGATACGGGCCGAGCCACATTCCTGAACGTTGCCGCCTTCCAGGCCGGCGACATCAACTCGTACTCCATCACCCCGGGCAACCACCCGAGCCGGATCTACACTTCTTCACTTGCCGGGTTTATCCAGGACAACTGGAAAGTGAAGCCGAACGTCACGCTGGAACTTGGCCTTCGCTACGAGTGGAACGGAACTCCAGTGGAAGCACAGGGGCGTTTCGTCAACTTCATCCCGTCGTCGGATTCGCTCGTGCAGACTGACAAGCCGTATCCGCAAAGCGCGAAGAATTTTCAGCCTCGTCTCGGTTTTGCCTGGGATGTCTTTAACAACCAAAAGACAGTGCTCCGCGGCGGATATTCGCTGGCGTCGGATCAACCGGTCACCAACGCTGTCACCGGGTTGGCGTCGAACCCGCCGTTTGCCGCTCCGGTATCGTTTGCCGGCAGCACGGGCACGCCGTTCATCCCGCTCAGCACAGTCGGCAATCTCACTCCCGCGCTGGGTACGCTTTCGCCCTCGGCGATTGACCCCAACTTCCACACTGCCTACGTGCAGTCCTACAACATCAACATTCAGCATCAACTCACTCCGACCATGGCGCTCATGATCGGCTACTTCGGCAACAGGGGCACGGACCTTCGTATTTCGGAGAACATCAACCAGTTCGTCAACGGTGTTCGTCCGTATCCCACGGTTTCTGCCTCCAGCCCCTATGCGGCGGGACGTCCGCTCGGGTTCATCGGTCAGATCGACAGCGCGGGCCGTTCGAGGTACAACGCACTGTGGGTCACGGCCAACAAGCATATGGGCCACGGCCTGCAGTTCGACGCTTCGTATACCTACTCCAAGTCGATGGATTACAACTCGCTCAGTTCGCAGGGCGTTGTCATCCAGAACAGCCTTAATCCGAAGGGTGACTGGGGACCGTCGGATTTCGATGCGCGTAATCGCTTCGTGATCAGCGCCATCTACGACCTGCCGTTCAAAGGCAATCGCCTGAAAGACGGCTGGCGCATGACGACGATCACGCAGGTGCAGAGCGGCAATCCCATCCCGAACATCTCTGTTTCCGGATTGACTCAGTTGACCGGACTCCAAACCATCCGTCCAGATGTCAACGGCTCCATCGGCACCACCGGCAATCCGACGCAGTGGTTCACAAATCCGAAAATGTGCGATCCAAGAACTACGAACTGCAGCTCGGCAACATTCATCCTGCCGGTTACCGGAACTCCCTCGAGCTATACCTACCACTTCGGGGACATGGCGAGAGGCGCGGTGTACGGACCGGGCTTCGTCAACAGCGACGTCTCTTTGACCAAGACAACGAAGATTACCGAACAGGTCTCGAACGAGTTCCGCTTCGAGGTCTTCGATCTCTTCAACCACCCTAACTTCGGAAACCCCGGGACGCTGGTCGGAACCTCCTCCTTCGGAGTGATTCGCAGCACTCGCTTCCCAACGGGCGATTCCGGTTCGTCGCGTCAGTTACAGGTCGCGATGAAGTTCATCTTCTAATCGCTCCCTGTTCCCTGTGGGCTGCAACATTGTTGCAGCCCCTTTTTATGTGGAAATCATCCTTCGGGCGGGGTGCTTAGAGTCGCTGCGCTTTGGATGCCCGTGGCAACCTCGGGCAGTATTCCAAGGTCGCGATAGATCGGGTGGATAAGCTCGCGAACTTGTTTCAGTTGCGTGGCGAACCATATTCCAGCCAGCACGCAGACACCTCCGCCGATCCGTAGCATCCCTGGCGCGCCGATACGGCTTGCGACAGTTCCGGCCAGCAAACTGCCAAACGGAGCCATGCCGGTAAAAGCCATGGAGTAGAAACTCATCACGCGTCCGCGCTTCTCATCGCTGACTATCGTTTGCAGGATCGTATTGCTCGACGCCAATTGAGTGATCATCGCGTAACCGGCCACCAGCATCAGTGGAAGTGAAATCCAAATTACGCGCGAGCTGGCGAATAGCATCAGTGCTATGCCGAACAGTCCGGCGGCATAGGGAATGGTCCTGCCAAGTCCGAGCACGGTCTTCCGTGCCGCAAGTCGCATAGCTGCCAGCAATGCACCTACTCCAGTGGCGCCCATCAGGAAGCCCAGCGTATGTGGGCCGCCATGCAGTACCTGGCTTGCGAACACCGGCATCAGGACCGTATAGGGCATACCGAACAGGCTTATCAGCGCCAGTAGAATGAGTATGCTCCGAATCGGATGGAAGCGGCTGACGTAAGTCCATCCCTCGCGCAAATCGTGCAGAACGCGTGCTTCAGTAGTTTTTGAGCGAGCGACTTGCGGCGCAATATGCATCATCAACAGGGATAGGATCACGGCGCTGTAACTGATGCCGTCGATCAGAAAGCAGACGCCTTCGTTACTCGCCGCGATTATGAGTCCGGCAATCGACGGCCCGACAAGCCGCGCCGCATTCACCATCGAAGAGTTCAGGGCAATCGCATTTCCGAGATCGGAGCGATTCTCCACCATCTGCACGACAAACGCCTGCCGCCCGGGCATGTCGACGGCATTGACCACGCCCTGGAAGAGGCTGAGCCAGAGAATGTCCCAGAACGTAATCCTGTGGGTCAGCGTCAGCGCGGCAAGCGCGAACGATTGCAGCATCGAGAGGGTTTGCGTCAGGACGAGAACACGATGACGATTCAATCGGTCCACCCACACGCCGGCGAATGGACCTATTAGAAACGTCGGAATCTGCCCGGCGAATCCAATCACTCCCAGCAGGAACGCAGAACCAGTCAACCGGTAAACGAGCCAGGCTTGCGCGATGCGCGTCATCCAGGTGCCGATCAGGGAGATGCTCTGGCCGCCGAAAAACAACCGATAATTTCGCGATCGCAAGGCCCGGATGGCAAATGTCCATCCTGAACCAGCCTGTTTCGTCGTGTTTGTAGACAAATTTCCCACCGCTCGACAGTTAGATCCAGATCTTCACTTTAGTAGAAACCGCCCATCGTTGCATAGCACGGGGAAGATGCTCTGCATGCTCATCCGCGGGCAAGGGCGGGCCGAAGCTATGCCTCGCCAGCCGGGGATAGCAATTGTTCCACCAGATGTGCCAGTCGCAGCACTTCATAGTCCGCTCCGGGAGAACCGCTGATCTGAAGTCCAACTGGGCAGCCCGAGCCGGTTGTACCGCAGGGCACGGTCACAGAGGGAAGTCCGAGAACATTGAATGGCCGTGTATTACGCAGCATCAGCAATTCGTGTCTTCGCAGGGTCGCCATATCGGTCAAGCCGGACAGGAGCGGCGGTTCGATGGGGACGGTAGGTGTCAACAATATATCTACATCCGTAAATATGTCACGGGTGCGGCCGCGCAGCAAATCGAGTTCGCGCCGTTTTTCCACATATATCGCCATGGGAGTGTCGCGTCCGCTGAGAATTCTCTGCAATGTCGCAGGCTGATACTCTCCGCCATGGACATGTACAAAGCGCTCGTGATATGCGTAGGATTCCGCGGTAGAAACCGTACGGTCGGTGTCGACAGGAATGGTCGCGTCCTTGATTTCCCGGACATTCGCCGCCAGTGCCTTCACAGCCTTTTCAAAGCAGTGCTCGACGCCCGGAGCGATCTCGTCGAAGAAAAATTTGCGGACGATCCCCAGCCGCAGCGCTGCAGTGTCAGGCTCTCGTTCCGGTTGCACGACGGTTCGCGGAAAGCCAAAGGTCTGACCGGCCAGCGACGACATCATGATCTCTGCGTCGCGGACCGTGCGCGTGATTGGGCCAACGTGGTCGAAAGACCAGGACAAGGGGATTACGCCGTCGGTGGAAACCAGGCCGTAGGTGGGTTTGTGGCCGACCAATCCGCAACAGGCAGCCGGCAGGCGAATCGATCCGGCCGTGTCGGTGCCGAGCGCAGCGAAACAGAGGTGCGCGGCGACGGCTGCGGCCGAACCGGAAGAGGAGCCGCCGGTTGTGCGCTCGGGGCAGACTGGATTCTTCGCTGCTCCATAGGCGCTGATCAATCCGCTGCCACCGTAGGCGAATTCATGTAGGTTTAGTTTGCCTAGCAGGATGGCGCCGGCGCTACGCAGTCTCCGCACAACCGGAGCGTCCGAGGTGGGAACATTCTTTTGCATTACGTTGCTCGCGGCCGTTGTTGGGACACCCGCCACGTCGATCAGATCCTTGAGAGCAACCGGTACGCCATGCAGTGGCCCGCGCCATCTGCCGTTCATGAGTTCGTTCTCCGCGAAGTGTGCCTCCGCCATGGCCTGTTCCGATGTGACGGTAATGAAAGAATTCAACAACGGATCCAGTTGCGAGATCCTCTCCAGGCAACGCTCGGTCACCTCTACTGGAGAGAGTTGCAGATTGCGTATCAGAGGTGAAAGTTCCGCAATACTGAGCTGCAAAAAGTCCGTCGCGGAGAACGTGGTCTGTGCCATCAATCGATCCTCATCAGAACTCTAACGCAGGTACGGCGCGATGGTGTAGCAGGAAACTTCGGCGCCGGCAGGGCTTTTGCCAATTGCGACCTTTCCTATCGACAAATCCGGACTGAAACAGACAGCACCAAAGCCCCAGCCAGTAGCGCAAACATGGCTGAGCGCGAATGGATTGCTTGCATATCGGAAAGCTTTAAGCTCCGTTGGAACCTTTGAAAATGCGGCAAAATCAATGGCACTTCGGTGCTTTTTGAGGATGTATATTTCATCGGACCTTCAACTTTTCCACGGTGTTATTTGCTACGTTTGTACCAGCATATTAGTGCTTGCAATTGTTGTGCTGCACGATTTTTCCTTGGAGAACTTGAGCGATGCAAAAGCAGTTTATGAGCCGCTTCGTGCGTCTGTTCGTCGTGGTGTTTGCGCTGGCTGGTCTTAGCCTTGCGCAATCCCTGGCGGGTGGAAGCATCGGAGGTACAGTAAAAGATGCGAGCGGTGCCGTGGTTCCCGGCGCCAGTCTCGTTGCGAAAAACCTTGCGAATGGTGCTACGTACACCACGACCTCGAACCAGGTCGGATTGTTCGTCTTCCCGATTGTCCCTGTCGGCGCCTACCAGGTGTCCGCCACCAAGGCGGGGTTTGCCACCGCTGCATTGAAGAACATCAATGTATCGGTGGGCGCTCAGCTCAACTTACCCATCACGTTGAGCGTTGCCAGCCAGACTCAGCAGGTCACGGTCACCGACGAAGCGCCAGTGGTGGAAACCACGCGCACCCAGGTCAGCTCGACCGTCAATGACCGCTCGATCAAGCAGCTGCCGGTCAACGGTCGCAACTTCATCGATTTCGTTCTGCTCACGCCGGGTGTTACGCGCGACGTGCGCACCGGTGACATCAGCTTCGCTGGCCTGCGCGGAACACTGAACTCCCTGACCGTGGACGGCGCCGATAACAACAACACGTTCTTTGGCCAGACGACCGGCCGCGCGGGTTCCGGCCGCGCTCCGTACCAGTTCAGTGAAGACGCCGTGCAGGAATTCCAGGTCGCTTCCAACGCATACTCTGCAGAGCTCGGACGCGCCGGTGGCGCGGTGATCAACGTGGTCACCAAGTCCGGCACCAACAAATTCCATGGCGAGGCTTTCGAGTTCTATCGCGACCAGTCGCTGAATGCGAACGATCCCATTCTCAAGTTGAAGAACTCCCTGAATCATGTCCCGACGACGACCAAGCCGAAGTATCACTTCAACCAATTCGGCGGCAATCTCGGTGGGCCAATTGTGAAGGACAAGCTGTTCTTCTTCTTCGATTTCGATGGCCAGCGCAACGCTCAGCCGAACGTCGTCGCCTATGTTCCTCCGGTGATTGCGTCTCCGGACCAGTACGAGCAGAAGGCGTTGAGTTATCTTTCGGCGCGTTCCGGTTCTTACAACCGTACGCTCAATCAGAACACCTATCTTGGCAAACTCGATTACAACCTGAATCAGCGCAATCAGATCAGCGCGCGCTGGAATCGCCAGCTCTTCACCGGCGGTTCTTATGAGAATGGCGGCCCGACCAACTCGTCCGAACACACCGGCGACTCCGTCGTACATTCCGACACTGTTACCGTCTCCGCCACCTCCACGTTGAGCAACCGGATGGTGAACCAGTTCCGCTTCACCTGGCTCCGCGACAAGGAACCAGGCCTTGCTAACAGCATCCTTCCGGAAGCGAATGTCCGGCAAAGTGGACAGTTGCTTCTCACCGTGGGCCGCAACTTCTTCAGCCCGCGTGAAACCACCATCAAGCGCGAGCAATACGGCGACACCCTTACCGTGCTGTGGGGACGTCATACACTGAAGTTCGGCGGCGACGTTATCGTCGACCACATTCTGAACTTCTTCCCCGGCAATTTCTCCGGCTCGTACAACTTCAACAGCCTGGAAGATTTCGGCCGCAGTTTGATGGGTGTTGCGCCCCTGGGCACCGTGACCTACACGCAGGCATTCGCCGGCACAGGCACCACTGGTCCCACCACGCATCCTGACATGACGCAGCCGGCTTTCTTCGTGCAGGACGACTTCCACGTCAATAGCAAGCTGACGCTCAACCTTGGCTTCCGCTATGACGCGCAGCTCGCCAAGCAGTCCGGTGTTACGAATCCGGCTGCGTTGGCCTACGGGTTCAACACGGCGAAGATCGACATTCTGAAGGACGAGTGGCAACCGCGCTTTGGATTTGCCTACAGCCCGTTGGACAGCAATAAGTTGGTTGTCCGCGGCGGATACGGCATCTTCTACGGCAACACTCCCACCATCATGCTGGGCACGGCGATGTCGAACAACGGCATCAACGTCAGCACATTCACTTACTCGGGAGCAATTGTTCCCCTGTATCCCAACACGCTTTGCGGTGCTCCGACGAACTCGCCCAGTTGCGCGCCTCCGGTTGGTGGCAGCTCCGCGCCGCCGACGATCTTTGTCGTGCAGCCGAAGTTCCACAACCCGATCGTGCAGCAGGCGAACTTGAGCGCAGAGTACCAACTGACTCCGAACACCTCGCTGACCGTTGCGTACCTCTGGGTGAAGGGAAATCATTTACAGCGCTCGGCTGACCAGAACCTTGGCACGCCGACGCCTGCGACGATCACCGACACTGTCACCGGCAAGACGTTCACGTACCTGAAGTATCCGTCGGTTCGCCCTTACGCCGGTTTCAGCCGCATTGAAGAATTCCAGAGCAATGCGAATTCGATCTACAACGGATTAACGATGCAGTTGAATCGCCGCTTTGCCCGCAATTTCCAAGGCAGCGTGGCATACACCTGGGGACACGTCATCGACGACGCTCCTGACGCTACTTCGGTTGTCCCGTTCAGCTTCGGTGATGACGCGAAGATGGTCGAGTATCCGACGATGCCGTGGCTCGATCGCGGTAACGGTGTAAACGATCAGCGTCAGCGCCTGGTGGCCAGCGGAGTGTGGGAGTTGAAGTACGGCCAGAATCTTCCGAAGCTCGCCAAGGCGGTCGTAAGCGGCTGGCAACTGAGCGGTATCCTCAGCGCGCAGAGCGGTCAGCCGTATTCGGCCATTGTCAATGGCGATCTCAACGGCGACAGCAATCGTGCTACCGACCGCGTACCGGGAGTCGGGCGGAATACGTTTGTTCTTCCAGCAACGTGGTCGTTTGATCCGCGCATCCTGCGCAACGTCAACGTCTATGGCGATCGTTTGAAGGTGCAGCTTTTTGCTGAGGCGTTCAACCTGTTCAACCACTTCAACGTGACCGGCGTGTACAACACGCAGTATGCGTTGATTGGCAGCACGCTGAAACAGCAGAACCCGACGACCGCGCCTTTCACGTACTTTGGTCTGCCGAACTCGGCTGCCGGTCAGCGTATCGTGCAGCTGGGCGCCAAGATCATCTTCTAGTGTGAATTGAACACTCACTTCTAGCGGAGCCACCCGGCTTCGCTTTTTTCTTTGTGCGGAGCTGTGTAAAAGCAAATGGCCCGCGCACGCCGCACGGGCCATTGTATTTCTTCCAGTTATGTCTATCGTGCCGCTATGGAAGCGCGATTACTGGACCATGGCGATCCGGTTCAGTTCGCGCTGAATCACGTCGATCGCGCAACCCGAACCTTCCACCGTCGAAATCGCATCGCGAGCCGCCTCTGGTGAAACCCCATAGCCTCGTCCGGCGAGAAACATCTGCAGTAACTCTGCTGCGCCCCGCGAGTCCAGCCCGCTGTCGAGCAATTCGTTCCGTAACGCTGCCAGTTCCGGTACTGAGAATTTTTCCACCATCACATGTTACCTCCGACTCCGCGAGCCTTTGTAGAATTAGACAGCGTGGATGGCGGATAGTTTCACCCTTTTCGTAATATTTCTAGCCTTGCTGCTTTCCCTGTGTGGACTTATACAATATTTGTGAATCTTTTTCTGAAACTTTTCCGGCCTTTCTGCGTTCACCGTCCACATTTCGGTTACATGGCATTTATCGGACAGCGCCGCGAGAAAGTTCAGCAGGAAAAGAATTCGCGAGGGATTGAGGTTATCGAGCGGATTTTTTTGACCGAGGGCCGCAACGGGACGGTTCCCGCACAACCCTTTCATCATCCCGAGGTTACCTCGTCACAGGAAGGCGCTTTGCTCCGATTTTGCACAGTCACTGCCGAACACTCGCAGCGCCGCGTAATAAGATATTGTTAACGGTCCAATTCGCTCGACTGGGGAACTCATGGCAGCCACAATTCTCGATGGCACTAAAATCGCCGCGGACATCAAGACTGAAGTTGCTGAACAAGTCCGGCAACTGATCTCAATCTCTATCCGTCCCGGGCTTGCTGCCGTATTGGTGGGGCATGACCCGGCTTCTGAAATCTACGTCCGTAACAAGGTGAAGACTTGCGAGACACTCGGCATCTACAGTGAAAAAATCACTCCGCCCGAAACCTGGACGACTGAACAGATGTTGCAGCTTGTTGCCGAGTTGAATGCGCGCGATGACATTGACGGCATCCTTGTGCAGCTTCCGCTTCCGCGGCAGATAGACGCAAAGAAGGTTCTTCTCGCCGTCGATCCCGCCAAGGACGTTGACGGCTTCCACCCGATGAACGTCGGATTTCTCTCCACCGTTCGACCCGCACTCGTGCCCTGCACGCCAGCCGGTTGCATGGAGATCCTTCGTCGCAGCGGCATTGCCATCGAAGGGAAAGAAGCGGTTGTCGTTGGTCGCAGCGATATCGTGGGCAAGCCCGTGGCAATGTTACTGACCAACGCGAATGCTACGGTTACTATCTGCCATTCGCGGACCCGCGACCTGCCGGGCGTCTGCCGCCGTGCCGATATACTGGTTGCCGCCATTGGCAAGGCTGGCATGATCACGCCCGAGTTTGTGAAGCCGGGCGCCACGGTGATCGACGTCGGCATCAATCGAATTACGGATCGTACGCAGTTTGAGCAGTTCTTCGCCGGCGATGCCAGGCGTGAGGCCAGCTTCGCCAAGAACGGATCCACGCTTGTTGGTGATGTTCATCCCAAAGTAGTCGAGATCGCCGGAGCCTTCACGCCGGTGCCCGGTGGAGTTGGCCCGCTGACCATCGCCATGCTGATGTCGAACACGGTAAAGGCTGCACGAATGCGCCGCGGGCTGGAACCCGGCGAGTCCAAATAGTGAGGGCAACTTGCTGAAAGTCGGACTGACTGGCGGCGTGGCCTGCGGAAAAAGCACTGTGCTCGCAATGTTTGCCGCGCACGGTGCGCAAGTGCTTCGTGCCGACGAAGTTGCACATCTCCTGATGCAGCCGGGCAAACCTGTTTACAAGAGCATCATCCAATCCTTCGGAACCAGCATCCTAGATAGAGATGGGTCGATCAGCCGTCCGGCACTGGCGCAACTTGCTTTTGCGGGGCGCATTGAAGAGTTGAACGCGATTGTGCATCCGGCGGTCATCGCATGGCAGGATGAGTGGATGGCGGAGGTTTTCCGCCGCGCCCCACGGGCCATCACGGTTGTGGAAGCGGCTCTCATGGTGGAGGCCGGCTCGTACAAGAGGCTGGATAAGTTGATTACCGTGACTTGCTCGCTTGAGCAGAAGATTCAGCGTTTCGCCGTACGCTCTGGTCTTCCTGAAGACGTGGCCCGTCGGGAGGTGGAACTCCGGATGGCCGCGCAATTCTCCGAAGAGGAGAAGGTGGCACTGTCAGACTATGTGATCGACAACTCTGGCACCATCCGGCACTCTGAAGAGCAGGTCAATCAAGTTTGGAACGCTCTCTGCAAGGATGAGGAAGGTCACGCGAGGCAAATTCCGACGTAACACGTTTATATAAGATGTGATCTTGGCGGTTCCCATGCCCGCGCTCAAATGACGGAGACAAAGATGAAACTGGCAAGGCCGATTTTTCTCGGGGTAGTTTTCGCCATCGCATTCTTCATGTACACCAGCTACCGCTTCGCGACTCCGCCTGCGAGCTGGGTAACGCGCAACAAGCTGCAAATTACCGAGGCTGCCGGCCCGCAATCGCTGGACCCCGAAGAGCTGAACAATATCAATATCTACAAACGAACCCTGCCCTCGGTCGTCAACATCACTTCGACTTCGGTGGCGTATGACTTTTTCTGGGGTCCCGTGCCGGAAGAAGGCGCCGGCTCCGGCTTCATCATCGATAAAGAAGGTCACATTCTTACCAACTATCACGTCGTGGCCAACGCGCAAAAACTGCGCGTGACACTTTCCAACAAGAAGCAGTATCCGGCTCAACTCGTTGGCGTCGACAAGACGCGCGATCTCGCTGTCATACAGATTAAGGCGCCGAACCTTGTGCCCGCCGTGCTTGGTGCATCGAAGGGACTTCAAGTAGGGCAGAAGGTGTATGCCATCGGGGACCCCTTCGGAATGTTCAGCGGCACTATGACGCGCGGCATCATCAGCTCCATTCGCACTGTCCAGGAACCGAACGGCACCTACATTGACCAGGCCATTCAGACCGACGCGGCGATTAATCCCGGCAACTCCGGCGGTCCCCTGTTGAATTCTCATGGCGACGTCATCGGTATCAACACGATGATCGCCGGCACGGCTGGCCAGAATGCCGGCATTGGCTTCGCCATCCCTATCGACGGCGCCAAGGCTGTTATCAATGACATTGTGCAATACGGTCGCGTGCGGCGTCCTTCGCTCGGAATCGTTCCTCTTGCCGTTGGCCCCGACCTTGCCGATCAGCTTGGTCTGCCGGTCGGGAACGGCGTCCTTATCATGAAAGTCATTCCGGGCGGTTCCGCCGATCGTGCCGGATTGCACGGCGGCGACCAGCGCGCTTATCTCGGTAACAGTGAAATTCTTCTCGGCGGAGATCTCATCGTCGCCATCGATGGACAGCCCGTGGAAGACATGCCGGATATTGTCCATGTCATGGACAATCACCACTCCGGCGACGTTGTTACCGTCACCATCTATCGCGGACGCCGCAAGATGGACATCAAGGTGATACTCGAAGAGCCCGGCGGCGGAACCGAACGCGCCGTTTAAAACTGGAAGGCAGAAGTATAAGGCCCTCGCTGCTGATCCGCGCGGGCCTTTTGCATCTTCGGACACACCGCACACTACAATGGATTTCCCATGAACATCGATTCCGTCCGCGAATACTGCCTCACTTTTCCTCACGTGACTGAAAAAGTTCAGTGGGATGATGATCTTTGTTTTAAGGTCGCCGGGAAGATCTTCTGCATTCTTCCGCTCGAACCGCGTCCTCTCGTTATCTCCTTCAAGTGCACGCCCGAGAGTTTCTTTCAGCTTCAGGAGATTGAAGGCATTGTTCCCGCGCCCTACCTCGCGAAGAACAAATGGGTGAGCCTTGAGCGCTTCAGCGTCCTGCGCGATGACGAACTCCGCGATGCCCTCGCAACATCGTACCTCCTCGTGTGGGAGAAGCTCCCGAAGCGAGTGCAGAATGAATTGGCGTCTCCCGTCACCGGCAAGAAGGCTCCAAAGAAAAAGCCTGCGCAGAAACCAAGCGCAGGCACTTCATCCAAATCTCGCAAACGTTAATCGATTGCCGCTTTATTCCATCATCAATACCGCCCGATTCCGCAGCGTTCCCTTATGCATGGACTCCAGCACCTCGTTTGCCTTTTCCAGCGGGAACTTTGTGATGACCGGCTTCACTCCATGTGCGGCGGCGAACTCCAGCGTCGCGCGAATATCGCTGCGTCCTCCTGATGGAGATCCAAGCAGTTTGCGCCGTCCGCCGATTAAGTCCATTGGAGTCACCTGGATTGCTCCCGCGTCTGCGCCCAATACAACCATGGTTCCATCTGCCGCCAGTCCGGGGAATGCCTTCGTCATCGATGCCACGTTAGGGGCTGTGGCCAGGATGATGTCCGGGCCTCCGTCCCATCCACGCAGTGCCTCCACTACGTCTTCCTGTTTGGCATTGATGAATTTCTCTGCGCCCATCGCGCGCGCTTCTTTTTCCTTGTCGCTTGATGTCGAAATGACGGCCACTCGTCCTGCCATGGCTTTCGCGAAGAGAATCGCGAGATGCCCCAGTCCACCCATTCCGATGACCGCGACTTTCTGCCCAACTGCATACTTCGCGTTTCGCAATCCGTTGTAGACCGTCAATCCAGCACACATTAGTGGCGCAGCGTCGGCGAAGTCGAGCGCTTCTGGAATTGGTGCCACGAAAGCCGCCGGGGCCAGCATGTATTCCGCGTATCCGCCGTCCGTTGTCACTCCCGTGACCTGCCCTTCCCGACAGAGAATTTCGTTCCCGCTGACGCAGTACTTGCAATGCCCGCATGCCGAATACAGCCATGGCATCCCAACGCGATCTCCAACGGAAGGCCAGTTCACACCGGGACCAACTTCGTCGACGACACCCGCGACCTCGTGTCCCGGCACGACAGGGTATTGTTCAAATCCAAAGGCGTGTTGCTGCACGAACAAATCGCTGTGGCACACGCCGCACGCCTTAATTTTGATGACGACCTGCCCCGGCCCCGGTTTCGGCTTTGGGCGATCCTCCATCACGAGTGCTTTCTGTGGTTCACGAATGACTGCGGCTCTCATACGAACTCCTGCTTTGAAAGTGATGGGTATATAGATGTTGCGACGACCATTTGCGATCCAGACTACATCGCGGGCCATCCCGTTGCACGGAAAACAATATCTTCTCAGCAATTGACTCGGCTTTCCGGGTGAGATAGTTTCAATCCACTACAGGACGCCACATGGTCAAACGACTCCACGGATATATCTGTTTGCTTGCGCTTTTTACCTGCGCTGCTCCGGCACTCGGTGCCGGATTCCATCCCGTGCATGCGAAGAAGGCGATGGTTGTCAGCGTGCATGAAGTTGCCTCCAGGGTTGGTGCCGGCATCATGAAAGCCGGCGGCAATGCTGTCGACGCCGCAGTTGCCACGGGCTTTGCTCTTGCCGTTGTGCATCCCGCAGCGGGCAACCTCGGGGGCGGAGGATTCATGCTCTTCCGCAAGGCCAATGGCGAAGCCCATTTCCTCGACTTTCGCGAGAAGGCTCCTGAAGCGGCCACGGCCAATATGTATCTCGACGCCAACGGCAACGTCATCCCCGGCATGAGCACCATCGGCTACAAGGCCATCGGAGTCCCCGGTTCCGTTGCCGGTTTCGTTTATGCCGAAAAAAAATGGGGCAAGCTGACGCTGGCGCAAGTCATGGCGCCTGCCATTCGTCTTGCTCGCGACGGCGTCGTTCTGACCCATGCCGAAGCGCAGATGATGCGCGACCCGCTGCTGGCAAAGTTCCCCGAAACCTACCGCATCTTTCAGCGCAACGGTAAGCTCTATGAACAGGGAGAGCTCTTCAAGCAACCTGAGCTCGCGCGCACTCTCGAGCGCATCGCGAAGAATCCCGACACTTTCTATCGCGGCGCCATGGCCCGCCAACTCGCCGCCGATATCCAGCGCGGCGGAGGCATCATCACCGCCAAGGATCTGGCCGATTACAAAGTTGTCGATCGCCGGCCTCTGCGCGGAACCTATCGCGGCTACGAAATCATCAGCGCTCCGCCGCCCTCGTCCGGCGGAGCCGTGCTCATCGAGATCCTCAACATTCTTGAGGGCTACGACATGGCTTCCTTCGGACGCAACTCCGCCGAAGCCATTCACCTCACCGCCGAGGCCGAGCGTCGCGCCTTCTATGATCGAGCGGAGTTCATGGGCGACCCTGATTTTTCCAACGTCCCCATCGCGCAACTGACAGACAAAAAATACGCCGCCGAGTGGCGCGAGTCCATCGATCCCGACCACGCCACGCCGAGCAATGAACTCAAGCGCCCCAGCTTCGACGGCCTTGATCGTCTAGCTGCGCTGCACAAGCCCTACATCGGCCCCGAGCCCGATCACACCACGCACTACTCGGTTGTCGATCCCGAGGGCAACGCCGTTTCCGTTACCTACACGCTCAACGACTCCTTTGGATCGCGAGTCACCGCCACCGGTCTCGGCTTCCTGCTCAATGACGAGATGGACGACTTTGCCTCCAAGCCCGGCGTGCCGAACATGTACGGACTCATCCAGGGCAAGGCCAATGCCATCGGGCCGGGACATCGTCCGCTCTCGGCCATGACGCCGACAATGGTTACGCGCGACGGGAAACTCTACATGGTGCTCGGTTCGCCGGGCGGACCGACGATCATTACGACCGTGCTGAATACATTGATGAATGTCATTGATTACCGCGTCGACATTCAACGCGCCGTCGATTCCGCCCGTTTTCATCATCAGTGGATGCCCGACGAGTTGCGCGTGGAAGCCTGGCAGCTTTCGCCGGACACGATGAAGATGCTGGAAAAAATGGGTTACAAGCTGCGCCACACCGGTTCCTGGGGCGACGGCGAGTGCATTATGATTGATCCAAAGACCGGCGAACGGCTGGGCGCAAGCGACTCCCGCAACAACGGAAAGGCGGTGGGCTACTGATGTTGAAGGCAATGTCAACCTACGTGCACGTCCGCGAGCGTCTCCACCCCGGCATGCTCGACGCGCTGGCCCGGGGCGGAGCGCAGGGCATTGAAATCTTTGCCGCGCGCGGCCACTTCGACTACACCAACCTGCAGACGGTGCGCGAAATTGCCTCGTGGTTCCGCGCCACGCCCGGCGTGGAGTTCCACTCCGTGCACGCGCCCATGTTTGCCGACGACGACTGGGGCCGCAGCGGCGGGCCTCCGCTCAATATCGCCGCGCGCGAACGCAAGGACCGCATCGAAGCCATGGACGAGATCAAGCGCGCCATAGAGGTCGCCGAGCAGTCGCCCTTCCGCTTCCTCATCCAGCACATCGGCATTGGCGGCGAAGTGTTCGACGAGCACAAGTTCGACTCGGCCATGACCTCCATCGAACACCTCCGGGCCTTTGCCAAGCCGCTCGGCGTGCGCGTCCTGCTGGAAAATATTCCCAACGAACTCTCCACGCCGGAGCGCCTGCTGGAGATGATCCAGACGGGCCACTTCGAGGACGTCGGCGTCTGCATGGACCTTGGCCACGCGCATCTCGAACAGGGCGTCACGGCCACCTTCGAACACCTGAAGGAGTACATCCGCTCGACCCACGTGCACGACAACAAGCGCGACCGCGACTCGCACCTCTGGCCCGGCGAAGGCACCATCGACTGGACCGAAGCGATGGAACTGCTGCGCACGGCGCCGCACGTTCCGGCCGTACTGCTGGAAATCGACGGCGATCCCGAAGGCAACCCCGACTTCGGCCGCAAAGTCCCCGACCTGATGCTGAAAGCCTGGGAGATGCTGAAAGTGTAAGAAGTGCCGGCGGAGTTGGGGCAGATCAAAATGGGACAGAATTAAACGATGACGGATCGGTGTTTGCTGCGGCAGGTGTTCTTTGTCGCCCTAAAGGTCGTCAGCGCAGGAGAAATTCGTCACCGAGTGAGCCTTGAGATCCCTTAAGCGGGCGATTCGGCAGTAAGTTGGCAATTTCCGGAAGTGGCACATTCGCCAATTCTCTTGGCTCCAACTTGTGGAGTCCCCCTCCATAGACTCGACCTTCTCCCGTCATGTGTTGCATCGGAATTGATCGCAGAATCTGGAATACCTGCTGACGGGTATCTGCGCCTTCAAGTAGGTGACGTACTGCGGGCTTGGGATACAGCAGCAGATAGACGTTTGCCGCTGTAGCTTGTGAGTGATTCAGAATAAATCGGAATGCAGGTTTCCCTTCCGTGCCCTCCCTCCCCATGTAGGTACAGAGTATTGGCGACGGTGGTCTGTGCTCCTGCGAGTACCAAATAGTTCTGGATCTGCACAAATAGCCATTCGCCGTTGTCCTGGCTCCAGACTTCAAATAATCTGCGAGTGCCGGATCGGCATTCTCTAGTTCCCGCTCGTCGAGCGGGCAATCGATAAGAAACAACTTGGGTGAAACGATCGGATCTCCGTGTTCGTCGGCTTCGATTTCATCCCGCTTGAGATAACGCGGACTAGGCAATATTGGTTTAAGAAATTTCCTTGAAATCCCGAGGTCGGCCACCTGTTGCTCTGTGAGGATGAAAAACTTATTGTCGCCAGTAGCCAAACCTCGCTTTATCGAGAACAAGTCGCCGAGGCGAACTGAGTCTTCCGTCGCGCCTCGGACCTCTCTATGGAGCAGGCGCGTCCATTTTGGCTCTCTCCAAAGTTCGTCAATTGAGAACATCGCGGATCTGCGTGGTCGAGCTAAGGTGCCACCGAAGGACAGGTTTACTTGTGTTTCCTTAGTTGGCTTTCTATTTCTGAACCACACAACAGCAGACGATACCAGCGCGTCGTCAAATTGAACTTCTTGAGGATCAAAGCGATGAATTCGGAGAAGAGTTACATTTCGGAGAAGGTAGTCTTTGATCGCCTCTCCGTAGTTAACGCCCATAAACTCACTTGGCACAAGCCACGCGGAAACGGCGTTTGGTCGTAGCCATCGATGTGCCAAGACCATAAAGTAACAATACAGGCCCGCAAGTCCGCTAAGTGTTATGCCGATACTTTTACAATCGCGTTGCAGTTTGGCTTTCACTGCCGCAGAGAGGTGGTGATGCCGGACATAAGGAGGATTGCATATGAGCAGGTTGACCATACCTTTGTCAGTCTGAACATTGGTGAAATCTGCGATATGCAATTGCAGGTTCGTCCCTTTCCATAATTCAACGGAAGGCGCCCCGTAGTGATTGTCGATCTCAAAGCCTATAGATGAAGCCACCCGGTCGGGAAACTCGTTAAGGAGTGCGGAATAGAACGCTCCAGTACCGAACGCCGGGTCGAGAAAATCTAGCGGCTCATTTGGTCCAAGATACCCCAATGACTCAATGGTAATTTCGCGGGCAAGAAGAAATGGGGTCGCGAATTGCCCCATGCGATTGCGTTCCATTTGGGTGCGCTGCTCGTCGCACCTACGCTGTAATTCAGTTCTGGCTCGTTCAAGACTCGCGATATCCATCACAGTCCAAGCTTTGCGAGATCGTCGATTCGATGTTCCCACACCCAGTCTATCCCTTCTGCCGCCTCATAGCCGAGGTATCCGCTATCGAAATAGCCACAAAGGAAAAGATTAAGCTTAGCTTCTTTACCATATGTCTTACGTATCTGGCTGATTTTTGTTGCTTCTTCTTTCCGCCTCTTGTTCACATTCGTAAAGTCGCCCGCAGATTTTGCCTCAATAAGCACTGGCAGGGAGTTCGGAACGGCAGATAGAGGTAGAACTACGGCGTCCATGGGGATGTTGATTTGTTTTCCTCCGTCCATAGTCACGGGCACGTTAACCCTAAACGCAAAGGTTCCGGGAGTCATTTCGCGGAACTTTACGGTTTTTCCCAACGGGGCTTGGGTGTATCCGTGTGACTTTAGCCACTTGCCAATTGCAGCAAGTTGTCGTTGTTCTTGTGCATTTCGAATAATCGGATCGGCTACTGCTCCGCAAAGACGGTCCGCGACTACAGTGGCTGCGCGCTCGGTTTCCTTATTGCCGGGGTTTTTGTGGGTTCCGAACCAAACGAAGATGTCAGGATCGACCATTCGGCTAATCGTAATGACTATTCGCTTCAGGTCCTCCAGAAGTGCTTCCTCGCCCATCTTCGCCGGGAGGCATCGGCCAATTTCCATGCACTTAACCAGGTTTGACGAGACTTTTGCGAGGCCAACCAAACGATCGCGCGCAATTGGTGGGCACGTTGCCATTCGCAGCATCGGAAGAATTTCCGGATTGGATTTCAGCGTGTTCGGAGTCAGTAACTTAAGATTTCTCGTTAGGCGAAGTGCTGTTTCTACCTCCTTCGTCGCACTGCTTCGGCTGTCGCGGAATGCCTTTGGGGCAAATTTCACGAACCAGTCGTTGTACATGTCAACCGACTCTGCGATATCAACTTTCCAGTGGTCTGGCTTGTCCCGGTTTACGGCCATTGGTGTTCGATTTGTCCTCAAACTCTCAGAATGCTGGAATCCTCGCATTCGATTGGCGGAAAGGCAACACGAAACTAAATTGGCGTGGTGGCCCACATTTCGGCCTCCAGTGGTGAGGGTGCACCATATCTGAGCCGTTGGCAGATGTGGGTCTTTTCGTCTCCATCTGGCAATCAATTCAACTGCGAACTGAACACTCGTAGGCCTTCCCTTTGCGTTCCTTCCTCGGTGTCTCGGTGCCTCTTGTGGTTAGCTTTTGCCGACGACCGACGACTATCGACCAACGACCGCCCTTGTCACATGATTTCATAACGACGTCGGCTCCTTGCAACCCGAGTAGTCTTGGAAGTACCACGACCAAGGCTCAGGAAGAAGGAGCCGAACATGTTGATTATAGGATGTGATTTTCACCCTGGGATG
>JAJXZT010000007.1 GCA_021779935.1 Acidobacteriota bacterium
TGTATCCGCAGCCAAGATCAACGCACTCCACGCAGTCCGGCTCATCAATCCCAATCCGAAGCAGCAGGTCGTTGCCGCATTTGGGGCAAGCGAGAGGCGGCGACTTGTCCTGCTTCAATCTCCCCGCCCCGGATCGGAGAAGCCGTCTGCTGGCTTGGCTTGAAATAACCGCCTCGGGACTGGCGATCCGAAGGTCACGCTCGACCACGTCGCTGATCAATTGACCAATCTGTTCGTCCCGAAGTTCCGATAGGTGTTTATCGAGTGCTCCGGCAGCCAGCAGCGCACCAAAGCGACGGGCGAATGGGTTCTTCGCCCGAAGCAATCGCTCCTGCAAATCGATCAGGCTTTTGATCGTTGGTCTGTCACCCATCGCACTGTAGGTATACAGAGCAGCCGCCGATTTCAGCTAGAAATCAGACGCATTTCTAGCGAAATTCCGCCCTCGGTTCGTATATTGCAGTCGGAGGCACAGCGATGCTGAAGAAGGAAGTCGTTCGTGATGGCAAGGGCAAGATTGTCGGAAGCGTGACGAGCGGTTACTCCGGCTCTTATGAGTCGGTCGTGCGAGATGAGAATGGACATCTGCTCGGCACCACGAGTTCACGCTTTGGAACGACCCGTGATTCGAATGGCAGTCTGGTCTCGAACAACACCGCCGATCCCGGTCTGTTGATCCGGCGCAAGTAATGCACGCCATGCACGAGTCGAAGAAGCCGGAGTTTCGATTTTTGCTGAATGGGGTGGTCATCCCGGAGATACGGATCAGCAGGAAGTGTGTCAACGGAGAGGCTACAGGTTCGTTGCAAATCGAGGTACGCGATGAGGTCATTGGCTGGATGACACTGGACGACAACTCTCACCTGTGCGACAAAGACCTGCCACGTTTTGAAATGAGCTACCGTAACGAAACCGAGTGGGCAAAGTTGAGCGTCTGTGAGCGTCACGCCGATCCCGACCATGGGTGGCGCAAAACTTCCGACCGAAAGCTTCTTAAAATACTTGAGACGGCGGGATACATTGAAACGAAGAAGGACAGCATGAGCACTGATGACAAGAGGGGAACCCGCGTCTGCAAACCTCGCGTCGGGATATTTTGGCTTTTCGACGAGAAGCTCTTGGTGGAAGGCACACCCGTCAGCGAGGCTGAACCTTATGCCAACCATCTTGGACACCCGGCTGGTCATCCTGCTGTGTGGGAGCGATGGCAAAAGCTTGGTTCAGTTCCTAAAGACGTTCCCTATGACGAACCCCCTCGCGGCCGAGTCATGTTCAATAGGATTGACGGAACCTACGTCCTGTTGGCTGATAAATGCATCCTCAATCAGAAAGGCATCGTAAGTATGATTCTGCGTGCGCTCGATCTTCCGAAGACGGTCACCGTCGATACGGACGGGCACTACCGCTGCCACGTTTGCCTCTACGGGGACGACACTGACGAAGACTGGGGCGAGTGATGGAGTTGAAGCCCCCTGAATGCTCCACGTATCCTCTGACGCCTTGTTCGGAAGACGATTGGAAGCAATGCGATAGGTGTGGCAGATTGGTCTGCGGTATTCATGACGAGTTACTTGTAATCCGGCATTCCGGCTCACATCCGAATCGGGGTGACAGCCGGATGTGCCGAGCATGCGCTGAGTTTGTGTATTACAAAGGCGAGGTCATGCAGAGCGCAGACGGGTATGAGTTCGTCAACTGAGATTGCGGTCGATTACCTGCGGTAAAGTCGGGACGGCTCACTAGAACGGAGGCTAGAATGGAGTTGCAAATGGATACTCAATTCAAAACATGGCTAGATCAAGTCAAGGAATCACTTCGCTCGATCAATATGCCGATGGACGACTGGCAGCGCACATGGCAGTTCGATTTCCGAACGCAGTTTAAAAAGGGCTTTGCCCCTGCCGACGCTGCGGAAGCTGCGAATCGCTTCTGGTGGCACGAACAGAATAAGGCTCTGAAGCAGGAGCGCCACAAGACTCCTGACTGCTGGCTGCCTCGTGGACACCAAGGTGACTGCCGACCAGTGTCAGGAGCAAATCATGCCTAAATACGAACCCGGCGATTACGTGAAGGTTGAGTTCGAGGGTGAAGAAGGCATACCCGGCGAGTGGATGTGGGTGCGTGTCGATCATGCCGATGATTCGCAACGCCTCGTGTTCGGTGTGCTCGACAACGAACCCCTAAACGACTACGACGGCAAGATTGGGCTCGGGTCGGAACTGGCGATCAGCTACACCAAGATTCGGGATCACAAAAAGCCGACCGAGTTCACCAAACACTAGCCGCCATGCCAAAGCTGCTTAATGTCGTGATCCGAGATGTGCGAGATCGTGATGGACACAGGTTGGGCAGGGTGATTGAACCACATGACGGCACCGAGTCCGCAGTTATTGCGGCTGCCCGAAGAGTCACGGAACGGATGTTTGCTGAATACTTCGATGCATCGAACGTCGAAAGCCGAATCTGCGCAACTGATTCAAACGGCAAACTAAAGTGGGCGATCTCCCCGAACTTTGCCCACATTGCCGAGGTCGGCACGGAAGAGGCGTCCTGCATTTGGGGCGGGCCTTTACCTTCGAATCGTTAATCCCACAGTCCAGAGTACAATTTTAGTAGCGAGGTAATGCCGTGAGCGGTCAGCCGAAGAACGCTCCGCAGAAACCCGATCTGCTCGTCCAGTTTGAGATCGACAACATCCCTGCGGAGTACCGGGAGTACTACGAGATCAAGCGCAATAACCTGTTCGCATCGATCCAGTATTTTGGGGAGATGTGGAACCTGTACATGGCGCTCGATCACATCTTCATGCGGGAATTCGGCGTTATGAAGACAGCACGGGAACTCGACCGGATGTTTCCGTTGCTGCTCTACTTCAATGCGCACGCAAAGATTCGAGTGGCGATGGAACTGGCCCTTACTGGCTGCCTTGCCGAGGCACGCTCGATCCTTCGGGACGCAATCGAGTTTGTGGCCCACGCTCACACGATGATCACCGACGTGGAACTTCAGAAGAAGTGGTTGAGCAAGAACGACGGGAAAACGGCGTTAGAGGAATTCAAAGACGCATTCGAGCGGCACAAGAAAAAGGGCGTCTTCAAAGGCCTCGACGAACTTCACAAGACTTGGGGAGACCTTTCGGAAACCGGCTCGCACGCAACGATCAATGCAATGTGTGATCGCTTCGTGCAAATCGATTCTGCCGATCACGTCGAATTTAGGATTAACTATTGCGGTGTTGAGGAGAAGCAGTGGGCTTTGTCATTGTTTTCGATGCTAATGGCCTGCGTGACTATGGAACAGTTGCTCTTCGACGATTACGAAAGTCGTCTGAAACTTGACATAGAACTGATGAGGCTGAAAGGCGAATTCGACCGGAAGAAGGAAGAGTTACGGGAGAAGATCAAGGTCAAGTACAAGGTGGAGCCGCCCTCGCCGATCCAAATACCGAAGCCGATCATCTTCAGACCGTAAGAGTCGTAGTGGCACAGGAGAGATACCGGGAATTCGATTAGTTAACACGCAAGCCGTTCTCTGCTTTAGTTCTCGCCGTGAAATTGATTCACTGGTACTGGATCAATTTCATGTCCACGATGAGCCTAAACCAGATGCGTGCGTTTCTCTCGCAAAGCATCTCCAGTACCAACCAAAACAAACTGCGTGGCACGGTCGCTGAGATTGATTTCAGAACCCATCTGACCCAACTTGGATTTGGGAACCGTGTTTCCATGGGAGGCTGGATCATCCGCCGAAAGAGGAACAATGCTTTCGGACACACCCCCGTGGCCCTATTCCCCGAAGTTGTTGACCCAGCGAACCAGTACCCGCTCGGGCGCACTCCAGCACCAGCACACGGGTTACATGCCGTTTGCAATCGGCTACATCAGAACGGAATTCAGAGCTACTTCTGCGCAGCGACGATTGGAACGGCGAACAACTATTCGACGTTGACTTGGCAGGCACTTCAGTTGGGGATACCCGCCCAAGGTCAGTTCGTCCCCGTCATTGATATACTCACGGGTTTAGGGCACGCACCACGAATAAGACATCACAACTTCCTTCGTTACCACACGAATACCCAAACGATCCCCGCAGCAGCAGTCCCCGAGGAATTTTCGAAGGAACATCTTAGGGTGTCAGTTGAAAATGCCTTCCTAGCTGAGATGTCTGACATTGACGGAGTCCTCTGGGGTAACCAGATCACGTACCCGTTGGAAATCAAAGAGAAGACGGTCGCTCAGTCGCCCGATCTAGGCCCATTCTTCGGATTGGATTTAGGCCCGTTTGTGAAGCTTGCCTTCTACGCCGCAATGGGCGGCCAACTCCACTCTATTTTCGTTGTCCGAGAGATCGACGATGTGCAGCATAGGAATCTGGTCAACTGGTGGTTCATCACTTTTGACCAGCTTGCACGATATGCCTCGTGGGTGCCTCAAGGCGGAGGAACGAACATGGGTGGGGGACGAAGTTCGGTGGTTAGAATTCCAAGACAAGAATTTCAGCTTCTCACCGCTCAAACTCTGGCTCAGTTGTAGCAATGATCCTGCTGACTTGCTTCCGCAGTCGCTCAGGCGATCTCGTACAACACTCCCACACTATGAACACCTTCCAGCCGAGCGCACGCAGTTGACGGAGGTTTCGTCGGTCACGAGCAGCATTGCCACTTCGCTTGGTTTGCCAGAACTCAGCGTTGCTTGCAGGAACTACCTGACCGTACCTGCATTCGTGCATGTGGAAGAAGCAGCCGTGGACGAGGATGGCGATCTTACGACCCGGCATGACAATGTCCGGCCTGCCCGGAAGGTCTTTGCGATGCAGTCGGTATCGAATACCCATCTCGCATAGGAGCCTCCGAACTACCATCTCCGGCTTCGTGTTCTTGGAGCGGATCGCTGCCATGTTCCGGCTGCGCTGCTCTCTGGTGTGGACATCGGTCACTGCACTACTCTACGCCTGATCGTCTCGATGAATTGTTCGATGCTCTGCATCTCGATTTCGCCACCTTTCGGATACTGACGCTGGATGTCTCTCGGTACGACGAGCGTGACATTTGCCTGATGCATCTCGGCAAGCTGGTTGGCACTGATGCCCTGCTGGATTGTGAGAATATGCTTGTGCCGGACTCGCCGTGCCTCGTTGAGCACCTGACGCCAACGATCCTTGCATGTGGTCTTCACCCCAACTGCGAAGAGACGATCTAGCGGGTAATCATTGTCAAGATAGGCTTCGACGCTCGGGATCAGAACGTCTGGTCTGCCGTCCACGTTCGGTCGCATGGTATGGGGAATATTGGCCCGAGTAAGCACCCAATCGACATGGTTTTCCAGCGACCTTCCGGCACGAGCTTTCCGCCTGTTCATGATGCGTGATGCTGTGGCAAGGAAATCATCCACATCACGAAACAGCCTTTGTATTTCAGGCCCACTGATCTGCCGTTCTGCTAACCGAAACAAACGGTACTCGGCATCCATGCAGTGGATCAATGCGTCGTCCGCTGAAAACCCTTGGAATGCCCGAAGACATTCAGCAAGCGTTGCACGTGCTTCCTGTGAGAACGCTTCGCCGGGCGGGAAGTCCCTCAACGCCTCAGCGAATCGGCGGAACCTGCGGTTGATGCAATTCTCTTCATCCTCCGGCTCTATCTGCGGCTGACCGTTGCGATATGCCGCCCACGAGACGGTGATCTCGACGCCGAGCGCAGCCTGAATCTCTTCGATGTCATTTTCGAGATCGAGAACGTAGGCGAGGAAATGACGGTGATCCTCGATGATAAGAACAAGCAGATCGCCGACATTGTCGTGCGTCAGGAACGGGAAGTCTTTGCCGAACCGAGTAAGCCGATATTCGCTGCGAGTCCCTTTGCCGTACCACTTCACGCGGGAGTCGGTGACACGTCCGTCCTGCCATTGAATCTCAACTGCGGTTTCGTCATTGCGGCCCTTTTTAGGAGGATGCTCGGTGAACATCTCCCAAACAGCCTTTGGCAGATAGTACCCGCACTGGTGTCCGCCAGTTCTTCCAACGTCGTTAGCGGAGATGAACTTCAGGATTGCATTGCCAACCCGGACTGCGTCCGAAATCGCACGCTCACCTATCGGAGTTGCCATTGTTGATGGTTACTGCGCCTTTCGAGTCGAGGCTTTCACCAGACAGCCGTTTTCTTTGCGAGTCAGGTGCCACCGCAAAACACCCAACACCTGTCGCCCTACGGCTTCGGCGACCTTGGGGACAACCGCATTGCCAAACTGTCTGTACGCCTGCGTGTCCGATACGACAATGGGCTTCTCATCGAATCCCATGAGCCGCTGACATTCCCTCGGAGTGAGCCTGCGGGGATTCTTCCCTTCCTGCTCAATCAGGATTTCGGAGCCATCTTTGTAGTAGCGTGCGCTCAGAGTGCGAGTAACACCGTCCAATTTCCCAATCCCGAATCCGAATCCGTTCCCTTTTGCTTTGTGATGATCGGCATACTTTTGAAGATATTTCCAAAGATGATCGGTCAGCGTGTACTTCGGGTCTGGCTTCCTTTCCAAAATATCTCTCAACTTCGGGGGCTTGCTTGGGGGCACCGGAAATGAGAAAGGCGGATTATTTCCGAACACATTTTTGTCAAAGCAGACAATGTACACACGCTCTCGATGCTGTGGTACCCATGCAGCGGCGTCGATCACCTTATCGAAAACGACGTAGTTGAGTTCTTCGAGCGTTTCCTTGATCGTCGTCCACGTCCGCCCTTTGTCGTGGGACTGAAGATTCTTCACGTTTTCCAGCAGTGCGATGGGCGGACGTTTGATCTCAATTATCGACGCTACGTTAAAGAACAGCGTCCCCTGAGTTGCACACTTAAATCCGTGTGCCTGTCCGAGGCTCTTTTTCTTCGAAACACCAGCGATGGAGAACGGCTGACAAGGAAATCCCGCTGCAAGGACATCGTGATCGGGTATGTCCTTCGGCACGATCTTGCGAATGTCCCCCTCGGGAGTTTCACCGTACCACGCCTTGTAGGTCTTCTGGCTGTAGCGATCCCACTCCGACGAAAACACGCAGGTACCACCGAGTTTGGAGAGCGCAGCACGGAACCCACCAATCCCTGCGAATAAGTCTATGAACTTGAAAGGCAGTGCATCTGGCACGGCTTCTTGTTTTGGCGGCTCTTCAAATGGCAGCAGAGGGGCAATCTCAGACAAGCTTGCCCTCTGCAAGACAGACAATACAAACTCTTGCTGAGACATTTGTTGCTGTTGGCGTTGCTGTGTGATCCACTCTTGGATCGTTGGCGGGATGTTTCGCACCAGCAGGCGGTCGCTCATGTCTTTATCCGTCTTTCCGGCTGGGAAGTTTTGATAGCACGAATGATAGCAGTTTTTCCCAGAGGTGGAAGAAAATTCTTTTTCATTGGAAAACGGAAGGAATAGCGTATTCGTGTCGAGTTCATCCCCCGCTTTGATATGGCTAGACATCGCCGCCTCCCAGATCAGGCAAACCGTGGCATTCCCCTCAATTTCGTGAGCATTCGGATCACGTGCTTTAGATAATCCAATAGTGCCGCATAAAGCTCGGCGAACTGGAACTCCGCTTCAGACGGACGAGCCATGATTGCGAATTGCCTGCCTTTTTCATTCCCGGCAGAATCCAAGATCGGCTTCCCGATGCGATCCTCAATCTCTGTGTACAATTCGCCGTGATCTACGGACGGACGAATCCGATGAACTAAACGGTTGCGATAATCGACAACGGTCTTCTGATGGGACGATTGGGATGGCTCGTCGAGCGCATCGATGATGTACTGATACTCGTCGCTCGACAGTTTCCCCGCCTCGAACTCTCTCTTGAGTCCCTTTTTCACATCCTTCATCGTCAGCTTCTTCTCCCAATCGTCATCGGTCTGATCAACGACGACTAATGTGCCTCCGAAATTCTCGAACAAGAGACGGACGACGAGGTCTTGAATCTTGACCAAGCTGGAGACGGCGAGGTTGAGATGGTACATCTTCCCGAAATGGGCGTAGTACTTCAGTTGCTCGTCTTTCCGACTCGACGGAGGTTCAGTAGGTTCAAGGGCCTTATACGCACGAGCCTGAGACAAAAGGAACCGAACATCGGCAAGGGTGTTCGTGATTTCGAGCCAGAGATTTTCCGTATTGCGTACGTTCCACCACTGGCTGAAATCAATCTTGCGTGGCGGCGAAGAGGTTAAATCGCATTCGGTGTCAGGAATCTCGTCGCTGAAGGCTCCGTAGTTCAGCGCCTTCTTGAATTCAGCCATCATCTCGATCCCGAGATTTTCCTCACCCTCGGGTGATCGATCTCCGGTAACGGAAATTGTCTCTTCGTTAATAACTGACGGTTCACCATCAGACAGTCGAACAAGTTCGAGTCGATATTTGGGCATTGTGTTCTCCGGTTATCTTCGAGCGGGCCACAGTGAATCAATCCGCCGCATGATCCGGTCGGCGATACTAATCGCATCGGCAATTGCTGATTCGAACGCAGGCGAAGGTCTTCCGTCCCAATTCGCAAGCTTCCGAGCAGCGAGAATAGAGGCGGCGATCAGCAGAACACGTTTGCGGCCTTCGTCCGTGGGGAACCTGAGTTGTAACCTCACGCACCCCGGTGCGCTAAGTGGGAGTGTATCATTTTCGCTTTTTGTTCGCCACGTGAGACTTTCGGAAGGAAGCTGCTGTCCCGCACCGACCTGAACAAGGGTTTAGCAAGCCAGCTTGGCCCAAAAAGCCTCTCGACCTCTCGCACCCCCGCTTGGCTGCCGAGCCCTGAACTAGCATAAGATTCGCTACCTACTCGCCCGGAGGACGCCCCGTGAAACCGTTTGCCAACAACGAGCCGCTGACCGACGACGAACTGGATCGCCTCGGCGACATCCTCGCTGGCTGCAAGGGCGGCAGGGCGATGAACGTCGAAGAACTCGACGGCTTCTTCGCCGCCCTGATCGCCGGGCCGGAAACGGTGATGCCGAGCGAGTATTACCCCGAGGTCTTCGGTGGCGAACTCTCAGAGCTTGGTCTTAACGATCTCGACGAAATTCAAGCGGTGCTCGGACTGCTGATGCGTCACTGGAACTCAATCGCCGGAGCCCTGCGTGCAGGAGACGTTCATGTTCCGCTTCTGCTCGAAGACGAGGACGGGTTGGCGCACGGGAACGATTGGGCGACCGGGTTCATGCGTGGAATGCACATGCGGCACGAGGGGTGGGCAGAACTTGTCAACGACGACCAGCACGGCGGGTGCCTGATCCCGATGATGGCGCTTCGCCACGAGCACGACGATGACCCGGCGATGCGCCCGGAGCCGATCAGCCCCGAGCAGCGAGAGAAGCTGATCGTCGGCATGGCGGCGGGACTGGTCTCAGCCTACCGATATTTCCGATCTCAGCGGCAGGAGACCCAACGAGCCTCAGAGCACCGCAGGAAGATCGGTCGCAACGAAGCCTGCCCCTGCGGCTCGGGCAAGAAATACAAGAAGTGCTGCGGCGGGACGACGGTGAATTGAGCGAGGGCGTAGCCCCTCATTTTTCCGTTTTTCCGGGTTGAATTGGCTTGTGCTCAGGCAGAGTTCGGGAGAGAATCCCCGCTCAGGACGGGGCACAGGTAGCGCAAGTGGTAGCGCAACTGGATACCGAATTCCGTTGGACTATTTGTGACTATTTTTCGAAGAAAACAGCCCGAAAATTTGCCAATAACACTGGTTTTTTGGAAACTGGCTTTTGCGCCTAAGTCCTTTACAGGGTTCGATTTTTGCAGTATTTTCGGAAATAGTTTAACGTGCTCTGTTGATTCCCGGTAGCGCTACCAAAATGCAAGTTTCCCAAAGCCGCTGAAAAGCGGCTTTTGTGTTGATGAGCTCCGGATCGGATTCCCAAAGAAGTTACTCCTTCGGCTTCTTGTCGCGGGATACCTAATGGATCGCCAAACGCCAGCAAAAGATGGGATGTGTGTGTTTTTGCACATAGCAACCACGCTAAACTTGCTACAAAGATGTTTGGTGCGCGTTAACGATCTTCAGGCAACACGCGCGTGCCTGTATGCAACTCACTGGTCCGTACAAGCAACCATACAAGAGGTTGGAGGGAAGATATTGCGACGAAAGAAGGGGTACTGTCTTTTTATTCTGCTATTCCTATTGAGCGGCGGTGCGGTTCTTCAAGCGCAGATGGACCCGTATTTCACGGCGATCACCCATCCTGTGCCGCGAGACTCGGCGATGGTGATGGCGCTCTCGGATTTCCAGGTAGCGCGCTACACCCCCAATTTCTTTACTGGCATGGCGATGGCGGAATACGGCGTTACGTCGCGCTGGACAGCGGGCATGATGGTGGAAGGGCAAAAGATTTCCGGCTTGCCCACGACCTATGGGGGCCTGCGCTTCAACAGCTATGTTCGGGTCTTTCCGCACGACCACCTGCTGAACTTCACGCTCTATGGCGAGTACGAGTATTTGAATGAGGCATCGCTGTACAAGATGGAGGTTTCCGGGTTCGGGGGAGAGGACCTATCCGGCCCGTTGCCGGTAGCACGACGCACGGCGGCACACACCTTCGAGCAGCGGGCGATTGTCTACCACGACTGGGGACGGACGAACCTGGCGTTTAACTTCATCAATGAGACAAGCACGGACAGCGGCACGAATAACTTTGGTTATACGTGGGGAGTGTTCCGGCAGCCTGAGTATATGGCAATGGATATGAGCACTGGCATGGCCGGAATGGCGGACATGCCGGGTATGTCGAAGCAGAAAGCGCCTCCGGCGTTTTCGTTGCAGCGGGTGGGCTATGGGCTGGAGATGATGGGCGCGCTGGGCAACACGGATCAGTTCGGCTTCGACTGGCATCGGCAACAGCAGTATGTGGGGCCACTGTTCAATTACGCCGTGTCGAAGCATTGGAGCGTCCAAGTGGAGCCGGCGTTCGGACTCTCGGACGTGAGCGATCCGTTTGTGTTGCGAATGGGCATTGGATATTCGATCGATCACCTTCTACACCGGGGAGTACGCTGAGGCGTGGTGCAGGACAGAATACGGATGGAGTGCCATAATACGTTTGTCCCGAAGCCGCTGATGAGGCGGCTTTTGTGTTGCTCGCAAATTGCGGCTGACACCCCCTAACGACAATTCACGGGTACAGTGGTACATAGGTAATTCAGCCCGGATGCGCAGAGAGCGGCCGTGAAAGTCTGCAAGCCATTCCTGCCCCTTCCCCTACCTTCAGACCTGGAGATGAACAAACTGAAAAATGGCGAGAAGAGGGTAGGCTGTCAGGTACTTTCAACCGCTCTCCCGCACCCGCCATTAGTTGTCTCTTGGCGGTCGCCGCTGACGCTGTAGCTACTTTTTTACAAATTCACGGGCCGGGGAATTTGACGTTTCAGGGGATGTTCTTGCTGGTATGATTCGCAGGAAATGTGACATTTTGCCTTGGTAGGCGGGCCACAGCAACGCAGTCCGAGATTGGACGGGCAACCTGTGGAGATGGCAGAAAGGGCGGACATGAGAATACAGTCTTTTCGTCTGTGGGCAGCCTTGGCGTTGCTGACGGGGGCGGTGGGATGCAACGTGAAGCAACCCTCCGATGCGACCGCCAAACCGAAGCAAGAGGAACATTCGGCTCAGTCCACGGGCGGCGCACAGCGGTTTGTCTTTCCCTCGCAGTCAACCCCGTTCCCGGCGGCATCTGTTGCCCTGGACACCCAAACCGGACAATTGTGTAAGACATATCCGTGGCCTGATGCCAAGACGCTCCCCCGTGGTCTGCCGCTCTGCTCGGATGCCACATGTCCGACGGTTGCATCGCTCACGGGCGCAACCACTGAATATCTTGGCTTCACCTACACGTTCAATGGTTTAAAGTGGGTCAAGGGTTCCAAAGCTCAGAGCTACAATCCTAAGACTCAAGATATGGACCCTTGGAGTGCTGACCAGTACGACCCTTTGGGATTGTTTTCCAAGGAAGAGAAAGCCAATCATCGGCTTACGAAGCCAGAGATTCAGGCCGTTGCAGATAAATTTGATGTCACCTATCAGGAGGCATTGCAAGACGCGAAGAATCAGGGATACCAAGTTCCTAAGTAACAAACCACATTTTGAGGCAACGATGAATCTCAAGGAAGGAACGCGACGGCTGGCCTTGCTCTTGGGAGTGGCGGGGGCGATTCTTGGCGCGTTCGCCCTCGTTCTGATGGTGTCCGGCTGTCGGAAGGAACCGCGTCTACTTTCGCCGGTCCAGACCAATGCTGAGCAAAAAGCAGAATCGCATCCGTGGCCGTGCATTGATCGCCCGCAGAGTGATCCCGGCACTGAAGCAGCAATGTTCCAGAGGGTAAGCAGACAAGGAATTCTGCCGCACATCCAGAACATGACTCCTCAGAACGCTGCCCTGGCAACCAAAGCTCAGAGCGCCCTGATTACACTTATGGACTTTTACGGCGATCCGCAGCACCCTAGCGTGCCATCGTTAGCCGATTTTTCGCAGTTGGCGGACAATCCCCATGCTCAGAAGACACTCGGCGCAGCATTCGCTTACTTAGACCAGAAAGACGAAGGTGCATCCGCGGCTGTGAACCGCACCATGACAGAACCGGAGAGGTTGTACTTCACAACGGTGACCACGACCTTGGGCAGTATCGACAGCGGCGACGCGAGCTTAGGGCGCCTCCGTGTCCCGCTCATTGGCACAGTGGCGACACCGGACGGCAGGAGCTATCTCAATCAAATGTTGCTGGAGAGCGAGCGACTGCGGGTAAGCCTGAACGGAATGCCGGATAATCGCCGCGCGCTGTGGTGGCTAGAATATCGCACTGGCCAAGTGATCGATAAGCTCAATTTGGGATGCGCGAAATGAACACAGGGCCGCCCGTTCCGTGTTCCGCTCTTGAGACCTGGGAGCGCACAAATCTAAGTAAAGGTTGCGTAGAGATGCTCCGCCATCATGTTCCCTGCCCGCTGGTGGGGCTCGAGTGCTCGCGGTTAAGGTCTGGGCCGTTCACCGCATGGTTTGTTCTTGTGAGGAGTCCAATCTTGGACTTCTGGTGCATCGCTGCTGCGTACGAGGTATGATTCCGTCGATTCGGCTAGGGTCGCTCCCGAATGGGCAGGCTCTCCCGGCTTGCCCCGCCGATCTCTTCACTGCCGGGATGCCACTCGGGAGGTGGCAGCGAGATGCCCCCTAGCAGGACGCAACGCCACCAAGAGAATTCCGCCCGTTCTTCGCCGCCTATATCTGCCCAGAAGTATTTATTCATGCACTGGGTTTTAAGAATGGAAGCTCTGAACAGGCTCGCAGAGAACTCTGAGGTCAATGAACCGCCGGATCGAAAATCGGAATCCATAGCCGAGTGGATGCGGAAGGCACAAAAATACATAGATGAATCGAACAGGCTTTTACTTCAAATTAAGCGGATACAGAGTTATCTAGGCCGGAATCCGAAGAGCATCGATCCCAAAATAGTCGAGACGGCGAATTGGATAGCAACTGCAAGATGGGCCCGGGCGTTGATTCAGAACGGCGAATCCGATGAAGCTGTTGCAAGGTTTTTGAAGAATTCCGCGGAAGGTCAAAAACGTGGGCGGCCCTCCGGCGCAATGAATTGTGACGGTCAAGCTTTGAGGGCCCTTGTGTTACACGACAGCAACCCGAAGTGGTGGACCTGGCCGAAACTTGCGGACAGAGTGCTTGGTTGCAAAGTGCATACAAAGCACACATCGGATTCCAACTGCACCGCTAAATTGAAACAGGCTGTTACTGGATTGCGTAAGTTTCTTCGAGAGCTTGAGTCCGAATTTACCGTGAAATAAATTCCGCCATTTTTTGTTACTTCGAGATAAGTCCTGTTCCCGCTAAGCTCCGTTCATTGGCGGAGAAAAACGCCAAAAAGGAGCAAACAGACAGTGATAGTAGAACAGGACATTTTCACATCACCGCCGAGCATTCAGGATGTGCTCGGCGAAATGAAGGTAATTGGTCAACGGCTGGACTTGATCGTGCCTCGACTCGATCAGCGTGACTCGATCAGAATGAACAAACACTTGGCCGGCTGGGCGACCAGTTCATGACTCTTTTGTGCCATATTTTCTTGCCTGACGATTTCCTCTGCCGTAGGATTCTCTGCACAGCGGAGGCAATCATGAGCGACTCGTCTGATCCCAAGCTGCTTTCCAATTCACGTCGTGACTTCCTGAAAACAACCGGCGCGGTAACGGCCGGGTTGGTGGCGCAGAGCCTGGTACCGGCGCAGGCCGGAGCGTTGCCGGCGCTGCCCTCGAACCCGTTGACGGCCGATGCCATGCCTACGCGCAACCTGGGAAAGACCGGGTATCGCGTCGGGATATTCAGTCTCGGCGGACAGGCTTCGGTGGAGAAGCCGAACAACGATGACGTGGCGGTGCCGATCGTCGAGCGGGCGCTCGATCTCGGCATCAACTACATCGACACGGCGGCGCAGTATGGCGGCACGGAGCGCTGGAGCCAGCGCTATATCGGACAGGTGATGAAGCGGCGTCGCAGCGAGGCGTACCTGGCGAGCAAGACACACGACCGCACGCGCGACGGTTCGCTCAAGCTGCTGGAAGAATCGCTGAAGCTGCTGAACACGGATCATCTGGACGCGTGGCAGTTGCATCACGTCACGACGATGGACGACGTGGAGCGGATTTTCGCCAAGGGTGGAGCGATTGAGGCGATGCACGAGGCGCGCGAGCAGAAGATGGTGCGCTTCCTGGGAGTGACGGGCCACACCGATCCGGAGGTGCTGATGGAGTGCCTGCGGCGGTCGCCCTTCGACCAGATTCTGATGGCGGTGAATGCCGCCGATCCGCATCACCTGAGCTTCCAGGAGAAGCTGCTGCCGATGGCGCTGGAGAAGCAGATGGGAATCATCGGGATGAAGATTCCCGCGCGCGGGCGCATCCTGTCGACGTGGACGCCTCCTCCTGATGCGCACGGCGGATGGGAGGGAAGCGCGAAAGGGCCGGGCACACTGGTGATGAAGGAAGCCATGTACTACGTGCTCTCGCTGCCGGTGAGTACGGTGATTATTGGGTGCGATACGATCGCACAACTGGAAGAGAACGTGAAGCTGGCGCGGGAGTTTACGCCGCTCAGCGGAGAGCAACTGGCCGCACTGGCGGCAAAGACGCAGCCAGTCGCGCAGCAGGCACTGTTCTTCCGGAGATGGTCGTAGGCAGTAGTTTGCCCGGTTCACAAGAGGGTCTCCAGTCGGGGGCCCTCTTAATTTTTGTCGTGAAGAAGCGGAGGACGGTTAAGGAGCGGCGCTTTCGGTCTCCGGAGAGACTGGGGCAACGGATTCCATCGTTTTCGACCAGCGGATGTATCCGACGATGCACATGGCGATGAAGACGAGATAAAGGAAGGCGGTAAGGTAGAGGTGCTTGTAACTATATAGACCGATGTAAATGACATCGGCGGCGATCCACAGCGACCAGTTTTCGAGAATCTTGCGGCTCATCATGTATTGCGCGGTCAGGCTCATGGCCGTCGTAAGGCCGTCGCCAAAGGGAACGGTGCTGTCCGTGTGCGAGCGCAGGAGCGCGTAGATGGCGACGGTGGAAAGTGCGGTAATGGCGGCCAGGATGGCGACCTCGGAGGCGTTGGTCTTGCGAACCTTGAGTTCTGAACGGTGCTCGCCGCCGCGCAACCAGCTCCACCATCCATAAACCGAGATGACGATGTAGAAAACCTGGAGGCTGGCGTCGGCGTAGAGTTTGCTCTGCCAGAAAAGCACGAGGAAGAAGAGATTGTTGGCGATCCCAATGGGCCACGTCCAGATGTTTTCCTTTGCGCCAAGCCACACGCACAGCGCACCGGTGACGAATCCCATGACCTCGGTTCCGCTCATGTGTTCATGCTAACGCGAGAGCCATGCGATTTGCATCGACGAATGTCAGCAGGTGGCGGACAGCGAATGGCGCCGGCATGTTGCGCGAGTGGGGTACAATGCCGCCACTATGTTCTACCTATTGAAAACAGAGCCATCCGAATACTCCTTTGCCCATCTGCAAAAAGATAAGCAGACCGTGTGGGACGGTGTGACGAATCCGCAAGCGGTGAAATATCTGCGCGAGATGAAGAAGGGCGATGCGCTGGTGATCTATCACACGGGCGGCGAACGGCGAGCCGTGGGGACGGCGACGGTCGTGTCCGTGGATGCGAGCAACCCAAAGGTGCCCGCAGTGACGATTGTGGCGGGCAAGCCGCTTGCGACTTCCGTGACCCTCGACGAACTGAAGACGCGCAAGGAGTTTGCGGAGTCGCCGCTGCTTCGACAGGGGCGGCTCTCGGTTGTTCCGCTGACGGATGTTCAATATCGCGTGCTGACGGGGAAGTGAGATGGACAGCCGTTTGGTTTCCCGAGCCATCTAATACGCAGGAGTCTCACAGGAGAAGATGAACCATGAAACGTGTTTTGCTTGTAGGGATGTTCATAGCGTGTTTTAGCTTCACTTCCGCGGCATTTGCGGGAACGACAGCGAAACAGGAAACCGGAACCAAGACAACTGCCGCCAAGACGGCCAAGAAGGCGGCAAAGAAAGCGGTTGGGATTTACGCGAATACGACCGAGGTTGACGGTAAGACGATGATGATGAGAGCGACGAAAGTCGTTCATCTCAAGACGGCAAATGGCAAGGATGCCGGAACCGTCTCGCTGACACAGGACCAGAATGGCGTGATGATGGTGATGAATCTGCGCAACCTGCCTCCGGGCGAGCACGCAATTCACTTCCACCAGAATGCCAGTTGCGATCCGCCGGACTTTACGTCCGCGGGCGGGCACTTCAATCCGTTGCACATGCATCACGGAATGGAGAATCCGCAGGGACCGCATGCGGGCGACATGCCGAACATCAAGGTAGGCAAGAGCGGCCGATATTACGGCAGATACACCAATCCGCGGGTGTCGCTGGTTCCGGTTGAGTCATTCAACTCGCTGTTTGCCAATGGCGGGACGTCGATTGTGATCCATGCATCGGCGGACGATCAGAAGACAGACCCGGCAGGGAACGCCGGTGCGCGCATTGCCTGCGGCGTGATCACAAAGTAAGAGGTGAGATCCACCGAAGAGCGGGGGTGAGAGCTCCCGCTTTTGTGTTTCCGGCACCCAACTAACGAATTTTCCCGTAATAACAAAGCAGGGTATTTCGCATGTCGCGAAAGATTCCGCGTATCTCTCCACGGACGTACCATGGCTGCGCAGTCGCGATGAGGATTCTGGTCACAGGAGAGATTCGATGCGCCACGCAACCCCCACGTTCGCAGTCATACTATTCTTATTGTTGGCGGCGGTGATTGTGCAGCCGCTTGTTGCGCAGGAGAAACCGATGAGCAATGGCAAGGAAGCGGCGACGGCGCCGACCTGGATGAAGGCGAGTAGCGCGAGCCTCGAACAGGAGTTGGTGGCGAAGTATGGCGAAGGCCAACGGCCGCGGATTCAGCGAGGGTTGAAACAGGCCGGTGAGTACTGGCGTGCGGAAGATGGCGATGCAACGGTGTTTGCCGGATTTGTTCGCGAAAACTTTGCCGGCGATCAGGCCACGCTGGATACGATGTTCGCGCGCTTCGAGCGACTGATGGAACAACTCGACGGGCACATGCTGGAGATCAACAAGGAATTCCGCATGCAGTCGGACCTCGATGCCGGGCCGATCCTTCCATTCGATGAAGTCTTTGCCGGATACGATCCTTCGGCGCATGTGAACGACGACTTCTTCGGTAACAAACTCGCGTTCGTCGTGCTGCTTAACTTTCCGCTGACAACGCTGGACGAGCGACTGACGGATGGCGAGCACTGGACGCGCCGCCAATGGGCGGAAGCGCGTCTGGCCGAACGCTTCTCCAAGCGCGTTCCCGCCGATGTGAACCTGGCGATTGCGCAGGCCAGCGCAGAGGCCGAGCGCTATGTGGCGGAGTACAACGTCTGGATGTATCACCTCGTCAACGGCAGCGGCGAACGGTTGTTTCCGCCAAAGATGCGGCTGCTTTCGCATTGGAACCTTCGCGATGAGATCAAGGCAGACTACGCCGATTCGCAGAACGGACTCGCGAAGCAACAGATGATTCAACTGGTGATGGAGCGCATTGCCACGCAGACGATTCCGGCGGTGGTCATTAATAATCCCGGTGTCGACTGGAATCCGGTGACGAATGAAGTGAGGCCCGCGACAGTTGCCGATGCCGATGCTCCGCCGACGCCGAAAGAGTTGGCGGTGAACAAACCGGAGGCGGATGCTCGCTACGCGACTCTACTGAAGACGTATCGTGCGGCACGCATGGCAGATACGTATTCGCCGACGGCTCCGACGCTGATCGCGCGCAGGTTCGACGAAGACCGCGAAATTCCCGAGCAGCGCGTGAAGGCGATGCTGGAACAAGTAGTGTCGTCGCCGCAGGTGCCGCGTGTTGCCAAGCTGATTGAGCAGCGGTTGGGCCGTCCACTCCAGCCGTTCGACATCTGGTACAACGGATTCCGCGCCAAGAGCCGCTACAGCGAAGCTCAACTCGATGAGATTGTCGCGAAGCGCTATCCCACGCCCGAGGCGTATCAGAAAGATATTCCGAACATGCTGGTGAAGCTCGGGTTCCCAAAGGCCGATGCGGAGAGGATCGCGGCGAACATTGTCGTTGATCCCGCGCGCGGGTCTGGTCACGCGATGCCGTCGTCGATGCGTCAGGCCAAGGTCCGGCTGCGTACGCGCGTCGACAAGACGGGCATGAACTACAAGGGATTCAACATCGCGGTGCACGAGATGGGGCACAACGTGGAGCAGACGCTGTCTCTCAACGACGTTGACCACTACATGCTGCACGGCGTACCGAATACAGCGTTTACCGAGGCGCTTGCGTTTGTCTTCCAGGGCAACGATCTCAAACTGCTGGGACTGGAACAGGACGACCCGCAAGCCGAAGCGCTGAAGACGCTGAACGATTTCTGGGGAACCTATGAAATCGCGGGCGTGGCGCTGGTCGACATGAGTGTGTGGCACTGGATGTACGACCATCCCGATGCCTCGCCGGCCGAGCTTAAGGAAGCGACGCTGCAGATTGCGCGCGACATCTGGAACAAGTATTACGCGCCGGTCTTCCACCAGAAAGACGTGGTTCTGCTGGCGGTCTATTCGCACATGGTTGATTCGTTCCTCTATCTTCCGGATTATCCGATGGGACATCTGATCGCCCTGCAAGTGGAGGAGCAGATGCGCAAGACGGGGAACGTGGGGCCGGAGTTCGAGCGGATGGCAAAGTTCGGCAGTCTTGCGCCGGACCTCTGGATGAAGAACGCAGCCGGTGCCCCAGTGGGTGCGGAAGCAATGCTGAACGCGACGGAGCGGGCCTTGAAGCAAATGGGTTCGTAGGAGTTTTTGGATATCTTATGCGGCGGGTTCGATGGAATTCGCCGCATTTTGCGCGGGGAACTCGCATCTCCGCCGAGGAAGCACTACAATCTCCGGTTGCCCATAATTCCCTGACGTCATCAGTAAGGAAGCCCTGCAATGCCAACTCATACGATCATTGAGCCTTTTCGCATTAAAAGTGTCGAACCGATTCGGTGGACGACGCGTGAAGAGCGCGAGTCCTTACTCAAGCAAGCGCACTACAACCTGTTTCTACTCCCGGCGGACGACGTCCTGATCGATCTGCTGACCGACTCCGGCACCGGCGCCATGTCGACCTACCAATGGGGCGCGATCATGGAAGGCGATGAGAGTTATGCGGGAAGCCGCAGCTACGACCGGTTCCGCGATTCCATCCAGAACATCTTCGGCTACAAGCACGTTATACCGACGCACCAGGGCCGCGCCGCCGAGCGAATCCTCTTCAGTTGCATGGTGAAGAAAGGCGACGTCGTCCCGAACAACACGCACTTCGATACCACGCGCGCCAACCTTGAGCATGCGGGTGGAGAAGCCGTTGACCTGGTGATCCCGGAAGGAAAGCAGCCGAGTACGGTGCATCCCTTCAAGGGGAACATGGACGTTGCGGCGCTGGAAGATTTGATCAAGCGCGTGGGCAAGGAGCGAATTCCGCTCATCATGCTGACGGTGACGAATAATTCCGGCGGAGGTCAGCCGGTATCGATGGAAAATGCGCGCGCGGTGAGTGCGCTGTGCAAGAAATACGGCATTCCGCTCTACTTCGACGCATGCCGGTTCGCGGAGAATGCTTATTTCATCAAGGTCCGCGAAAAAGGATACGAGAACAAAACGCCGAAGGAGATCGCGCAGGAGATGTTCGCGCTCGGCGATGGCTGCACGATGTCCGCCAAGAAAGACGGCATGGCAAACATCGGCGGATTCCTCTGCACCAATGACGACCTGCTGGCGCAACAGGAGAAGGATCTGCTGATTCTGACCGAAGGCTACCCGACATACGGCGGGCTGGCTGGTCGCGACCTGGAGGCGATTGCAGTTGGGCTGCAGGAGGCGGTGCAGACGGACTACCTGCGGTATCGCATCGCGTCGACGGCATACCTGGGAAATCACATCCACGAGCAAGGCGTTCCCATCGTGATGCCTCCGGGCGGACATGCAATTTACCTGGATGCGCGTGCGTTCGTTCCGCACATTCCGCTGGAGCAATTCCCGGGAGTGGCGCTTGCAGCGGAACTCTATCTCGAAGGCGGCATCCGCACGGTGGAGATCGGGACCCTGATGTTTGGAGCGGCAGCAAAGATGGACCTGGTGCGGCTGGCGATTCCCCGGCGCACGTACACTCAAAGCCACGTGGATTACGTGATTGAAGTGATTCTGGAAGTCTGGCGTAAACGTCAACAGATTCGCGGGCTCAAACTTACGTACGAACCGCCGTTCCTGCGTCATTTCACGGCACGGTTTGAAGTGGTCTAGGCGAATTGTTTTTCCCACGGAGGGCCGGTTAACGCCGGCCCTTTCGTTTTGCACCAAAGATTCGCGAGACGTTTTCTCCGCCAGCAGGTCTAATGGTCGGCAGGCATGGAAGTGCCTGTTTTGTGGAACTTTTGCGATCAAGGTGGCGTAGATAGTTACATGAGGATGCTGGTCGACATGTTTGCGCAGATCTTCCGGACGCTGTGGGCTCACAAGCTCCGGTCCTTCCTGACTATGTTCGGGATCGCGTGGGGTGTCGGATCGCTGCTTCTGCTGGTGGGGCTGGGAGAGGGATTCCGCAGCGGCAACCAGAGGGAGATGGCGTCGATCGGCGAGAACATCATGTTCCTATTCCCAGGACGCGTGCCAGCCGTGGCGGGAAACCTCAATTCGGGACGTTACTACAAACTTACTTATCAGGACGTCGCAGACATCCGGCGCGAGGCGCCGCATGTGCGTTTGGTATCCCCTGTGTTGTCGCGGCAGGACATTCGAGCGGTAAGTGAATTTGCCACGGCAAACGGACAGGTAGTCGGCATAGAACCGCAATTCAACCAGATGCGATATCTGCCGCAGGACCAGGGACGCTGGATGAACCGGGCCGATCTCGATCAGCGTCGCAACGTGGCAGTGCTTGGCTTCGAGATGAAGAAGACTTTGTTTCCCGGCCGTCCGGTGCTGGGCAGCACGGTTCTGCTCAACGGGGTTCCGTTCGAAGTGATTGGGACGATTCAGACGGTTGGTCGCGGCGACAACAATGCAACCAACCAGAGGATTTACGTCCCTTACAGCACCATGGCCATCTATTTTCCGACCAAGGGCGAATCACAACAGGACGCTCTCTCTTTCATCAACTACCAACCGACGCGTCGAGGGGACCACGACCTTGCAAGGGAAGAGGTACATCGCGTCGTTGCGCGGAATCACGGCTTCGATTACCGAGCGAAAGATGCCTTTGAAGAGTGGGACACGATTCGCTCCGCCGAGATGGTGGGAAAGATTTTCGACGCGATGAACATGTTCCTGGGAGCGGTGGGACTGGTCACGCTGGCGCTTGGAGCCATCGGAGTTGTCAACATCATGCTGGTTTCCGTGGCGGAGCGCACGAAAGAGATTGGACTTTGCAAGGCGCTGGGCGCCACGAATCGCAACATCCTTTTCCAGTTCTTCATGGAGGGCGTGATTATCACGGCGGTCAGTGGAGCGATAGGGATGGGGGCAGCGGCGGGATTCATGGCCGCGCTCGGAACGCTGCCTTCTCCGCAGGGGTTTGATACTCCGAAGCTTGTGCCGTCCACGGCGGTGTTGGCAATTGCCTGTCTTACCGTGGCCGGCGTGGTTGCCGGACTTTATCCCGCACGCAAGGCCGCCATGTTGACCCCGGTGGACGCGCTGAGGCAGGAGTAAGCCATGCTGGTGATGCGAGACGTGTTGCAGGAAGCGAAGGTGTCGCTGCTACATAACCGCCGCCGAACCATGCTCACGATGTTCGGCATGGCCTGGGGAATAGCGACGGTGGTATTGCTGCTCGCATACGGCAACGGTTTCGGCCAGGCCATCCAGAATATCTTTTCCAGCTTTGGCGTGTGCGTGATGGGCGTTTTCCCGGGACGTACCTCGATGCAGGCGGGCGGCAACAAGGCCGGATCGCAGATCCGATTTACGCTGGATGACGTCGACCGCCTGACGACCAATGTTCCGCTGATCACGCATATCACACCCGAGGTCAACAAACAGGCCACGGTTTCGTACGAGAACCGCACGCTGAGTCTGTTGGTGCAGGGAAACTATCCATCCGCGCAACGGATTAAGGTGATGGAAATCGCGGAAGGGCGCTTCTTCAACGCGGAAGATATGATCCAGAAGGCGCGCGTTGTCGTTATCGGCGCCGAAGCGAAGGATAAACTGTTTTCCGGCAAGTACGCCGTGGGCGAAAGAATTCGTATCGACGGCATGAGTTTCGAAGTAATCGGCGTGCAGAAGCCGCGAATGCAGGAAGGGGATAACGACATCAACCGACTGTTGACGATCCCTTTCACCACGATGAGCGACTTGTGCGACACACATTACATCGACGGGATGTGGCTCGACTATGAGGGTGACCAGTACGAGGAAATCGAGCGTTCCATTCGCAACACGCTGGCATCCCATTTCAACTTCAAGCCCGAGGACCGTCGCGCGGTTTTCGTCTTCAGCTCAATGAAGCAACTTGCACAGTTCAACATCATCACCATGGGGCTGAAGATTCTGCTGGCCTTCATCGGGACACTTACGCTGGGAATCGGCGGCGTGGGGTTGATGAATATCATGCTGGTTTCCGTCTCGCAACGGACGCGCGAAATTGGGCTTGAGAAAGCGGTCGGCGCTACGCGGACGGACATCCTCTGGCAGTTCCTCGCGGAAGCGCTGGCGATCACCTTTGCCGGCGGCCTCATCGGGATTGTGCTTGCCTACGGAGTTTCGTTCTCAGTTGGCACGATTACGCTTTACAGCGCGCTGGCCAAACACGGCGAGGCGGGCGATATCCGGCTGCTTATTTCGCTTTCCTCTGTGGTGATTGCCACGTTGATTCTTACGGCTGTGGGGCTTATCAGCGGAATGGTGCCCGCGATTCGCGCCTCTCGTCTTGATCCGATCGAAGCGCTACGCTACGAATAGGTGTCACCCTATCGCGCGCGAGCCAGCACGACGGTAATGTCATCGGGTTGCTCATCACCGCCAATCCAGTCGGTGACGGCGGCGATGATGATATCCGAAATGCGCGAGAGCGAGAGATCGCGATTCTCCCGGACGAGTTCAACAAGACGCTCCGCGCCAAATTCTCCAAACTCGTTTTCAGGTTCGGTCACACCATCGCTGTAAGCCACGAAGATATCCCCCGGGTTCATCTGCGCGCAGCAGTCCGGGTAAGTCATGTCGCCGAACAATCCGACTACCGTTCCACCAGTCTCCAGTTCGCGTACGTGACCGTCGGACCCGACCAGCATTGGCGGGAGATGCCCGGCATTCGAGTACGTGAACTCGCGGGTTGACTGATCGTAGAAGCCCAGGAACATGGTCGCGTATTTCTCCGTGGGAGTGCTGCGATAGAGCTGCTGGTTGAGCATCGATAGCAGAAGTCCGGGGGGCAATGTGCCGTCACGCAGGGCGACACTGGCCAAGGCGATACTGCGTCCGGCGGGCGTTGTGGACAACAGCTCCGGCACCTGCTCCACAAGCGTATAGGCGCGGACAAATGCGTGGACCGTGGCCATCAACAGGGCAGCGGAAATTCCCTTGCCGGAGATGTCGCCCACGGCGATTCCGAGTCGAGTGGGGCCAACCGGAAGAAAGTCGTAGTAGTCGCCGCTGACGGTTCGCGCCGGCCGGCAGATACCGTGGACTTCGAGCGTCTCCAGTTCCGTGATGTCGCGCGGAAAGAGCAACGCCTGCACTTCCTTGGCAATCGCCAGTTCGCTCTCGATCCGCTGCTTCTCCTTCTGTTCTGCGATCAGTTTTTCGAGCGATTCCGTCATCGAGTTGAAGGAGGTTTCCAGTGCCGCCAACTGGTCGCGACTCTTGACGTTGATGCGATGTGCCAGGTCGCCTTGATTCACACGCTGCGTGGCGTCATAGAGCGACGCGACGGACTTCGTCATGGTGCGCGTCAGGCGGACACCCACAATGAGCGCGCCGAGTTCGATGAGCGTGAAGAAGACGCCGACCGCAATCAGTGCCCCAACGATCACGCTGGTCATCTCTCCCAGCGTGCGGAACAACCGCGCGTAGAGCAGCGATGGCCTGGTCCGCAACGTCATAAATATTTGCGTGGTCGTGGCGCTGTTCCAGTCTGAGGCGCTAATAAGAGCGCCTGGAGGAAGGAACTCTACGTCCCAGCGCGACTTGGGTGGTGGCAATGTTCCCGCGCTCACCTTGGGAGTCGGGTCGAGATACGTGTCTCCGATCTTGATGTGCCCCGGCGATTCCACGAAATTTTTGGCGGTGGATTGTGACCTGCAATACAGGGCGATGACACCCATGTCCGAGGCGATCCGCGATGCGCGTTCCGTATCGAGGGGAACGCTGGAGACAACGGTCATCACGTCCTTTGGAGCGATCGGCACGCGCGAGACCGCGCGCAGATAGAGAGCGTCTCCATCGAGGACAATTGCCGATTCGCTGTTCGTGGGCGGAGGCGTCATCCTCACATCCTGCTTGCTGCCGTGTTGCAGCACGTAGGGCTTCCCGTGCAGGAAAACAACGACGTCGCGGTTGGCGAATTCGCTGGAGGTAAGCGTCACCATGCTGTCCGCACTCTTGGGCGGTGCGCCGGTACGCCTGACGATCGGCAGAACTTCCGACGTGATGTTCGTGTTCAGGTCGGAGAGGCGCTTCAATTCCGATTGCAGATCGCTGGTGACAACGAACGATGAAAATTGGCCGGCAAAAAGATATGCACCCAGGAGCGCCATCGTTCCGAGCAGGACAAGAGGAATGACTCCGATAAAAATGTAGGTGACGATGAGGCGGTTGCGCAGACGCCACATGAATTTGCGGGTCAGCCAACGGTAGGCAAGAATAATCAGCGTGGCTGTAAGCAGGAACTTAACGAACCATGCGCTAAACGCAATGCTGCCCGGCGCCAGCGAGGGAAATGCTTTCTGCAATCCGGCGAGAAATCCCCAGATCACGAGGAGCAGCAGGGCAAGCCGCGCCAATAGTGTTTTTGGTACAAGCCGCTTTCTCGATAAAGTTTCCCGTAGAGTTCGGAAGGATTGCAGCATGGGAGTCGCTCGAAATTATAGCTGGAGATGTTTCCAGGCAGTCACGAATTCCGGTGAATATCCATAAGTTCAGTGTCAAGCAACCGTTATGGAAAAGTACGCCGTCCGGCGACCAAAGGTTCCACAAGAGTATGACCGCGCCTAGATTTCGGGGTAGAGATCGAAGAACGCTTCGATGCTCTGTCGCAGTTGCGCTTCAATTTCTTCCTTACTGCCCTCCAATACGTGAAGCGTGACGCGGGCCGGGTGTCCATTCTTGAGCCTGATGCTGCCATCCCCGACGCTATCGAGTTCTTCGGCTGGCAGTAACCGCATGCCGTAGACGAGAGCGAGATTTGCCATACATGGATTTTACCAGTCCGGCGCGGCCTTTTCGGGCGATGGTGCCATCCTTGGTTGCGTCATTTACAATTCTTTCGTGCGCAATTCTGCCATCCTTTTCCTGTTCACCGTCGCGACGGCCGTGGCGCCGTTGTGGTCGCAGCAAACCGAACCTTCCAAGACTCCGCAAGTGCGAGTGAATTACCTGAACGTGTGTACGCCGTCCGCGGACGAACAGAAGGAACTCCGGTTGGTCCTGGACCGAATTCCCCGTGATCCGCACTTTGGCGTTGACATGGAGATTTCGCGCGGCATATCCACCCTGTCGAACTCAGACCTGCTTGCCACGGGCGGCGTTGTGAAGGTTCCGGGACCACATCCGGTGTCGCAGTGGGTTCGCATCCGGCACGAATTTCCGGATGGGTCGCAGGTGGAGAATTCACAGTATTCCTTTAGCGTGGCCCAGGGACAGGTTTCTGAAACGCTGGTCTTCCATTTCCGCAACGAGAAGAATGTCATGCAGGTGTCGCTCTCGGAGAGCGTGGATGCGGCGTCAAATCCGGCACAGGTGGCCGCTCTGGACACGCCCGCAGGGCGCATACGCATCGAAAGATTTGGTAAGCCATCCATCGTGCTGGCGCGTTGTCCGAGCGTTAACCAGGCGATTTATGAGCCGCTTTTCCGCATGGCTTCCGATCGTTTTTCGACGTATCGGCACGCGCTTGGCGTCAAGAACACGATCCCGGCGGAATTGTCCCGCTTACCACGGATTGAGGAGACGAAGAGTTTCTCGCACGGCAAAGACGACGCCCAAAAGGGCTCACGGCGCTAGTGTCATGAATCGATTTTGCCCATTACACATCACTTAAGGCAGAGCTGATCGATAACAATGGAAAACGAAATTCGTAATACCGTCATCATGGGTTCCGGATGCTCGGGACTCACCGCCGCGATCTATACGGCTCGCGCAAACCTGAAGCCGCTCGTCCTGGAGGGGCATGAACCGGGAGGCCAACTGTCGATGACGACGCTGGTCGAGAATTTCCCCGGATTCCCCGAAGGCATCCAGGGCCCGGAATTGATCGACAACATGCGCAAGCAGGCGGCACGCTTTGGCGCGGAATACAGGACCGCACACGTGGTCACCGCCGACCTGTCCAAGCGTCCATTTACGCTGAATCTTGGCAAGGAAGAGATCAAGACTCGCACGCTGATCATTGCCAGTGGCGCCAGTGCGCGCTGGTTGGGGCTCCCCAGTGAACAGGCTCTGATTGGACACGGAGTTTCTTCCTGCGCTACATGCGACGGATTCTTCTTCAGCGGCAAGGAAATTGTCGTGATTGGCGGCGGAGATTCCGCCATGGAAGAGGCGCTGTTCCTGACCCGGTTCGCGACCAAGGTCACGCTTATTCATCGGCGCGAACAGTTCCGCGCTTCCAAGATCATGCTGGATCGCGCACGGCAGCATGACCGGATTGAATTCCTCACCGACACCGTCGTCGACGAGGTATTCGACGTCACCAAGAAAGAAGTGACCGGCCTGAAGTTGCGCAACCTCAAGACCGGCAAGGTCTGGGACTTTCCAACCAGCGCCATGTTCCTGGGAATCGGGCACATTCCTAACGCTGCCATGTTCAAGGGCGTGCTTGAGGCGGATGACGATGGCTACCTCAAGACGCGGGACTACGTGCATACGGGCGTCCCCGGCGTGTACGCCTGCGGAGATGTCGCGGACCGGCGTTATCGTCAGGCGATCACGGCATCCGGTACGGGCTGCATGGCGGCCATAGAAGTGGAGCGTTTCCTCGAGGACGAAGGCCACTGAGATTTTTCTTTCACGGAGGAGCACGGCTGCGGCCGTGCTTTTTCCGTTGGGCGACAAGTTGCCGCGCTTCCTGTGACCGGCGTCATAGGCCGGAACCGGCCCGGATGTGATAAAACCTTAGGTCGCACTATTGCGACTAGAGCCCATATACCTCATTGATTTCAGGTCAGCCCTTGCATATGGACCTGGTGTTGATCTGAAGGAGCAGCATGCTTAGAGCACTGTTCATCGGTCTTTCTGAAAGCCGTTCGATTCGGGCCTTTGCCGAACGATCCTCCCTGGGACAAAAGATGTCGCGCCGTTTCGTGGCTGGCACGACCGTTAGCGAACTCCTGGATGCCACCGTTGCCATGAACAAGCTCGGGATCCGCGTAACCGTGGACAACCTGGGTGAAAACGTTACTAACCGCGAAGAGGCCCTGCACAGCAGAGACCTCTATCACGAGTTGTTCAGCGAAATTGACAAGCGCAAGCTTGACGCGAATGTGAGCCTGAAGCTTACCCACATGGGACTCGACGTCGATGAGAAGCTCTCTCGCGACATCGTGTCGGAGCTGCTGGAACACGCCATTCATCTCAACAGCTTTATCCGCGTCGATATGGAGGGTTCGCCCTATACGCAGCGCACCCTGGATTTCGTGCGCGAGTTGCATCGCCGTCCGGGCGCGTCGGGCCGGATCGGGACGGTGTTACAGGCTTACCTCTATCGTACCGAGCAGGACGCGAAAGAACTTTGCGCGGAGGGGATTCGTATCCGTCTCTGCAAGGGCGCTTATAGAGAGCCCGCGACGATCGCGTTCCAGGAAAAATCGGATGTCGACGCGAACTACGTGAAGGTTGCCAAGCAGATCATCAAGAGCGGAACCTTCCACGGCATCGCAACACACGACGAACGGATCATCGAAGAAATCAAGACGTGGTGCAGGAGCGAAAACATACCTGCGAGCGCATTCGAATTCCAGATGCTGCATGGCATACGGCGGGATCTACAGGAGAGCCTGGTGCGGGACGGTTGGGGAGTTCGGGTTTACATTCCTTTCGGTACGGAATGGTATCCGTATTTGATGCGCCGTCTTGCCGAACGTCCTGCGAATGCCATCTTCATTGCCAAGAATCTTTTCCGCGGATAAAGACGCAGCACAGCTTTCGCCCCGCATCCGTGCGGGGCTTTTCTATTGGAAAAAGGTCCGGTAAACAATAGAAAGGGCACGCTTTCGCGTGCCCGGGAATCCGTCTGCATTCGGCCTTACGGATTCGGATCGTTAGGGCCATGTTCCACCAGGCCCAGATTGTTCAAGCCCTTCATCAATTGACGCTCCTGCTCGGAGTAGGAGTTTTTCAATTTGTCTGAGTCCAGGGTTTTGTCGCGATCCTCGGGAGACATGTCGCTCATCTTCCAAAGTTCCTGCATCACAGCCTTGCGGCGCACTTTGTCTAATGCACGGAACTGGCCGTAGAGATCCTGAGCCCGCTTCTGTTGCGCCGGAGTCAAGTGTTCGAACACTTCCATCCGGTCGAGCACTCTATCTTTCTCGTCGGGAGACATGCTGTTGAACTTATTCAGGCGATTGCGCAGAAGCTGCTGTCTTTCGGGCGAAAGCTCCTGGAACTGCTTGTCCTGTTCAAGCTTTTTTTCCTGCTGCTCCGGAGAGAGTTGTATGTAGCGGCGCAGCCAGTCTCCATTGTGCGGTCCGGGCCCCCGGTAATGAAATTTGAATGGATGTGTGTTTTCGGCCGGAGGATTTTCCGAAGGTCGCGGAGTTATGCGCGGCATCGACTGGCGCATATCTCTCTGCTGGCCAGCTCCGCGCCCACGGCCGCGCTGGGCCAGCGCCGGAAGCGAGACACACGCCCCCAACGTGACAATAGCGATCAGCCTGAAGGGTTTCATGATTCGTGCCCGCCTTAGTTCGACTGCGGTGTGTCGTCGTCAGCTACATCCAGAGCGTCGAATCCCTGCAGCAGGTCCATATGCTTGTCGAGATACTGCAAGTCTCCGACCGCAGTTCCCGTCTTTGCGACAACCTTCTGTTGTTGAATCTCTGCAGGTTGTTTCGTGGCCGTCTCGGTTGGAGTTCGACCGCCCTCGAACAATCCAACCCCTGCGGCCAGCACCAGCGTTGCGGCAATACCGAACGCCGGCTTACGCAGCCATGCAAACCAATTTGCCGAACGCTTCTCTCGTTCCTCACGCAACAGCGCCTGAATCCGGACATCGAAGAAGGGAGAAGGTTCTGGAGTTTGCCACTCGTCCAGCAGCGCCATTGTCTGTTGCAATGCCTTCCATGCCCCGGCGCAGTCGCTGCAATTGGCGAGATGCTCCTCCACTTCCGGTGGTGCTTCCATAGCGCCACTGGCAACGTCCGGCAGTTGCTCGCGGAAATCGGTGCAGTTCATAACAGCCTCTAGATAAAGTCCTTCAGTTTTTCACGCAAACTTTCGTATGCGCGGAAGAGCAGCGACTTGGTAGCCGACTCGCTCAGTTGTAAAACACCAGCAATTTGGCGGTAGTCCATGTTCTGGTACTTATGCATGATCACCGCCATCCTCTGCCGTTCCGGGAGAGTCTCGATCTGCTTGCGTATCGCAGCCAGCCTTTCACGCCGCAGGATTTGCTGTTCGACGTTCAACGTTCCGTCGGCGACGTCGATTACAAGGCCGGTATTCTCGTCCGGTTCGTCCAGGCTTAACTTCACTTCGGGCCGGTCGTGCTTTGAGTCACGCGCGTGATTGACCGCGAGGTTAGTCGCGATCCGGTAAAGCCACGTCGTGAATTTTGCCTCCGCGGAATAACCCGCTCGCGAACGGTACACTCGCAAGAATACTTCCTGCGCGAGTTCCTCCGCGATCGCGGAATTATGCACCATGCGGTACATAAAACTTACGATTGGCCGCCGGTACTTTTCGATCAGGTAATTGAAGGCTGCGTCGTCGCCATCCTTCACTTTCAACATGATCTCGGCGTCGGTAAGTGGCTCGCTCCGCTCGCTGGTCGTAGTTTCCGGTAGCCGCGCCGTACCCTTGGCGGAGTCTTTTGTTCCCTTCTCAACAGCAGGGAAAGGACCGTTGAGTGCGACGCTGCTCATGTCCGTGCAAACCCCCTGATTCGACGAAAGTTGCGCCTGAAGATTTGAGTCTTTTCGGACCCACTCTTCGGCGTCGTTCGGCAAATTCGGATTGGGATTTGGGTTCATCAAAGTCGGTCAGCGGGCCCAGTCAATTATGCCTGATTGAGCGGCATTGGTCATGCCCATTCCTCGGCGGCTCGACTCGCAAGAGTCTGAAGTCTCTGCTATTATGTCGGTGCACTTCTCAAGGGCGCTTAACTCAGCGGTAGAGTGCCATCTTCACACGGTGGAAGTCGTAGGTTCGAATCCTACAGCGCCCACCATTCCTACACCTCGGTGGAATGGTGGTGAGCTTGGCAGCATATCCGGTCATCGGTAGCGGACGGCGGAAACGGGGATACTCCCGCCCAAGCGTGGCATCCTAAGCCATTGAATGCAAAGATGAATACGGGTTTGATCCAAGTACGGTGTCATAACCAAAATGGCCGATTCCCACAGCGTGGGTTGCAAATTCGGCTTGCGCTGGGGAACCGTCGCAGGTAACATCGGCTCAACTTCCGAAGCCGCAATTCCGGATGCGGCAATTGCTCGCACTTTCCAAGCGCAAGCGGATAAGAGCTTTAGAGAACTCAGTCGCCCCCCCCAAAGCCCACGTCGGTGTGGGGCGCGAGGCAGAATAAGATTCGCAAATAGGGTAGAGAAACCTAACCATATGAAGAGCGGACCTAACCATCCCTCCGCAGGCGGGGGGAGAGGGCGCAGGCGGCGTCGCGGACGCCGGGGCCAAGGTGTGAATCCCGAACAGGGGAATCAAGAGTCCAGGTTCCGGAGCGCACCCAAGGCTGACGGCAAAAGGCCTAATCGCGGCGTAAACCAGAAAGTTCCGGATGCCGGAATTTACACGGCACCTATGGACCACAGCTACCGCAATGGACGCGAAAACGCCGGCGAAGGACGTGGTGGACGGCAAGGATTTGTCCGTCATTTTGTTCCGTCGGAGATCGAAGCGATACCAGCCAATCAGAACGGGGCGAAGCTGATCTACGCGTTTGTGGACGACCTGTTTTTCCTGGCCAAGATACAGGAGACAGCGCGCAAGCTGAATATCAAGGTCGACTTCGTCAAGAGCGACAAGGAAGTTCTTGATTCCATCGTCAGCTCCGAGGTGAAACCTTCGCTGATCATCTTCGACCTCAACAACACATCGGCCAAGCCGCTGACGGCCATTCCAAAGCTGAAGTCGAAGCTAAAGAAGGGCACGAACATCATCGGCTTCCTGTCGCACCTGCAGGGAGATCTGAAGATGAAGGCGCTGGAGGCGGGGTGCGACATGGTACTGCCCCGGTCGGCTTTCTCCCAGAACCTGCCCCAGTTGCTCCGTCGCCACGCGATCGACGACCTGATGCAGGAAGAGGCGTAGGACAGTAAGCCGGCAACATGCCAGACGAATCAGGCCCAGACTCACTCATGAGTTTGGGCCTTTCTCTTTGGGGGCTCTCACGTTAGCCCGGAGGCCAAGTCATGTCGCGTCCACCGATGAGGTGAAGGTGCAGGTGGAAGACGGACTGGCCGGAGCGAGGTCCGACGTTGAGCACGGTTCGATATCCATCCTCAATGCCGCGTTCGCGGCCGATCTTTGCAGCCACAAGTTGCAGGTAGCCGAGAATCTCCGCGTCTTCGGGAACGGCTTTGTTCAGTCCCTCGAAGTGACGCTTGGGCACGAGAAGAATGTGCGTTGGCGCTTGCGGATTGACGTCCTCAAAGGCGAAGACTTTGTCGTCCTCGTAAACCTTCTTCGACGGAATCTTGCCCTCAACGATTTTGCAGAAGAGACAGTCAGTCATGGCCACATTCTAATTCCGAGTGAAGCCCGACTTGAAGGTCAATCGAGGCGAACCATGAAGACTCCGCCTTCATCCGTATGGATGGAGCGGGCGATCTGCTGGGCGCGCTGCTTATTTCCGTCGGGGACCTTGACGCGCACCCAGTACCCGGTGGGTCCGGGGAACTGGAGGACCTGAGCGTCCTGGTAGTGGCGCTGGATGTCCTGCTTCAGATAGATGGCATCGCTCTGATGCGGGAACGCCCCGACCTGCACGCACCAGCGTCCACCGGAGGTGATGGGCGCGGGGGCCGAGAGGACATCGACGCGCACCATCGCGGTGCCGGGAAGATAGACGTCTGCGGCTTTCGCGGCGGCCTCGGATAGGTCGATGATGCGCTTGCCATAGAACGGGCCGCGGTCGGTGATGCGGACGACGGCGAAGTGTCCCGTCTTAAGGTTCGTGACCCGGACGACGGAGCCAAAGGGTAGTACGTTGTTGGCGGCCGTCATGGCGTTGGTGTTAAAGATGGAGCCGTCGGCGGCCTGACGGTTGTGATACGGCGGGCCGTACCAACTGGCGAGTCCGGTTTCGGACCAGAGGACCCTGGCGTTCGGGCTGACCTGGATCTCCGAACCTTCGGGCGTTCGCGGCGGAGGCGTTCGACCAGCGTTCGTCTCAGGGGGTGAGATGGTTGGCGGCGGCGGAACATGAACGCGCGCGCGGTGCTTGTGTCCGCAGCCGGTCAAGGCGATCTCGACACAGAGCAGAGCAGCCAGGCCGATGATGGGAAAAGAGGACGCGGAACGGCGTTCGCGCGAGGATTCATCGGAGACAGTTCTCCGACGAAACGGGCCGAAACTGAGCAGCACGAATCTCACGTGAAAACAGCAGCGAAATACCAGAGCCCATCCATTTTCGATGGCACGTTCGAATGCGTCAATGTCACGGAACCGCTGGGGTTAACCGTTTGTGTAATACCCCCCACCCCCTATTTTTAAATACTTTGTTTTCAGATATTTAGAGAAATGTCATGTAAATATTACAAAACAAAGGACTTGTAGAGAGTTATTAGCTATTAGCTCTTGGCTCTTAGCCAGCGAAGGCGAGCTACTGAGCTACTAAGCCGCTGAACTGCTGAACAGCAAAAGCAAAAGCCCGCGCGTGGCGGGCTCTGAGTGATTTGTCTCTCTATATCTAGTGTGACATATGGGAGGGGGAAAAGGTGACATCGAATTCAAAACTCTATTTGCTTTGTTTTGAAATAGCTGGGGGAAATGTGTGACCCGCGTCCTCTTGACATGTGAGCAGGGCTGGTTTCGGAAGTTTCGGAGGTGTCGGAGGTTTCGAAAGAGGAAGGATCACCACAGGGTCACAGAGGAACACGGAGGAAAGACGAGACTCGAACGCAGAGGTCGCAGAGGAAAGAAAATTTGCCACGGATGAGCACGGATTTGAAGAGGAAAATTCATTCGCGATTGCAAGGGACGGAGCATAGAGTGATCGGCGCGGATGAGTCGGCCCAGCCCCGAATCAAACTTCGCACCGGTGATTAACCCACTCTCTGTGCAATTATTGGAAACGGCATGCCATCCACCTACAGTGTCGCCCAGTACCTTACCGATCTCCGCGCCATTCGCTCCACCGGTTCCGCGACTGCCGAGACCTCTTTTTATCCCCCACTGGATCGACTCCTAAACGCCGCGGGGTCAAAGCTGAAGCCTCCCGTACTTTTCTCCACGCAACTCCGCGATCAAGGCGCTGGCATGCCCGACGGAGGCTTCTTTCCGCAGCCCAATCGCAATCGCCGCAACACCGAACCGCAGACTCTTCAGAACCCGGAACGTGGCGTCGTCGAAATCAAACCTGCTGACTACAATCTCGACACCCTCACCAACAGCGAACAGACGCGGCGTTACCTCGATCAATACGGACTGGTTCTGATCACCAACCTACGCGAGTTTCGACTTCTCAAACTCGTCGCGGGAACGGTGCAAACGCTCGAAAGTTACATACTCGCCGTTTCACCAAACTCGCTCTGGTCGGGCACGATTTCCTCTTTCGCGCGGCACAATGACCTATTGCCCGACTTTCTTGCTCGCGTTATGCTCTATCGCGCTCCCCTTGTTCAGCCCAAGGACGTAGCCTGGCTACTCGCTTCCTACGCTCGCGAAGCCCGCGCCCGCGCCGAAGATCATCCTCTCGGCAGCTTCCGCACCGTTAAGCTCGCGCTTACGGAGTCACTCGGCATCCAGTTCGAAGGAGAAAAAGGCGAACACTTTTTTCGATCCACACTGGTCCAGACACTTTTTTACGGAATATTTTCCGCATGGATTCTCTGGCGTCGCGCTCCGGAATCACGCACGCCCGGCGCTCGTTTCGATTGGCGCGTCTCCGCTCACTATCTTCGCGTCCCGGTCCTGCGCAAGCTGTTCGGAGAAGTGTCCGACCCCGGCGCGTTGAACTCCATACAGCTTCAGGAAGTTCTCAATCTCGCGGGCGAAGCCCTCAACCGTGTTCAGCCCGCATTCTTTGAAACCTTCCGCGAAGACGAGGCGGTTGCCTACTTCTACGAGCCTTTCCTCGAAGCCTTCGATCCCCAGCTTCGCAAGGACTTGGGAGTCTGGTACACACCGAAAGAGATCGTCAATTACATGGTGGAGCGCATCGATCAGCTCCTCCGATCCGAGCTAAATCAGCCGCTCGGACTGGCTTCACCTGCCGTTCGCATCCTCGACCCTTGTTGCGGCACTGGGGCCTATCTCACAGCCGTCCTACATCGCATCCATCAGACGCTGCTTGAAAACGCCGGCCACGATACGGCGCTTGTGCCCAATGATCTCCGCACCATAGCTCTCACCCGCGTCTTCGGATTTGAGATCATGCCCGCGCCATTCGTCATCGCCCACCTTCAGCTCGCCTCGCTGCTGGAGGCCGCAGGTGCGCCCCTCACCGACGATCACCGCGCGGGAGTGTTTCTCACCAACGCCCTCACCGGATGGGTCCCCGAGCGGCACCCGCAGTCCGTTATTTTCGAAGAGTTCCGCCGCGAACGCGAGGACTCCGAAAACATCAAGCAGCAGGGCACCATCCTCGTCATCCTAGGCAATCCGCCCTACAACGGCTACGCAGGCATCGCAAAGATTGAAGAAGAACGTGGCCTCACCACCGCCTACCGGGCACCGGTTGAAGGTCTACCGACGCCACAGGGGCAAGGTCTCAATGATCTTTACATTCGCTTCTTCCGTATCGCCGAGCGGCGTATCGCCGCCAACGCCGACGGCAAGGGAATCGTCTCCTTCATCTCCAATAACGCATGGCTCGACGGTCTTTCACATACCACCATGCGCCACCACTACCTTCGTACTTTCCAGCATCTCCTTATCGACAATCTCAACGGCGACAAGTACCGCACGGGCAAGACCACGCCGGATGGCCGCCCCGATCCCAGCGCGTTTTCGACCCCTCAGAACCGCGAAGGAATTCAAGTTGGCACCGCGATCACGACCCTTGTACGCAACACCTCAGAATCCACCACCATCCTTCACATCCGCGATCTCTGGGGGACTGGTAAACTCGGCCAACTCGAACGCGAGAGCCGCCACGAAGATGAACCGGAGTACAGCCCCCTTATTTCAGTCGAAGCCCTCGGCAACCCCTTCGCCCACCGCGTGCACTCCACCGCATACACCTCCTGGCCGCGTCTGCCTGAACTCTTTCCTATCTCGTTTCCCGGGATCAAGACCAGCCGCGACCCCTTCGTTGTGGATATAGATTGTGACCGTCTGATCGAACGTATGGGGGCTTATTTGAACATCGAAAACTCTGATGAGGACGTGTCCAGGCTAGTTCCTATAGCAATGACCGACGCAACGCGTTTTAACGCCAAGGACACAAGGAAATATCTCCTTGAGAGAAGAATGGCAGAGATCCAACTTGCGGTTGAGAACGGAACGGCCCCAAGTTTGGAACAGCTAAATGAAAATCTGACCAGAGCGCAGACTGAGCGTTACTGCTATAGACCATTTGACCTCAGATGGCTCTACTGGGAGAGTCACACGAAGTTGATTGATGAGAAGAGAGAAGATTACTGGCATGCAAGGATAAGTAACGGAGTAGCCATCGTCTCGGCGCAGAGTAATCGTAGGGCTTATGACCCGCCTTGCGTCACATCCGCTCTGACGAGTCTCCACGTAATTGAGAAGGGTGCGAGTATTTTTCCATTGCAGCTACAGGCGGAAACGCTACCCGGAGTTTCGGAAGTTCAGGACAACATTTCCCCAGATGCCGCTTCTCTATATCCATCCCCTTTAGGTGCTCATGACCTCTTTTTCCATGCCCTGGCCACCATGCACACCCCGCAGTACCGCAGCGAAAACTCCGGAGCTTTACTGAGCGATTGGCCCCGCATCCCTCTCCCCGCCACCGCCGAACTTCTTATCCACTCTGCCACCCTCGGCCGCCGCCTTGCCGAGCTCCTCGACGCCGAGTCCTCCATCAATCTCACCGCTGAGTGGTCCTTCTTGGCCGCACTCAAGCTTCCTCAAAATCCAAACCTCGAAGAGACCCTTAAGCTCACCGCCGGCTGGGGCAGCCGAGGCCAGGGAAGCACTGTCATGCCGGGCCGTGGTATGTCTCCCGCGCGTCTATGGACTGATGCCGAGCAGGAAAAGCTTGCCACACTTGCCATGACGCAATCCCTAACTCTCGAAGACGCGCTCGCCCTCTTAGGCGAAACCTGTGTTGACGTGCATCTCAATGGTGCCTCGCTGTGGACCGCCGTCCCCGTCAACGTGTGGAACTACACGCTCGGCGGCTATCAGGTTCTAAAAAAATGGCTCAGCTACCGCGAATATCCGCTCCTCAGTCGCCCCCTCCATCCCGAGGAGGCCGCGTACTTCGCCCAAGTAGTTCGTCGAATCACGGCCATCATTCTCCTCGGCCCCGCCCTCGACGCCAGCTACCAAGCCATCCTTCCCACTGCCACCGGCCTCTCTACTCATTGAGGTCGCGCCGGACGGTGGGCAACAGAGTCTATGCTCCCCCGAAACAGATTTATGTGAAAGTCCCACATGTGCCAACTGCTGACAGATATGGAGCACTAGACGCAGACCGGGAGAAGTGAAAAGTTAAAAGAGGAAAGCAAAAGTAAGGGGTAAGTGGTTCCCACCCTTCGCTGCGCTCAGGATGGGGCGCCCGGCTATTGCGGGATCATCACAAGGTTTGCGTAATGTCCGTGATCGCCACCTTCAAAGCGGCTCTTGCCCAGGGAAACTTGCTTTTGATCAGGTCGAATTCCGTGCCCGCATATAAAAACTCAGCGGTTCCTTTAATGAGGAAACCAGCCCCCGGCCCACGCTTCCCCTCCACGTCGCGACTCCCCATTGTGAGCAGGACAGTGTTGTTCCGCGAAAGGTTCTTTTCGGTCGTACACATGCCGCCGGCAGGTATTACAAGCAGCCCATCTGCCGTGATCTGGATGTAGCTGTTCCAGGTATTTACAAGGTGAGGAAGTCCGGTTTCTTCCAGGGTCGCAATCGCCACGACCCCTTCATGTTCCAGCACGCGCAAAAATTTGTCAGGTAGCATCTCGACCCAATTCTACTATCAGGATTGCCCGCGCCACGCGTAGCCGTGTCAGCGACGATACGGGTATTCAATTGGTACGCGCAAATACTATTGTTGTTTACGCCAAGATGCCCCACTCAGACATTAAAAAAGCTCTGAATGGGGCATCTTGTATTGGACTGAATTGAATGGAAGGTTATCGACGGTATGAGCCGCGATAGCCTTGCTCGTAACCCTTGACGTATCCCTGACGGTAGTCGGACTTGTAGCGATCGCGGTCGCCGAAGCGGGAGTTGTAGCCTCGATTGGCGTCGCCATAAGCTTGACTGTCGGTTGGACGAAATGCCTTGCCTACGTTTCTATCGTGCTGGCCGTAACGGAGACCGTCTTCATAGCCATTCCGTTCGGCGGCACTGCCGGTGGGTCCGTAGCGGTTATCGCGCATGTCGTTCCGGTTGCGATCATCCCGCCGATCGCGGTTCATGTCGTTCCGGTCGCGATCGTCCCGCTGATCGCGGTTCATGTCATTGCGGTAATTACCGCGATAGCCTTGCTCGTATCCATTGACGTATCCGCGACGGTACTCGACCTTGTAACGGTCACGGCTGCCAAAGCGAGAGTTGTAGCCCCTATTGGCGTCGCCATACGCCTGGCTGTCGGTTGGCCGGGACGGCTTGCCTACGTTTCTATCGTGCTGGCCGTAGCGGAGACCATCCTCGTAGCCGTTCCGTTCAGCGGCGCTGGACGGCCGTTGGCCGTAGTCCATTCCGCGCTGGGGCTGAAACGCCATCGCCAACGACGGGGTACACACGATGACCGCGACCGCAAAAGTCAACAACCAGATGGAATTTCGCAAACTGTGTTTCATGGTGACTCCGATCGTGATGATATTGAAAGCACCCTGCTCACGCCAGGGAAGGGGTGGCGGTGAGTTCGCCGACGATCAGGGCAATGCGCAATAAGTATACGGCACCATCCGCGACGAGGAATCTGAAATACAACAGACGAATGATCAAGAGAAAGTCCATCGTGTCCAGAACATTTCCGTCTCACGGATGGTACCGGTTTTGCTTACAAGGATTACAAGGCCTGGTGTCTTTTACTAGCAATATTGACCACCAAGAGAAACATTCCGGTTTCAGTGGCAAGCACAGGATTTGCCGCGGAGGGACTCGAGGCCTTCGCGGGTGATGAGGGGAACGAGCAGAAGAGACGCGACGGCATCACTCCACCAGAGTCCGAAGAAGGCGTTGGCGAGGAGTCCGGTGAGGACGATGGCGGAGAGGTAAGCGCAGAAGTCGGTCTGGCGAGAGTCGGCCATCATGGCGTTGCTGGAGAGGGCGCGTCCGACGCGGCGCTTGGCGCGGCTGAGCAAGGGCATGACGACGACGGACAGGGCCGTGATGATGATGCCGGGAAGACTACGTTCAGAAGCATCGCGGGTGATGAGGTCGTGCACGGCTTCAAACGTGACGTAAGCGGCGAGGACGAGGAAGCAGACGCCGACGACGCGCAGAGTCAGGTTTTCAGCACGCTCGCGGCGCTCGGGGTCGTGATCGGCATGCATGCGCCAGAGAAGCGCGCCGCCGGAAGTCATTTCGATGAGGCTGTCAAAACCGAAGCCGACAAGCGAAACCGAACCGGCAAGAAATCCCGCAGTGATGGAGACGACGGCTTCAAGGGAATTCCAAGCGAGCGTGAAGTACTCGAGCGATTTGCCGCGTCGGACGAGCGCGAGACGGTCAGAAGGAACGGAGACGCCGGACATGGGACAAGGGTAGCAGGTTGGGAAAGCTACTAAGCTACTAAGCTACTGAGCTGCTGAGCAAAGGCAAAAGCAACAGAAGAATTGTATGAGGCACCCGTCGAACTACCCCACCCTGTCGCGAACTGCACGCGACAAGGGTAGGACACGAAGATTAAGTGGCGCACCTGGTCGCTTCACAAAAGAACCTTTTCTACACCTGCTGGACGGTGGACGCGGGTGAGTAGAGACGCTCAGGTTCCATGGGCACGACGATCCAGAGAATGACGTAGATAAGGAAGCCAGTGCCGCCAAGAATGATGCAGAGCAGCCAGAGCACGCGGACAAGCGTGACGTCGAGCTCGAAATAGTCGGCAACGCCGGCGCAGACACCTGCGATTTTTTTGTCATAACGCGAACGAAAGAGACGCTTGGACGGCGCGATGACTTCCGGTGTGATGCGGACGCCGCAACTCTGACAGAAGACAGCATCGGACTGGATTGGTTTGCCACAGTGATTGCAGAACATGGTTGCTCCTCCCCCGGGCTCGAAGCACGTCTACAGCCGGTCTGCCCGAAACCGTTCAAACGGGTTATACCACCGACAGTAAAAGATACGATAGAGGGAGATGAAAGGTTCCGGGATTCGGGTGGATGGTGTTCCAAAGTGGTGGATGGAGAGTAGCGGGAACGAGACCGGGTTGCGAAGCGGCGGTGGTTTTCGATGGGCAAAAAAGGAGGCGGAAAAGAGGAGGATGGCTGGGGCGATTCCTCCCGTGGATTCAACACGTTAGCCAGTGATCTAGGTCACCATTTGATGTGATATCTTGCCAATGAACCCCTAAAAGCCGCCGTTCATGGTTTCTGCATTGGGCGGAGGGAACCGTAGCTTTAGGATGGCATTGCCACGAGTATGTGGGGAGAACTGTGTAATTTGTCCGCAGTTTGCGGGCATGGAAAACGTACCCGGTCCGGAAACAGGGTGCGCGAATCCCCGGGCGGAATTACTCGAAGGGAATTCCCCAAGGACACCGAGCGAATGGGTCGCGGGTGTGGTGAGGAGATAGCGGTACATGCATAAGCCGATTAAGTATGTTGAAAAGGCATTTACGTATGGCGCGAAGGCTGCGTGGGCGGCGTTCGAAAAGCTGAACAGCATTCATCCCAACCCATCGTTCACTCCGAAGTGGAGCGACAAGCCGCTACTGAAGTCGTATCAGAAGACGAAGCCGCCGCTGGGCTGGCCGCGTACGACGGACTCGCTGTGCCCGAAATGCGTGCCGGAGATTCGCCAGCAGATTCTGGACGGCAAGCTGCCGTACGAAATCCTGCTCAACGAAAAGGTCGGCGAGATCAAGGCGCAGATCATCGAGCGGGACGGCAAGATCCTGATGGTGAAGGATTGTCCGAAGCATGGGCACTTCGAAGACGTGATGGCGATTGACACGGCGTTCTTCCGCCACCTGGAAGAAGTGTTTCCGGGACGCGATATTCGCGCGCACAACGATGAAAAACTGCACGACCACGGGACTTCGACGGTGAAGTATGGGCGCGGATCGGTGCTGACGATCGACCTGACGAACCGCTGCAACATGATGTGCGATCCGTGCTTCATGGACGCGAACCAGGTGGGATTTGTACACGAGCTGACGTGGAACGAAATCAAGCAGATGCTGGACGACGCCATCACGATCAAGCCGAAGCGGCAGATGAGCGTGCAGTTCTCGGGCGGCGAACCGACCCTGTCACCGTACTTCCTGGACGCGGTGGCGTACTCGCGCAAGGTGGGATACAACTCGGTGCAGGCAGCAACGAACGGTATCGAGTTTGCGAAGAGTCCGGAGTTTGCGCGGCAGGCGGCGGAAGCCGGATTGCGTTATGCGTACCTGCAGTTCGACGGAATCGGCAACGCGGCGAACAGCCACCGCGCGGTGGGCAACCTGTTCGACGTGAAGCTGAGGGCGATTGAAAACCTGCACAGCGCGGGCGTGGACATTGTGCCGGTAACGACGATCGTGAACGGCGTGAACAACGAGCAGGTGGGACGCATCATCCAGTTTGCGCTGGATAATCCGAAGACGATTTCGTTCCTGTCGTTCCAGCCGGTGTCGTTTACGGGCCGCGACGAGGAAGTGACGGATGAACGTCGCGCGGCACAACGCTACACGCTGAGCCACCTGGCGCATGACGTGAAGAACCAGACAGGACTGGGCGAGCCGACTCGCGATTGGTTCCCGATCTCGTTCATGAGCACGTTCAGCGATTGGGCCGACGTGGTGCACGGACCGGACAAGGATTGGGGATCGCTGAGCTGCGGCTGCCATCCGAACTGCGGCGTGGGCATGGCGGTGATGATCGACAAGGAAACGAAAGAAGCAGTGCCGGTAACGGCTTTCCTGAACGGCGACCGGATTGCGAAAGACGTGGCGAAGGTGAACGACGCGGGACGCGGAAAGTTCCTGTCGATCGTGGGCATGTCGCTGGCACTGGGCCGGAACTACGATCCGTTCAAGGCGCCGAAGCACTTCCGGTTCATGGATCTGCTGAAGAAGTTCGACAAGACGTTTGGCGCGACGGACAAGGCCAACGAAAAATATGGCAAGTCGACGCCGGACCGCACGGTCGACGACATCAAGAAGCGGCGGCAGGATCGCTGGAACTTCCTGTTCATTGCAGGCATGTGGTTCCAGGACCTGTTCAACTACGACTTCCGTCGGACGGAGCAATGCATCATTCCGTACGCGACACAGGAAGGCGAAATCAGCTTCTGCGCCTATAACACGGGCGTGGGCTGGCGGAACATCATCGAGAAGATGCACATGACGGCGACGCTGACGAAGTGGTACGAAGAGCACGGCCGGCATGAGATCTTCGCGGGCGGCAAGAAGGTTGCGATGGAAAGCTCGGAGCACTCACTGGCTCTGAACGAGGCGCACGTGCACGCCGACCGCAACCACACGCTGGACGACCTGGGAATCGCAAAGACGGCGCGCGAAGAGAAGTTGCGCGCACGCGATGCGAAGCTGAAAGGTACGGACCTGAAGACCGAGGCGGAAAACGCCAAGATGATGGCCCTGTATCGTCAGCACGTGCTGGGCGAGAAGCCGAAGCCGGAAGGCTTCGTGCCGCTGGGACAACTGGGCGCGACTCCGGCACCGGAAAAGAAAGAAGAAGTGTTCGGCGACTAAAAAGCCGGCATCAGGGAAATGCGAAAGCCGCCAGAGATGGCGGCTTTCGTGCGTCTGGGCGGACTTCCCGAGGAGGCTTACAGCTTCTCATCGAAGGTGAGTTGTTGGGCCATATCGTTGAGTTCGGTGGCGAGCTTGAGGCGATCAGAGGTGAGCGAGTGGATCTCCTTGTTCAACGAAGCGAGAGAATCCTCCTGCTGATTGAGCTCGGCGACGTAGCGCTGGAGAAGGGCCTTCTCCTCGGGACTGCCCTTGAGGACCTTCATGTTTTCGCGAAGGCGAGACTGTTCGCGGTTAATGCGTTCGACTTCCTGACGGCGCGAGGCAATCTGGGAGTCGACATTTGCGACTTCGGTTTTCTTGGCGAGGATGCGGCGGAGAGCCTGCTCGATTGCGGGGTCGAGATGCCTGCCGCCAGTGGCTAGTACGATCTGGTCGTCGGTGAGGTTGGTGAGGGCGTAGAGAGTCTCTTCGGGGTGGTACTCCTCGACGGAAAGCTTTGCGGTTTTACCGGCTTCGACGGGGACGCGGAAGCGATAGTAAGAGGCGGAAGTGTCGTCTGGCTTGACGCCATCGGCGAGCTGCCAGCCGTCGCGCACCGGGTGCTCGATGATGACGGAACGTGCGGAGGTGTCGGCGTTGTGGATGGTGTAGGTTTCCTTCTCGCGCTGCTCGCGGGTGAGCTTCATGAGGCCCTTTGCGATGCGAAGGTGCGTGTAGGGACGAGTGTCGGAATCGTCCTCGGTGGTGATGCGGACGGAGGTGTCGGCGGCGTAAGAGAGCAGGCGCTTTTCGTCGGGCTTGATTTCTCCGAGGAGACCTTCGCCGGCGAAGGAGTCGGCCTCAACGATGTTGAAGGTGCCGGCATCGAGCGTGAGGCCGCTGGAGTTGGTGATCCAGAGAGCGCGGAGAGGAACCTGATCGGAGTCGTTCCAGAGCGTAACTTTTTCGGCGTCGATGCGGGACTGCACGATGGGGACGAGCGCGGACTGGTTTTTGAGGACGGTGATCTTCTGCTTGATGGCGTACTCGAAGAGATCGCCGAGTGCGGCCCCCTGGGCGGCGGGAGCAAACGAGTTTTCAAAATCACCGGAGGTGACTTCGACGGTTTGGTTGACGCTACCGACTTGGAGGCGGATGTTGCTGCTGGCGATCTGGCTGGGCAAGAGTGACACGCCACTGGTTCGATATGTCTGGAAGCCCGCCAAACTGACGGACACCGTGTACGTACCGGGTTCAAGGTTATTAACCACGAACAATCCATGGTCGTCACTGTACGTAGTCCGGGTAGAGGTTGTCCCGGTGTTAGTTACCGTGATCTTTGCGCCGGGTACTACCGCATCTAAGGCGTCCACGATGACGCCAGTGATCGCCGCGAGTCCGGAGGCGGGCACAACGCCCCTGGCCATATAGTCAGCCTTCCGCGCCGCCAATGGAGCGCTCATCGGTGGAGGCGGCGGAGGAGGGACAATTCCGCCAATCACTCCACCCATCACACCGCCTGCCACGCCTCCACCAACGCCGCGAGTTGATGACTCCTCGGCTTCCATGGTGCCCTCGTGCGTCTGCGGGGTGAGCATGGCTGTTTTCGGCAGGGCGATGGTGGGACGGCGCATGTAGAGAGGCTGGGAGAGGTTTTCCATGAAAGACTGCGGCGCTCCCGCCACGAGCGAGAGTTCGACGTTCTTCCAGTCTTCGCCGACGGTGTTGTCGATGATCGCCCAGCCCTGGAGCAGTGCTTTTTGCTTCGGGTCTTTGGGAAGCACGATGCGGTACGTCGATTTCCAAACGGGGACCTCGCTGATGTAAGAGATATCAACCTGGCGTTCGCCGGTGCCGCTGGTGGAGATGGTCATGATGCGCTGATCGCGAGCACGGGCGGAGGCGACAAGATTGAGATAGCGACCGACTTCCTTGTTGAGGTCGGGGTCGGCGATGTGGACGGTGACGGCGGACGAGAGATCGAAGCTGCGCATGTCGCCGGAGTCGGTTACGAGGGTGACGCGCGTCAACATCTCTGTCATGCCGGTCTTGGGATCGATGCGTTGGTCATTGCCCACGGAGAGGAGACGGCCGAGAACCGGGGCGGCGCCGCTGCGGACCTCGACGCGCGAGCCGCGCAAGGCGTTGAGAAAGTCGGAGCGGGAGGCGTTTTCTCCAAGCTGTAGGCGCAAGGTAGAGAGGCGCTGCGACAGTGGGGCGATGGAGTTGTAGCGGATACCGGTGACCTGTCCGCCGCCGAGATCGACAACCGTCAATGATTTGAGCACGTCATTGAGCTGGCCGGTTGTGAACTGGATGTTAAGTTCCTGGTTGCCGCGAACGAGGCCAGAGTGTTCGAAATAGCCGACACCGTTCTTATAGAGGACAACGCGGTGGACGGGAAGATCGATGGCCGATGGAGCAGCGGACTCGGCAGGCTTGGAAGACGACTGGGCAACGGATGCGACGGAAAACAGGAGTACAGCGAGGAGAAACTTGCGCATGACTACCCCCTGAGCAGATTTCCACGAATAAGGCTCGCGCGAGATGGTATCGGATGCCGGACAGCATGGCAAAAGAACTCGCGCACGTTTGCACAGACTCCGGCGGAGTGGGAATTGTTCCGGAATTCCACGGAACGGCAAAAATGCGCGGCGAGTGCGAGGAGCCGGATGGGAAAGTACGGGCGGTGGAGAGAGTACGCAGTTTAATGACGGAAATTGCCGTTGAACGCGCGATTTGACCGGCGACTGCGAGGGTACATCACGGACAGTCGTGACGGATAGCACATCCCGAAGTACATCGAAAGAATGACAATAAAAGCTGCCGATCCCCGGTAAATAGCGGATTTTGCGCGTCTTGCCGTGCAGTGATTGCGAAGACGCATCCGGGTATGTGGCACGACTTTTTGAACGTGGAGAGTACGCGTGAGCACGACATTTGCGACGACGAAGCGGCCCGGCCTGAAGATCATCCAACCGGAAAAGACATTTACGGGAGCACCGATTGAACCGGTGAAGCGAGGACTGCCGAAGCAGACGGAGTCGCTGTGTCCGGATTGCGGCAAGCTGATTTCCGCGCGGGTGTTCGAAGAGAACGGCAAGGTGATGATGGAGAAGACGTGTGCGGAACACGGAGATTTCAAGGACTGCGTGTTCAGCGACGTGAAGCTCTACATGAAGATGGAAGAGTGGGAGTTCGGCGACGGGCGCGGACTGGAGAATCCGGCGATCAACACGGGCGCGAATGCGAAGTGTCCGGACGATTGCGGACTGTGTTCGCTGCACACGTCGCATTCGGCGCTGGCGAACGTGGACCTGACGAACCGCTGCAACCTGACGTGCCCGGTGTGTTTCGCGAACGCGAATGCGGCTGGATATCTCTACGAACCGGACCTCGAACAGATAAGAGTGATGTTGCAGGCGCTGCGCGATGAGCGTCCGGTGGCCGGGCGCGTGGTGCAGTTCTCGGGCGGCGAACCGACGATCCATCCGCAGTTTTTTGAAATCCTTGCGATGGCGAGAGAGATGGGCTTTACGCACATCCAGGCGGCGACGAACGGAATCATGCTGAACGACCTGGAGTTCGCGCGGAAGAGCAAGGAAGCGGGACTGGCGACACTCTACCTGCAATTCGACGGCGTGAGCGACGAGACATATCGCAAGACGCGCGGAGAGCCGCTGTTCGAAAAGAAGATGAAGTGCATCGAGAACTGCCGCAAGGTGGGGATCAAGATCGTGTTTGTGCCGACGATCGTGAAGGGCATCAACGATCACGAACTGGGCGAGATCCTGCGAGTGGCAATCGAGAACGTGGACACGGTGAGCGGCATCAGCTTCCAGCCGGTGGCATTTACGGGACGCATTTCGCGGCGCGAACTAGAGCAGAAACGGTTCACGCAGGCGGACCTGGTGCATGAACTGGCGAAGCAGACGGGAATGTTCGATACATACAACGACTGGTATCCGCTGAGTAGCGTGACGCCGTTCTCGAAACTGATGGCAGCGATACGGGGCGAGGGCGTACCGACGATTTCGGCGCACCCGCACTGCTCGCTGGGCACGTATATGTTTGTGGACGAGAAATCGAAGAAGGCAGTGCCGGTGACGCGGTTTGTGGATTTGCCGGCGATGTTGCAGGACATTGAAGCGCTGGCGCAGAAGACGGAGAAGTCGTTCTTCAAGTTCTATCACCAGGTGAGTGCGTGGAATTCACTGAAGAAACATTTCAAGGAAGAGCTGGCGCCTCCGGGGCTGACGTTCACGAAGTTCCTGCAAACGCTGCAAGGCATGACGAACAAGAAACTGGGGCGCGACGGGATGGACGGAACGTTTACGTACCGCACGCTGCTGGTGGCCGGCATGCACTTCATGGATCACTATAACTACGACGTGGAGCGCGTGAAGCGCTGCGTGATTCACTACGCGGCGCCGGACGGGAAGCTGTATCCGTTCTGCACATATAACTCGGGGCCGACGTATCGCGAGAAGATCGAGAAGAAGTACTCGATCCCGTTCGAGAAGCAGCTTGACCGATTTAACTTCGACAAGGCGAATGGGTGTTGCGGAGGATGTTCGACGGACGCGAAGAAGACGGTTGCAATCGACAACGCATAACGGGAATCCAGTTTTGCACGAAGAGGCCGCCCTTGGGCGGCCTCTTTTGCTGTTGCGGGGCGTGGAGTAGAATCCGGCGCATGAAGCGAACGACGATGGTGCTGCTGGCAGGGTTGACGGTATGGTGCCTGGCGGGATGTTCGATGTGGGGAGAGAAAAAGAACCCAGGCTGGAACTAGGCGACGAGCGCGGAACATTTGGAACGGCTGCTGTGGCGCGACATATCGAGCAAGAACTGGAACGCGGTGGAGAAGCGCGTGGCTCCGATGGCAATGTGGAGCGATGAGGCTGGCGCGGTCAAGGGCCGCGACGCGATAATGGAAAGATTGAAGGCGATGGACATGGGAGCAGTGCAGGCGGGCGAGGTGGAATCCGCTCCGGCCGGCACGGACATGGTGGTGACGCTGACGCTGGCCAGCCAAAGGGCGGGCCGGGTGCGGGTTTTGGATGTCTGGCAGCCGGTGGGCGGGGAGTGGGTACTGATTGCGCACTCTGCCTCAAGAGAGAAGTAGCCACACTTTTGTAAGGTTTTTGTAATGTCTCTCCAAAGATAAAAAATCGTGTTGTGAAATCCCGAATGGGATAAACTTACCGCAATTTACCCTCACTGAATCGCAATCGACGTGGACGCGAACCGGCCTGTAGCGGCATGGTTCCGTGCGGCTGGTGAGCCCGGCAGTCATGAAAGTAGCGCCAGCGCAATGATTCCCGCGAACAGCTGAGGACCCGAAAATCTTAGTCAGCACGGTGGTTGTGTGATGTTAAGGAAAAGCGGGGAAACGGGATTCTCTCTTCTTGAGGTGCTGGTGGTTGCGGCACTGAGCATCATCGTCACCGCAATTGCGGTTCCCAACGCATTGAACGCTCTTGACGCTTACCGGGTCCGGTCAAGCGTAGAAAACATCTATAGCCAGATTGGGCTGGCACGGATGCGCGCGGTCGGCGACTTTGCACACTCGCGGCTGGTGTGTTCCACGTCCACGAACTCCTGCCACATCGAAGTTCAGAAGGAAGGCGGCAGCTATCAGCAAGAGGGAGGAGACGTGTACCTGAACCATGGAGTGAGCTTTGGCTACGGGAGCGTCTCGAACGGGGCGGGAAACCAGAGCGGCAACTCTCCGACGCAGGACCTGACGATTTACTTCAACTCACGGGGAATGCCGATCGATACGAATACTCCGCCGGGTTTTGTTTCCGACTACGTGCTTTACGTGCAATCGAGCGAGTACGCGCACTACTACGCGATAGGAATTTCGGGCAACGGAAAACCATCGATTTATCGTTACGACACGAGCTCATGGACAACGGAGGTTAACTGAACGTGAGCGGTAGAAGACTCAGAAGCTGCGACCAGAACGGATTCTCACTGCTTGAAGTGCTCTTCGCGACACTGATCCTGATGGTGATCGCGGTGGGAATAGCCGGGCTGCTGGCGATCGCAACATCGAGAAGCTACAGCCAGGGAGACGAAGCGACGCGAACGGCGGGCTATGCGCAGAGCAAGATGGAGGAGTTGATGGCGGCGCCGTTTGATGACGCGATGCTCGGCGGAGCAAGCGTGACGTTGTCGGCGGGAAGCGTGACAACACCGACGACGGGCTACTACGACTATGTGATGGACGATGGGTCGATTCCTTCATCGGTTCCGTCAACGTCGGAGGGCGCGGCTTACCTGCGGATGTGGCGGATCGATATTCACAACGGCGATACGAATACGAAGTACATCACGGTGGTGGTGGAGCCGCTATCGTCGTCGGCAACGGAAATGAACGCTCCGGCGGCGACGCTGGTGAGCGTGAAGACACAATGATGAATCGACACATGAATAAAAGCGATGGGGGCTTTACGCTGCTGGAGTTCGTAATCAGCATGGCGCTCTTCCTGGTGGTGTCGGGAGCAATTCTTGGAGCGTTGCTTAGCTACCAGCAGAGATACAGGGGGCTGGAACTGAGTGCCGACCTGGACCAGAACATGACGGCGGCGCTGACGCAGATGTCCGAGGAAATCGGCCAGGCAGGAACGGTGAGCACGGCGATCCTGAAGGCGGATGCGGTGCCGCTGGAGGGAAGCTCGGGCGCCGTCATCACGCTGACCGGTGCAGTGAGCGGAACAGGAACGTCGCAGACGGCGCCGGTGAGCTCGACGGACAACCTGTTTGTGAACGAGAAAGTTTCCGTTGGGACGGGAACGACAGAAGAGGTAGTGCAAATTACGTCGGTGGGGACCTCTTCGATCACGGCGACATTCACGGAATCACACGCCAGCGGCGATCCGGTGGTGCCGACGGGAGTGTTCCTGATGGGAGTGATTCCACCGTACCTGCCGCCTGGTTCGGGGCTGAATTCCACGGCGGTGAGCACATCGCAGACGCTGAAAATGTTTGGCGACTTCAACGGAGACGGCACGGATGAACTGGTGGTGTACGACTGCACGGGAGCCTCGGCGACGAATCCGGTGAGCTTGACGCGCTCGGCCACGCCGCTGTCGCAGACGGGTGGACTGGACGCGGCGGTGATCGTGATGCCGAAGGTAACGAGCTGCCAATTCACGTATGACTGCGGAGCGACGGGGACGAATGGAAGCGGAACGTGCAGCGCATCGAACGATACGGTGGTGAGCGGAGTGACGTTGTCGATTACGGCGGAATCGCAGAACAACGACCCGCAAACGGGCGTGCCAGTGGAGTTGACCCGCACGATGGTGAACATCCAGCCAAGGAATTTGCTGATGGGCTACGACCGGTACGAGACGAACCCGAGCGACAACGATTTGCAGCCGACGCCAAGCACGAATACGACCGCACTGGGCTCGCTGTGACGGCAGGCGAGAAGGAGTTGGAAAAATGAGGAGACGGAGAGGAAGACGGGAGCGGGAAAACGGAATCGCGCTGCTGATTGCAATCCTCACGGTGCTGCTGCTGTCGATGATGGTGGCAGGGATCATCACGGTCAGCGAAGTGGATACGTGGACGAGTTCGAGCTATCGCAGGACGATCCAGGCGCGCTACCTGGCGGAGGCCGGGGCGCAGGCGGCGCAGGGATGGCTGACGCACTCGTATGGCAGCGGGCCTTCGGGCGGATATGGCACAACGTACAACTTGACGACGTTTCCGGTGACGTATAACGCGGGAGAATCGGCGGCGGCGGTCGTTTTGTCATCGGACGACAGCCTGATGAGCTCGAACTTCAGCGATAGCAGCCTGGTTACGAGTTTTACCAGCGCGATCAGCACGCTGAACCAGAACCTGGCAGCGACGATTCCAAACGCAAGTGTGTCGGTAGCGACGCAATTGTTGTCGGTGCAGCCGGTGGGATCGAGCTATGTGCTGCGGTGGAAGATCATCTCGCAAGGAAACATAGCGGGCATAGGGGGATCGAACGACCAGGGGCAGGCGCAGGCGCGAGTGGTGGAAGTGATCGCAAACACGATTCAGTCGAGCTCGATGTTTACCTATGGGCTGTTCTCCAACAGCACGGGCTGCAAGGCGCTCTACCTGACGGGGAACTCGCAGACGGAAAGCTACGATTCAACGGTGCCGGGCAGTACACCGTCATACTCGGGCGGTGACGTGGGCTCGATGGGAAACATCTACCTGGGTGGAAGCGCGAACGTGAATGGAAACGCCGCATCGGCGCTGTCGGGCGTCAATTACAACACGAACCCGGCGTGCAGTTCGTCCTCGCCAGTGGGGCTCTCGACGGACAACTCGGGATCGAAGGTGACGAACAACGGTACGCCGGCGACCGGAAACCAGTTGACCAAGATTTCGACTGCGCCGCCGCAACCGCCTGTGACGATGCCTTCGACGCCGCCGACAGGCAAGTGCTCGACCTATAACTGGTGCAGTGGCGGTTGGGCGACGGGACCATACGTGATGGCGCCGGGAACGTATCCGGACGTGAAGTTCGGAGGAGGACTGACGATCTCGCTGCAACCGGGGACGTACGTGTTCAACAGCCTGACGCTGAGTGGCGGTGCGAGCATCTCGTTGCCGACATCGGGGCAGGTGATCATCTATGTGCAGGGAACAAGTCAAACTACGCCGATTGACCTTACGGGCGGATCGCTGACGAACGGATCAGGGCTCCCAGAGGACCTGCAATTCAACTACGGAGGAACGGGAACGCTGAAATTGTCGGGCGGCGCATCGGAATTCATGACGGTGTACGCGCCGAATGCGGCGATCAACATGAGCGGCAACAACACGGTCTATGGCGCGATGATCGGAAGCTCGATCTCGATCACGGGCGGGTCGCATTTTGTCTATGACCGTTCGCTGGCGCGGACGATGGCGACAACTTCCGTGAGCGGAACGTACGAGCCGGAAGGGTTCAGCTGGTCGGCGTACTGAAAAGAAGCGAGAGTAAGGGACAGGCCGGGCGGCGATGCCCGGCTTTGTCGTCTGTGGAGATTGCGGAATGCCGTAAAATCGCAGCACGGTTCAGAGCGGATGAGGGGAATGGCGAAGGGAAAGAACGAAATGAAAGAGGTACGGACGGCGCTGCTGGCGTGGTACGACGCGCACCGGCGCGATTTGCCGTGGCGAAAGACGCACGATCCGTATCGCATATGGGTGTCGGAGATCATGCTGCAACAGACGCGGGTGGCGGCCGTGCTGGAACACTATCGCGCGTTCCTGGAAAAGTTTCCGACGGTGAAGACGCTGGCGGAGGCGCATGAGAGCGACGTGCTGGCGGTGTGGAGTGGCCTGGGATATTACAGGCGAGCGCGGATGATGCATCGCGCGGCAAAAGAAATTGTGGATGCGCGCGGCGGGAAATTTCCGCGGAGTGCGACGGAACTGCGCGCGCTGCCGGGAATTGGGCGATACACGAGTGCGGCGATTGCGAGCATCGCGTTCGACGAAGCGGTGGCGGTGGTGGATGGAAACGTGGAGCGGGTGCTGGCGCGGTTCGACGGAGCGGCGCGAGAGGGAGAATCGGTGTGGGCACGGGCGCAGGAGTTGATGGAGGAGACGCGTCCGGGAGACTGGAACCAGGCGATGATGGAACTGGGTGCGACGGTGTGTACGCCGTCGGAGCCGAAATGCCTGGTGTGTCCGCTGAGCGCGTGGTGCAAGGCTCCGGGGGCGGATGTGAGCGTGCCTCAGGCGCAACGCAAGAAGAAAGAAACTGTCTACGCACTGGCGCGGAGGAAAGACGCGGTGTACCTCGTGCAACGCGATCATGGGTCGAGCCTGATGGCCGGGATGTGGGAGTTGCCGCAGGGCGACACGGCGAATGGCGAGGTTGTGCTGCGCAACGTGCGGCACTCGATCACGGACACGGATTACGCGATCACTGTGGTGAAGGGAGCTTCGAAAGAGATGAGGGGCGGAAGGTGGGTAAAGCTGGAGGACGCGACATCATTGCCGCTGACGGGGCTGACGAAGAAAATATTACGGAAGGTGAAGGGGTGAGGGATGAAGGGGCGGGTTGTGCGCGATCCTTCTGCCGTGGACGATTTAAAATGGAATTGAAGTTGGAGAGATGACATGGCTGAATTAGCTCAGGGAAAAAGGGCTCCAGAGGTGAAGTTGCCGTTGATGGGCGGAGGCGAATTTTCGCTGACGGAATCGCTCGCAAAGGGAGCGGTGGTGCTGGCGTTTTTCAAGATCAGTTGCCCGGTATGCCAGTACTCGTTTCCGCTTTATCAGAAAATGTCGGACCGGCTGGCGAAGCATGGAGTGCGGGTGATTGGCGTGTCGCAGGATGACGAGAAGTCGACGGCGCAGTTTGCGCAGAAGCTGGGAGTGAAGTTTCCGATTGCGCTGGACAATCCAAAAGGATACGCGGTGTCGAACGCGTACGGGCTGCGGACCGTGCCGATGGTGTTTGAGATCGGCCCGAGTGGATACGTCGAGAGCGCGATCATCGGATGGTCGAGGGCGGAGATGGAGGAGATTTACTGGCGATACGCGGACGGTCGCGGCGCGGGGGTCCCGGTGTTCGAAGAGGGAGAGGTCTGGGAGTACAAGATTGGTTGAGGGTCGAAGAACTGATCCGCAGGTTGCGGGTCGATACGAAAGAAGAGCCTCGGCGATGGCCGGGGCTTTCTTGCGTTTGGCGGGCGAAGCGGTGATGGAACTTCTGGACGGATTACACGTTGGTGGGGGTACAATGGCCGGTTCGTCTCATAATCCTATTCTCAGTAGGGAGTTGCGGATGCGTAAGACCCTAGTCGTTTTCGTATCGATGTTTCTGATCGCCAACATGGCGATGGCACAAGGCAAGCGGACGGAGCAGAAGGCCCAGGCTGGGATCGTTGCTGGACTTCCCGCAGGCGCGGCCCAGGCGATGAATCACGTGGAAGCCAGCCGCATTGAAGCCGACATCCAGTTTCTCTCCAGCGACCTGCTGGAAGGACGCGGCACGGGCGCGCGGGGCAGCGACATTGCCGCCGAGTATATTGCGACGCAGTTTGCGCTGGCAGGGCTGAAACCGGCGGGCGACCACGGGACGTTTATGCAGAAGGTTCCGATGGTGGGCATTACGACCGAGCCGGGAACGTCGATGGCGGTGACGACGCCAAAGGAGACGATGAACCTGCGTCAACTGGAAGACACGGTGATTATGGACGAAAGCCAGCAACCGGTGAGCGACGTGAAGGGCGACGTGATCTTCATCGGCTACGGCATTACGGCGCCGGAGTTCCAGTGGGACGACTATGCGGGCGTGGACGTGAAGGGCAAGGTTCTGCTGATGCTGGTGAACGAACCGCCATCGAACGATCCGAAATACTTCGGCGGCAAAGCACTGACGTATTACGGCCGGTGGACCTACAAGTACGAACAAGCGGCGCGGATGGGCGCAGCAGGCGTGATCCTGATTCACAAGACGGAGATGGCGAGCTACGGCTGGCCAGTGGTGAAGAGCTCGTGGTCGGGCGAGCGGTCGAGCCTGGCGGAGGACAAGGACCCGAAGCTGCATCTGGAAGCGTGGGTGCAACTGGAGATTGCGCGCAAGATGCTGGCCGACTCGGGCATGGACCTGGACAAGATGATTGAAGCGGCAGGGCAGAAGGGTTTCAAGGCGGTGCCGCTGCCGATCACGGTGGATGCGCACGTAGTGAACGATGTACGGCACTTCCAGTCGCAAAACGTGATTGGCATGATTCCGGGATCCGATGCGAAGCTGCGGCAGCAGGCGGTGTTCTACACGGCGCACTACGATCATCTCGGGATAAGGCCGGAGATGAAGGGCGACAACATTTATAACGGTGCGCTGGACAACGCGAGCGGCACGGCGATGGTGATCGAGATGGCGCGGGCGGTGGCGGCGTCTCCGGTGAAGCCGAAGCGCTCGCTGTATTTTGTGGCGGTGACGGCGGAGGAGCAGGGATTGTGGGGATCGGCGTACCTGGGACAGCATCCTCCGGTGCCGGCGAAAGATATTACGCTTGACCTGAACTACGACGCCGTACCGTGGGTGGGCATTCCGAAGGAAGTCTCGGCGGGCGGGTATGATCGCACGACGTTTGCGCCGGTATTCGAGAAGACGGCGAAGGAATTTGGAATGAAGATCATGCCGCCGGAACATCCGGAGTCGGGCGGGTACTACCGTTCGGACCACTTCAGTTTTGCGAAAGTGGGAGTGCCGGCGTTTTCGGTGGGAACGGGAAGCACGTTCGAGGGACATCCGAAAGAATGGGTGGACGCCAAGCTGACGAAGATGCGGGAGAGTTATCACCAGCCGACGGACCAGTTCGATCCAGAGGGCGACTATCGGACGGAAGCAGTGATGGCGCGCTTTGCCATCGCCCTGGGCTACAAGGCGGCGGATATGCCGGCACTGGTGGAGTGGAAGCCGGGCGACGAATTCGAAGCGGCACGTAAGGTATCCGAGAGCGGTGACTAGGAGCCTGTCTGAGTAATGGTTCCGGTCATACACAATGGGCTTGAGTTGTGCGAAAGAAACTGCGAATCTGAACGCATGGCGAAGGTTTTCCGTCCGTATTTTCCTGAGCAGGATTTTCTTCT
>JAJXZT010000057.1 GCA_021779935.1 Acidobacteriota bacterium
GTCCGTAATGATCGAGGTGATACTTGTACTGCCGTTGCCCCTCGACGTAGATATTGCGTGCGTACCAGTCCCCGTCTTCCGCCACGCACTGCGGACTCCAATGAGCCCAAATCCCGAATTTCGCGTCACGGTACCACTCCGGCGCTTCGTAATCGAGCAGTGAATCCCAGGCCGGTTTGAAGGGACCGTCTCCGGCAAGATTGGGAATCGGCGATTCCAGCGGCACGTCATCCCACATACCCCCAGCGATCCGCGAGGGAGCCGGGCTATAGTTCCAGGCCGGCTGCTGCCAGTTGGCCTCGTCCAGCTTTGTCCGGACGATCTTGCCATCGCTCACCTTGTAGAAAACTCGCCTTTCCGGAGGCAAAGCGCAGAACGCAGCGTAGTCCTGGGTGTACCGATTGAAGCCTTCCGGCAATTCGGGGTGATCGCTGGACGAGCTTTGGGCATACGACGGAATCCCCGCCGATGCGGCTGTCATGGCAAGAAATTTGCAGAAACTCCTTCGCTCCATAAGCTCCGGTTTCGCTCCTCGCTATCCTGATCAGCGCGGCCATGCGCCGGCTTTTGAGCGGGGCCGCTTCCTTCAGAGGCTGGCCCCGGCATTTCGTTATCGGGATGCGGCCGCGGGCTGAAATAGCCTCGGTGCGAAATCTTTCAGGTCGCGCCGCCAGGTTTGCCATTCATGATCGGTGCCGGGCGATTCGTAAAAGACATGCTTCACACCTCCCGCGTCCAGCGAAGTGTGCAGGCTTTCCAATCCAGACTTCATGCGTTCAGGCTCATTTGTGCCCACGCCGATCCAAAGCAGATGCACGCGCTTTGCGAATGCGGATGGGTCGGCCAGAGCTCCGTTGTACGCGGTCTTGACGTCGAACTTGGTGCCCGTCAGGAAAGGGTTGCCCGCGCCGCTGAACCCACCGATGTAGGAAAACAGATCGAGATGATCGAACGTCACCTGAAACGTTTGCATTCCGCCCATGGAAAGTCCAGCCATGGCGCGGTGATCGCGATCGGGTATGGTGCGGAATGTCTTGTCGACAAACGGGATCAACGCCTGGGTCATGTCGTCTTCGAACGCGCCCATCCGCTCCTGCATCACTTTCATGAACTCAGGCGAACCAAACGGCTTCCCTGTCAGATCGGGAACGAAATATCCGGCGCGAGTCGCATAGCCATTGGCCATGACGACGATCATTGGCTTGGTCTTACCGCCGGCAATCAGGTTGTCGAGGATGAAATTCGCCTTGCCTTGCCGGATCCAGCCAGTCTCATCCTCGCCTCCGCCGTGCTGGAGGTAGAGAACCGGATAGCGCGCCTTTGACGTGTCGTAATCGGGCGGCAGGTAGACGAAGGCGTCACGCCAGGTCCCGGTCACGCCGGAGTGGTACCAAATCTGGCGCACCTGGCCATGCGGCACATCTTCAGGCAGGTAGTAATCGGCACCCGCTTCAGGGACTTCAACGGCGCTGGCCCATTTGCTGCCGCCGAAGTAAGCCGTGCTGCCGGGATCACTGACCTCGGCGCCATCGACGACGATTGTGTAGTAGTGAAGACCAGGCGCCATAGATTTGCTGGTGAACGTCCAGAACCCGTCCGGTTGCTTCTCCATGTCGGCTTTCTCGCCGCTCCAGAAATTGACCTTCACCTTCGTCGCATCGGGCGCCTTGAAGCGAATCAGCACACGAGAGCTGCTATCGACCTGCGGAAACTGGGCGTCGAGGACGTTGGACGAAGCTGGTTTGAAATCACTCGAGCCCTGGGCAAAGCAGAGGCTCGCACTCAACAACACGATTCCGATAGTTCGCATCATGCACCTACGCAGTCGGGAAGACTTTTTCACCGTTCTGATGCTGGCAAAAATTGAAGCAGCGGAATCGTATACCAGAGCGCCTCGTTAAATAAAGCGATTTTTTTAGCTTGTTTCTTCCAAGTTTCCTTTATATAGTCGTGTGGTTCCGCTTTTAACATCAGCGGCGCTACGTAAGATGGCGATCTCGGAAAACAAATGGTAAACGTTTGCTAAATCGCGCAAGGGAATAAATGTCTCGCTTGGCTTTCGAGGTTCGAGGTTTACAAGGGTGTGCTTCCAAGAAGGTGCGGTGGAGTGCCGGCACTTTCCGAAAGGTTGACCTTGTCTTACGCGCGTGCGCAAGTTCGACGTCGGTGCTGCTTACTGCAGTCTTAGTGTCATCGGTGGCATTCTCTCAGCCGCATTCGATAACCGCCACCATTGACACTTCGAAGGCTGGCGCTCCCATTTCCAGGAACATCTATGGGCAGTTTCTTGAGCACGGCGGTGACATCGTCAACAGTGGTGTCTGGTCAGAAATGCTCGTCGACCGCAAATTTTTCTATCCGGTCGGCTCCAGTGCACCCACACCCCCGCCGGTGATTGCAAACGCTGGAGGCAATCCACGGTTTCGGCGGACTCCGACGCGCTGGTGGGCGCCCGTGGGCGGCGATGGCGTGATCACGATGGATTCAAAGTTGCCGTATACAGGTGAGCACACTCCGCTCGTTAAGCTGGCCGCGAAGGAAGCGCATGGGTTGAGCGAGTCCGGGATCGCTGTTCGGAAAGGCAAGGCCTACACCGGGCGGATTGTCCTGGCGGGCAGTCCCGGCGCAGTAGTGAAGGTCGCGCTCATATGGGGAAAGGACGCTGCTGATCGCCAGGTGATCACGATCCATCCGCTCAAACCGGCCTACAGGAAATTTCCGCTGCACTTTACCGCGGCAGCCGATAGCGACGTGGCGACGCTTGAGATCACGGGCACTGGCACGGGCTCATTCCATGTAGGGGCGGTCTCGTTGATGCCTGCGGATAACATAGACGGATTCCGTCCCGAAGTAATTGCCGCGCTCAAGCAACTGCGATTTGGGGTGCTGCGGTTTCCGGGCGGAAACTTCGTTTCCTCCTACGAATGGCGCTATGCCGTTGGCGACATCGACAAGAGGCCGCCTATCTTCGATCCGGTCTGGTCGGCGGTGCAGCCAAACGACGTGGGCACCGATGAATTTCTCGCGCTTTGCAGCCTGCTTGGCGTCGATCCCTACATCACGGTGAACGCGGGCTTCGGCGATGCGTGGTCGGCGCGCGAACTGGTCGAATACACCAATGGCGCGTCCACAACGCCAATGGGCAAGTGGCGTGCGGAAAATGGCCACCCCGCGGCGTATGGCGTGAAGTTCTGGGGCATAGGCAATGAGCCGTGGGGCAACTACCAGATGGGCGCCATGTCGCTTCCGCAGTTCGAGCTCAAACACAATCTCTTCGCCAAGGAGATGCGCAAGGTTGATCCGTCCATCAAGCTCATTGCGGGCGGAGCGATGCCCGATGTGATGGAGGGCGCAGATCAGTCTCGCCGCATCAACGGCCAGTATGTGCCTGACTATCTATCTTCGGCCGACTGGACAGGCCAGTTGCTGCTCAACTGTCTCGACAACATCGATATGGTCAGCGAGCACTACTATGCATCGGGCACAGAGCACACCGATATGAAGCTGCAGAAGAAGGT
>JAJXZT010000021.1 GCA_021779935.1 Acidobacteriota bacterium
GGTGGCGGAACTGGACAGTGGCAAACGCGATCTGCAGTTTGAAAAGCTGAGACCGATCGCGCTGCTGAACGAAATGCGCGACCGCTACTGCGAAGAAGCCGCTGAAAAGAAGATTCGCCTCGATGTGGATGCCTTTGCAGACCTCTCGGCCGTTCGCGCTGACCACAGCGCAGTCCGTTCCATCCTCGGAAACCTGCTTTCCAACGCGCTGCGCTACACACCGGCCCAGGGAGAAGTCGTCCTGGCCGCTGAGGAGTTGAAAGACTTTGTCCAGTTCAGCGTGCGCGACTCAGGACGCGGCATCGAAACGGAACGCCTGAGCACAATCTTTGATCGCTTCAATGCCTTCTCTGATCAGGGCACAGGTATGGGCCTGGCGCTGGTGCGCCGCCTGGTGGAGTCGCTCGGCGGACAGATCGCGGTTGAAAGCCGTCTCGGTCACGGAACCACGTTCCGGTTCACCCTACCGGTCGCAACGGTGGAAAACACGCTTCATCCGGTAGAGGTGGGCTGATCAATGGCTGAGATTCAAGTGGAACGCCCATCCGAGGCAGCACGGCTGAGAATTTATATCGGGGCGGCGCCCGGTGTGGGCAAGACCTTCCACATGCTGGAAGATGCACATCTCAAGCGCAAGCAGGGCCTCGATCTCGTCATCGGCCTCGTGGAACCGCATGGCCGCGCTGAAACCGCAGACAAGATCGGAGACCTTGAGGTCGTCCCTCTGCGGGTTATCCCATATCGTGGCGTGGAGCTGAAGGAGATGGACGTCGAGGCGATCATTGCGCGCCGTCCGCACACGGTGATCGTCGATGAACTGGCGCACACCAACGTTCCTGGAAGCAAGAATCGTAAGCGGTATGAGGACGTGCTGGAACTGCTGAATGCCGGCATCAATGTGATGACGGCGGTCAACATTCAGCACATTGAGACGTTGAATGACGCCGTCAGCCGCTCCGCCAATACCGTCATTCGCGAAACCATTCCAGACAGCTTCCTGAAGCGCGCCGATGAGGTAGTCAACGTCGATGTCACCGTGGAAGAGCTGCGCCAGCGCTTGCGCGAAGGCAAGATTTACGCATCTGAAAAGGTGGAACAGTCTCTCGCCAACTTCTTCCGCAAAGGCAATCTGAACCTCTTGCGCGAGCTCTCACTTCGAGCCACGGCAGAGCAGGTGAGCAAGCGCGCCTCCGACTATCGCCGCACGCAGGGCCTTGAGCAGGCGCCAATTCCAGAGAAGGTCCTGGTCTGTCTGAGTACGCGTCCCGGCACAGAGCGCCTGCTCCGCGTCGGCGCGCGCGTCGCGGGCCGCCTTGCCAGCAATTGGTACGCGGTCTATGTGACCCTTCCCAATGACAAGACACACAGTGAACCGGATGCTCACGCCCGCCTCCAGGAGTATCAGCGGATGGCGCGCGATCTTGGCGCCCAGGTCGTGAACCTGACGGGCAAAAATGTCTCCGATGCGCTGATCCGCTTTGCGCAGCAAGAGAGCATCTCGCACGTCATCTTCGGCCAATCCGTTCGTTCACGCTGGGATATTCTTCTGCGCGGCTCCGTGCTCAATCGCTTCCTTGCGGAGGTGCGCGACGTGACGGTGCAGGTTGTGCCGATGCAGAAGCCGCTCCGCCGCGGCTGAACCCCCATCAGAGGGAGCGCAACTCGCTCTGCGTTCGCTTGGAACGAGCGGCAACCAACAAGCTAGGGCCTGTAGCGCACGCTCTTTCAGTCCGAAATTACGCGCGCATTCTGTTTTCTGGGAGTCACACCTGAATCTAAGCGGTTTTAGATTCATGGCGGGGACGACGGGGCTCGAACCCGCGACCTCTGCCGTGACAGTTAGACCAGAAATAGTAAGTCATTGATTCTAAAGCGCACTGATGGCTCAGAAAGCGCTCAAAAGCACCCATTTTATGGCTTCAGCACCCCAATCGAACCCTCGCCGAAACGAAAAAGCAGAGGTCGCACTCCATCGTCATTCTTGACAGTACATGCGCTACTGACATCAGCTGGCCCTGTATCCAGAAGGCTGACCCTGCTGGTGCAGAACTGAAAATCAAACGAATTCCAGCACTTCGGTCTGAGAGAATCAGTGCCATGAAATCAGCCACTTTGACTGTCGAATCGGCAGTCTCTGCCTTCGGTGCTGCTGCCACGGCAAAGCTCTCGAATATCGGTGTCGGCGGGAATCCAGAGGATCAGCTCCGTTCTCCATTCGAGCAACTTCTGCAGGATCTGGCAGCGCTTTGCGGTTACACGAACGTAGTCTCAGTCGGTGAGTCTTCAATCGACCAGATTCATCTCCGTCCCGACTACGCGGTAACTGTCGGCCATACCCTCGCCGGTTTCGTCGAAATCAAAGCACCCGGCAAGGGCGCAGATCCGCGCAAGTTTACGATCCCACACGACAAGATACAGGGCGAGAAGTTACGGTCATTGCCCAACGTGCTGTTTACCGATGGGAACGCGTTTAGCCTTTGGCAGCAGGGTGAACTGAAAGGGAGCGTCCTCACACTGGCTGGCGACATTGAGACCTCCGGGGCCAAGCTCGGTCCGACGCCCGGCCTTCAGGCTCTTTTTGAGTCCTTCTTGAGCTGGACACCGACGCCGCCAGCCTCTGCAAAGGAGCTCGCATACACCACTGCACGGCTCTGCCGTTTTCTTCGGGAAGAAGCCCTCGAGCAACTCGCTCTTAAGAGCCCCGGCCTTACCGCCCTTGCAAAGGACTGGCGGCGTTTACTCTTTCCGGAAGCCGACGACAAGCGCTTCGCAGATGGTTACGCGCAAGCCGTCACTTTCGGCCTTTTAATGGCGCGCGCCAAGGGGATTCAACTCGACGAAAGCCTCCAACAAGCAGCCGACGAACTCTCTCACACCAGCACCCTCATCGGTGCCGCACTTCACCTACTCACAGAGGACCCAGACAATCGCGCGGCCCTCGACACCTCCCTATCAGTCCTGACACGTGTCCTTAACGCAGTCAACTGGAGCAAGATCAGCAAGGGGCACGCCGATGCGTGGCTGTATTTCTACGAAGAATTCCTTGCTATCTACGACAACACACTTCGCAAGCGGACGGGATCTTATTACACCCCTCCCGAGGTCGTCGGAGCCATGGTTGCGCTCGTCGACGAGGCGCTCCGCAGTTCTCGTTTTAGTCTTCACAATGGTCTGGCCTCGCCTGCTGTCACAATCGCAGATCCCGCCGTCGGTACCGGCACTTATGTTCTCGGCATCCTGCGCCACATTGCGAAGAACATCGCCTCCGACCAGGGAGAGGGCGCCGTTCCCGACTCCGTAAACGAGGCCCTGAAACGGGTTATCGCTTTCGAAATCCAGCTCGGTCCGTTCGCCGTCGCGCAGTTGCGAATTCTGGCCGAAATCATCGACCTCACGAAGTCGGCGCCCACGGAGACCTTGCGTATGTTCGTCACGAACACGCTCGGTAATCCCGACGACGAAGAAGGCCACATCACCGGACTCATCCCGAGGCAGATCGCTCAGTCCCGGCGTGACGCGAACCGCATCAAGCGCGACGAAACCATCACCGTCGTCATCGGCAATCCCCCATATAAGGAGAAAGCCAAGGGCAAAGGCGGTTGGGTTGAAGGACAATCGGCTACTGATGCGAAGTCAGCTCCGCTGCTGGCCTGGCAGCCCCCTGCGACATGGGGCATTGGTGCCCACGCCAAGCACCTCCGTAACCTCTACATCTATTTCTGGCGCTGGGCCACTTGGAAGGTATTCGACCCCAACCCGTTCCAGCCGGGGTCCGGGCCTAGGGATGGTATTGTCTGCTTTATTACAGTGGCAGGATTTCTGAATGGTCCAGGCTTCCAGAAAATGCGCGATTACCTCCGCCGCACCTGCGACGACATCTGGGTCATTGACTGCTCCCCGGAGGGGCACCAACCCGAGGTCAACACCCGAATCTTCCAGGGCGTGCAACAGCCCGTTTGCATCGTGATGGCGTCTCGATCTAAGTCAAATAACAACGAAGAGCCGGCCGCAGTGCACTTTCGGAGTTTGCCTAAATGCCATCGCGACCAGAAGTTTGAAGCTTTAGGGAAACTAGCGTTGAAAAGCGCCGGCTGGATTCCTGGCCCCACCGGTTGGCGTGACCCATTCCTGCCAAAATCAGTCGGCGCTTGGTCAACCTTCCCTGCAATGGAAGACCTCTTCCTCTACAACGGCTCGGGCATGATGCCAGGAAGAACGTGGATCATATCTCCCGATAGCCAGAGCCTTCTGAAACGTTGGGAAGCACTTAAAGCAGCCTCGCCTCAGCAGATGGACGACCTTTTCATGCCTCACATGAACGACGGCGAACTGGGTGACCGGCATAGTGCAAAAGAACTGAACGACGCGCTATTCGGATTTCCAATCAGGCTAAAGTCCGTGCTTGAAGATGGCGAAGCATGTATTTCTCCCATCCCCCTTGCCTACCGCTCGTTTGACCGTCAATGGATCATTCCAGACAAACGCCTCATAAATAGGCCTAACCCTGACCTCTGGGCTAAACGATCCGAAAAACAGATATTCATCACGGCTCTGTCGCGTACATCGCCGTCCTCGGGCCCTGCATTAACTGCGTCCGCATTACTACCGGACATTGACCACTATAAGGGGTCGTTTGGCGGCCGAGTGTTTCCCCTCTGGTCGGACGAAAAGGCAACTCAGCCAAACCTCAAGCCAGCTTTGCTCAAGTTCCTCAATCAGACATTAGGAATTCCTGTCAGCCCCGAAGACCTCATCAGCTACATCGCCGCAGTAGCAGCGAGCCCAGCGTATACGGCGCGCTTCAAACCTGATCTTTCCACACCGGGCTTGAGGATTCCGCTGACTGCCGCGCCATCGGTCTTCACCGAAGCCGCCAAGCTGGGTCGCCGGGTCCTTTGGCTGCACACCTTCGGCGAACGCTTTGCCGATTCTGCTGCGGGCCGTCCCGGGGGACTTCCCCGCGTGCCAGCCAACCCGCCCACTATTCCACTTCCGGGCCGAATCTCGTGCAAACCCGAGGACTTTCCTGACACGCTCAACTATGACGCTGGGAAGCAACGTCTCCTAGTGGGCCACGGCTACGTCGAACACGTCTCCCCAGCAGTCTGGGCCTATGATGTCTCAAGTAAACACGTATTGGCGCAGTGGTTCAGCTACCGGAAAAGAACCGAGAGCGCCCAGTTATCGGCGACCGTCGGCCGCCGTCAAAGTTAAACGACATCCAGCCGGATCATTGGCTTCCCGAATACACTGCTGAGCTGCTCAACGTACTCAATGTCCTGACCTTGCTCGTCGAGCTTGAGCCGGCACAGGCCGATCTCCTCGAACGAATCTGCGCCGGTCCGCTTCTGTCGATTGATGCTCTGGTCGCTGCCAATGCCTTGGCTGCCCCTCCTAAGCCGGAGAAACTCAAGAAGAAGAAGTCGAAAGAACCTCAACTTTTCTAACTTACTGACCCAAAGCACCAACCAAAGTGCAAGCAAGTGAAAGCCCCGGCCATTGCTGGCCGGGGCTTCTCGTACGGCTGAACGGATCTACTTCCAGTGCAGGACGAGAACAACCACAGCGACAATCGTACCCAGCAAGTTTAAGAAGCAAAGATCCGAGCAAGACGCGCGTAGACGGCGTCTCGCTTGTGCTCTTTCTCCTTGAGATCGAGGAGCAAACCAAACGCGGTAGGATGTGTGCCAGCATAGACCGCCAGCTTGTCAGGTGTTGTCATTGCGTCCAGCTCAGCAGAACTCGAGCCAGGCCGTTCAACCTTTCGGAAAAGGAGCGCAATTGATGTGAAGCCATCCCAAAACGCCGGCACGAATATCCGGGGACGCAGCATTTGCGAATTGTACCGCAGTTCTCAGTGCCTGAAGTGTATGTACATATTGTTTTGGGCGCTTAAAAGCCCTTCAGGAGTTGCGAAAGGCTTAGCTCGAAACCATCCGCAATGGTCTTCAGCACACGCAGGCTTGGATCCTTCTTCCCAGTTTCAATCTCCGACAGATAGCTTCGGTCGATCCCCAACATCTCAGCCATCTCCACCTGCGTCCACCCGTGCTCTCGCCGCAGGGCGCGGACACGGTTCCCAAGACGTACGCGAATATCAGTGGACACCTCCAGATCATCGCGTGTAGGCTATTGCCGATGTGTTGGCAATTGCCTACATCTCATTCGCACGAGGTGAATGAATGTCTGGAAGCGAGCGAAATGCAGCTGATTTGAGCGGAATACCGGCATCTCTACAACGAAAGACGAAAGAACCAACCAAGATGATCCAACTCCGAATTCCGCTCTCTTGGGCTGAAGAACTGACTGCCCTTGCACGGGAGTTTGACCAAGATGTCTCCACGTTCCTGCGTGAGGCAACTGAGGACTGGCTAGAGAGAGCACGCAAAGTGCGGCAAAGGGATGCTCCACCAACCAGATCCTAGTGGGTCGGCCGCTTTGACTTGCGAGCCGTCAGACTAGTACACGAAAGTACCCAGAGAATTCAGCGAAACTAGGTGTTTCACCTGATAGCCAACTGCTTCGCCATGCCGTAGTCTTCATTCAAGAAACAAGCGATTCAGCATTCAGACTCCCGCTTCTCGTCAGTGCACTAGAGCGACTAGACAGATTGCGCGGCATCGGAAGAAATCAACCGTTTCCAAATTCATGACCGGTCCGTCGACGCGCTCCAAAGTGCGCCTCACTTGAAGTGTGTCCAAGCGAGCCGAATGGGAGAAGAGTATGAGCAGTTCAGAACGTCCGAAGTATCCGCTGCTGGAGGCCCTTTTGGCCGACCAGAATCTACCGCTCAAACCGATGTACACCAACCAACATGTCGCCCAGATCTTCAGCGTCTGCGTCCGCGCCATCCAGAACTGGATCGCAGCCGGCCGCCTGATCCCACGCGACCTCCCCGGACACTGGAGGTTCCTTCCACAGGATCTTGAAGAGTTCCTCCGCTGCAGCAGGAAAGGAAGGCGATAGGTGACAGTTTCCCAGCGGCACAGTAGCAAATTGCGAGCCGATTTCCTTCGCGTTCGTTCTCTATATCGTTCAGTCCTGTTGAGTCTGCTCGATCGTGCGATGACCTTCATCTCCGTGCTCGAGGCTTCGCGTTTTATATGCGATTTCGATGTCTACGACTGGCTCACCTACTTAACGGAGATGCATATATGACAATCGCAAGTCTTCACTTTGGTACTGAAAATGCCCTTGAGCGTCACGATTCTTCACCGGATTGCGTGGCGAATGCAGATACCCTCACCAGTATGGCCGACATCCTGAGAGAGCTGGCGAAAGACCCACCGCCTCAGTTAAGAATGCTTCGATCAACCTGCGCTCAGTTCGCGGCATACCAAAACACAGCGCCAGAACAGATCACGATCAATGCAATGGACCAGAACAAAGGTGGATTCCGTGCCTATCTCGAGACCCGCAAGTACAAGGAGAACTCGGTTCGAACGTACGTCAACTTCGTCCGCATCCTCCTAAACTACGCAAGGGTCCTTGGCCATGATCTCAGTAGAGAAGTTCCAGAAGCCTGGAGAGAAGTGCTCGCCCTCTCCAATGCACAAAGGTGTGGCGCAATCGCACTGCACCTAATGCGCACCCGGAAAGACCCGAGGGATGTCACGATCGAAGATGTGAATTCCTGGCTCGCCATGATCTCACGAGAGGGTCTCGCCTTTCTCTACGCACAGAAAAAGACGACTCACTTTTGGCGAATTCTCCGCGAATGCGGATGTACGAATCAGAATCCAATGTGCTTCGTTCGCGAGAAGCGGTACGGCGTCCGGTTGAGAGATTTCCCGCCCAGGATGAAACAGGAGGTCACGGATCTACTCAAGTGGAAGTGTGCTGACTATTCAATAGACAGGCCGAAGAACGGTCATCACCGTGCCATTACTTCAAAGTTCTTGCAGCAGGTCTTTTGCACCCTATTGGGCTATGCCCTCAACATTCGCAATGAGACTCAGATTGGCTCCATCCAGGAACTTGTGCGAAGAGACATAGTGGGCGGCTACGTGGAGTGGTGCATCAACGAAAGGAAAGTAAAAGGAGGGCCGCTACAGAGGAAACTCGGAGTTCTATGGTCTGCTTTGCGTCACCACCCATCCTTTAAGCCCCTCGACTGGGGTTGGCTGAGGTCCTTGGCGGATGGCATTCCAATCGAACACGAGTCGGAGTTGAAAGCGCGGAAAGCAGCAAAGTACCTAGATTACCCGTCGCTTGAATCGATTGCCGCGCAACTTTGCGCCGAGAGGACAAAGGCAGAGAAGGATAATCCAAAAAGGGCTGCCCTCCTATGCATGTACGAGCTTTTGATAAGGTGGCTGCTTACGCTTCCTTGGCGCCAACGAAACGTGCGGGAAATGCGGATCAGCGGTTCGATGCCGAATCTTTTCCGAAGCGCGGTCCCACCATTCACTCCGATTGACAAGCCCGATTGGGTAGTTCAAGAAGAGCAGCGAAACTCGGCGGCGGAGTTTTGGCAGTTCAGGTTCAGTCCTGCCGAAACCAAGACAAAGATCGCACCGCACGCACTTCTGCCGCGGCAACTGACTGGAATTCTGGAGGAGTACCTGACGAAATGGCGCCTCCTTCTGGTGGGAAGTAGCGACCCCGGAACTCTCTTTGTGAACCGCATCGGCGGACGGATGACGCAACTGGATATTGCTCGGGCCGTGTCCGATTTGACTGTCAGGTACGGAGGCCGACGCGTGACTCCACACTTGTTTCGTGACATTGTCGCGTTTACCTGGCTCAAGACACACCCCCAAGACTATCTCACACTTTCAAAACTCCTTTGGCACTCCAATGTCAACACGACAATTCGGATCTATGGCGGTCGTTTTAATGAGAGCAGCGGCGTTTGCGCTATGGAAGCATGGCTTGATCAACGAAACAGCAAGGCGCTCTACCCCAAGGCCAGTGAGGACCATGTTGATCTCGCAAATATCAAGCCAGCTTTTCGGGCGAACAATGTTTGGAGCAATCATGCCTGAACGAACGTTCGCAGGACCGCAAATGAGACCGATGACACCCCGGGCAGCAGCGCAGTATCTCGGTCTTGACGTGAAAACAATCACCCGGTGGGCGAGGCAGGGGTACCTGCCTGCCCATCCACTTGGCGAAGGTAAGCGCAAATTCTGGCGCTTTCTTGAACATGAACTTGCGGAGTGGCTAGTCGCCAAGACCAATGTGCAAGGTCTGGCATGAACCTGATCACTTTCAATCCTGATGGCCTGCGGGTAAACTCGACCGCAGCCATCAGTGCGCTTGCAAAGGAGAAGATCCGAATGCAGACGCAACGATACCAAAGAGGTTCCCTGAGCTTGGTGAAGCGCACGAGCAAACCCGACACCTGGGTCTACCGTTACTACGCCGCAAAGAACGGTCGCCGTGTCTATAAGAAGCAGATCGTGGGCACGGTGGTCGAGTTCCCGAAGCGCAAGGACGCTGAGAAAGCAGTCACGCAGCTCAGGGTTGACGTCAACGACGGAGCGGCGTTCGCTCCCATAAACATGGAGCAACTCGCGGCGCACTACCAGCGCGTCGAGCTTCCATCCAAGGCCTACTCCACGCAAGAGGGGTACAAGAACTACATCGAGATCCACGTTCTGCCGAAGTGGGGCAAGCACAGCCTCTCGGCCGTTAAGAGCGTCGAAGTTGAAGCATGGCTTCGCGGTCTGAAAACGGTCAGGGGCAAGCTGGCCAGCCCTGGCACCAGAACGAAGATCCGAAATCTGATGTCGGCAATGTTTAGTCACGCGATTCGTTATGAATGGGCGGCACGAAATCCAATCACCGCCGTACGGACTTCGTCCAAGCGGCTCCGGACTCCGGACATTCTCGCACCCGAGGAGTTCCAGGCGCTCATCCAGGAACTTCCCGAACGTGCGCGGGTCATCGTACTGTTGGCCGGGACCACAGGCCTGCGGCGAGGTGAACTGATCGGACTGCGGTGGGGGGACATCGACTTCAAGTTCGGCCAGGCCGATGTCACGCGATCGATCTGGCGAAACGTGGAAGGCGACACGAAGACGGAGGTATCACGTAGGCCGGTACCTCTCCACCGTATGGTGATCGACTCTCTGAGGGCTTGGCGAAAGGAATCCATCTTTTCGTCGGATAGTGACTTCGTATTCCCATCCATTGAGAAGAACGGAGCCCAGCCCATCTCCCCGGAGACGATTCTGAGACGCCAGATTCGGCCAGCACTGAAGAAGCTTGGCATCACCAAGCGGGTCGGTTTCCACACGTTCCGGCATACGCTTGGCACTTTGCTTCGGCAGCGAGGGATTGACATCAAGACCGCCCAAGAATTGCTCCGCCATGCGAATCCCCGGATCACTATGGAGATCTATCAGCAGGCTGTCAGTGCGGAAAGGAGGAAGGCTCAGAATCGGGTGGTGACCGGTCTCATTCCGGCCGGCCTTCTCCAGCACCCTCCAGCACCCTCGGAGGGTACATGAAAGATTTGGTCACTACCATAAACCATGCATTTTTGCTGTTTATGGCGGGGACGACGGGGCTCGAACCCGCGACCTCTGCCGTGACAGAAGTGCTTTTGAACATAACTCATTGAAGCTATGAGCACCCTTGGCTACCAAAAGCACTGTAAGTCATTGAAAAAATCCGTAGGCAAAGGTTCAGCACCCTCGCCCGCACCCTCATCGACCTCTGCTTTTTGGTTACAGACCTCTGCCGTGCGGGCAGAAGGTCGTCATTTTCCCGAGGGTGCGGACGAGGGTGCTGAAAGGGGTGCTGGAGCACCCTTGCGAAAATCTCCGCAGCGTTTTCAGGTGGATAGCGAGTCGGCCTCTGCTTTTTCGAGCCTATCTGTCCGTGTGACATTGCAAAAAGCCGCAATTTCGCCGATTCTATCAAATGGAGTAGGATGGAATAGGATTGAATCCTGTCCAGAATTGGGGGTCTTCCATGCGCTCGACACAACAACTCAGCATTACGCTACCCAATGAAATGGCCGATCTGGTACGTGCGAAGGTAGCCAAAGGAGAGTACGCCACGGAAAGCGAAGTCATCCGCGACGGTCTGCGGACCCTTCTTGCCCGCGACCGCGCCGTCGAAGACTGGCTGCGGGAAACGGTCGCACCCGCATACGACGCGCTGAAAGCCGATCCCTCTCGTGCCGTATCTGCGGGGCATGTGCGCTCTGCTCTGTCGAACGCCCATAAGAAGGCGCTCGCAAAGAAGGGGTAATGTCCTATACCGTTGTCTTCACACCCGAAGCCGAAGCGCAGCTTATTGAACTGTACGGCTACATTGCAGCAGAGGCGTCTCCGGAGATCGCTGCGCGCTTCACCGACGGCATCGTCACGTACTGTGAGAGCCTGCGTACATTCCCCGCCCGTGGAAACCGGCGCGATGACATCCGCCTTGGCCTCCGCGTTACCAGCTACCGAAAGCGCGTCGCCATCGCCTTCCATGTGGATGAGGATCGCGTCAATATCATCGGAGTCTTCTACGGCGGTCAGGATTATGAGGCTGCCCTGCTCGAAGAAGAATGAGAAGGCGCACAAGACAATAAGAAGGGGGCCAACTCTGGCCCCTTCTTATTCTTTGCCCTGGGAATATGCCAGCGGCAGGGATGGTCCCAGAAGCCTCAAATGGAGATTAGCACTCACTCAAGGGCAGATCGACCACAACTCGCAAAGATGATTGTGCAACAGCTTGTTGCACAATTTAGGCACGGTATCGAAACGCCCGAAGCCCTCCACAATTACGAGCTATAAGACCACCTCGTCATTCCAAAATGGAATGACGCTCGCTCAAAAAGTCATTGGACGTTCCCGCCGAGCGCCCTTAGCGTTGCGCCTAGCTGACGACACATGTCAGCGGAGGTGCAGAATGCTGAGAGTCCGCCGCTCATTCCGATTGGGAAAGCCTCTCAATCGGTCGTCTAATTCCGCCGCTAAGCAGCGGCCACAACTCCTCTCCAAACGAAAACTTCTATATGCCGCGCACATCATGGGACCGACGCTCATTGCTCTGGCCTTTGCCGGCGTAAGCAGCGGGGTCGCTCATGCCCAGGGAACGATGGACTTCTCCGGGGCGCAAACATTAATGGGAACTTTCAAAACTTTTGCGATATACGCCGGAGCGATTATCTGCTTCGGCGGACTCATTTTTGCGGGAATTCGCATGATGAGCGGACGGTTTCAAGACGCAATCCCAGGGCTTTTCGGCGCGCTGTTCGGCGCTGGAGTGCTCGGTTGGGGAGCCGGATGGATAGGCAGCCTAACCGGGCAGTCGATGTAGGAGGTGCATCGACATGGCCAAGCGGGGAGAACCGTTACCGATCAATCACGCGCTTAATAGGCCACGAGCCAAGCTCGGATTGGACCTCAGCGCATGGATGGCGATCGTATTCGTCTGCGTAACGGTTTTCCTCGTTGGGTTTCGCCTGCTGGCGATGGTGGCCTTCCCCACGCTCGCTGTGAGTGCATGGCTCATCGTTCGCAAACACCCAAAGATGTTCCAGCTCTGGGGCCTCAGCCTCAACCAGAAGTCCTACTATGACCCGCGCAAATACTGAGCAAGCCAAATTCGTTCCGTGGTTCGCCAAGGCCGGAGCCGCGTGCAGCATCGTTCCGATTGCACGCTTTATCAGCCCGCACATCTTCGCGTTGAAAGGCGGCGGCTATGGATGCCTGTTTGCGCTCACAGGGATTGATGAAGAAGGCTTGACAGACCAGGAGCTTGAATCGCGGGTGCGGTCGATTGAAGGCGCATTGCGCGGCCTTCCCGAAGGTTCGTGTCTGTATCAGTACGCCCGCGTCCTGTCCGGGTATGAACTGCCGCGCCAGAAGACGTACAGCAATGCCGTCACGCAGGTATTCGTGGATGACCGTCTCGGCTTCCTTGCCAAGACCGCCGCCTTTCGGCGTATTGATCTTCATTGGTGCCTCACGTTGGAGCCGCCCAAGCTGAAAGCGTTCGACCGCAAGCCGCAGGAAAACTCCGCCGACACATCGCGGATGCTGGCGGAACTTCAGAAGGCGGCAACGATTCTGGAAGGCCATCTCGGCGACCTGTTAGGACTGCGAGCGCTGGACAAAAACAGCACATTCCAATTCTTCTCGTATCTCTTCAACCTTGAAGAGTGGGCTTCGCAGGCGCAGCTCCGTGACGATACCGGGGTAGACCGCCAGATCGTCAGCAATCCCGTCGCTTGGCACAGCGATCATCTGCGCGTTGGCAAACGGTACGTGCAGATGTACTCCCTCAAGACGACGCCCGAAGCGTCGAGGCCGTGTCTCTTCTCCGGCCTGCTCACGCTCGATTGCGACAGCATCCTTTGCTCGACATGGCGGCCCAAGTCCACCACCGCAGCCCGCAGTGAGATCGACGCGCAGGAAAAGTTCATCAGCTTTTTCAAAGTCGGTGTGCTGACTCGTGTAATGAGCGGGCGCGATACGGCCTCGCTAGATACAGGTGCAGGCGCGAAAGCCGCCAACAGCAGCGTCGATGACTTGAGCCTTGTCATCCGCGAACTGGACAAGAAGGCGCAAGGCGAATACTCGCTCCGCTTGCTGCTCGCCGCCGACAGCGCGGAGCAGCTACGCGATACCGCGCCAGCCGTGCATCGGATCTTCGTCGATGCGCGGGCGCAGGTCATCGAAGAGACGCTTGGCAATCTCTGCGCGTTCTATGCCATTTTTCCCGGTAATGGGAAGTTCAATGTCTTCCCGATGTGGCT
>JAJXZT010000034.1 GCA_021779935.1 Acidobacteriota bacterium
GGTTCGACCACCTCCCACTGTTCCTCGGTTAACTCCCAGCGTCCTGCCATCGGCGCTTGCGGAGACACACAGAGCATCCCTAGAATGCACCATTTTCAGTCTCCACATGTTTATGAGACAGGTTCTAAGCATTACGGCCTGTCGATCTTTCTGTGGTGTTTCGGATGTTTTCGACGGGCGGGTGAATGCTGAGTGCTGCTGTGGAAAGCCGCATTGGGATGCGGGAACGCCCGCATCTCTACGGGCGTTGATTCTTGCTTTTGAAGTTGGTTGGGTAATTGTTGTCCTGGGCCGTCTTCCGGCTCAGAACTCATGCATTTCGCCTTTGCTGAGTAGCTCAGCAGCTTAGCGGCTCAGTAGCTTTTTTCCACGGACGAACCGTCCGTTATCGCAGTCCTCAACCACCGCCCGTGCCGCACGAAGAGCTGGGTGCTCCGCATGCTGCCACGCCCGACCCTCCGGTCGAGCGCGCCGCAAAGCTTGAATACTGTTGTTCCAGTTCCTTGCTCTTGCACGCCGGACACTCTGCCTTCTGCGATCCATACACGATCGCCTCGAACTTTTTCCCGCATTCTTTGCAGACGTACTCAAAGATTGGCATTCGACATTACTCCGCGTTTCCGGCAAAATTTCCCGTGGCCTCAAGCGCGCCACCGGCTCCGCTTAAATAAATTCCGTCGCTGACGGAACCGTTACAATCTTTATTATAAAGGTAAGTGATCGACACGCCAGCCATCCATGATCCGTTCGTCCCGCGCCGTTTTTTGCGCGGAGGCCACATGCAGACGCTCGCGGGAAATTTTCTCCCCCGCGAAGACCATTTGCCCGCGCCCGAAGAGCGACTCTTCCATGTCGAACCCGGCGTGCAGGTCCTCTGCCTCTGCCACTTTCAGCCCGAACCCGCCCGCCGCCAGGCCCTCACGCTGCTCATTGTCCATGGCCTCGAAGGCTCCAGCAGTTCGCAGTATGTGATTGGCACCGGCAACAAGGCATGGGCTCTTGGCTGGAACGTCGTGCGCATGAATGTCCGCAACTGTGGCGGCACCGAGAATCTCACGCATACGCTCTACCACTCGGGACTCTCCGGTGACATCCGCGTCGTCGTCGACTCGCTCCTCTTCGAAGACCGGCTGGAGAAGATCGTCATTGCCGGTTTTTCCATGGGTGGCAACCAGGTTCTCAAGTGCGCCGGCGAGTGGGGAACCGATGCGCCCGCGGAAGTCCTTGCCGCCATCGGCGTCTCGCCCGCCTGCGATCTCTCCATCTCCGCCGACAGACTCCATGCGCCCGTCAACCGCCTCTACGAGTGGTGGTTTCTCGTCGGGCTCTGGGCGCGCCTGAAGCGCAAGGCCCAGCTTTTTCCCGGACGCTACGATCTTGCCCTGCTCAAGAAGGCCCGCAGCATTCGCGACTTCGACGAACACATCACGGCGCGATACATGGGCTTTGCCGGTGCCGAGGATTACTACGCGCGCGCCAGTTCCTCGCGCGTCGCCGATCGCATTGCCATCCCCACGCTCATCATTCATTCACATGACGACCCCTTCGTCGTCATTCTTCCCGAAACCGAAGCCAAGTTCGCCGCCAATCCCAACATCACCTACCTGGGCACCGAACACGGCGGCCACTGCGCCTTCCTCGCTCCGCCTAATGGTTACGACGGTCGCTGGGCCGAGCGCCAGATCATCCGTTTCTGCCAGAGCATACTCGCCTCGTCCTCTCGTTAGGCTCGACTTCCACCCCCGTCCGATGCCATTATCTGTTGAACCCCATGGATGCCGATTACAGCGTCGAACTCACTGCCGATGATCCAGCGCTTGAACTGCCCTGGTCTTCCGACGATCCTTCCGTGTGCTACCTCGATCTCCGTCGCTCGCCCGGACTCATCGCGCGCATCTCCGAGGCCGTGCAGTACCCGGAGCTTGCCGATTTTCTTTCGACTGTGAACTCCGCTGCCTCCGTGCTTGAGACCGCCAAGTGCGATTGCTGGACGGAAACCGAGCTCAGCGAAGCCGAGGAAATCTACGGCGCCAATCTCAAGTTCGCGTCCTATGTTGATCTTCTCTTCGCCACCGATGACCCGGCTCTCGCCCTGCGTTTTTCGCTCGACGCTCACGAACTCCTCGCCCGCCGCCTTGTGCGCCTGCTCAGCGTCGCGCCGCAGATCTCCGCCGCCGCCGAGTTCGCCATCCGCCGCTGCTACTACCACGCACCTTCGCCCAACGAGACGTCGCCATCCGTCGCCGATTCGCAAACCGGCTACTACATCACCTTCTATCTCTTCGGCTACGGAGAGGACGAACCTTCTGCCCACCGTCGTTGGACCATCGCCCTCAACGTCGTCCAGAACGCTCTCCTCCAGGTCTCCGCCGAAATGCGCCGTCTCGAACCCGCGTTGTAGATTTACATTCGTCGGTGCCCCACGTTCGCGGCCCGCTTTTGGCCGATAACGTGGGAGTCGCTGCCTTGAGTCGTGGGATGCTAAGAGCCAAAAGCTAAAGGCCAATAGCTCCTCGCTGGTACCTTCCCCCCACGCCCCAAACGCAGCTACAATAAGAACGACCCGCCGACGTGGGAGCGTAGCTCAGGTGGATAGAGCATCTGCCTTCTAAGCAGAGGGTCGCAGGTTCGAGTCCTGCCGCTCCTACCATTCCTTCTTTATCCGCCTTGTATAATCCCTCTCCAGGCTCCTGCCGCGTTTTATCTTTATGCGCAAACAAGTCTTCCAACTTCCGTCCTCCGTTCGCGAATACTTCTCGGGGGACATGAGTTCCGCCACCGTTCTCACGCTCTTCGCCGTTGCTCTTCAGATGGTGACCAATGGCCGCTACGGCTATTTTCGCGACGAACTCTACTTCCTTGCCGCCGGTAATCATCTCGCCTTGGGATACGTCGATTTTCCTCCGATGGTCGCGCTCCTCGCTCGTGTCTCCCAGCTTCTTTTTGGCGACTCTCTGCATGCCATCCGTTTCTTTCCCGCCGTTGCTTATGGCGCGGAAGTCTTTCTCACTGGCCTTATCACTCGCGAACTCGGTGGCCGGCGCTTTGCCATCTTTCTCGCTTGCGGCTCCGTTCTCCTTGCTCCCGTCATCGTTGGCAACGCCACGCGCCTTTCCATGAATCCCTTTGAGCCGCTCTTCTGGATGGGTTGCGTCTACTTTCTTCTTCTTGCCAGTCATCGCAATCAGCCGCGTCTCTTACTGTTCAGCGGCGTCCTTCTTGGTCTTGGCATTGAAAACAAGCACTCCACGCTGTTCTTCATCGCCGCGCTTATCGCTGGACTGCTCCTTACCGCCGATCGCCGTTTGCTTCGCACGCGCTGGTTCTGGTTCGCCGTCGCCATCGTGATTCTCCTCGCGATGCCGAATTTCCTATGGCAAGTGCTGCATCATTTTCCAACGCTCGAAGATCTACGCAACGTCAAGCGCACTCACAAGAACATCGAATTGCCGCCGCTTCCGTTTCTTCGTCAGCAGATCATGATGCTGAATCCTTATAGCGCAATCGTCTGGATGGCCGGCCTTAGCTTCCTTCTCTTCCATCGTGAAGGCCGCCGTCACCGCTCGCTTGGCATCGTGTATCTCGTGTTTCTTGCCGTCATGATGGCTCTCAAGGGCAAGGACTACTATCTCGCGCCCATCTATCCCATGCTCTTCGCCGCCGGCGGAGTCTTTTGGGAAAAACTGTCGGAGTTGCCCATCCATCTTCGCTGGACGCGCATTGTCATTCCGCTGCTTGTCTTCTCCATCGGAATCGTCGCCCTGCCGCTTAGTCTCCCCGTGCTTCCCGTGGAAAAGATCGTGCCGTACATGTCGGCCCTCGGCATCAAACCTTCGCGTACGGAAGTCCGCGAGCACGGAATTCTGCCGCAACAATTCGGCGACGAGTTTGGATGGCGGACGATGGTTTCCGAAGTCGCCCGTGTCTACTACTCGCTTCCTCCCGCCGAACGTGCGCAGACCGCCATTCTCGCCGGCAACTATGGCGAAGCGGGCGCCATCGATTTCTTTGGTCCTCGCTACGGACTGCCCAAATCCATCAGCGCTCATCAGAACTACTACTACTGGGGCCCCCGCCAATACTCCGGTCGGAGCCTCATCCTGCTTCAGTGGAGTCTTCCTTCCGCCCAGCGCTGGTGCGGCAGCGTCGACCAGGGCCCCTCGCTTGCTCCGCCCTATGGAATGCGGGAGGAGTACTACACCATCCTCGTCTGCCACAACCTCAAGATGCCGCTTGCCGAAGCCTGGCCGCGCCTCAAGGTCTGGAACTAACCAACCTCAAGCTGTGTCGCCCTCCTGCCGATAGGGAACCTCGGGCAGCACTCACAGGAGGTTTCCTTGGCACTTCTCGTTTGGGACGCAAAACAATTTGGCGTCGAAGTGGAACTCTTCGACGCGCAGCACCGCCAGCTCTTCGACCTCATCAACCAGCTTCACGACGCCATGCGCTCCGGACAGGGCAAGAGCGTCATCGGAAAAGTTCTTACCGAACTTCGCCGCTATACCGTCAGTCATTTCGGCGCGGAAGAAGACGCGATGCGCAAGGCTGGCTCCCCGGGACTCTCCCAGCATCAGGCCGAACACCGCAAGTTTGTCGCTCAGGTCGACGATTTCGTCCGCAAATACCAGGAAGGCAACGCGCTTCTCACCATGGACGTCATGTCGTTCCTCCAGGACTGGCTGAAGAAGCACATTCAGTCCACCGACCGCTCCTATTCCAGCCAACTCAAGGGAGTCTGTAACTAGACGGGACTCGTGCTCGTGTCATTCCCGAATGGGTATCGAGCGTGAAGACCTTTGCGCGGATGATCGCTCCACGGAGGTAGAATCGCCACAGGTTTCACGGGAGGTCCTGCTATGAAGGCTTATCTCGTTATTACTACCGAATCTGGAAAGGCTCGCGACATCGCTCATGCCATTGCCGCTCTTCCAGGAGTCAAAATGGCCGACGCATGTTGGGGAGTGGGAGATGTTTACGCCGTAGCGGAATTTCCCGCCTGGAAAGACCTCAACGAACTCGTTCTCGACAAGGTTCACCAGGTCAGCGGCGTCATCCGCACCGAGACTCACGTCGCCATCGAAGGCTGAACTCGAAAATCTCTATGGGTGCCACGCAAGCATCCTTTGCTTGCGTGGAGCACCCTGATGTTTCCAATTCAAAAATTCCCTTCAGTCGTCAATCAATCATCTTCGTGCCTACCGTTCGCCGTCGGCCATCCTCTCGTCCAGGTAACGGTGCAATCTCTCGCTGTATCCAATCGGCACTTCGAACGTGCGTTCGTCTCCCACAATGATCAGCACTTTGCGCGCGCTGTCCAGCAACACGTCGCAGCGCACGCAGATACGCAGGTGCGCTTCAATCTCCCCACGCAGCTTCGCGTCCACGCTGGCGTCCAGGTAGTTGGACAGTTCTTCGATTACTTTCTTGCACGAGACCATGGATTTAATCCTTTCAGTCCAGCCAGATGGTCCCTGAATCGCGGCACAAATGCGGGCTGCAGCGATTCCTGCAGCTTTAATCTCGCCCTGTGCAATCTTGTTTTCACCGACGCCACCGTAATGCTCAGCGTCGCCGCGATCTCCTCGTAGCGCATCTGCTCTGCGTCTGCCAGCACAATCACTACCCGATAATGCTCCGGCAGGTTTGCCACCGCCTGCCGAACCGCTTCCCGCAACTCTTCTTTCTCCAGCGCCTCCGACGGCAACTCTCGCCAGTCGGCGTGACTCTTCGGAAAGTTATAACCGCTATCGTCCTCCACGTCTTCGTCCAGCGACTCATAGAGTTGCTGGCGATCCTTGCGACGTTTCATCTGCGCTTCGTTCAGCGCAATTCGCATCAGCCAGCTCTTGAACAGGTTACGATCCTGCAATTGCCCCAGGTTGCGGTAGGCCTTGAACGTCGCTTCCTGCGCCACCTCTTCCGCATCCGCCGCGTTTCGCAATACTGAGTACGCCAGCCCATACACATGGCGCTCATATGGACGAATCAGTTCATGGAACGCATTACAGTCGCCGGACAGCACCTGTCCAATCAGCGCCCGTTCATCGCGCTTGCCCGCTTGTCCGGGTTCCATTCCCACTGCGTTCGTTCCCATCGCTTTTTCGTTGTTACCAAGCAAGATGCCCGGCAGTGCCGGGAGTTTCACTCTGTCTCAGTTGTCGATCCGCAATCAACAATGCGGAGCTGTCCCCGACTTTCAGGAGATATGTCACGTAAGTGCCACATGGAATTTACAAATTCTTTGGTAACTAATCCAGATTTGGGGAATCTTACTCCTTACCTGCCGAAGGGGATGGGTATGCAGTTTGGTTCTCTCAACTTCAAGTGACTTTCGGCAGTCACGTACTAACCAAGGAGACTTTCCACTATGACGAAATCGATGCGTGCGGTAATGCTCGGCGCGGCCATGACTGGTTTTCTCGCCGGAACCTCGGCTCTGGCTCAGCCCATGCCGAGCGGCGCCAGCCATGCTCAAACCGGCAAGAAAGCCACCAAGTCCGAGAAGGACACACATTCCTGCAAAGGTCAGAACTCTTGTAAGGGCAAGGGCGGCTGCAAGTCCGGTGACAATGGCTGCAAGGGCAAGAATTCCTGCAAGGGCAAGGGCGGTTGCGCCACCAACGGCAAAGGGCTGATGGCCAAGCACAAGAAGTAAAGAGAAAGACGAAAGATCAACTTTGGGTGCCCCACGTTCGCGCCCCGCTTCTGGGCGATAACGTGGGGTGCTCACCACTCGAAACTTGAAACCTGTAACTCGAAACTTCTACTCATGCCTGCAAATCGATTCAACGGCTTTACCGAATACGGAGTGGGGATCGGCCTTCGTGTCCCGCACTACCAGCACATCCTCGCCAAGAAGCCGGTGGTCGACTGGTTTGAGATTATCTCGGAAAATTTTATGGTGGATGGCGGGCGTCCGCTTGCCATTCTCGACCAGATCCTCGATCAGTATCGCGTCGTCCAGCACGGCGTCTCCATGTACTTCGGTTCCGCCGAGCCGCTCAACCGCGAGCATCTTCGCCGCCTCAAGGCGCTTGTCCGCCGCACCAAAACTCCCTGGCTCTCCGATCATCTTTGCTGGGGCAGTGTTGATGGCACCTATTCGCACGACCTGCTTCCCATGCCGTACACCCGGGACGCCGTTCGCACCACCGCGCGGAAGATTCGCGAGGCGCGTGATTTTCTTGAAGTTCCTGTCGTCGTCGAAAACGTCAGCAGCTACGCCGAGTTCCACGTCTCGGAGATGACCGAGTGGGAGTTCCTCACTGAGGTCGTCGAGGCCGCCGACTGCGGCATCCTGCTCGACGTCAACAATATTTACGTTTCCTCGCGCAATCACAACTTCGATCCCTACGATTACCTACACGCCGTCCCGCGTCATCGTGTCGCGCAGATTCACATCGCCGGTCACTCGAAGTTTCGCAAGTACATTCTCGACACGCACGACCATCCGGTCATCGATCCCGTCTGGCGGCTCTATGCCCGCGCCATCGAACTCATCGGTCACACGGCCACGCTGCTTGAGTGGGACGACCGCATTCCTTCGTTCGACGAGGTGCACAACGAGGCGCTCAAGGCCAATCGCTTCGTTACTCGCGCCGTGGAGGCCGTATCGTGAATCTCGACCAGATCCAGCGCGACATGTTTGAGGCCGTTCGCACGCCGCTCACTTCCACCGAGCGCATGAAGCCACGTACTCTCGACGGCCGATCCACCCGCGAGATTGCCAACCGGGTCATCAAGCCCAACGATCGGCTGACCTCCGTCGAGCGCCTTGAGATTTACAATCGTCAATATTGGTTCCGCCTCATCTCTACCTTCGCTGACGATTTCCCCGGCCTCCGGGCCATCACCGGCGCTCGCGCCTTCGACAAGATTGCCGTCGCCTATCTCGCCGAGTGTCCTTCGCGTTCGTTCACCTTGCGCAATCTCGGCTCGCGACTTGAGTTCTGGCTCCGCGACAATCCCGAGTACATACGCGGCGTGGAAAACATCGCGCTCGACATGGTGCGCCTTGAGTGGGCGGACATCGAGGCCTTCGACGGTCCGTACGGTGACAGGCTCACCGAGGCCGATCTTGCCTCGCTCGGTGAAGATCCGCGCTTCCGGCTCCAGCCCTACGTTCAATTGCTCGACCTCTCCTACCCGGTCGATGAACTTCTGCTGCATGTCCGTCGCCGTCAGGATGTCGTGCCGTTTTCCAGCAACGCTGTCAATGCGCGACGCCGAACCAAGCTGCGCCGCTCCGCGCTGCCCGCGCCGGAAAAGACGTTCCTCGCTGTCTATCGTCTCGATGATTCCGTCTACTTCAAGCGTCTCGATCCCGAGGCGTTTGCGCTCCTCGGCGCCTTGCGCTCCGGCCTGCCACTCTCGCGCGCCATCGAGATCAGCGTTCCTTACACCAATCGCCCTCTCGATCGCGTCACCTCGCAAATGCGCGACTGGTTTGCCAACTGGGCCTCTTTGGGATGGTTTACCAAATCCACTTCAGGTACGGACCACTGACATGAAATCCATTCTTGCCTTTGCCGACCGTGCATACGGTTGGTTCACCTGCGCCGCGGACTCGCTCAAATCGCCGCTTCTCTTCGCTGTCCGTCTTTATTGGGGATGGCAGTTCTTTCAGACCGGCTGGGGCAAGCTCCACAACATGCCCCGCGTCATCGAGTTCTTCACTTCGCTTGGAATTCCCGCGCCCGTCTTCAACGCCTACTTCGTCTCCGGCCTTGAATGCTTCGGCGGAATTCTCCTCGCGCTCGGTCTTGGCTCGCGCCTCATTGCGCTGCCGCTCACCTTCGATATGATCGTCGCCTACGTCACTGCCGACCGCGACGCACTGCACGCCATTTTCTCTGACCCCGGAACGTTCTACGCCGCCGCACCTTACACGTTCCTCTTCGCCTCGCTGCTCATTCTCGTCTTCGGCCCCGGCAGCTTCTCCATCGATTGGGTCATTCGCCGCTTCCGCAACCGCAAATCCTCTTGAGCTCTCAATAAGCGTCTGGGTGGCCCATGCAAGCCTTCTTTGCTTGCATGGGAGCGCCGAGCGGTCCATTGAGGCTATCTTTCGGCCTGTGTGGAACTGTCGCTTTTCACCCGAAACCTTCTTTATCTTCTCTGTGTCTCCGTGCCTCTGTGGTTAGGTCTCACCTTCCTCCCAGCACCGACCTCAGCAGCGCAACCTCCGCTTCCACTCCGGTCTTCAGCGTTGGCTCCACGTCCGGCGCGTAGAGTGGCGAATGGTTTGATGGAAGCTGCGTATGATCCTTCTGCGCTTCGGCAAACTTCACCGGATCGGCCGCCCCCAGCGCGAAATAGAACGACGGCACGCCCGCCTCCACGTAATACGCGTAATCTTCGGACACCATCTGCGGCGGCACCTGCTTCACGTTCTGCGCGCCCAGCGCTTTCTCCAGCACAGGCACCAGCCGCTCGCTTAGTTTCGGATCGTTGTACACCGCCGGCGTTGTTTCGTAGTGTTCAATCGTCGGGGGCTTCGGCGAATTGCCTGCCTCGGCCTCGGCCTTCACAATCCGCGCAATCGACGACAGCAAGTGTTCCCTCGTTGGCTCCGAATACGACCGCACCGTAATCCCCATCTCCACGCTGTCCGGTATGATGTTGTTTTTTGTTCCGCCGTGAATATAGCCAACGGTTATAACCGATGGATCGCCCGGCGTGATCTCCCTCGCAATGATCGTCTGCAGTGTTGTGATCGTCCGCGCCGCGATCACAATCGGGTCCACCGTCGCTTCCGGATGCGCGCCGTGACCGCCCTTGCCATAGATCGTCACCCGCAGCGAGTCGGCCGCCGCGTATGCAAAGCCCGGAATGTAGCCCACCATGCCCGCCGGCAGAGTGTTGCCCGTGTGCAGCGCCAGCCCAATGTCCGGCTTCGGAAACCGCGTAAACAGCCCATCTTTAATCATTGCTTCCGCGCCCGTGATCGTCTCTTCCGCCGGTTGCGCAATCAGCATCAGCGTCCCGTGCCACTCGCTTTTCGTCTGCGCCATGATCGTCGCCGTACCAATCAACGACGCCATGTGCGCGTCGTGCCCGCACGCGTGCGCCACCCACACATCCGCGCCCGAGTCGTCTTTCGTTCGCACCGTGCTCGCATAGGGAAGCCCGGTCTTCTCGTGTACCGGCAGCGCATCCAGTTCCGTCCGCAGCATCACCGTCGGACCAGCGCCGTTGCGCATCAGCGCCACCACGCCCGTCCCGCCCACATGCTCCGTCACGTCATATCCCAGCGCACGCAGCCGTGCTGCCATCTTCGCCGCCGTCTGCACCTCGTGTCCGGAAAGCTCCGGATGTTCATGAATATCGATGTAAAGCGGCTCGATCTTCGGATACACCGCATCGGCCTCTTTCGCCAGCGGCGACTCGGGTTCTTTCGTCGTCTGCGCCACGCAGACCACGGAGGTTACAAAAAACGCACACAGCAATAGGAGCTTCACGGTGACGGAACGCATCTCAGTCCTTTCTCTTCCTCTTCCCGGTTTCCGCGCGACATCTTCTCGCGCGATTTCGAATGGCGCACATTGTACGTCGTTATTCGCAGTTCGAAAAGGAGTGACATCAAGACATCTCAGATACTCCGGATGGACCGGCATTACCCGTGGCACATTTTGAATTGAAGCAACATTCTGAGTATCTATTCATCTTTACAATTTCAGCACCAACAGTTAAGGTTTCGGACGTTGCCGTGTATTGCGTGGAGGATTGAATGAAAAAGGCCCCTATCTGTTTTGCTCTTCTATTAGTGATGTCAGCTTTGCTCGCCGCTCAATCAGAAAAGTCGATGCCGGCGTCAGTCAAAACAAAGTCTGCGGAAAATGTGAATACTGAAACGGCTTTCGTGTTTTATCGCCCAAAACGATTCGCTGGCAACGCCCTGACACCGTCTGTTTATGTCAATGGAGAACAAATTGCCCGCCTCGACAATGGCCGCTATTTCGTGCTAAAGGTCACGGCAGGAAAGTACAAGATTGAGTCGAGCATGAAACACGACCCGCTTGAAATTGAGATAGCAACAGGTAAAACTCAATTTTTTGAGATGATTATCCTGCCGGGTAACTGGCGTGGCGGAGGACGATTCATTCCTACGGATGTTGACGATGGACGAGCGGCAGTGAAAAAGCTAAAACCTCTCGATAAAAAGTGGATTGTGTCAGATCGTGTGACCTTTATTGTGCCGGGCGATACCAAATCTAAAGACTAACTGTGGATACACTGAGATGCGGGTGTCTCGCGCAAGCTTCTTTTGCTCGCGTGGGAAGCCCTCCCCTGTGTTCATGTCTTGCATTTCCTCCGTGCCCCTTCGTGTCCTTCGTGGTTAGTCTTGCCTTCCGAAACCTCTGAAACTTCCGACACCTCCGAAACCTTGCCTTTATCACGTGTCAAGATGTTTTTGGTCACACATTTCTCCCAGCTATTTGAAAACACGGCAAATAGAGTTTCCATTTCGATGTCACCTTTTCCCCCTCCCATATGTCACACTAGATATAGCGGCAAAACGCCGGAACCCGCCTCGTGCGGGTTTGCTCTTTCTAGTACCTAATACCTGGCCCCCGGTACCTTCGCTAGGTGCTTTCGTTTGTAATATTTGGCATGTAACTCGTTTGTTTTGTAATATGTACAAAAAGAAAGTCTCTAACCTATTGAAAACAAAATATTTGAGAATAGGGGGGTACCCCCTAACACACTCTGAGTCAGCGCCAGCCATTGCCATTCAGCGCGTTCGGCGGGAGAATCCCGAGAGCACTTGTACCGTCCGCTGCCGCTGCACTTCAGCCGCGGAACTCTTCGCGAAGGGTGACGCCGACAAATGAATGAGCTCGCTCGGTTTGTGCCGAATGAGGGCTTCAAGATTTTCCTTGTGCTCTTCCTTTCGTTCCTTGTCGGATTGGAGCGCGAGGAGCACAAGGCTGCTTCTGAGCGTTACGCTTTCGGCGGCGTTCGGACGTTTCCGCTCATCGGCCTGATTGGTTATTCGCTCGTGCTGATCGCGCGCGGATCGCTCGTGCCCGTCAGCGTTGGTTTCGCCGTTGTCGGCGGATTTCTCTGGCTCTCGTATCAGTACAAGCTTTCCGTCCAGGGAGTGTCCGGCCCCTCCGGGGTGACCACTGAAATTTCCGCGCTCGTGACTTACCTCGTCGGAGCGCTCGTCTCGGCCGATCTCTTCTGGATCGCCACGACGATCACCGTCATCAGCATGTTCCTGCTCGAGTTGAAGCAAGGACTCGAAGGACTCACCAAGCGCATCGCTGGCGAAGAGATTCTGACCTTCACCAAGTTTCTGCTGCTTACTGCGGTGATTCTGCCGGTTCTGCCGAACCAGCCATTCACGCGCTTCGAGCTCAACCCGTTCAAGACCTGGCTCGTCGTCGTTGCCGTCAGCGCCATCTCTTACGGCAGTTACATCCTGCTCAAGGTCAGCCGCAAAAAAGGCGGAGTCATCATCGTCGCCGTGCTCGGCGGCCTGTACTCTTCCACGGTCGCGACCGTTGCGCTCGCTCGCCGCGCTGCCCGCGAGCAGCGCCCGCATCTGTTCGCCGGCGGAATCCTGATGGCTTCGGGAATCATGTATCTTCGCCTCGCGCTGCTGGTCACGCTCTTCAACCGCGAGCTTGGCGTGATGCTGACAGTTCCATTTCTTTTGCTTGCCGGCATCGCTTGTCTTGTTGGTTGGTTGTGGTCGCGCATTGCCGACACCGCGAAGGGCGAGATCGAACGCGAGTTCGAACCCAAGAACCCGCTGGAGATGCGCGCCGCTTTGCTCTTCGCCGGCCTCTTTGTCGGCATCATCATCGTGACGCATCTTGTCGTCCAATACATGGGCAAAGGCGGCGTTTACGGCCTCGCCGCAATCATGGGCGTCACCGATGTCGATCCGTTTATCCTCGGCATGACACAGTCGGCCGGACGACAGACTGGACTCATGCTGGCGGCGAACAGCATCCTGATCGCCGCCGCCAGCAACAACCTGATCAAGGGCATCTACGCGCGAGCATTTGCCGATCACAAGACCGGCATGCAGAGCTTGATGCTGCTGGGCGGACTAACGGTGTTGGGTTTGTTGCCTGTTCTGTGGTTCGCCGTTCGCTAGGGACACTCTGAATAAGTTCTCTACTTTCCACAAGCGAACAAGGTAAAGTGCAGCCAGATGAACACTCACTGGCGACAGGGGACCTTGGCGATGGCGACGGGATTCGAGCGGTACGGGAAGAAGA
>JAJXZT010000047.1 GCA_021779935.1 Acidobacteriota bacterium
TATGCCGGCGAAAGGCAACGACAACAGCTTCCTGTTCAAGAGAAAGGACGGTGGACTTCGGTGCCGGCCCGGTCTTTCGGTCCGCAACCGAGGTCCGCTTCCTCCACTTGGCGATGGTCTTCGGGTTGACCCCATGGCGTCGGGCGAGGGTCCTCAAGCTCTCTTGACTATGCTGTATCGCTCGACGGACCGCCGCTGTCGTGCGGGCGCACCCGTGAAGAACCTGTCCCATAGTGCCTCCTTCTGGCGTTCAGAAAAGTATGCACCATCTTTCTCTGGGACCAAACAACTAGCCGTCCTATCTAAAGCTGTAGAGTAGTGAGTCTTCATCGCCGAAGGCTAATTCGCTATCGTTTGGGTAAAAACTGTTGACCGTTTGTTTTGTTAGCAGCTTATGTTTCACAAACGACGCGCTTGGCGGCTGTCTCCCCTGCAATTTGTCGAGCGCTAATGAAATTACGGCTTCTCCGTACTGCTCGGGGAAGAAACCCACTGATCCGACTAGCCGCGACCCCTCGCGCCGCAACTCTCGTCGCGCTTCAAGGCTGCCATTGTGGCTGACGGCAAAACAGCAGTGCGATCGCCCAGATTCTTTGAACGCGGTCAGCGCGCCAAGGCAACTCGGATCGTTGACGCCGGCCATGAGTATCTTCTGGGAGGCGTTTCGTCTTAAAAATTTTCTCACGGCATCAAGGCTACTTTCGAATCGACCGTTGCCGTTGATGAAATGAACTTTTTGCGCCGCCGAGTTGGGTATGAGTTCGCGAACCCCGTCCACCGTACCGGTTAGGCGAGAGCGCGGTATCGAGCCAGCCATCGGCAAATCAAGAAGAAGCAGTTCCTGAAAGCTTCCGTCCCAATGCTCGATGCAGGCCTGAGCCAACGCTCGGCCGGCGATGAGCCCTGCCCGATGGTTATTGGCCCCAAAGAAGATCGCGCCCGGATGCGGTATCTCAATTGCAATTGTAGGAATGGACGCATTTGTCAGGATCGCCGAAATCGTGGAGGCGCTTCCCTCGTTGGTCTGAAACTCGATAACCAGATCCACATGCTCGCGAACGAACACTTCGGCGTTGCGGATAGCCTTCGCCTGACTGTACTGGTTGCTCAGGATCAACAAATCCAGACCGGCATCGTAGGCGCTGGTTCGAATGCTCTCCGACACCAGGCGCGAAAAAGAAAATTCCTCACTTTGCGAAGCGTAGCCAAGTCGAAACCTCTTCCGTCTTAGAGTGTCCCACGCGAGGCTGTATCTGTTCTTTGCACTTCGCTCCAAGAGTTGCCCGCTGACGAGGGAGACCAGAATTCTGTATGCCGTGGGTTTACTTAAATGGCACTTCGAGGCAACCTCTGCCAAGCCGAGCGGTTGCTCACTGGAGTGAAAACACTTCAAAACGTCGCAAGCTCGCAAGACAGAATGACTTATCTCGACGCTGCTCGCAATCTCTTGGTTGAGGCCGGAATCGTTTTGATTTGGAAATGGTGCGGATTTCATATTGTTTTGCGAGACGATTATGAAGGATCGAGGGGAGATAATTCCGCCAGACGAAATACTACACGGTGCTTCCGATGAATGTCACGAGGCTCGTAGCGTGTCGGCCCGATGCTTTCCCAGCCATTTTCGGCATCCTCAAGTTCGAATGAACGATTCCGCTAGGCGAAATTGTCGCTTGGCACGACGAGGCCCTGTTCGCAGGTTCTACGGTTGCCCTAGCGTGTGAGGTGTTCAAAACATCGAGTAACAGTCTGAGGAGAAGCACATCGTGTCGATCGGTGACAAATCGGAGAGCTTTGACGACCAGCAAGCACAGGCGATCGACGTTGTAGTCTCGGAAGGTGGGGAAGCTCCACGAAAGCGCATGCGCTCAAGAGAGAAAGACCCACTCACAGTCGGCATTGTCGCTCTCGGACTGCAGGAGTATTGGAGCCAATTTCCGGGCTTACGGCAAAAGCTCATTGAGCAACTCGAGATGGTGCAGCACAAGATAAGCGCGCCTTCACGTGTGATCGTCAACTTAGGCCTGCTGGATTCTCAGCAGGTGGCGCTGGACATTGCGCGCTCTTGCCGCAAGAACGATGTCGATATCCTCCTCGTCTATGTAGCGACCTACGCTCTTTCTGCGACTCTTCTGCCTGTTATACGCCGGGTGGGCGTGCCAATCCTTTTGCTCAATCTGCAGCCGGCGGCGGCTATCGACTATGCCGCCTTCAACCGGATGCCGTCTCGAACCGCCATGACTGGGGAGTGGCTAGCCTACTGCAGTGCATGCCCCCTCCCCGAACTCGCGAACACAATGAATCGCCTGAACGTCGCTTTCAGGCAGGTGACTGGGACGCTGCAGGATGATCCGGAATGTTGGGCGGAAATTGACGATTGGCTCATTGGCGCCGGCGTGGCTAAGTCGTTAGAGCAAAGCCGCCTTGGACTGATGGGTCATTACTACAGCGGCATGTTGGACGTCTCCACTGACCTCGCGCAGATCTCAGGAGTATTCGGAGTTCAGATCGAAATGTTGGAGGTAGACGAACTGAGTGCCTTGCGCCGGCTTGTGACAAGCGATGAATCCACGGCGAAGGTCGCGCAGTTCCAAAGTTTTTTCGACGTCGACAGCGAATGCTCCCTGTCTGAACAGGAACGTGCCGCCCGCACCGCGGTTGCCCTGGAGAGTCTGGTTGACCGGCACAACCTTGATTTGCTGGCCTACTACTACAAGGGCACCGGAGTTGCTGAGAATGAAAACACCATGAGTTCGATTATTTTGGGCATGTCGTTTCTCACAGCCAACGGCGTTCCAGCAGCGGGAGAGTATGAGGTCAAGAACTCGGTCGCCATGAAGATTCTCGATCTGCTCGGCGCGGGTGGATCCTTCACCGAATACTACGCAATGGATTTCGCGGCAAATCTTGTGCTGATGGGGCACGACGGCCCTGGGCACGGCCAAATCGCCGAAGGCAAGATCAAGGTTCGCCCACTGAGTGTCTACCACGGAAAAGTGGGGACCGGTCTGTCGGTGGAGATGGCCGTGAGACATGGTCCGGTTACGCTGCTCTCGGTTGTCGAAAGCCGCGACCATGGATTTTTTCTTCTCGTCGCAGAAGGCGAAAGCGTTGAAGGGCCCATTCTCCAGATCGGGAACACAAACAGTTTCTACAGGTTCCGTTGTGGCGCGAAAGGATTTTGCGACGCTTGGAATGTGCACGGCCCAGCGCACCACTGTGCAGTCGGAACAGGGCATCTGGCGCGAAAACTCGAGAGAATAGCCAATTTATTGCAAATTCGATGCGTGATTATCTGCTGAGCATATTCCAGAGTCGCGCGATCCACAACAAGCGGTCAATTTCAAAAGAGGCGACATAATGAACGTCAAAATGACAAAACATGAGCCAACTCCTTCAAGCGCAGTACCAGCTTCGATCTTTATCAGCGGCGGTATCCACGAGAGAACTTGTCGGATCTTACGCATCATCGGCGTCATCGTCGTTTGCTCGCTCATTCTGGTTGCGCAACCTGCGTTGGCTCAGACGTCTGCCATTGTCGGCACCGTTGCGGATCCCTCGGGCGCAATCCTCCCCGGAGCGTCCGTGCAGGCCGTGAACGCCAACAATGGGATCACTCGAACGACCAACTCCAGCACGAATGGCGTGTTTGCGCTCCCCGAGCTGCCCATTGGCACGTATACGCTGACGGTGTCGCATGCTGGCTTCGGCAACACGAAGATCGCAAACGTTCGAGTGGACATCAACCAAGCCGCCAAACTGAGCGTGGTGCTGAAGGTTGCATCCCAGGAGACGACGGTTACCGTCAATGAACAGACCGATTTGCTCGACACGCAGACCAGTGAAAACGGCCAGGTGATCGATAATCGCCTCGTCCAGACGATCCCGTTGAATGGCCGAGACTTCACGAGGCTTACTCTGCTGGCGGCCGGTGCCCAATCCAATGTTGAAGGCAATCTGAGTGGCGGAGTTGTGATCGATGGGCAGCGTGCGACAAGTAATCAATATGTGATCGACGGAGCGGATACGACGGTGGGTGGTGGTCCATTTGCCTATCGCACGCCTGGCAGCGGGACGCCACAGGGCGCTTCGGGAACAAGCACATCACTGGCAACACTTGATTCAATTGAAGAGTTCAAAGTGCAAACGTCGAACTACTCCGCGCAATATGGGACGGAGAGCGGAGGCATCGTCAACATCGTCACGAAATCCGGAACTAACAATCTTCACGGTTCCGTCTTCGACTACATTCGCGACAGCCGGTTCGATGCCAACGACTACTTTCTGAAGAGATCCGGAATCAAGGAGCCTCCCTTCACCTTCAACGATATTGGCGCTACCATAGGTGGTCCAGTAGTGCGCAACAAAACCTTCTTCTTCGGAACCTTCGAGCATTTGCAGGAGGTTTACAGCCGAGCTGTCAATGGCACAACCTTGTCCACCGAAGCCAGGGCAGCCGCTCTGCCTGTGATGCAACCACTAGTTAACTTCTTCCCCCTGCCGAACGGTACTGATAATGGCGACGGATCCGCCGACTACACGGGAACCTCGAAGAGCCACGGCGGAGAGAACGATTTTTCGGTACGCCTAGATCATCAATTTGGATCGAAGGACCGCATCTATGGACGCTATTCCTTCGGCAACTCCAATGCCGCAGTCGGTGGCGGTTTGGGCGCCTTTCCCCTTACGCTGCAAACCACGCTGTCTCGCATTCAAACTGCATCTGCGGTGGAGACGCACACCTTCTCGCCGAATCTAATAAACACACTGAACGCCGGATACTCGCGCAATGCTGCTGACATCTATGCAGAGCTGATGCCTGGACCCGGCACAAGCGGTGATCCGTTTGGTGCCGACGGACAACCTGTTTTGCCACAGGTGGCCATTCTCTCTATCACGTTGAGGGGCGGCAGTTCGCCTCCGCAAATCTCCCACATCAACGATTTCACCTATCGCGAGTACCTTACTTGGAATCATGGCGCGCACACCATCAACATGGGAGTGGACGTTCGGCGTGTGCAGGATAACCTGAATAACTTCGCGAACACCGCTGGCCTCTTCCTTTGGCTAAGGGCGAGCTCATTTGAGAAGGACCAACCGTTCTTCTTCAACGACTTTATCGGCAACCTGCACGAAGGGTTTCGCTTTACCAACCTCGCTCCTTACGTCGAGGACAACTGGATTGTGACACACAACTTGACGGTCAACTTGGGTCTGCGCTACGAACTCAACACGGTCCCGACGGAAGCCCACGGTCGCGTTCGGAACATTGATGAGATCACGACGTTGAGCACCGCCTTGCTGACTCCATTCGGAGCTAATGTCTATCGCGGGGATCACAACAACTTCGCGCCACGTGTAGGATTTTCCTATTCCCCGTCATCGCATACTGTGGTACGCGGTGCTTTCGGAATCTTTTTCGATACCTCTACACAACTTGCCGGCGAGCTCTTTTTCAATCCCGGCATCACGGCAGAGAACGTCATTTACGGCCCTGAACTGGCTCCCGGTGAGCCCGCCGCGTTCCCCATCAATCCGGCGTTATTGCAAACCACTGTATCCTCCGCCCCCCCCTATTCCACTAGTACGGTGATCGATCCGAACCTCAGGAACGCGTACACGGAGGCGTATTCGTTCAACGTTGAGCAGGAATTTGGGCCTTTCACTGTGTTGAAGTTGGGGTATGTTGGCAACGTCGGCCGCAAGCTCTACCGCGAACGAGTGCTCAACCTCCTGCTGAACGGTGCGACTACACCGCCCAACCCCAATTTCCCAACCGGCGGCATCGATATTCTGGATAATAGTGCTATGTCCAGCTACAACGCTCTCCAGGCAACGCTGATTGAGCGCATGGGGCAACGCCTGCAGGGAACTGTTGCGTATACATGGTCGCATTCGATCGACGAAGTCAGCACCAACGGCGGTTATTCCTCGGTCAACTCTGATATTTTTCCCACCAACCCTCAAAACCTGGCTGCTGACAGGGGTGACAGTGATTTTGACTTGCGTCAAAATTTGACGGCGAGCCTTACGTATCTCCTTCCGCTCGATCACTTCACATTGCTACCCAAACTTCTGAGCACTGGGTGGAACGTCGGAGGTCTATTGGCAGTTCACTCTGCTTTCCCGTATACGGCCCTATTGGGTGCGTCAACGGTGAATGATGGCGATCCAAATCTTGCTGCTGGAGAACGGCCAGATCCCGTTCTCGGCGCACCGAAATACTTGAGTTCCACGAGCTTCTCGCGCGTTGCAAATGTCGCCGCTTTCCAGTGTCCTGGCGGCGGCGCCATCTCAAGTGGATGTTCCGTGAACGGAATTTTCGGATCCGTATCCAGAAACAGCCTACGCGCTTTCGGGTTCAGGCAGCTCGACGTCAACTTGAGCAAGGACTTTACGATTCGCAAGTCTGTTGGAGTTGAGTTTCGCATTGAAGCGTTCAATCTGACGAATACCGCAAACTTCGCCAACCCGGGAACCTCAGGAACCAACTCACTCACGTCCGCGCTGTTCGGCCAGCCATTGGCGATGGCAAACTACAGCTCCACCGGTATTGGCCAGTACTTCAACAGTGGTGGGCCAAGAAATCTTCAATTCGCCGCACGAATTCACTTCTAGAAGGTCTACGGTCAAAGGAGAAATGTATGCGTCTCATTCGTCTTTTACGGCTCGAAAACATGGCCTTTGTCCTCACGCTCTCCGCGTGCTGGCCCGTCACGTGCAAGGCCCAAACGACTCCAGTATTGCGAAAGGGCGTCACCCTGGCCGGCGACTTCAGCCAGTACACCGCTAACAACTTCGCGGTTCTGCAGCAAATACTCAACACCAATGCCGGGGTGATCGGTTTCAATCTGCCATGGTTTGGAGCCACGGTTGATTGTAGCGACAGTAGCTGCCAAGCCCTACGGCCGGCAAATCCGACCTCTTGGGATGATCCGCAGTACGCCAACAGTCCCACGGTACAGGCTCTCGATGCGATCTCCAACTATATCCTCGTTCACGGCAACGGAGCGATCATTATGGGGATCACATTTGGAACGCCCGGTTGGGCCGCATGTCCGAGTGATCCGACCGATCCAACGCAGCAGCCGTACTACCCTCCACAGAATGCGGCTGACTATGGCAATTTCATGTATGCGATGTCCGAACGCTATAACGGCACACACACAAGCGATCAAGGGCTGGCCATCGGCAAGGTGACAGACTGGGTTGTGTACAACGAAGTGAATTCACCAGGCTGGTGGAAAAATTCAGCATGTAACACCGCCGGATATGACCCGGTCTACTATTACGGGGGTATTCTGAATGCTGCCTACACGGCAGTGCATCATCTACCCGCCAGTTCAGGGGTGCGCGTGCTGGCCGGTGCCTTCACTTCGTACGATCACGCTGATTACCAGGGCGACCCTGGCCTTCGGATTTCCACGTCGTACGCTGATTGGCAAACCAACACCGCAAATAACGATACAAATGGTGCATGGATCAGCCCAACTGACTTTGTGCAGGCTATGTACGATTACGGCGAGCAGTTTGACGCCATCGCCCTGCATCCATACGCTCCCACAATTTACGGGGATCCTCTGGCACAGCCGCCTACCGGCGCCATCACTCTCGGGAACGTTGGCACTCTTCTTACGCAACTGCGGACGCTTTATCCGAATGGACAACAACAGCAATGGCATGTTGCGTTGACAGAATATTTTCAGCACTCTTACTACGATCCCACATCGGACGGGTGGGACCACGTATCTGCGGTGCCGTGCCCCAACTACTTCTGCGCGCAAACCACAGAAGCGAATCTCAATTCGTACCTACAGCAAGCTTATGGAACAGGTGGTTCCGATCAACCTTATATTGATTACTTGATGTGGGCCTTGTGGAATAACGTCAATCCCTATGTCGGTGGCCTAGTTCGCGCCAATGGGGATGACAAGAATGAAAACCTGGGAACGGGGAGCGTTCGGCAAACGTTCGCGGCGATCCAGCCATAGAAACGTTAGGCATCTCCGTCACTCCTGGATGCGCAAAGGTAACTGCCGAATTCGAAGCCAGAGAAAAACACAGATGCGGCAGGCATGAACGAATGGGGAAGGTCAAATGTTGTTTGAATGCTTCGGAATTTCTGCGAACGTAGCCGAACGCTGCGCCATAGATCGTCCTTCAACTAAAAGGCGAGCGGACGGCTACGTCCAGATGACGGTGGCGATGTTTCTGGCGATGTTGTTTTTTGCGGGTGCTCTGCACGCACAGAATCCGTCCTTTCATCGAGAGGCAGCTCGCGTTGAATGGAAAGCAAATTGGGTCTGGCCGAGAATACGTGACATCTCTCCTCATTCGAATCAATTTATTCAATTCCGCAAGATGTTCGATGTTGGAGAAACGCCCTCAGCGGCTCGGCTGGCGATCTTTGCCGACAGTCGCTACCAGGTATTCGTAAACGGAACGCTAGTCGGACGAGGACCCGCTCGCGCCCCGTTGTACTGGGGATACTACGACACATTTTCTGTGAAGCATCTTTTGCACCCAGGCAAGAATGTCATTGCCGTCGAGGTTCGCTGGTTTAACGCTCCCATGGGATGGTACAGAGAGCCTCCTGGTGCGCCGGCCCATGGCGGTCTTCTGTGCCAACTGGAAATGACGACGCGCGCCGGACTGGACGTCATTGCCACAGATGAGTCATGGAAAGCGGACGAGGACACCGGCATGGGCTGGGGAGAGCCTGAGATGAACGGATCTCTGCCAGAGATTGAGGTGGTCCATGCCGATCGCGGCAACTCAGCTTGGACCGACGCCGGGTTCGACGACCATACTTGGTTCCCCGCGCAGCTCACGGTCACTCAATTTGGAGTATCCCGTCCTCCAGCTGAGCCCTTCGTCAATCTTGAGCAGAGACCGATGGCTTATCCCATCGAACAACGCAAGAACGCGACAGCCATCGTCAGCAGTGGCGTTAGTAATGGCATAGCAAAGCCGGGAGTTGCAGACGCGCACAGTGGAACGGCTTTGCTTGTGGAACATGGCATGGCCAACTACGGGCACTTTATCGCGACAGAGCCTCACGACAATTCAGTCCATGTTCTGAAGGACCCCGCAGCACTGATCACCGAAGGAAGTGACGGTGAGGCGACGGTGCTCCCCCACACTTCGCCGGCGTTCGTCATCCTGGACATGGGGAAAGAGGTGGATGGCTATCCGCACCTCCAGCTTGAAGCTCCGAAAGGGGTTGTGGTGGATTTGGCCTGGAGCGAACGTCTCAACGGTGGGCACGTGGTCGCCGACGAGCCCGGTGGAAACTATGTCGCTCGGTATTACACCCGGAGCGGTTCGCAGGATTGGACTCTGTGGGGATGGCATGGCCTGCGCTTTCTGGAACTAAGATTCTCTCCGTCTGACGTGCCGATTCGATTTCATGCGGACGTCATCTTCAGCACAGCAGACATGCTTCATGACGGGTCACTGCAAACGTCAGACCCGGAATTGAATGAGCTATGGCAGATGGGTGCGTACACCTGGCAGCTCTGCGCGCTGGATGGCGCGATGGACTGCCCCACTCGAGAGCAGCGGGAGTGGGTTGGCGATGGCGAGCTCGAACTGCTCGTAAACGCCGTGGCTGATGGGAACTATGACATTGCTCGCAAGTTTCTTTTGGACGTCGCGCGCGATCAACGGCAAGATGGAGCAATTCCGTCCGTTGCCGCCAGTGGTGTGTCTGACGTCTGGGTGATTGACGACTATATGTTCTCCTTCGTCAACGCAGCCTATGAATATTACCAAGAGTCGAATGACAAGGAGTTTCTGAGCAGAATTTACCCCAATATTGTCCGGACCATGCAGTGGTTCGATCGACATCGGCAACAGGATGGGTATCTTGGAGCGATGCCGTACTGGGTGTTTCTGGACTGGTCCATGCCGGACCAGAAGGGCGAGAGCTCCATTCTGAATGCTCTCTACGCCCATACGCTGGAGAACGCGGCAGAGCTTGCTGGTGTGATGAACGATACGAACTCTAAGAGCCTGTGGATAGAGAGCGCGCGAAGAATTGATACGTCCTGGCACGGAAAATTCTGGAATCCGAATCGTCAGTTGTACGTTGATGCCGCGTCAGACGGGAAACAAAGCGAACACGTCAGTCAGTTGGCCAACGCGGATGCGGTACTTTTCGGTCTGGCGCCAAAGGCATTAGTGCCGGGACTCCTGCAGCGCATCACCGATCCCCTCCACGTCAAAGCACAATCGCTCGATTCGACGACCTTGAAACTTGTCCAGCCGGATGGGCCCATCGACTACAGCCACGATATCGTCCAATCGCAGGCGTATGGAATGTACTTCGTGATGGAGGCGCTGGCTAAATCCGGCATGTCGATGGATGCGATCAGTATCATCAAACGGTTGTGGGGACCGATGCGCGATGCAGGAAACGGAACGTTTTGGGAGCAGTTTCGCCAAGCCAACGGCACGAGCTGCCATGCATGGAGCGCAACTCCAACCTATATCCTGAGCGAGGTTGTGCTCGGAGTTCGGCCAACGTCGCCGGGCTTTGCGAGTTTGGTTGTCGCTCCCCAGATTCTTAATCTTTCATGGGCTCGAGGTGCAGTTCCCACATCGAAGGGCATCGTCAACGTTGCTTGGAGCTTTTCCAGGGTGAAAGGAGACGATAGCTTTCGCATGCAACTCAGACTCCCTTTTGCCGCCAAGGTTCGCCTGCAAATTCCTGATTGGCATGGACGGCGGCCGGCCAGAGTCTCGCTGAACGGACGTCGCGTCTCCGGAAGTCCTGTCGTTATGCAAAGCGGCAGGTACGAGATCGAGGCGGTTTATTGATGCGTGCCATGCAGAGAGGCGGCGATGCGGCTAATTAAAATACTCGCGGTGCTATGGATGAGCGTCCCGCTTGCGGCTCAGAAGACCAAACCGGTGATGGTTCCGACCCTTGCTGGGCTCCGTAGCATTATTATCAGCAATGTGAAACCACGCAGAGATACTGACGGCCGGATCGTGGATGCTCACGACGGATCGCTGGAATACTTTCAGGGAAGGTATTACCTATACGGCACACACTATGGAAACTCCAATGGCCTAGGGAAGACAAACTACTATGTCTGTTACAGCTCTCCAGATCTGATTACGTGGAAATATGAAGGGCAATTGCTCTCGGACCAGGAGCCGAGGATGTACTACCGGCCGTACGTGAAGTTCAACCGTCTTACAAGAAAATATGTCCTCTGGTATAACGCGGACAACGAGTATGGTGTGGCCATCTCCGATCGGCCTGCCGGCCCTTTCCGCATCGTCAATCCCAACGTTCCATTGAAGTACTCCAAGGGAGGAGTCGGCGACTTCGGATTTTTCGTGGACACAGACGGGACAGGATATATCGTCTACGTCGCACATGTAACCGCGAAGATGGAGACGGCAGCGGTCGCCGAACCCCAGCACCACCAGATCAGCGTGGAGAAGCTGGCTCCAAATTTCCTGAACTCAACATTCCAAAATAGCGGCTTTATCGCGGGCAATGTAGAAGCACCAGCGCTGTTTCGCAAGGACGGGCTCTACTACCTGATGTTTGACAATACTTGTGCATTCTGTGCAACCGGTTCTGGCGTGCGAACGTATACCAGCTCAAACGTGATGGGTCCCTACACTTATCAAGGCAACATCAATATTCTTCCGAGCGACGCCGCACTGGGTAAATCATGGACGGTTCCGGGTACCGGAAGGGCCGACACCATCTTGCATGCGCAGCAGACGGACGTGGCGGAACTGCCATCTGCCACCGGCCCCGTATATCTTTGGATCGGAGATCGTTGGGGTTCGACTCCTGACGGCTTCAAGGGACACGATTTTCAAGTTTGGGTGCCACTTCAGTTTGCAGATCACCGCGTACTTCCGCTCCGAAATCTAGCGGGCTGGCCGATAGAAGCCAGATTCGTCGCGATAGAGGAAGCCTCCCATAGGTAGACATAAGACGAGAAGGTCACGAGATGGAGTTAAAGGGGAAGCCTTCATTACACAATCCGAGTTATGTTGCTGTCGATCTGGGTGCAAGCAGTGGAGGTGTGATTGCTGTGCAAGTCATCGACCGGCGACTGCAACTATTTGAAGTAACCCGGTTTTCAAACTCGCGATTCAGGTATCAGGGACGCGCGTATGAATGTTGGAACATCGACGCGATCGAGGAGCATTCGGGGAGTTGCCGCGATGGGATTGCGCGTTCCGTCTCCCGTTTGCTGCCTCAATCTGAGCCAACAGGTTTGGGAACAGACTGCTCACAAATGGACGATCGATCCAGGTAGGTTCGTCCTCCGCGTTGGTGACTCCAGCGAAAACACCCCACTTCGCGCCGAGCTCACGCTGAACTGAAAATAGCTCGACTTCCAATATCGGATTCCGCTGTGCCCGCTGATGATGGATGTACCCCAAGCTCGCCGCCTGCAAAGCATGAAGTCCAGATGAAGAAGAGAGATGATTTCAATCACTTTCACGATTGGGGTGTGCGTTTCCGATTTGCTCGGAGGTTATTGTTAAAGAGGCGGTTAGGAGTTTCCGAGTGCGTCAAGATAGGTGCTGCGGCTGCTCATTTCCGCGCAATTCTTGGACTACAGAATGTGCATCGCTGCATGCACTTTTGCAGAAAGTAGATCCTACAAATTCAATCGAATTCTGCATTTGTGCATGCAAATGTTGAATCCATGCCAGCTCTTGGGGAGAGCCGGGGTCAGTGCCCCACGTTACAACTACACCTCGCCAAACGGCGCAGGTTGAAAGCTAAGCATCCGAACTGAGAGGAGGTTATCTCTGTTCTCTAAGGAAGAGAGGTTGCCGCACAGGAGAGGCTCAGTTGGATAAGGCCTGAAGGCCGGGCGGTATATGAGTTACCGAAGAGATCGCCAGAGGTCCTGTCATTTTTCATTCAACCGACTCGTCCGGCAGTATCACCAAGTGAGAGCGGGGTAGCCGAGAAGTGCGGTCTTCATGCACGTCATGAATTTGCTGAACCAGCGTGCGGTGACGATGCTGGGACGTTCATGTCTTTGAGCGTAAGCACCGGCAGAACGAAGCGTTCCCGGAACAGTTTGCACGCGAATTCTGCCTGCCGTTTCCGATGCTGGACAGG
>JAJXZT010000056.1 GCA_021779935.1 Acidobacteriota bacterium
GAGTTGAGCACTCGTCGTCGCGGTTGTGGGAAAGTGGAAAACGCAAGCGTTTTCCAAGGCGGCTCCGCCGCCGCCTTTTCCATAACCCCACTGATTACGCTTGACAAACCAGACAGTCGCTACCCTTGTCGCGTGTTGTTCGCGACAGGGTGGGGTAGTTGAACTCTCGGCGTGGAAGTACTTTGCAGTTCCACGCCGGGAATATCCCTCCGCAATACCTTCCGCGCCGACCTAGACGGAATGTACCCTCTACACATGCCCTGGAGCCTGCATCGGTTTCACAAGACCTGCGATCCGCATTTCATTACCTTCAGTTGTTATCGACGGCAGCCGCTCCTGCGCGATCCGCACGCCTGCCAAGCGCTCGAAGCTGCGCTGGAAGGCGTTCGCGGCTGTTACGGCATGCATGTCTTCGGCTACGTCGTCATGCCCGAACACGTTCACCTGCTGGTGACGGAGCCAGAGCGCTCGACCCTGGCGGTCGCCATGCAGATGCTGAAGCAGAAGACCGGACAGAAACTTGCCTCGCCCCACGGCACGCCGTTCTGGCAGCGACGGTACTATGACCGCAACATTCACTCGTACAAGGAGCACATCGCAGCCCTGCGGTATATCCATCGCAATCCGGTGAAGCGGGGGCTGGTCGAGCTGCCGGAACAATGGCGGTGGAGCAGTTTCCTGCACTATGCGACCGGAGCGGAAGGAGTGGTCGAAATCGAATCGGAATGGACGGCGCGTAAGCGGGAACAGATGGGAGTCGTGCCGACCGTCAAATACAAACTACCCTATCCTCTCGCGAAAAACGCGCGAGAAGGGTAGGGCACAAGTCAAGAGTCAACTACCCCACCCTGTCGCGAACAGCGCGCGAGAAGGGTAGGGCACAAAGCCTGTGTTCTCGACACTCGAAACTGTCTTCTTACCCTCTCATCGCCTGCACCAGCAGCCATGCGTTGAGTACGGCGATGAGGATGGCGACGCTCCACGCCAATATTTTGAGCCAGGGAGCGTTGACGAACTCGCCCATCTTTTTCTTGTCGCTGGTGAACATGACTAGCGGGAAGACCGCGAAGCTCAATTGCATGGAGAGCACGACCTGGCTGAAGACCAGCAGGCGGGCGGTGCCGCTTTCGCCGGCGAGTGCCGTGACGATCACCGTGGGCACGATGGCCAGCAGGCGGGTGATCAGGCGGCGCATCCATGGCTTGACGTGTATGTGGACGAAGCCCTCCATCACGATCTGTCCGGCGAGCGTTCCGGTCAGCGTCGAGTTCTGTCCAGAAGCCAGCAGTGCGAGGGCAAAAATCGTGCTTGCGCCGGTGACGCCGAGCAGCGGCGTCATCAGTTTGTAGGCGTCCTGGATTTCCGCGATCTGGTGGTTGCCGCTGCGGTAGAAGACCGACGCCGCGACGATGAGGATGGCCGCGTTGACAAAGAGCGCAATCGTCAGCGCCACGGCCGAATCGATGTTGCAATACTTGATGGCTTCGCGCTTGCCCTCGGGCGTGCGCTCGAAGTCGCGCGTCTGCACGATGGCCGAGTGCAGGTAGAGGTTGTGCGGCATCACGGTGGCGCCCAGGATGCCGATGGCGATGTAGAGCATCATGGGGTCGTGAAGGAGCAGTGGGCTGGGGACGAAGAATCCCTTGGCCAGTCCCGCCATCGCCGGACGCGAGAAGAAGATTTCCAGTCCGAAGCAGATGGAGATGGTGGCGGTCAGAGTGACCACCACGGCTTCGATATAGCGGAAGCCCTTGTTTTCCAGGAAGAGGATGAGCAGCACATCGAGCGCCGTGATGCAGACGCCGATGAGCAGCGGAATGTGGAAGAGCAGGTTGAGCGCGATGGCCGAACCGATGACTTCGGCGAGGTCGCAGGCGGCAATGGCGATTTCGGCGAGGATCCAGTGGAAGATCACCACCGGCTTGCTGTAGGAGTCGTGGCAGGCCTGCGCGAGATCGCGTCCGCTGACGATGCCGAGCTTGAGGCTGAGGCTTTGCAGCAGGATCGCCATCAGGTTCGAGAGCATGATGACGAACAGCAGGTCGTAGTTGTACTTGGAACCGGCGGCGAGGTCGGTGGCCCAGTTGCCCGGGTCCATGTAGCCGACGGCCACGAGGAATCCCGGCCCGGCGAAGGCGATCAGTTTGTTGAGGAATCGAGGCGACTTGGGGATGGGGAGACTGCTGTGAATCTCCGGGAGGCTCGGTGTGTGTGCCTCTTTCCGCCAGCCGTTTGCGCCAGTATTCATGGTTTTCGAGTGTCGCCGTCCAACACGACCCCAAGTTATTACCCTAGCACGGACGGCGTAATTTTCCGATGGTCTGCAAGAGGCGGATTTTTTCCGCCCTGCCGGAGGTATCTTCGCGAAACTCGCTTCCCCGATTGCCACCGGAATTGTTTCTATTTACCATCGCGGAAGAGTGCCTGGTCCCCGAGACAATCCGGATATGCGCGAACGCATCGTTTCCGCCGCGCCGGTGGAAGACGATGCGACGTTTGAACTGAAGCTGCGTCCGCAGCGCTTGCAGGAGTTTATTGGCCAGAACAAGGTCAAGGAAAACCTGGCCGTTGCGATTACCGCGGCACGTTCGCGCGGAGAAGCGCTGGACCACATCCTGCTCTACGGCCCGCCGGGACTGGGCAAGACGACGCTGGCGACGATCATCGCCAACGAACTTGGCGTCAGCTTCCAGCAGACAAGCGGCCCGACCTTGCAGATCAAGGGCGACCTGACGGCCATCCTGACGAACGTGCAGGACAGGCAGGTGCTCTTCATCGACGAAGTGCATCGCGTGCAGCCGGCCATCGAGGAGCTGTTCTATTCGGCGCTGGAGGATTACAAGCTCGACATCATGATCGGGCAGGGGCCGTCGGCGCGCACGCATACGTTCGACATCAAGCCGTTTACGTTTATCGGAGCCACCACGCGCATCGGACTGCTCTCGGCGCCGCTGCGCTCGCGGCTTGGGCTGGTGTTGCGGCTGGAGTTCTATACCCACGCCGATCTCAAGATCATCATCACGCGCTCGGCGCAGATCCTGAACGTGGGCATCGACGATGACGCGGCCATGGAGATCGCCATGCGTTGCCGCGGGACACCGCGCATCGCGAACCGGCTGCTGCGGCGCGTGCGCGATTATGCGCAGGTGCGCGGCACGGGGCACATCGACAAGAAGACGGCGCAGGCGGCGCTGGAGATGCTGGAGGTCGATCAGCACGGCTTCGATGAAGTCGACCGCCGGTTGCTGATGACGATCATCGAGAAGTACCAGGGTGGACCCGTGGGCGTGAACACGCTGGCCGCTGCGCTGGCCGAGGAGCCGGACGCGATTGAAGAAATCTACGAACCGTTCCTGATTCAGATTGGGTTCCTCGACCGCACGCCGCGCGGACGCGTGGCGACGCAACTCGCGTATAACCACTTCGGCATTGAACCGCCGAAGAAACAAAACACGCTGTTTTAAAGGCCGCGTTACAATCCTCTTTCTTATGTCCGTCTCGGTTCGTTCGTTTGCCAAGATCAATATCGGGCTGGCGATTGGCGCAAAGCGCGCCGATGGCTTTCATGCGCTGCGCACCGTCTACCAGACGGTGGCGATTCACGATGTCATTCATGTCGATGTTGTCGCGGGCGAGGGCATTGAGATTCGCTGCAAGGATGCGCGGGTTCCGACCGATGCGACGAACACGTGTTATCGCGTGGCCGAGCGGGTGATGCGGACGCTGCGGCGTCTGGAGAAAGTCATTATAGAGATCGAGAAGAACCTGCCGGTGCAGGGAGGCATTGGCGGCGGCTCATCGAACGCGGTCACGACGCTGTTTGCGCTGGAGCGCGCGCTGGGTGTCACCCTCGATCCGCACGAGAAACTGCGCATTGCCGCCGAAGTTGGCTCCGACCTTCCGCTCTTCCTGCTGGGAGGACTTGTGCTGGGCCATGGACGCGGCGAGGAGATTTATCCGTTGCCGGATCTGCCGCCGCTGCCGATTGTGATCGTGACGCCGGCCGTGCCGGTTTCCACGCCGCAGGCCTTTCGCGACTGGGATGCGCTGGCGGAGGCTGAATTGACGCAGGGTAGGCCCTCCGATACAATCAATACGTTCAGCCGTGGTGTGTTTGCCTGGCTGAGTGGTATAGCCCCAACCGGTGTTCCCACGAGTGGTGGGGACCGGGCCGAGACACTGCTTCTCGACCTCGTCCGAGCCGGGATTGTGAACGACTTCGAACGCGTAGTCTTTCCGCAGAATCCCGAACTTCGAGACGTGAAGTGTGTGTTAGAGCGCGAAGGTGCGGTGTATGCTTCGCTCTCAGGCTCCGGGTCCACGCTTTACGGCTTGTTTTCTTCCGCGCAAGAAGCGGAGAAAGCGGCCACAAAGTTAAACACCCAGGGAGTTCCGGCCGTGGCCACGGTTACGTTGCCTCGTGCGGCATATCGCGAGCAGATGTTCATAAGGTAACGGGCGCAAGCAGTGAGCCGTAGCGACCTGCTACCGAAGTTGGGCGGTCGACTAATGGTAGGTCAAGTGCCTTTGGAGCACTTTGTCTAGGTTCGAATCCTAGCCGCCCAGCCAACATTCACCACCGAATCCCGGGAACAAATCGTCCTGGAGGCGACAAAGTCGATGGATGACGCAGCAAAAAACAGTGCAGCGCAACCAATGACCGCAACCGTGGAGCTTGCTCCACAGCACGCGTCCGGAGGGTCGGACGCAACCGCCACGAAGGCCGAGCGTAAGCAGGCGCGCGCTCGACAGGATGAAAAGTTCAAGGTTTTCTGCGGCACGTCGAACCCGGCGCTGGCGCAGGAAGTATGTGATTTTCTCGGATTGCCGATGGGGCAGACGCACCTGACGCAGTTCTCCGATGGCGAAATTTACTGCCAGATTCTGGAGAACGTACGCGGCGCGGATGTCTTCATTGTGCAGCCGACGTGTGACCCGGTGGCGCACAACCTGATGCAGCTTCTGCTGATGATTGACGCGCTCAAGCGCGCTTCGGCACGCCGCATCACGGTGGTGATTCCGTATTTCGGCTATGCCCGGCAGGACCGCAAGGACAAGCCGCGCGTTCCGATCAGCTCCAAGCTGGTTGCCGACCTGCTGACGACGGCGGGCGCCGACCGTGCGCTGGTTGTGGATCTGCACGCGCCGCAGATCCAGGGCTTTTTCAATATCCCGGTGGATCACCTGTTTGCTTCGCCGGTGCTGGTGGATTACTTCCGCAAGATGGAGCTGCCGGATCTGACGGTGGTTTCACCCGATGCGGGCGGCGTGGAGCGAGCGCGCTTCTTCGCCAAGAAGATGAATTCGGCGCTGGCCATTGTGGACAAGCGCCGTACGGACATCAACGTAACCGAGGTGATGAACGTGATCGGCGACGTTCGCGATCGTACGTGCGTCATTCTCGACGACATCATCGACACGGCCGGCACGCTGGTAAAAACCGTGCAGGCTCTGCTCGATGCCGGTGCGCGACAGGTGTATGCCTGCGCCACCCATGCCGTGCTCTCGGGGCCGGCGATTGATCGCATTTCGAATTCGTCGCTTACCCAACTGGTAGTGACCAATACGATCCCGCTGACGGCGGCTGGACGGAACGAGCCCAAGATCAAGGTGCTCTCGATTGCCGGGCTGATTGCCCGCGCCATCCAGTCGATTCACGAAGAAACGTCGGTCAGCAAACTTTTCAGTTAATGGCCTCCGCGTTGGAGGTCTAGAAGGAAGATTATGGCAACCGCAACTGCACCCAACCTGGTAGAAGCGAAGCCGCGCGAGGCATCCGACAAGAATGCCGCCCGTCGTCTGCGCACCACCGGACTGATTCCGGCGGTGCTCTATGGCGCCGGCAAGGAGCCGCGGCCGATCGCTGTCGATCCGAAGCAGATCCAGAGGATCCTGTACTCGGATTCCGGCCACAACACGATTTTCGATGTCACCGTCGAAGGCGAGCAGGCCAAGGCGATGATCGTCGACTGGCAGTACGAGCCCATCAAGGGCAGCCTGCTTCACGTTGACCTCAAGCGTATCGCCATGGACAAGAAGATGCGTGTCCGTGTGCCCATTCAGGTGAAGGGCGAAGCGCCGGGCGTCAAGACGGAAGGCGGCATTCTCGATATCGTCATGCGCGAGCTCGAGATCGAGTGCCTCCCGGCCGACATTCCGAGCCACGTTATTGTCGACATCAGCAGCCTCGCCTTTGGCGAGCCGATTCGCGTCTCCGATCTTCCGAAATCGGACAAGGTCAAGATTCTCTCGGACGCCGATCTCACGGTTGTGCACGTCACTTCCGTGAAGGAAGAGGTTGCGCCAGTGGTGGAGGAAGTCGCCGCTGTTGCCGGAGCCACTCCGGCCGAGCCCGAGGTCATCAAGAAGGGCAAGCAGGAAACCGAGGGCGCCGAAGCCGAGAAGTCGGAAAAGAAGCCCGAGAAGAAGAAGTAGCCAGATCCGGTGCGCTCGCCGTTTTTGCCTTCGGGCGCGGCGAGCCTCCACTGGCGGACGCGGCCTGAGTATGGCCGCGAAGGCACGGCGAAGGCCGAGGGGGCAGGGTGAAACTGATCGTCGGGCTCGGAAATCCGGGCATCGAATACCAGTTCACACCGCACAACATGGGGTTTCTGGCGGTCGACCGCATTGCCGGTCAGTGCGGAGTGAAAGTTGGCAACCGGCACTGCCGGGCCGTAACTGCCCGGGTCAACATTGCCGGGCACGATGCGGTGCTGGCCAAGCCGGAGACCTACATGAACCTGAGTGGCGTGGCGATTCGCGAGCTGGTTGGCGAATACAACGTCGCTCCCGAGCAGGACCTGGTCGTCATTTATGACGAACTGGATCTGCCCTTCGGAACCATTCGCATCCGCGAGCGCGGACGGTCGGCGGGACACAACGGTATCCAGTCGATCATCGACGCGCTGGGAACCCAGGAGTTCCTGCGGATTCGGCTGGGCATCGCACCGGAGCACGCGATTTCCAGCGGTAAGGATTACGTGCTCTCGCAGCTCAGGAAGTCACAGTATGCGGCCGTGGACCAGGTACTGGATGCCGCCGCTGAAGCAGTCAACATCATTCTGACGCAGGGTGCGTCAGTCGCCATGAACCGCTTCAATCGTAAGGCGGAAAACGGCGGAGAGTAAGGAAGAGCAGGCCCCGGCGGCAAGACAGTTGCGCCGGACCTGCATAACTCCCCCGAGGGGGAGCGGTTCACGCGGCCAAGGTTCGCGGAACCAGGAAGAATTCGAACAGGGACGCAACGGTCATGCGAACACCCCATTGCGGGGATTTCGAAGCCGGTGAAGCCCCAGGAGAAGACAGATGCGTAAATACGAAGTCATGTTCATTGTTCGTCCCGACATCGCCGACGAGGATCTGGATCGCCTCATTTCGACGCTGGAGACGAACATCACCACCGCGGGCGGAACCCTTACCGGCACCGAGCGCATGGGCAAGCGGCGTCTTGCCTACCCGGTCCGCCGCTTTGCGGATGGCAACTATATCCTGCTTCGGGTGGAAGGCCAGGGCGGATTGATCAAGGAAATCGAGCGCCGGTTGCGCGTCGCCGAACAGGTGATCAAGTTCATCACCGTTCGTACCGACGAGGAAGAGCAGCGCCTCGAGAAGATCAAGAAGATCCGCGAAGCCCACGCCAAGGGCAAGGGCACGCGCGCACAGGAAGCCGCTGCTGAAGCGGCGGCCAACGCCGAGCAGGCTCAGGCCCAGGCTCCCGCGCCAACCGCGCCAACCGTGTAAACCGTATCCTCGGCCGCTCCGGCTATTGGCTGGCCTTGCGCCAGCGGTGCCGGACCCGAGATGGTGGGGCGCAAGCCCCGTGAGTCATCCCCGAGCCGTCAGGCGTGGCCCGGTGGAATGAAAAGTTTTTTGCGGCGTGCGGGCCATGCCCGTCGCCCACAAGGAGAGTTATGGCAGACGAAAACAACAACCAGGGTGGTTCGGAGAGTTCTTCCGCCCCTGCGGAAACGCAACGCTCATCGCGTCCTGCGGGTGGTCCGCGCCAGGGTGGCCGTCCCGGCGGCGGCGGATCCCGCGAAGGCGGACGCAAGTTCTTCCGGCGCAAGAAGGTATGCAAGTTCTGCACCGAGAAGATTGACAGCATCAATTACAAGGACGTTCGTCTGCTCTCGCAGTTCGTGGCCGAGAGCGGCAAGATCGTTCCCCGTCGCCTGACCGGCGTTTGTACGCCGCACCAGCGCCAGTTGAGCGAGGCCATCAAGCAGGCCCGCAATATCGCGCTGCTGCCGTTTGCGGCCGGCCGCTGAGTGACCCCGCGCGCCGCCCAGGCGGCGTGCCGCGGCAGTTTCGTCTCCGCCTGAGCGTGGAGCGGACGCCGAAAAATTATTGAGGGAGTTATCGCAATGGAAGTCATTCTCAAGGAAGATGTGCCCAAGCTGGGACATCGCGGCGACGTAATAAAGGTGGCCGAAGGTTACGGCCGCAATTTCCTGTTGCCCAAGAAACTCGCCATCGAGGCGACGCCCGCCAACAAGGCCGTCATCGATCAGATGAAGGCATCCTCCGTCCGCCGCATGGCCAAGGAGCAGAGCGATGCCGAGCTGCTGGCAAAGCAGTTCGACGGCGTCAGCCTGACGTTTGCCCGCCGTTCCGGCGAGAACGATACGCTCTTCGGTTCGGTCACCAGCGCGGACATCGTGCGCGAACTCGAAGGCCGTGGTTTCAACATCGACCGCCGCAAGATCGAACTCGAGCTGCCGCTGAAGTCGCTGGGTGAATTCACCGTGCCAATCAAGCTGCATCGCGCCGTGACCACCAGCATCAAGGTCACCGTCGTGAAGGAAGCCGAAGAAGTCACGGAAGCCTAACCGGGGCGGATTCGCCACCAAGCCGCGAATCCTACCCGCGGCGCAATTTTCTCGCGAGCGGGCCGTTCCCAGGGGGCGGCCCATTCGCCGTTTCTTTCCCTTACCTCTCCTTCCCGCGTCTCGTTCGTGCCATTCCTGCACGGCGCTCATAGATTGGCATGTGTTAATCGATTGATTGCGTGAGACTTGCCGCATATCACCGAAAGTGTGCATTTTGCTGGGATTTTTTGTTCCTGCCAGAACAGTCTTCTATAATGCCCCTGCTAACGGAACCCGCCGAACCTCGTCCAAATGATTGCAGGGACAAGCGGTTCAGTCCGGACTGGTCACGTGTCCAGGAGTGAACGCCCTGCGATTCCAAGGTCGGCTCCGGCCGCGCAAGTTGTCGGCTGTGGGCGCTCAGGGTGCGCGGTGATGCCAGCGCAGACGGTAGCGGTCCCGATTTCGATGGGCACTCGAGCAATGGGTCGAAGCGGTTCAAAGGACACTTCCCCCTGGGGTCTTATGGTTGGGCAAAGCCCGAACCGGATCAACGACGCTGACTTGATTCGCGAGGCGCAACACGGCAATCGTGCTGCGTTCGAAGAATTGGTTCGTCAGTATGATCAGGCCGTGCTTCGCCTGGCGCTTCACCTGACCGGGTCCGAGCAGGACGCCAAGGATGTCTACCAGGACGCATTTCTCAAGGCTTATCGAAACCTCGGCAGTTTCCGCTTTGAGTGTTCGTTCTATACCTGGATCTACCGAATCGTGACCAATTTGTGCCTCGACCATCTGCGCCGGCGGCAGGTGCGCAAGGAAGATGCGCCCGTCGTCTACGACGAGAACGGCGTGGAGTTCAGCATCCTCGACCAGGTGGCCGATACGCGCGCCGGGGCCAGTCCGGAACGCGACTTGATGCGCCGCGAACTGGGAGCACGCATCGCGCGCGCCCTGCAGAAATTGACGCCGCGCGAGCGCATGGTCTTTGAGATGAAGCATTACCAGGGACTCAAGCTGAGGACCATCGGCGAGGCCCTGAATACGACGGAAGAGACGGCCAAGAACACTCTCTTCCGCGCGACGCAGAAATTGCGCGCCGCGCTGGCCGATATGCGATGAAGCAAGTCCCGGCGGAGAAGACCGGGAAAAGATTTGGGCCGAAAGAAGGCTTGTTATGAACTGCGAATGGGTACGGCAAAACGTAGCGCTGTATCTCTACGGCGAACTGCCGGACGATCAGCGCCATGAATTCGAGCAGCACGCCAACCGTTGCGGCGCCTGCGCCTCGGAAGTCGCCGAGATGCGCCGCTTCCACGAGGAAATGAGCGTGCTCCCGGTGGCGGAAGTCTCGCCCAGCCTGCTGGCCGCCGCGCGCATGCAATTGCAGGAAGCGCTGGAGACGGCGGAGCAGACGCGCGGATGGCGGCGTTTCGTTTTCGATCCCATGAGTTACCTGCGCTCGGCGCGCTTCTCGCCTGCCCTGGCCGCGGCCCTGCTGATCGTCGGCTTTGCCGGCGGAGTCGGCACCACCTACCAGATTGCCCGCACCGGCATGATCGTCACTCCCGAGCGCCACACCACCGCCGAGGCATCCATCGCCGGCGTGCGCAACATCATCCAGGAACCCGGCAGCGACAAGGTAAAGATCCAGTACGACCGCATGTTGCCGGAGACGGTGCAGGGTTCCATCAACGATCCCAATATCCAGAACCTGCTGATCATGGCCGCGCGCAGCAATTACAACTCGGGCGTGCGCATGGATTCCGTCGACCTGCTGAAGCAGAAGCCCGACGATGCCCGGGTTCGCGAGAGCCTGATTTTTTCGCTGCGTTATGACAGCAACCCCGGCGTCCGGTTGAAGGCGCTGGAAGCGCTCGGCGGATACGTGAAGCAGGACATCCGCGTGCGCAATGCCATGCTGGAAGCGCTGCTCAACGACAACAACCCCGGCGTCCGCGCCGGAGCCCTGCGCGCCCTGGAACAGGTGCGTGGCGATACCAGTGTCCGCCAGGCTTTGCAGATGCTGGCCAAGGAAGATCCGAACGAGTACATCCGCAACGAATCGCGGCGCGTGCTCGCCTCCATGCCGCAGATCGACTAAGGCGGTTGGAAGATAAACAGGCAGTCTGGGAGAAGATGTTGAAGATCACGGTACAACCCGAAGGCGCTCAGTCCGGCTGGAACCCGCGCGGGGTGGCACGCTCCATGGGGCTGCTTCTGGCCTTCGCCATGGCGATTCCCGCCTGGGCGCAGCAGACGCGAACCTATCGCGAAGGCAACTCCTGGGTGGAAGAGATTACCGGCACTCTGCCTCCGGCGCCCGTGTTCCGCGTCGACACCGCCATCGGCAACATCTCGGTTGAAACCGGCGGACAGGAAATCCGCTACACCGTGCGCATGCGTTCCAGCCGCGACAATGAGCAGGAAGCGCGCCGCGCCCTCTCTGCCTTGCGGGTCAGCGCCCGCCGCGTCGGCCAGTTCTCCACGCTGGAAGCCGTGTGGACCGATCGCCAGTACGTGCGCCGCTTCAGCGCGGATTTCACACTGCAGGTTCCTCCCGGAGTTGGATTTATACATATCGATACAATGGGCGGCAGCATCACGGTCAGCGGAGCTTCCGCGCGGCTTGACCTCGGAACCATGGCCGGCAACATCACCGTCGGAACGGCGCAAGGATCGGTCAATGCCCACACCCTCGGCGGCATCGTCAACATCGGCAACGCCGAATCCGGCCTGTTGATCAAGAGCGGCGGCGGAGATATCACGGTGGGCAACGCTGGCAAGCGCGTTGAAATCTACACTCCCGGCGGCAATGTCAACGTCAACAGCATGGGCTCGGGATACATCCAGACCGGCGCGGGCAGTGTGAGGGTCAACCATTCCTCCGGCGACATCAACGTCAAGACGGCCGGCGGCTTCGTGAATCTTGGCGACATGCAGGGAAGGGTTGCCATTGAGAACGGCGGCGGCAACATCCGCATCGGCAGTTGCCGCGGCAACGTTTCCGCCTCCACTACCGGTGGAAATATCGATCTTTGGAAACTCTACCGCGGAGCGCAGGTGCAGACCGGCACCGGCTCCATCACCATTGAATTTCTCGGCGGGCGCGGCTCGTTTGGCGAGTCCTACGTCCGCACCGCCGCCGGCGACGTGGTTGTCTATCTCAACGGCGCCACTCCCGTCACCGTCCACGCCGTAAGTGAAATGGCGTCCGGACACGGCATTAAATCGGATTTCCCGCAACTCCGCATTTCAACGCAGGGCGGGGATTTTGGGCCCAAGACAGTCTATGCAGACGGTACTTTGAACGGCGGCGGACCAGCACTTCAGGTCCGCACCACGATCGGGCAGATTGAATTCCGTCGAGCACGATAGGAGAACGGTCATGATTCGAAGAATTCTAGTTTGCTTGGTTCTGGTGGCCGGTGCGACGGCAGGAACCGCCCTCGCCGCGGACGCGGCTGCCTATCCGCAGCAGGAACCGGGAGCGAGTTGGGTTGTGATGGGCCCGCAGCACGGCGCCTATCTCGGCGTCTACACCCGCGACGTTACCGCCGCAAGTGTTTCTGCCCTCAAGTTAAAGGAAGACACTGGCGTCGAAATCACCATGGTCGACCAGGACGCCCCGGCCGGCAAGGCCGGTCTGCGCGAACACGACGTCATCCTGAGCTACAACGGCGACCGCGTGGAAGGCGAAGAGGAACTTCGCCGCATGGTCCGCGAAACTCCTCCGGGACGCACCGTGACGCTCGGCATCAGCCGTGATGGCGCACCGCTTACCGTACACGTCACTCTCGGTGACCGCGCCGAACTGGCCAAGCTCATGATCAAGAAGGGCATGCGTTTTGAAGAGCCAGCCATGGCAATGCCGCCGATGGCTCCCATGGCCCCCATGCCCCCGATGGCCCTCGACGTTCCCGGCTTCAACGTCGTGGTCAACAGCTCCGACCGCAGCGGACTGCTGGTTGAAAACCTCACGCCGCAGTTGGCCGAATACTTCGGTGTCAAGGGTGGCGCCGGCGGAATCCTTGTTCGCTCCGTCCAGCGTGGCAGCCCCGCCGAAACCGCGGGCTTCAAGGCCGGCGACGTTGTTATCAGCCTCGCCAAGGAAAAGGTCGCGGATATCAACGACTGGATTCGCATCGCCCGTCGCCATTCCGGGGAAGTGCCGGTCAGCGTTGTTCGCGCCAAGCGCGTACACGTCCTCAAGCTCAAACTCCCGGATCACACCCGCGGAGAAATGATCACTCCCGAAGAGCTGCGCATGGAAATGGAGAAGCTCGGTCCTCAGTTCCAGATGATCGCCCAGCAGATGCAGGCACAGCGGGCGAATCTGGAGCACGCACGGCTGGAGGCTCTCAACGCCGTGCGCGCCAACGAGGAACAGATTCACCGTGCCATGGAGCTCGATCAGCAGAAGCTCAGCCAGCAGGTGGACAAGCAGACGGCGGAGAAGATCAAGGCGGAAATGAAGGCGCATAAAGCCGAACTCGACCAGGCGCGGCAGGAAGCTCTCAACCAGGTGCGTGCCAACCAGGCTGAAATCCAGCGCGCCATGAAGCTCAACAGCGAAAAGATGCGTCGGGAAATGGAAAAGCAGATGAAGGAATTGAATAAAGCTCTGAAAGAGATCCGTTACGACGAGAACTAGGTAGTACTCTGGATCGACGGCGCGGCCACGGGGTCGCGTCTTTTTATTATTGCTCCGAAACCACGGAGGCTGTCCCCGAGGCGCATTCCACGCGGTTCCGGCCAGACTGCTTCGCCGCGTAGAGAGCGTCGTCCGCAGCCTGCACCAGCAGGTCGCGCGTGCGGCCATTTGTCGGGAATTCCGACACTCCTATGCTGATCGTGATCGACCGCGGCACTTCCGGGAACTGGTGTGCCTCCACCGCGCGTAGCAGCTTGGTAGCCACCGCCGCCGCGCTTGGCAATTGCGTCGCCGGCAGAATGATTGCGAACTCCTCGCCGCCATACCGGCACACCACGTCCACTTTGCGCAGTTGGCGCATGAACACCGACGACACCTGGCGCAGCACTTCGTCTCCTGACATGTGGCCAAATTCGTCGTTCACGTTCTTGAAGTGGTCGATGTCGATCATCAACATCGACACCATGCCGCCATAGCGCGATGCGCGCGTGATCTCCTCGATCAGCCTCGACTCGAAATACCGCCGGTTGAAGATGCCCGTCAATCCATCGAGATAGGCCAGTTGCCGCACGCGGTCGACGAATTGAGTGTTCTGTACGGCCGTCGCCAGGATGTCCGCCACTGACTCCAGTACCTGCACGTCATTCGGTGGAAATGCGTTGATCTCGTCGCTGACGCACACCATCATGCCGAGATTCAGCCCGAAGGAAACCAGCGGCAGGCAGACCTCCGATTGCGCACCGGCGAAACACGGTGAAGGGCACTCTATTGGACCATACTGCAATTTGCCCCCGGCGGAAGTGGTATACCCGCAGCGTCCCGCACCGGCCAGCAATTCGTCTTCTTCCAGCTTTCCAGTGAGTGTCCCGTGTTGCGCGCGCAGCACCAGGTTGCCGTCTGCGTCGCGCAGGAACACGGCCACATGCCGCGCCGGGAATGAGTGGGGAATTTGCTGGCAGAATTCCTGCAACAGCTCGCGCACGTCCTTCTCGACGGTCGTCTGCTTGGCGATTGCGTTCAGCGCCTCCAGTTGCGCCGCTCGCCGCTGCACCAGCGAATATAACTTTGCGTTCTGGATGCCGATCGAGGCCTGCGCCGCAAACAGCGTCAGCAGATCGATCGTTTCCTCCTCGAAGGAATTCGTTTCGTCGATCTGGAAATCCAACACCCCGACGACCTTGTCCTGCGCCATCAGCGGGATCGCCAGTTCGCTCTTTGTCCCCGCCACGCCGGGAATGTAACGCGCATCCTTCTCCACGTCCGGAACGTAAACCGGACGCTTCAGCCGAGCGGCTGTTCCGGTAATTCCTTGTCCAAAGGGAATGGTATGTCGCGTTCCGCTGTCGCGCGGTCCAAAGTAAGAACGCACCTTGAGCTCGCGGGTAGCGTCATCCAGCAGCAGGATGGAGCCGTTGCGCAGGCGGAAGTAGTCGCGTGCAATCGCCAGGATCTGGTTCAGGACCTCGTCCAGATCGAATGTCGACAGCACCGCGTTACACGCATCGTAAAGTATTGCGATTCGTTGCATGGCGCCTTTTCACGAACCCCGCCACCCTGTGGAAAGTAGTCTATCTCAAGAGCGCGTTCGTCCTCGATTCTTCCACCATAGGGCCAAGTGAAGCATACCGTAAACCACAAGGCACATCCATAGATCGATAATGAGTCCGAGGTCGAAGTGAAAAGGCTGGTGCCGCCCTGCCCGCGGCAGCCAGGGCGTCAGAACCAGGAAATACAGCGCGTTTCCCAGCCCAACGGCAATCAGCGATTTGGAAAGGTTTCTGAGCACTACTATTTCAAAACCCATCGTTCTAGAAAAGTTACCCGCAACTTTAGTGAGCGCCCCCGGCGAGCCGGGGTTGGTGCAATCCTCCGCGTCTTGTACCATCTCTTTCGATGCTGCAACTCGGCACGCAAGTCCAATACGTCAAGGGAGTCGGTCCGCGCATCGCGGAGATGCTGGCGGTCAAGGGCATTGCCACCGTCGAAGACCTGCTCTATTACCTGCCCTTTCGCTACGAGGATCGCAACAACCCTCGCACCATCGCCGAGTTACGTCCCGGAGAGATGGCCTGCGTCATTGCCGAGGTCCGCACCTCCATGCTCATGCGAACCCGCCGCATGCCCATCTTCGAGATGACTGCCGGGCACGGACGTGCCGCGCTGAAGTGCCTCTGGTTCCATGGCGCCTACCTGGAGGGTCGCTTCCAGCCCGGCCAGATGGTGGCTCTCTACGGCAAGGTGGAGGCCAACGCCCATGGACGCGGCGGTCTCCAGATGATCCAGCCGCAGTTTGAAATCCTGGGCGAAGCCGAGCCCGGCGAAGAACCCGGCGAATATCACTCGCTGGAGATTGGCCGCATCGTGCCCATCTACGAAGCCACCGGCAAGCTCACCTCGCGCTGGTTTCGCCGCATTATTTATCGCGCGCTCCAGGACCTTGCACCGGAAATTCCAGAAGCCCTGCCCGACGCCGTGCTCGGACACATGAGCCTCATCGGACGCCGCGAATCCTTTCTCGCCGCACATTTTCCCGACCCCGGCGAGTCTTTCGCCGATCTCCAGGCGCAACGCACGCCCGCGCATCTTCGCCTCATCTTCGAAGAGCTGTTCTTCCTCGAACTCGGTCTCGAACTTAAGCGCCGCAAGGCGCGCGGCCGTCCCGGCATCGCCTTTGTGATCGGCGATCGCATCCGCTCGGCCATCAAGCGCATTCTGCCGTTCCATCCCACCGCCGCGCAGAAGCGCGTCCTGCGTGAGATTGTCGACGACATGCGCCATCCGTCGCCGATGCGCCGCCTCTTGCAGGGCGATGTCGGCTCCGGCAAGACCATCGTTGCCTTTGAAGCCGCCATCATCGCCATTGAAAACGGCTTCCAGGTGGCGCTCATGGCACCTACGGAAATTCTCGCCACGCAGCACTATCTCTCCGCTCGCCGCATTCTGGAATCCGCCGGTTATCGCATCGTGCTGCTCACCGGATCGGTGGAAGCCGCGCAGAAGCGTGAGATTCACCGCCACATCGCGCAGGGCAACGCCCAACTCGTCATCGGCACCCACGCTCTCTTGCAGGAGAAAGTCGAGTTCGCGGATATTGGATTGGTAATCGTCGATGAACAGCATCGCTTCGGCGTGATGCAGCGCATGAAGCTGATGAGAAAGAACACGGGCGTTGAACCCGATGTGCTGGTCATGACCGCCACGCCCATTCCGCGCACCCTCGCGCTCACTCTCTATGGCGATCTCGACGTCAGCGTCATCGACGAGCTTCCCCCCGGACGCACGCCCATCGTCACTCGCCGCGTCCCCGACGAGCGCTCCACGGAGGTATGGGAGTTCCTGCGCAAAATCGTTGCCGCCGGTAACCAGGCCTACGTCGTCTATCCCGTCATTGAAGAGAGCGAGACCGACACCGAACTCAAGGCCGCCATCAAGATGTACGACGAGTTACGGAAGAAGATCCTTTCCGGCCTTCGCATCGGGCTGCTTCACGGACGCATGGCCGCCGACGACAAGGACGCCGTCATGCGCCGCTTCCAGAAGCGTGAGCTCGATGTCCTTGTCTCCACCACCGTCATCGAAGTCGGCGTCGATGTTCCCAACGCTTCGCTCATGGTCATCGAGCACGCCGAGCGCTTTGGCCTTTCGCAGCTTCACCAGTTGCGCGGACGCATCGGGCGCGGCAGCGCAAAATCGTATTGCATTCTCATGACCGGCAAAAAAATCACGCCCGAAGCCGATCAGCGTCTCGACACCATGGTGCAGACCAGTGACGGATTCGTCGTCGCCGAGCGCGATCTCGAACTGCGCGGCCCCGGCGAATTCTTCGGCACACGGCAGGCCGGCATGCCCGATCTGCGCGTCGCCAACATCATTCGCGACCGTAAAATCCTTGAAGCCGCCAAACGCGAAGCCGTCTTCGTCCTGCAAGGCCCCAACGAGCAAATCTCCCAGGAAGAGCAGACGCGCGCGCTGCGCCACCTGCAATCCCACTGGAACCGCCGCTACGGACTCGTCGAAGTCGGCTGATGTTATTCAACTCTTCACTTGCCATGGATGCTTTCCCCGAAGAAACTACTTGCAGGTGAGTTCCTCTTCCATCTCGTCTCTCTACCGGATGCTGCCATCCGTCGACGAACTGTTGCGCCATCGCGAAGTTCTCCCGCTCGTGGAGTGCGAAGGCCGCCCGGTGGTCACGGAAGCCGCGCGTCGCGTGCTCGATCGCCTTCGCCAGCAGATCGCCGATGGACTTCTGGACGAGGATCGCCTCGGGCTTGCGCTGGCCAACGTTGCCGCCGCCATCGAGCGCCAGCTTCGCGAAGACCTGACTTTTTCGCTCGTGCCGGTCATCAACGCCACCGGCGTCGTTCTTCACACCAACCTCGGCCGCGCCCCCCTGCCAGAGGCTGCCATCGAGCGTCTTCGCCAGGTTGCCACGGGTTATTCAAACCTTGAATTCGACATCGCATCCGGCGAACGCGGCAAGCGCGACATCCACGCCGACCGGCTTTTCCGGCGTCTGTTTCAGTCGCTTGCCGAACCGGTTTCTACCGTTGTCGTCAATAACAATGCGGCTGCCGTGCTGCTCCTGCTCAATACCCTGGGAGAGGGTGGCGAGGTGATCGTCTCGCGCGGCGAACTCGTCGAGATTGGCGGCTCGTTCCGCATTCCCGACGTGATGAGTAAATCCGGCGCCACGTTGCGCGAGGTCGGCACCACCAACCGCACACGCATCGCCGACTACGAACGCGCCATCAATGAACGCACACGCCTGCTGTTGCGCGTTCATCGTTCCAACTTCGAAATTGTCGGCTTCACCGAGCAACCTTCGCTCAGCGACCTTGTTGACTTGGGACGCGCCCACGGCATCCCCGTCGTCGAAGACCTCGGCAGCGGAGCGCTCTTCGATCTCCATCAGATCGGCATCTCCGGCGAAACCACCGTCCACGACTCGCTGCGCTCCGGCGCAGGCGTGGTTACGTACAGCGGAGACAAACTGCTCGGCGGCCCGCAGGCCGGCATCCTCACCGGGCACCCCGATCTCATTGCCCGCGTCCGCGCCAACCCGCTCTTCCGCGCCCTGCGCGTCGACAAGCTCACCTATGGAGTGCTTGAAGCCACGTTGCTCGCATATATCTCGCAGCAATATGACAACATTCCCGCTGTGCGCATGATGCGTCTCTCGCCGCTGGACATTGCCGCCCGCGCCGAGGCCCTTGCCGGGTCCGTTCGCCGGCAGGCTCCGCGCATCGCCGTCGAGGTTGTCGCCGTCTCGTCCGTTGTTGGAGGAGGCTCCGCCCCCGGCGCCACGCTGCCGAGCTTTGCCCTGGCGCTTACTTGCGAAGGCATCTCTGCCGGCGATTTCTCGCGCCGCTTGCGTCAGGTTGAGCCGCCCATCGTTGCCCGTGTCGAGGAAGGCCGCGTCCTGCTCGATCTACGCACGGTCTTCCCCGAGCAGGATCAACTCATCCTGCAAGCCCTCGCGCGCATCTCGTCTGCATCGAGTTGAATCTGGGTGCCCGATCCTGAGCGAAGCGAAGGGTGGGTAGCAAAACCTTCATGGCCACCATTTACACCATCGGACACTCCACCCGCACCATTGAGGAACTGATCGACGCGCTGCACGCGCACGGCATCGCCACTCTCGTGGACATCCGCTCCTTTCCCGCCTCACGACGCATGCCGTGGTTCCATCGCGATGAGATGGAGAAATCGTTGCCTGCCGCGGGGATTCGCTATCTATGGGAGAAGCGTCTCGGCGGACGCCGCCGCAAGATTCGCGACGACTCGCCCAACACCGGCCTGCGCAACGATTCCTTTCGCAACTACGCCGACTACATGCTGACTCCCGAGTTCCAATCCGGTGCTGCTGCGGTTTTGGAACTTGCCGTGGGCGAGCGGACGGCCATCATGTGCGCCGAGCGAATGTACTTCCAATGTCATCGCATGCTGGTCTCCGACTACTTCACCGCGCACGGGCACGAAGTCCTGCACATCGTGGATGCGTCTCCCGTCCGCCCGCATCGTCTTACCCGCGAGGCGCATCTTGTCGACGGGGAACTCCTCTACAACGCCGGTGAATTGTTCTGATGCGGTGCGAAATCCGCTGTGGCGGTGTAGGCTAGTACACAACCGCCGTCCGCAGATTGTGCTCGCGACCGCTCTATCTTGTCTGAGTGTTCCAGGCTGACGGCTATTCTGCGCCCATGATCGTCGGAATCGGATTGGACATCGCCGAAGTTGTACGCATCGACGCAGCTATCGCCCGTCATGGCGAGCGCTTTCTCGATCGCATCTATACGCCCGCCGAGCGCCGTTATTGCGACTCCAAGCCCAATCGCATGGAGCGCTATGCCGGCCGCTTCGCCGCCAAAGAGGCCGCCATGAAGGCCATCGGCACCGGTTGGAAACGCGGCGTTGCCTGGCGCGACTTTGAAGTTTCGCGCCTGCCCTCGGGCCAGCCCGTCATCGAATTCCACGGCAAGGCGGCGGAGTTTGCCGCTGCGCTGGGCGTTCGTCACGCGCTCGTCACCATCTCTCACACCGCCGAGCAAGCCATCGCACAGGTCATACTTGAGAACTGAGGGGTCCTTCATTTGAGCAACTGGAACGCGCCTTCCGTAGCTGCTGCTGGTTATCTCGGTGACTCCACGTCGCCCCATACACTCGACTTCGGCATCGCGCTTGTCAGTTTCGCGGCTCTCCTGTTTGAACTCACGCTCCCGCGGCTTTATGCCGTCGTTCTCTACTACCACTTCTCGTTTCTCGCCATCGCCGTCGCACTGCTCGGCCTCGGAACCGGCGGAGTCGTCGCTTACCTGATGCGCTGGCAGCTTCGCGCGATGTCGCTGCGCAGCCTGGCCGCATGGCTCAGCCTGCTGGCCTCGTTGCTCACCGCAGTCTCGCTCGTCGTCATTCTGCGCGAGTCTTTCAGTCTCGACCTGAACTGGCACACCTTCGGACACCTGCTTCTCATCTATCTCTTCTCGGCTTTTCCCTTTGCGGCCGTGGGGCTTTTTCTTTCAGTCGTCTTTTCGCGGCAAGCGCCGCGCAAGCAGCGTCTTTACTCGGCGGACCTCGCGGGAGGCGCGCTCGCCTGTCTCGTCGTCGTTCCGCTGGTAAATGCCATCGGCGCTCCCAATGCCGTGCTTCTCAGCGCGCTGGTGCTTGCGCTCGCCGCCGCCATCTGGAGCGACACCCTCTCTTTCCGTGTGCTGGCCGTTGTGCTTGTCGCGCTCCTCGCCGTCCTTGCCGTGGCCAACCACGGCGGGCGCCTCTTCGATATCGCCTCGCACAATGCCCTGCGCGCGGATCGTGGGGTCAGCGAGCATGTCCGCTGGAACGCTCTCTCCCGCGTCGAGATCGATCACGACTTTCATGGCCATCGGACCATTGTCCTTGACGCCAATGCCGCTTCGGCCATGCCCGACGCCGATCCCTTTGCCGCGCCTGTTCCGCCCGCCGCTCCCACCAGCACTGCTTCGCTGGTCAACATCCTGCGCCCCAACGGAGCCTATGCCATCATCGGCCCCGGAGGCGGCAACGACGTGCTGCGTGCCGTTCGCGCCGGTAGTCCCAGCGTAAGCCTCATCGAGCCCAATCCCGTCGTTGCGCATATGTTGCGTTCGCGCTACGCCGCGGATACTCATCGACTGTTCCTTCTGCCGCAGGTGCACGTCGATACCTCCGACATCCGCGTTTTCCTGCGGCGCAGTCCCAGCCAGTTCGATGTCATCCAGTTGCCGCTGATCGCCACTGCTCCAGCCGTCGTCCATGGCGCCTACGATCTGCATGAGAGCACGCTCTTTACCGTGGAGGCTTTCCGCCGGTACTTCTCGCACCTCAAGCCAGACGGCATCCTCTCCGTCGCGCAGTGGGAGTTCCAGTACCCGCGCCAGGCCCTGCGCACCGTTGCCACCGCCATCGACGCGCTGCACTCGCTCGGTGTTGCCGACCCCAGCTACAACATCATCGTCATCTCGCAGGGCCACCTCACCGAGGACGGACGCGCCGTCTATGTCCTTGCGCGCCGCACCGCGTTTACTCGCGACGAAGAGCAGAGTGTGTTTGATTTTCTGCGCCAGCGTCCCGACCTCGCGCTTATTTTTTCTCCGCATGACCGCGCCGAAGCTACCGGCATGCAACCCGCCGATCCCTCCATTCGCTGGAACCCGTTTACCAGCCTGCTCGTCAGCAACGATCCCGCGGGCTTCGTTCGCCGTTATGCGTATAACGTTGCGCCGGTACATGACGCTGCGCCGTTTTTCTTTTTCACGCAGAAGCCGTTGCAGCTTTTCGGTTCGTCGCCGCTTCGCCCCGGCATCCAGTGGAGCTCGAACTTTGGCTTTGCCGTGCTGCTGATGACGCTTGCCATCTCCGTCATTGCCGTCGCCGGATGCCTCATCATTCCGCTGGTGGTGCTGCTGCCCGCGCGTCGAGTGCCGTTGCCGCGAATGATGTACTTCGCGCTGACCGGTCTTGGTTTTGCGCTGGTGGAAGTGGCTTTCCTGGAGCGTTTCATTTCTTTCCTGGGGAACCCCACGGACGCATTCACTGTGTTGATCTTCCTGGTGGTGCTGGCCAGCGGCTTTGGGAACCTGGCCTCCTGGCAGTGGTTGCAGGACGCGCGCGGGGTGCTGAACATCACCATTCTGGTCGCCGTCATGGCGGCTCTTTCCGCCGGGGGAGTATCTTTGGTCTTACGGACTTGCGTTTCATGGCCCTTTCCGGCCAAACTGGTGGCAAGTTTTCTGGTCCTGGCGCCGCTCGCCTTTGCCTCCGGCTTTGCGTTTCCCGCCGGACTGCGTGAAATTGCCCTGCGCAACGCCTCCGGTGACGCTGCCGTGGAGTGGGCCTGGGCGTTGAACGCCGGGGCTGGAGTGCTCGGCGCCGTTCTGGCCATGGTGCTTGTGCTGACCTGTGGTCCGGTCGTTACCGTGTTCTGTGGAGCCGTCGTTTATGCCGTCGCTGGCGTTTGCAGCCGCTGTTTCCCTTTGCGGCTTGCATGACACCATGCGGCTACACTATCGTTCTTAACGTCGCTGTGGATGTGTACTTACCGTCCCGGCGCTTGCTCTGTGCTTTGGGGGAACGGTGCCAAGCCAACAACAGGTACGCTGGTCTCAGCTCCGCGTAGGTATCACGGTCATCTTCGCCAGCATCACGCTGGCCATCCTCATCTTCCTGATGACCAACACCACCGGAATCTTCACCAAGAAGATCACCCTCTACGCTTACATCGACAACGCGGGTGGCCTGCGCACTGGCGCCCCCGTGCGTCTGCAGGGTGTCGACCTCGGCAACGTCACCGCCATCAAGGTGGTTCCCCACGGCGATACGCCGGTGCAGATCGAGATGAAGCTCAGCACCAAGAACCACTACAACCGGTTCATCAAGAAGGACACCATGGTCACGTTGAGCACCGCCGGAGTGCTCGGTGAAACCTTCGTCGATCTCGACAGCACCCAAGCCACTGGAGCACCCGTGCAAAACGACGACACTCTCCCGGCGCAGGCCGTGCCCGATCTCACCGATGTCGTTCGTTCCTCGCAGGGAACCCTGCAAAATGTCGATATTCTCGTGAAGCGTGCCAACCGCATCATGAGCGCCGTTGAAAGCGCGCAGGGTTCCGTCGGAAAGCTGATCTACGACAAGCAGCTCTATACAAATCTGAACAGCTCCGTGAACGAAGTTCAGACCATGCTCAACGACATCAACAACGGCAAGGGGAGCATCGGCAAGCTGCTCAAGGACGACGATCTCTACAACCGTGCCAACGACGCCATCACCCGCCTCGACAAGATGATGGATGACATCGATGCCGGAAAGGGAACTCTCGGCAAGTTCGTCAAGGATCCTTCTCTCTACGACAACGCCAACCAGACTCTCGCCAAGGCCAACCGGTTGATGGACGACATCAATAATGGCCAGGGCGCGCTCGGCAAACTCGCCAAGGACCCTGTCCTTGCACAGAAACTTGACGACATCGTGACAAAGCTTTCAGCAATAACCAACCGTCTCGACGCGGGCGAGGGTACCGCCGGCCGCCTGCTCAAGGATCCTTCTCTCTACACCAATGCCGACCAGATGCTGGTGGAGAGTCGCGAGCTTGTTAAGGCCGTTCGCCAGAATCCCAAGAAGTACCTGACAATTCGCCTGAAGATTTTCTAGCCCTTCGTGCGATAGTTTCAGCGGTGTTTTTTAAGGTTGTATTCAGCTTGGCACGGCAGTTGCCGTAGCTGTGTCATTTTTTCCGCGAACCTTTTCGATTGCCTGCATTCTCCGCTTACCATTTCGCTGCTGATTTGCTAACCTTTCCGGCGCTGCAGCGTCTTACTCTGCTCCTGCCGAAATAAGGTCTCCGTGTGTTCGTCATAGAGAGAGGCCTCAAGTCAGTGGAGTGTCGTCTGTAGGTTTCCCAAGAAAACGAGGAGAATTATGCGCACTATCAGGCTCATTGTTGTGCTGCTGTTCGCATCCTTGGTTGCGGTCGCGCAAACCAAGCCCGCGCCGACTCCAATGCCGAAGGCCCCTGTCAGCTTCGATAAGGCTGCCATGGACACTTCCGTAAATCCGTGCCAGGACTTTTACCAGTACGCCTGCGGTGGATGGCGTGCAGCTCATCCCATTCCGCCCGACCAGTCCCGTTACGGGCGCTTCAACGAACTGCTCGATTACAACCTTGACGTCCTCCATGCCATCCTCGAAAAGGCTGCGGTCGCCAAGAATCGCACCCCGGTCGAACAGAAGGTTGGCGACTTCTACTCCGCCTGCATGGATGAGTCGAAGATCGACGCGCTTGGCGCCAAGCCGATCGAGCCTGAACTGGCCCGCATCGCCAAGATCACCAACCGCAAGCAGTTGATCGAAGAGATTGCTCATCTTCGCGCCACCGGTTCCGGCGCGCTCTTCGGCTTCTACATCAGCCCCGATCTTCACAACGCCGCCATCAACATCGCCGGCGTCGACCAGGGCGGCACCTCGCTTCCCGACCGCGACTACTATCTCAAGGACACACCGAAGATGGTGGAGACGCGCGCCAAGTACGTCGAGCACATGACTAATATGTTCAAGCTGCTCGGCGAGCCTGCCGACAAGGCGGAAGCCGATGCCAAGACCGTTCTCGGCATTGAGACCGATCTTGCCAAGGCGCAGATGGATCGCGTCGAGCGGCGCGATGCCCGCAACCGCGATCACAAGATGACCGTGGCACAGCTCAACGAAATCGCTCCCAACTTCGATTTCAACGCGTACTTCCCGGCCACCGGCGCCGGGCATTTCACCGAGCTCAACGTCGGCAACCCCGAGTTCTTCAAGCAGGTCAATGGACTGCTCGAATCCGAGTCCATCGACAACTGGAAGACCTATCTCCGCTGGCATGTTCTTGAATCGCATGCCGCCGTTCTCTCCAAGCCCTTCGTCGAGGAGAGCTTCAACTTCGAGGGCAAGTACATGCGTGGCGCCAAGGAGATGGAGCCTCGCTGGAAGCGCTGTACCCGCAGCACCGATCGTGCCCTCGGCGAAGCTCTTGGCCAGCTCTATGTCGCCAAGACCTTTGGTCCTGACGGCAAGGCCCGCATGTTGAAGCTCGTTGCCGAAATCGAAAAAGAGATGGGCAACGACATCAACGAGAACGACTGGATGAGCGCCGAGACCAAGACACAGGCCCTGGCCAAACTGAAAGACGTCCAGAACAAGATCGGCTATCCCGACAAGTGGAAGGACTACAGCAGCGTTGTCATTAAGCCCAACGACTTTTACGGCGACGTCCAGCGCGCCCAGCTCTTCGAGCTGAAGCGCAATCTCGACAAGCTTGGCAAGCCGGTGGACAAGAGCGAGTGGGGCATGACTCCTCCCACCGTCAACGCCTACTACAGCCCGTCGCAGAACAACATCAACTTCCCGGCCGGCATTCTTCAGCCGCCGTTCTTCAGTCGCACCATTGACGATCCCGTCAACTTTGGTGGCATCGGTGTCGTCATCGGCCACGAACTCACCCACGGCTTTGACGATTCCGGGCGCCGCTTCGACGGCAACGGCAATCTTCGCGACTGGTGGACTCCCGCCGACGGCAAGGCATTCGACGAACGTGCCTCCTGCATCGCCAATGAGTACAGCGGCTTCGTCTCCGTGAAGGATCCCCAGGGCGGCGACGTGCATCTTAACGGCAAGCTGACGCTCGGCGAAAACGTGGCCGACAACGGCGGTCTTCGTCTTGCCTACGCGGCCGTAAAGGACCTGATGGGCCCGGCGTGGAACAAGCCGATCGACGGCTTCACTCCCGCGCAGCGTTTCTTCCTTGGATTTGCCCAGGTGTGGTGTGAAAACGTGACTCCCCAGGCGGCTCGCCAACTGGCTCTCACCGATCCCCACTCTCCGGGCCGTTTCCGCGTCATCGGCGTTGTCTCGAACTCACCGGAATTCGCCTCGGCCTTCGGCTGCAAGAAGGGCGACCCCATGGTTCGCGAAAACGCTTGCCGCGTGTGGTAACGTAGTTGCCTGACCGGAGGCTCGGCTCCCGGGCCTCCGGTTTTCTATTATCTATGCGTCATTTGGTCCTAACCTGTAGTTCCCCAAACTCCATAGCCCTTGGGTGGGCGCTATACCAACCGAGAAAGAGGTCTGCATGCGTCGTTTTGTCTTGATTCCCCTGTTGCTGCTGTTGGCCACGGCGTTTGCCATGGCTCAATCCAAGTCCGAACCAAAGAAAGAAGAGCAGCCGAAGCCCATCAGGGCTTTGGATCTTTCCGCCCTCGACAAGACCGCCAACCCCTGCACTGACTTTTATCAGTACGCCTGTGGTGGTTGGATCGCGGAAAATCCCATCCCCGCCGATCAACCCGCATGGGGACGCTTCAACGAGTTGAGCGACAACAACCTCCTCGTCCTTCGCGACATCCTTGAGAAGGCCGAGATTGTCAAGCCGGGCCGCAGCGCCCTCGACCAGAAGATCGGCGACTTCTACGCCTCCTGCATGGATGAGAAGGCCATCGACGCCAAGGGCCTCGCGCCGCTTGAACCTGAACTCAAGAAGATCGACGCCATCACGAGCAAGACCGAGCTGCCCGCCTTTCTCGCCCAATCCCACATCGACGGTGTCAATTCGTTCTTCAACTTCGGCGCCGAGCCGGATGCCAAGAACGCTTCCATGACGATCGCCGGCACCGATCAGGGCGGTCTCGGCCTTCCCGATCGCGACTACTACCTCAAGACCGATCCCAAGTCCGTGCAACTGCGCACCGAGTACCAGGCGCACGTGCAGAAGATGCTCGAGCTCGCCGGCGTCAAGCCGGAAGTAGCCGCTGCCGACGCCAAGGCCGTCATGGCCATTGAGACCGAGCTGGCCAAGGCGTCCATGAGCCGCGTTGACCGTCGCGTGCCCAGCAACACCTATCACAAGATGACCGTGAAGGAACTCCAGGCCCTTAGCCCGGACTTCAACTGGAACGAGTACATCGTTGGACTCCACACCCCGGCCTTCGACTCGCTCAATGTCTCCGTTCCGGGATTCGTCAAGGGCTTCAACACTGTCCTTGCCGATAATTCGCTCAGCGACATCAAGGCCTATCTCACCTGGCACGCCATCCATAACGCCGCGGGCATGTTGCCCACCGCCTTCGTCAACGAGACCTTCAACTTCTACGGCAAGGAACTCACCGGCGCCAAGCAGTTGCGTCCGCGCTGGAAGCGTTGCGTCGGCGCCACCGATGGAGCCCTTGGCGAGGATCTCGGCCAGGCGTTCGTCGCCAGGACCTTCGGGCCTGACGGCAAGGCCCGTATGCTCGACATGGTGAAGCGCCTTGAAGCCGCTCTTCATCAGGACATCCAGACCCTTCCATGGATGACCGAAACCACCAAGAAGCAGGCGCTCATCAAGCTCGCCGCCATCCAGAACAAGATCGGCTATCCCGATCACTGGCGCGACTACAGCGCACTGAAAATCGTCCGTGGCGATGCCCTTGGCAACACCACCCGTGCCGCCATCTTCGAGGCGCATCGCGAACTCAACAAGATCGGCAAGCCGGTCAACAAGAACGAGTGGGGCATGACTCCTCCCACCGTCAACGCCTACTACAACCCGCTCGAAAACAACATCAACTTCCCGGCCGGAATCCTCCAGCCTCCGTTCTTCGATAAGAACGCCAGTGACGCCTCCAACTTCGGCGGCATCGGCGCCGTCATCGGACACGAGCTTACCCACGGCTTCGACGACGAAGGCCGTCACTACGATGCCCAGGGCAATCTCAAGGATTGGTGGACCGAGAAGGACTCCAAGGCGTTCGACGAGCGCACCGCCTGCCTGGTGAACGAATACGATGGCTTCAGCCCCATCCCCGGCGTTCACCTCAACGGCAAACTGACGCTCGGCGAAAACACCGCCGATAACGGCGGCGTTCGCATCGCTCTCAAGGCCCTGGAAACCAAGGATGGCACGGGCGGCAAGAAGATCGACGGCTTCACCCCCGAACAGCAGTTCTTCCTCGGATGGGCGCAGGTCTGGTGCCAGAGCACCCGGCCGGAGTTCTCCCGGATGCTCGCGAATGTCGATCCGCACTCGCCCGGTCAGTTCCGCGTCAACGGCGTCCTTGGCAACATGACCGAGTTCCAGAAAGCCTGGGGCTGCAAGGTTGGCCAACCCATGGTTCGCGCCAACGCCTGCCGCGTCTGGTAAAAAATTAACCTGACTGTAAACACCAAGCCCCGGCAATTCCCGCCGGGGCTTTTCTCTTGTCTTCGTCTTCTGCCTTTGTTCTTGCCTTACCTAACAGCTAGCACCTAACGCCTGGCACCTACTTCTGGAACCACATCTTTATCGCCGCCAGGAACATAAACGCCGCAAACCCCTTGCGCAGTCCCGTCGAGGACACCTGCTGCGCCCATCCGCCGCCCACCCATCCGCCGATCAGCAATCCCACCACGATCAGCACCGACATCGTCAGGTCCACGTGTCCGGCCTTGTAGTAGCGCCAGAATGCGAACAATCCCGTCGGCGGCAGCAGCACCGCCAGCGATGTTCCCTGCGCCGTGTGTTGATCCATGTGGAAGAAGTACACCAGTGCGGGCACGATGATGATCCCGCCTCCCACGCCCACCAGACCAGCCAGTATGCCTGCCGCCAAACCGATTGCGAGACCGCCAAGTATGATCTTCAAGTCTCCTCCAGAGGCTTCTGCCGGAACGTAACTACCCGGAACCGGCCACTGCGGAATAGTGCCGCTCTATTTATAATCGTTTGTACTCTGTATTTCGATATTGCGTTGACGCGCTACTCCCGCGACGATGGCCTGTCGCTGTTGTTCTCAAGGACTCCATGACTTACACCTATCACTTCATCCTCTTTCTCTTCGGAGGCGCCTGTTTTGCCGGCTTTTTCGGAGCGCTTCTGGGCATTGGAGGCGGTGTCTTCATCGTCCCCATCATGGTGTTGATGTTCCATCTCCCCATGAAAGTCGCGGTGGCGGCCAGCCTCGTTTCGGTCATCGCCACTTCCAATGCCGGCGGGTCAAAATACGTCGATCAGCGCATCACCAACCTCAAGCTCGCCATGTTCCTTGAAGTCTTCACCACCATCGGCGCGCTTTCCGGAACCGTGCTCGCCCTCTATCTCCATGAGGGCACCATGTCGCTGATCTTTGCCGCGCTGCTTGGCTACATGGCGTATGCCTCGTACGCCACCCGCAACTTCGATGACCAACGCATCGCCGCCGGAACATTCGTCAACTGCAAGCAGGATCGCCTCTCGCACGCTTTGGCCCTGCACGGCAGCTATCACGATCTTGCAGCCGGCCGCAACGTCGACTACGTCGTCACCGGTTCCTGGATCGGCGGCGCCATCGCCTATCTCGCCGGCATCGCATCCGGCTTGCTCGGCGTCGGCGGAGGCGTGCTCAAGGTCTCGGCCATGAACCGCTACATGAACGTGCCGATGAAGGTCGCCGTCGGCACCAGCAAGCTGATGATCGGCGTCACCGCCGCTGTCGGTTCCATTCTTTTCTTCATGGCCGGACTGATCCACTTCGTCGTTGTCGGTCCCGTCGCCATCGGAACCACCGTGGGAGCCACCATCGGCACCAAGGTCATGAACCACCTGCACAGCCGCTCGCTCAAGTGGCTCTTCACCGCGATGATGCTCTACCTGGCCTATGGCATGTTGGCAAAAGGGCTCCAGGTACAGTTCCACATCCACATCCCCACCATTGGATAGGCGAGAGGCAGACCATGGCAAACAATCAAATGAATGAGAAAGAAAGAGCACGGACGGCAACCGCGGAAGAGAATGTGTACGCCGGCGTCTACCACGTCCTGCTCGTCGGCATGTACATCAGCACCGCACTCTTCGCCCTCGGCATCATCCGCGCCATGATGCATCCCGAGTTTTACCCGCTCACCGCCTCGTGGGTCCGCGACCACTACCACTGGAGCCTTGTCCTCCACGGCCTCGTCACCTTCGATCCCATGACGCTGATGATGGTCGCCACGCTGCTGCTCATCCTGACTCCGGTGGTGCGCGTCATCGTCTCCATCCACGCCTTTGCCGTCGATCACGACTACAAGTTCGTCGTTGTCACGTCGATTGTTTTGCTCGTGATGATTCTCACCTGCCTCCTTGGCCTGATGGGATTGCACTAGGCGAACGCGAAGCCGGGGAGAAAATTTCCCCGGCCCAAGTTGCTTTGGCTCGCGACTCGTGACCCCGTGACTCGCAACTCCACTCCTCGCGATACAATTCCTCTCGTGACTGAATCCCCACAGGCTGGCCCTCGCGCCGTTCCCGAAGGCGAATTCACAATTCGCCAGCGCATCTCTCTCTGGTTCATCTCCGCGCTCGGTTATCTCGCCATCCGCCTTATCTGCGCCACCATGCGCTTCAGCGTCTCCACGGAAACCGACACCGGCACGCCGCCCGAGCAAATGCCGCCACCCGGCTCCATTGCGCCCTTCTGGCATCGCTGCGTATTTTCCGCCACGTACTTTTTCCGTCGTCGCGGCATCTCCGTCATGACCAGCCGCAGCTTCGACGGCGAATACATCGCGCGCATCATCGGACGCTTCGGCTTCGATCCCGTTCGTGGCTCCAGTTCTCGCGGAGGCATGCGCGCCTTGCTCGGCATGCACACCGTCATCGAGCGCGGAGGCGTTGCGGCCTTCACCATCGACGGCCCGCGCGGTCCGGTCTACGTCGCCAAGCCCGGCCCCGTCCTGCTCGCGCGCAACACCGCCGCTCCCATCTATTGTTTTTATGTCGCCGTCGATCGCGCCTGGGTCCTGCACTCGTGGGATCGCTTCATGATTCCCAGGCCCTTTGCCCGCGCACACATCCGCTGGTCCGCGCCCATCGTTGTCCCGCGCGAATCCGGCTCGCCGGAGATGGCGATTCTCCACGATGCCATGCAGCAAGCCCTCGAACGCGTCCGCCTCTACGCCGAATCCGAAGTCGCTTCCCGCTAATGTGAATTTTCTGGATGGTTTGTCTCGTCCCGCCTCAGTCCATGTCGCGCCAGTTCGGCCCCACGCCGATTTCCACGATCAGGGGCACACGCAACTCGCAAGCGTGCTCCATCTTGTCCTTTACCAGTTCGCGTACCTCTTCCACCTCGCGCTCGGGACACTCAAAGACCAATTCATCGTGGACTTGTAGCAACATTTTTGTTTGCAATTTGCGCGCACTGAGTTCGCGATCAATCTGGATCATCGCGACTTTGATGAGGTCCGCGGCCGTTCCTTGCAGGGGAGTGTTGACGGCCGTGCGCTCGGCGAAGCCGCGAAGGTTCGCGTTCTTGCCGAGGATGTCCGGGATGGGGCGTATGCGTCCGAAGAGATTCGTCACGCGCCCGTCGCGGCGCGCGGCCTCCAGTGTCGCGTCGATAAAGGCTCGTACCCCGACATATTTTGCGAAGTAAGCGTCGATGAACTTCTTCGCTTCCTTCGGATCGATGCCGAGTTGTTGCGAGAGTCCGAAGGCGGAGAGGCCGTAGACGATGCCGAAGTTGACTGCCTTGGCGCGGCGTCGATGCTCGGCGTCGATCAACATCGGCGGCACACCGAAGACCTCCGCGGCGGTCAGCGTGTGTATGTCGTCGCCGCGTCGATAGGCTTCCACGAGTAACGGGTCGCCCGAGTAATGCGCCAGCAGTCGCAACTCAATCTGCGAGTAGTCAGCGGCCAGCAGCAGGTTGCCGGGTTCGGCGATAAACGCGGCGCGGATTTCCCGCCCAATCTCGCTGCGGATCGGGATGTTCTGCAGGTTCGGATTCGTCGACGAGAGCCGTCCCGTGGCGGTGGCTGCCTGGTTGAAGCTGGTATGTACGCGTCCCGTTGCCGGGCGTATCAGCGCCGGAAGCGCATCGACATATGTCGATTTAAGTTTCGAGAGCTGGCGGTATTCCAGCACCAGGCGCGGCGCCTCATGTGTCGCGGCCAGCCCTTCCAGCACATCCTGCGCCGTGGAGATCGTCTTTCCCTTTCCGCGCTTGACGGGCGCAGGCAGGTTGAGCCGATTGAACAGCACATCGCCAAGCTGCTTTGGCGAGTTGATGTTGAACTCCACTCCGGCCAGTTCGTAGATGCGGCGCGCGCTGGCATCGCACGCGGCGGCCAGTCGCTGCGACATCTCCGCCAGTACCGCCACGTCGAGCTTTACTCCCGCGTCTTCCATGCGGCAGAGCACGGGCACCAGCGGCAAGTCGATCTCGTCGTAGAGCTTCTTCAGTCCGGCGCGTTCCACTTCCGCTGCCAGGCTCGACGCAAGCCGCCCGGTAACGTCGGCGGCCTCGGCCAGATCGCCGCTGAGCCTGAGGTTCAGCCGCCGCATGGCAACGTCCTTGAACGCATGCGAAGAGTGCGTCGTGTCAAGCAGGTAGGAGTAGAGCATCGAGTCGTGTTCCACGCCCGCCAGCGTGAGCCCCGCGCTGGAGAGCGCGTGCATGGCCGTTTTGGCGTCGTGCACTGACTTCGGAATCTTTGCGTCGCTGAGCAACGCGGCGAGCTTATCGCGCAGCGGCCCGGCAATTTCCGCGCTCCACGCCTCGCCTGTTTTCGCCGAGAGCGCAATCGCCCGCGACGTCGGCGGCTCGGGCGCCGCGGAGCCGAGCGCCAGCGACGATTGCTGTTCTTCGTCCGCGGCCCCTTCTTCATCCTGATTGGAAACTGTCACCGTGGCTGCGGCGTCAACTGCGATGGCGACCGGCGAAGTCGCCAACTCGGTGAGCGCGGCTTCCGTCAGCGGCTGGTAATTCGTCTCGCCGAGTTCTACACCTTCGGTGAGAAACTCCTTCACCAGCGAGTTGAACTCCAGCTCGGAGAAGAGATTTCGTGCGGCCTCCGAGTCGGGCAATTGCGACCGCATTTTCTCAGGCTCAAACGCGATATCCACATTGGCGTCGATGGTGGCGAGTTGCCGGCTCAGCAGCACGCGCTCGCGATTATTCAGCAGCGATTCGCGATAAACCTTGCGCTGCACTTCTTCTGCATGTTCCAGCAGATTATCGAGCGTGCCGAATTGCTGGATGAGTTCTACCGAGCCTTTATCGCCGATGCCCGGAGCGCCGGGAATGTTATCGACCGCATCGCCGCGCAGCGCCATCACGTCGATGACGCGCTCCGGCGGGACGCCAAGCAGCTCTTCGACCTTCGCGCGATCGGCAATCAGGTTGTCCTTTGGCGGATTGAGCACGCGAACCTTGTCATCCACCAGTTGCAGCATGTCCTTGTCGCTGGAGACCACGTAGACATCGAACGACTCTGCCGCCGCCTTTCGCGCCAGCGTGCCGATCACGTCATCGGCCTCGTAACCCGGCGCTTCAAGTATCGGAATACGATATACATCGAGCGCGCGCCGAATATACGGGAGCTGCTGTGCCAGGTCTTCCGGCATGGCCGCGCGATTGGCCTTGTAGCCCGTGTACTCCACTTCCACGATCGCGCCCGTTTCCTTGTCGAGTTTGCGCAGCGCCGGCATGGCTTCCGCCTGCTGGTCGCGGAAGGTGGGCGCCGAGACGTCGAAGGCGGCGGCGATATACTCCGGCGAAAAATCCTTCCGCAGCTTGTTGATCATGTTGACGAAGACGTACGTGGCTCCCGTCGGCACGCCGTCGCGGTTGGACATGGGACGCGTGCGCGCCATGGCGTGATAGGCGCGGAAGATGAATGACATGGCGTCGATGAGAAAGACGCGGCCCTTGGCGGATTGGGAATTTGTCGGCACAGGTGAATCGTAATGGAAGTGGTCGCGACTTTCGAGTCTCGAGTTTCGCCCCTGCGCGATTACTCGATGAACATGCAGTCGCCGTAGGAGAAGAAGCGGTAGCGCTCGCCGACGGCGTGTTCATAGGCACGCAGAATGTGCTCGCGTCCGGCGAAGGCCGCCACCAGCATCAGCAGCGTTGACTTCGGGAGATGGAAATTCGTCAGCATGGCGTTGACCACGCGGAAGCCAAATCCGGGGTAGATGAAGATATCGGCTTCGCCCGTCTGCGGCGCAATCGCGCCATCCGGCGAGAGCGACGCCGCGTATTCCAGCGTGCGTACCGTTGTGGTGCCCACGGCGACGATGCGGCGACCCTCGTTGCGGGCGCGTTCAATCAGCGTTGCGTTTTCCGCCGTGATCTCGTAGCGCTCAGTGTGGAGCCTGTTCTGCTCCACCACTTCTTCGCGCACCGGCTGGAAGGTTCCGAGGCCGACGTGCAAGGTTACTTCCGCAATCTCGACACCGCGCCCTGCGATGCGTTGCAATATCTCCGGGGTAAAGTGCAGGCCGGCCGTGGGCGCCGCGACCGAGCCGCGATGCCGGGCATAGACCGTCTGGTAAGTGTCGCGGTCGGAGGTTGTGTCCGGCCGGTGAATGTACGGCGGCAGCGGGACATGTCCGAGCTTTTCAAGCCTCGCGTAGAAATCCGGCACGGGCGCAAAGCGCACCGTTCGTTCGCCAAACTCGCCGCGCGCCACCACTTCGGCCTGAAGCGCAAGTTCGGCTTCTCCGAAGTGAAGGTGCTCTCCGATGCCGATCTTGCGTCCGGGACGGACCAACGCTTCCCAGGTCTGTGGCTCAGTGCCGAGCTGTTTCGTGAGAAGCACTTCGATTTTTCCACGGAGAAAATTTTGCATTGCCGGATTGTGCGGACTCAGAGGTTGACTGCGAAGTCCTCCGCGGCATCCAAACAGACGAGCGGGAATCACCCGTGTATTGTTGCGAACCAGCAGGTCTCCGGGACGGAGGAGATCCGGGAATTTCAGGAAAAACGAGTCGGCGAATTCGCCATTGTTCCGCTCAAGGTGCAACATCCGGGCGGAACTGCGTTCCGGGAGCGGTTGCTGGGCAATGAGTTCCTCGGGAAGGTGAAAATCGAAGTCGCGAACCAGCACACCGCAATTATAGTGGCGTCCGGCCGCATTTTCCGCGCCGCGCGCGCCAGAATGTCGTTGGCGAAACGCTTTCGGCTAGGGTAACATACGCGAACTGAATAAACTTTAGTGGAACTTTACGGTTGTGGGCCTGTCATGAGTGATCTTGAGAACCGCCAGGAAATCGTACGAATCGGCAAGTTGCTGCATGAGAAGGGGTTTATCGCGGCGACGGACGGGAATATCTCCGTCCGGCTCAACGATTACACCGTGCTGGCGACGCCCACATGCATGAGCAAGGGCATGATGACCGAGGAAGATATGGTCACCGTGGACATGCATGGGAACAAGCTTGGCGGCTATCGCGAAGTGTCGAGCGAGGTCGCCATGCACCTGATGATCTACACCATGCGCCCCGATATTGGTGCAATCGTCCATGCCCATCCGCCAACCGCCACCGGATTTGCCGCCGCCGGAATGGCGCTCGACAAGGCGCTCGTCTCCGAGGTGGTGTTGGCGCTGGGAACCGTGCCGCTGGCGCACTATGGAACGCCTGGCACCCAGGAACTGTCGAATTCGCTGCGTCCCTATGTCATGGATCACAATGCGGTGCTCATGGCCAACCACGGCGTCGTCGCCTATGGCGAAGACCTGCTGTCGGCTTACATGAACATGGAAACCGTGGAACATTTTGCCAAGATCGCGCTGGTCACTCATCAACTCGGCCAGCATCGCGTGCTCAATGACGAACAGGTGGACCGCCTGCTTGAGCTGCGAAAGAAGTTCCAGGCCGTCAAACTGCAATTGCAGAAGCGGGCGTAGAAGAAAGTTTCAGGTTTCCAGTTTCGAGATAAAACAAGAACCGGTGCTCACGAGGAGCACCGGTTTTTTCGTGCGCGTAATGCTTCGTCGTCTCAGTCGCCGCCGAAGCGGAAGCGGAGTCCTGCCCGGAAGTTGGCCTTCAATGCCGGATAGCCCACAACTTCCTGGTAGCGATGATTGAGCAGGTTATTGATCGACGCATAGGCCGTGACGTGATGGTTGATGGCCTTCCATGCCGTCGCGTCGAAGCGTGCATAGCCCGCAGCCGAATAGATCGGAGGAATCGCCCCGAACAGAAAATCCGAGTCCGGGCGGCGTCCCACAAAGGTTCCGCTCAGGCTCGCTCCCCAGCGGGTTTTCGAATATGTCAGCAACAAATCCCCGAAGTGCTTGGGACGGCGGAGCAGCGGTTGTCCGGTAGCGGTGCAGCCCGTGCCCGGCGTGCACAGCGGCGCGCTCAGTGCTTGCGTTGAGGTGTACGTATATCCACCGCTCAGCGCGAGGCCGGGACGAAGCTGCGCGTGCAGCGCGACTTCCGCTCCATGGGCCAGCGCGCGATTGATGTTGATGTACTGGCTGACGAATGTCACCGGATCGAACTTGTAATCGATCTGGTTGGTGAAGCGGTTGTTGAAGTACACCGCCGAGAGCGAGTACCGTCCGCCAACAAAGCTCTGTAGAAATCCAGCTTCGAGCGATCTCGCCTGCTCTGGCTGGAGATCCGGATTGGCGACGGTCGGATACGATCCGGTGATGCCGAACGATTCCTCGAAGGTTGGCGCCTTGATGCCCTCTGAATAGCTGGCGCGCAGCCGCGTGCCGGAGAAAACGTGCCCTCCGCGCAGCAGCAGATACGTCATCGCAGCGCGCGGCACGGCCTTGTCGCCAAAGCTTTCGTTGTGTTCGTAGCGCAGTCCGGCAATCAGCGTGGCGCGACCGAGGGCGAGGAACTGTTCGCCGTAAACCGCCTGGTTGCGGCGCAGTCCGTGGGTAAGCGAGCTGCCCGGAAATCCGTAGGAGACGTAGTTGTCGGCGATGAATCCGTTCTCGTCTTCGAAGTGATAGCCGAAGACGCTGCGCGCCCACGAGCGTTCCGTGTAGTCGGATTGGTAGTCGAAGCCGGCGCGATTGAAATTCGTGCGGCTGTCGAACGGATCGTCATAGGGACGATTGTCATTGATGTGATCGGTGTTGCGCCGCACGTGGTTGTACTCGAATCCGCTGAAGCGCTGCTGCCAGCGGCTGCTGGTGGCGACCGTCAGGTCCAGGCTGGCCAGGAAGTCGTTCTGCCGCGCGTACTGGTCGGAGTCCGGCGGAATAATGCCCGTGCTGTAGTCCCATGCGCCTTGCACACCGCTGCGGCTGTTGGAGTGGCGCAGACGCAGGCGAAGCATCATCGCGTCGGAGAGCCGCGCGCCGAGGTTCGCACCCTGTAGAGAATTTTCGTATGTGTCGTTGATGCCCTGTCCCTGCGTGTGGAACTCGTCGCCGAAGACGTTGTAGTCAAAGCGGCCATTGGCGCCGGAGAGCGAAGCGTTGCCGTGTGCCGTGGCGAAAGTGCCGCCATCCGAGCCGAAGCGCAATTCCGGCACGCGCGTCTTGCCCGGAGCGGTCCATATCTGCACCACGCTGGTCATGGCGTCGGAGCCGTAGAGCGTGCTGTCCGCCCCGCGCACCAGTTCAATGCGGTCCACCTGGTCCGAGGGCACAACGCCGAAGTTGAACGTCCCTCCGGCATCGTTCACCGGAACTCCATCGACGATCACTTTGTTGTAATTCGATTCGCCGCCGCGAACAAACAGCGTGGTGAGGCCGCCTTCGTGGCCCGAGTCCGCCAGATATGCGCCGGGAAGCAACCGCAGCAGGTCGGAGACCGAAGGCTGGTCGAGAAGTCGTATGGAATCTGCGTCGAGTGCGGAAACCGAGGCGCCGGATTTGTCCTCGGCGATCGGCGTGGCGGCGGCCGTCACCACAACGCTCTCGGGCGCCGAGGCCACCGTGAGCTTTACCGTGTGGACCGCGGTCGATGGGAGTTGCAGGGAAGTGTCGCTCTCGCGGAAGCCGGGTGCGAGGATCTGGAGCCGGTAACTGCCGTCGGGAATATTCTTCACCAGCGCTGTACCGTCGCCGGCCGTGGTGGTTACGGCCACGGCGTGTGAGTCGAGTGTGAAGACCGACACGCGAGCGCCGGGCACAACCGCGGACTGGGGATCGACGACGCGGACCGTGAGGTCCGTGGCTAGTAGTGGAAGCGAAAAGAAAAGAACAGCGGAAATGAGGCGAACAAGTCGCACACAATCCTCCTTTACACGCGAAAGGGGTGGTTGTCTGCGTTCACGCCGGTCTCCTGGCTCGGCGAGTTGGTCTTGCGACCGACAGCGCTGGCGGCCTTCCCATGCCAAGGGGCACAGTGGCCGACAGCCATGCTCGCTTACAGTTGCGCGGCAGCGCGGGATTCTCACCCGCTTCCCAGCTTCGGACGAGCGTCCGAAGCGCGTGAACGGTAGATTGGAAAGAACCATTGCCCAATAGGCAAGAACCGACTGTACGGGACAGGAGGCCGGAGTGTCAATCGGCGGCGGAGGGCAGCTCTTGGCGACGAGCTGTTAGCGATTAACAAAAGCCATTCCACACGGATGCGTCGCCTTTGCCTTCAATCCTTCTCACGCTCACGCCACAGCCTGCGGTCTCGTGCATTCCGCAGACGCCGTAATCGCAGCCGCTTCTTCAGCAGTACGTGATAGACGAACCACGCCAGCGTCGCGGCAATTCCCGCATAGAGAAGAACTACGATTGTGTCCACAAATCATCCATCGGCTACGTCGAAACAGGATGCCCGTTCAGTCCTTCGTTTGGCCTGATGGGGATCGTTATTCTTCAGCTTGCGGCTTGCCGCTTACGGCTGAATGCTGAATGCTGTTTTTCTCACACCCCGATTGCCGCCTGCAGCGCTCCGGCAATGGCATCGACGTGTTTCCGCATCAGCGTCTCCGACTCCGCCTCGATCATCACTCGCGCCAGTTTTTCCGTGCCCGAGTAGCGAACCACCACGCGTCCGTTGCCGTCCAATTCTTTTTCCGCGGTTTCAATCGTCAACTTCACCGACGGCATCTGCTCCATCGGCAGCTTCTCGCGGACGCGCACGTTATGAATGATCTGCGGAAACATCTTCAGGTCCGCCACCAGTTCTTCGAGATGTTTGCCCGTTCGCGCCATCACGTCCAGCACCCGCAGCGACGTCAGCAATCCGTCGCCTGTCGTCGCGTCGCCGTCCATGAACAGGATGTGTCCCGACTGTTCTCCGCCCAGCGTCGCGCCGTGTGCCTGCATCTGTTCCAGCACATACTTGTCGCCCACGTTCGCCCGCAGCATTTGGATGCCCGACTCCCGCAGCGCTTTTTCCAGGCCCATGTTTGACATCGTGGTGGCCACCACCTGGTCGCCGTGCAGCGTATTTCTCGACTTCATGTCGCGCGCCGCCAGCAGCAGCACCGCGTCGCCGTTTACCACTTTGCCGGTGTGATCGCAGAACAGCGCGCGGTCCGCGTCGCCGTCATACGTCATGCCGAGGTGAAATTTCCCCTGCGACTCCCGAATGCTTTCGCCCACGTAATGCGGATACAGTGCCCCGCACTTGTCGTTGATGTTGCGTCCATCGGGCGAGACGTGCACAAACTCGCATTCGATTCCCAGCTTCTGGAACAGTGCCGGCCCAACTGAGCTGGCCGCGCCGTTCGCGCAATCCGCCAGGATCGGCTCGCGCCGCAACCGCGTCAGATCCACCTGCGACGCCAGCCAATTCACGTAATCGTCGCGCAGTTGCTGTTCGCCCGGCAGAATCTCCGCCGAGAGCGATATGTGTTCCGGGTCTGCCGCCAGCTCTTCCAGGTGAGCGAAGATGTCCTGTTCGATCTCGTGTTCAATCGCGTCCGCCAGCTTCATTCCGTCGGAACCAAACAGTTTGATTCCGTTATCCATCCATGGATTGTGCGACGCTGAAATCACGATCCCCACATGGAAGCCGTGGGTGCGCGCCAGGAACGCCACGCCCGGAGTCGTAATCACCCCCGCGCTGCGGAACTTCGCTCCCGAAACGTGCAGTCCGCGCGCCAGTGTTTCGGCAATCCACCCGCTCGACTCCCGTGTGTCCAGCCCGATGATCACTCTTGGTTCCGCGTGCCTGTCGCGCAGTCGCTTCCCGAGCGCGCGTCCAATTGCAAACACGGTTCTTCGATCGAGCGGATATTCGCCCGCGACCCCACGTATGCCGTCCGTTCCGAATAACTGTCTCATGTCGATTTAGCTTGCCATCCGTTCAAGGTAACGCGGTTGTAGAGGAGGATTTTTCCGTGACGACCGTGACGCGTATTGGAACAGGGTTTACCACTCTCACCAGCGGGTCGGCGATGTAGGCGGTCGTCGTGAACGTTGCGCGTCCAATCACGCCCGTCGCGTCCACCGGGTCCGTAATCGCGCTGTCGATCAGCTTCACGCGCTGTTCCGGCCCCACGATTTCCAGCGTCGGCGGGTCCACCTGCGTGTAGGAAATTCTGTATCCTGCCGCGAACGTCCCGATCACCCGCGCCCGCACTTCCACTTCTTTTGTCGCCCGCCGGTCGAAGCTTACGCGCAGTTGTGTCGGAATAATCTGCATGACTTCGGCGTTGCTCGGCAGGTTGATTTGTTTCGGCGTCAGGTTGTAGGTGCGTTCTCCCGGCTTTGCGCCCGTCATGTCGATCACCGGATGCACGCCCGACTGCGCAATCTGCCGCAGCACTCTCGCCGGCGCGCTGATCCGTATCTGCGCCTGCGGAATCATCTCGCTGCTGATTTCCAGGTTCGGCGGCACGCCATGGAACTCGATCGGCACGTTCAGCGCGATTTCCGCCACCGGATCGCGCGCCACGCCCCACCACATTGCCAGCGCTATCGCCACCGACAGCACTTTCAGTCCGAAGTTCCGGAACACGAGTTCAGAAGCACGCTTCCACATCTTCAGCGTTCCGCCTTTCTCGTGCCGCTCTCGCCGGCAAACTGTCCGTTGTCCATCGCCGCCGATTCAATCGAACTCGGCACCGAAGGTTGCGCCACGTACCGCCGCGTCAGTTCGCTCAGCCGCTGGCGCAGTTTTTCCGGCGTAATGTCGCGTTCGATGGCGCCGCTCACCGCCAGGCTGATCGCGCCCGTCTCTTCCGAAACGATCACCGAGATCGCGTCCGTCTCTTCCGTGATGCCGATACCTGCCCGGTGCCGCGTTCCCAGCTGTGTCGAGAGCAGCGGATTCATCGAGAGCGGCAGGAAGCACGCCGCCGCTGCGATCCGGTCTTTCTGCAGGATCACTGCTCCATCGTGCAGCGGAGCGCTTGGACGGAAGATCGTCGCCAGCAGGTCGTAACTCAGCCGCGCGTCCATTGCCACGCCGCTCTCGATGTAGGTCCGCAGCCCGATCTCGCGTTCAATCACAATCAGCGCGCCCGTCTGGTTCTGCGAAAACAAATTCGCCGCCAGCACAATGTCGTCATACGCGTCGCTCACGTTGCTGGGCATGCCACGTGAAAATGTCAGCTTCCGCCCCAGCCGCGCCAGCGCGTGCCGTATCTCTATCTGGAAGATAACGATCAGTGCGAAGATGCTGTACGGCAGCATCGTCCCCACCAGCCAGTCCAGCGTCCGCAGGTTGGAGACGTGCGCAATGTAAAACGCCACCGCCAGCGCGCCCACGCCCATCAGCATGGGAGCCGCGCGCGTGCCGCGAATCAGCAATAAAATCTGGTAGATCAGCGCCGCCACCAGCGCTATGTCGACGATCGATCCCCAGCTCGACTGGGTTACTTGCGCGAAATGTCGCAAAAACTCAAGCATGAGCAGACCGGGCTACCGAACCCTCCATTGTAATGCAGCCACCCCAACCTATTTACTGGAGAATCCGCCGCCGTACCCCCCGCGTCACCTCAGCCAGTGGTGGGTGTTCACTCTTGATTTTTGGTGGAAGCCGTTGCAGATGCCTCGCGCAGGCCATTTTTGGCCTTCGCTTGTGGCTTGGTGCTTGTAGCTGGCGCCTCGCTTACTTCTTCGTGCTCTCCGCCTGCTCGTGGGCGTGGTAGCTCGACCGCACCAGTGGCCCCGACTCCACGTGCTTGAAGCCCATCTTCATGGCTTCTTCCTTCATGAAGCGGAACTCATCCGGCGTGTACATCCGCTTGACCGGCAGATGGTTTTTCGATGGAGCCAGGTATTGTCCGATCGTCAGGATGTCCACTTTGCGCGCTGCCAGGTCGTGGAAGACCTGCAACAGTTCGCTCATCTCTTCGCCAATCCCCACCATCACTCCGGTCTTCGTCACCATCTTCGGGTCCAGCTCTTTCGCATGGCTCAGCAGGTTCAGCGTGCGTTCGTAGCGAGCGCCCGAACGCGCCACGCGATACAGTCGCGGCACTGTTTCCGTGTTGTGGTTCAGGATGTCCGGCTTGGCGTCGACCACGATCTTCAGCGGTTCTTCCAATCCCTGGAAATCCGGGATCAGCACTTCCACGCTGCATCCCGGCTGCATCTCGCGAACCTGCCGGATCGTCTCGGCAAAAACCTTTGCGCCACCCACGTTGTCGTCGTCGCGATTTACGCTGGTCACCACCGCGAACTTCAGTCCCAGTGCCTGCACTGCTTCAGCCACCCGTCGCGGTTCGTCGTAGTCAATCGGTTCGGGACGTCCCTTGGGCACCGCGCAGAAACCGCAGCGCCGCGTGCACAGGTTCCCCAGCAGCATGAACGTCGCCGTCTTGTGGTTCCAGCACTCGCCAATGTTCGGACACTGTGCCGACTCACACACCGTATGCAGGCTCAGCCCGCGTGCCAGCTTTTTCAGGTCGTGATAGTTGTCGCCCATCGGGGCGCGCGCCTTCAGCCACTCCGGCTTCGGAGCGGGCCTACGCGGCGCAAGATCGATCTGTATGAGTTCGGTCGTAGCCATGGAATCTATTTACCATTCTATGATGATCCGGCCCGTTCCCGCGACTCCGAAAGGTTTACGCGTTACTCTTGCGACTTCCCCCGCCGGGTATTGCTCGTAGCTTCTTCACTCGCAAGGGTTTCCACGTGTTTTCCGCGATTTCTCCCACTTCCGTACACATCCAGTAACGTGTGCCACATTATCGTGATTTTCCACGCTGGATGTGACCAGCGTCACTTATACAACCCCTCCCCGCATATACTCTTCGTCAACGATTGCGGTACTGAATATTTAAGGTTTTGTGTGCAGGTATGAACCAGGTTCTTCAGAATCTCCCAGAGGTCGTCCTCGTCGGCGTCCTTGTCACGATCTTCCTCTGGCTTGCAAATCGCGATCGGACGCCGCGCATGCAGCTCTGGCTGGCCGCCTGGGTTGCCGTGCTTCTGCACTTCGTCGTCCTCATGGTCGACGGACACATCCCGGATGCGCTCTCCTCGTTTCTTTCCGTCGCAACGCTCCTGCTCGCTGGCGTTCTCTTTCTCGTCTCGCTCACTTCCTTTGTTGAGGACTTCCGTCTCAGCGTCGCGATGTTTCTCGTCTGTGGCCTTCCCGTCATTGTCTATGCCGCGGCGTGGGCCTTGGATGACTCCTCTCGTACACTCTATCTGGCCGCTGTCCTGACGTTCTTCCTGGGCAGGTTTGCGCTGACCAGTTCTCTTGCGAACCGGCGGAAATCCCTCGAAGTGCTCCTATGGGAGACGCCATTCCTGCTCTGGGCGTTCTACGCCGTCCTCCACCACGATTTCGATGGCGGCATCAATGCCATTCTCGCGGCCATATTCATGGTTTGCGGTTTCCTCTTTGTCCGGCGCATTCCGCGCATCTCCCCTGGAGTGATCGCCGCTTCCGGCGGTTTCATCGCCTGGGGACTGGTGTTTCCCGTTTCGTACCTGCTTGATGTTTACGCCCCCGGCGTACATGTTCCCGGAAGCATCTGGAACGTTCCCAAGATCATCGTCGCCCTCGGCATGATCATGACTCTCTTCGAAGACGAATCTCGCCGCGCGCTCGCCGCCGCCAAGCGGCACAGAGATCTCTTCGACCACAACCTCGCCGGCGTCTTCCGCTCCACGCTTGACGGCCGCATCCTTGAGTGCAATGACGCTTTCGTGCACATGTTCGGATGCGGCTCGCTCGAAGAGACGCTCAATATCAACGCCACCGAGATGTACACGGATACCGACGGCCGCACCGGCCTTCTGCGGAAATTGCAGCAGCAGGGATACCTGCGCAATCACGAGGGCCAGTTCCGCCGCAAGAATGGAGAGTCTTTCTGGGCGCTCGAAAACGTCTCCCTGGTGGACGACGGCTCCGGCGGCAAAATTATCGAGGGCACTCTCTTCGATGTCAGCGACCGCAAGCTGCTGGAAACCCAGCTTCGCGAAGCGCAGAAGATGGAAGCCGTTGGCCAACTCGCCGGTGGCGTTGCCCACGACTTCAACAACGTGCTGATGATCATTTCCAGTTACGCCGAACTGCTCGGCGAACGCATCGGAGGTTCCCCCGAACTCAGCCGCTACACCACGGAAATCCAGCGCGGCACGGAGCGCGCCGCCGCCCTTACGCGGCACCTGCTGGCCTTCAGCCGTCGCCAGGTATTGGAGCCCAAGGTTATCGACCTGAACGCCGTTCTTCTCGATGTGAGCAACATTCTCCCGCGCCTCATCGGCGAAGATATCGAGTTCTCGCTCAACCTCGCCCCTGACCTCTGGACCGTCAAGGCCGATGCGGTGCAAATCGAGCAGGTCATCATGAACCTCGCAAACAATGCCCGCGACGCCATGCCCAATGGCGGCCTTCTGCGCGTTGAAAGTCAGAACCTCACGGTCGGCATAGGCTCCACCGTCCTGACAGGCCTTGCCCCCGGCGACTACGTTCTTCTCTCCGTCTCCGATAACGGGCAGGGAATCCCCGCGGATGTTCTCCCCCACATCTTTGAACCCTTCTTTACCACCAAGGAACTCGGCAAGGGAACCGGCCTTGGTCTCTCCAGCGTCTATGGCATCGTCAAGCAGAGCGGCGGAGACATCAGGGTCGATAGCAAACCGGGCGTGGGAACCACCTTCCACATCTTCCTGCCGCGCTCCACGGAAGCCCTCCCTCCGCTCGCCGGTGAATCTGCTTCCACTGTTCCGTCCGGCGCCCGCGAAACTATCCTTCTCGTCGAAGACCAAAGCGAGATTCGCGACTTTCTGAGCAGCGCGTTCCAGTCTCTCGGATACAACGTTCTCAGCGCATCGGACGCGAATGTGGCCATCGAAGTCTTTCGTCAGCATGAGGACGAGATCGATCTTCTCCTCACCGATGTCATCATGCCCGGCATGAACGGCTACGAATTGGCCTCTCTGCTGGTCAATGCCAACCCCTCGTTGCAGGTCATTTACATGACCGGCTACGCCGATCCCGAATCCATCTCCGAGGATGCCGCCACCGGTCACGCCATCCTTCACAAACCATTCACTTTGCAAGCCGCCGCCGAATACATCCGCAACGCCCTGCATGGCAAGTGATTGTCCTGTGAATGTGTAGTGACGAAGATTTCGTCCAAGAGGGTGGGAACTTCGCGATTCGTGTCTCGCGACTGACTCGGGGTAATTGCTTTTGCAGTTGTAGTTGCTTTTGTTGTTCTTGCCTTTAGTCCCAATTTGTCCGTGTAAATCCGTGCTCATCCGTGGCTATTTTCTTTTTGCTTTTGGCCTGATCCTATCCGCGTTCATCCGCGTAATCCGCGGCTGCTCTCGCGACTCGTGACTCGTGACTCGCGACTGCTTCTCACAACGTCTTCAGGTACGCCAGCAAATCCTGCAACTGCTGTTCCGTCAGTTTTCCGTTGAATGACGGCATCTTCGCCTTGCCCATGATGATCACGTCCGTGATCCGTTCATCGTTGGCTGGCATTCCGCTCGGCAGGTATTGTTTCTTGTAAAGTCCTTCCAGTCCCGGCCCTTCCTTGCCGCGTGTCGAATACGGTTCGTGGCAGCGGTAGCAGTCCTGGTCGTAAACGCGCCGTCCGCGCGACTGTTGCGCGTTCAATCCCAACTGCGCGTCCGTCTTGCGGAGCTCCACGTGGCATCCGATCAATGCCGCGCTCGCCGCCAAAATCATTCCTATTGCCAGCCACTGTGTCAACGCTCGTCCACGCCTTCTCAATAGCAGTTGCACCAAGGTTCGCTCCTGGAGTTAACATCTTAACGTATGCGCATTCGTCTCAAGCGTGTTTACGAAGCTCCCGCTCGCGGCGACGGTGCGCGCATTCTTGTCGACCGCCTCTGGCCCCGCGGTCTTAGTAAGGACTCCGCGGCCCTCACCGAGTGGATGCGCGATCTCGCGCCCTCCAACGAATTGCGCCGCTGGTTCCATGCCCATCCCGTGCAGTGGCCCGCCTTCCGCAAACGATACATCGAGGAGCTCGCCTCGCCCGCCGCCAGCGCCGCGCTCGAACGCCTGCACGATATCGCCGCGCGCCGCGCCACCGTGACCTTGCTATTCGCCTCGCGCAACGTCGAACAAAACAACGCTGTCGTTCTTAAGGATTTGCTCGAAGGCGAACGCAAGCCGCCCACTGGCACGGGCCCCGTTCGCGCCGTGTCCTCGGGCCGTTCGCGCGCCGCCCGTAGAGGTTGAAATCATCTTGATTGGAAAGGTTTATCCATGATTTTCCGGCGCGGCACTGACGAACCCCTTCCGCTTACTCCTCCCGTGGATCGTCCCATCCCTGCCTGGGATGCCATTGCCGCAACGCAGCAGAACCGTACGCCTTCCGACTGGTTCATCCCGCAGTCCGATCACGCGCATATCTCCGGTGCTCTGGCCGCCGCCTTTGACCGCGAACTCTTTCCCGGCCTCACGCCGGAAATTCTCGAAGCCATCCGCCTCCACGACGAAGGCTGGGTCCCTTGCGATGGCGTCGCCGAATCGCCCCGGTCGCCTGCTGTCGCCGACAGTGGCCGTGCGCTTTCGTTCTTCCAAATGGCCCCCGCCGTTTTTCTCCGCGCCTGGCAGCGCTCCATCGACTCCGCCATCGCCATCGGCCCTGCCGCCGGACACATCGTCAGCAGCCATTTCCGTCTTCTCGCCGGCCACCGCCTCCGCTCCTCGGCGGATACCTCCGAGGACACGCACGCCATTGAGAGTTTCTCCGCCTTTGAACTCCTCCGCGAAGCCTCACTCGCACCCGCCTCCGGGTTCACTTCCGAGCAGCTTTCCCGTTTCCTCACCGTTCTTCAATTTTGCGATGTCCTATCGCTCTATCTGTGCAGCAATCCCGGCGTCCCTGTCGTCTTCACGCACAACTTCGACCGTGGCTTGCTCTCCGCGCCGAACCCGGCCCCGGCGTCGTCCACGTCCGCCCCCGTCTCTTCGCCGAACCCTTCTCCGTGGCCATCTCCTGCGTCCGCTTTTCCGGCGACGTCCACCACACTCGTTCCGAACACATTCAGCTCGACTGAGCCCGCCTGCCACTCGGTAACGTCGTCATGCATAACGGAGGTACCATGACCCTATCTCCAGCTTGCATGGCGCCCCTCTTCGTGCTGGAATACTCATCACTTCCCCGTACGACGCCATGACAAAGCGAGATGCTCCATCACCCCGCGCATTGCAGGAATATCTTGAGGCGCTCGCTCGCAGTGCCGAGGAGCCCGCCTCTCGCTCCCGCACCTTGGATCTTCTTCGCTCCTATGCCGAGGTCTGTTTCCAGGTCCGTGGAGGCTCGAATTGCGCCACCTGCCGTACCCATGTCCGTCACGTCCTGTCCGTCATCTCCGAGCGCGCCAATGGCGACGTTCATGAGTTCCCCTGCCTCTGCACCCGTTGTTTTGAAGCCGAACGCTCCATCTCCCGGCGCATCACCATCTGCCTCGGCAACACCGCCGTCGAATATCCATGCAAGGACAGCATCGACGACAGCGTACCTCTTCCGCCGCCCATCCCTCGCCACCGCGGCATGGGTTTCTAGCCGTCCTTTTCGCGCAATAGAAAACCGGAGCTTTCGCCCCGGCGCTTCTACTTTCCGACTTTCAGACCTTCCGACCTGCTTTACTTCTTTCCTTCCACCACGTCAGTCACAATCTGGTCGATCACGTCATGCGCCTGTTTTCCCGTCAGCATGTGGTTGTTCGTCAGGATTGAGAACACGATGCGCTGGCCTTTTAGCGTCGTTGTGAACCCGGAGAGTGCGTTGACGTGTCCCAGCGATCCGGTCTTCGCGTGCACCCGGCCCAGCATCACTGCGCTTTTGAAGCGGTCTGCCAGTGTGCCGTCCACTCCGCCCACCGGGAAGGCGTCGATGTACGTCTGTCCCCATGGCTGTTTTGACGCGTAGGTCAGCAGCTTTACGATCGCATGCGGCGTCACTAGGTTCTGCCGCGAGAGTCCCGACCCGTCGTAGAACACGTATTCATCCGGACGTATATCGGCCTGCGTCAGCCATCCCCGCTCCACTTCCAGTCCGCCTTCTATGCTGCCGCTCGTCCCTTTTATTTTTCCCAGCAGACGCAGCATCAGCTCCGCGTGCAGGTTCTGGCTCACCTTGTTGGTCACCTTCACGTCGTCCGCCAGCGGCATCGACACGTGTTCTGCCAGCACCGTCGGTTGCGGCGCCATCGGCTTCCGAGCCTCCTGTCCGCCGCCCGCTGAAGCCACCGTCGTCACGCTGAATGTAGAGAGCGACGACGGGTCCGTATGCTTCGTCACCGGCTTGCCGTAGATCGCGATGCCTCTCTGCTCCAGCAGTTGATACATCAGTTCCGCCGCGAACTTCGCCGGATTATCAATCGCCAGCATTTGCGACGCTCCCGGGTCGTCCACCGGAATCGTCCCATACAGCGTCAGCGTCTCCGATCCCGGTTGCCGGCTCGCGTAGAGTTTCCTTGGCCCCGTGCCCGCCGGAGTAGTCGTTATCCGGTTGTCGATCTTGTAATACTCCGGAAACGGCGTGATGTTGATGAACGCCTTGTCGCCCACGTTCGCTCCCGGCAGAATGCTGACGAAAATCACGTTGTCGTTGATCGTCAGTGCCGACACTGGCGCGCCCCAATCGAACACCAGGTCATCCTGCGACCAGCCTTCTCCGTAGCGCTCGTAGACGTAGTAGCTGTCGTCTCCCACAATGTTGCCGTCGATCACCTTCACGCCGCGCGCCGCCACCTGGTCCGCCATGTCTTCCAGTATCTTCGTTGCCGGCAGCGTCCGTTCTGTCTTCACGCTGTAGGGAAGCACTCTTCCGCTCAGGTTCGGATCGCCTCGTCCCACCAGCACCAGGTCGCCGTTCAGCCGCCCATATTTGTCGATCGTCCCGTTCGACTCCATCGTCGTCCGGAAGCGGTAATCCGGTCCGATCAGCGCCAGCGCTGCCGCCGTCGTAAACAGCTTGGTGTTTGACGCCGGTGTAAACAACTTCTCCGCGTCGTGTGAGTACACCGTCCGGCCCGTGTCCAGGTCGACGATCTCTATGCCCCAGAACCCCCGCGATACATCGGGCTGTTCCAGCAGCGCATCGATCCGCCCGGCCAGGCCCTTTTCTTTTTCCTTCGGTCCGGCGAAGGCAGGAACGCTCAACACCACGATCAATACGGCAGCGAATAATAAACGTAGGCGTCGCATGGGAATGCTTGGATTCTAGCTGATTTCCCGCCTTCGCACGTTGTTTTCGCCCCCTACAGCCATTTCTCCCCGCCTCCGTTAGAATCGGAACCGATGCGTCCGCGCTATTCGTGGAATCTCGGAGCCCGTACCCTTGCCCTCGGCGAGCGCACTCTCGTCATGGGCATCGTCAACGTCACGCCCGACTCTTTCTCTGACGGCGGCATGTTTGGCTCCTCCGCCCAGGCCGTCGACTACGCTCTAGACCTTCTCGCCCAGGGTGCCGATATTCTCGACATCGGCGGCGAATCCACCCGCCCCGGAGCCAGCGTTCTTCCCGGTTCCGGTCCTTCACTCGCTGGAGCCGTCTCTGCCGCCGAGGAGCTATCGCGCGTTCTGCCTGTCATACAGGGCGTCAAGCGCGCGTGTCCCCACGCCATCGTCTCCATTGACACCTATAAGGCCGAGGTCGCCCGCGCCGCCGTCGCCGCCGGAGCCGAAATCGTCAACGACGTCAGCGGGTTCCAGTGGGACTCCGCCATGTCTTCCACTCTCGCCTCGCTCGCCTGCGGAGCCATCCTCATGCATATGCGAGGACGCCCTGAGCAGTGGCGCACGCTCGCGCCCGAGCCCCAAATCGTCTCGCTTGTCTGGAGCGAACTCGCCGCCGCAGCCGATGCGGCCCTCGCCGCCGGCATCAGTCGCGACCGTCTCGTCCTCGATCCCGGCTTTGGCTTCGGCAAAAATTTTGACGAGAACTACCCGCTCCTCGCTCACTTCGACCAGTTTGCCTCGCTCGGATTCCCGCTCCTCGCCGCCACCTCGCGCAAATCGTTCCTCGGACGCACCGCCGGACGCCGCATTGCCGAACTCACCGGCCATGAGCCTGTCGATCTCTCCCCGCAGCAGCGTCTTTCGCCCACCCTCGCCAGCACCGTCGGCGCCGTCCTTCGCGGAGCACACATCATCCGCGTGCATGATGTCCGCCCCGCCGTCGAAGCCGTTGCCATCGTTGACGCCATTCTCGCCGCAGGATAAAACCTGGTTCGTTTTTTGAACCGTAGTCCATCGTTCCCTCCCGAATCCCGTTTACCGTGCGTCGTGTGCGCCGCCCGTGGCATCGAATACCTGTGGACCGCCTCAACTCTATCTTTGCCCGTTATGGCGATCGTGTAACCGTTCGCCGCACCGGTGCGCTCGATCCCAATGCCCATTGCGTCGTTTACTGGGTGCTGCACGCCCAGCGAGCTTTCGACAATCCCGCGCTCGACCTCGCCGTCGATATCGCCAACTCCCTCGGTCTCCCTGTCGTTGCCTTCTTCGGTCTCGTGCCCTACTACCCCAAGGCGAATCTGCGCCACTTCCGTTTCGTCCAGCAGGGCATCCCCGACATCGCGGCCGATTGCGCGCGTCGCAACATCGGCTTCGTCCTCCGCCGCTATCCCGAAGAGAGCCTCATCAACTTCTGCATTGAGACCAGCGCTGCGCTTGTCGTCGGCGATGAAGATCCACTGCGCGAAACCGAAGCGTGGCGCGACAAGGCCGCAAAAAAGCTGCGCATCCCGCTCATCACCGTCGATGCCGATGTCATCGTTCCCACGCGTCTTCTGCTCAAGGAGCAGTACTCCGCGCGCATCATTCGTCCGCGTCTTCGCCGGCACTTCGAGCAATATCTCGTCGCGCCCGCCAATCCCATGGCCCGTGTGCCGTGGAATCCGCCGCCAGCGCTGCACTCACTCTCGCCGGATTTCGACATCACCGCCAACTGGCGCGATCTCGACACTTCCGTACAGCCGGTCGATACTTTTCGCGGTGGCACACACGAGGCTCTGCGCCTCCTGCGCGAATTCGTCACTACCAAGCTTGCGCTGTATCCTCGGCGCCACAATCGCCCCGAGTACGATGGCACCAGCCGCCTCTCGCCTTATCTGAATCGCGGTCAGATCGGCCCGCACACCGTCGCTCTCGCCGTCCAGCAGGCCGACGCGCCGCAATCCGCCAAGGACGATTTTCTCGACCAGCTCATCACCTGGCGCGAACTCGCCATCAACTTCGTCCACTTCAACCCGCTCTACGACTCCATCGAGTGCGCGCCCAACTGGGCCCACCGCACCCTCGCCACCCACTCTCGCGACCGTCGCCCTGTCGTCTATTCGCGCGACCAGCTTGAACAGGCCGAGACGCACGATGCCCTCTGGAACGCCGCGCAGCGCCAGGGAATCCACGCTGGGTGGATGCACAACTACATGCGAATGTATTGGGCTAAAAAGATTCTCGAATGGTCGCCGAGCCCCGCCGTCGCCTACCAGACAGCCGTTTATCTCAACGACAAGTACTTCCTCGATGGCGGAGATCCAAACGGATATGCGGGCATTGCCTGGTCCATCGCCGGCAAGTTCGACCGCCCCTGGTTTGACCGGCCCGTCTTCGGCACCGTGCGCTACATGTCAGGCCCGGCCGCGGAAAAGAAGTTCGACACTCATCGATATATCGAACAGGTCAGCTCCCTGATGGAGTAGCCGCTCCCGCCCCTGCGGGTGCCCCATCGTTCGCGCCCATCTGTTGGGCGATAACGTGGGGAGCCACATGCTCTGCGGGTGCCCCTCGATAAGGGCGAAGGCATTGTCAAGGACAAACGATTTCTGAGCGGTGCGTGAGCACCGCTTGTTTTGTGCTTCGGCGGAAGAGGTGTTGTGGAAGGGACGCTGGAACTCTCACGCTGAATCACTCTGCGGTGGACCTGAGAACCGTTCCACCAACCATCGATAC
>JAJXZT010000032.1 GCA_021779935.1 Acidobacteriota bacterium
AAGAAGAAAATCCTGCTCAGGAAAATACGGACGGAAAACCTTCGCCATGCGTTCAGATTCGCAGTTTCTTTCGCACAACTCAAGCCCATTGTGTATGACCGGAACCATTACTCAGACAGGCTCCTAGGTTGCATCCGTCGCGCGAAGTTGAGAAGACCGGCGGCAAGAAGGGATTCGATGGAACGTCCAATCGGTGTGAGTATCCTGGCATTGCTCTATTGGGCCGGAACGGCCGCACTTGCCCTGGTCGCGGTCCTGGCATTCATCGCGGGAAATCTCGTGGAACGTTGGATTACAGTTGGCGGACACGAGCAGATTGGCGGGGCGGCGGCAATAACAATTGGAGTTGTGGCCGGCGTGATCTTCGGAATATTCGCCATCCTGATGGGCGCGACGGCGTGGGGCCTGTGGAGTCTGCGCGAGTGGGCAAGAATTGTCGCCATCATCCTGTCATCGCTCTCCGCGCTCTCGCGACTGCGGGTACTCACCCTGCATCTTGGCCCAATCGTTTCGACGGGCGCCATCATCAGCCTCGTCATCAGCTTGTTGATTATCTGGTACCTCTTCCAGCCACGCGTGGTAGCGGCATTCCGCGAGAAATCTCTGTCGGGACCCACTCCAACGTCAGAGCCCCCATTAGTGCCATAAATAAGACCGGAAGCCCAACAGTAATGCCAAAGCCCGCATGGACGCGGGCTTTGGCGCGTATGGGCATGGCCTGGAATGCAGGTGATTGCCGCTAAGTGACTTTTGATTCACACCAGACTTCCACCGGAGAAGCACTATCTATAAGATGAGTGGCACCTTTGCACCGCCATCCGCAGGATGCACGGATGAGCGGATTCCCGTGGGGACGAATCTTCGGGAGAAAGGTGCGAGCCTGTCGCAGAAGCAACGCCGCTCATTTTCCTCCGCCAATTTTTAACATGCGCGGATGTGAAGCGCGTTGCGAGCAGCAGCCGCACACTATATGCCGTACATGAGGAATTCCATGGCCCAAAACTCGCACACCACCGCGCGCGCTTCGGAACCGTCGAAATGCGCCGCAATACAAAGGCTGGTTTCACGCGCGGTCTTATGCGTGACGCTTCTGGCACTCTTCGCCAGCTTTTCTCTCAGTTCATTCGCCGCCGATTCGGGAGCACAGGCAAAGAGCCGAGCGGAAGCGGCGCTGGCCAGCATGCCTCGCGTAAAAAATATTCGCGGAGTGAGGATTTCTCCCGACGGAACAAAGCTTGCCTGGATTACGCGCGGCGGCATCATGGTGGAATCAACGGCCGCTGCGGAGAACGGCGCGCAACTCGGCAGCCCAATCGCGGTTCCCGAGCGCCTGCCACTGCGAGATATTGCGTGGTCGGCGGACAGCAAGCGCCTGACGTTTCTTGCCGACATACGGGGAACGGCGCCGGCTGCGCAGCTCTGGATGGTAGACGCTCCGGGTGGAACGCCGGAAAAGTTGGCGGACTTCAAGGGATACGTTTCCACGCCGAGCTTTTCTCCGGACGGAAAGACGATTGCCGTGCTGTTCATCGAAGGCATGCCGCGAATTGCAGGCCCGTTGATGCCAATGACACCGCCGGAGGGCGAGATCGACGAGCACTACTACGAGCAGCGGATTACGACGGTCGACATCGCAACGCGCGCGGTGCAGCAGGTTTCGCCGAGCGATCTGTACGTCTACGAATATGACTGGGCTCCCGATGGAAAGAGCTGGGCGGCGAGCGCCGCGCACGGCTCGGGCGATAACAACTGGTGGGTGGCGCGGCTCTACACGATCAGCACGGAGACGGGCCAACTGCACGAAGTGGTGAAGCCGAAGCTGCAATTTGCGCAGCCGCGCTTCTCACCCGACGGAAAAGAAATCGCGTACATCAGCGGCATCATGAGCGACGAAGGTTCCACGGGTGGCGACATATACGTTGTTTCCGCAGGCGGTGGACGGGCACGCAACCTGACGCCGAACATGAAAGCCTCGGCGACGTGGCTGACGTGGACCTCTCCCGGCAAGCTGCTCTTTACGGAGAACGTGGACGGAAACGCGGGGGTGGCGACGGTTTCCACGCGCGGCGGCGACGAGAAGACGCTGTGGAGTGGATTCGAATCGATCTCGGCGGGCGGATGGGGACTGAGCCTGTCACTAGCGCGCGACGGAGTGACCTCGGCCGTGGTGCGGCAGTCGTTCACCGAACCTCCCGAGTTGTGGGCCGGACCGATTGGACAATGGAAGAAAGTGACATCGATAAATAGCGGCGTCAAACCAGGTTGGGGCGAAACGAAGAACGTTCACTGGCTGGGCGAACCGCTTCCGCATAGCGGAGCGGCGGGCAAGAAGCAGCGCATCCAGGGATGGCTGATGTTCCCGCGGAACTACGATCCGCACCAGAAGTATCCGCTGGTGGTGACCGTGCACGGTGGGCCTTCAGCGGCATGCATGCCCCACTGGGACACCGCCAATGGCGCAGCATCGGCCCTGGGATACTTCGTGCTCTGCCCAAATCCGCGCGGCAGCTTTGGCCAGGGAGAAGCATTTACACTTGCAAATGTAGAGGATTTCGGCGGCGGGGATTACCGCGACATCATGGCGGGGATCGATTCGCTGGCGAAGCAGTACCCGATCGACCTGAATCTTCTAGGCATCCACGGACACAGCTACGGCGGCTACATGACGATGTGGACGGAGACGCAGACGCATCGCTTCAAGGCGGCGGTGGCGGGCGCGGGGCTTTCCGACTGGCTGAGCTACTACGGCGAAAACGACATCGACGAGTGGATGATTCCGTTCTTCGGTGCGTCGGTGTATGACGATCCGGCAGTCTACGCGAAGAGTTCGCCGATTACGTTTGTGAAAAACGTGAAGACGCCGACACTGATCCTTGTAGGCGATCGTGACGGAGAGGTACCGGCGCCACAATCGTTCGAATGGTGGCACGCGCTGAAGACGCTGCACGTTCCAGTGACGCTCGTCGTCTATAAAGACGAGGGCCACGCCATCAACAAACCGGCTGACCGGCACGACTACGAGCTTCGTTCGCTGGAGTGGTTCGAAGAGTGGTTCGGAAAGGTGCAGCAGACAAAGAAGTAAAAACGCCAGACAATTGGTTCTGTAATTGGGGCAAGTCCGCAGCAAAGCGGGTTTGCCCTTTTTGATTAGCCTTATCGCAACGAGCTCTGATCGCGCGAGAAGAGGCCGTCCTGTAGCCGTGACTCGGAAGAGTTGTCATCCTTCGGCCCCCAGGTGTAGTAGAGACCGAGGTAAGCGACGGTGTGGCGATCACCGGCAGCGGTGTGTCCACCCATAAACAGCAGTTGGAAATTCGGAGTGAAATTGTAGTAGCCGCCTACATCGACGAACGTAGTCTCACGCGTGCCGAGTTGCTGTGCCTGCTGCGAGAAAACTTCGGTTCCGAGTGTCAGCCTCTTGTTCAGATCGCGTTGCACAAGCCATCCAGCGAACCAGGAATTTTTCATTTCTGGCGCGTGGTTGATCTGGTAGCCAACGCCACCGTAAGTCGTCCATGGACCGCTGCTCTTCTGCACCCAGACGGGGAGTTTGGCCCACAGTTGGCCGTTGCCGAGGCCGCGCTGACTATCGCCGGTGGGAAGCTCAATCATGGGGAAAGCACCGACTTGGGGACGACGCTTCGTTTCCTGGATGAAGCGGTATTTCGCGCCAAGCTCAACATCGCCTGCACCGAAATTGTTGTCCGGATTGAGATAGACCATGGGCACGACGATGTGAAACTGAAGATTGGGCGCGGCGCCAACGTTGAACTCAAACGCCGGGCCCTGTGAGAAAGTGGAACCGCCACTGTGGTCGGTTGTGCCGAAAACGTATGCCTCGTAGTGATGAAACGGCACAGGCTCAGGATCATCGGTTTGAAACGGAGGTCCGGCGAAGGCGCGAGACGCGCTGAAGAAAATGCACAGAAGTGCTGCCTGAGACAGCAAGGCCGGGACGCCAACGCGGCGCAACCGATGAACGCGGGAGCGGAACCATCGCATGAACAAGATACCTTTCAACCATCCCGCCGCGTGAGCGAGTGGGCCGAGAATTAGCGAGAATGGAAAACAAGCGCTCGCGCTACATTGGATGACTTGAAGACGGACGCGCTTCTCGATTTGAGAGCCGGTCGTCAACCGACCATCCTCCGCCGCCGGCAACAAAGAGGAACAACAGCGAAGTCAGCATCGCGAAGTCAGCACGGGCGTCGCTCACCATGAACCAGAATCCCTGCGTGGGCCGAAGGAGCTCAGGAATCTTGGTGGTTGCGATGGCGGTACAAATGACGATGAACAGTGGGAGTGCCGCGAGTCGAGTGAAGAGTCCCAGCAGAACAAGGATGCCGCAGACCATCTCGAAGGCGCCAACAAAGTGCGCGGTGAATGCAGGGTGGGGAAAGCCGATCCTGGTGAAACGAATCACACCCATGTTCGGGTCAGTGAATTTCAGCAACCCCTGCGTCGAGAAGATGAGCCCGACGGAAAGCCTGACAAACACCACGGCGCGGGACCGCCATCCCGGACGAATGGTCCTGGACCAAAAAGACACTGAATCTGCCATGCCACCCTCCATTGGGACACATTATATAATCGATGTTCGATAACGAGCATCGATATGAACAGAGTTTCCGCGCAACAATATCTCTATTCGGGGCTGATCCGGCTGCACATCCTGCACCACGCGTGCAAGGAGCCCATCTTTGGCCTGGGAATGATCGAAGAACTGGCACGTCATGGCTATCGGCTGAGTCCCGGGACGCTCTACCCGATCATGCACGGACTCGAAGCAAAAGGACTGCTTCGTTCGCAGCGAGTGCGGGCGGGAGGAAAGATCAGGCGCGTCTACACGGCTACCGCGCCGGGAAAAAGAGCGCTTGAGGCGGCAAGGGAAAGAGTGCACGAACTCTTCGGCGAGATGTTCGAAGGTGAATAAGGACTAGAACTACCCGCGACAATCAGTTGCAATTCGGATTTTCCTCCGCCGGTCTGAATCTTTCAGGCCATACGTTCACCACGTTGCCTGTTGCGGAAAGCGTATAATCCTCAGTGTTGGCGCGGTCGCGCCGACATGGATCGAGTCCGGTCACAACTGGCAACCCCCTGTAGCTAAGCGGCCCGAATTAATCTTGCGGCATACGCAGGAAGAATGGCGCTGCCTATGGCTCACGCGGCACAAGAGAACTTTGGCAAACATGCCGGGAATTACCGGATACTCGGTGAGGCCGGTGTGGGCGGCATGGGCAAGGTCTTCAAGGCCTTCGACGTCACTCTCCGGCGAACCGTAGCCCTGAAATTCCTGACGCCTGTACAAGGTGTTGCCGACCGCGATCGTATCCTTCGCGAAGCCAGGGCCGCATCCACCCTCGATCACAAGAACATCGCGACAATTCATGCCGTGGAAGAGAGCGACGATGGACAATTGTTTATCGTCATGCCTTACTACGACGGCGAAACCCTTGCGGCCCACATGCGGCGCGAAGTTTCCTCATCCGAAGTCATCAATATTCTCGTGCAGATTGCCCAGGGACTTTCATACGCTCACGCTCACTGCATAGTGCATCGGGACATTAAGCCGTCGAACATCATCATTACTCGGGACGGCGTGGCAAAGATCGTCGACTTCGGGTTGGCGCGATCGACCGGCACGGACGCTACCACCCAGACGATGAATATCAGTGGCACGCTGGCCTACATGTCACCCGAACAGGTGTCTGGAAAAGCCGTTGATGCTCGCACCGATATCTGGTCATTCGGCGTTCTCATGTATGAATTGCTGACCCGGCAGTTACCGTTCCATGGTGAAAATGCCGGAGCGGCAATTGCTGCAATCCTGCATTCGCCTCCGTCCGACATGGTCGAGGTGCCGCCTGAATTGCAATCGATCGTCTACAAGGCAATGGCCAAGCGACCGGAGGAACGCTATCAGAACTGCACCGAACTTCTGTGCGACCTGGAAGAGGTAAAAACGGTAGAGCTTCGTCCGCCCTCCGGGGCGGTTGAACGCCTGGTAAGGAGGCACCGCAGTGCTGTGCTCTCCTCGTCAAGGTTCTCTCTTCGCCGTCTCATGCATGGAGCCGTTTGGGTTGTGCCGTTGGTGGTATTGGTGCTATCCGGAGCTCTGTATGTACGAAGGACGATTGCCAGTCGGGCACAGCAGGGCGGCGAGTCAAGCAATCAGATTGGTCAAACCTCCAGCGCCCGCACGGCGGCGTACCAATCCTATCTGCGAGGGCTCACCTACCTTCGGCGCTACGATCAACCAAAGAACATCGATGCGGCCATACCACTGCTTGAAGGCACCATCAAGACCGACCCTAATTTTGCGCTGGCATTCGTCGCACTGGGCGAGGCGTATTGGGACAAGTACAGGCTTGACCAGGATGCACGCTGGTTCGATAAGGCTTCGGCATACTGTCAGCGCGCAGCAGAACTGAATAGCAACCTTCCGGCCGTATACGTGATGCTGGCTCGCATCCATAACGGTTCCGGCCAGAACGACCTGGCATTGCAGGAAGTGGAGCGAGCACTGCAACTCGACCGGCGGAATGCCGATGCGATACTGGCACTGGCAGACGTTTATGCAAGCACCGGTCGCGTCGCGGAAGCCGAGGAGGCTTATAGACGCGCGGCGGCGTCCCGCCCCAATGACTGGGATGGGCGATACCGGTTAGCCGTTTTCTATTATCGCCAGCATCGATACGCCGACGCCGCTCAACAATTCCGCCGCGTTGTTGAGATGGTTCCAGACCATGCTCCGGCCCACACCAACCTGGGAGTCATGTTGAGACACCTGGGGCAAGAGGCTGAAGCCGAATCAAATTTCAAGACGTCGATCGCGTTGAATCCGAGCTATGCGGCGTTCGCAAATCTTGGCGACCTTTACTATCGCCAGAAACGCTACGCCGAGTCGGCCAAAATGACTGACAACGCGCTGCGATTGAATCAAGAGGATTACCGGGTCTGGACGAATCTCGCGATCGCATACGAACGACTGGGGCGGTCCGAAAAGGCCGCGCGGGCATACGACTCCGCCCTGGAGAAGCTGAAAGTCATTGCTCCGCTCAAGGCTGACGACCCCGCGATTCAAGCGGAACTCGGGTTGATATACGCGAAGAAGCACATGAAAGATAAGGCCCTGCCGGCACTTGAAGCGGCAGTCGCACTTTCTCCCGAAGACGGTGAGGTTTGGGGAGATATTGCCGAAGGATATTATCTCCTCGGAGAGCAGCCGCAAGCCATCGATTGCATCCGGCAGGCACTGGCGAAAGGCTGGACGCTGCGGGATGTGGATCTGATTCCCGGCCTGCGTGCAATGTTGTCAGACCCCAGAATTCGTCGCCAGTTGCGGGCTCCAGAAACTCCGAAAGTTGTGCCCAATTCCCTACGATGACGTTCGGCCCGCGTAGCTGCCAGATACGAAGAGCAAGTCCAAGAAAGGAGAACTTCCATGGCAAAGACCACAAAGATTTCGGTCAGCTCCCCGCAATGCATCGCAATCGATCCGACAACGGGAGATGCGAATCCACACACGCACCACACGAACCGTGCTGATTCCGTTCAATTTACTACTCCCACACACTGTCTTCTCAAATTCAGCAATGACACTTTGTTCGGGACAACCGAGGTTCCCCTGAAGAAAGGAACTAACCTGCTGAAATTGAGCGATCCAAATCCGCCACACGAACTCAAGGCTACATACACGGTTGAGAAGGCCACGGACAAAACCTTGCTGGCACAAAAGGCCTCGAGGCTTGAGAACAAAATATCCGTGGCGGCGATACCAAGTCCGCACGAGATCGTGGTTCCGTGATCTGCTCGCGATGACAATTGGAATCGCAGCCGCCGTCGAAAAGCCCTGTGTAACCGACAGTTACACAGGGCTTTGATTGTTCTTGTGTCGAATCGGAGACCGAATACTTATCAAACATCTACGTTCGACGCACGAGAGCTTGTCTACTTATTCGCTTCCGCAGCCTTGAGCAGTGCTTCAATTTCGAGTTCGGTTGTACGCTGCTCTGCATGATCATAAACGTGCGGCTTGAAGTAAACCCGGCCATCTGCTCCGACAAGGAAGGTGGTTGGATAACCGCGAACGTGATAGACATCGCTGCACCACTTTGCATTGCCCTTGAGAGGGATGAATCCGACTCGTTTGCTTTTCAACAGCGGCAAAACGAACGGCGCCTGTCCTTCCATACCGTTGATGGCAAGCACAGCGACTCCCCGGTCCTTGAATTTCGTGAGGAGATTCTGCATGTAAGGAAATGACCTCATGCATGGACTGCAATTGGGGTAGAAAAAATCGACGAGTACAACGTGGCCTTTGTAGTCCTGCAAGGAAACCTGTTTACCGGTAAGAAAACTTTCGAGAGAAAATGGAATTGCCGGTTTCGCAGCAGCAGAGCGAAGTGTCCAGACTTCGGCATCGACTTGCTGCGCAGTCTTGTTGAGTTGCTTGCCGTAGACATAGAGAGCGGCCTGGGTCTTGTCTGTTGGATGTGTCGCAACATCGTTCAAAAGATTGGCATACGCTCCTCCGAGATCGCCGGAAGCGGATTTTGCGCGGGACTGAAGCAACTGCAAACGCGTTTTGCCAAACACGAGTCCTGGAAGTTTTACCTTCCCGAGAATAGCTAGCGCCGCGCGAGCATCACCTGAATTTACTTTCTGGGTAGCCTCTGCCATGGCATCGGCATAGGCAGCGTTACGCTTCCACGTCTCATCGTTGGGAAGCTGCTTCAGCATGTTGTGCGCAAGAGCGAGGGCCTTCGCTGGATCGGTTTTGTCGTAATCACCAAACAGCTCATTTTCAGCCTGGGAAGCGCTGTCGAACCGGGCAGGGGAATACCGCGCAACGACATCTTCCATCGCCTTCTGCCGTGCCTCAGGTTCAGTTTGCGCGTCGGCATAGCGGTAAAGTGCGTCCGCGGCCTGTTGTGTGTTGGGAAACTTGTTGCCTACATCGAAAGCGGCTTTGCGGAACTCCACGGGATCCGGTTGAACGAAGTAGAGATACTGCAACAGTTCATCGGGATTGTTCGGATTCGCCTCAATCACCTTGCGAAAGTATGCGGCGGCGGGCACGCTATCGCCGCGTAGCATGGCAATCCCAGCCAGACACTGGTAGCCCGGAGTAAAGTCCGGAGATATGTCGACTGATTTTTGACAATACTGCTCCTGCAGAGTCGGGCTAGCTTCGTTGTACGTCTGCGCAATTACCCAGGGATAAATAGGATTCTTGGGGTTCTCTTTCGAGAGCGCCTCGTACTTCGCCATGATCTGGTCATGGAGTTTCTTGCTCTGCGCGGTTTTCTCAGCTTCCGTGGTCGCCTTTCCGGAGTACATGATCTCCATGAATTTGGCGAAAAGCAGGCTGTCATAGGCCGGCGCGAAGTTTGGGTCGCGCTTGATAATCCCTTCTAAAGAAGTAATCGCGTCGGCATACTTGCCAGGACGCATTTCCTGCTGGACCTTTTCAAATTCCGCCCGCGTAGCAGGGGTACCAGAGTATTTATCCGCGGCAAACACTCCGGAGGGAGTAAGTAACAAAATTGATGTTGCAAGGATGAAAGCTATCGTTCTCATGATGAATGCTCCTTCGTGACGTCACCTGCGGCGGTACTGAGCTGAATGACAGCGGTGCGGATCGGATTTAGACGTCTGTCAGCGTCGTCATCGATTGGAAACAGACGATAAAAAGCGGGGGTTGCAAGCAACCCCCGCAATTACGTGGTTAGAAGGAAAGCCTCAAGGCAAACTGAATGGAGCGCGGGCCGCCATTCTGAAAGAGCGGATTAAAGCCGGCACCGTAGCCGCCGCCGTATCCACGGGCAAGTGTACTTTGGGCAAGTCCAAAGTTATTGTCGAACACCGGAACGCCGCTCGAGTAGTCGATTACGTTGTTCGGAGCGAGAAAATTCGGATGGTTAAGGATGTTAAAGAAGTCTGCCCGGAAGTCGAGACCCACGTTTTCCGTGATGTTGAACTTGCGATCGATTCCCATGTCAACCTGCCATGCCGGGAATCCATGCAGAGAGTTCCTTGCCATATTTCCCTGTCCGGTGGTTGCCGCAGGTATAGCAAATGCGCTGGGATTGAGCCGCCATCCTCCCGGGGCAGTGGGATCATTGATGATCTCAGGAACACCAGGCACGAGGTCAGGACGGCGAATTGACTGCGACTGACTGAAGGCGTTCTGCTCACTGATCTGCACGTTAAAGGGAAGACCTGTGTGGGCATAGAACGTGCTGCTAAGGGCCCAGTTATGGAGCACCTTTGCGGCCAGGTTGTTCCAGGGTACCGAAGGAATGTCATACGTAACGGCGCCACTGAAGGAATGACGGATGTCGAAATCTGAATTGCCACGGTTGATATTTGCCGGATATACGTATCCCGGCATATCGACCGCGCCGTCAGTAGAGCTGTTGTCAATGGAGTGCGCCCAGGTGTAATTCAGCAGTCCCTGCAAACCGTGCGCAAGGTTACGGGTGAATTGCGCCTGCAGCGAGTTGTAATCCGAGTTTGCGTCGTTGCCCACAATAGTGAGGCTGGAAAAGTCCGGACTGTAAAAAGCTGTCGGAGTCACACCCACTGCCGGAGGCCTCGCGATGAAAATCGTCGTGGTCCTTAACAGATCGCGTCCAGCGGCGCCAACGTATGCCAGTGAGAAGGATTGGTTTTGCCCGAGGGCCTGTTCCAGCGTGACGTTCCATTGGTAGGTGCGCGGCATGGTGAAGCCAGGCGCGGCAACTACGATTCCAGATGCACGGTTGGTTGGACTGGGAACAAAATTCACTGCCGGCAGAGGAATGGACGTCGCCTGCACCGGCACGGAAACGGGGGTGGAGGCCGTAGTGGTGTAGTTGTAAGGCCACCCGCCATTGGCGAACGGGGTGGAACCCAGGTCGTAGAAGATACCGCCACCGCCGCGCAGTACTAACTCATGACCTGGGTTGTCAGAAATGACATAAGCCACGCCGACTCGAGGTCCAAAATTTGCATGGGTAGTGTTGTAAAACGGCTTCCCCGCAGGAGCTAAGGCAAGGGAGGACTGATTCAGCGTGGAAAGGTTTGGATATGCCGCAAGCGTGAAAAGAGTCTTGTCGCCGCGTGCCGTGGGCGCGGGATTGACGTCCCAACGCGTGCCATAGGTCAGTGTCAAACGGTGGTTGACCTTCCAGGTGTCCTGCGCATAGGCCGAGAAGTTCTTGTTCTCGAGCGTCATTTGCGGGGAACGTCCGTAGGTGAAAGACATGGGCTTGCCGCTATAGACATCGCCGCCCGTCGGGAGGAAACTCGTGAACGGTTCGATGTTCGCACCCATGAAAAAAGCGCTGACGACAAGGTCGTCCGAAGCCTGTCTCGGGTAATCCCAGCGACCGTCGACGCCGAACTTTAGCTGGTGACTGCCGAGGGTATAGGAAAGATTGTCTACGACGTTAACGCTCTGCCCCTTGTTTTTCGCCACATCGCCGTAGGTCATGGAGTCCATGAAGGCGATGGAATATGTGTAGCGTCGCTGGGAGCCCGAGCCATTCGGCAGGAAGATGTCGGTTGGCAGAGGTTTACCGCCTCCCATGCCATCAAAAAAGGTTCCCGACTGACTGGTCAGACGGCTACCGTTTAGACGAACCTCATTGACGATATGGGTGCCAAAGACCTGCGTGCTGCCGAGAGTCAACGTTGTGGTGTTCTGTTGATCACGATCATAGATAGAGAGACTTCCCTCGCGGATATCCGTGGACGAGGGCGCGTAGTTGTAGCGTCCAAAGATGGAGAACCGTTGGTTGAAGTTGTGATCGACCCGAAGACTGTAAGAATTCATCGTGTTCGGATTCGAAAACGTCGCCTTCAGTTGGGAGGCAACCGCAATCATCTTCGTTGGATCCGTGAACGACGGAATGATCAGATCGGGACCGTTCGGCAGGGCATAGGCGTCCAAGATCGCTTTCGCCGTCGCGTTCGGAGCGTTCTGACGATCGGCCAGAGTGGGCACGTAGCCCGTTACGGTCGGCTGAGGCAGGAGGAAACGCTGCCCTTCATAAGAGAAGAAGAAGAACGTGTGGTTCTTCCAGATCGGCCCACCGAATGTTCCGCCAAAGTCGTTGTAGCGAAGCGGCGGCTTCTTGAGGTCGAAGTAGTCCATGGAGTCGAGTATGTCATTGCGGAAATACTCGAACAACGAGCCGTGGAAATCGTTCGTGCCAGAGCGCGTTACGAGCGAGATCTGCGCGCCCGGCGAGCGGCCGAACTCGGGCGCGAAGGAAGAGGTGAGCACCTTGAATTCCTGCAAATCGTCTACGCTCACCAGGTTGCTGAATCCGCCCTGGATATTCGTGGCGGGAAGCGACCCGCTTACACCCTGACCGAAAGCCTCGTTGACTCCCATTCCGAAATTCGCGCTTACACCATCCACCGTGAAGTAGTTGGCATTGGCGCGTTGTCCATTCACGCTGAACTGCCCCTGATCGTACCCATTCGCGCCCACCGGCACCATGACCACGCCAGGAGAGAGGGATATCAATGTCTGGAAGCTGCGGCCATTGAGAGGAATATTCGATACAAAATTGCGGTCGATCACCGTCCCGACGGCGCCGTCACTCGTATCAATAGGATTCTCGGCGGCGGATACCGAGATTGATTCCGAGGTCGCTCCCACCTGCAGGCTGAAGTTTCGATTGATCACGTCTTGAACATTGAGCGTTACATTGGTGACCGTAACCTGCTTAAATCCTTTGCATGTCACTACCATTCTGTAGCGTCCCGGCTTCAGTGCCGGAAGAACATATATTCCAGCATTGTTCGTTTTCGTTGTTGAGGTAATTCCGGTGTCAGAGTTAGTGGCCTGAACCTGCGTGCCGGGAATCACGGCTCCGCTCTGATCCGTCACACTGCCGGAGAGTGTCGCGCTTTCGGATTGGGCAAAGGTAACGGTGCTGAGTAATACAAGACACAATGAGACCTTCAAACAGAACGTGAGCGCATCACCTTGAGTGATGGATTTCGGAAACCTTCTTGTCATGATTGGGAAGCCCCCTCTGACTAGTATCCAAAGGGGATCTCGGATTTTTCCCATCGGACAAAAAAAGTTGTAACCGCAAAAATGAATATGCAATCACGGATGATTAACCGGAGTCCCGAGGAAGGCATTCAGGATGCGCTTGCCACTCGGGTGATGCATGCGCTTGCCGCTTGGCTCAAGCGTGACAAACACCGAATCGATTTCGGCGAGGACCTTGGGATTTGTTATCGTCAGCACCCATCGCTGCTGCGTGCCGCCATCTTTACTTAGAGCTCCCAGGCTCTTTACGCTTTTTGGAGCGCCGTCCCTCTTTCCCCAGAGGTAGAACGCGTACTTGCCGGAATCCGCCTCGTTGGCACCTAGATCGTACGCGTAGAAAACCAGCGACCGTCCTTCCGTATAGAACACCCGTCCGAACGCATGGCTCGTCTTCCCTTTGCTGTTTGTGTCGTAAACGTCAATGATATGCAGATTTCTTGCAGCTATCAGATCCCGAATCTCTCGCCCGGCAGAAAGTAACTGCCGCTCGCGATCGAGACTTGCGGATTGATCGAGAAGCTTCTGCTGCAGAGTTTGTATCTCCTGCTGCTCGGCAATGGTGATGGCATCCGATGTAGATTGCTTCAACCGAACTGCAGCAAGTTCCGTCTCTGCCCGTGCCTGGGACGAACGTGACGCATCGAGTTGCTGCCGCAAGTCCGCAATCGTCCGAGCAGACTCCGTTCCCTGCTGGTGCAGTCCGGCTAACTCCGCAGTCTGCCGGTCAATTTGGAGTTGCAGAGCGGCCTGAGTTGCCCCCGACTCTTTCAGTTGTTGCCTCAGAGTCAGCTCCATCTGACGGGCATCCAGCATTCGCTGAACGGCAGTCTTGGCAAACTGAAGAGGTACGCTCTCCGAAGCCACTTTGGGAGCCGGCGGGGGACCGATTCTACTGAAAGCGCCATCTGTGAAATTCTGCTGGACGAACATGACTGATGCCGCACAGACGACTACAGCCGCAGCCGCAGCGATAAACCACGTCCTGTGGCGCGAGGGTTGCATGCGACGTCTGGCGCGATGACTGGATGCCCCGGCTGCTTCCGCGGAAAAATACGCGCCATGTTTCTCCGCGCGCCAGAGAATTGCATCGCGGAGCCGTGCGTCCGCAAGCGGATCACGCACCACCTCATGACCCGGATGTTCCGGCAGCCATTGGGCATGAATCTCTTCGAGGTCAGCCAGCACGCTGCGGCAAGATGGGCATTCGTCGAGATGAGCCTTCAGCGTCTGCCACTCGTCCAGACTCAACTCGCCGATGGTCGCAACCGCGCAGAGCTCCTCAAATTGGTCGTGGGGTAGGATCTGGCACCTCCAGTTCAATTGGAACAGCGCTGATATTCTCCGCCAATGTGGAAGAAGTTGCAGTGATGAACTCGCGCAGCTTCATCAAGCCTCGATAATAATGATGGCGCATCGACGAGAGGGTTTCGCCAGTACGCTGTGCAGCCTCTTCCAAAGTTAATCCCTCGAAATACACCAACTCGATCGCCGATTGCTGTTTGGGATTCAATGCCTTTAAGGCTTGCCGTACAAATCGCGACGTCTCGCCGGGTGAAAGCCGGTCGAACCGTACAACATCAGCTGAGTAGTTTTCGGCTTCAGCATCGTTGAGTTCAAGCTGCGAGTAGTGCTGGCGGTGCTCGAGATAGCGGCGCCGGTTAATGCTTCTACTGTATGCGTACTGCAGGAGCCACACTTTGAGTGTGCCTCGCGACGCGTCAAATTTTCCAACGTTTTTGAATACTTCGAGAAAAACCGTTTGAACTACGTCCTCCGCTTCGCATTCTTCCTTGACGATGCGAAGCGCCACAGTCAACACAAGTCGCTGGTAGCGGTCCACGATGACGGCGAAGGCGTCATTGTTTCCGGAACGCAATTGCCGGATCAACTCAGGGTCGGGAACGTTCTGGAGATCACTCCATGAAAGATTGCCGTCCTGAGACCTTGTGATGAAGGACATGCCAGCATTTCCTTTGGTGTGTTGTATCGTACGATGCTTAATTGCTTTGAGTAAAGAACGGATGCGGACGCGCAGAAAAAGAAAATAAAATTTGGGGTGAGTGGGAAGAATTCACGTGTTTCAGTGGAACTGCTGTCTTGCTGGCTTTGTTCTCAATTGTTTCACAACACAGTGGCTGGATGACATCCCCTGTTCATGAGCTAACTCCCTGGGGCCACACCCACTTTGAGTCTGCGCGCTACAAGCAAAAAGCCTCTGGAAGTTGTTAGCTCCCAGAGGCTTAAAAATCTTGGTGCCGAAGAAGGGACGCTCTTAGCGACTGGTCCCGGTTTTCCCAACAAAACTGTAAATCTCGATACCTCATAAATACAAGGGAAAACAGGCAAAAAAAATCACGAGGTCTAAGTTATGCCAATAACGTTGGGACTTTTGACACCCCCGATTCCTTAAAAAGTGTTAGGAAATGTTAGGAAAATGTTAGGACTTGCGCCTCAGTGCTGCCCATCGTTTTTTCGCCGCGTCGGACATTTTTTTCCTCGCCTCGGGTGAAAGATTGGGTCTGCCGGACTTCGCCCGTTTCGATTTTGTCGAGGGTGCGACGATGTTGGCGGCTGCGGTCGCCCGTAGAATTGCGCGGAGTGCAGCCTGCGCATCGTCAATCTGTTTTTCGAGAGTTTTGATCAACTTGTTTGTTTCGGTGCCCATATTTAATCGCCCCATCCTTTTAAGGTTTGTTGCCGCAAAGTTTAACACATCAAAATTAGACCACACGCATTCCGTTATCGAGTCGCCCCGCCCGCCTCGATGGTTGCATTTGAACGAGGGAATGTGAAAAGGCTCACCCAGTGACCGATACATGTCATCGTCGCCCTCGTATTCCATCAAAACCCATTTGTAGGGTGCCCGTTGAAGCCGTTTCACGAGGGCGGGGTAATCTTCGTCCGGTAGTGGAACGTAGGGGCCAGGTTTGCTGTTGCGATACGGGGGGTCTATAAGAACGATGTCTGATGGGAGGCACTCGTCCAAAACTTGCTGGTAATCTCTCAGTGTGAACTTCACGTTGTGCCGGGAGAACAGAGCGTGAGCGTTTGTGAGGTCGCGTAAATAGCCGTCCCGCGTTACGCCACCCTTGGTTGAAAGCGTAAATCCACCTCCGTCGGCAGTGCCCCGGCTGAAACTGTGAAAGGGCTCAGCCAGTGCTTCAAATGGTGCTGTTGCGTCACCTGGGTCCCTTTCCTTAAGACGATTCAAAACAAAACGCACGTCAGATTTTTTGTCCTCTGGTGCCTCGGCAAGCCAACGAGTGAATACCCGCTCGTACGTGGCGAACCTGAGCTTCCGCTGATTGGTTCGTGTCCGAGGCAAAACCTTGTGGGGGTACAGGCGTGGGGAGATGGTCTTAAGCATGACCAAAAAATTCAGAGTTTCCCATTTGTTGTCATTAAGCCAGTAGTTGGGGTAATTCAAAAGCTGCATGGCAGCGAGGCTGAGGGATGCTCTACCGGCGAAGGGCTCAACAATGCGGCTGCCGGTGGGGGGGAGCATGGAGACAATCCTCCAAGCTACCCCACGCTTACCCCCGCGATAGGCGAATCCGGTGAGTCGAGCCACGGGTGACAGGGTACACCACCGCTAAATTTTTGGCCAGCGAGTTAGCGAGTTATGCACCGATACAACACCGCGACGTATGCCCTTCCAAACCACACTAGTAACAGACCGGCTCCTCGTGATAGTAGGAGGAGGTTGAGGTCGTGATTTCGATGGAATAAAACCCATCCATGGTGGTTGGCAGGTCGCGCAGGGTGGCTTCTGCGTCAGCGACGTGCCGAGTTGCGTGCTTAGCAGTAACGAACAATGTTTCAGGGTGGTCGGGGACGAGGGAGCTACGGGTGCCGATTGGGTGCAGTCGCGAATGAAAACAGGCCATTCCTCCTTCGCCATACTCATAAACCGCTAGGCCCTGCGGGCTCTGCCCCACATACCGAAGGAGCCCTTGCCGGTAACCCTCCACAATGCCGCGCTCTTTGAGTGCGTAAAAATGACGTTTCTGGTGAGACGAGTATCTGGCAAGACCGTAGTTACCAACTTGATACTGCCGTTGCGAAGCGTCGCGCCAACGGTGGGCAGCGCGGCTGACCTCGCGAATTGCCACCAGTAGAGGTAGCGTTTTGATGCCCTTGCCTTTGGTGCCCTTGCCTTTGTTCGTGTTGCTCATGTTGTTCATACCAGTTCCCCCATACATAAGATATGGGTAGTAAGGAAACTCACTAATTATAAAACTTGCAAAATTTTAGTACCAGTTGAACTCGGGCTACAAGTCCAGTTAAAAAATCTTACCACCCGCCCACAGGCCCAAGTCAAGGTGGGTCTGGGTGCCCGTGGGGTGCCAGGACCGGGGGTTCGGTTCTGGGTCTACCTGCCTGTGGGGCGACCGGGACGCCAGTCAAATCTATCACGCAACTCACGCTGAATCTCAGCCCCGCGACGGACAAGGTCCCAATACGCCTCCGTGTCCGCGCTGAACGACTCATACTTAGTGTGCTCAATCCGATTTAATTCCCGAAGTAACTGCTCTTTTGTTTTACCCATTTTACATTGCCTCCACATCTGGAAGTGTTTCACAGTAGGTTAGTTTTGTGAACGTGTAGTAGGTGGTGTTCAGGTGCCTGTCTTTTTTCGCTACGAGACCAAAACGCTTCTCCAGTAGTTTAATGTTGCCTTTAAAGTAACGTGCTACCGCATTCTTGTTTGAAATCTGCCTGCGTAACACGGAGTCGTCGTACCCGGCAATGTTGGCAAATATGCCTCCCCACTCTTTGGCGGTCATGGAGCGGTTGTTGTAAGACGCCGGGACCTTAGCGATGAGGTCGATGATCTCGCAACTATCCACGACTGAATTCTCCTGCCTACCTTCTAGTCGCACCATGGAAGTCCGGAAAGCTGCCTCAGTGCCCTCAACCATGGCCATCGACAAACCAAAAACAAAGTAGTCAGACATGCGATGGCTCACGGTCAGGTTCCCACGCCCGGTCTCGTCTGCCATCTTTAGTTCTTTCATCGCACTGTATAAGCGCGAGACAAGCTCAGTCCATATGGTGTTACGCAACTCATCTGTCCAGTTGAGGTAGTAGGTTGCACGGTAGGGGTTTTTCTCCTCTCGGGCTGCGGCGTCAACTATAAGCATTCGGTTGGCGACTGACTCCTCTGCTGGATCACCCGTGTTCATAGTAAGCCACATGCGAGCTTGGTACGGTGACTCTTGCATCGTGCTTGTTGTGTAAAGCACTCGGCGGGTGTCAGTGCCACCCGTAGCGATGACCTTCAGGATGTTCGACAGTTCCTTCAAACGGTTGGCTTCGTCCAGACCAATAAACGGGTAGTTGATTGCCTTGTCTTTCAACTCTTGGATGCCAGTTCGCCCTTCGGGCGTATCAAACATCGCGAACTTGTTTCCTTGGATTAGGCGACCTACACAAGTAACTAAGGCAGACTTCATGCTCCCGGTGACACCAGTGAAAGCTACAAACGGGGTGGCCTTCAAACGCTCGGTGAAATACAAGCTGAGGATGGAAGTCAGAAGCAACAATTGTGCGGACGACTTGCCGAGTCCATCGTCTGCATAGTTGATTGTGTCTAGGATGTGCGTGTGAATCAATCCTTTGGGCTCTAGGGCAGGAATCGGTTGCATGTTGTCAATATCACAGACCAGTGGATCACACTTACGCACTCCATGGTCAAACAAGATGCCCTCGTCCCCGTTGCGCATACGGGTAACACCCTCACTGGTGATCTTAAGGAAGTTGCCAGCATACTCATTGACATAGAGGGTGTGGGTCTCCCGGTCGTAGTAACTCATAAGTAGGATAATGTTTCGGTCACATACCATGGAGCTTAAGTATTTCGTGATCTGGGCTGCGACCGGATCACCGGGCAGTACACCAAACTGTACGAGATAGTGAAGAAACTCTGGGGAGGTAACTAGCAGGTTTTCCCGACTGGAGTTTGGCACATAGACTACACCCGCGCCAGTAGACCAAAAAGTCCCGGCATTTCGCATGTGGCTGACTATAAGACTACACACCATGCGATGTTTCTCCCTCCGGGGGTACCAAGGAATATCTTTTATGGGTTTCTCTGGTGCCCTCATTATTTCATCCACCTTTTCCCTGACATCATGAGCGATTTTTGTACCAACAGGGACCTGGGTCGTCTGCGCTGGCAGTGCGTCTGGCAACTCTGTTTTTGGTGACGATTCCTGGGCTTCTACATCGTCAAAGTCGCAGTCAAAACCCCGCATGATGTCAACAATGGTTGGCTTTCCAATCTTGTGCCCAGCCCGTTTCTCCATCTCGTCAACCCACTCTTTTGTGTTGAGTCCCCCGCAAGAATTGTGCGAACAAAAATATGTGACCCAACCATCTTTGTCCACAAACGTGTAGGCATCGGGTTTTTGGTGGTCGCCGTTGTTAAGGCAGTCGTGCTGGTACTTGGTTCCACCGTTGTAGGGAAGACCTGCACCATGCTCAATGTTGGCGTCCGTTAGTGCTTGGCTCACTAACTCGGGTGTCCACGATCCTTGAGTTGCCCTGCCCGACTTGTTCTTGCCTTTGTTGGTTGCTGGCGACATGGCAGCGAGAGCAGTAAGCTGCTCCAGAGTTACAATCTCTCCAGTGTACTGTGCGTTGGTAGGCATCTTGGCGATACGGTGCGGCCTGTCCTCGGTGCTGTCCCCCTTAGCTGCCAAAGACCCATAGGCTTTGATGATGCGTGCTGCGTTGAACACTGAGGTGTCAACCTTCACTTTGTCGGTGGAGAACTTAGCATCCAGTGCTAACAGACAACTCTCGACGAGTTCCCTGCTCTCATTCGTGTTTGGAAGATCGATGCGGTAGAGCAGATGGTAGCCGTTGCCTGAGTCGGCTACTAATGGTTCGGGCCAACCCAACTCAGTCAGCCACGTGTGCACCGCCGCGTGTAGTTCTTTAGCGAGTGCTTTCTCCTCATTCGTCGAACTGATACCAGCCGGACGTTGTGGGTCTACGTCAATGAACAGATAGCGTCTGCGGAGAATGTCTTGGTCCTGGGTCGTGGTTTTGGCATACGGCTTAAGCCAGTTATTTGCCCTCGCCCGTAGTGCGGGGTTAACGGGGTTTAGGGTGACATATACCGCCTCGACCTCACCACTCTTACTAGCGATTGCGTCAGCTAGCTTGTCGAAGTCATTGAAGTAACCGCTACATGCCTTGTTTTTTGGGTCGGTGATGCGAACCTCAACCACATCTCCGGGCTCGAACATCTTACTAATTGCGTGTTTGATGTACTGCGGATTGTAGGTAGCCATTATAATTTTCCCTGTGCAATTGCGTCTGTGGCCCAAACAAGTGCATCCTCTCTGGACTCAGTGAAGGGTGCGAACGGGCAGTTTTTTACCGTCCAACCGTGTTGCGTTTTGTGGACGACTATGGTTGTTGAGGATGTCCGGTTAACCCACCTAGAACCCTGTTGTTTCCAGTCCTTCATACATTGGGCTATTTTTTCCTGCCTTACCTGCTGTGCTAACTGCTGTGCCAACTGATGTTTACGCTGTTTGTCCATCAACTTCTCAGCGTGGTTAATGTCGGCTCTCTGGCTGTAGCAGAGGTTGGCCGCACACTCACAACCAACCTCGATGACAGACCCGTCGTCTTTTTGGACCCTGTGAAGGTGCACCAAACGAGTGTTGCCACAATTTTCGCAACTGGAGGTTCCGAACTCAACTAAGCGATGCCCAATCCAGTTAGCCATTTTCAACCACCCCTACTGTAAGTCTCAAGGAATGCAGCCTCCGACCTTTTACTTTTGGTAACGCCAAAAGAGTGTCTACGGCTCGTCCAATGGCGACAGCCAAGGTTGAGCCCTGACCCTCAGACTCCTGATAGGCGTGACCTGCGGGTAGGTCAGGAATGAATGCGCTGATAGTTACTCTCTTCATGCTAAAGGTTCCTTGTAGTCGAATTTATTTTTAGTTAGCGTTTTACAGGGCTGTGTCGTCCAACGGCTCTGCCAGAGTAACAATCGTCGCTGTAGTCATGGTCCAACCGAAAACAACTAACAGTCGCGGGTTTCATTCCTGACCCCCAACTCCATCTTTTGTGTGGTTTTCCTTGCATTCGTCACACTGGCATGTGTCCGGGTATGTACGAGGAAGGGCGGTGGGTTGGGTGTTCTCGGCGGGTTTGGGCTTTGGACCTCGGCGACGAAGAAGACCTACCGCACCGTGTTGGCGAACAATTTTATTGACCACCTGACAACTGACGTTGAACCGGGCGGCGATCATCTCATATGAGAGCTGGGTTTCCCGGATCATGTTCCAAATTGCCTCGTTACGCTCGTTCCTTAGTTGCTCAATCTTATCCTTGTAAGTCATAAAACTCCTTTTTTGGTGAGTTACTCACCCACGCTACTTAATACCCACGTAAGTTAAAAATTTATGAATAAGAGATATGGGTTTTTGATGAGTTGAGTGGTTTTTTGCCAGTATTACTGCGATTTTTGGGGTGAAAAATAAATTTTTGTGAATCGCTAATTGATGGTTTTGATGGTAGGCCGGAAATGTGGGCTAGGAATGTGGGCCCGAAATGTGGGCCAGGTGTAATCCGGGAATATAGACCTGTTTTTTGCTAGTAGCCGCTAGCGGTCGCTAGTAGTAATAAGTAGCATATTTTTTCCCAGTAAAATGAGTAAAAAAGACCCCCTATGCTAGTACTTAAGTAAGAATGTTAACCTTTTTTTGGTATAAGAAGAAATTATATATATATAAGAGAAAGGGAAGAGTGTATATATATATAACTTCTGAACAGCATGGTTGAGTACTAGCACTCGCTAGCTAAGGGGTGGATAACCAACTTACTGGCTGACCTACCCCCGCTGGTCCCACCCTTAACTGGTTACCCTTTCTCTGCACCCAGACCCGGCACCACGCCGCCGCCGTACCCCCGATGACCCTGACCCATCACCTCAACCCCTCCGACGCCTTAAAACGCTTCTAATCGCGTTTTTCAGTATTGATGTCATGCATGACAATTTCAGAACGTACCCTTACCCATCTCGCCTACTTAGTCGTCATCATTGCCCTATTGGGTCTCGGGTACCATGAGGCCCACCACCAACAGGCAGCCAACACCACCGCCCGGCAGGTGGAGAAGCAGTCCAGTAAAAATATTGAAACCGCCGAATCTCGTATCGTCACCCGAGACAAGGTCACCGCCGTGGCGGTAAAAACCATCCGGGCGAGAGCCCCGCACACCCCCGCTCAGGCGGTCGCGGTTTTAAACCCCACCCTGCCTGTACCCATCGCAACTCTCCCTGACAGCCCTAGCTACGTCCTACCCCCACTGGACATCGAGGCTCTCGCCAATCAAAAACTTCAACTCGATACCTGCACACTAGAACTAACTACCTGCACTCAGGATTTGGAAGACACACGTAAGATTAACGCCGCTACCACAGCTACCGCTACGGCATGGAAGCAAGCAGCGACCCACAAGGCTGGGTTCCTTGCCTCCGTTTGGCGTACCACCAAAACGGTTGGCAAGTACGCAGCGGTTGCGGCTATTGCTTACGAAATCGGTCGTCATCGTCAATGAGTGAAATTCCTTGCTACCGGCTCCCTAGGTAGGGAGATTTTTATGCAAAGCAAAAGTAAGAGCAAGATTGATCCAGACGACCTCAGGGCACTTATAAACAAATTGAAACAGAGTGATCCAGACAAACGGGCAAAGTTGCTCAAGGTTTTGGAGGACTTGCTCAACGAACTTACGGGTGCACACTGTGGGTAAGGACTACACCGCTATTTACGCACCCAAGGTGAGGGTCATTGCCGCCGCTGTTGCCCGCCGGTTTCATCTGTCCGCCGATGATCGAGATGACATTGCCCAGACGCTATTCCTACGACTCGTCAAACTCGGCAATGACCCACGTCTTGCCACCACTGCTTGGGCACACACGGTGCTTAACAACGCCGCGATTGATTACCTGCGTCACCACAGGTACGTCTATTCTCACGAGTGCCTTACGGGCGAGTTGGACGACGACAATTTTGACCCCGGTCAAACGTACTAGTAGGTGGAGTCATCAATGCCCGACCGTGCCCCACATCCCTGCTATCACGCCGGGTGCAAAAATCTTACGCACACACGTTTTTGTGTTGAGTGTGCAAAGACACATGACGCATGGGGTTGGACTAAGTCAGCCTCCGAGCGCGGGTATGGGTATGCATGGGAAAAGTTGAGAGTCAAAGTCTTACGACGTGACCCGGTTTGTAGGATGTGTGGTATTCGCGAGAGTAACAACGTTGACCATATCAAACCCAAGACAGCCGGTGGAAAAGATGACCTGAGCAACTTACAGGGACTTTGTACTCAGTGTCACCGGGAAAAGACTCAGCAAGATAGGAAGAATGCATGAACGTTAAACTTCACAACCTATGGCTTCACACACGTGTAACTGTACACGGTATTGGCGCGGCAATCATCTCAGGTGTTGCGACGGCAGTTACGGCGTCGGTAGTTACGCCTGACTTGAGTTACACCCAACTACTTAAGATGGCATCGATGGGCGCAATCATCGGCGTCATCGGGTACTTCGCTAAGTCTCCAGTAGAGCACGAGTAATAACTCTATGACACTGAGTGACCAACTCATACGTGACGAAGGTGTAAGACTCTTCGCCTACCTTGACAGTCGTGGGTATGTGACGATTGGTGTGGGACGTTGCCTCGACAAAAACAAAGGACGTGGCATTACGCGAAATGAAGCAATGGTTTTGCTTCAGAACGATATTGTTTGGGTAAAGTCGGAAATCGCATCCCACCTTCCATGGGCAGCGCATTTAGACGACGCACGCATGGGCGTGCTTTGCAATATGGTATTTAACCTCGGCATGGATGGCTTGCTTGAGTTCCACGATTTTCTTGGGCACGTGCAACGCGGTGAGTACGGTGATGCAGCCGACGCGATGTTGCACAGCACATGGGCAGGGCAGGTTGGCGACCGCGCAACTCGACTGTCTCGACAGATGACAGACGGCGTGATGTATTAACTTGTGAGTAAACATAGGCATAGCGAAAATTTAACCCATTAGTAAACGATTTAGAACCCTAGGGGGGCTCTAAATCCTTTAGAATGAGTTGCTTACCGACCGCCGCCAAGTTTGATTTTTACGACCGCAAAATTTTAAAGTTTGGAACACATAAAAATGGCAAGACCTCGCAAACCTTCAGTTGTATTAGAGATGAACGGCTCCTTTGACCATGACCCACAGCGTCGCACCGCTCGTGCGAACGAGCCTAAGATTGAAACCCCAGTTGGCAACCCACCAACCTGCCTCACGACAAAAGAGCGGCGCGTGTGGCGCGACATCTCCTCTACGGTTCCATGGCTTACGGTCGCCGACCGCTACGTTTTGATCCTTGCTTGCAAGCTCTCTATCAAGGTGATGGATGGCACAGCCAAACCTCAGGAGTACAGCACATACATGACTACCCTGTCTCGTCTGGGTATGACCCCCGCTGATAAGAGCAGGGTTTCTATGCCAACGAGTAAGCAGCAAGCGGATGGATGGGATGATTTCGCAGTCACACCCGCTCATAGCGATGCACGGAAGGCGCAATAATGTCAACGAAAACTCCTAACTTGAATCTGACGCTACCTGCAACGGGCGACACTGGTTGGGGCGATACCATCAACGCCGACCTAACTACCATCGACACCGCCGTTGCGTCAAAGGCGAACGCGTCTGCACTGGCACCCGTTGCCTTGACTGGCTCCTACGCAGACCTCGTCAATGTTCCCCCATTCCCTGTTACCTCTGTCGCGGGTAAAACTGGCGCGGTAACTCTCGTTGAGGGTGACGTTGCCAACCTCACCACGGACCTGGCGTCCAAGTTGTCCCTCACTGGTGGCACACTGTCTGGTGCCCTATCTTTTGGTGCTAACTCAACCACCCCCGACGTATACATTTACCGGGACGCACCGGGTACACTTGCACTCCGCAACGGTGTCACCCCGCAGGTGTTTAGCGCCTACAACTCCTACACCGATGCCGCTAACTACGAGCGGCTGTCAATCGCATGGGTTAGCAATCAGTGCAACATTAGCACGCAACACGCGGGTACAGGCGTAGCACGGCAGCTTATTTTCAACGCTGACAACGGCTATATGGATTTTCGTTGTGGCGGGTCGCAGATAATTGAGCTTTACACGGGCGGTGTACTTCCCGGTTCCGGCAAGACTCTAGGTACAGGTGGCTCCCGCTGGACTGGAGTGTTTTCCAACGCAGATAATGTGCTCCTCACATCCCCATCCACAGTTGGGGTGACCGTCCAAGCCGCTGCATTACAGACCGCCGACCTCCAAGACTGGAAGGATAGCAACGGCAATGTACTGTCGAGTGTCGATGCGAATGGCAACATTGTCGTGTCTGCTGCTAAGTCGATTGGCTGGGGCTCTACCGGCGTATCCACACCCGATACATTCTTGTACCGTGATGCTGCTGGTAGTTTGTCCGTCCGTGGTGTTGCGGGAGCAACCACCTACCTCAACGTCGGCGGTTCTGGCAGCAATGGTATAAGCGGTCAGGCTCGACTCAGCCTGAACACCAACGTCCGCAACACCTACATCGAACTCGATAACGCATCGGGCATGACCACATTTTCCGGCGCTCCGGGTGGCATTGTGATTACATCTTTGGCCGGTGTGCGGATACCTGCCGTAGCATTGGTGGCTAAGACCGCCAACTACACGCTCCCCAACATCGGTTCCGCTGGCACAGTGTACACAAACACAGGGGCGGCAGGGGCGGTCACGATTACCCTGCTCAACTACAGTCAAGCGGGTGTGCAGGTCTCGTTTATTGTGGACGCGGCACAAAACTTGGTTATTCAAGCCCCAACCGGACAGACTATTTCAATCGGTGCCTCCAGTTCCACCAGCGGCGGCACCTGCACGGCTAGCACAGTGGGTAACACAATTACTCTGATTCAGGTGGCTTACGGTCGCTGGGTCGCTCTCAACTACGTCGGCACTTGGGCGCTGGCGTAAGGACAAGGACAAGGACAAATTATGGCAAAGCAAATGAACTACACCGATGCCGCAGGCAACAACTACACTGCCTCTTACTGGCGAGTGGTTCTCTACTCGTTCTCTCCAGCCGACCTAACTGGTCGCATCGTCTTCTACGGCTATGCATCCAAGGATGCACGCGACCAAAACAAGGCACCAGTCGGCGTCAAAGAGTACGCCGTCACCCAAGCACAGTACGCACAATACTTTGCTCCAACCATCGCAACCGGCGCGACCAACAGCGTGCAACAATGCTATGACTTCGCGGATGCGACCAAGGATGTTTTGGTGTCGCCCGAAGTACCAGCCGTGCTTGACGCCAACGGCGTCGTCGTAACCCCGGCGGTCGCCGCTGTATACGCTGGCTATTTTGACACCGCGACGGACTGCTAACCATGAGTTTTGACCTTGGCAAATACGGGCTTGCCCCGTGGGACATCGGCGGGTATGACCTAGTATCCAACGGGATGCTTACGTCTGCTCAGCTATCCGCTGTCTCCACGCTGTTGCATGGCGACGCCATGGCAACATCCACATTGACATCGACAAATATAGAAGCGAGCAACACGCTCAGCTTCAGCGGAGTAAATAGTGACTAAATTAACCCTATATCAGCTATGTTCCGCCGTGGTTACGGTTTCCGGCGTTGCTTATGCATCAACTGGTGCCATGGTGACTGGAGCCACAGTCACCGCCACCTTGTGCAACCCGGACGACTCGGTGGTTACCGGGTACGCCAATATGGTGATGACCGATGTAGCTAACACACCTGGGTCGTACTCGCTGACCCTTGGTGGTGACTTCAACCCCGTTGTCGGGAACTACTACCTGCTCATCACAGCGTCGCTAGGCGCGGATGGGCTCACGTTGCGCCAACCAGTAGAGGTCAGACAGCTATTTTAATGTCCAGCCGCGACTACATCGAGATTGCCACCCAATATGCTCGCGATGTTGTGCGGGGGAAAATCCTTGCGTCGAAATGGATACACTTGGCTTGTCAGCGGATGCTTGACGACCTCGACTCATCGCACGATGATGAGTATACCTACGTCCTTAACTCGGCTAAGGCTACTCGGGCGTGCTCTTTCATTGAAAAACTACCCCACGTCAAGGGTAAGTGGGCAGCCAAACACGAGCTACTCGTTCTACAGCCATGGCAAGTATTCATCATTGTAAATATATTTGGTTGGGTTGACCGCAGCACAGGATTGAGGAAGTACCGCCAAGCGTTTTTGCTCATCAGTCGTAAGAACGGCAAAAGTCCGCTCGCCGCTGCCATTGGTCTCTACATGCTGACCGCTGACGGAGAGCACGGTGCCGAGGTTTACTGTGGCGCAACCACGGAGCAACAAGCATGGGAAGTGTTCAGACCTGCTCGTCAGATGGCGAGTAAGACCCTGCCGTTGCAGACCCGATTGGGTGTACAGATTAACGCTCGCTCGCTCATCGTGCCTGATACCGGCTCACGATTTTTGCCAGTCATTGGCAGCCCCGGTGATGGAGCATCCCCGTCGTGTGGCATCTGTGATGAGTATCACGAGGCGACGACCTCTGACTTATACGATACGTTTAAAACAGGCATGGTAGGACGCGAGCAACCTTTGCTTCTGGTTATAACGACTGCTGGATACAACGTCGGCTCCCCCTGTCACCTCCTGCAACAAGAAGCAGAGAAAGTGCTGAGTGGCACCGTCATCGACGACCAGTGGTTTGTCGCTATTTTCACCGCCGACGCCACCGTTGATTGGACATCCGACGACGCCCTGCGCATGGCTAACCCCAACTATGGGGTGAGCGTCAACGTCGCTACCTTGCAGCACGATCAGTTGGAAGCCAAGCAAAACGCCTCCAAGCAGAACGTATTTAAAACCAAACACCTTAACATCTGGTGCAACGCCTCTGTTGCTTGGATGAACATGGTCAGGTGGCGTGAGTGTGGCGACGCCACGCTCAACATCGAAGATTTTAAAGGTGATGACTGTTGGATAGGGCTTGACCTTGCGTCCAAGATTGACATTGCAGCAGCGGTCAGGGTGTTTCGTCGCGTGGAGAAGAACAAACCCCATTACTACATATTCCCACGGTTTTACCTGCCCACCGCACGCACCCAAGACCCCACGTGCCAGCACTATCAAAAATGGGTACATGATGGACACCTTATTGACACCGAGGGTGCTGAGATTGACTATCAGACTATTTTGCGTGACTTAGTAAGTGATGCACAGACGTACAAGATTAAGTGTCTCGCATTTGACCCCTACAATGCGACCGACCTAACGCAGCAATTTACAGCCAAAACACGAGTGAACCGGGTGGAAGTTCCACAAAACGTGAAGAATTTAAGCGACCCAATGAAGTCTCTGGAGGCAGGTGTAATCGGAGGCACGGTGCACCATGACGCCAACCCAGTGATGACATGGATGGTGTCCAATATCGTGGCGCACGTGGACGCCAACGATAACATTTTCCCCCGTAAACAGAAACCCGAAAACAAGATCGACGGGGTGGTTGCTACAATCATCGCGCTATCGCAGGCTGTGTCGGCACCAGTACAGGCTAGCTATTCTCCCTATTACCGTATTCAGTATTTGTAACACAGGATGACCATGAGCAAATTGATAAGTCTCAATCTACCCGCACCCGAGACGAGGAATGTAAACCTCGAAAACCCCAACGTGTCGCTATCGGCTGCCCTGTTGGGCATGGGCATGGGTGCCTACACCGACAGCAACGAGCGGGTGACGGAGCAAACATCTCTAGAGGTTCCAACCGTACTTGCGTGCGTCCGTATTTTGTCTGAGTCAATCGGCTCGCTGCCTTTCCGCGTTTACGAGGAGTTGCCCCGTGGTCGGCGTGTGGCAAAAGACCACCCGCTCTACTACCTGCTTACGCAAGAGGCAAACCCTGAGACCACAGCGGTCACTTTCCTGACTACCATGGCTGTACACGCCACTCTCTGGCAGAACGCCTACGCGGAAATTGAGCGAGACCCAATGGGACGGGTGACGGGACTCTGGCCACGTTTGCCATGGCGCACAAAGGCGAAGAGAGCTAACGGTCGGCTGGTCTACGAAACAACGGATACGCCACAGGGATTGCCCCGTGTCATCCACCCGGATGACATGCTCCATGTGGTTGGGTTCTCTCTCGACGGTTTAACTGGCACACAAATTATCACCGCTGCCCGTCAGTCGATTGGACTGGCGATGGTGGCTGCACGTTTTGGTGCAAGGTTCTACGCCAACGGAGCACGCCCCGGATTTTTCCTACAACCTGAAAATCCACTGTCCCCAGAGGATATGAAACTCCTACGTGAGGACGTGGAGATCATGTCCAGCGGTGGCAACGCTCACCGTGTAGCAGCCGTGCCAAACGGAATCAAGATTACTCCTGTCCCCATTGACCCAAGCCAAGCGGAATACATCGCCACTCGTAAATTGGAGCGGTCTGAGATTGCAGCGATTTTCCGAGTGCCCCGCTACATGGTTGGCGACGACGGCGAGAAAATGGGAACAAAGTCAACTGTTGAACAGCAGAACAGCGACTTCCTGAATTCCACGCTGCGCCCGTGGCTTGATAGATTCTCACAAGAGTTCGAGCGCAAGTTGCTTCCGGTCATCGGACGCAACGCGGGGAAATTCAGCCTGCACTTTTACACGGATGCTCTCTTGTCCATTGACAGAGCTACCCGGTACGCGACATACACGCAGGGTCGTAATGGTGGATGGCTGAGCATCAACGACATTCGAGAGATGGAAGGGTTGCCCCCTGTCCCATCCGCGCTCGCTGACGACTATTTGCAACCACTAAACATGGAGAGCGTTATCAACGCATCGGCGGATATTGAAGTCGCTGACGAGGAAGCAGACAGCGGGGAAGTTACCAGTGATGAGTCTCTGGGCGCTGAGGACATCCCCAATGCCTCACGAGCACGGGCACTATACCTGCCCCTTTATCGCGACGCGATTAACCGCCTTCAGCACCGTGGTAAGCCTGATTTCGAGTCGATGAAGGTGGCATTAACGCCTCTTTGTAGCTCATTGGGTACCTATTTCCGCACGTCTGAGACAGCGGGAAACTCGGAGCAGGGGGCATTAGACAAGTACCTCAGGGGTCTGTCTACCCGCGTTTCCAACGTAAACCCCGATGAGGATTTTGAAAAATTGCTTAAAGCTATCGTGTTCGCGACGCAGCAGGACGAGGCAGAGGCAAAAGCTAAGGAGATTTTGAGCCATGAGTAAACTAGAACGCCGTTTTATTTCCCAACCCATCACCGTGGACACCACGGGCAGTCCAAAAATCCGTGGCTACGCTGCCGTCTTTAATTCAGACTCGGAGAACCTTGGTGGATTCATCGAGCGGGTTGACCCCCACGCCTTCGATGACACCCTCAACGAGGATGTTCGGGCACTGTGGAACCACGACCCCAATACTGTGCTTGGTCGAACCGCGTCCGGAACCCTCAGACTGAGTGTGGACAGTAAGGGTTTGGCTTATGAGATTGACCCACCCGACACTCAGGCAGCCCGTGATTTAATGACCCTTATGCAACGTGGTGACGTTAATCAGTCGTCGTTTGGCTTTTACTGCCTCGACGACCAGTGGGACTACGCGAGTAAACCTGCCGTCCGAACCGTGCTTAAGGCGTCGCTCGTTGATGTGAGCCCGGTAACTTACCCGGCCTACCCCGATGCCACCTCCGAGGCTCGCGCCCTATTCCCGGATGGTGTACCTGCAACTATCCAAGAGTCGCTGACTCGTGCGGAAACTAAGACCCTCAAGGTTGACGGTGAGGACTTGACAGCGGATTGTTTTCTCATTGCCACTGACAAAAACGACACCTCGACGTGGCACCTTCCGTGGAAATTTTCCACCGAGGAGAAGACCCAAGCCCACCTACGCGACGCCCTCGCTAGGTTTGACCAGCTTAAGGGTGTTTCCGACGCCGAGAAGAAAGTGGCGTGGGACAAGTTGGTTCAACTCTGTAAGGAGCATGACATCCAAGTAGGTGCGTCGGACGCCGAAAACAAGTCCTACCAGCTTATGCAGATGCAACTCCAGTTAGCCTCGCTCGACTAACTCCCCACCTATAGAAGCAGCCAGAGCGCCGGAGGGAAGTTCGATAGCCGGGCTGGCATCACCTACCCCCAACCCCACCAGAGTATCGGTGGGGTTTTTTATTGCCTGACAAAAATCCCTATCTCAAACGTATAAGCCAATGGACGAAATCCAGCCAAGTGCGGCCCTTGAATGGGCAATGGGTTCGTAGTAGTCGCTGACGCTTGTACCCCGTCGGACAAGCCCACAGCTAAATCCATTCAAGGAAATGTTATGAACTCCAAAGAAATTCGTGAACAGCGCAGCAAGCTGGTCGCCGACGCACAGGCACTTTTGCCCAAAGAAGCTAAGGACATCACGTCCGAGATTCGCACTAAGTTTGAAGCCCTGATGGCAGACGCCTCTGGTCTTGCTGAGATGGCTAAAACGCTGGAAACCGAAGAGCGCAACGCCGCTGAACAGCGTGGCCAGCGTCTCCAACTCGCAGACATCGGCGAACACGCCGAGAACAAAGAAGAGCGTGCAGCCCAGGAACGTGCATCTTTCCGCAGCTACCTTAAGACGGGTGTTGCTGAAACCCGCGACCTCACGGTCTCGGCGGATGGTGTGTTGATTCCTACCAGCGTTGCAGCCCCCGTGGTTGCCAAACTGTCCCCCGGCTCCATCTACAGTGTTGTTGGCAAGATTAGCACCAGCACGGGCAGCCCAATTAAGGTTCCAACGTGGAACGACACCGCCAATGGTTTCGTTCTGAATTCCACCTCCATCACGACAACTGACCCAACGGTTAGCCTCGGTGCAACCCTCGCAGTCGATGACTACCGTAGCAACCCCCTGTTGCTCGACAACTCGTTGGTTCAGGACGCCGGTTTTGACCTCGAAGGTCGTGTAGTTAACGACATCTCGCTCCGCTATCAGCGTGATGTGTCGAAGGCTATCACGATTGGCAACTCCAGCAACGTGGCTGCTTTAACCAGCATCACCGCTGGCATCACGACCGCAACGACCGCAACGGTCGCCTACGCGGACTTCGTTAAATTGATGTCTGCTCTTGACCCTGCCTACCAGATCAACGCTTGCTGGACGATGAGCAACGCCACCCTCGGCGCTGTGCTCAGCATCGTGGACTCGAACAACCGCCCGATTTTCCTGCCCTACATGACGGGAACTAACAGCGGCTTCACTGGTTCACTGTTCGGCTACGCCGTTAAAATCAACCAGTACCTCCCTGCTGTCGCGACCGCGAACGTTGCAGTGCAGTTCGGGGACTTTGAGCAGGGATACATGCTGCGTGAAGTTCTCCCCGGTGTGGTTGTCCGTCGCCTGACGGAACGCTACGCCGAACTCAACCGTACGGGTTATGTCGCGTTCTGCCGCTTCGGTGGCGTCGTGACGGATGCCGGTACGCATCCAATCCTCTCGATGACCATTAAGTAACTTGGTCTCCACCCAAGGGAGGGCAATAACATGCCCTCCCGTTTCTTCAAGTGACCGAGATGCAAGTCAAAGCTCTTACATCCTACATCACCACGGGTAATACGGTCGTCGCGCACGGTCAGATTATTGACGTGCCCGGCGAGCTAGTGGATGAGTACATCGCGGCTGGCTTAGTTGCCCTCATTGAACCAGAGGACAACAGAAACCAACGCAGAAAACGGAAATAACCTATGCCTGTATCTTTGCACCGGATTGAGACAACGGGTGTCGAGCCTGTCACGCTTGACGAGATGAAAAACCACCTGCGGGTGGATTTCACCGACGATGATGACCTCATCACATCGCTGATTGTGGCTGCCCGCCAACGTGCGGAAGACATTACAGGTAGGACTCTGGTTAATTCCACGTGGGTCTACTGCCGTGACTCTTTCCCGTACAACTGGCAAACAACAACCGCACCATCACGTGCCATGCTTACCGAGTTTTGCGAGTGGTGGGCAAACGCCCAGACCATCCGCCTGCCTAAGACGCCCGTTATCGCGGTGCAGTCAGTCCAGTATGTGCAGGACACGACGCAAAGTTACGTGACCTTAGACCCGACGTTGTACGTTGTAGACACACTCTCAGTTCCATCCATGATTTACCCCGCAGCCAATTACTACTGGCCACCTGTCTACGTGGTGAAAGACGCGGTGAAAATCACTTACACAGCCGGGTGCGACGTATCCGACATCCCGGAACCTATCAAGGTAGCCATCCGCATGATGGTAGCGTTTTGGTATGAGCAGCGTGAGGACACCGTCGCTGTGCCAAAAGTCGCCGAGTATTTGCTTGCGTCATATCGGGTGCAAGCCTGTGGGTTGATCTAATGACAGTCAGGGTTAACGGCGGTGCATTACGTCGTCGTCTCAGCTTCCAGTCGCTCAGTGGCACCCCCAACAGTGTTGGTGAGCGTACTCAGTGGACTGAGTATTACTCGTGTTGGGGTAGCGTGGACGTGTTACGCGGTCAATTGATTTTTTCCACCGCTGAGTTTATCTCACAGTCTACCTACACCATCACAATCAGGCACCCGCAAGCTATCACGTTCAAGGTGGCAGACCACATCGTGTGCGAGGGCAAGACGTTTGAGATTCAATCAATTTTAGACCCTGAGATGCGGCACAAGACGCTTAACTTCCTGTGCTACGTCATCAACGACGTGGGTTAATGGCATGAGTAGCGACATCGAGATTACAGGCTTAGAAGAGTTGGAAGCCACACTTACAGAGATGGGTCCTCAGTTGGTGCGTAAGGCACTACATGATGCCCTTGACTACGCAGGCTCGGTATTACAAGAGGGTCAGGTAGTCACGGCACCCATACTCAAGGGTGAGCATAGCCCCCACCCAGCGGGTCAACTCAAGCAGGACATTAGACGCAAGATTATGTTGTACCCGGAAGACGGCATCGGTGTTGTAGCGGTCGGTCCATCGAGCCACTCGTTTTTTGGTTCGTTCGCCGAGTTTGGCACAAGTCACCAACCGGCACGCCCGTGGATGCGCCCAGCTTTTGAGGCGACACAGGATGTGGCGTTGGATGTGTTTATCGAAGTGATTGATGCCTACATCTCGGAATATTGCAAAGAGCACGAGGGAGAGACAAAGTAATGTTGGTTGAGGGCATCTACACGCTGCTGATGGGTTACGCCCCGCTCGCAACTATTGTGAGTGACCGCATCTCTCCAATTATTCTGCCGAAAAATCCACAGCTACCAGCGGTTACCTACTTTGAGGTTGTGAGTAGTGCCTCCATAGGCATGGACTCCACTGCCCTGACGACCTCACACGTACAAGTAGATGTCTGGGCACTGGACTACCTGACGGCTAAGCGTGGGTGTGATGCTATCCACTCATTGCTCGATGGCTTCAGTGGAACGCTATCAGATGGGACAGTCGTCAAGACGGTTACGTCCACGGACATTCCAGACATTTTTGAGAAGGATTCTTTGTATTACCGCTGTGGGACAACTTACAGCGTTCAACACTAAACCAACCTAAACAGGAGCAACTAACTATATGAGCAGCTACACTAGCTCTCAAGCACATCCAGACCTCGGTACCACCATCGGCATCGGGGCTACACCCACGGTCATCGGCGAAGTCAAGACCATCAAGCAGAGCGGTCGCAAGACTGACACCGAGGAAGTTACCAACATGAACAGCACCGCCAAGGAATTCATCCCGACCATCGCGGATTGGGGTGAGTGGGACGTTGAAGGCAACCTCGTCTCCAGTGACGCTGGCATCATCGCGGTCGAGACCGCTTTCTCGTCGAAGGCTGTTTCCGCTTTCACGATTCAGCGTTCGAAGACCGCAACACAGGTCACGTCGGGCGACAAGTACACCTTTAACGCCATCGTGACCGAACTTGACTACAACTTTGACGCGGTTAAGGCTGCCACGTTCAGCCTCAAGCTGAAGGTATCCGGCGTGGTTACATTCATCGCTGGCACTTAATCTCCCGCTGTTTAGGTTGGTTTGTACCCCGGTGGGGGAACTCACCGGGGGAATCGCATTAAAGGGTGAAAGATGAAGACTCCGAAAGTCGTACCGATGATAAAAGATGTGACCCTGACTATTAAGGGTGTCACATATCGTTTTTTCTTTGACTTCAACGCCATTGCAGCAGCGGAACAACTGACAAATCACAGCGTTAATCTGCTTCGAGCTTTGGAGTTTAAGGCGATGACCGCTGCCCAGTTGCGTGCGTTGCTTTACGCCTCGTTGCTCAGGCACCAGCCCGACATCACGTTGGAAGACGCAGGGGGCATGTTGAGCAACCCCATGCATACGGCGTCTATCGTGCAAGCCATCGCTGACGCCTACATGGCCGCGTGTGCGGAGCCGGAAGAGGGCGACTCAAAAAACGAGTAACCGCTGAGCACTACGACTCAGCGGGGCACTGGATGGCACTGTGGTCAACCGCACTGATTGATTTTGGCTTGTCCGAGTCACAGTTTTTTGCCCTCACCCCTCGACAGTATCACGCACTCGTGAAGCGCAAGGAGCGGGACATCGAGCATCGTGAGTTACTCGCGGGAATAGTGGCAAGCACTACGGCTAACTTTTCAATGGGGGCACCCGAAAGGGCATTGAGCCCTAGGGATTTTATGCCCAGTCAGTGGGTAAAGGAACTCCCCGAGCCCGAGGATGTACGGGCACTGCAAGAATCCCGAATCACCGGATTTTTAACTGGCATCATGCAGCTTCAGGAAACATTAGGGTACTAAACGATGGCCAACGTATTAGCGGGAATCCAAGTACAACTTAGAGCTAACGTCACACCGTTTGCGTCAGACATGGACAAAGCGGCTGCCAAGGCTCGCTCTGCCTCACGTGAGATGCGTCAAAGTATCACGGAGTCGGCGGAAAAATCCCGTGGCGGTCTTGCAATGCTTGGTGACTCCATAGGTGTGCGCCTGCCGCGTGAGTTGCGCCGGTTTGTGTCCAAGATGCCAGCAGTATCCCAAGCCATGAATGCCGCTTTTGACGCGGTGATTGTATTGGCACTCATCAATGTAGTGGTGGAGTTGGGCAAGAAAGTTTACGAGGTAGTCGAGGCATTCAATAAGTCGCGTGAATCTGCGGAAGCAGCTAGCGCGGCATTTGAAAAGGTAGACCACGCCATCCTCGGTCAAAACGAGTCGCTAACAGCTACTAATGACGAGTTGGACGCAGCTATAGCTAAGTTGAAGGGTAAACCAGAAAACGGGCTCGCCCTCGCGATAGATGACGCACTCAAGGTTGCAAAGCAACTCAACGATTCCCTCTCGGACTCGGCGGCTAAGATTGAGGCTAATTTTAAAAAGAATGAACTTGGTACATGGTCACTCCCCCGGCTAGCGACCGGCGCTCGCGAGACACCGACGGACTGGATGGAACCGATTACGACCCGCGTTACCAGTGCACTAGCCATTATCACCGCTAATGATGACAGGGCAACGGAGGCAATCAAGGACAAATATGTGGCGCTGCCACAAACCAAGGGAAATCAGGCAAACGAAAATGCAGAACTCCTAAGTCAAAAAAATAGAGTTGCTGGGCTTCGCCACAACATACTAAATGCGGCTATTGAGGAATTACAGGCGGGTGTTAAAAGCAGAATTGCCGACGCGGCAGAGTACAACTCACATTTGCATAACCCAAATGGTGCCGATAGAAAAAGCACAGATGTGCTTGAGCAGCAGTATGCGTACTTGAAAGCCCAGTATGAGCATTTAGATACTGGTAACACAACCGCAAAAGAGATAGTACCAAAGACCTACCAAAAGGACGTGTTGACCCGAGAAGCCGAAGCTAAAAAGGCTGCTGCCGAGGCTACCAAGGCACAGGGCGAGATTGCAAAAAACACCAAAAAGCAGATTGACGAGCTAAACGCAGCCCTGACCACACTGGCTGAGACCAGTCGAGTGTTTGACACAAACTCGCAACGCCAACGTTTTGCTGGTGCAAAACTTTCCCCCGACGACCAGAAGATGATGAGTGTTGTGAGTAAATCCACACTTGACTATGTTCGGGCGATTGGCGAGGGTGCGAACATCACAGACAAGAACTCCGACGCCCTGAAAGAGCAAAACATTAGATTGCAGTTGGCTAACGGGGCGATCACACAGCAGGAGGCAGCAGCATCCCTAGCTGCCCTGCACACCAGTCAGTACAACGCTACGATGGCTGACCTCGACGCACAACTGCAAATCATCGCAAGCATGACACTTCCTGCGATGGAGAAAAAGGCGGCTGAGCAAAACATTCGCAACGCGAAAAATGTGGCAACGGGACAATACACGCTCCAGCACGGTGCGGACGTTGCGGGCATCAACGACGCTGCAACCACTGCCAGTAAGGGGATGAACGACTTCTTCCGTGAGTTCCAACGTGACGCTCAGGATTCTGCTAGGACTGTACACGACGCCCTGACTCAGATGATGGATGGCATCAACAGTGAGCTAACCAAAGCCATCATGGGTGATAAGACCAGCTTTGCTAGCGTCTTTAAATCCGTGGGTGCGACGATGATTAACGCCAGTCTCAAAAAAGCTGAGAGCGGTGTGCTGAATGCGTTGCATCTGGGTAAGAAAGATGGAAGCAGCGCAGGCAACGCACTGTATGTACAGGTGGTTAATGGCTCAAGCATGGGTCTCGGCGGTTTGTTCGGTGGCTTAACTTCCGGTGACGGCAGCGACAGCGGTGACAGTGGAGGTGGCAAAGGATTCTTGGGTAAGATCGGTGGATTTTTCGCATCCATTTTTGGTGGTCATCACGCCAATGGCGGAGACATTGACCCATACAAGGTAAGCGTCGTCGGCGAGAATGGACCGGAATTGCTTACGGGCGTCCGTGGTCACATTACGCCTAACCACAAAATCGCTGGGATGCTCTCGTCGAACAAGGGGACAAATGTGTACAACATTGACGCTACAGGAACTAACCCAGCGGAAGTAGATATGCGTGTTCGTCAAGGTATGACGCAGGCGCACAACCAAGCGGTGGCGACTACCATGCAAGCGGAGCACGAGAAGAATCGTCGTCGTCCGCAGTCGTTCAGGTAAGGGTGAGGCATGTTTATTTCGACGTTTCAAGGCGCACAGTTTTCGTGGGGTACGGGTTACAACGTCGTGCTCACCAGTGGGGCTGGCGGCCCGAGTGACCAGTGGTTACAGTTCGGCTGCCCAACGCTAACATCCACCCCAACGCTGGATTACACGGGACTGGATGGAGTGCCCATTGCTGGCACCATCATCACCTGCTCCGCATGGCTTAACTCATCCTCACTGACGGGGCACCCGACGGATGGTCACAACTGGACTACCGGCGTCGGCATTGTGTTCAACCTATACGATGGTTCCCAATCATTCGTCACCGCTGCCACAATCCCCGCTGGTCAGACATGGACAAAAGTGTCCGGCACGGTGACGGTACCGGCAAACGCCAAAACAATGGCAGCGTACCTGGCCCTCGATATGGCGGCTGCCTCCGAGGCACCAAGCCTGTATTCGCTGGCTGCTGGTATCACCTACGCGGTCGGATTTAACGGGTACACGATCATACCCATGCCCACTACTGCTGTTCCCATGCAACTGGACATGGAGATTACCGACTCGGTGGGTGTGGTTCAGTCACCGTTTACGTTGCAAAGCCAATTCCAGCAGTGGCCGGGTGCAGAGCAGTGGACATGCAATGTTGGCTTGCCCCCGGTTACGCGGGGCACATCCGACTCTTGGATAAGTTGGTACATGGCGTTGCAAGGCATCCTCAACACTTTTTTCATGGGGGACTTCTCCCACACCGTACCCACGGGCACCGCTCTGGGCACTCCACTGGTGGATGGCACCAGCTTGGGTTACAACTTGCCAACGTCTTACTATCTGCACACCAAGGGATGGACGGCAAACCAACCCGCTGTGCTTAATCCCGGTGACTATCTCCAGATTGGTGTCAGGTTGCATCGCATCGCTGGATTCGTACCTGTCAATTCAGACCAGACGGGCAACGCCGTGATTCCTATCTGGCCTGCCATACGTGAACAGCCCGCTGACAACCAGCTAGTTATCCTCAATCATGCACGGGGGCTATGGCGGTTGGCAGACAACAAACGTGTGTGGACGGAACGCCCAACAAAAGTTTTGGGGTTGAGTTTCAAAGCTAGCGAGGCACGATAATGAGTGAACGCGGACTTACAACTGACCAAGTAACTGTGGTCAACTCGCCCGTCATCCATCCCGCCATGTTGTTTGACCTGACCTTTGCCGATAATATTTACCACGTATGGCTTGGCATCGGGAGTCTGGTAGTTACAGACCCGGTGACTCTTGTCCAAACAACTTATTTAGGTGTGGGGACTCTGGGCAAGCTGTCAGCTATTGAAGAGGGTGTCACCGTAGAGGCACGGGGCATAAACCTTACCCTGTCAGGGATTGACCCATCGCTACTGGCTGAGTCCATGGGTGAAATCAATCTCGCGTCACGCGCCAAGGTGTACTTGGCTTTCCTGTCATCCGCTGGGCAACTGGTGGATAACCCCATCTGCATTTTTAGCGGCATCATGGATGCACCGCAGATCGACATGGACACCAAAACAGCGAGTATCTCTATCGATGTGGAAAATAAAATGGTTGATCTTAACCGAAGCCGTGGTGGTCGCCTCACCGACCAAGACCAGAGAGCCCGATACCCCAATGACAACGGGCTCAAATGGACGAGCTACAACACCGACCGCAACCTAGTGTGGAAGGCATAACTGTGTCTAGGGTTGACCGTTGGGAACTATCACTACAGGATTATCTAGACTCGCGCATGGAGATGCCGTTTGAGTATGGCACCCATGATTGCGTGATGTTCGTACTGGGGGCAATCAGTTGCTTGTTGGGTGTGGATGTCACCGAGGGATACCTGGGCACCTACAAGACCGCAAATGGTGCGTTACGCAAGATAAAAAAAGCCACGGGTGGCACCACGGTTGTGGCTGTCATGGACTACCTCGCAAAAACATATCCCGACGCCATTAAACGTGCCTCAAACGTACTAGCTACTAGACGCGGGGATGTTGTTTGTGTGGAAAACAACGGCGAATTGTCCCTAGGCATCGTAAGTTTCAACGGGAAATATGCGTGGTTTGTCGGGGAAAAGTTGACGCCCATACGCGTAGCAACCTGCATCAAAGCTTGGCACATAGGATAGAAACCCCAGAGGTAACACATTGGCGAAGATAATCATGGGAGCGGCTCTCATAGCCGCTGCGGTCACGGTGGAGGTTGCCTCAGGCGGCACGATGTCCGCCCTCGCCCTGCGTATGGGTATGATGGGCGGTGGAATGCTCATGTCAGGCATCGCTGCTGCCATGCAGGGTGGTGGCGTAAGCATGAGCCAGTCGGTGAAAAATCCTGCTGGCACCCGGCAGTCTATTTATGGGCAGACCCGCACCAACGGCACCGTCATCTATATGTCTTCGATTGGGCACACCATCAATCAGGTGGTGGCGTGGGCATCCCATCCTTGCGAGTCTGTCGATTACATCTATGCCGATGGTCGTCAAGTCTACTTTTATGGCGGAGCCACTGAGGGCTACTGTGATGGAAGTAAGCACACAGACCCATCGGGTAACGTCTACAGTTTCCGGGCATCCAGTGGTAACTATAAGTTTGCCGCGTGGTCTACTCTCGGCTCTTACTCGGGACACTGGATTAGTCAGCTAGGTACAGGTGCGGCTCCACCAAGCAACGACTCCAACATCAATGGAGACCCTAACTGGGATTCAACATGCACCCTAAATGGCATCTGTGCCACCTATGCTGCGGCGGTTTACGACGCCACGATTTACTCCAGCATTCCCCAGATCAAGGCGGCGATTAAGGGAAAAAACGACATTTTCGACCCGCGCCTTGGCCCACTCAACACAGATGGCACGGTCAATCCCGCCTATTGTGGGTGGACGGACAACGCTGCTCTCGTCATAGCTGATTTTCTCGTCAACACCGATTACGGCATGGCGTACACATGGGATGAGATTGATATTCCTCAATTAATCGCTGCTGCCAACATCTGTGACACGCCTATTGCTCTGGCTGATGCCACCGTAACCAACGCTTTCCAAGCGTGGCAAAGCAACTATGCTTATGTGTTGGGTCAGACAATCCTCGACTCAAATGGTCGCCAACAAACAGTATCGGGATACACATACATGACATCGGGCACACCCACGTCAGGTAGCGGTCATCCCATCTGGCAGGTTGCGTCGGGGCAATACACCACTGACCATGACATTATCTGGTTGTCCGGCGCAATGGGAGCGACGACCACTGAAAAACAATACACCATCAATGGAGCGGTGGACTGGGCAGAGTCACCGGGCAATACGCTGACTCAAATGCTTGACGCTTGCGCTGGTCGCATCTCCATCTGGAATGGCAAAGTACAGATTTTCCCCGGTGCATGGTATGGCACCACCACGTCGTTTGGGTTGGGGGACATTGTAGGTAAAGTAAGCTTTAAAAAAGCCAAGTACCGCGACATTTGCAACGCTGTCAGGGCGAAATACATCTGCCCAAGCTACCCATACAACCTTGTTGGTTATGACAAGAATCATCCCGCCTCTGGCATCTTCGACGGGCAATACCAACCGCAAGACGCACCAGAGTATGCGCAGGACTCACTTCACGGATACGCGAGTGACGCCAACCTTGCGGCTGACGGTGGCGTGAAACTCTATCAGGATAAGAGCTACAAATTTGTGACCTCATGTGGGCAAGCGCAAAGATTGATGAAAATCTATCTTCTCCGCTCGCGCCAGATGTGGTCAGGAACAATTCGCGTCAACGCGAAGGGTCTGCAAAATGTTCCCAACGATGTCATCAAGCTGACCATCCCGCAATACGGGTGGAATAACAAACTGTTTGAGATTGTTGCTGTCCGCCATATCCCGGAAATCAGCGATAACAATCCTCCCGTGCTGTATTGGGAGTTTGACCTTGTCGAGACAGACCCATCCGTCTACACGTGGTCAATCGCAGAAGAGCGCACACAGGTTAACAGCGCGTCGCCTCGCCTTGATGAGCCACGCACCAACGTGGTTGACATCACCGGCTTAACGCTGGAGTCCGACATCACCACTGCGGTGGTCTCTCTCGATGGCATTGTCTCGCCTCGCATCAAAGCGACGTGGACAGAGCCCTTCGACTCTTACACCACGTCGGGTGGTTCCATCGCCGTACAGTTTCAAAAGGTTGGAGACACCGACTGGAAAACACTTGGCAAACTGCCGGGAAACGTAACCCAGACATACATCACTGCTGCTGAGGGAGTGGTAGCGGGGCAAAGCTACAATGTCGCCGTTCAACCAATCCACGGTGGCGGAGCGGCTGGCGACTGGACGGTGCAAACAATCACCGTCCCAGACCAACTCTCAAACATCTCGCTCAACATCGTGAGCGACAGCCCCGAGTACATCCGTACACCGGCTGGTGGTGCCCCTATTGTTGGTGCCGGGGACTTAGGTGCAACCCCCAACGCAAACACAACCGACGCTGCTATCAACTACGGTAGCGTCATTGCGGGTGGTGCTGCATTGCCCGGTGGCGTGAACTCAACGTACACCTACGCCCGTTGGACGGGCTACCTCATCCCCAGCGTTTCTGGCTCCTATCAGATTGGCTGTAACTTCAGCGGTGGCTGCAATCTGTTTATCGCGCAAGTACCGGCAATCTACATGCTCAACGCCAACGCGACGGCGAACCCGAACCCCAACACATTCATCCAGTACAGCAGCGTAACGCTGCAAGCTGGCACACCCTACCAAGTGGTGTTGGAATGGGCACAGGGCACAAACCCTGCTGAGTTACAGCTATTGTGGCTCGCACCGGGTGCGGGGTCAGTGTGCTTGATTCCAGCGGCAAATCTGTCTACGTCTTGGACATCGACAAGTGGCAATCTTTCGGGTAAGTGGTGGAATGGTACGTCGGGATTGTGGTATCCGACTGGAGCCAACCACATTGATTTTTCATCACCAACACACATTGGCAAGACGCAGGACAACATCCCCGATGGAAGCAACTATCACCGCGTACTGGGCACCTACACCAATGGAAACCGCCCAGTAATCAATTTGGCTGATGGTATCCACGTCAATGTAGATGGTACCCACATCCCGTATGGTTCGGGTGGAACGTTGGACTCACTGAAACCGGCTGAGGCTGGAGCGGAAGTAACCACAGGTAAACCCATCGACATCCTTGCCGATGGTGTGTACAAACGCTCGTTCCAGACCCACGGTTTGTGCAACAACTACTCGGTGTCTGGCTCGCGCACGGGATGGGGTGTGGGTGGGTCTCTGACAGCGACAACCAAGGATGGAAACACCATCACTGCTGACGGTGTCACTACGTCGGGAAACGTCGCGGTGTGGTCGGACTACATTCCGGTGGACCCGGCACAAACCTATAAGGTCTCGTTGTCCATCTCATGCACAAATACGATTGGTACGCGGTACTTCGGGATGATGGCATACGACGCCAACAAAAATGTGATTGCAGTTGACCAGTTCGACATCCCAAGTCGCACGTTCAACGCGAGCACTACAAATCCATATTTTTGGTGGGGCGCTGACGCCGCAAACACATGGCGTGACATCGTAGCTTACATTGTTGGCTACAATACCCCCGTGTCTGCGGTACCAGCGGGTCGTAATGCGTTTTTGAACTTCCGGCTTCCGAGCAACACAGCGTACGTCCAAATCCGCTACTTAAACTACGATAACGCTGGCACCACAACCACCGCCTTTTTCTATTCGCCATCGATGGTGTCTACTGACACCGTGGGTGACGTTGATGGTCTGAACGATGGTGGAACCTATCACCGCACGATAGGCACCTATGTTAGTGCGGGTCGTCCTGTCATCAACTTGGCTGACGGCATCCACCAAAACGTCAACGGAAGTTACATCCCGTATGGTTCGGGTGGGACACTGGACTCACTGAAACCAGCAGAATCCGGGGCAACGCTCGGCGCAAGCTGGGGCACCAACGTCTCGAACCAACCACAAGACTTGCACAACCTTATTCTACACCCGGCATTCTCGACGGTTACGGGGAGCGACTCAACGTGGGGTCAACCTACAGTCGCGGTGACAGGGCAGGATTTCCCCGTAGCTCTGAAAGCAACAACACGCGATGTAAACGAGACAGGTAACCAATTCCCGGTTGTGGCTGGCGAAAAATACTTTGTCTCCGCGACGTTCAATTCTCAAAATTTAGTAGGTCACCCTAGTGATGGTGGGTCGTGGAATACACGTATAGGGCTGCTGCTGTATGACAAGACAAGCACCCCCACATGGGCGGCTGGCGCAAGCGTCGCGCCGGGTAGCAACTGGACAACGGTGTCAGGAACCGTGACCATCCCGGCAGGGTACGTCACAGCGGTGCCGTGGTTGCAGATCGACGGCTCCGCTACTAGTTTCACGCCATCTCTGTACTCGTTAGCCACCAACCTGTACATCGGAAAATATCAACCGGGTGCGGACATCACGGCTGGGAACGACCTATCCGTGCTCGTTGGTCGCACGGCTGATAAACTGCTCTACGGTAACGGTATGGCTGTGGAGGCTTTACGGCCAGCCGAGGCTGGTGCGGAAGTAACCACGGGTAAAGACCTGTCCGTCCTCTCAGGACGTACGGCTGACAAACTGAACTATGTAAGTGGAGCTACTGTTGACTCGTTGAAACCGGCTGAGGCTGGTGCAGATGTCACAGGGGCTAACACATCGGCAGACACAGCCGCCGTATCGGGCACGTTGGCATCCAGTGTAGTGGGAAACCTGTCGGGAACACACATCCTCACCAATCCAGACTTTGCAACTCTGACGGGCTGGAGTGTGTACGACAACCTCACATCGGGCAACGTCTATCTAACCTTGATCGCCGACAGCGCAGCACCCAACACGTCGGGAAATAAGCTACAGGTCGCCTACGTCAACAACGGTGCTGGCATCTCTCCGGGTTGGGGTGGGTTCACCTGCCAAGTCTACCCGGACAGTGGCGTGGCACAACCCAACAAGTATCACCGGGGGTCAACGCTGGTATGGCGTGTCATCGCCAACATCCCGGTTGGCTACACAATTAATTTTGGTGGCAACCCGGTGGGGACAGGGTCGGTGCAAACATCACTATCCTCGATGGCGGGTACAGGCACATGGACAGAGTATGTGTGGCGGTTACAGATTGGGAACAGCGGCACATTTAGCACCACGGGATTCGTTTATCTGACGGGCGGCTCGGTGGCGGCAACATGGTATGTAGCAGTGTGCGAAGCCATCGACATCACCGCACCGACACAACTGTATGGCAGCAAGGTCATCTACAGCAGCGGTAACAAGATGGACGACCTAGAGCCGCTGGAGATGGGTGCAGAGAAAACCACGGGTAAAGACTTGTCCGTGCTCGTTGGTCGCACGGCTGACAAGCTTAACTATGTAAGTGGAGCTACTGTTGACTCACTAAAACCAGCCGAGGCTGGTGCAGAAGTGACCACGGGTAAGTCGCTGGACATTTTGAGCGACGGTGCAACCTATCGCCGTATCAAATTTGTGGCTACAGATGGCACGCTGCACACGTCGTCTGTGCTCAACGCACAAGGTAGTGTCGCGCCGACACAGCCAGTTGCATATAGCTACACCTACACGAGCAACAGCATCACGTTGACCGTGCCAGCACAATCCCTGATGCGCATGGACGGGACATCTTTGTCCATCGCGTACCAGACATACACGTGGTCGTCGCTGTCGGCAAGCACAACGTATTTCATTTATGGGTATGTGGATGCCGTGAGCGGGACACTAGGATTTACCAATCCCAATCCACCAAGCACAACGGCTAGCGTCGTGTACGCCACGCAGGCTTACTACGATGGGCGCGTACCCATTCCAGCATTCTCCGTGACTACCACGGCGGTCGGACTACCCGCCGGTGGTGGCACCGACACGGGTGGTGTGTGCCCTGAAGCTAACGTGTTGGTTGATGTTCAGGGTAAAGGTAACGTTCGGGCTGGTGATGTTGTGGTTGGCGACTACCTCCGGGGCAAGTGTTTTGCCACTGGGTTGGACACGTACCGCAAAGTAATTAAGGTCAGCAGCACCTCGAACCACCAGTGGCGTGTGGTGAACGGCTACCGCGTTACGCCAACGGAGCCCGTGTGGTTCAACGACGCATGGACACCCGCCTACAAGGTAGGACAACAGAATTCCTTCAACGGGCAACGAGTGGACATCACGCTGGAATCGGACGAGTACGACGAGCAAAACTACTACGTGGTGGGCGAAGCTGCGGAGCTACTGATACACAACGCCATCATCATGAGTTGCTAAGGACACGTATGCAAAATATTTGGATGTTATCGCCGACAGCTATAGATGGAAGTGGGAACACTTACCCCACTTGCAACGCCTACGCATCGGCATGGACATGCCCCGCATTTCCAGTTGCAGCGGGGACACCCGCACCTATCGTGCATGTGCAGGATGCGGCTGGCACTTCCTCGTGCACCTTTGGAAGCAGCGTCGCTGTGGGCGACTTGATCTTTGTCACGGTGGTGTACGGCTGGACAACCATCGGAGCCCCGAGCACAACGGTCGCGGTCACCGACAATGGGGGTAATAATTATTTTCGCCCTGTAGAGGCTGATGCCCTTATGGACTCATCCACGGGTAACGGGGGCATGGTGTTCGCCAATTTTTACACAATTGCGACGGCTGCCGCCACAACCATTACTGCCAGCGTGACTGGCGCAACCACCCTGTCTGTAAAAGCACACGAATACAGCGGTGTGGACGGGGTCAAGCCCCTGTTGGTCACCAACGCTGGCTACAGCGGACTACCGAAAAACACAGCGGTGTACACAGCGCCCACGCTGACGGTACACATTCCCGTTACTACTGCGGGTGAACTTATTTTTGCAGTGGGAGGCGCGTCGGCAAACCTCGGCGTGACCTGCACCACGGGTTACACCCTGCGAGACACCACCACCTACACCGTGTCCCCCGCGACGTGGACAACGCACGGATGGGAGTTGATAAGCAGCGGTGGGGACTCCAGTGTGTCGTTCACGGCGACCGGAACATCTGATTCAAACTCCGCCCTGTGGGGTTACCTGTTTTGTTTCCAGCCGAAAGTGCAACCCACTGGTCTAGGACTTGTGTGGTGCCAAAGCACCGACACACAGATTGCGGCTGCCAATGCCGATAGCACCATAACCGTGTGCCCCACAGACTATAACCAGATGGCACCCAAGGTGGTCACCGATAGCTACTATGCACAAGGTGCCATCACGGGTATGTCAATGGCGTCGCTACTGTCGCTGCTAGGTTCCACGTACACACCCGGGTATCTGGTAGACCCGACGGTACTAAACGTCACCAAGTCATTGCCTTACTACATGCCGACTGGCACCAGCAGCACGCTACTTACGCAGAGTGCAATGATGTTGGCCGCCAATGGTATCCTCATCACGCCGATGAGCCTGCCCTATCCGGTGACGTTCTCTCAAATTTATGCCGCGCTGAGCGGTACTGATACCACCAATCTGCACAGCTTTGGAATTTACGACATCGCCGGAAACCTGATTGTGGCTGCGACGCCGACCGTTTACCCAAGCAATGGTGTGTTTGGTGTGTCTACGACCGTGCTAAGTGCGGGTGTGTATTACGTGGCGTGGACGTGCAATGGAACCACAGCGGTCACCCTGCCGGGGGTCTTGCAGGTTGTGCCCGGCTGGATGATGCAGGGCACAAGCAGCCAAGCAAGCGGTGGCGCTCTGCCAGCAACAATTAGCACACCACAAGAGGCAAACTTGCAGCCGGTGTCGGCACCTGTGCTGGCGATTGGCTTATTCTAAGGATTTACACATGTCGATACAGTACGAAAATAAGATGATGCAATTCTTCCCGACTGCGAAGCCCGATACCCGTAAGATTATCTGTAAAGGCGGCGCAGCCAGTGTAATTGCGGACGGGGATAAGTGCCCGTCTGGACGGCACAACACGAAGTTAACAGATTGCTGGTGTACCGAGCATGACTCGAAAACTAAATAACTAACTAAGGCTCCCAAAATGAACACCCCTCGTCACTTCCTGCGTCTAACTCTACACGTACTAACTATCGTGCTCTGCTTGATGATTTTTGCCAAGGCTGACTCGTTCGCTGGGAGCCCAACTAGGCACCAAAAAAATGTGGTCGTGCGGTCTTACACTGGCTCGGACTATGACCAAGTACAAGACCAGCGGTTGGACAACCTAGACAACGTCCTGAGTGAGATGCGAAAGTCCAGCGATATACAAGGTCAGAAAATAGCCGAGCTAATGGCGGTGACAGACCAGTGGATGGGTGGGATAAAAGCCCTGATGGGGCTGCTAGGACTGACGAGTATTGTTGGGTTGGGACTTCAAATAAACGACCGCAGAAAACGACCCTAGAGGGCAGGAATCAGGCCCTTGCACGGAGAACCGTACTAGATAGTAGGGGGAGACCGTGAAGCCTGAAACCCAATTTGTTCCACCAAAAACTGCTGATGAATTTTTTGACCGCTTCCCGTTGGCGGTCCACAACTTTGTACACAAAAACCCGCGCATACCCTACGCGATGAAAGATGATCTCGTGCAGGAGCTATCGCTCAAACTGGTTAGGAGCCGCGTTATCGAAGCGTTTGACCCTGCGAAAACGGGGGGCAGCGACGCTGGATTGTTTTTCAATTTCGTACACATGACCATGCGCCGTGAAATTGTGAACCGCATAAATAGGGACAGGCGCGACGCGCACGGGCACTTAATAAACTACGTGGACGAGACCCCAGAAGAAGTCAAAAAGCAGCTTCACAAGGCGGAGGTTGAAACCGCCACCATACCCGACCATGGGACCCAGGAATTTCGGGATTTTGTCGAGGCGCACCGCCCGTATTTACTGGACACATTGGACATGCTGCTGGCGGGGTACACATTGCCCGAAATTGCAGAGGCATATGGGGTGCGTGCCAGTGCAATCGATTACCGCCGTAGGCACCTGCGCACACTATACCGGGTCATGGTGGCTGGACGGGTGCCCGCCACTGTACGCCGAGGAAGACCGCCCCACATGATGACGAAAAAACAGTAAGTAAATTCCGCTGCTGCCAGCCCCTATGTAGAGGGCGCAAAAAATGAAAACCAAGGAAGCAGCGAAGAAAGCAATGAAAAAACCACCGGCAACCGAGCAACTAAAAGCGATGACACCCACACGTGTGAAACGCGAAATACAGGCACTCGAATATTTGTATGAACACGGTGATGCTCAGCTCTACAGCGATGCTTGGTACAACGAGCAAAGGGCTCGGATACACGAGGCGTCAAGCCTGTGGGCCAAAAAACGCTAGAGGGAACTCAACCTGCTGCACCCATGCCTGTAACCTTCCCCGGCTAAGGCAAGCCATATACCTCATGGTACTTTCCACATCTCGGTGCCCCATGAGTCGCATAACGTCAGGCACCGGGGTGTGCTGACGCAGGTGTGTTGTGCAAAAGGTTGCGCGAAATGTGTGTGGGTGAGCCTTGTCCATCGGCACGACGTTGCCATTCCGCTTGTTCACCTTCCTAAAAAGTGCCTGCACGTCGTCCCACAGTTGTAGCAGTGGTTTGCCACTCGCGGTGTGGAACACGAGGTCGTACTTCGCCGTCTGTTTGAGATGCTTCAATTTTTCCAGTGTCTCCGCTCTTAGGGGGATGTCCCGGCAGTGATGCTTTTTTGGGGTGTACCCCCATTCTGGTCGTGGCTGAACGCGGATGATGCCCTCATTAAAAATGACATCTTTCCAGCGAAGGGTTTCGATTTCCTGTTTTCGCAAACCACACGTGAGCAGTACCTCATATCTAAGCACCTTATGCGGGGGGCAAACCGACCAAAAGTGCCTCAACTCCTCATCCTCGAACGCAACCGGGTCCTTAACCGAGTACGCAGGGGCGTCGCGGGTGGTAAGTAGGGCACCTAGGCCCTGCGACTGTAGAAACTGACGCAGATGCAGGAATTTGTTAAACCTTGTGCGGTCGCTGTTGCCCCTTTGCCTGAGGTAGGCGTTGACATACTGCAAGCAGTGCTTTCGCGTGACGGCGGAAAGCAGTTTGACACCTTTGCACGAGGCACAAAACTCGTCCGCCACTAGGCGTTTGGCGTCGTAGGTGTCGCGGTGAAAACCCCCATCCTTTATTTCATCTAGCCAAGCGTCAAGCTGACCGCGTAATGTCCCTCCCACAACTGGTGTGGTGTCACCACTGGCTAGGGTGCCCCCGCTGGATACGGTTAATAGCTCACCGCGCCTCAACATCAGGGCTCGGAAAGCGTCCTGTGGGTCGTCTCCCACGGGTTCCCATCGGCGAGCAAAGTGCAAATAATACTGACCCTCCCGGATGACTTGGTCGCCCGTAGGGGTCAGGACAGCGTGGGGCTTAATTCGATTGTTTGGGTAGAAAACGGCGCGGCAGTAACGCCAGCCGGTGGACAGTGGAACATATTTGTAAAGTTGGACGCTTCGGTTCGACATCGGTCTCCCCCGTGTGCTTACTACTGTGTTTTTGGGAAACCGAGAACAAATCTCTAAAAATTGTTAGGAAGAGTGTTAGGATGCGCTTCCTAATCCCTCAAAAACCCCAATAATACTGCGGTTATTGGGTGAATCTGGTGCCGAAGAAGGGACTCGAACCCCCACACCCTTGCGGGTACATGGACCTGAACCATGCGCGTCTGCCAATTCCGCCACTTCGGCACTGGGTAAGTCGCCCAACAGCACCGCGTCGGCGGGCGTTCGGGCCGCACAGCCCTGAAACGGGCCGGCTGCATCAGGCTTGCAAAGGTATTGTAACATCATAGTGCGAACCGCGGTCAACTTGCCGCAACCCGCGCGATTCCTGCACTTTCGCGATACCATGTGTTTCACTTCGCGTCGGGGTTTGGCGCCGGGATACACAATTAACCGGTGATCCTGAGCACCGTTTCGGAATAGCTGACATCTCGTTCTTTACTTTGCACGCAACTCCAAGGATGGAAGCTGCTTCCAATCCAATCGGCACCGTACCCGGGGCAAACATCACTCATAGCAGCGATCGCGCGGGTTGCGAGGAAGATGATGGCACTCGAATCAAAGAAGACAGCCAGCACAACGATACCTCTCTCCATCAGCAAGAACCTGAGCGTGCTGGCGCATGATCTCAGCAACTCGATTGAAACGATCATGCAAGCTTCGTACCTGCTGGGCCAGACGGCGCTCGACGACACCAACAAGAAGTGGCTGGAGTTGATTGACCAGGCAGCCCGCGACGCAGCACGAATCAATCGGGAGATACGAGACATCCTGCGGTCGCACGGCGAAAGCCAGCAGTGACTGCGGCGCTGATGGTGCGCGGCAAAAGGAATGGGCCCGATGACTCGGGCCCTTCCGCTTGAAGCTTGACTTTCGCACAACTAGACAAGCTGCGCGTTCAACGTAATTTTCGCGTTGTTGGCAAAGAGTTTCGAGATCGGACAACCTGCCTTGGCATTATTCGCGGCCTGTTCGAACTTCGCCTTGTCGGCTCCCGGAATTTTCGCCTTGAGATCCAAATGAATTGCGGTGACGGCGAACCCGTCGCCGACTTTCTCAAAAGTCACGGTCGCGGTGGTGTCGATGCTCTCGGCAGTCATGCCAGCCGCACCGAGTTGGCCGGAAAGCGCCATTGAGAAGCATCCGGCGTGGGCGGCACCGATCAATTCTTCGGGATTGGTGCCGATGCCGTTTTCAAAGCGCGTGCTGAAAGAATACTGCGTGTTCGACAGGACTCCGCTGGCAGTGGAAACCGTTCCCTTGCCATCCTTCAAACCGCCCGACCAGTGTGCACTTCCAGTTCTCTGCATTCCGTTCTCCTAACGCGCGGCATGCGCCGCGTCTGTCATCTAGAAAATTGACAAATGGCAGCAATTGAATGCGGCCGCCTAGTAGAAATCCGCACAGCTCAGGTAAAACCCACATGTGCGGCAGAGCAACTTGCAGCGATGCTCCTCAAGCTGCGAGCCACAGGTGGGACAAATTCGCATTGCGTCCACCTGCGATGAGGCCGGTTCCGCCTGCGGCGGATTTTGCGACGGAACAGGCTTTGAGTCGAAACTCATTAGACGCAGTATAAGCGACACTGGGCAAATGCGAGCATGATTTCGGCCTGGAGGTGCACTTGTCCTCCACCCGGATTTTGAAGAGCGCATTCTGATCCGCATGTTCGGCGGGGAGCACGTCGAGTGCAGGCGCAACAAGGGCCCGCGAAAAGCGGGCCCCAGGGCTTGAAGGCTACTGACCGCCTGACTGGCTGGACTTCCCTTCCTGTTGCGCACGCAGCAAAGCTTCGATCTGCAACTCTGCCATGGACTGCGTTTCAGGACTGTAGACATGCGTCTTGAAATAAACGCGGCCATCGGCGCCGATGAAGAATGTGGTTGGAAATCCGCGCACATGATAGACGTCACTGCACCACTTCTCATTGCCCCTGAGCGGAATGAAATCGTCGAGTCCCTTGCTCTTTAACAGAGGCAGCACAAACGGAGCCTGGCCTTCAATGCCATTGATAGCGAGCAGCACTACACCCTGGTCCTTGAATTTCTCAAGAATGCCGTGCAAGTAAGGAAACGACGCCATGCAAGGACCGCAGTTGGGGTACCAGAAATCAACGATGACGACGTGGCCCTTATAGTCATCCAACGATACTTTCTTGCCCGTGGTGAACGATTCAAGCGAGAACGGAATTGCCGGGGTGGAAGCGGCAGAGCGTGCGCCCCAAAGTTCGGCGTCGACCTGCTCCCTGTTTTTGCCAAGCTTTTTTCCGGAAGCATAGAGCGCCAATATTTCCCGGTCGGAAGGAAACGCAGCGACGTCTTTTAAAAGAAATACGTAGGATTCCGCAGGACCAGCGGAAATCTCCTTCGCCTCGGCCGTAAGAAGATTCAGACGAACCTTGCTGAAGACGTAGCCGGGAGTCTTCACTTTGCCGAGTATGGCCAGGGCCCCAGCGCCATCATGCGCATCAATTTTCCGCTTGGCCTCGACCATGGCGTCGGAATAGGCAACATCTGCCTTCCAAGTCTTGCTGGCAGGCATCTGCTCCAACATCTTCTGTGCGAGGCGACGGGCCTTGGCGGGATCGGTCTGATCGTAATACGCAAACAGGTCGTCGGCGGCGTCGGAGGCAGAGTCGAACTTTGCCGGCGAATACTTTGCGAGTAATTGCTTCAGGTCCTTCACTCGTTCGTCACGGTCTGTTTCGGCCATCGCGTAGCGATAGAGCGCCTGAGCCGCTTGTTGGCTGTTGGGAAACTTTTTACCTACTTCCAGAGCGGCGGCCTTGTACTCCTTTGGATCGGCATGGACGTAATACATGTACTGGAGCGCAACGTCGGGGCTGTCAGGATTGGCAGCGAGAACTCTTCGAAAGTATTCGGCACCGTGAACTGAATCCCCCCGCAGCATGGCGACCGTTGCCAGACACTCATACCCCGGGGTGAAATCCTCACTGATTTTCACCGACTGGCGGCAGTACTTCTCTTGCAGGTCAGGGTCGGATTCGTTGTAAAGCTGCGCAACCACCCACGGGTAAACTGGGTTGTCGGGATGCTGGCTGGCCAGTGTTGTGTACTTTGCGACAGTCTCGTCGTGGGACTTTTTGAGCAGAGCTGCTTTTTCCTCGTTGGACTTTCCTTTGCCCTGACTACCGAGATACATCTGCAGGGTTCGCGCAAACAAAAGGTCGGAATAAGCCTTGGCGAAATTGTGATCGAGATCAATGGCCTTTTGATAATCGGCCGCGGCAGTATCGAAATCACCCGATTCACGGGCCTTTTCGGCTTTTTTGTACTCCGCCTGAGCTGCGGGTGTGCCTGAATACTTGTCGGCTGCATACATGGTGGAAGAACACAGAAAGAAAATTGCCACTAGACAAAATGCCCCGAATCTCTTCACGTAGTGCGCTCCTGGATTGAAATTCTCGGAAGTATGGGACTCGCGAGACAGGGAAAGACTTCGCCCACACGTACCCCACGCGAAAGCCAGCCAACCTTATATATAGAATTAACGCGAGCAGGGGCGAACTGTACCATTACCCACAGAATAAACACGTCGGAAACCCAGGAAATCCCCACGCTGACGAGGGTCGCTCGAAATTTGCCAGTTTTATTCGCGCTCAATTCCGAGTTGTATTCGCGTTTCATGCACCTTGTGGTGCAACACACGAAAATAGGCAGGTTGCATCATGTTAGAGTCAGCCATGCTGGCAGCTACCGGAGTCGCCAGGTAGGCAGCGATCAACTGGAGTTGGTCCGATAACAGTTCCAGCAATTCATTCGTCCTCTGTGCCTGGGACAGTTCCGACGTTTGCATAATCAACTCCTCACTGCCGAACAAACTACGTGTCCGATGGAGGACATTCTGACGGACTATGCACGCACTCCCAATGAATCGCAGGTTTGTAGGCTTTGCGACGTTCCTTTTTGTGACAGTATGCGGGACTGTTCCAGAGCAAGAACAACTCCCACTGGGGCTAGCCGCCCGCGCCATAGACGGGGATGACCGCCCCGTTGACGTCGCTCCCGCTACCCCCGGAGAGCCAAACAATCAGGCTGGCGATGCTCGATGGGGCCACCCAAGCGGAGGTGTCTGCGTCCGGCATGGCGGCACGGTTCGCCCGAGTATCGATGGTGCCCGGCAACAGGACGTTGGCGGTGATGCCGGCTTTACCATTCTCCAAGGCAACCGTTCGGATCAGCGAGACGATGGCAGCCTTGGATGCGCTATACGCGCCGACGCCAGGACCGGGGGATTCGGCGGCACGACTGCCAATGGCGATGATGCGTCCACCCTGCTGGCGCCTCATGTGTGGAAGCACGGCACGCAAGACGTAAAAAGCGGTGAAGAGGTTGATGTCGAACATGGCCCGGAAGCTGGCCTCGTCGGACCCTGCGATCGGTTTCCCGCCATCGAATCCGCCGACGAGATGCGCAAGCACGTCGATTCGGCCAAAGCGTTTGATAACACCGTCGACGAGAGCCGCGGAAGATTCCAGGGTAGACAAAGAACCTGGAAGTGCAACGAAGGATGGGTGCGGGACGTCGCTCGCCGTGATATTCCGCGAGACTCCAATGACAGTCATTTCAGCATCGAGCAAAGCCTTTACCACGGACGTTCCGAGGCCACCGCTTGCTCCAGTCACGAGCGCAATCTTCGGTTCCATCGCTATCTCCCCATCAAGGAAAAACACAAACTCGGCAAAGTGTAGCAGACCGCTTTCCGGTTGCCGCTCGGTACGACTCCAAGACTTACATTTCCGAAAGCAGCGTGGGCAGACAAACGGCGATTTGCACGTCGGCGATGCATCCTTCATTCAGTTCACCATGTCACGACAAACCCGTTGTGAGTAAACTCCCTGCATAGAAGCGTGGGGTGGCGCGGCGGCGAAATGCCGCAGCCAACATGGACAATCAATGACTCACAAAACTCTCCGACGGCGAGAAGTTTCCTGCTGCCTCAAGCCAACGCGGCGGACGGAGAGGACGGGAGGTGAATCGTGGCGACTGGTTCGTTGACGCTATCAGTGCCGTACCTGGTGGAACAGAAGTACGCGGAGTACACGGCGGAACAGCACGCGGTGTGGTCCGAACTGGTGCGAAGGCGCATGCCGCAGCTGGAGCAGCATGCCTGCCGCGAATACCTCGATGGCTACGAAGTCATCGGTCTACAGAACGACCGATTGCCGAACCTGTACTCGATCAGCAACAGGCTGCGTCCAAGAACCGGTTGGAGCACGACTCCGGTGAGCGGATTCATGCCGGGCGATGCCTTCTTCGAGATGCTGGCCGATCGCCAGTTCCCGACAACGACATGGTTGCGCGACCGCAACTCGCTGGAATACACGCCGGAACCGGACATCTTCCACGACGTCTTCGGACACGTTCCGATGCATGCTCATGCGGTGTTCGCGGACTTTCTGCAGCACTACGGGAAAGTGTGCGCGGGAGTGAAGGACGAAGAGATACGCGAGAAGCTCGGACGTTTGTTCTGGTACACGGTTGAGTTCGGCGTGATCCGGCAGAACGGCAAGCTGAAGGTTTACGGAAGCGGAGTGATCAGCTCGCACGGCGAATGCACGAACGTGATCAACGGCGGTTGCGCGATTCACGACTTCGACCTCGACGAAGTGCTTTCGACGACGGTGAAGGTCGACGAGATGCACAAGCTGCTGTTCGCGATCGAAAGTTTCGACCAGATTTATGAAGCGATGCGCGCGGCGGAAATAAAGCTGCTGGGCAGCGCTCAGTAGGATGTCCATCCGTGGGGGATGGGCTGCGGAGGCTGGTGGCGCGGGGCCGCGCAACATCAGCCTCCGCTAACTTTTTTTGCGGCGGATCAGCGCGCCGGTTGGTGGTTCTCGACGTGGTGATGACGGACGATCTTGCGCTTGAGCGGCGTGGATAGAACGATATTTGTCGATGTCATGCCGTAAGAGGTAAGGCGTTCAATCATTTCATCCAAGTGCTCGACGGTGAGCAACTGGGCCTTGATGATGAACGAGTCGGAGCCGGTGGTGCAGTGGAACTCCTGTACCTCGTCCATCTGACGGATGGCCTCGATGACGCGCGCGATGGTCGCCTTCTCGGTACCCGCGATCTGCATGCGGATGAAAACCGTCATCGGCAGACCGACCTTGGCGGGGTTGATCGAGGCGTAATAGCCGGTGATGATTCCCGCCTCCTCCATTTTGCGAACGCGCTCGGCGGCCGCAGGAGTGGAGAGTCCGACGCGACGCCCAAGCTCGGCGTTGGAGATACGCGCATCTTCCTGAAGCTCTTCCAGGATCTTCCAGCCAATCGAATCGAGAAGCTTGTGGGGATCGAGCAAGTCCATGAGCGGCCTATTTTCTCTCCGATGAATGGAACTTGCCATTTTACCGTGAGGCGCGCTGCGAAGGTGGATGCGTGTTGCATTCCTACCCCCACCCCCCTATTTTTAAATACTTTGTTTTCTAATATTTAGCGGTATTCGATGCAAATATTAGATAACAAGGCAGTTAGCTGTTTGAGCTTAGCCCCTAGCCGTTAGCCAACAACAAAACGACAAAAGCCCGCGCGGGGCGGGCTCGAATGTTTTGCCTCTATATCCAGTGTGACATACGAGAGGGGGAAAAGGGGACATCGAATTGAGAACTCTATTTCCTTGCGAATGAGATCAGTGCGGAGAATGTGTGACCAAGAACATCTTGACGTGTGATAAAGAAGTCACGAGTCGCTAGTCGCGAGTCACGAACTGCAAAGGCAAAGGATCACCACGGAGGTCACAGAGGATCACAGAGAACAGACAGACACGAAGAGTGGGACGGAGCGTGGGCGGTTTCATTGGCACAGCGCGGGGGATTGTCCTAGGATGGAAACGCACGGTGCAGTCATAGTCCATCCGCTGCGGAGGTGGTTTGCGCAGCACATCACACAGAACATAAGGAAGGGGAACTCTGCGATGAAGGGAAATGCAAAAGTCCTAGTGGCACTGAACCACGCATTGAAAGAAGAATTGACGGCGATCAACCAGTATTTTCTGCACGCCGAGATGTGCGAGAACTGGCACTACGAAAAGCTCGGAAGCTTTATCAAGAAGCAGTCGATTGACGAGATGAAACACGCGGAAGCGCTGATCGAGAGGATCCTCTTCCTGGACGGAAGCCCGACGCTGACGGAAGCGATGAAGCTGAACATCGGTCAGACGGTGAAAGAGCAAATCGAGGGCGACCTGAAGCTGGAAGTGGACGCGGTGGCGATGTACAACGCGTCGATCAAACTGGCGCGCGAGGAAGGCGACAACGTGTCGGCCGAACTGTTCCAGCGTCTGCTGAAGGACGAAGAAAAACACGCCGACTGGCTGGAAGCACAACTCCACTTGATCAAGGAGATTGGGTACGAACGGTACCTGAGCCAGCAGATGGAAGGGTAGTAAGAAGGTATGGAATACCGGGCGGGTACTACGACCCGCCCGTGCAATTCAATAGACAGACTACGCTGATTTCTTCATTGCCTTGCGCCGCTCGGCCCAACGCTTCTTCATCATGTCTGAGATACGTTTGCGACCGGCGGCACTCATCTGCCGGGGGCCACCTTTGGACTTTGGCTGAGTTGCGTTCGAACCGTGCCCACGGGGAGATGAGCTGGCTCCTGCAAGAGCTTCGAGTGCCCGAATTGCTGCATCGATCCGGTCACGTTCCGCCCTAAGGTCTGCGATGATCTTGGTGGTGTTCATATGAATGGAAGTATAACAACCATCCCGTATTTGAGCGTAAATGCCTAATACGACAGTCAGGCGGGTTCGTTAGCGGGATTGCCGTTTTCGACCATTTCCTCGCCACGCGCCAGGAACGCTCCGGCGGCGATCAACATCGAGAGCACACCCAAACCGCAGACGCCGTGCCATCCCCAACGTCCCCAAGCCCACGTTCCCAGCAACGATCCCACCGATCCCCCAGTGAAATAAGAAATCATGTAGACGGTATTCACGCGGTTGCGGGCCTGCGGGTGGAGCGAGAGGACGCGGCTCTGGTTGGCGACCTGCGCCGCCTGCACGCCGCCATCAAGTAGAACAACTCCGATTACCAGTCCCCAGAGATGGAAGCCAAAGAGCCAGAAGACCACAAAGGCGGCGACGACGGCGACGATGGCGTTGGCAACGACAAAGCGCGGCGAGCGCCGGTCGGAGAGGCGTCCGGCGATGGGAGCAATGAAGACTCCCGTGGCGCCAACGATGCCGAAGAGTCCGGCGGCCTGGCTGCCGAAGTGATACGGCGGCGTCTCGAGCAGGAAGACGAGGGTGGTCCAGAAGGCAGTGAAGGCGGCAAAGAACATTGCCGCGACGAAGGAGACCTGACGCAACTTGGAAGTCTGGCGCGCGAGGTCCCAGATGGAGCGGATGAGCGCGGGATACGTGGTTTGCGAATGCGGTTTGAAGCTGGGAAGTTGGAGCCGAAGCAAGACGCCGAAGATGAAAGCTAATCCGGCAGCGATCCAGAACATGGTGCGCCAGCCAAGATGTTCAGCCACAACGCCGCTCAAAGTGCGCGCAAGAAGGATTCCGAGCAGAATGCCGCTCAAGATGGTGCCGATGGTTTTTCCCTGCTCCTCCGGTGACGCAAGTTCGGAGGCGAGCGGAATGAGGATCTGAGATATGACCGTAGTAAGCCCGATCAGGAAGCTGGCGGCGATAAGCGCCGGCAGCGTGCGGGACTCAGCGGCAAAGACGAGAGCGCAGGCAACGGCGAAGAATAACGACACGACCAGGCGACGGCGGTTGACGAAGGCGCCGAGCGGAATGAAGAGCGGCATTCCGAGGGCATAGCCGACCTGGGTGAAGGTTGCGACGAGGCCGATCTCCTTGGGCGACACATTGAGGGCGCGCATCATGTCGGCAAGCATCGGCTGGTTGTAATAGATGTTGGCGACAGCAACGGCGGAAGCCACCGTCATGGTCCAAAGAAGCGCCCGCGAGAGCTGCGGCCGGACGATGGCGGATGCAGTGTCCAAGACGGAATTTTGAGAATCGGAAGTCAGCGGCTCAGAATGCAAAACGAATTACTTCCCCTACAAAACAATGACACGCAATGTTTGGATGCGGCAAGCGAGGATTGTTGTGCAAATTCAGAAGAGAGGGATTCTTCGGGACTTGATAAAAAGCAACGGCGCGACTATCGTCGCGCCGTGATTGACCCAGGTGACGCGGGCCTGAAGGCCCGCTCTACCGTCACTTCCCTTCTCGCTAGCTGCAACCGCTGGTGGAACCGCAGGACATGCAGCGGTAGCAGGAGCCGTTGCGGGTCATGATGGCGCCGCAGGTTGGGCAGCTTGGGGCGTCACCCATGTCGACGAAGCCCTTGAGGGCGTCGGAGGCGTGGTGGACAGAACCGGTTTCAAGCCGCGAATTGCGCGGTTCCGCCGAGGGTGAATACTCGGAGGCGTGAATGGAGTCGATGGCCGATTCGCCAAGCTGCGCCTTGGGATGCGGGTGCAGGTCCTCGAACAACGACTGCTGCTGTCCGGTGAGGAAGCGCAGCTCGAGCCAGCGGAAGATGTAATCCATGATGGACTTGGCAAAGCCGATGTCGGGATTGCCGGACCAGCCGCTGGGTTCGAAACGGCTGTGCGCGAACTTCTCACAGAAGAGCTTGAGCGGGACGCCGTGTTGCAACGAGATGGAAACGGCGGTGGCGAAGCAATCCATGAGACCGCTGACGGTGGAACCTTCCTTCGCCATGGTGATGAAGATTTCGCCGGGCTGTCCGTTGGGATAAAGGCCAACGGTGATGTAGCCCTCGTGTCCGCCGATGTTGAATTTGTGCGTCAACGAGATGCGCTCGTCGGGGAGCTTGTGGCGACGTGCGCGAGGAGGCGACTTGGGATCTTCTTCCTCGACGGCCACCGTCTTCTCCTCCTTCTTGCCGTCCTGCCGGGTGGTGAGCACCTGGTTTTTCTTGGAACCGTCGCGATAGATGGCGACGGCCTTGAGGCCGTGACGCCAAGCTTCAACATACGCGTCGGCGATCTCCTCGATGGTGGCCGACTCGGGCATGTTGATGGTCTTGGAGATGGCGCCGGAGATGAAGGGCTGCGTGGCAGCCATCATCTTGAGATGGCCCATGTGGTGGATGCTGCGCGTTCCCTTGGCCGGCTTGAAAGAGCAATCGAAGACGGCAAGGTGCTCTTCCTTGACGTGGGGCGCGCCTTCAATGGTTCCGGTAGCGTCAATGTAGCTGACGATGGCGTTGGCCTGGTCCTGGGTGTAGCCGAGCTTGAAGAGCGCCTGCGGCACGGTGCCGTTGACGATCTTGATCATGCCGCCGCCGACAAGCTTCTTGAACTTGACGAGCGCGAGGTCGGGCTCGACGCCGGTGGTGTCGCAATCCATCATGAAACCGATGGTGCCGGTGGGCGCAAGCACGGTGACCTGCGCGTTGCGATAACCGAACTTTTCGCCATGAGAGAGCGCCTGATCCCAGCAGTCGCGGCTGGCTGCAAAGAGTTCCTTGGGAACGCGGGCGCGGCTGATGCTGTTGACCGAGGCGCGATGCATGCGAATGACATCGAGGAACGGTTCGCGGTTGAAATAGAAGCCGGGGCAGGCGCCACCGGGAGTGCCGGACTCGCCGTAGTACTCCTTGAGCTTGTCGCCGGCGGAAGCGAGCGAAGGACACTGCTCGGCGATGCGAGCAGATTGGAGATACGCCTCGCCGCACATGATGGCGGTGACGCAGGCGGCGTAGTCGCGGCCAGCATCGGAGTCGTACGGAAGGCCGCTGGCCATGAGAAGGGCGCCAAGATTGGCGTAGCCAAGGCCAAGCGGACGGAAGTCGTGAGAGTTGCGCGAGATGGATTCAGTGGGATAACCGGAGTTATCGACGAGAATCTCCTGCGCGGTGATCAGGACATCGACGGCGAAGCGGTAGGACTCGACATCGAAAGTTCCGCTGGGCGCGAACTTCATCAGGTTCAACGACGCCAGGTTGCAGGCGGAGTCGTCGAGGAACATGTACTCCGAACAGGGGTTGGAGGCGTTGATGCGCGCGGTGTTCTTCGAGGTGTGCCACTTGTTGACCGTGGTGTCGTACTGCATGCCAGGGTCGCCACACTTCCAGGTGGCTTCGGCAATTCTGTTCAGGAGGTCGCGAGCCTTGTAGGTGGCGACGACGTGGCCGTCCTTGACGGCGCGGGTGGAGAAATCGGCATCGCGAACGACGGCATCCATGAACTCGTCGGTGACGCGGACGGAGTTGTTGGCGTTCTGGAAAAAGATGGACGAGTAGGCTTCGCTGTCGGGCGTGGAGCCGTCATAACCGGCCTGGATGAGAGACCACGCCTTGGCCTCCTCCTTCGACTTGCACTCGATGAAGTCGACAACATCGGGATGGTCGATGTTGAGGATGACCATCTTGGCGGCACGGCGAGTCTTGCCGCCGGACTTGATGACTCCGGCAAAAGCATCAAAGCCCTTCATGAACGAAAGCGGACCGCTGGCAGTACCTCCGCCGGCGAGCTTCTCGGTGGAGCCGCGCAGAGGCGAGAGATTGGTGCCGGTGCCCGATCCCCACTTGAAGAGCATGCCCTCGGTCTTGGCAAGAGTGAGGATGGAATCCATGGTGTCGCGCACGGAGTTGATGAAGCAGGCGGAACACTGGGGATTGCGATAACCGGAGACGCCAAACTCGACGCGTCCAAGCTGCGGGTTCCAGTGCCAGGTGGCGGCATCAGAATTGGGTTCGAGACGATCGCAGCCGACATTGAACCAGACGGGCGAGTTGAAGGCCGCGTACTGGTGGAGCAGCAGATAGACGAGCTCGTCATGGAAGATGGCTGCGTCGTCAGCAGAACGGAAGTAGCCGCCGTTCATGCCCCAGTCGCGAATGGTTTCAGCAACGCGGGAGATGAGCTGACGGACACCGGTTTCGCGCTCGGGCGTGCCAAGCTGGCCGTGAAGATACTTGCTGGCGACGATGTTGGTGGCGGTCATCGACCAATCCTTGGGAGTCTCAACGTCCTTCTGTTCGAAGATGACGTTGCCCTTGGCGTCGGTGATCTGGGCGATACGGAGTTCCCACTGGATCTCGTCGTAAGGCGAGACCTCGGCGTGGGTGAAATATCGCTTGAAGGAGAGTCCAGGAGCCTTCCTCGTCGTCTTCTGGGCTGGTGTGGTTGCCGGCGCGGTCGTTGCCGCGGCATTTGTGGTCTTGTTGCCTACTTCGGCCATCTTGCGTGCTCCTTCTGAATCGCTCGTCTGCTGCATCCCCAGCAGAGCATGTCAGGGGCAAGAGCCCCATGGTTCCTAGTCACAAACGCGGGTAGGGGGTACCCGGTCACCCAATCCTCGACAGCTTGCGTCCAACTGCATTCACATATACGACGCGGATACGAGGCCCACTGCACCACCGTAATTTTGGGAACAAACATCCCTGTCCGGGACGGGCGTAAAAAATGCGCACAGCCCCGGTGCCTTACCGCGACACGACTCGCGGTTTGCTTGCCTTCTCCCGGCGCCACCGCAGCAAAATCACGGGAGGAGGCCATGTTTTAGAGATCACACCCAGAGTTCCGTCAGTCTCACGCTGGCGAACCACGATTTGTGTCCGGCAATACTCTTGCCGGTGCTCCAGATAAGGGCCGAACCGAGTGATACCGGAACGGCTGCGATCACTGGAGTTGAACGCGAGTCACCTCTGGCTCACGCTCTGCCGCCAGGTGCCCAAATCTGGCCCTGACGGTCTACCTACACAGTCCGTACTGCCCGAGAGCAGAACGGAGGTCCGAGGAAGAAAATACCCTTGGGAAGCGAACAGTACGCCCTCAGGTTGTGCGTGTCAAGAGGGTACCGCTATATGTTGTATTTTACTAGCCAACAGCAGCAAATGCCAGTGGAACGGCGCCAAATCCGCACCGGAAGAGGACCGAACCCGGAAACCAAGGGTTTCCGCATGTACGGGGATTCAGCTACGGCAGGCTGAAGGCCACCCCGGTCGCTTCCGAAACCCGGGGGCCCCGCGTCGCACTCGGCGAAAAGAATCACCAAAGTGACGGCTGGAATGCTGCAATTCGGAGAGTACGGCGTGCGAGAGGCGGGGTCAATAACCCAATTCTTGTGCAAGTGTGGAAAAGGAGGTGGGAGGCTGTGGATTTGCGGGGAGAAGTTCTCCAGCCAGAGGATTTTTCCGCCAAAGTGCGGCATCCCGGCCACCAGTTTGCCAAGGGACAGCACCCGCAACCGAGGAGTCAAACCTCACCACATCGAACTTTCACCCTGGGAGAGCATGTGGAACGCATGGAGAAGTATCCCTCCGGGAGCTTCTAACTCCGCCGAGTTTCCCGAGGATGTCACGGGGCTCGCCTTGCACGTTGCTCGCTCCCAAAACAGCGGGGCCGCGTGTAATTGCTATAAGCTATAGTACAAACAGGCGGGATACAGGGTACCCCGGCGGATCACGATCAGGGACAAGCTCGGCGGCAGCTCTCAGCCTGCGATGTGACCGCGACGAGCAGTTGGCACGTTAGTGTATGAATGCGAACTTTGGTGGTGGCGCTAAAGTATTAAATATTGATATCTATCACTTTAAGAAGTAAGCCGTATCACTTCGCTTGAATTCCCAGAAGAACACAATCAGCCCGTCGTAGTGACTGAAGGAACCCAACTCGGTCACGCCCCACACGCGAACAATGGAGATTTGGCCGTTGCCGGCACGACAGCACGCGGCGAGGAAGAATCTCAAACCACGCATTGAAAAGGCGGCGATGAGCGAAGTTGGGAACGGGGGAATACATGCGGCGTTCTCTTATCATTGTTGCAAGCATTTCTTTACTACTCTTCCTTTCCATTCCATCCATAGCATCCCAGAAGCCAAACCACTCCATCACTTCGTTCGAACAATACACAAACATTCCGGGAGCACACGCGGTTGGGTCGAAGACATGTGCGACGTGCCACTCGAAGATCACCGGGAGCTTTCCACATTCGTTCCACGCGCAGCAGGGCGTGGAGTGCGAGCAGTGTCATGGCGACGGAAGCCTGCATGTCAGTGGCGGCGGTGACGTGACCAAGATCGTGAATTTCAGCAAGCGACCGGCGCGCGAGGCAAACGGCGTCTGCCTGAGCTGCCACGCGCAAGACGCAAAGGTTCGTAATTGGATGGCGGGGCCACACGCTTCCAATGGCGTGCGCTGCATCGACTGCCACAACATACACAGCAACTCTGCGAAAGGTGCGGCAACGAGTGCCGCACTGAGCATGGACATGATGTCTCCGGGCAGCACAAGATCCGTCGCGGAGCTGGTGCCGGAAACACAAATGACGATGGGGCGGCGGGAGGAAATCAACGACGCATGTCTGCGATGCCATCCGACGGAGCGGGCTCAGATGAACCAGCCCTATCACCATCCGTTGCGCGAAGCGAAGATGACATGCGTGGATTGCCACGATCCGCACGGCGGCTACGGCCGCAATAATCTCAAAACCGCAAACGTGAATGCGCTCTGCGTAAGTTGCCACGCGCAGTATCGCGGACCGTTTACGTATCAGCATCCTCCGGTGACGGAGAACTGCCTGAATTGCCACACGCCACACGGCTCACCGAATACCAACCTGCTCACCCTGAGCGAGCCCGCACTGTGCCTACAGTGCCACGCCGGTCACCACAACGGGGCAAACCTGCCGCTAGCGGACCGCTGTACCGATTGTCACGGATCGATTCACGGAACCGATGTACCGGCACCTACCGGGGGAAGCGTCTTTGTGGACAAGGGAGGATGGGGCGTACCGTCGATTCCGACGCAGACGCCAGGTTCGCAACCGGCTCCCGGCTACTCTCCAACAGCAACACAACTCGCAGCGGTGCATGGCTCGCTGGCGAGCGGTCTGCAACCGGTAGCATCACACACGCCGAGTTATGGCATTACGGCGGCAGCGTTGGGCGCTGGAGCAGCCTACGGAGCTCCGCTGGCGGGATCGTTCTCGGACGGTTCCGGCGGCATGAACGAGAGTTCAACATCCGGCAGCTACTCGGCATACTCCATCACGCCCGGGATGTACCGGTTCACCGATAACAGCGGATATGCGGGCCGGGTGGGCGAATACGATAGCCTGGAGCAATCGGCCGGGGCGGACCTGGAATCGGCATACGTCTCGACCACGAATCACATGGTGGCCGTTTCCCGCGCCAACCTGATCAGCGGAGACGACTATCATGCGGCTTCGCAGATCACCATGGGCGGACGGCTGCAAGCGGGGTTCGACGTGCGGAGCTTTGTCCAGCAGCAGGACAATTATCCGTTCTATTCCAATGTGATTTCACCGGACATCGTGGCCACCGATCTGATCCCGGATCATGCGACGTTTGGCGTAACGCGCAGGCTGGGAAGCGCGCACATCAACGTCAAGGTTCCGAAGCTGCCGGTGCACGTCTTTGTGAAAGGAAACTGGCAGGCTCGCTCCGGCACGACGCAACTGGCCTACTTTGATATGGGCGGAGACACAAGCTGCGACTACTGCCACTACAACTCGCAGTTCCAGCCGGTGAATTACACGAACCGCACCGTGGGAGGCGGCGTGGACGTCACCCTGAAAAAAGTACAGGTCACGTGGGAACACGACTTCAGCAGCTTCAATGACCGCCTGCAATTCCCTACCGGCGTCTACGGGGCAACACTGATGAGCGTGGAACCCGGACCGGTGCCGGTCAACGACACGCCGGCAGGCAACTACTACCTGGACATTCCGGCGCCGAACCAGGCATCGAGCGACCGGGTCAACTTGAACTGGACGGTTTCACCGCAGCTTGTCTTTAACGGCACCGTGGGATACACGCGATCGGAGGACACGTTCACCGGAAATCCACAGAATTCGTTTGAGGCGGATGATTCGGTCGTCTGGCATCCCGTGGACCGACTGCAAGTCACCGGAGACTACCACCAACAAAACCTGATCAATGAATTCACGCCGTATTACAACCTGTATGGAAACGTCTCCTACCACGAGTACTCGGCGGGAGTTCACCTGGATTATGAACTGACGAGCAACCTGGACGCAGAGGCGTACTACAAGCGAGGCGGAATATCCAGGTCGAACGCCTACCTGTGGCCGCAAGTCTATTCCCCCGACAACACGGACCTGCTGGGCGTGGTGCCGGATTCCTCCAGCAACACGACGGGGATGGCTCTTCGCTATCATCACGGTGGCCGCTGGAGCGCACGCGCGGGTTACGAGTGGACCGGAACGCACAATCCCGGCTACCTCATCGTGCCGCAAAGCAACAACCGGATGTTCGGCGATGTGACGTACATGCCGGCAAACTGGCTGACATTCACCAGTGACACCAGCGTGATCGTGCAGGATGCATTCCCGGTCATCCAACGGAGAAACCGGTTCTACGTGGAGACGATCAGCGCAACCCTCAGGCCGCTTTCTGGCTGGGACGTCGACCTGGGATACTCGTACTCGCAACAGGACCTGAACACGTACATGGCGTTCCAGAACGACAGCTCGGTTGGGTATGTGCTGGACACGCCGCTGATACCTTACAAGCAGCTCAACCAGTCGTATTGGGGAGAAACGTCATACACGCTGAAACATCGGGCGGGTATCGCGCTGGAAATCAACTACGACTCGGCGCGAAGCGGATTACAGCCTGACTTGAACGCGAACGACTATCCCGCGATGGCCGATGAAGCTACATTTCAGCAATCGCTCTGGGCGTTGCAGTTGGGGTCCACGCAGGTTTCCGCCGTCCTGGTTCCTCAATGGACTGGAAAGTCAAAGGTGTATTACCTCTTCCCGCACCAGATAGAAGGCGGGGTGCTGTTCAACTATGGCAGCTATCGCGACTACTGGAATCCGAACCTGAACGGAGTGTTGCGCACTGCCAGCGTCTACGTGGGCAGGAGTTGGTGAAGTGGTGTGACGCATCTCGCTTGACACAATGTTCGTAATCATCCGGGGCAATCTACAAGGATTGCCCCGCTTTTGAAGTTGCGAATGTCGCGGGGCTGAAGTGTCTGCGTGTGAATCTCAGTCGTCCCTCCGGGACTTGGGTTGATGTTCCACCGTTTTCCCGGCCATGAATGGCCGGGCTATTTTCATATGCCGCTGACGAGATTAGAGCGGATAGAAGTGAAAAGTTGAAAGGGGAAAGTAGAAAGTAAAACGGGAGTGGGCGTATCCCACCAGTGGGAAGAAGCTTCGAGTTTCTAGTTGGATGAATCCCACCCTTTGCTGTGCTCAGGTTGGGGCATCCGCATTCTGCCGATCCCAATTCTCCCGACTCGATCAGTGATTGGCGCGGGCGACGAGGGTGACGAGGGCGATGATCGCGACGATGAAGCCGATCATGAAGACCCATGACCAGCGATTGCCGAAGTTGAGGGTGTAGCCGTAACCGATGCGCTTCTGGACGAAGATGGCGGGGTCGCCGGGATTGCAGTAGATAGAACCGGCGGCGTACCAGAATGAGTCGGGCGTGATCTCGGTTTCGGAGTCAGGCTCGCCGGCTTTCCGGATGGACCAAGCGATAAGCACCACGGTGAAAACGAGCGCGAGAGCAAGCGTGATCCAGATGTGAGGCCGGTGGAGCGGCAACAAGCCGACGGTGGAGAAGACAAGCGCGAGAAAAAACGACGTGGCAAGAATGATGGCGAGAACAGAACGGCGAGTGTTGGAGCGCCGGGAGCCGAAGAACGTGACGATGCCGAGGCCGAGGATAAGCGTGATGAGTCCGGAGCCGAAGAGGACCGGGCCGTAGACTCCGAGGAATGATTTGGTCGACCAGCCGTTGGGATTCCAATTGGCGTCCCAGTGAACCGGAAAGCGAACCGGGATAGCGTCCCAGTGCTGATGGAGGTAGAAGGCCACGGCACCGAGGATGAAATATGGGACGACGGCGAGCCAAAGGAATGCGGGGAGACCGTCATCGCCGCGCATGTCGGCTTCGCGAAGGCCGCTCTGTGGAGCAAAGTAGGCGCGGGCCTGGCGGTTTGCACGGACGAAGAACGTGGCGGAAGACACCAACTGCGCGACGAGCAGAATGGGGAGAGCAGCAGGCCACGCTTTCTGCGAGAAAAGCTCAAAAACAACAAATAGGACCACGGTGGTGGCGAGTACTCCAAGACGATACTGGCGGAGGATGGGCTGGGCGTCCGGTGTGCGGCGGAAACCAGAAGCGACATGAACGCCAAAAAAGACGTTGGGACGAGAGATGTAAGGTATGAGCAAGGTGAGGGCAGCCGTAAAAATGCAATTGCCCGCGAACGTGACCCACAGCGCTGTCATGGCAACAACTCCTGCACGAGCGACTTGAGTTCCTCGACAATCTTTGCGGGAGCGATCCCGGAGGCACGCGCTTCCGCGACGAACGCCCGGAGGCGGGCGCGGAACTGCTTGACCTGTTCGACGGGCGCGGGAGGAGGAAGGCCGCGATCGCGAACGACAGCGCTCTTCCCCTGCTGCAAATCGATCCAACCTTCCTGCGCAAGCTGCCGATAGGCCTCGCCAACGGTGTTGAAGTGCACGCCGAGGTCGAGCGCAACGCGACGGACAGAAGGCAAGGAGTCGCCGGGGCGGATGCGTCCCTCGACGAAGAGCACGCGGAGAGCATCGACGATCTGGCGATAGGCCGGAACAGAAGAGTTGAGGTCGATGCGAATTTTGGGTGTCGCACTCATGAACGTACTGTACATATTAAGTGTACAGTCATTTTACGGTGCGTCAAGTTCCAAGAAAACACCTTCAAGAGGGTCGCCGGAAATGGAAGGCACTTTGGGAAGGTGTATCGGATAGCACATCCCACAGCGATGGTTTGGTGAAAGACTCTACAGGCAACGGGGTATAGCAAAGTTCCGTTTCTGCGGCGTTTGCATGAAGAAAACTCCGACGTTATCGATTGACCGACCTGCCGTTGTGGTTGCGGCTTATGCAGCCCTTTCCTGGCTATGGGTGTATTTCTCCGACAAAGCCCTGGCAGCGTTTCGTGTTCCTCCAGAGATGGCAACATCCCTCAATACGGCAAAAGACACGTTGTTTGTCGCGTTCAGCGCAGTGGTGATCTACATCCTGCTGAAGCAGCTTCGACGTGCGCATGATGATGTGAGTGAACGCCTGCGGCGGGAGCAGGAACTGCTGACATCAGCCAGCGAATCGGAAGAGAGATTTCGCGTTCTGGCAAACACGGCTCCGATACTTATCTGGATGACAAACGAAATGGATACGTGCGATTTCGTCAACAAAGCCTGGCTGGCATTCACGGGACGTTCGATGGAGGAGGAGCTTGGCGATCGCTGGATGGAAGGAGTCCATGCAGAGGACCTGAACCACTGCAAGGAGGCATACAAACATGCGTGCGAGCAACAGCTCCCCTTCCAAATGGAATATCGCATTCGCAGGCATGACGGCATTTACCGCTGGATGCTTGACACGGGAGTGCCGAGATATTTCGAGTCGGGAGAGTTTGCAGGCTATGTCGGGTCATGCGTGGATATTTCCGACGCCAAAACAGCCGCGCGGGAGATGGAATCAATCAACGAGAAGCTAACGGAACTGGTGGATGAAAGGACAGCAGAACTGCGAAAGGTGAACGAGCACCTGAAATGGTTTGCCATGATCGTGGAGCACTCGCACGACGCAATCATCGGCACGACAGAGGAAGGGGTCATTACAAGCTGGAACATGGGAGCGGAACGGGTTTATGGATATACCGCAGAGGAAGCGCTGGGAAAGCCCGCCACGGTGCTATGCCCGCCAGAAAAAACAGACGAACCGAACGCATTCATCAGGAAACTGCTTTCGGGAGAAGACATTATCGAGTTTGAGACCGTCCGGCGGGACAAGTCTGGTCGTGACCTTCAAGTGGAACTGACGGTATCCGGAGTTTTGGGTACGGACAGGACGATGGCGGGATTCGCATCCATCTCGCGCGATATCACTGCGCGCCGGCAAGCGGAACGGTTGGTGGCCGAATCAGAACGCGAGTATCGCTCACTGTTCGATAACTCGCCGGTGGGAATTGCAAGGACGGATTTCTCGGGCAATTTCCAACGAGCCAACCGAGCACTGGTCAAGATGCTGGGTTACGAAACGGAAGCGGAGATCGCACGGCTGAACGTTGTCACGGATGTCTATCGCAATGAGAGCGACAGGGAGATCGTACTGAACACGGTGAAGGCGCCGAACGCCTCTATCCACGGCATGGACGTGGAATGGAAGAAAAAGGACGGCAGCGCTTTACGAGTCCGCATATCCGCGCACAGCGCCAGCGAGAATGATTTCCAATTGCTGGTGGAGGACGTCACGGAGCAGCGGAAACTGGAGGAACAACTCTTCCACGCACAAAAAATGGAAGCGGTGGGACAACTGGCGGGAGGAGTGGCGCACGACTTCAATAACCTGCTGATGGTCATTCAGGGGAATTCCGAACTGCTGGAATCGCCGCTGGAGCGGGCAGGCAGAGAAATAGAGTTGCGGAGGTTGCACACGATTCAACAGGCAGCGAAAAGTGCGGCAACGGTTACAGCGCAACTGCTGGCTTTCAGTCGAAAACAGATTTTGCAGCCAGAACCAACGGACTTGAACAAGCTGATCGAACAGATTGGAGAAATGCTCCGCCACCTGATCGGGGAAAACATTACTCTCAATGTGGTGACGAGAAATAAGTTGGGGCTGGTAGCGGTAGACCGGGGGAAGATCGAACAGGCAATCATCAACCTGGCGGTAAACGCGCGGGACGCGATGCCGGATGGTGGTAGCCTGACGATTGAAACCGACAGTGTGGTAGTCAGCGAGAAATATGCGGCGATCCGCGGGGAGATCACGCCGGGAAGGTATTCTGTGATCGCGGTCGGCGATACAGGCACCGGAATCGACGCGGCCCTGCTGCCACATATCTTCGAGCCGTTCTTCACGACGAAAGAAAATGGAAAAGGAACTGGGCTGGGACTCTCCACGGTATACGGCATTGTGCGCCAGAGCATGGGGGCGATCACGGTGTACAGCGAACTTGGCGAAGGAACGGTTTTCAAGATCTTCCTGCCGCAGATCGACTCGACACCGGAACTAGCCCACGAAGCGGAAATTACGAGGTCAGGAACAATGGCTGGAATACCAGGAAAAGTTCTGGTGGTAGAGGACGACGACGCTCTACGGGAAATCATGGCGGAATACCTGAGGATTAGCGGCTACGAAGCACTTACGGCGGCGAACTGCAAAGAAGCCATGGCAATCGCGGAGGCGGAGGGGAACCATATCGCACTGCTGATCACGGACGTCATACTTCCGGACATGACCGGAAGACAACTTGCGAGTTCGCTGCTGGAAAGCCACCCGTCACTGAAAGTCATCTACTCGTCGGGCTACACGGCAAGTTCAGTTGCCCGCCACGGAGTACTGGATACGAATATCAACTTCCTGCAGAAGCCCTACACGCGCGCAATGCTCCTGGAAAAAGTCAGCGAAGTCTTCAATTAACCGCGCCCTTAGGTGGAGACACCGGGATGGAGGCGCTCGCTGCCGCCCAATAACTGGTTCGCGCAAGAACGGTTTCGTCTTTCTGGGGATTGCGCAGTCGGACGACGATTTCATGCAGACCAGGCTTGGGATTCTTGGGCTCAAAACTGAGCAGATAGCGGCTGTGCAGGTGATTGGCGAAGTCGTTCATGCGATTTTCGAAACTCTTGCGCGACTTGAAGAGTTCGTACTGGCCACCGGTCATGGAGGCGATGGCCTTGGCGGTGTTTTTACGCATGGCTTCGCGGGCAAGAAGGATGGGCGCGATCAGGTCGGGGCTGGCGTTGGGCTCGGTCTTGCCGCGCCAGGTGTCGAGAATGTTGGAGAGCGCGGGTGAAAAGGCAAGGGTGTAAACGACAGTGTTGCTGTTGCCGATGGCAGTGACAACGTCGTCGATGGAGGCGCCACGGCTGCCATGGTCACGAGTTTCGCTGATGAGAAGCAGCACTCGCTGACGATCCCGGGCTTGGCGGTCAAGCAGGTTGACGGAGTACGTGACGGCATCAAGGATAGCGGCGCCACCATCACCGGCACGGAGATAGTGCAACTCCTCGGCAATCTGATCGGGATCGCGCGAAAAATCCTGCAGCAACTGAACGCGACTGTCGAAGGTGACGACGGCGATCTTGACGAGGCCAGCGGCGAGGATGGGATCGAGCATGGTGGCGAGAGTGCTCATGCGCTGGAACTCGTGCGCGGCGGAGCGTCCACGCTGAATGGCGATGACCATGGAGACAGGCTCACGGTCGGGATCAATATCCTGATCGAGATGGACGGTTTGCGCAATGCCATCATCTTCGATCACAAAATCATTTGCCTTCAGACCGTAGACGGCGTCGCCATCGGCGTTGCGGACAAGCGTGGGAACGAGGACGACGTTGGACTGGCTGCGGAAGGTGGGAAGCTGGGCAGAGGCGGAGGCCAGCAACAGAGAGCATACGACGATAGCGAGAAGAAATCTGCGGGACATCATTCATACCAGTCTAAGGGGGAATCCAGGCAAAGGGAATACGGCGGTGAAAGCCGTTCTGGGCCTCGATATGGAAAACCCCGGCAAGAACCGAGGTCGCATTTTTTGCGTCAGCAAGGCCAAAGATGAGGCATTCTGCTTTGAGCGCAAGAAGCGGAGTGCGTGAGACGATATGGCGCACTAGATTGCGATCATGAGCGCGATACAGACAGTGACAATGCCAGAGAGTGAATTCGATACGCAGTGGACGGCGGTGGAACAGCGCGACGCGTCGCAGGATGGAAGTTTTGTCTATGCGGTGAAGTCGACAGGAGTGTATTGCAGGCCGTCGTGCCCCTCGCGGAGGCCTCGGCGAGAAAACGTGCTGTTCTTCCCTGCCCCAGCGACAGCAGAACGGGCCGGCTACAGGGCATGCCTGCGTTGCAAACCGATAGGGCCGGCTCCGCAGGCAAAGATGGTGGAGCAGGTGTGCCGTCACATTGAGAAGACGCTGGATGAGCCGCTACGACTGGCAACGCTGGCGGGGAAGTTCGAAATGAGTTTGTGGCATCTGCAACGCACATTCAAACGCGCGCTGGGAATTTCTCCACGGGAGTACGCGGACAGTTGCCGGATGCGCGAACTGAAGAAGGAACTGAAGAAGGGAGAGGCGGTGACGGCGGCGCTGTATGACGCGGGGTTCGGATCGAGCAGCCGTCTCTATGAGAGTTCCAACGAGAAGATGGGAATGACGCCGAGAGACTACAGGAATGGCGCGGAAGGAATCGTCATCGGCTATATCACGGTGCAGTCGCCGGTAGGACGAATGCTGGTGGCGGCGACGGATAAAGGAATCTGCTCGGTGGCGTTTGGAGATTCGGAGGGAAAGCTGCTGGAGGAGTTGAGAGCAGAGTATCCGGCAGCGAAGGTGCAGCGGAGCACGGCTGTGCTGCAACGGTGGGTAAGCGCGCTGCTGTTGCAAATGCAAGGCCAGCGACAGGACGAGCGGCTTCCACTGGACGTGCGGGCGACGGCATTCCAACGATTGGTGTGGAATCATCTGCGCACGATTCCTTACGGCACAACCGCGAGCTATAGCGAAGTGGCAAGAGCGATTGGACTGCCGAAGGCGGTGCGAGCGGTTGCACGGGCTTGCGCAACGAATCCGGTGGCGTACACGGTGCCGTGCCATCGCGTGGTGCGGCAGGGCGGCGAGATGGGCGGATATCGCTGGGGCATAGAGCGGAAGAGCGCGTTATTAAAGATTGAGAAACAACAGACAAAGAACACGGAAAAGGCCAGAGAAACGGCAGGAAATCTTCGCCGGTTGCCCCGTTCCTGCGATTGACTCCATCATGCTGTCAGTAAATTGATGGGAGTTCCGTCAAAAGATGTTATCGTACTGGTTCACTCCGCAGTCTCCACTCTGCACGGCTTGCATGCAAGCGTCGTGCTGCCGAGATCGCGGCCTGATCGGAGGTAAGTGCAGCTTGGCAAACTGGTTGCAAAACGCTGTTGCGGAGTGCGTTGCTCAACTGCCCTATCCAGTCCTGGATAAGGTTCTGTTCGGAAACCACTCTCTTTCGCTGCCACTCCAGGTTGCAGTCCAGCACCTGATCGGTCCGGAGCGTGAATCAACTTTCATGCTCGATGGCCACGAGTTTCATTGCTACACCTCGCAGAAGGTCTTTTTCGAGCGTTCGAATATTGAGCGAGAGGTGATGCGGGCAGCCCTCCCGTTCATGAAGCCGAGCGCAACCGTCTACGATGTGGGCGCTAATATCGGATTCTGGCTGGTTCGGGCCGCTGCACGGTGCGAGCACTGCGTTGGATTTGAGCCTTCTCCAGCCAACCTGATCCTCCTGCGACGAAACGCCGGTCATCTGCCGGGCGTCACCATCGTAGAAGCAGCGGTCTCCTCGTTCACCGGCAGTATCCGGCTCTCGGAAGACGGGACCCGAACGAGAGTAGGAGCGGGAGAAATAGAGGTTCCGTGCATCACCCTGGACTCATACCAGGGATTACCTCCTACATTAATTATTATCGATGTCGAGGGACATGCAGGAGAAGTGGTAACGGGCGGAATGAATTTGGTGGCAAAGCACCGTCCAGCATTTATCGTCGAATTACACAACCCGCCAGAGCAAGAGCGGGTAGTGTCCCTGCTGAGCGGACAGTCATACAGCATCGAGAATCTTGAGCACAGCCAAGATTTTCCGTTCCACATCCTAGCCACTGCGAAATAGCAGCCGGTTCCACGGCGAACTCTGATTGCTCCAATTCACTCTTTCGGCAATGCCGAAGCGCCCCGTGCGGTGGTACACTCGCGGCTTCAAAAGTGCTGCCGGTAAAACGATGCGCAAAAACACAGAGCGCGGCACAATGCCGGTGACGATGGAGGACTGGGAATGATGAAGCAGCGAGCGGTGTTGGGAGTTGTGTTGATGCTGGGAGCGGCGGCGTGGGCGCAGGCCCCGCGGCGGGACAAGCAGGCCGCTCCGCCGGACAAGACGATTGCGGTGCACTGCGAACAGATGTGGGACGGCGTGAGCGAAGGCTTACGCAAAGACGTGACGATCGTTGTGCACGGCGACCGAATCAAAGAAATCGTGGCGGGAACCATACATCCTTCGGCAGAAATCCCACAAGTAGCCGATACGATGGGAACGTGCATGCCGGGGCTGATCGACGCACATACGCACGTATTGCTGCAAGAAGACGTGACGGCGCAGCAGTACGACGATCAGATACTGAAGGAGTCGGTGGCGTTCCGGACACTGCGGGCGGTGCGCTCGGCGCGGCTGGCATTGCAGTATGGATTCACGACAATACGCGACCTGGAGACGGAGGGCGCGGGATATGCGGATGTCGATTTGAAGAAGGCCATCAACCAGGGGATCGTGCCCGGACCACGGATGGAAGTGGCGGGACGCGCGATGGACGTAACGGGGGCGTACCCGGTGTTGGGTTATGACTGGCAGCTACAGCCGAAGCTTCCGCACGGCGTGCAGGAAGTGGGCGGCGTGGAAGGCGGACGCAAGGCCGTGCGCGAGCAGATCAGCTACGGCATCGACTGGGTGAAAGTCTACGTGGATCGCAGTTATTACCTGCGCCCGGATGGCGTGCTGGATGATATTCCGACATTCACGCTGGACGAGTTGAAGGCGATTGTGGACGAGGCCCACCGGGAACGCCACAAGGTTGCCGCGCACGCGATGGCGCTGCAAGGCGTACACAACGCGGTGACGGCAGGCGTGGACTCGATTGAGCACGGCGACTACATCAGCGATGCCGACCTGCAGACGATGAAGGAAAAAGGCATCTACTACACGCCGACAATGTGGGTGGGAGCATACATGTCGGAAGGACGCGGCGGCGAGTGGCCAAAGATGGTGGCGGTGAGCAATGAAACGTTCCAAAGGGCGATGAAAGCGGGCGTGAAGATCGCATACGGAACGGACATCGGCGGCTTCAGTTGGGACATCACTCCGGCAAAACAGTTCGAGACGATGGTAAAGCTGGGGATGACGCCACGCGAGGCGATCCTGACGTCGATCCACACGGGAGCCGAGCTGATGGGAATGCAGAACGAGATAGGAACGCTGGAACCGGGCAAATACGCGGACATCATCGTGGTTCCGGGTAATCCGCTGGAAGATATCACGACGCTGCAGAAGGTGGACTTTACGATGAAGGGCGGCGTGGTGGAATACCAGAAGCAGTAGCGAAAAATGGCGGTAAAAGGAGAAGGCGGCAGGCATTCTGCCGCCTTTGTTCTGTTCGTGTAGCGTTACTTCTTGACGGCGGCGTAACGCTTGTTGATCTCGTTCCAGTTGACGACGTTCCACCAAGCCTTGAGGTACTCGGCGCGGCGATTCTGGTATTTGAGGTAGTAGGCGTGCTCCCAGACGTCGTTAGCCATGATGGGGTGAAGACCCTGAGAGAGAGGGCTGTCCTGGTTGGGGGTGGAGAGGATTTGCAGTCCACCGGGACCAAGAGCAAGCCAAGCCCAGCCGCTGCCGAACTGCTTGACACCGGCATCGTTGAACTTTTCCTGAAATTGAGTGAAGTTGCCGAAGGTGTTGCTGATGGCGTCGGCGATGGCGCCGGTGGGCGGGCCTCCGGCGTTGGGTGCCATGATGGTCCAGAACATTGCGTGGTTTACGTAACCGCCGCCGTTGTTGCGGACGGCTCCACGAATGGCATCGGGCACGCTGGCAAGATCGCGCAGGATGTCTTCCGCCGACTTGCTCTTGAGTTCGGGAGCCTTGTCGAGGGCGGCGTTGAAGTTATCGGTGTAAGCCTGATGATGCTTGTCGTGATGCAGGTGCATCGTCTGCGCGTCAACATACGGCTCGAGCGCTTCGTAGGCATAGGGCAATGCCGGCAGTTCAAATGCCATGGAATCTCTTCCTCCGTTAACAATGGATGATGCGGTGAGGCTACCGGTTCCAAAATATCGCAGAGCGGAGGAAATTAAAAATCATTATCGGAATTTTCAGGCTCACAGGGACGGGCGAAGAATCACTGAAAAGGGCCCCGGGGAGGATTACAATTGGCGCGTATGAGGGTAAGTCCAAGGACGATACGGCTACTGTTCATCGCCCTGCTGATCGTGATTGCACTGTGGATCGCAGTGCCCGAAGTGCAGTCGGGAGGGAACTACGCCGCACTGCACATGACGGATACGCGCAGCCTGCAAGTCATTCTCACGGCGATTTAGCGTAATTCCCTTCTCTTCCGGCTGTATCCCAGACCAACAATGCACTATTGCACGGAACTGTGCGGTGGGTGGAGCGCATTGCCGACGACTTCGTAGAGGCTTCGCAGCATAAACGGCTTCTGTAAAAAGAATGAAACGGATTGCGGTGGAAGATTGAGCGGGCGGTCGCACTGGCCGGACATGAAGATGACCGGGAGGTGAGAATAGCGCTCACCGAGATGCTTGACGAACGTGCCGCCAGACATGCCGGGCATGAGAACGTCAGTAATGATGAGGTCGAGCGGGCCCTGGTGGCGTTCGAGAATGGCAAGCGCTTCGTGGGCGGTTGCGGCCTGAAGAACCGAGATGCCGAGCGAGGAAAGATAACTGGCAATGGACTCACGTGCGGCCGTTTCGTCCTCGACGAGAAGAGCGACGGCGTGTTCGCGCACCGGCAGCGACGCGGTGGAAGCGGTTTCCGGTTCGCTGCAGACAGGAAAGAAAATGCGGAAGATCGTGCCGGCGTTTTCCGAAGACTGAACGACAAGATAACCGCCGTGCTGTTTGACGATGCCGTAGACGCTGGCGAGTCCGAGACCGCTCCCCTTGCCGAATTCCTTGGTGGTAAAAAACGGCTCGAAGATGTGTTCGCGCATGGCAGGATCAATGCCGACGCCGGTATCCGCGACTTCGAGAATAACGTAGCGCCCGGGCTGCATGACGGCGTCATGAGTCTCAAGCGGCTCGTGGAGCTGGAAGTTGGCGGCGTAAATCTTGAACTCGCCACCGTCGGGCATGGCGTCGCGGGCATTCGCCGCAAGATTGAAGAGGACGTCGGTGATGTTGGCGGGATCGGCCTTGATCTTCCAAAGCGTGGTAAAGGGAGTGAAGCTGACGGAAATATCTTCGCCGATGATGCGCTGCAACATGCGCAGGGAGTCTTCGATAGTCCGGCTGAGGTCGAGAATCCGGGGCTGAATGGTGCGGCGGCGGCTGTAGGAAAGAAGCTGCTGGACAACCGTAGCGCCGCGCTTACCGGCAGCGAGAATCTCATCCGTGTAGCGCGAGAGAGTGGGGTCGGACGTGACATGCTGCGCGAGCAGCTCGCCGTAACTCATGGTGATCATAAGCACGTTGTTGAGATCGTGAGCGACACCGCCGGCGAGGCGTCCGACGGCTTCCAGGCGATGGGCGTGTTCGAGACGCTCCTCCAAGGATTTCTTGTCAGAGTTGTCTAGTACAAACCAGACAATCTCGTTGCGATTCGGAAGTAAAGCGCCACGCACGACGACGGGAATACGTGAAGCATTCATGCGGTAGTACTGCTTTTCGAATGGCGGGCAGACGCCCTCGCGGAGAATAATTTCACGCTGTCGAGCATCGATGGCGGCGTACTCGGCGGGGGTGAGCTTGCGTTTGTTCGCGCCCTGACGAGTGAACTCTTCGCGAGTCAAGCCAATGATATGCAGGAACTCGTCATTGCAGGTGATGACGTTTTCATGGAGATCGCTGATGGCGAGGCCCACCATGGGAGATTCAAAGAGGAGGCGGAAACGTGCTTCGCTTTCGGCGAGGGCTTCATAGGCCTCGCGCTGGCTGGTAATGTCCTCGATCATGGCCATCGGGCGGCGCGAGCCATCGTCGGCGACGGAAGTGCCGGCGGTTACCCGGCCATAGAAATGTGAGCCATCCTTGCGGCGGTAGCTACGCTCGATGACATAAGGAGTGCCGACTTTGGCCTGTAAATTCTTGAAAAAATCCGGAGGCACGGTTGCAGCCTCCTCTGGAGTCATCAACTGGCGAGCATCCATGCCGATGAGTTCCTGCTCGGTGTAGCCAAACATTTTGCAATAGGCCGGATTGACGGTGAGCAAACGGCCATTGTCGTCGGCAACGCTGATGGCCAGCGGCGCAGATTCAAAGATGGAGCGAAAGCGCTGTTCGGAACTCTCAAGCTGAGTGCGCTTGCCGGCAAGTTCGAGAATGCCGTCGCGGGCCCATGCGGTGTAGAAAACGAGAAGACAGGAGATTCCGGCAAAAGCCGCAAGGCGTCCAGCGTCAATAAACGTGGCCACTGAAAAGAGGGCAGGCTGCGAGAGGGTGAATACACCGTTGAGCGCCACGCTCAGGACGAGGGTGATGATGCCGGAACGAAAGCCGCGAACGATGGTGGCGGCAAAAATCGCGGCCAGGAAGAATGCCAGAAATGGACTATGGCCGATGCCGCCGATGGCAACTGTGAGTCCGAAAGAGAGGGTAAGGAGCCCAACCGCCGAGATCGTATCAATAATCGCCGAGGGGGCGCTTGTCCAACCGACTTGCTGCTTCACAGATATTCACCGCCACAACTTCCACCTAAACCTTAGCACTGCGCCAGACTTGAATAGACAAACGTTGTGTACGGATGAAAGAAGCGTGTACCGCATTGACCGACACAAACATGGCGTACCGGTGCGGAACACTCAAAAGGGGCAGACGGGGTCACTCGGCAGGAGCCGCGGTTGGAGCTGGAGACGTCCGGCGCCAACGCTCCCAGAGACGATAAGCCACGCGATAGGCGAGGAGAGCCGCCAGAATCCAGGCAAAGATGAGAGGCTGGGTGCGGTCGAGTTTGACCTCCCAATAAAAATGGACGACACCAGCGGCGGCGCTGAGATAGACGAGCCGATGAAGCGTCTGCCAGTTTTTCCCCATACGACGAATGGCGCGCTGCGTGGAAGTAAGCGCGAGAGGCACCATGAGGAGGAAAGAAAGTGTCCCGGCAAAAATGAAGGGACGCTTCACAACATCGGCGGCGATGGCGTCGAGATTAAAAGATTGATCGAGAACTACGTAGGTGAGCAGGTGCAGCGTGCCATAGAAGAAAGCGAAAAGCCCGATCATACGGCGATACTGCACAAGCCAGAGCAGCCCGGTGATGCGACGGAGGGGCGTGATGGCAAGCGTCACAAACAAGAGGACAAGCGTGGTCATCCCGGTCTGGTGTTGAAGCGTGGCGACGGGATCAGGTCCGAGAGAGCTGCGGAAGAATTCCACGGCGAGCTCGACCGCCGACGCAAGACAGGCGACGAAGACAATTGGTTTGAGGACAGCGTTACGAGACATTGTTGTATCTATTCTAATAGGACGTAACAGAACTCACACGGTAAGCAAGCCCACCACGGTTAGCAGTCGTGCGGGACGCGGGATTCGACGCAACGCGCATCACCTTCCGGCTAGAACCATTTGCGAAGGTCCATGCCCGTATATAGCGGGGCGACCTGATCGTATCCGTTGAACATCAGCGTGGGACGGCGAAAGAAGTCTCCGAGACGACGCTCGGTTGCCTGGCTCCAGCGCGGATGATCGACGTGAGGATTGACATTGGAGTAGAAGCCGTATTCATTGGGAGCGGCACGGTGCCACGACGTCTCCGGCATGTAATCGATGAACTTGATTTCGACGATGGATTTCGCGCTCTTGAAGCCGTACTTCCATGGCACGGTGAGACGCACGGGCGCGCCATCCTGATTGGGCAAGGTTTGTCCGTACATGCCGACGGTGAGCATGGTAAGCGGATGCATGGCTTCATCGAGGCGAAGGCCCTCAACATAAGGCCAGTCAAGAATGTTCGTTCGCTGGCCAGGCATCTCGCTGGGGCGATAGACGGAAGTGAATTCGACGAACTTTGCCTTGGACGTGGGCTGAACTTTGTTGATGAGATTATTCAACGAGAAGCCAATCCACGGAACGACGATCGACCAGCCTTCCACGCAACGGTGGCGGTAGATTCGCTCCTCAAGTGGAGCCAGCTTCATGATGGCATCATAGTCAAGCTTCATCTTATTCTTGACGTGGCCATCGACGGAGATGGTCCACGGAAGAGGATGAAAAGTGCCGGCAAGCTTGGCGGGACCATCCTTATCGGTGGAGAACTCGTAGAAATTGTTGTAGTGAGTGACATCCTGGTACGGAGTCTCCTTCTCGGTAGTGCTGTACTGGCTCTTGCTGTACTGGAGCCTGGTATCGGCATGCGCGGAGGCACCGGGATGAATGAGATCGAGGAGTTTGTCGCCGGCGAGCGCAGCGGCGCCCACACCCGCGGCAGCCGCGAGAAATCTGCGGCGATCCATGTACAACGATTTCGGCGTAACTTCGGAATAAGGAATGTCCGAACCGGACTTCTTTCGGATGAACATTTCACACCACCCTGGTGAATAAGATTTCCGAAACGGCGAGAAGTTTCAGGTTCCGGAGATTTTTTGCGGCGGCCCCACAACCATGCGCAAAACTCTTGATGCCCGCGAAAACAGCTCCCAACAGAGATTCCTGAAAGATTAGATGCCGCACAGGGCGCTTTTGTGTAGGCTAGCTGCAAGAATAACCGCCATGCAGCCACTAACTTTGGGGAGTTCGAGCTTCAGCGCCGATGGGTGGGTGGGGAGTTTTTATCCCGAAAAAACCCCGCCCCGCGACTTTCTACGTCTTTACAGCCAACAATTCAAAAGCGTGGAAGTAGACAGCACGTTTTATCGCACTCCGCCGCCTTCCGCAGTGGAGCGCTGGTATGAGGACTCACCGGAAAATTTTGTCTTCGCCGCAAAGGCACCGCAGGTCATTACTCATGACAAATGCATGGGAGACTGCGACGAAGAACTCTTTCGTTTCGTCGAAGCAATGCGCGGACTGCGAGAAAAACTCGGGCCGCTGGTGTTGCAGTTTCCCTACTTCAACAAAAAAGTGTTTGCAACAGCGGAACCGTGGCTGGCGAGACTACACGCCTTCCTGCCGAAGCTGCCGAAGGAAATGCGCTGGGCAGTGGAGATTCGAAATAAGACATGGCTGGGCGAGCAGCTCTTCGGATTATTGCGGGAGCATCGCGTGGCATTGACGTGGATCGACCATCCGTGGATGCCACGACCGGCGCAAATGCTGGCGATGAAGGGATCGCTGACGACCGACTTTCTGTACACACGACTGCTGGGCGACCGATACGCGATCGAAGAGGTTACGAAGACATGGGACAAAACGGCGGTGAACCGTTCGCGAGAAATCGATGAGTGGGCCGGCGTGATCCAGGCCGTGCGCAAAGCAGTGCCGGTCTACACGTATGTGAACAACCACTTCGCGGGACACGCGCCGGATACGATTCGCGAACTGATGGAGCGGATCGAAAAGAGAACTCCAAAGACGTAAAACTCCGTAACAAAAAAACGGCGGGCCGAAGCGCCGCCGCAAAAGTACGTCATTCCCGGATCAAGGGGAACTTATGAACTGCAAAGAGTCCCCAAGAGTTGTTCTGAACCAGTCCTGTTGATCCGACAGTTCAGACGTAATCCCCTAAAACTCATAACGCAGCGCGAACTGGATCTGGCGTTCACGGAAGAGAGTGTTGCCAGCGGCGCTGGGCGTCCCGAAGGTTCGGGAATAGGTCAGAACGCCGCTGGAAACGTAATAGAGTTCATCGTTGAGATCCGTGACGTTCATGTGATTGAAGACATTGAACGCCTCCGCCATAAATTCAATGCGCCGTTTCTCGCCGAGATAGAAACGCTTCGAAAGCCGCAAGTCCACGTTCTGCGTATTCGGAAAGCGGAACGAATTGCGCGAGAGGAACGGCAGACGATCGACGCCATTCGTCCCCATGAATCCGAGGCATGCGGGGCATGTGTCGATGGGTGCATTGCCCCCGATGTATTCGGTGAAAGCACGGCCAGTGGAAATGTGGATGACGGGAGCGATGGCCCAGTTGTCGAGCACGGCCTTGATGATGCGTCCGCTGTTGCGGAACTGGCTGGGGATCCAGAAGAAACTGGCGGTAAGCCGCTGACGCATGTCAAAGGTCGAACTGCCGTAGTCGGGATTACTCAGCGTTACCGTCTTGCCATTGAGCGTGTAAGTCAATGGGAACGGCATCACGGTATTGTTGCCGGTGACGAAGGTCTGCGAGTTCTGGCCATTGTCGAGCGAGTGAGACCAGGTGTAGTTGAGGCGGAATTGCAGTCCCTTTGTCATGCGGCGGTTCATCTGCAGGACAAGCGCGTTGTAGCTCGAGTTGACGTTGCTGGTGATCTGCGTCATCTGCTCGAAGTTGGGATTGAGGCGGCGCGTGACGACGGGGACGGTGAGCGTCTGGCCGTCGAAAGGACCGTGGTTGCCATAGTAGTCAGGGCCGAATTTGTAGGTGACGTTCTGCAGGCTGGCCGGATCGAGGTTCTGATCGATGAAGTTCGGCAACTCGCGTCCGAGACTGAGCAGGTAGGACGCGGAGATAACTGTGTTGGGAGCGACTTCACGCTCGAGGACAAGATCAGCCTGCTGGATCTGCGGATTCTGCATGGTGGGCGAGAAGTACGCGACATCACCGCCACCGTTGCCGGAATCGAATGGATCGGCCGCGGGAACCGCCGGAAAGATCGGTCCCTGTGCGAGACACGTGCTGCTGACGGTGGAGCAGAAAGTGTATGCGCGCTGCGCGGCACGAATACCGGTGTTGTTGAGAGCGGATGAAATGGTGGAGTTGGAGATGCGTCCGTAGTAGAGACCATAACCGCCGCGCAACGAAGTGCGGCCGTCACCGAAGATGTCCCAGGCGAAACCGACACGCGGGCCAAAATTATTGCCATCGGATGGGAACTTCTGCGTCTGGGGGATCAGCGGATTGGCGGCTTGAACGGCAGGCAGCGTTTCCTTTTCATAACGCAGTCCGAAACTGAGAGTGACGGTTGGAAAGGCGCGCCAGTCATCCTGTAAATAGTAAGCCACGTCCAAGGTGCGGAACTTCCAAGCGGAGTCGCCAAAGCCGCGCGAAAAACTACTGTAGCCGCGATTCGTCTTGAGATAGGCGGGGTCATTCCAGTGCTGCCACTGGGTGTAGTCGGCGATGAAACTGTCGACGTAGCTGTAGTAATAAGAGCCGCCGGTATTGTAGAGGTTGTCCATGAAGTCGCTGACGCGGCTCACATCGAAACCAGCCTTGATGAGATGCTTCCCTTTCATCCACGTGACAGTGTCGGCAATTTGCACGCGACGCTCATCAGGAAGCGCAGCACGCGGAAGCGAAGATGGCATACCGAAGGTGAATCCCATGGAAGCCGAAGCAACGGAGATGGAAGGCGAGTTGCCGAATGGTCCGGTTGTGGGTTCTCCGGGAGCAGGCGCCTGCGGAAGCTCGTATTCGAAATCGCGTCCGTAGGAGAAGCGGAGTTCGTTGGAGATTGAATTGCCAAATGTCGATACAAGGCGCGTGACGAAGGAGTCGACCTTTACGCCGTCATTGCCAAAGCTGGCGATGCCACGATTGACAACCGGCTGACTCTGGACGCCGGTAGGAGAAGACCAGCGCACACGGTTGTAGCTGAGCATCAGGGTGTGGCGATCACTGATTTCGTAATCGAGGCGGGGAAAGAGAATGAGCTGGTCGCCGGTGCGCGGAGCCACGCCGAGGAAGCTGGTGAGATAGGTCATGCCCTGGTTCCATGCCGCCTGCGCATCGGCAGTGGTGGCACCCTTGGGGAGAACTGCCTTGAGACGAGTCAGCTCGGTGTTGGTCGGCGGAGCATAGAAGTCGGTGGGTTGGCTGGCGGCGGCAATAGCGGGAAAGTTGCGCTTCTGCTGGTCCCAGGTAAAAAAGTAGAAAAGCTTGTCCTTGATGATGGGACCGCCGAAAGCCGCCCCGAACTGCTGGCGACGATCCTGCGGCTTGACGCGAGTCGATATCAGGCTGCCGGAAGGGTCACGCGTGGGAGCGAAAGAGAACGGGTTAGTGGCTCCGAGTTCATTGTCGCGAATGTAATAGAAAAGCTGGCCGTGAAGTTCGTTGGTGCCGCTCTTGGTGACCGAATTGATGACGGCGCCAGCAGCGCGTCCATATTCGGCAGAAAAGTTGGAAGTGTTGACCTGGAACTCGCGTACGGAAGCCTGGCTGACGACATAACTGGCGCGCGTGCGTCCGCGCTCTTCCGAGAAGAACGCCTGGTTGTTGTCGCCGCCATCAACGGTGGAATTGTTGAGCAATCCGGAGATGCCCCGAAAAGAGATGAGACCAAAATTGCCGTCGGGTGCGGCACCGGGAGTGAGAAGCGCGAAATTGGACCAGCGGCGGCCATTGATGGGCAACTCGTTGATTGAGAGCTCTCCGACGTTGTTGGAGAAATCCTGCTGCTGGGTGTTGACAACCGGGACGCTGGTGACTTCAACGGTGACAGGACGCGAGGCGAGCGAGAGCACAGCCTCGAGACCGGTAACGCGTCCGACTTCCACGACTACCTGCGCCTTGTAACCAGCGAAGGTGAGGGCTTCCACCGTGACGCTGTAAGTTCCAGGCTCAAGCGAGACCATGCGGAACTCGCCCTGCATGCCGGTAATGGTGGAACTCTGTTCGCCGGTGCCGGTGTTGACGACGGTGACCCTGGCGTTGGCGACAACGGCATTCGACGGATCGAGGACGGTGCCGGTGATCGATCCGGTGGTTGAGGATTGGGCCATCGCGGAAATTGAGAAAAGGAGGAATAAGAAGACCCGCAGCATTGGCTGCGCGAAGGAATCACTGCTTCCATGTGCCATGTATCCAGTTCCCCTGAGAACATTGCCGTAACGCGAGAAACGGTGCGAGGGCCCGTGACGGGCCATAACGGCAATCCGTGTGGATCGGCGACCGGTTGGGAGTGCGACCGGACTCTTCGAAACACAAGGGCATACGCCCATGTATAGCTAAAAGATGTCGCTCGTATGCAGGGAGATTAAAGCACGAGAGTGCCTAAAATGGCACGAAAGTTTTGATTTATTCCGAATAGAAACCATAACTGACGGGCATTCCGAGCATTTCGGGATAAATCGATCAAGAATGACGTGAGAAGCAAACATTCTTTCTTGTGTATTCACATATATCAATGGATTCATCGTGGAGCGACGTGGATTTGCGGAGAGAAAAGTAGAGGCGGGCGGTCTGTCGGAAAGAAAAGCGGCAGCGCCGAAACGCTGCCGCGAGAGGTAAAGCGAACGAAACTAGAACGAGTACTTGATTGCGAACTGGATTTGGCGTTCGCGGTAGAGGTTCGTTCCGGCTTGCGTCTTGGAGCCGAACAACGGGTTGTAGGTCAACGTATTGTTCGGAGCAGTGCCGCCGACGTAATACATCGTGCTGTTGACGCCGGTAGCGTTCGGATGGTTGAACATATTGAACGCTTCGGCCATGAACTCGATGCGCTGTTTCTCGCGGATCGTAAAGGTACGCGAGAGGCGCATATCCACGTTGTAGAAAGCCGGGTAGCTCCAATGGTTTCTTCCCACGAGAGGAGCCAGGCGATAGACACCGCCAGAACCGTTGAGGCCGCCGCCACCGGTGACATAGTAGAGGCCGGAGGGGTTGCCGCTGATGCCTTCGCTGTATTCGGTGCCGCTCTGGATGGTGACGAGAGGCGCGAGGCCCCAGCCGTCAAGAATCGCCTTGGTAGCCTTACCGCTGTTCTTGAAGAACGCGGGCTGCCATACAACCGAACCGATAAAGCGCTGGCGCTTATCGAAGTTCGAGTTGCCATATTCGAGTCCGAGGTTATACGGATCGAAGACGTTGGCGTAGCTGGCGGTCTGGGTCTGCGAGTTCTGGCCGTTATCGAGAGCGTGCGACCAGGTGTAGTTGAAGAGCCACATCAGGCCGTTGCTCATACGGCGGTTGAACTGGACAACGAGAGCGTTGTAGTTGGAGTTGACATCGCTGCGCTCTTCGATAAGCGGACCGTAGCCGCTGGTCGAGTTGATGAGCGAAGTGTAGAACGGCATGGACACGGTCTGGCCGTCAAAGGGGCCGCCGCTGATCTTGTAAGTGACGTTGGTGTTCGACGGCTTGATGTTGACGTTGTAGAAGTTCGGCAACTCATGACCGACGCTGAGGAGGTAGTTGACCGAAATGACAGTGTTGTTGGCAATTTCGTGTTCGACGATCAGGTCCGCCTGGTGAATCTGCGGATTCTGAAGGTTCGGGGCGAAGTAAAACGCGTTCGCCGATCCCGCGGCGCCTGTTGGAGCTGCGGTAAACACATTCGGGAAGAGCGGAGCGTAAGTAGCAGTTGGCCTGATATTGCTGTAGGTCAACTGGCCGCTTGAGGACCCGTTGGCGAAGAGTTGTCCGGCGATGGCGCCGTTGTTGACGCGACCGTAGTAGATGCCGTAGCCGCCACGGACGGCGGTTTTGCCGTTACCGAAGACGTCCCAGGCGAATCCGATGCGCGGACCGAAGTTGTTCTTATCGGACGGCATGGTCGCGGTACCGGGGACGTTTGCGTTCGGATACTGGACGGCGGGCATTTTTTCGTACTCGTAGCGCATGCCGAGGTTCAAGGTCAAACGGGGCGCAAGCTTCCAGTCGTCCTGGAAGAAGAATGCGTAGTCCCAGGTGTGGAACTTGATCGCGTTAGGACCAAACGCCTGGGTAAAGCTCGTATAGTTCTTGGTCGGGGTGCCGTTGGCGTAGTTCATCAAATCGGTGATGAACGCCGCACGCGCCGTGGATCCCGTATAAGAGTACGTGCCACCGCTGGAGTAGAGGTTGTCGAGCAGATCGTAGTTACGATCAAGATCGAATCCCCACTTCAGGAGGTGGTGGCCGGTCGCCAAGCTCATGGTGTCGGCGAACTGGTTACGCTTTTCATCCGGGTAGGCCATGCGTTCCAAGAAGTTGGCGCGGCCCATGCTGGGTTCGTTGGTGACGGTAATATACGGCGGACGGCCGCCATACGAGGTTGCCAGCTTGTACTGCGTTTCGACAGCCGAGGGCGGCTGGGAAGTTTCAAATTCGAAGTCGCGCCCCCACTGGTAGCGGAACTCGTTGGTCATACTGTTGCTTATGGTCGACGTCAAGCGCGCAATGAACATGTCGGTCTTGACATAATCATTGCCAAAGCTATTCGTTGCATAGGAGACCGTCGGCTGGGTCTGAATGCCGGCCGGCGAAGCCCAACGCATGCGGTTGTAGCTCAGGGTAACGGTGTTCTTGTCGTTGACCTTCCAGTCCAACTTGGGGAAGAAGATGTCCTGGTTGCCAGTACGCGGCACATTGCCGGTCTCGGCGACGAGGAACGCAAGTCCCTTATTGGCCTGGGCCGTGGTGATTCCCTTGCCGGCAAAATAGCTAAGTTCAGCGGCACTGAATGCGCCGAAAGCGAGACTGGGGTTGCTGGCTTGCGCAACTCCGGGGAAGTTACGACGCTGACCGTCGTAGTTGAAGAAGAAGAACAGCTTGTCCTTGATGATGGGACCGCCGAGGTTGCCGCCGAACTGCTGACGACGATCTTCCGGCTTGAATGGAACCGTGGTGTAAGTGCCGGTGCCGGTCTGGACGGTTTCAGTGGTGAAAGGATTGGTGGCGCCAAGACTGTTGTCGCGGATATACCAGAAACCTTCGCCGTGAAGGTTGTTGGTACCGCTCTTGGTGACCGAGTTGACGACGCCGCCGGCCGCGCGGCCGTATTCAGCCGAGTAGTTCGCAGTGTTCACCTGGAACTCACGAACGGAGGCCTGACTGACGGTGTAGCTGGCGCGCGTACGTCCACGCTCTTCCGAGAAGAACGCCTGGTTATTGTCGCCGCCATCCACGGTGTTGTTATTGAGAAGACCGCTGATGCCACGGAAGCTGATAAGACCGAAACCACCGTCCGGCGTGGCGCCCGGCGTGAGCAGGGCGAACGTGGACCAGCGACGGCCATTGATGGGCAGGTTGCTAATGGCATCCTGGTTGATGTTGGAAGAGAAATCCTGTTGGAGTGTATTGACGGCAGGGGCTTCGCTGGAGACCTCAACGGTCTCAGCCTTGCCGGTCGCCCCCAAGGTCGCTTCCAACTGCGTGACACGGCCGACTTCCACCGTGACCTTGCTGGCTTTCCAAGGCGCAAATGAAGCTGCATCCACGGTCACCTGGTAGGTGCCGGGGTCAAGGTTCAGGACGCGGAAGCCACCGTAGCCATCCGTGGTGGCGGTCTTTTGCTGTTGCGTTCCGACGTTTAGAACCGTCACTTTCGCATTAGGCACGACCGCCTTTGATTGGTCGGTCACAGTACCGCCGATGGCTCCTTGTGTGGTCGATTGGGCCATCGCCGCAACTGGCAGCAGGATGCAAAGCAGCATCGTTAGCAGCACGAATTGCGGAAAGCGTATCTTCCAGTATTTACTCATTTTCTGTCGCTCTCCTAAAGATCACATTGCCGCACGAGTTGCTATGGGGTATATGCAGCACTCGCGCGGAGTTAACGGTCAGAAGCCGTGAATTTACCCGGTTTGTGACACTCCAACTATTGCAAACGGGTACATTCGTGGGGCTCTTCTTCTCCCAAAGACTTACAGGGTAAACATTCCAATACAATTACAGCATGAATGTGGGGGATTTTATGCTTAAAAAACAGTGAAACTTTTGTGGAATGGACTAAAAGAGTTTGCCAGGGGGCAGTGCTGGAGGCGAGATTGGACAGGCATTTTCAACCTATGCACCAGAAATAGTGCATGTTCATGTTCGAGTACACGTGACGAGCGGGCGTAGTATCGCCCAGCCAGTTCATTTAGAATGGCTGAAGTCGCCACTTCGAAGTGCCTGCTTGCCTGGATTCCGGAACGCAGACCAACATCCTTCTGCAGGGAACATGTTGCGTGCAGAAATGGGGTTACCTGGATGAAAGCTGCTGGAGGACTCCGCGGATGGCTGGTCAACTGGAAAGCGCCGGAGAAGGCGATTGCCAGTGGAGGCGGGCGGAGTGTCAATGGATGCCCGTTGTAGATCGAAGGGATATGCCGGAATCAGAAAGTCATAGTCATACGCAGTTCACTGAAAGGCTGCGCGAGTCCATCGCCCGTCACATTCGTTACACCCTCGTCCGGCAGAATCGCCACCTCACGGCAGACGAACTTTTCGTACCGGTGTCGCTGGCGGTGCGAGAACTGCTTGTGGATCGAATGCTGGAAACGGAAGAACGCTACCGGCACGCCGACGCGAAACGGCTCTACTACCTCTCGATGGAATTCCTGATGGGGCGGATCCTTGGGGATACGGTGTCGAACCTGCGACTGGAAAACGTGTTGCAGCAGGTTCTGCGGGAGTTCGACGTTCGACTGGAAGACCTGCTGGATCGCGAACCGGACGCAGGCCTGGGAAACGGCGGCCTGGGACGACTGGCGGCATGCTTCCTGGAATCGCTAGCGACGCTGGGCATGCCGGGCTTCGGTTACGGCATCGATTACGAGTACGGACTTTTCCGCCAGGAAATCGTCAATGGATTCCAGCGCGAAAAGCCCGACCGATGGAAGTCGCTGGGAACACCTTTCCAGATTGAACGGGCGGACGAAGCGATCACAATTCCGCTATATGGGCGGGTGGAAGCACAGGACAGCGACGCGGAATTTCATGAACAGGTGTGGCGCGACTGCCAGGTCGTGGTCGGTGTTCCGAACGACATGCCCGTGGCCGGATACAACAACGACACGGTGAATTTTTTGCGACTGTTCCAGTCGCGTTCCTCGGACGACTTCGACATAGAGATTTTCAATCGCGGAGACTACATCCGCGCGGTGGAACAGAAGATCGGCAGCGAGAACATCTCGCGCGTGCTATATCCATCGGATTCGGTGATGGCAGGCAAGGAACTGCGACTGGTGCAGGAGTATTTCCTGGTGGCATGCGCGGTGCGCGATATTTTCCGGCGCTACCTGCAGGACAACGAGAGCCTTGCAGCGTTCCCAAGCCGGGTGGCGATCCAGATGAACGATACGCATCCGGCGCTGGCGGTGGCCGAAGTGATGCGAGTGCTGGTGGATGAACACCACCTGGAGTGGGAGCAGGCGTGGGACATGACGCAACGCACGCTCGCCTACACGAACCACACACTGCTGCCTGAAGCGTTGGAAAAGTGGAGCGTGGCGCTGCTGGAGCGGGTGCTGCCACGGCACACCCAGATCATCTACAACATCAATCACTGGTTCCTGCGGTCGCTGAAAGCGTATTCGTGGATCGACGCGGAGAAGGTGCGCAAGGTGTCGATCATCGAGGAAGGCCACGACAAGCACGTTCGCATGGCGCACCTGGCGATAGTGGGATCGCACGCGGTGAACGGCGTCTCGGCACTGCACAGCGACCTGATCAAAAACACGCTGGTGCCGGATTTCGCGAGACTGTGGCCGGGAAAATTCAGCAACAAAACGAACGGCGTGGCGCCTCGGCGATGGCTGCTGAAAGCAAACCCAGATCTCTCGCGGCTGCTCCATGACACGATCGGCGAGCGCTGGATCATCGACTTGCAGGAACTGCGGAAGCTGGAACCGTTCGCGAAGGACGCAAACTTTCAGCAACGCTGGGCCGATGTCAAGCGCCTGAACAAGTTGCGGCTGGCAGGAGTGATTCACGAACTGACAGGGGTGGTGGCGGACCCGGCATCGATGTTCGACGTGCAGATCAAGCGCATCCATGAATACAAGCGGCAACTGCTGAACGTGCTGCGAGTGATGTATGACTATCTGCGCGTGGTAGAAGACGGAGTGCAGCCGGCGGTGCCGCGGACGGTGATCTTTGCAGGCAAGGCAGCGCCGGGCTACTGGGTGGCCAAGCAGATCATCAAACTGATTCATAACGTCGCGCAGACCATCAATGAAGATCCGCGCGTGAACGACATGCTGCGCGTGTGCTTCCTGCCGGACTACAGGGTTTCACTGGCGGAGGTCATCATTCCAGCGGCGGACCTGAGCGAACAGATCTCGACGGCGGGAATGGAAGCCAGCGGCACAGGCAACATGAAGATGACGATGAACGGCGCGCTCACGGTGGCAACGTGGGACGGCGCGAACATCGAAATCGCGAAGGAAGTAGGCGAGGAGAATATCTACATATTCGGACTGCGCGCGGAAGAAATCGACCAGATGCAGCGCAACGGTCTCTATAACCCACGGGAATACTATGAGCGCGATCCGAAGATCAAACGGGTGTTCGACTCGTTCCTCAACGACCGCTTTTCTCCGCACGAGCCGGGGCTGTTCCGCTGGATTTTCGACGAGCTGATCAACCGGGGCGACCGCTTCTTCCTGCTGGCCGATCTGCCGCAGTACATCGGCATCAATCGCGAGATTGAGCACGACTTCCGCAACGCTGCGACCTGGCGCAGAAAATCGATCCTCAATACGGCACGTTCGGCGTTCTTCTCCGCCGACCGCACTATCGAGGAATACGCAAGGGACACGTGGAACATTTACTGGTATCCGGCGCCGCAGGGAGACAACCTTGGCAGGGCAAATGGATCGCCGGACGAGGGATTACCAGTCGGGGGCGAGGAGCGGCCCGAGATGCGCGCGGATTAGAGCTACAACGGCACACAGAGTGGGCGGCCCAAGGGTCGCCCATTTTCTGCGCGAAGAGATCTATGCGGCTGTGATGATGATGGGCTTGTCGCGCGTGATGACGATGGTGTGCTCGTAGTGAACGGCGAGACAGCGATTGTGCGTGCGCAAGGTCCAACCGTCATCTTCCTTTACGAGGCGCGAGGGGCGCTCGGAGAGGATGGGCTCGACGGCGATCACGAGGCCTTCGGTGAGAATAGTCGGGTCGCGCGGTTCGTAGAAATTGGACACCTCCGGGGCTTCGTGGATGGAGCGTCCAACGCCGTGACCGCAGAGTTCGCGGACGACGGCGAAGCCACGGATTCGCGTTTCGTTCTCGACGGCGCGTCCGATCAGATTGAGCCGATTGCCGGCGCGGGCATACTTCATGGCGCGCTGGAAGGCGGCCCTGGCGCAGGCAAGCAACCTCTTTCCCTGCTGGCGCTCGGGTGGAACAAGAACCGTAATCGCCGAGTCGGCGACGAAGCCTTCGAGCTCCGCTGTGACATCGACCTTGACAAGATCGCCGGGGGCAATGCGACGGTCGCAGGGAACTCCGTGCACAACTTCATCATTGACGCTGATGCAACTGTAACCGGGAAAGCTGTAGACCATCTGGGGAGAGCTGCGCGCACCACGGGCGGTCATGAAACGCGCACCGATGTCGTCGAGCTCCATCGTGGTCATGCCCGGGCGAACCGAGTCGCGCATGAGATCGCGCGCTTCGGCCACGATCGCACCGATCTTCCGCAGCCCGTCCAACTCCTCGGACGATTTAACGGTCATTGATTCCCTTCTCCATACCCGCGTGCAAGCTCTGCAATCACGAGGCGCTAGAGGGGCTCCAATCGTGGCGTACCCCAGGGGCGGAAGCCCCGTCTCTCTGTAGCGCGAAACGCCGGGCTGAAGCCCGGCTCTACCAATGAATACATCTTCCGTAAATCTGCGCTAGTTGTCACCGGTATCTCCACCGTCTCCGCCGCGCTCGGGAATGACGGTGTGTCGCGGCGCCGGCATCGGAATTTTTCCCATGCGATCACGCCAGAGAATCTGGTTGAGCCTGGCCGAGTTCACATCGTCTGCCTTGGAGAAATCCATGGCGGCGCTGGCCCTCGCTCCGGGAGCGTTTGGCTTGTTCATCTGATAGATGAGCCCGTTCTGCTGGTTGATCCTGTCGGCAACAAACGGAGGCTGGTCGCCCTTGCCGGTGAAGAGCGGAGCGATTGGGGCGGCCTCGGAGTCATTGATGTTCATGGGCGGCAGGCCGAGCAAATCCTCGAGTGTGCGAATCATGTTCACCGTGGTGTAGAAGCGATGATCGATGAAGGGCCTCTGGAGGCGCGGCGAGTACTTGCTGATTACGAGTGCGGTGGATCGGTGGGCATCGACGTGATCGGGGCCGTCCTGCGCGTCGTCCTCGAGAATGAGGATGGCGGTGTCATTCCAATACGGACTGTGGGAAACGGCATCGACGAGACGTCCGACGGCAAGATCGTTGTCCGCGACGGAAGCACTGGGCGTCGGCATGCCCGGCGTGGTACCCGCAGTGTGGTCGTTGGGGAGACGAAGAACGACCAACTGCGGCATCTCCTGTTTCTTGTTGCCGGAGATTTTGGCGGTGATGAAGAGATCAAATTCGCGCAGAAACTCGTCGATGCGGAGCTGATCGGGATAGTTGAGGCGGAAGCCCGGAAAGAGCGGATCGGTGTGGTCGACGAGTTGGGGCTTGGTCGGAATGTTGCGCGCGAGAATGGGAATGTCCCACGGATAGGGGCTAGGCTGTCCGCCGATGAAGTATGGGAGCGGATCGCCCTTGTGGATGATCTTGCGATTCTGACAGTCAGCCGCAATCTCGCCCTGCGTGGCAGGATTGCCGTTCCAGTCGTCACCTACGCACCATGTGCTCGCAACATACTCACCGTAGTCGCGATAGGTGGTGTATTGCTTGGCGGCGTTCTCCCAGAGATAGCCGGTGCCGGGTTCGTCGACGTCAGTGATGTTCTGGCGGGATGGAATCTTGTGGGCAACTTCCCCCTCGTAGTCATAGGTACGCTGACCGCCGCGATAGTTGATCTGCCAGGTTTTCTCGGTGTAATCACTGGTGATGGCGGCAGTGGACCAGACGTGGCCGTCGCCGGAAACTTCGCCGGAGTCGTAGAAGTTATCGAGCACGCCGAACTGGAGCGCCAGCTTGTGCTGGTTGGGGGTGATGTCCTTGCCGTACATCGCCAGCTTGGGATCACCATCGCCGACACCAAGATCGCCGAATATCTGATCGTAGGTGCGATTCTCCTTGATGACGTAGATGACATGGCGAATGGGCCACCAGCCAATCGCAGCCTTCGGGATGGGGACAGGCTTGGACTTAACTCCGGGAACCGGCGGAGGCACATTGGGCGGCGGTTCACTGGCAACTTTCATACCGCGCGGTGCGCTGGCAGCAAACGTGATTTTCACCGGAGAGGTACCCATCAGGTTGCTGCGCATGGTCTCAGCGGTCATCTGCGGAAGATCACGATCAAGCTGCGTGACGTCAAGGTGAGCGATAGAGCCGTGGAGCAGCTCGGGAATATATGTGAACGATTTGCGGCCATTGGCGGAGGCGCCGATGTTGTTGGGTCCGGTGCTCTGCCCCTTGCCGGATGCGATGAAAAGATTATTGCCCTGGAGCGCAACCGCCGTGGGATACCACTCGGCGGGAATGAAGCCAACGGGAGCGATGCCCCGGACCGGGCCGGTGGAGACTTTCGGCGAATCAATGAGCACGCGACCGCCTGTAATACGAACGTGATAAACAGCAACGGCGTTCAGGCCAGCAGCGGCAACGTAGAGGCGCGTGCCGTCTGGACTGAGAGCCAACGCATCGGGATACGAGCCTTCCTTCTTCTGGCCGGGAAGTTCGATGGAAAACGTCTGCACGATACGGTCGATGAGGACGTTGAGCGCGACTACCTTGTCGCGATTGGTAAGCGCAACGAAGAGAATGTCTCCCTTGGGCGAGAACACCATGGCCGTGGGATGCGAAGACATCGTCTGCGATTCATTGCGGTCGATGATGATGCGGCGGATCTGCCCGGTATCGAGGTTGAGTTCGGCGACCTTGGGAGTGTTCCACATGCTTACCCAGCCGTGGCGATGGCCTTCAGGACCATTATTGAAAAGTACGGCGTAGGGATAGGTGGAAGGAATCCAGCCGGGGAGCTGCGCGTCGCTCATGTCAAAGGTGCGCTCGATCTCTCCGGTGTGCGGATCCATGAGAAGGACGTTGTCGGCAAGATTGTCGGCCACCAAAAGACGCTCGGGGTGAGTCTTGTCCGGCGGAACAATGGCAAGCCCGGCAGGAAACGGTATCGATTTCCCATAGGGAACTTTGTAGCCCTCGGGATATTGCTTCATCGCGGGCAGCGTTTGCAGCGGAATGGAGATGAACCGTTTGGGAACAATTTTCCCGCCGGCAAAGGAATACACGGCAATGCCATTACCAGTATCGCCCGGTTTCTTTCCCTCCGGATCACTGAGCGAACCGACCGAGGCGTAGAGTTCGTCTCCCTTGCCATTGAAGACGAGACCGAGGAAGTAGGTTTGCTTCGCGCCGAGTTTGAAACGGTCGTCGGGAAAATCGGTGAGGACATTCGTCTGCGTGTCGAGAATCGAAATGGACTGCCGGAAGCCCGATTCCTTCGTTCCATAGCCCTGGTTGAGAATGGCAATGTATCGGCCGTCCGGACTGACCGCCATGGTGACGGGCAGGCTGTTGACGCTCTGCGGCGCACCCGGCATGGGCGGATACAGATACTTGCTGGTTGGAAGAGGAATGGGCTGATTGGCGGTTTGCGCACAGGCCACAACAGACAGAAACAAAAAGAAGAAGGACAGTTGGAGTCTCTTCACCTGAATCCTCACAAACGGCAGTCCCGCCGTGGGAGAGCCACAGAATGCCGGCGTTCAGTCGATGAATCGTTAGACAAACGAGCGCAGCAGGACCACATTGTACCGCCTCGCCCATCGTCCGGGGAGGCACCGGTGTCACAGGCAAATCAAAAACACGCCTAAAGCAAAGCCGTTAGACGAGTCCCGAAAACATCAGACGCGGGCGGAAGAATTGGCCACTACGTGCCGCATGACCGTGGCAACTTCGTTTTCGATGTTGTCATTGCCGGTGACGACGATGTCGGCGAAGTCGCGGGTGGGATGCACGTAGCGACGGGCCATCGGAAGAACCGTGGTCTGGTACTGCTCCAGTACGCTTTCGCGGGTGCGGCCGCGTTCACGGATGTCTCGTTCGATGCGGCGCTCAAGGCAGATTTCCTCGCCGAGGTCGACATAGACCCGGGTACCCTGAAGCCCCCGGAGATCTTCCCAATAAAGCGCAAAGAGCCCCTCGACGATGATGTACTGGCGAGGGTGAACGGGTTCAGTGCGGTCGGTGCGCGTGTGGGTGGTGAAGTCGTAGACGGGCTTTTCGATGGGTTCGCCGGAGCTGAGCTGCTTGACGTGCGACGAAAGCAGCGTGTAGTCGAGCGCTTCAGGAGAGTCAAAGTTCCAGTGGGCGCGCTGCACGAGCGAAAGGTGACCAAGTTCGAGGTAATAGGAATCGAGATGAAAGAGGGCCGCGTCGAGCTGCTGCGCGATGTGCTGCGAGAGAAAGCTCTTGCCCGCGCAGGAGGGTCCGGCAATTCCGATGAGATAAGGTTTCATTCCGCCTGAGCGCGACGGACGGCAGCCCATCGCAAATCAATCTCCCCTTGCGGGGCTACTACCATGTTAACCGGAACTACAGGTTCTCGGCGATGCGCGGCATGACAGCGTTGAGCAGCGCGATAAATTTACCCCGCACCTGGCGACCAATCTCCAGCACTTCCTCGTGGTTGATCGTCTTATCGGTGACTCCGGCGGCCATGTTGGTGACACAGGAAATGGCCATGACGGTAATCCCCATGTGGCGAGCCACGATGACTTCCGGCACCGTGCTCATACCGACGAGGTCCGCGCCAATCGTGCGCAGATATCGAATTTCCGCCGGGGTCTCATAACTCGGGCCGGAGAGCGCTGCATAGACGCCCTCGTGAAGCGTAAAGCCGAGCCGGGCCGCTTCATCGACGGCGATGCGCCGGTACTTCCGGTTATAGGCTTCCGTCATGTCCGGGAAGCGCGGGCCAAAGCGATCGTCATTGGGACCGATGAGCGGATTTGCGCTCTGCAGGTTGATGTGATCGCTGATGAGTACGAGTGCACCTTGTCCGAATGCCAGGTTGATGCCGCCAGCGGCGTTGGTCAAGATTACGGCCTTGATGCCCATGAGTCCGAAGACGCGCATGGGAAAAGAGGCTTGCTTCGCGGTGTAACCCTCGTATTGATGAACACGGCCCTGCATGGCAGCCACGGTTAATTGGCCGAGCTTGCCGACGACGAGGCGCCCCGCGTGCCCGACAGCCGTGGAGTGCGGGAAGTGCGGGATTTCCTCGTAGGGGATCTGAACAGAGTCCTTCAAATCGTTGGCGAAGTCGCCAAGTCCGGAACCGAGTACAACCGCTATCTTCGGCGTGCCCAGATGAGGCTTGGCCGCGAGGCAAGACAGAATATGTCCCGCAGCCTGTTCAGCGCGCTTGTATTCATCGAGTTCGATCACGGTCTTCGGCATTACCTGGGCGCCCCAAGGAAGATTCCTACAATGGCCGCCGACATAAGGTTCGCCATGGTTCCGGCAATCATGGCGCGGAAACCGAGACGCGCAAGATCACCACGCCGGTTCGGAGCCAGGGCCCCGAGTCCGCCAATCTGAATGCCGATGGAACTGAAGTTGGCGAAACCGCACAACGCAAACGTCGCAATTGTAAAGGACCGCGGATCGAGCGAGGCCTTCTGCGCGCCGAGCATGGTGTAAGCGACCAATTCGTTCATCACCATGCGTACACCGAGCAGGTTGCCGATGGCCATGCAGTCGTGCCAGGGCACGCCAATAAGCCATGCGATGGGCGCGAAGATGTAGCCAAAGATGAACTGGAGACTCGGCGGGAAATACCGGAAGTGATGCAACGCGAGCCAGTTGTGGGTTCCACCGAGAACGCCGTTGATGAGGGCAATGATCGCCAGGAAGGAGATCAGCATGGCGGCTACGTTAATCGCCAGACCGAGGCCGTCCGTGGTGCCCTTGGAAGCGGCCGCGAGCACGTTCTCGTGCTTCTCGACTTCCCCGCGTTTCACCTCTACCGTACCGCCGGTCTCCGGGACTCCGGTTTCCGGCACCAGCATCTTGGCGATGGTGAGCGTGCCGGGGGCGGTCATGATGACGGCGGTGAGCAGATGTTTGGCCGAGATGCCGCTCATGATGTACGCGCCCATGATTCCGCCGGAAACGTGCGCCATTCCGGCCGTCATGATGACCATGAGCTCGGACTCGGTGACGCGCGGGAGGTAGGGAGCGATGGTCAGCGGGGCTTCGGTCTGTCCCATGAAGATCGACGCCGCCACATCGAGCGACTCAACGCCGCTGACGCCCATCAACCGCCGCATGGTTTTGGCGGCAATGTTGATGATGAACTGCATCACTCCGAAGTGATACAGGATGGCGAAGAAGGCAGCGATGAAGATAATGGTGGGCAACACCTGGAAGGCGAAGTTGAAGCCGAGGTTGCCAACGTTCTTCCAGGAGTCGCCAAACACCGTGGGCGCCTGCTGTCCCAGTTGGGTGAACATGCCGCCGTTTGGCTTGCCGAGCTCACCAAAAACGAACTGAGACCCCGCAAAGGAGTATTCAAGCAGGCGGTTGACGGCGGCCCCGGCTACACTGATGGCGTCGCGGCCCCTCTGCCACTCCAACACGAGAAACGCGAAAACAAACTGCAGGCTAAGACCGGTGGCCACGGTGCGCCACTTGATCGACTTGCGACTCGTCGAAAATACGTATGCGATGCCAAGCAGCACCGCCAACCCCAAAAGCCCTGTGAATCTACCCATTGGTCCCTCGCTTAGAGAGATTTTCCCTTAATGATGTTGTGCACCAGCGGACGGCCAGCAATGGCGCGAACCGGTGCGAACTGATATGCCGACTCAAGGATCGGCCGCGCATCGGCGAAGCGATCCCGAGAGTTGTAATGCACGGTGCAAAGCGGCTCGCCCTTGCGAACTTCGTCACGCACCTTTTTGTGAAGCACGATGCCAACGGCAGGATCGACCGTATCTTCCTTGAGAAAACGTCCTCCGCCAAGGACCACGCCGGCGATGCCGAAACGCTCGCAGTTCATCGACGCGATATATCCGTCAGACGGCGAAATGATGTCTTCGGTGTGGTGGGCCTTCGGCAAACGCCCAAGGTCGTCGCAGACGCGCGCGTCGCCGCCCTGAATCTCCACGAGCTGGCGGAACTTTTCCAGCGCCTTGCCGCTATGGATGAGATCGGCGGTCAACTTGCGGCCTTCTTCCACGGTCGAAACGCGGTCACCAAGAATGAGCATCCAGGCTGCCAATTCCAGCGTGAGTTCGTAAAGGTCTTCTGAGCCGCTGATCTCGCCGCGCATGATGCGCACACACTCTTCGACTTCGAGCGCGTTGCCGATGTAGCGACCGAGCGGCTGGTCCATATCGGTGATGAGCGCGACCATTTTTTTGCCGACAAGATCGCCGGTTTCGACCATCAGCGAGGCAAGGAACTCGGAATCCTTGCGCTCCTTCATGAACGCGCCGGAGCCGGTTTTGACGTCGAGCACAAGACCGTCGACACCCTCGGCAAGCTTCTTGCTCATGATGGAGGCGCAAATGAGATACGGGCTCTCGACCGTGCCGGTGACGTCGCGCAAAGCGTAAAGCTTCTTATCCGCAGGAGCAATTTCCCCGGTCTGGCCGATCATGGCGCAGCCGATCTTTTCCATAATGCGGCGGAAATCGGCGAGCGAGACGTTGACATTGAATCCGGGAATCGCTTCGAGCTTATCGAGCGTGCCGCCAGTGTGCCCAAGGCCGCGGCCGCTGATCATCGGCACATAAACACCAGCCGCAGCGACAACCGGCGAAAGTATCAGCGACGTTTTATCGCCGACTCCTCCGGTGGAATGCTTGTCCACTTTGCTGCCCGGCAGGAAGCTGAAATCGAGAACCTGGCCGGAGTGCAGCATAGCTTCGGTGAGAGCCGCGGTTTCCGCGCGGGAGAGACCGCGAATCAACGCAGCCATCAGGAAGGCAGAGACTTGGTAGTCGGGAAACTCGTTGCGGGTATAACCGGAAACGATTGCCTGGATTTCTTCGCGCGTCAGTTCATGGCCGTCGCGCTTCTTCCGAATCAATTCTACAAATAGCATGAGAGCTACTTAAGGCCGCAGACCCTTTACTGGAGTGCTTCGGCAGGTTGGATAAGAAAAAAGGAAGATTACCCTACGAGAGGGAGTGTGGGAAGCAGATTCTTCCACATAACATGACTCTGGAGAGGTATGCGGCATAAGGGGAATGCCGCAGGCACAATCGCGAGAAAATACATCGCGGCGACACCAGACGATTGGGGGCCGCCGCACTCACAATGTTTCTACTAAATTTCCGGCGCGCCTAGTTCCCTGACGATGCCGACACTGGCGCTGGCTCCGACACGGTTGGCACCGGCCTCGACCATTGCCTTGAGGTCAGCCGCCGTACGAATGCCGCCCGCGGCCTTGACGCCAAGCTTCTCTCCAACCACGCCGCGCATGAGTTCCACATCGGCAATCTTTGCGCCAGCAGTGGAGAAACCGGTCGACGTCTTGACGAAATCGGCACCGGCATCGACGCATAACTGGCAGGCAAGGATCTTTTCCGGGTCGGTGAGCAGCGCGGTCTCAATGATGACCTTGAGCAATGCGCCATTCTGATGACAAAGCGCAGCCAGGGACCGGATTTCGGTTCCAACAAGGTCGCGGTCGCCGGCCTTGAGGGCGCCGACGTTGATGACCATGTCGAGTTCGTGCGCGCCAAGACGCAGGGCGTCAGCGGCCTCGGCCAGCTTGGTGATGGAGGTGTTCGCGCCCAGGGGGAATCCGATGACTGTTCCCACCACGACCTTGCTGCCGCGAACCTGCGAAACGCAAAGGGCGATGTTGGCGGGATTGACCATTACGGAGAAGAAGCCGTAGTCGATGGCTTCACGGCAGATCTTCAGAACCTGTTCGCGGGTGGCATCGGCCTTCAGCAGCGTGTGGTCGATCAAGCGGGCGGCTTCATGCCAGTCCCGCACAAGGGGCGAGGTAGTAGTTGCAAACGTCATTTGCGACATCGATGCACTTCCAGAGAATAGTATCGCGCAAATTCGCGCGAGTTGGACACGCGCCGAAATGGAATCGGCGGCGTGCGTGCCGGTGCATCCATTGCGGCGTCCATGGTGACACTTGCCACCGCTAGGGGACGACGCAGATGTCCGGCAAATTGCGATAACGCTCGGCGTAGTCCATCCCGTACCCGACGACAAATTCGTCCGGGATGGTAAAGCCGACATAATCGGCGTGGATCGGCTGGATGCGACGGGCGGCCTTGTCGAGCAGGGCCGCGATGCGCAGCGTCCTGGGCCGATGCGCTTCCAGCACGCGGGTCAGGTAGCTCAACGTCAGCCCGGTGTCGAGAATGTCCTCGACAAGGATGACGTTCTTCCCTTCCATGGATTGATCCACGTCTTTCATCATCTTGACTTCACCGCTGTTCTGCTTGCCGTTGCCGTAGCTGGAAACGGAAATGAAGTCAAAGGTGGAGTCACAGGTGATGTTACGCGAGAGATCGGAAAGGAAAATGGTGGCGCCCTTGAGCACTCCGAGGAGCGTCACGGTCTCCCCTTCGAAGTCACGGCTGATTTGCGCACCGAGCTCAGCCACGCGCTCCGCGATCTGCTGACGGGTGAAAAGAACTCTTAAGTCCGACACGATAAAGTTACTCCCGAATATTAACGCGGCGTTCCAGCAAGGAAACTGGATACTAGATGGAAATCGCGCAAGATTCAAGACGAAGGCACCACAAAGCGGCAGTACGGAAGGGTTAGTGCTGCCCGACCGGGAAGAGAACCAGCGGACTTTGTGCCAATTCCGTACAGGTCCGCACCAGCTAAATTTCGTCATTCGCCGGTAACTGACGTATGATTTTTGTTTATTCATGCTCAGTAGAAGCAAGCAGATCGCGCACTAAAGCGCGGCGGTCCCGGCCGAGGGCTTGAACGCACGAATTTCCTGGGAGCCGATTCACGGTATGGGACCAGCACAAGAGGAGGAAGCATGCGCGGATCTCGCGCAAGAGTAGTTGCTATTTTCACCGTAATCCTGGCTCTCACCGCCTTATCCACGGCAAGCACGATGCAGGCGTTCCGGGACACTCCGGCGCGCCCGGCAACGGCCGCGGCACTCGCCGCACAGCAGCGGCAGGCGGCCGAATCGCCGGAAGCAAGAACCGAGAGAACCGAAAAGGCGATGGAGGCGGCCAAGGCAAATACCGGCGCCCTCTATGCCTTTCTGCGCGAGATGCCCAAGGGCGGAGACCTGCATAACCACGACGTTGGAGCCGTCTACGCGGAAACGATGATTAAGTTTGCATCGCACGATCATCTCTGCGTGGACCGCACAACGATGGCGCTGACGGAGCCTCCGTGTAAACAGGGACAGGTGGACGCGGCGACATCGAACACGGACCCGGCACTCTATCGCGACATGATCAACGCATGGTCGATGCGGGACTGGAACAAGGCCAAGGGCTCGGGACACGACCATTTCTTCGATACATTCCCCAAATTCGGACTGGCCAACCAGGGACACATGGGAGCGGTGTTCGCCGAGCTGGCGAATCGCGCCGCATCCGAAAATGTGCAATATCTCGAACTGATGACAACGGCCGACAATGCTGAATCAATCGGATTCGCCTCGAAGTTCCAATGGAACGACAACTTTTCCGTCATGCGGCAGCAGATGCTGGACGGCGGGTTACAGAAGATCGTGGACGACGCAAAGAAGAACCTGGCGGACTGGGATGCACAGAAAGACCAGATTCTCGACTGCAACGATGCAAACGTAGAGAAGCGTCAGCCGGGCTGCCAGGTGACGATTCGGCATATCTACCCGGTGCTGCGCGCCTTCGACAAGACGCAAGTCTTTGCACAACTGCTGCTGGCCTTCGAACTGGCAAAGCAGGACCCGATGGACGTCGCCGTGAACATGGTGCAACCGGAAGACTGGCTGGTGCCCATGCGCGACTTCCACCTGCATATGCGGATGGTCAATTTTCTGCATGAGCAGTATCCGGAAGTTCACATCACGCTGCACGCGGGAGAACTCGCACCCGGCATAGTTCCACCGGAAGGCTTGCGCTTCCATATCCGCGAGTCAGTCGAAATTGGGCACGCGGAACGTATCGGCCACGGCGTGGACATCATGTACGAGGACCATCCGCACGAACTGCTGGCCGAGATGGCAAAGCGGAACATCCTCGTGGAGATCTGCTTGACCTCGAACGCCTACATCCTTGGCATCAAGGGCAAAGCCCATCCGCTGGCAATGTACCTGAAGGCCGGAGTGCCGGTGGCGTTGGCAACGGACGATGAAGGCGTCTCGCGTTCGGACATGACGCAGGAGTATGAACGCGCCGTGCTCGACCAGGGACTCGATTACACCACGCTGAAGAAGATGGCGCGCAACAGCATCGAGCACGCATTCCTCCCGGGCGAAAGCCTATGGAGTGATGCGCGGCGGTTCGTGCCCGTCCACGAGTGCGCAACCGACCATCCGAGAAACGCAACCATCAGCGCGCCCTGTAAGACGTTTTTGAAAGGCAGCAAAAAGGCCCAGCAGGAGTGGCTACTGGAAAAGAAGTTTGCCGACTTCGAGTTGAAGTTCTAAGGCAGACAAGTTGCATTGCAGAGGCCGCTTTCGGGCGGCCTTTCGCATTGCGGAAAAAACTTTACGCGTGATGCAGGCGGTGCTGTTGAATGCGCAGGGCTGACCAGACCGCCAGAGCGATGACGAGAACAATGGCGGGCGAAACGAGCGCCACAAGCCCCACTCCGAATGGATCATACTCACAGGCCCAGACACACAAGAGCGAAGCGATCACGAAGGACGGGATTGCCACTTCGAAAAACAGCATGGCGGTCATTCGTCGCCAGAAGAACATCAGGTGGAGAACAAGGCCAAAGCTGCCGCCGACAGGGACGGCGATTGCGACGAGGATTACAGGCAGTGCGGCGAATTCAGCGACGCGCGAGGGGTTGCGGAGATAGAACGCAATGAGGCCGATACAACCCTCAAGAAGAGCAAGCAGACCGGCGGTGGCTCCGTAAAGAAGCAGGAGGCGCAGCAAAGGGCGTAGCCCTTTTCCGTTGTCCAATTCGTGCAAGCCCGGCAAGCGCATGGCTCACCTCAGCCGGAATCCCTCCGGCAAGAGTTCAGCAATCGGCGTCTGCGTGATCTTCCCTTCCTTGTTGCGATAGATGACCACGCAATCGGGGCCGAACTCGTAGATTACCTGGCGACAAGCGCCACAGGGGGCGCACGGCACGCCATCACGATTGACGCAGGCAACGGCGCGAATTTCCAACAGCCCGCTATCGGCATCGGCAGCGACGGCAGTGAAGATTGCCGTGCGCTCGGCACAGTTTGTTAAGCCATACGAAGAGTTTTCGACGTTACAGCCGGTGAAGACCTGTCCGCTGGCGGTAAGGATGGCCGCACCGACAAAGAACTTGCTGAAAGGAGCATAGGCGCGCTCCGAGGCGTCTTGTGCCGCCTTGAGGAGCGCGTCCTGTTCCTGTTGCGTGATGGTGTGAACGGGCATAGGCCTACCTGGTCTGTGTCTTGGCGTCCTTGGCCGGCGGATTGCCCGGCGAAGGCTGGCACGGTTTGGTCTCGTGCTTCGGAGACTTCGGCGGATGATACGGCTCCGGCTCCTGGGCGGAATCCACCCATGCGGTGTACCACATGTTGAGCAGCATCTGCGCGCCGCTGGCCAGACGCTGGCGAACGAATTCACGACCGGCGGCCGTACCGCGGCCGTCAAAGGCACACTGCTTGTCGAGGGCGTACGCTTCCTCAACCTTCGACTGCGACTGCCGCAGGTAGGCGACGTAATCCTGGAAGGGATTCTCGAGAAGCTTGGGCGCACCCACCATGTTGTCGATCTTGAGATCGTCGAGGTTCTGGTTCACGAATCCACTCTCGAATTTGTAGTGAATGTCGTGCGAAGTGGTATAGCCGTTCGGATTGGGACCAACCCAGCCGTTGTACTGAATGGAAGTGTGCATCGGGTTGGCGCCGTCGCCAACATAGTGTCCGAGCCATCCGGCATAGAAGAGCGCATTGGCCTCGGCATCTGCCGTCGAACGGCCGGCCTTCTGTGCGTGGCGATACTCGCGGAAGGCAACCTTCAGGCGGTCAAAGACTTCAATCGCCGCATAGGGCTGGAAGCCAATTTTCTCCGGGCCCGGGACATCGGCATCGGGATGTTTTGCCTTGTACTGGTAGATCTCGCGGATGTACGTGTAACGGTCCTCGGGCAACTGCTTCATCCAGTCGACATACTCAAGATCAATGAAGTGGTCCGGGGCATTCTCCTCGGCGAGAGTCTTTTCGAGATTGGAGCGCCAACGATCGGGCTCGGGGCCGTTGTAAACGATGTGCGATTCACCGGCCTTCAAAAACTGCGGCATGTCCGCCGGAATCTTCTCGACAGCCGTGCGGTTGATGAGCATGTGCCCGTTGTCGCCCCAGGTAAGGGCGAGGATGGGAACCATGACGATGGCAGCGGCGATGATTACGAAACGAATAATGTTTTTGCGCATCTGCAAGATCCTAAAAGAAGGTTGAACTCGGAACTGTAGCATCCGGCGGCGAGATTGAAAAGAAACGGGAGCCAGGCAAGGGCGCAGGGGCAATCGTCCAAAATAAAACGTCTCGTGGATACGAGGCGTTCGTTTCAACGTATGGGTTCCGGCGACTAATGTTTGCCGTTTTCGGCGCCGCGCCCCATGGCGGCAGCGGTGGCCTGTTCGCGCTTCTGGAGATTGGCGATATTGGGCTCGAAGCAGCGGCGGCAGCGCGCCTCATACATTCCGGCGGCGCCAACAACAACGAGTTCGTCACTGGCGACAAGGCGCTGCGTGTGTTTGGCAGGGTTGCCGCATTGCATACAGATGGCGAGCGCCTTGCTGATCTCATCGGCCACGGCGAGCAATTCCGGCATGGGATGAAATGGACGGCCAAGGTAATCGGTGTCGAGGCCGGCAATGATGACGCGCTTGCCCATATCGGCAAGTCGCACGACGAGGTCCACGATGCCTTCGCCGAGAAACTGCGCTTCGTCGATGCCGATGACTTCCGTGCGCCAGTCGAGGCGCTTTTCCAGCTCGGCCGCGTCCTTTACGCATTCCGACTGAATCTTAAAGTCGCTGTGGCTGATGATGTGATCGTCCGAGTAGCGCTGGTCGATGCCCGGTTTGAAAATCTGCACGCGCTGGCGGGCGATCTCCGCGCGGCGCAGGCGGCGAATCAACTCTTCGCTCTTGCCGCTGAACATGGGACCGCAGACAACTTCAATCCAACCGATACTGCCCTTCGTGATGTTCATAGCTACAGATCAAGACCCTTCTTGAGGCGCCACCAGGTGCGCGTGAAAAATGCGGCAAGGCCGATACTAATGACGATCCAGAGGATGCGCAACCAGTTCCACTGATGATCCTGCACGGTGACGAAGACGACACCAATGCCGCCGATCCACAGCAGGAACGATACAAAGCCAAAACGCCGCGCCACCTCGTTCTGATTCTCGACAATTGCCATCAGTCCCTTCCCGCCGTCAGCGTTTGTTCCGCGCGGAGACGGTGCTTCAACTCTTCAAAGCTGGTAAAAACTTCCGTCGCACAGCCGAGAATCCAACCGCTGATCTGCGCGACGGGTACGGCCGTGACGAGATAGACCGGAATTCCACGGCTGTAGGCGAGCGTCAGTTCACCCTGCGTGCCGGCGCCGCGCCCGGAATACTCATCCCAGTAGGCAACGATGAAATCACTCTTGCGGCCAACCCACTCGAGGTCCCAGTCGATGATCTTGCGGATGGTGGCCTGGAAGCGCGCCAAGTCCGTTGCTTTCCATTTGCGGAAGTCGCGGACTTCTTCGTCGGAGAGATTTTTCTTCTCGTCAAGCGCGGGGTCGTAGACTTCATGACCCTGCTCGCGAAGGAACAGGGTAATTTCCGCACGCCACGCCTTGCCGTGGTCCGGCGAGTATTCAATGGCCCCGCAAAGATATGCCAGCATCGTTGTCCCCGCCACATGGCACGACGACTCGCGTCATCGCATCTTGTGGAAAGGCGATTGTCGTTGCCGCAAGCAACCGGCGTCAACCTTGAATTGCTGTGGAAAACTGGGACGCGGACGGTGCTCCAGTAAATGTGCAGTTCGAGGTCCACCACTCACTACGTTCTCAGGTGGAGTGCTTCCTATCAGGGAGCTGCGTGCAGCGCCTTCGACTGGAACTCCAGGGACGCCGCAAAGTGATCGAGAACGAACTGCCAGTCGTGACGCCCAGGATAGAGATGGAACTCGTGCTTGACGCCGCGCTCCGTCAATAATTTGTCCAAGTCGCGCGCGCCCTGGTCGAAGCCGTAGTTGTCGCTGGTGCCGCAGTCGAAATAGATGGCCATGCGGCGCAGCGTTGCTACCGGCAGGTTGCGCACGAGTGTGAATGGCGAGTTTCTTTTATAAAACGCCTCGTCGACAGGCTTACCAAATACGTTTGCCAGGATGCGTCCTTCGCGCGTGTCGGCGAGGTCGGGTGGGCCGCCGTCGCGCAAGGCCGCCATGTGCGTGCTGACCGCAGCGAACATCTGGGGATGGCTGAAGGCATAGTTCATCGCGCCATAGCCGCCCATCGAGATACCCATGATTCCACGCGAAGAGCGCTCGGCCTTGACGCGATACTTCTTCTCCATCGCCGGAAGAAATTCCTTGAAGAAGAAATCCTTGTAGGCAAATTTGCCGTCGCGCGAATTGATGAAGAAACTGCTATAGCCATTCGGCGCAATCATCAGGAACTCGCCGATTTTCTTTTGCCGGAAGAGATCGTCGTAGATCTGCCAGCCGCCAAGGTTCACCAGCGACTGCTCGTTGTCGCCCAACCCGTGCAGGTAGTAGACGACCGGGTAACGCCGCGTCTTGTCGGTGTCGTAGCTGCTCGGAAGCACGACACAGTACGGCACGTCGCGCCGCAACAGTTTGCTATGGAAGCGATTGCATTCGACGCGCGAGGCGGCATGAACGAAAACCGGAGTCGCCACGAAAAGGAGAAGAAATGAAACCCTTGCGAACCGATGCATGAAAGTCACAAGTCGCCGCTCTTGAGTCATGATCTTCAAGCATAACTCCGGTTATTCGTAGCGCAATGCCTGAATAGGATCGAGCTTGGCGGCGCGCGCCGCCGGATAAAGTCCGGCGATCAGGCTGACCAGCACTGAAAAGCCAATTGCACCCACGATGAGCCACCAAGGTACATACCACACATCGACGTGGGCCATCTTCATCCGTGTCATGTACAGGCCCGTGCCGAAGTTGATGATGCGACCCATCAGCCAGCCGAAGAGCACGCCGGCCGCACCACCGACGATACCCATCACGGCGGCTTCGGCAAAGAAGAGCTTCTTGACGTCGATGTCGCTGGCACCAAGGGCTTTCATGATGCCGATCTCGCGACGGCGTTCAAGCACGGCCATGACAAGAGTGTTGATGATGGCGAGCGAAGCCACGGCGAGCGCGAGTGAACCGAAGATTCCGAGAAATGCGTCAAAGATGGCGAAGAAGCGCCGCAGTCCGTTAAGCGCGTCAATGACGGAGAAGGCCGCGAAGCCCATCTTCTTGATGGCGTTCTGCACCTGCTCCACCTGCCCGCTGTCGCGTACGCGCACGCGCAACATGTTATAGGTCTTGCCGGTGACGTCCCCGCGAACCATGGCGCGAGCATCGAATGGCTGCATCATGTTCAGCCGCTCGGCCGTGCCGATGGGGATGTACACCTGTCCGTGCGCCCCCGGCCCTCCGCCGGTGAAGGGTTCCTCGGAGTTGATGCCCACGACTGTGAGCGTCTGCTCCTTGCGCGTCACACTGAAGCCGCCGCCCGTGCCCTGACTGTCACTGGCGCCCGCGTCGCCCTGCTGGCGCTCGGCATATCGCAACACGATCTCTTTTCCGAGCAGGTTCGCCGGGTTAGGGTCCAACCGCTTGGCGAAGTCTTCTTCCAATACGGCTTCGTCCGCATCGTTGTTGGAAAAGAACTTTCCCTGGAGTTTGTCGAACGCGTCCGTGGTGCCCTCAGACATTGGCAATCCGGCCACCACGGTCATGCGCGACTTGTCGCCGTATCCGACTTCGGCAACCACGTGGATGTCCGGCGTAACTTCGGCAACATTGGGCAGTTGTTCCAACTCTTTCCGGGCAGCGTCGTCCAGGACACGCGCATTGGCCTCATCCGTGTCCTGCATCCGCGCCCGCATGCCGCGCACGTCCTGCTTCGAAGTCACAAATACAATGTCGAAAACGCCCGACTTGCGGATACGCGAGGTCGCCATACTTTGCAGTCCAATGCCAAGCGAGAGCATGGCCACAAGAGACGCGACGCCAACGGCGATGCCAACGGTCGTCAGACTATTGCGCAGTTTCGAGTTCCGCAGATTGCGCGACGCGAGGTCGAAGAGATCATAGCTTTTCATTGCCGCACCTCTGCCTGCTCCACCAGTTTGCCGTCAGCCATGTGGATCGCCCGTTGCGCGTACTTATCAGCCAACGCCTGCTCGTGCGTCACCATCACCACGGTTACGCCGGAGGCATTCACCTCTCGCAGCAGTTCCATAATCTCGTTGCCGGTACGACTGTCGAGATTGCCGGTGGGTTCGTCGGCCAGCAGCAAGGTCGGGTTGTTCACCAGCGCACGCGCAATCGCACCACGCTGCTGCTCGCCGCCGGATAGCTCACTTGGACGATGATGAAGCCTTCCGCCCAGATGCACGCGCTCAAGAGCCTGACGGATACGCTCCGCGCGGCCATCCTTCGGGGTTTCCGCAAAACGCATTGGCAACTCCACGTTCTCCGCCAGCGACATGCTTGCCACCAGGTTGAACGACTGGAAGATCATGCCAACGGTTTCACGCCGGTAGCGCGCCAACTCTTCCGACGCCATGGCCGACAGATCGCGACCGTTAACGACAATCGCGCCGGAGGTGGGGCGGTCGAGCCCCGCGATTAGATTTAATAATGTCGATTTACCCGAGCCCGACGCACCAAGCAGCGCCACGAACTCGTCGCGGGAAATTGCCAGGCTGATGTCGTCCACGGCACGAATGACGCTCGCACCCATCTGGTAATGGCGTGTCACCGAACTGAGTTGAACGGCTACCCTGCCGTCGTTTGCGGCTTCCATGAGCAAGCCCTTCCTTCTTAATAATAAAGTTGCGCCGAAGATTCCACGCTTGCGCAGTGGCACTTTGGTAGTAATTTACCGGATCATCACGCAGCATGTGAACTGAATCTAGGCTGGCGAGCCTTACCGCAGGCTGAATTCTGCGCCTGCCCCCAAAGAGTGGTTTGACAGCGTTATCACATGACCCTATGATGTTGAACATAATGAATTCGCTCCTCCATCGCCATCATCATCACCACCATCACACGGTGATCGTGTCGGCGGAGGCTTGCGGATAGAGTTCCAGTCATCATCCCAATTAGCCCGCTGGCGCGATCAAGCGCAGCGGGCTTTTTTATGCCTGCTGCACAACGCCGACGGACCAAACACAAAGCGAGGAAGTAACGATGGAAATCGATTTCGAGAAGATGCAGGGGCTGGTGCCGGCCGTGGTGCAGGACGCAGCCAATGGCGAGGTCCTCATGCTCGGCTTTATGAACTCCGAGTCCCTGCAAAAAACTCTGCAAACCGGGTACGTCACGTTCTACAGCCGCACCCGCAACAAGCTCTGGACCAAAGGCGAGACCAGCGGCAACCGGTTGCGCCTGCTGGAGGCAGCGACGGACTGCGACCAGGACACCATCCTGTGCAAGGTTTACGTGGAAGGCGACGGCCTGGTCTGTCACGAAGGCACACGCTCCTGCTTTACGCGTCCCATGAGCATCGCAACTGCTTCGGAGGTTTCCAATGGCTAAGATCCGTCTCGGAATTCCCAAGGGCAGTCTTCAGGACGCCACCATCTCTCTCTTCGCCGCTGCCGGCTTCAAGATCTACGCCAACGGCCGCTCGTATTTCCCCAGCACGGATGACGCCGAACTCGAATGCATGCTGATTCGCGCGCAGGAAATGGCGCGTTACGTCGAACAGGGCGTGCTGGATGCCGGACTGACCGGGCTCGATTGGGTCGTCGAAAGTGGGCTGCACGTACAGACCGTCGCGGACCTTATTTATGCCAAGCAGAGCCGAGGCAAAGTGCGGTGGGTGCTCGCCGTGCCCGAGGACTCGCCTTTCCAGCGTGCGGAAGACCTTGCGGGAAAGATCGTCGCCACCGAGCTGGTGGAAGTGACGAAGAAATACTTTGCATCGAAGAATGTCAATGTAAAGGTTGACTTCAGTTGGGGCGCCACGGAAGTTAAGCCGCCGATGCTTGCCGACGCGATCGTTGAAGTTACGGAAACCGGCAGTTCCCTGCGCGCCAACCGACTGCGGATCATCGATACCGTGCTGGAGTCGAATACTCAACTCATCGCGAATACCAAGGCATGGACCGATGCCGGTAAACGCGAAAAAATCGAAAACGTCGCACTGATGCTGCTCGGCGCCATCACCGCGCAGGGACGCGTTGGGCTGATGCTGAATGTCCGCCGCGACGATCTCGACCAGGTGCTGGGTGTACTGCCCGCGCTCAACTCGCCGACCGTCTCCGCGCTGAGCGATCCCAACTGGGTGGCGGTCAACACCATCCTGGAGGAGAGCGTGGTGCGCGACGTGATGCCGAAGCTCAAAGCGGCAAACGCCACCGGCATTGTGGAGTATCCGTTGAACAAGGTGGTGATGTAATGCGCGTGCTGGAAGGGAGTGACGCGCAAGCCTGCGTGGAGAAGCTCGCCAGCCGCGGCGTTGCGGATGACCCGGCGCTGACGCGAAATGTCGCGCGCATCGTCGGTGACGTCCGCAAGAATGGCGACAAGGCGCTGCTGAAGTACGCACGCAAGTTCGACGGCCTTGCCAACAACCAACCGTTGCTGGTCTCTGAAGAGGAACTGAACGCCGCATGGCGCACGGTTTCATCTGACTTCAAACAGGCCCTGAAAGCCGCTGCGCGAAACATCCGGCAATTTGCGAAGTGGCAAAAGCCGAAGTCGTGGATGCGCACGATGCAACCGGGATTGCGCGTGGGACAGAAGGTGGAACCCATCGCGAGTGTTGGCTGCTACGTTCCCGGAGGCCGCTTTCCGCTGCCATCGTCGCTGCTGATGACGGTCATCCCGGCACAGATTGCAGGGGTGCCCCGGATACAGGTCGCATCTCCAAGGCCAGCGGCGGAAACTCTTGCGGCGGCAAAGATGCTCGGGGTGACAAGCTTCTATCGCATCGGCGGTGCACAAGCCGTGGCCGCTTTCGCATACGGCACGGAGTCAGTACCCGGCGTGCACAAAATCGTTGGCCCCGGAAACAGCTACGTCACGGCCGCAAAAAGAATGGTGGCGTTTGACTGCTCCATCGACTTCCTCGCCGGACCGACAGAAATCGTGTACGTCGCTCATCGCGGCGAAGCGCGATTTATCGCTTCCGACCTGGTCGCACAGGCGGAGCACGATCCTGAGACACTGGCGATCTTCATCACAAAAAGCAGAAGGCTTGCAGAAAACGTCGCTCGTGAAGCAATGAAGATGGCCGCCAATAATCCCATCGCGATGCAATCTCTCAAGGCGCGCGGCGTTGCGCTGGTTGCCGATGGCTCTGACGAGGCGATGCGCTGGGCGAACGCAGTTGGCGGCGAGCATATCACCGTCAATCGCGAAGACGTGCCGAGCATCATCAGCGCCGGTTCAATCTTTGTTGGCGACTATTCACCGCAGTCGCTGGGAGACTACGCCAGCGGTCCCAATCACACGCTGCCCACCGGTAACGTCGCGAAATATCGCGGCGGGCTCAGCGTGCTCGACTACCTGAAGATCATGACGGTGCAGGAAGTTTCAAAGGCTGCGCTCAAGAAAATTGGGCCGACCGTGACCCTGCTGGCAGAAGCCGAGGGCCTGAAGGCCCACGCCGAATCCGTGCGCGTGAGGTTGGCGAAATGAACACAGGACTGAAAGCCCGCAAAACCGTAGAGGGCCTCAAGGAGTATCACCCGCCGCTCGGGGAACGCGACGGCCTGCGCCTCGACTTCAACGAGAATGTTGGCGGATGTTCGCCGCGCGTGCTGGCGAAGTTGCGCTCGCTCTCACCGGAAGTACTCAATAAATATCCCGAACGCTATCCCGGCGAATGTGCGGCGGCGCAGTTCCTCGGATTGAAGCCGGAACAGGTGCTGCTCACCAACGGTGTCGATGAGGCGATTCATCTGCTGGCGGAGACGTATCTCGAAAGCGCGGACGAAGCACTCATCGTGGTGCCTACGTTCTCCATGTACGAAATCTATGCGCTGGCAACGGCGGCGAAGGTCATCACCCTGCAAGCCGGTGATAATTTCGCATTCCCCACGGAAACGCTGCTGAAACAAATTGGCTCGCAGACAAAACTTATCTGTATTGCGAATCCCAACAATCCAACCGGGGCGGCCGTCGCACGCGAAGAGCTGCTGAAGATCGTGCAGGACACGCCGCACGCAGCTGTCCTTATCGATGAAGCATATTACGACTTCTACGGCGACTCCCTGATGGACGAAGTTGGACGCTACGAGAACCTGTTCGTGGCGCGCACGTTCAGCAAGGCTTATGGACTCGCCGGCTTCCGCATGGGTGTGCTGGCTGGAGCGGAGCCACAGATGCGAATGGTGCGCCGCGTAAGTTCTCCCTACAACGTCAACGGCGTGGCGCTGGAATGTCTGCCAGAAGCTCTGGCGGACCAGGAATTTGTCTCCAACTACATTGAGCAGGTGAAGCGCGGGCGCGCGGCGCTCGAATCGTTCTACCGTTCAAACGGAATTCGTTACTGGCCCAGCCAGGCGAATTTTGTACTGGCTCACTTTGGCGAATATCGAAAGCCGTTTGTTGAAGAGATGCGGCGACGAGGAATTCTGGTGCGGGACCGAAACAGCGACCCGGGGTGCGAAGGATGTGTGCGTATCACGCTCGGCACCGAGGAGCAGACCGCACGCCTGCTGCGTGAGTTGCCGGAAGCGTTAAAGACGATTGGCTTTCAACAACAGCGATTCACGGAGGTGACACGATGAGCGCACGCAAGGCGACCGTTATTCGCAAGACGAACGAGACCGACATCAATCTCGCGCTCAACATCGACGGGCGCGGCACTTACCAGGTCTCTACCGGCATTCGTTTCTTCGACCATATGCTGGAGCTTTTTTCGCGACATGGCGGCTTCGATCTCAAGCTCGCGTGCAAGGGCGACCTCGATGTCGATCAGCACCACACGGTGGAAGACGTGGGCATCGCCCTCGGTGAAGCCTTCGACAAGGCGCTGGGCGACAAGAAAGGGATTCTGCGCGCCGGATACTTTCTCATGACGATGGACGAAACGCTCGGACTTGCCGCGGTGGATCTCAGCGGACGGGCGGCACACGTCGTGGACACGAAGGTGAAAGTGCGGCTGGTCGGCGATTTGCAAACAGAACTCGTGTACGACTTCTTTGAGGGATTCTCCCGCGGAGCCCGCGCCAACGTGCACGTCAAGACCGTGTACGGCCGGTCGAATCATCACAAGATTGAGGCTATTTTCAAGGCGTTTGCGCGAGCGCTGCGCGTGGCGTGCAGCAAGGACAAACGGCTGGCCAAAATGCTGCCGAGCACAAAGGGGCTGCTGTGATCACCGTCGTCGATTACCGCGCCGGAAACCTGGCTTCCGTGCAGAAGGCTTTGCGCCATCTTGGTTACGAATCGCAGGTCACGGACAATCCCGAAGTAGTGCGACGGTCGCCGCGAATCATCCTGCCCGGCGTTGGACACTTTTCATCCACGCAGCGCATTGCCGACTTGGGCGTAAACGATGCCATCCGCGAAGTGGTCGCGCGCGGCGTGCCGTTCCTGGGTATCTGCGTGGGAATGCAATGGCTCTACGAGGGCTCCACGGAAGCGCCGGATGTCACGGGGTTGGGCACGTTCGCCGGAATGGTTGAGCGCTTCCCTGATGATCCCGCACACAAAGTTCCACACGTTGGATGGAACCAACTGACTCGCGTTCCCGGCACGGAGTCGCGCTTGCTGCGCGATATTCCAGATGGCAGCTTTGTTTACTACACGCACTCCTATCGAGGACCGGTTGTTCCCGGGGTTGTTGCGACCACGAATTACGCGGGAGATTTTGCCGCCGTCGTTGAACGCGACAACGTTTTCGGCGTGCAGTTTCACCCGGAAAAGTCCGGGGAGACTGGATTGAAGATGCTCAGGAATTTCTGTGAGGTGAACGCGTAATGCTTACGAAACGCATCATCGCGTGCCTCGACGTCACGAATGGCCGCGTGGTCAAGGGCGTTCAGTTTGTCGACCTCGTCGATGCCGGCGATCCGGCGGCGCTGGCGCGGCGCCATGCCGAAAGCGGCGCCGACGAAGTCGTATTGCTCGACATCACAGCAACCTCGGACGCGCGCCCCATCCTGATCGACGTTGTCCGGCGCACCGCGCGTGAAATCTTTGTCCCATTCGCGGTTGGCGGAGGAGTCCGCTCGCTCGCCGATGCCGCTGCACTGTTTGACGCCGGCGCCGACAAGATCACGATCAACTCCGCCGCTGTTAAGGACCCATCGTTGATCACGCAAATTGCCGAGCGATTCGGCTCGCAGGCAGTTGTGCTCGCCATCGACGCCAAGCGGAAGATCGACGCAGATCAATATGACTCCATCGCTCGCGGTTCCGAGGTCTACGTCGCGGGAGGACGCCGCGCCACCGGACGCAATGTCCACGATTGGGCACGCGAAGTGGAAGATCGCGGCGCGGGAGAGATCATGCTCACCAGCATGGACCGCGACGGCACACGTGCCGGCTTCGATTGCCCTCTGACCTCTGCCGTGGCGCAACTGGTGAACATTCCGGTGATCGCGTCCGGCGGCGCGGGCAACGGACAGCACTTTGTGGACGTGTTCAAAGAAGGTCACGCCGATGCTGCGCTCGCCGCCTCCATCTTTCACTTCGGCATCCACGACGTGCGTGAACTGAAGGCGCAATTGCAGCGCGAAGGCATTCCGATGCGGTTGCCGTGTTGAAGTCATTTGAAGTTCCCTTGAAGTTTGACACTCAAAACTCGAGACTATTCTTATGCTGATTCCTTCGATTGATCTCATGGGCGGCAAGGTCGTCCAGTTGGTGCAGGGCGAACGCAAGGCGCTTGAATTCGACGATCTTCAATACTGGATCGACCGCTTCCTTCCCTATCCGCTGGTGCAACTTATCGACCTGGACGCCGCGATGGGTAAGGGCTCGAACGCCGCAATGGTGGAGCGCATTTGCGAATACCTGCCCTGCCAGGTGGGCGGCGGCATCCGCTCGGTTGAGTCGGCGATGCAGACGCTGCGGCTTGGCGCAAAGAAAGTAATCGTCGGCTCGGCGCTATTGAAGGACGGTAAAGTCGATGTCGAAATGGCGCGGCAGATGTCGCACGCGGCGGCGGCGGCGCGCCTGATCTTCGCCGTAGACTCACGCGGCGGAAAGGTGGCCATCAAGGGATGGAAGGAGGGCACTGGGCTCACTCCGGAGGCTATGATGCGGGACACGGAGGACTTCTGCGGAGGATTCCTCTACACGCACATCGACACGGAAGGCACGATGCAGGGATTTCCGTTCGAAGTGGTCGATGGGCTGCGCTCGGCCACTACCCGCAAGCTTATTGTGGCCGGAGGCATCCGGTCCCAGAAAGAAGTTGATCGCCTGCACGGGCTGGGGGTGGACGCCGTTGTCGGCATGGCAGTCTATACGGGTGCGCTGAAGGCGTAGCGACCGGATATGGGCCCGTTGCGGGCCAGGAACCGACACTTTCGAGTCCATCCTGCGTCCTGCATCGAGGGTAGGGCATCAAAGATATGCGGGGCATCTGTCCTTTCCGGAATTTAATCGGCCGTCGATGCGGAAGCAGTCCTACCCCGTAGCCTCCAATCCCTTTCTTTTGGTAAGTTTAAGGTGTGGGGCGTTCGTAAGGATTTCATCCAAAGCATTCCGGGCCGTTGGCAGCGCCGGAATGGAGGAGCAATACTTTGCAGGCTCAGGCCTTCCCTTCTTCTGAAGCCGTTGGCGCGGAGAGTGACCAACGCGAGCGTGTCTTTGATGTCTTTCGCCGTTGGGGCTATCTAGCTGCCGACCTGGACCCGCTGCAACATTTCCCGCGCGTAGGCCACCCGGAATTGAATATCACCGGCGACGCAGCCGATGAGGCGCGCCGCCTTTACTGCGGCACGGTTGGCGCGGAGTTCATGCATATCCCCGACCCCGAGCGCCGCCGTTGGATCATTGAGCGCCTGGAAGGGCCGCAGCCGGAGGTCGATCAAAAAGCAATTCTGCAACAACTGGTGGAAGCCGATATTTTCGAGCAGATGCTGCAAACGCTCTACATCGGAACGAAGCGGTTTTCGCTCGAAGGCAATACGTCGTTGATTCCGATGCTGGAAGAAGTTCTCACTACCTCGACTCATCTTGGGGCAGAAGAGTGTGTGATGGCCATGAGCCATCGCGGAAGGCTTACCGTCGTGGGCCAGACAGTAGGCCGCCCGGCGGAGGAAATCTACGCCGGATTTGAGGATGTCGATCCGCGTTCGGTTCTGGGTGGCGGAGACGTGAAGTATCACCTTGGCGCGACGGGCTATCGTGAGTTTGAGGGCAAGCAGGTTCGCGTTCACCTGGTTTCAAACCCCAGTCACCTGGAAGCCGTCGACCCGGTCGCGATGGGACGCGTACGCGCCAAACAGACGCGTCGCGGGAAAAACGGCAAGAGCGAAGCGCTGCTCGTACTCATGCATGGCGACTCGGCCTTTGCGGGCCAAGGGATATGGGCCGAAACGCTCAACCTCTCCGATCTCCGCGGTTACACCGTTGGCGGGACAATCAACATCATCGTCAATAACCTGCTCGGCTTCACGACCAATCCGTTTGAATACTCGTCGAGCCGCTTTGCCAGCGACCTTGCAAAGCGGTTGCCGATTCCCATCTTCCACGTCAACGCGGAAGACCCGGACGCTGTTATCCGTATCACGCGACTTGCCGTCGAATATCGCTACAAATTCCACTCCGACGTTGTCGTGGACCTCATCGGCTACCGGCGTCACGGACACTCGGAGATTGACGATCCGACGATTACGCAGCCGATCGTCTACGCGCGAATCAAGGCGCACCCGCCGCTGTATGAGATCTATGCCAAACAGTTGAACGTCGATGTCTCAGGGCAGGTGGCTGCGGCCCGCGCGCGGTATCAGCAGGCGAAACAGGCTGCGCAGAAATTGACGCGGAAACCGGTGCTGTTCAACCTTCCGTCCTACTGGGACAACTACGCTGGAGGACTCTATTCACCAGCGCTGGAAGTCGAGACCGGGATGCCAGCCGAAGAACTCGCCGCCATCGGAGAGAAGCTGGCGCAATATCCCGCCGATTTTCACATTCATCCCAAGGTACAGAAGCTCCTGGAGCAGCGGCTGGAGATGGCGCTCGGCAAGCGCGGACTCGACTACGGCATGGCCGAAGCACTGGCGTTCGGATCACTTGCAACGCACGGCACGCCGATTCGCCTGAGTGGACAGGACAGCCGGCGCGGGACGTTTAACCACCGCCATTCGTGTCTCATCGACATTGAGAACGAACACGAATTCGTGCCGCTTTGCCACCTTGCCCCGGACCAGGCGCGCGTCGAGATCTATAACTCGGAACTCTCCGAGGCCGCCGTCATGGGCTTCGAGTACGGCTACAGCCGCGATTATCCCGAGACGCTGGTGCTGTGGGAGGCGCAGTTCGGCGACTTCGCCAACGGTGCGCAGATCATCATCGACCAGTTCATTTCGGCGGGTGAAGAAAAGTGGGGACTGCTCTCCGGACTCGTTCTGCTACTGCCACACGGCCACGAAGGACAGGGCCCGGAACACTCCAGCGCACGGATCGAGCGCTACCTGCAACTCTGCGCGCGCGACAACATGCAGGTATGTCAGCCGTCGAGTGCGGCGCAATACTTCCATCTGCTCCGGCGCCAGGCATTGCGCAAGTGGCGCAAACCGCTCGTATGCTTCACGCCGAAGAGCATGTTGCGACATCCCGAGGCGCTAAGCCCGCTCGCCGAGCTCAGCACACCACGATTCCTGCCGGTGGTTGCCGACAACAAGGTCACGGCCAGCGATGTCACGCGGATACTGCTGTGCACCGGCAAGATCGGCCACGAACTGGCATTGGAGCGCAAGCGGATCAAAAACACGGACACTGCCATCGTTTTCCTCGACCAGATGTACCCATTCCCAGAGGGCGACCTGCTCGACGTGATTGCCCGTTACCCGAACGCACGCGAACTGGTCTGGGTGCAAGAAGAACCTGCCAACATGGGAGCGCTGTGGTTCGTGATTCCGCGTCTGCGCAGGCTTACCAGCCTGCCGGTACGATCGGTGAAGCGCCAGGCTGGCGCCAGTCCGTCGACCGGATCCGGCAAAGCGCATGAGTTGGAGCAGAAGACGCTGCTGGCGCTCGCATTCAGCAGCTAGCGAAAATGAATTATTCATGGACGGCTACCGGACACGGCAGCCGTTTGTCTTTGGTGCTCAGTCTTCCGAGCGCACAGGACGGGTTTGCCAGTCGTACATCACGGCGAGCGAACGCACTCCAAATCCGCAGAGTGTCCCGATGATCGTGGAGACTTCCCTGGTGTCACCCAACCGGTCCGACAACAGGAAGGCCGCCGATCCCAAGATGGCTGCAATGGCATAAAGCTGTCCGCCCTCAAAGATTCTCGGGGTACGTCCACTGAGCACGTCGCGCAGACTCCCGCCGCCGACGGCTGTCACTCCGCCGAGCAGCAGCGCGGGAAGAGGCCGTAGTCCGGCGTTCAGCGCACGAGTGGTACCGGCGACGGCGAACAGCCCCAGGGCCGCAGCGTCGATGAGTACCATCACGCGTTCGGAGCCGCGTCCCATGTGCCGGCCAAAAAGCATTGCGACAAACGCTCCGGAGAACGCCAGCACAAGGTACCGTACATCGACAAATGCCAATGGAGGGCCCTTCTGCAGAATAATGTCGCGCGCGATACCACCACCGAGCGCCGTGGCGAACGCAAGTCCCACCACGCCCACAACATCGTACCTGTAGCGAGTGTCGCGCACGGCCATCAGGCCGCCGCTGATCGCGCCGACGAATACGCCCAGGAAGTCGACCAACTGGAACAATGAATCGATGTGAGAGATCACGTGAGTTAGATTGTGCGACGAGGAGCTACGATTCGGAAGCGGAAATTTTGACCGGGAAAATCAACTTGCCTTTAGATCTTCCAGGACGGCTTCCGCGGCCTTTCGCCCGGAGCGCAGTGCCCCATTGATCGATCCGCTATCCATGTAATCTCCGGCGGCGTAGACCCCCGGACGTACCTGCGGAGGTTCGACCTGTAATCCGCCGTCCGAAACTTTCTGCGAAGGCAAGGCCCGTGGAATGACGTAGCGTCCCAATTCCCGCCATTCCCTGGTCTGTGAGCCAAACCACTGGCGAAGCTGCATCCTCAGATCCGTGTCGAGCAAAACGTTTCGCGTGGCATTGGCATGCAGTGTGACCGATATCAGGCTCGCGCCCGGAGGAGCATACTCGGGCGCCACGTTGCTGAGCACGCAGAGATTGTTGATGGGACTTCCCGGTCCCTCGCCGTTCAGCACAAGTACCGGCTCCTCCATGGGAGGCTTTTCCGCAGCATAGTACAGGCACGCCGTTCCGTTCCACGGCCGACGCTCCGGCAATCCCAGCAAGACAGCCGCCGAGGAAACATCCGTCGCAATGACCACCGCACGGGCTCGCATGACGGTACCGTTCTCCAACTCCACGGTATTTCCCGTCAGGCGGCGTACACGCGCATTGACCATGATGGAATTTGCCGGAAGCTTCGAAGCAATCTGTTTCGGAATCTCTTCCATGCCATGAGCCGGAAGCGCCGCGCGGCCCAGCGCAAATGTGCGCATCACGAACTCGAACTTGCGGCTTGAAGTTTCCAGTTCCTCCTCCAGGAAAATGCCGCCTAGAAACGGCCGGAAAAAGCGCTCAATGATCAACGGAGAAAACGAAGAGTCGTGCAAGGCCTGGAGCGTCGTTCGCTCGGGAGCGTTCAATAAGTTTCCCGTATGTTCGGTCACCAATCGGCTGACGAGTTCGAGGACACGTAACTTATCCCGCAGCGTCCCGACCGGCGCAAATAGAGTTGACATGATCTTTGACGGAGCACGTCGCGGGTCAGCCAGGCTGTGGAACCGGCCATCCACCCGCACGACGGCGCCGGCTTCAAAGTGACGGAGCTGTAGCGCGCTGAAATCGAGCGTCTTCTGCGCTTCGCGGTATGAAGTCTGAAGCACCTGGAAGCCGCGATCCAATTGGAATCCCTCAACTGAATCAGTGCGCACACGACCACCCACCCTGTCGGCGGCTTCGACCAACTGAACGTCCAGGCCCCTGCCCTGGAGATACAGTGCGCAATTTATTCCTGCCAGACCGGCACCCACTATGATCACTTCCGGCATCTAATCATCCACCAATGTGCTAATTACATGAATTCTGACGTAGGCATTTGACTCGCTTGCAATCTGTTTTTAACATAGATTCAACGAACGCAACGAGTGGGGGCTTGCGACCAATGTTAAATGAGACCATCGTTCAGGGATTGAAGCCATACCTAATTGGCGAAAAAATCCGAAATATGCGTCTGAAAAAGAGCATGGGACTGGTGGAGCTCGGCAAACACACCGGTTTGTCGGCGGCCCTGCTCTCCAAAATAGAGCGCGGCAAGCTCATTCCAACGCTCCCCACACTGCTGCGCATTTCGCTTGTCTTCAGCGTGGGACTTGACTACTTCTTCAGCGACGACCGCACACGACGCCTGGTAGAAATCGTTCGAAAGGCCGAACGAAAACGGTTTCCCGAGCGCCCAGGCGCGACCGACGTGGCGTATTTTTTTGAGACGCTGGACTACAAAGCCACCGAGCGCCGCTTGAGCGCCTACCTTGCTGACTTCGAAAATGTGCCGCAGGACAAGACCAAGCCCCACCAGCACCCGGGCATCGAGTTTGTATACGTCATGCAAGGCGAACTCTCACTGCGTATTGGTGGCGAAGATTATCAACTTGCGGAGGGAGACGCCATTTACTTTGATGGCACGGTGCCGCACACCTACCGGCGAATTGGGGAAAAGTCCTGCCAGGGGCTGGTGGTGACGACTCCCCAGTGACCTGTTACCGGCAAGACGGCGCCGCAGAAAGCACAGCATTTCCATGACAACAAGGAGTTTGTGGCAATGCGCTCGGCTGTCACTTTCGAAACGATACATTCCCCATTTGAAGTTCTTGACATAAACCCTGTGAAATTTTAGAGTTACGCGAGTTCTCCCCTCATAACTGTCACAATCGCTCCGCGGTCGAACTGTGGGTTCCGCAGGAGCAGGGCTCCCGAGATATTACTCAACTTATTTTCTGGACCGGAGGCGTGCCTTGAAGAACAAGGTCACCCTTAGCTGCTCGTCGTGTCGACGTTTGCGATTCCCCACGTTCCGCTACTTTGCGCTTCTCGCTCTGCTGCTCAGCTGCATTACACCCGCAATTTTCGCGGCAAACGGCGATACCGCTGGCAGAAGTGTGTCCGCCGCATCCGCTGCCACGGTCGTTACGCCGCGGCAACTCGACCGCATACCTTTGCTTTTCGAAGAGAACCGTGGACAAGCAGAGCCGTCCGCCAGGTTCATCTCCCGCGGCCCCGGTTACGCACTTACATTCACGCGCACGGGAACGACGCTGCGACTTTCCAGCGGCAGCGGCGATCAAGCGAGACATGCGGCCCTTGAAACGCGGCTGCTGGACGCCAATCGCGGAGTCCACGTGGAAGGCATTGATCCACTGTCCACGCGTGTCAGCTATTTTCTCGGCAAGGATGCTTCGCGTTGGATTCGTAATATCCCAAGCTTTGGCAAAGTCCGATACAGGGATATTTATCCCGCAATTGATCTTGTCTACTACGGTAGCGGCAACGAGCTCGAATATGACTTCGTCGTGAAGCCGGGAGCCAACCCCAGTTCGATTCGCATGGCCTTCGACGGCGCCATGTCCGTGCAAACGACTTCCAGTGGCGACCTACGAATCACCACCAGCGGAGGCGAAGTCCTCATGCGCAAACCGGTCGTCTACCAGACGATCGGAAACAGTCGCCACGCGGTTGACGGCGGATTCGTAGTCAAGGGAAAACGGGTCACTTTCGACATTGCCGCCTACGATCACTCGCGGCCTCTGGTCATTGACCCGGTGCTCTCTTACATGACCTACTTCGGTCTCGGCAACGAGTCAGTGGACGGCATTGTCGCAACCGAAACCGGCCTGTACTTCGTGGGTGAAACTCTCAGCCCGAATCTACCGCTGCCCGGCACGAATCCTTCGCCAGTACCGCAAGGATTGAAGTCCACCTGCGGAACCAGCACGCCTTGTGATAACTCCGACCTGATGATTGGCGAGCTCAGCAATGATGGCACCACCCTGCAGTGGCTTGTCTACTTCGGAGGAAGCGGCAACGAACACGCACCGCGCGGCTCCACGCCAGTGCTGGACCAGGAATATGGAATTCTCTACTTTGTGGGCACCACCACGTCTTCCGACTTCCCTACTTCGGAGAACGCATATATCGGTACATGCCCGGGATGCCAAAGCGGCGCACCGAACGGATTTGTCGCGGGTATTGACTCAGACGGATCGCAGCTTTCGTACTCCACCTTCCTGGGCGGGAGCGCGGGGTCGAAGCCTACGCAGGTTCGTCTATTCAGAAACACGCTCATCATCGCCGGCGGCACTTCCTCGCCTGACCTGATCCCCGCGAACGTGAACTCTCCGGAGCGCGCCCTCACCGGCAGTTCCGATGGATTTGTACTTACACTGGCGCCGTCGAACAGTCCGTCGAGCCAGTTGACGTTTGCCAGTTATATTGGAGGCAGTGCATCGGATATCGTCACCGGCCTCGAAATCGACGCATCCGGCAATATCTACCTCACCGGCAACACTACTTCGCCCGACTTCCCTACAGAAAATCCGCTGCAGAAAGCTTTTGAGGTTGGCCTCTTCACTACCGGCAGTGGCGACAGTTCCTGGTACTCCAGCTCTAAATACAGCACTGGTCTCGACAATCCGAATGTCACCTGCCTGAAAAAGGACCCCTATAGCTATACGCTTTACGTCTGCACTGCCGGCGGCGGTTCGCTCTATCGCTCCAACGATGGCGGTTATAGCTACCAGCAGGCGGGCGACGGGCTGAATAACGCACAACTGGACAACTTCGCAGTCGACAACAATATCGGTTCTCTTTTCGCCGTCGTGCGCGGACAGGGAATTTATCGAGCTGCGTCCAGTTATTACTCGACTCCGCAGTGGACACTCTCCAGCAACGGGATCGCACTCCCATTCAATGTGACCCACATTGCCGTCGAACCGTTTGTCGGCAACATCCTGCTCGCCATGGGCGGCAACTGGACCGTGAACAACGCGACGCAACCAGGCGGTCTCTATCGCAGCACGGATGGGGGCAACACATGGTCTCCTGTGCAGGTTGCTGGAGCGCCCACTGGCAACCTCACGTTTGTTGGCTGGAGTCCTGATCTCGCAGGTGTCGTCTATGCTTCGCTGGCGCCCGGCAACGACGGCCAGTCTCCTGGAGGTTTATACGTCTCCAACGATTACGGCGCGAACTGGACGCAGGTCAACAACGACGCCACGATCGTGAAGTTCCATCTTGGCTCCAGAGACGCAGGCACGCTTCTGCCTGCGGTCTTCGCCTTCACGAACAGCAACACCATCGAAGTCAGCCACGACGGCGGCATGACTTTCGATGCGCATCCGCTTCCCGCCACACCCACCGCCACGCTGCTGCAACACGGCACGAACGGCTACGTGCTTTCTATCGGGACGAATAGAGCCGGCGTCTACCAGAGTGCGGATGAAGGGGTTACCTGGACCGCGATAACAGGCATGGAGGGACAACACGTCACCGCTCTGCAGCCTGTTTTCTACGACACTTATGATTACATGCCCGGGTCGCTCATGGCCGGCACACGCAACGATGGGCAAGTGTGGTTTGCATACGTCACCACTGCTAATGGCACCATCCAGTTGCCATTCTCCACGTACTTTGGCGGCAGCGGCGGCGACTCCTCCTCCGGAATCGCAATTGACTCCGCCGGCAATGCGTACATCGGCGGCGTAACCAACTCGACTGACTTTCCGCTGACGGAGGACACAAGTCCAAACAGCAGCGCGACAGCTTTCATTGCTAAATTCCCGTACAACTCCGACCCGGAGACCGGCACGGTGTCATTCAGCAAGCCGGTATTCTCCGAGTACGCTGGCCCTGGAGACAATGATCGCGTTTACGGCGTATACACGGACTCCCTGGGCAATACGTATCTCGCGGGCTCCACGGACGAGGTGCATGCGGGAGACGTGTCCGGACTCTACACCGGACTCGAGTCCGACAACACAGCCGGACGCAAAGGATTTGCCGTTAAGGTCGATAACCGGGGAAATCTCCAGTTCGCCGCCATCGTTGGTGGCAACACTTACGATGAAGCGAACGCGGTTTCGGTCGATAGCAATCAGAATGTCTACATTGCCGGAACTACATCATCGCCGGACCTTCCGGTAACAGCCGAAGTCCTCCAGCATGACCTGAACCTGACCGACAACAGCAAGGGGACAAATGCATTCTTCGCCAAGGTTCGGTTCACTGGTGACCGAACCAATCTCCAGGCCCAACTGGATTACTCCAACACAAGCGCGCCTCCCGGCGGCGTCATCACTGCAAATCTCACGGTGACAAACTCCGGTCCCGTGACGGCCACGAGCGTCACCGTGCAATACACGATCCCATCGAACGCCACGGTGAATACCTCGTCCGTGCCGTCGGATTGCACGCTCTCGCCCGCGGCGCCGGCAACACCAACTTCCCTCAATTGCACAATTTCGTCCCTGGCGGTTGGACAATGGACACACAGCTTTACGCTGACCGCTGGGACAACAGAGGGTTCGGCCGACAGCTCTCTCTCTGTCTCCGCGTCGAATGCTGCAACCAGCAGTGTCACGGTTCCGATTTCCGTCAACAGCACCACGTCGATTACCACTGCCGTCGACATGCCCTCGGTCTTCACAACCGGGACGTTCGATAACGTTTCCGTGGTGGTGAGCAATCAGAGTGCGAGCGTGGACGCGAAGAACTACACACTGAACGTGACGGTTGATCCCCGGCTCGTGATCTCGTCTGTGAACACTTCGGGCTGTGACTGGACCAACGGAACACAACTGATCACGTGTCCTGCTTCTACGCTTGCGGCTGATACGACATTTACTCTTACCTTCACGGTCATCCCCACGGGCAGCGGCCAGGTAAACGTAAACGCTACTGGATCGACATCCACGCCGACAACGTCCGGCAGCACGCTGAGCGCAGTTGGTTATGCTCTGATTTCCACACCGAGCTTCAACACTGGCAGCAATCAGGGATACGAATACTGGCTTGCCATGCCGCCAAACACGGGTAACGGACACAAGAGCCTGCGGCTGGTAATAACAACAACTAAGTCTGCGTCGTTTGCGTACGTGGTGATTACAAGTCCCTCCGACCCTGGCCACCCTGAAGAAACTACCATCTATTCGGGAAACCAGGCCGAAATCGATCTGCCGTCTTCATGGGAAGTGCAGGGAAATGACACCGTCTCCAACCGGTCGATTCACGTCACCTCCAGCGCTCCCATTGTTGTAAACGGCTTCAATTACACGCCGACCAGCACTGACGGATACATGGGAATGCCCGTGAACCTGCTCGGTACCGATTACTATGCGTTGACGTATCCCACGGGCGGTTCCGGCATCACCGTCGTTGGCACCTCGGACGAGACAGCCGTCACCATCACACTGCCGGCCAGCGCGGGTTCACGACAGGGCGGAACGCCATACACGGTTAACCTGAACGCAGGCGACGAGTATTACATCGAGAGCGATTCCGCCGATCTTAGCGGTACGCATATCACTTCCACGCAACCGGTCGCCGTCTTTGGAAGCAATCAGTGCGCCGTCGTCACGACGCCCGGAACGGAACCTCCGGCTACTCCTTGCAGCTACCTCGTGGAGCAACTGCCGCCAACGAACCTGTGGGGAAGAAATTTCGCGACGCTCGGCAACCTTGGTCGAAGCGACACGGTGCTGCTCGGCTTTGCGGCCTCGAACGCCACCATCTTCGGTCCCGATGGCAGCGAACAGCAGACGCTGCAAGCAAATACTCCGGTGATGCAGCCGGGGCAGTTCGCTTCCTTCAGTTCGAGCGAGCCGATGTTCCTCATGCAGTTCACCACATCCAACAGCGGCCATGGCGACGTCGGCGGCGCGACAATGTCCGTTGTGCCGCCACGCGAGCACTGGAGCAAGAACTATTCGATTGTGGCTCCCGACCAGCCGCCGCTGCAGAATTTCGTAGACCTGGTGGTGCCAGAGGGTGCCGCTCCGAATGTCACGGTGAATTCAGAGCCGCTCTCCAACTATGCTTCCTATCCCAGCGAGCAAGAGCTCCAGTTCGAGACCTATCACGTCCCGCTCGACTCCTACACGGTGCTGAATATTTCGTCGCCGACAAACGTGTTGCCCATTGTCGGCGGCAGTGGAGGCGTTGTGTTATTCGCCTATCCGGGCGGCTGGGACAGCAGCAGTTCACTATCATTCGCGACGCTGAGCCTCGCAGTGGACCACTCCACACTTACGGTCGGCAACCAGGAGTGCCTGACCGCCACGCTTTCGCAGGAACCAGTGGGTAATCCGCGTGAAGGTTCCACCTCCAGCCCCGTTGGTATGCCTGACGTCCCGGTGAATTTTGCGGTGACCGGCACCAACAACCAGAACAAGTCCGTTGTCACCGACAGCAATGGCAACGCGCAGTTCTGTTACAGCAGTAATTACGGGGGTACGGATACTGCCATCGCGACGGCCGATGCACTCTCGTCGAACGCCGAAACGGTCACGTGGACTCCGGTGGCTGACCTAAGCGTGTCAGTTATGCCGTATAGCGGCGACACACCGCTTTCCACCGCCGGTAGTGTCGCGGTGAATGGTCCTCTCTCCTTCCATGTAACGGTTACTAACAATGGGCCCTCGCCCGCGGACGGATTCACCTTGAATCAGTCCACTGCGTTCGGTGGTTCCGGCAGCGTTCTGTCTATCTCCGCTCCGCCAAATTTCAGTTGCAACTTCCCCACGAGCGACAATTGCACTGGCAGCCTCGATCCCAACGCCTCTGCCACAATCACCGTGGCCGTAAGTCCGACCGCGATTGGAACCGTCACCCACACCGCCAGCGTCTCCGGCGGCCCGCTGGATAGCAACACTGAGAACAACTCCGCGAGCGCACAGGTTTCCGTGGTTGCGGGGGCGGATCTCCAACTCTCGGTCACCGGCCCGGCTTCTGGCCAGGGAATCTACGGGCAACAGTACTCCTACTCCGCGACGATCACGAACAACAGCGCCACAGAATCCAGTGAATGGTCGCTCTCCGAGCAGCTTTCGACGAAGCTTCAATTCGTCAGCGGAACAAGTACCGTTGCCACTTGCGGTGCAGAAGGACAAAGCGTCTCCTGCTCCAGCACCAGCGCACTGCCTCCGGGTGGCACCGCGACCGTCACCTTCCAGGTGAATGCGTTGGCCACGGGAGCCGTGATTCATTCACTGGTCGTGTACGGCTCGCAGCCAGATCCAAATCTCGCGAACAATGCAGCCTCATTCCTTGTGAAGCTGCTGCCAAGTGCGACAGCGGTGGACAGCTACTATGCCGTGGATCGTGATGCCTCGCGGCTGCGTATTTTCCGCGCGGCCGACGACGTGGAATCGCCTACCGATCTTCCGGCGGCGGGTGCGGCCAGCACTGGCGCCGTGATTTCACCGAATGGGCGACTTGCTTACGTTGGCAACATCAATAGCCGATACGTTTCTGTCATAGATCTCGTCAACCGCCGCGAAATTTACCGTATCCGCGACGTGCGTACGGGCCTTCCCATTCTCACCGAAGACGGCAGCAAACTGATTCTCCCGGACCTGCTTACGAACAAGGTATTCGTCTACGACGCCATCACGTTTGCCCTGCTTAACACAATCGACACGTCGTCATTGATCTCCGGATATACGTTTGGCGATGGAGTTTCGACGGGCAATGATGTTTTCATCGCTCTGCAGGAATCCGGCGGAAGCCTGCTCGACATCGACCTATCGAGCAACAACTTCTACCTCGTGAGTCTCCCGACGGACGGCTCCTCTGGCCAGAATCACTCCATTGCGCTCACACCCGATCACAAATTCCTCGTGGTCACGCGTACCGACGGAACATTCATCGTTCATCTGGACACGGTGGGTATAGAAAGCACTCCCGTCATCGATCAGGTCACGGATTCCGAAGACATGATTGGGGTAGGCGTGGCTGTCACTCCCATGGAAAATAATCCCAGCGGCACATATGCCTACGTCCTGGGCGAAGATTCCGTCAGCAAGATCGATCTCAATCCCAAGAGCAGTACGTACGCTACGGTCGTCGCACGGCAGACGTTGAACTTCAGTCCCCCGAGTAATACCTCCGACATCGCGATCACGCACGATGGCTCCGAATTGATTATCGCGGCACGGCGTGGACAGATGTTGAAGGTTGCAACCAAGGATTTATCCGTCGCCACTCTGCCGGGCATCAACGCGCGCGTGCGCCAGGTTGGTTCCGCTTACGTCGAAACGGTCCAACCAGCTTCGGCTCCGGTAACGGTTGACGGCGCATCGCCGGCCACGTTTACCGCTGGCCCGTCGCAAACTTTCACCGTGACAGGCTCCGGCTTCACCTCGGATACGCGCGTCCGCATAGGCCGCTCCGACCCGCTGCCGGTCACGTTCAACTCCAGCACTCAACTCACCGCAACGCTTCCGGCAGACGCACCCATCGTGAGTAACGCGGACCTGACCGTCACGGTGCCCAACGACGGCAACCTCGCGACTGCCGACATTTCCGCGATATTGCCAAAAGCAATCACAATCAATCCGCCCGCAGGCTTCGAGCCGTCACAGCAATTCGCCGTTAACAGCATGGTGCAAAACACCGCATCCATCTTCTGGAAGAGCCGTCTGGCGACCGTGCCGACAGGTCCCATCACCGAAGACTTCCGCGTGACGCCGGACGGTCACGCGTATTTCACGTCGTACGGACTACCAGGCATCTCCGCCACCAACTTAAATAATGGCGCGGTCACAAATCTCAGCTTGCCGGGCGAGGTGGGGCAGGCTGTCGGCGTGCTCTACCGTCCAGACCCCACGGACTCCACCGGCGGGCGCCATGTCTTCTACGCTGTTTCTTCCTTCGACGATGGCGTGCAACACACACCGGACGATGCGTTATACGTGATTGACGCCGAGCCCACGTCGACGACATACATGCAGGTTTTGCGCACCATTCGCGCACAAACGAATGATTCTACGAAAAGGGAAGCTGCGATCGCCGCTACGTCGGACGGACGATATGTTTACGCGGTGAACCTCGGCAGTTCCCCGAGCCTGCTGATCTTCGACGTGAAGAACGGCATCGGAGGCAATATTCCGCTCGCTGATTTGTCGTCGACGAGCAATTTGAATTACTACCAGGGCTTTATACAAGTCTCGCCGGACAACAAATATCTCCTGCTGCTCAATAGCAACAACACGCTTTCGATCTACGATATCTCCACAAATCCTCTCGCCCCGGCATACCTGGTCGGACTCGACGGTAATGGTCCCATAGTGGATGGCAGCAAAAGCTCCCCGGGCCCGACACTCAGCGGAACATCGTCGAACGAGACGACGCTGCCGTTCCAGTTCGATCACTTCGACATCGTGGGAAGCAAACTCTTTGCCCTCGATGCCTCGCACGAGCAGGTTGTCCTCAAGGTGTTCAATTGGAATCCGAATGGAGAGGACCTCTCGCTCATCAATACGGTTCCGGTCACATCGTCTCTGCCGAATTTGCTCTCAGGCGGAATGGCCGTCAGTTCGGACGGGACGCGTGTTTACCTCAGCGGCGAGAGCGATGACACGGTGACGATCGTCGATCCCAATGCCGCGGCCGATTCCGATCCCATCCTGGCGCGCTTTGCAACCGGGCTTGTTCCCACCAACGTCGCGATACTTTCCGACTCCGCGCCAACCGCCAATCTCGTGGTCAGCATGGATTCGCCGAGTTCCGCCACGGCCGGCATCGCCGTTCAGTACACGGTGCACGTGCAGAACCTCGGCCCCAGCTACGCAACGGGCACTACGCTTACGGACACGTTCCCAACCGCAACTACGGTTGTGAGCTCTACGACTAGCTTGGGAAGCTGCACCTCTACCTCGGGAACGGTCACCTGCAACTTCGGAGATCTGGCCCCAAACGCGATTGCCAACGTCACGTTAACGCTGCGCCCACTGGTGGCTGGCACATTCGTCAATACTGCAACGGTAAATTCGGCATTAACCGATCCGACACCCACCGATAACACGGTGAGCAACACGCTGACGGTGGGAGGATGTAGCGCTCCCAGTGGTTTCACCAAGACGTGGATTGGTGGCGACTCGGCCGATCCGACAGCCTGGACCGTCGATGACAATTGGTTCCCTGCCGGAGTTCCACAGGCCAGCGACAGCGTCTACATCTGCTCGGAGGCTGGAACGCAACCGGTTCTCTCTTCCGACACGACGGTGAAGGGGCTGGAGATCGATACGGGAACAACGGTTGGCGACAACGCACCAGATCGGGCGCAGTCTGATCCGGGCACGGGGAAGGGCGGTCTCATGCTCAATGCCCAACTCACCGCCACCGGTAACGTCAATGCCGGGCGGATCACGGGAAATGGCGCGCTGATCCTTTCCGGCACCGGCACAACATTCCAGGGCAACGTTACGACACTCCAAATCAGCGGCTCGGTCAGTCTCTCGGGTCCGGGCACCACGACCGGCACAGTGACGGTCAACAATGCGGGCTCGCTTGATCTGGGTGGACAATCGCTTGACTCTGGAGCCGCGTTCTCGACGGCGAGCGGCGGCTCAGTTTCCATGACGCACACCGCCGACCAGCTCACGGCACCCTCGTTTGTGTTCAGTGGAACGGGAACGTTCTCGGCGGGAACAATCAACGTCAATGGCAACTTCGTCGCCAACGCGAACGGTGCGTTCAATGCGACTGGCACGAACCTGGTGAAGTTGAACGGCCCATCGTCTTCCGTACAACTCAGCGGCACCGGACTTCAGTTCAACGACCTGCAAGTGAGTACGCCGGCACTCTCTCTCGGCTCCAACATCAGCGTAGGCGGAACACTCACCATTACTCCGCCGACGAATGCAGTTTCGCTTTCCGGCATTGAAGGTTCGCATCCAACGCTTACGTCCAACAACGTCAACATCAACGGACTGGACGACAACGGTCTCCCGCTGGTGATCAACGGCAACATCGTCGCGTTCACCAACGTCACCTTCGACGGCTTTACCGCCAGCGCAACGCCATTGAGCATTAACAATCCGGGTGCGACGTTTAATCTTTCCAACCTGGTGTTCACTACGCAGGTGAGCAGCGGCAGCTACATCGCCGCCACGGACACGAATCCCGGCAACGGCGTGCCGCTCGTCATTAACGTGACCAACTCGATTATCCCCGCAGGCTCGCCGACGGTTTCGACGAGCGGCGGTGCGACGATCAATTGGCCTCTGAACCCGATACCCGCGCTCGCCGCCGCGACGTTCGGCAGTGCCGCCGGAGGCGCGCAGGTCATCGCTACCGGCGCAAATTTCATACCCGGAACGCAGGTCCAGTGGGACGGCGTCAGCGTTGCGACCACTTATACCAGCGCCGGTGAGGTTCACGGCATTGTGCCTACCAATCTCGTCTGGGCCGGCAGCCATACGATCCAAGTCTTCAATCCGGCGCCCGGTGGAGGCACGTCCACAAACCACGTTTCGGTCAGCGTCCAGACTGGCTCGTATTCTCTTTCCACGCTGCTGCCGAGTTCAACGAGTGCAGGCTCCGCTGGATTCACGCTCGTCGTCAGCGGTTCCGCTTTCAAGCCGGGGATGACGGTACTATTCAACGGACAGCCGAAAAACACGGCATACTACAGTTCCACCGAACTCCACGCCGACATCTCCGCGGCTGACGTTGCGAGGCCGGGTACCGCAAATGTCACGGTGCAAGGTCCCAGCGGACTTAGCAATGCTCTGTCGTTCGTGATCAAACCGGTGAAGGTTGATCCGCCGAGCGTCTCATCCTTCAGTCCTGCGAACGCAAGCGCCGGCGCATCGTCGCTGATGGTGACCGTCAACGGCGCCAACTTCACGGCGAACTCCGTGGTGCAGGCGAACGGCGCGAACCGGAGCACGACTTTCGTCAGCGCTACGCAGCTCCAAGCAACGCTTGTCGCTTCCGATCTCGCAGCTGGTGGAACTCTGAAGCTGACCGTAGTGGATTCGCAAACCGGGCAAAGCAGCGCGGTCGATTACAGCGTCGCGGACTTTGCCGCTCAGGCTGATTCCGCCCCAATTACAATCACGCACACACAGAGCGCCAGCACCAACATTACGATCACGCCGAAGGGAGGTTCGTTTGATAACAGCATCAGCCTGGCGTGCTCGGGCCTACCGGCTGGCGTGGGGTGCACGTTCAGTCCGGCGACGGTAACTCCGGGTACAACCAACGCCTCGGTAAAACTTACCGTCGGTTTCACCCAATCGGCGCAGAACCGCACGAGCTTCACTCCGATCTACGCGACCCTGGGGTTTGGATGCTTTGGAATATTGTTGGCAGGAACGACGCGCAAGCGCTGGCTCAAGCTGGCAATTGGGTTGGCTGCGGTTGGGTTGATCGTACTTGGTATGTCGGGTTGCGGCGGCGGAAACATGATGTCGTCAACTGCACCGCCCGCTCCGACAACTTCCAGCTTCACGGTTACGGTCACAGCAACGTCCGGTTCCGCACAACACACTTCAAGTTTCACCCTCAACGTGCAGCAGTAAGCTGCCTCCAGTTGCAGAAAGGCCATCGGATCTCATGCCGATGGCCTCTTTTTTGCAATCACGCGGGATTCAACCGCGTCTGTTTCCTCTTAATCCCATGCCTTCTTGCCGAACCACGCTACCACGGCAATCCCCAACGCCAGGACCATCTCCAGAACAGTTCCCGGCCAGTCCACCCTGGCTCCGGGAACGCCGTCGAATCTCGAGGTCCAATAGGGCGCGTGTCCAAGAGCACGGCGCAGTTCCGGCAGCGACGGATGCACCTGCACCCAGTCGGGACAAATTCCCAGAATAAACACACATATGACTGCCGCGACGGCGGTCGCCAGCAGAAACTTTCGCACGAGGGGCTCCTGATATAGCTTGTCGCACAGGTCTCAACAATTGAAAAGACACTGCTCCCGACACCGTCTATTCAATCGTGCGACATTGGCTCCGCCAATCACCCGAAGTGGTCATCACACGCCTTCAGATTTATCTGTATCAATCTGAAGCAGATCACGGAGATCCGTAGCGGTGTCTACGGTTTCATCAGAAACTCGGGGGCGAGTCCCGCCACGTTGGCTCTTCAGTCGTCCCACTCGACCACATAGTTGCGCAGATTTCCCTTGTCGTCGAAGACCCGCACCACAAGCTTGTGGTGAGCGCCAGGGGTGTAGCTGCCAACCTGCCGGAAGACCCGCTGATAGCTCTGAGTGTCGGGGTCGAGTCCGCCGGATCCGATCGTAAAACCGTCCAGTACGGTGTCCACGGAAGATATAGACTCCGCACCTTCAGCGGTCGCGCACACCGTGATGTCATACCCCATGACGACATTTCGCGTATAGGTTGCCGACACGTTCATTGGATCGTCTCCTTTGCCGATTTACGCGGCCTCTCGCTTACGGATGAGATGGGAATATGAAAACCGCTCCGACTGCAATGTCCTCAAACCACTGCACAATTTGGGCCAGGAACCTAATTCCAAAAGGAAACAGTTGAGCGTCTGCAAGAGATTACTGCACGGACGTACAAAGTCAAGGCGCATTCTTCCGGCCTGGTCACGTTGGTTGCACGCCACTCTTTGCCGCTCGTCGGGTTACTACTGGCATGTGCGCTGCGAGGGAGGGCACGCCTTGTATTGGCTGCAAGGCGTCTGCCGCGGTCTCTCCGCGCCTACGGAGTGACTCATGAAAAAACTATCGATCGTTGCCGCCTTGTTCTTCTTCTGTTTCGTTGTGACTGCCGCGCAGGCGCAGCAGTTGGATGCCGCATTCGGGTTCAGTGCGCTGACGGCGCCATCCTCCTTCAGTCCCGTGAGTGGCCACGGTTCACAGACAGTCGGCGGCGGGACATTTCCAACTTTCAGTGCCGATGTACTTTTCAAGCATCATCTGGGCTTCCAGGGTGAAGTCGCATTCCGCGCTAAACAAAATCTCTACCAGGACTATCAACCGTTCCGGCCCATTTTCTACGACTTCAATGGCATCTGGGCGCCGCCCCTTGGCAAGAAGATGGCGGCCGAGGTGATGGGTGGTATCGGTTCCCTCAGCAGCCGTTTCTACCAGTCCAGCTACACTTGCAGCTTCACCGGATGTACCGACTACGTCAGCAGCAATCACCTGCTTGGACACGTGGGGTTCGGCCTCCGTTACTATGTCTGGAACTCCGTTTTCATCCGTCCGGAAGCGCACTTCTACTTCATACGCAATAATTACGAATTCAGCGGGCCAAGAGCAGCGCGGTATGGTATCTCCATCGGCTATACGTTCGGGAAGGAATAATCAAGCGGACTTGATAGATACGTATTGCCCGGAATCACTTCGACTTCGCGGGCGGGTTGTCTGGCGGATGAGCTTCCTCGCTCCTGGGGCCTGAAACGGTTGAGGCGCTCATCCCCTTCAGCTTTCCCTGGAGAATTAATTGCACGTCCGCGACAACAGTCTCGTACGGTGGCTCGCCGTCGTAGAAGCGGTATGTCGTGTGCGAAGTTGGCGAATAACCGTCCAGGGAAAACATTCTCTGCCCAGCGGCCGCTTCCTTCGGATGCTTCCTTGCCCATAGCGGCTGGTCCCCATCGTTTGACTCCACGGTCACACGATAGGTCTGCTGTCCCTGCGGATTGAAGATATTGAACCAGTAGCGATATTTGTCTTTGCCGGCAAGGTCGGGATAAAACTCCATCACCTGCACCTTGCGAAGTCCCATGTCGAACACGTCTGTGATGAAGCTGAAGTTCTTCGGCAGCTTTCCTTCGCTCTTGAGCCGCTTCACGTACTCCAATTCCTGTTCGCGTTCCTTTTTAAATCCTCCCAGGCTGTACGCTTCCAATAAACCAGCAATGTTGTGCCATTCACCCGGCCGAAGCGCCAACGCCAGCTTGAACCGCTCGATGGCCGACGGATAATCGTGAAGTTGCAGCGAGCAGTTTCCCGACATGTTGAGCGCCACAATGTTGTCCGGGGTTTTTACCAGTACCTCGCTGAATAACCGCAACGCACGAACGTAATCCTGCCGGTAGAATGCCGCACCAGCTTCCCGCATGGTTGCTTCGACGGCGTCCGTCTCCGGTGAGCCTGAAGGCAACTTTCCGACGGGCGATTGTTCCTGTGGCTTTGACTGCGGAGTGGGCTGCGCCTGTGCGAACAATGCCAGCACTACAAACATCATCAACACGAGTCGGACAGCGTGTTTCATGCGAACGCCCTTCGTTCTCCTGGAGTCTTTATGCTATGTCGACCGTACATCCGAGCTAATCATTACCTTTTCGCCATGGCACAGTCCCGGCGAATCACCGTGCGACTACTTTCCACGCAGGTAGGCGTCGTTGTTATCCAACCAGTCCGCGCGTGGGGGATTGAACACGTCGAGGTCGATGGTGTCCTCGAGCGCCTCGGCTCCGTGCGGCACGTTGGGAGGGATGCAGAGAACTTCTCCAGCGCGCACCACGATCTCCTTGCCACCGACCGTAAACTTCAGCGCCCCTTCCAGTATGTAAGCCACCTGCTCGTTTTCGTGGCTATGTTCTGGCACAACTACGCCCTTGCGCAGCCGGAAGCGCGCCAACATCACATTCTCTCCCGTGATCACTTGGCGTTCCAAAAGGGGATTCAACTCTTCCACTGCTACATCCTGCCAACGTAAGTGCGTTGCCCCCATCATTACCTCGCGATTTCAGGCGGTTAGTACGCCGCCGGTGACGTGTTTCGATTCAAGCAACGGGAGTAAGTTACTCGCCGGTTACCAGATAGACCCTTTATATTAACTGCCGATTGCCTCAGAATTTTATAGTTACATGGTCGGCTTTGTTACATTTACCGATATCGATTAAGAACAGAGGTCCCGGTGGGTCTCGGTGGAATCCCAGGTCATGCGTGAGGTGTCACGATGAAAACCAACCATTTTGCTCTCCTTTTGTGCGTCGTGCTACTCGTACTGGTAACGCCGTCGTGGGCTGATCCTATCAGCTTCGACTTCAGCACGTTCAACAACTCGTCAGGCGCCACGAGTGCGACGTTTACCGCTGGTCCCTATACGCTGGTGGCAACAGGCTACACCTACAACTGGTATTTCCATTCCCTGTCAGAGACTCCGCTCCACTACACATCGGGCAGCGGGTTGAATGGTGGACTTGGACTAACCAACTACAACAACCAGCAGATTGGCGTGAATCAGTTTATCCAACTCGACCTTGGCTCGATGCAGTTCCACCTGGTTGGCGTGATCGGCAGCATTCAGTGTAGCGATGCATGGAGCATCTGGGGTTCGCAATCCGCCGACTGCTGGCGTGGGAACAATTGCGCGCTCAACACCATGACCGGCACGGCGTCTACCGTTGACTTCACCCCGTGGAACGGCGACCGCTACATCAACATTGGCGCCAGTAGTGGTGGCGTGTTGATCAACTCATTGACGACCGATAATCCCGTGCCCGAGCCAAGCACTATAGTGCTGCTTATTACGGGCCTTGCCGCGATGTCGACGATCATCAAGAAGCGCATGTTCTGATCGCATGCACGATGGGCTCGCGTGCCCGATAAGAATTTCATACGGTATTTTCCAGGAGCCACAGTGAACAACCACTGTGGCTCTTCTGCTATTTCAACTCTACAACGAAATATCTCGTCGCAATATCAGCCGGTAGCACGCGTAACTCCGAGCAGTAATTATCTTCGCAGTTACGGAAGGGTGAGTGCATCCTCGGCAAAATCGCATACTTCCTCTATACACCCAATTGTGCCGGTGTTAAATTTTGAGCACACGGGGAAGAGGCTTCATCCTCAGGTTCTCTGCAACGGCCCTATGTCACGTGGGGGAAATGAAAAATGAAAACAGGGCGACTGACGATACTTCTGTGCGCCGCGATATTGATGCTCACGCTACCGGCCTGGGCGGATCCAATCAGCTTCAACTTCAACAGCTTTAACAATTCGTCGGGCGCTTCCACCGCTACCTTTACAGCCGGACCTTACACGCTCGTGGTGACAGGCTATTCGTGGGATCCGAATACCCAGCAATTGAGCACGACTCCGCTCTACTACAAGACACTGGGTGGAGACGAGACTGGTCTTGGGCTGGCCAATTTTTCCGATCAGGAGATTGGCGTCAACCAGTTCATCCAGCTTGATCTCGGCACGATGCAGTTTCACCTCGTCGGCGTCATCGGCAGCATTCAAGCCAATGAAGGCTGGAAGATCTGGGGTTCGCAATCCGCTGGATGCTGGTCTGGGAATAACTGCGCGCTCAACACTGTTACAGGGACCGCAACCAGCGTTGACTTCACGCCATGGAACGGCGATCGCTATATCAACATCGGCGCCAGCGCCGGCAATGTGCTGCTCAACACCATGACTGCCGATAACCCGGTGCCGGAGCCGAGCACGATTGTCCTGCTGTTGACTGGACTGGCCGGCATGTCGACGATCATCAAGAAGAAAATCTTCTAGCCGCGGCATCCCGCGAATACGATTCCGCCTAAGTCACCTTCAGCACCATACAAGTGATGTCGTCATGCTGCGGAGTATTTCCCACAAAGGTATCCAGGTTCACCATGATGTGGCTCAGCATCGCCCTCGCAGGAAAGTCCGCGCCCGCGTTGATCTGTGCGATCAACCGCTCCTCGCCATACTCCACATCCGCATCGTCAATGGCTTCCACTACGCCATCGGTGAAGATCACCAGCCAGTCGCCGCTCTCCAGTGAGACTGTTTCAGCCTCGTAAGGCGCATCCGCCAAAATTCCCAGCGGCACACCGCCCTTTTCCAACCGCTCAAGCGTGCCTGCCCTGCGCCGCAGCATCGGAGCGTTGTGCCCTGCATTGATATACGTCAATGTCTTGCCGGCCGGATCATATTCACCCAGCACCGCCGTGGTAAACCGCAAGCCGCCCTGGCTGTTCTTGCAGGCATAACGATTCATGCTGCCTGCCAGGTCCACCAGGGAACACGGCACATCAGAGAGCGTCCTGAGGCTTGCCTGGAACGTCGCCATGAGCAGCGCCGCGGGAATGCTCTTCCCGGCGACGTCAGCGACCGCCAGCAGGTAGCGCTTGTCGCCGCCCTCGCCTGCACCACGCGGGAACATGTCGTAGAAATCACCGGCAACGGTATTCGCCGGACGAGTGGCAAATGCAATTTCCAGCCCCGGAACTTCCGGCGGACTCGACGGCAGCAGCCATGCCTGGATCTCCCGCGCAATCTGCAGGTCGCGCTTCATCACGACGCGGTCGGCAACCTCCAAAACCAGCAGCAGGAACATCAGCAAACCGCCAAGAAAATGGAAACTTACAGCCGGGGAGTTCGACTGATTCGACTGTCCACCCGGCCACAGGATCAGAATCACCGCCACTAGCAGCAAAACTCGCCGCGCGGGTGAAAGCTTTTCGATGAAGGCCCAGAAGAACTGCTTGGCGACGTCGAGGTAACGACGGCCTTTCGTCACTCCCTTGGTCCGGTCGAAATCCACGTCGCGCGAATACAGCCGGTAGCTGGCCTTCGCCTCCGATTGGAATTGGCCCCAGAGCTGATTCAGCTCAAGCCCTTCTGTCACGCGATGCCAGAAGTGCTCCCACCAATGGGAACGGTTGTCCCTGTGCGCACGTTGTCCGCCTGCCGGAGGTTGTGAAGGAGTTGCCATTGGAGTGGAGACATTATAGACGCAGCAGTGGAATCCAGCGGCGAATCAGAAAGGATCAGTTCCCAAATAAACTCACGCACCAGCAGGGGCGAACAGACACGCCCGCCAGCCGGTCAGAAAGGTGGCATGTAATGGAAAGCGCGTATCGCTTCCCTACTTCCGCTTCCAGCCCTGCTGATACTTCTTGCCGTAGGCGGCAGTTGGCGAGCGAAACTGGTGGCACTTTCCGCATTTGCACGCACCCTTGGGACCATCGACGGTTTTGCCTGCCGCGTGGTCTGCTTCTAGACATCCGCAGTTGGAACATTTTCTCTCGGTCATGTCTTCATTGTAGACGCACGGGCAAGTCTCACGGCGGAAACGGCGTTCAGCGGCAGTTTGGGAGACACTTCCCACGCACCCGCGCCTCTGCACTTTTTTGCGATACACTAATCTCCTCGGAACTCTCCGGGCCCGTAGCTCAACGGTCAGAGCAGAGGACTCATAATCCTTTGGTTGTAGGTTCGAATCCTACCGGGCCCACCACATTCTTGATCTTGTGATTTCCCAATTTTCGTTTCTTCTGGGCCCCTCTCCTGCTACCTTTCTCCTTAGCGATCTCCAAGGAGGCGACTGATGCGGCGAATCCAGTCTACTGTCATTACGCTTTGTGGCCTTTTGCTCGCCTGCGGCTTCGTCGTGGCTCAGGAACAAAAGACAGCATCCGCGCAGGAGCAGGGGAAGCCCCCGGCGTTGACGCCGTCCGCCAAGCTCGCTGCCGCCCGAACTGCTTACCTGAAGCGTGTTGGCGGTAACGAAATCGCCTACAACGTGATCGAGACTTCCATGGAAGGATGGGGACGATTTCTCCTCACCGGTTCGCCCGAGAAGGCCGACATTATTATTGAAGTTTCCGGTCCGAGCGAAGATGGTGATGTCTCCGTCTCCAGCAGGACCAGGACCGATGGCGTCTCCGGCAGGCCCGAGCAGTCGACGACGACCAGTCGGGACCTGTCGAATGCGCCCGTCAAGCTGGTGGTTTTCGACGCAAAGACGAAAATGCTGCTGTGGTCCGGCACGGAAAATCCCAAGGGCGGTTTCAAGCAGAAGACACGTGACGATAATCTGGTGCAAGCCGCAAACAAGCTCTTTACGCGTTTTCACGATCGTGTAGAGCCACCGCTCGCGCACTGAGTGACGCTTGCCCGGTTCCGTTTTTCCCTCATTCAAACAGTCCCGTTTGGGAATACTTCCCTAAACCACCGACTAACGTGCTATTTTTCTCCTCCCGTATGGCCTCAGACGCATCTAATTATTGTTAAGCTCCGATGTAGTCAGGTGTGAACTCCGGTAGTTGTGAGCCGGTCCGCAGATTTCAAGCTTGAATCAGTTCCATGGGGGCGGGTGTTGTTCGCCCTTGCATTCCGTTCGAGGTCACCATGTTGTCGAAGTGCGCCAATCCCGACTGCTCCGCCACCTTCCGGTACTTCGGACAAGGCAAATTGTTCGAAGTTGACTCTCGCAATCAGGTTCCCCATGAGGATGGGTCGGATTCATTCTCGGCGAAGAAAGGGCCGAGGTCCGTCGAGCGTTACTGGCTCTGCTCGCGCTGCTCGGAGACGATGACACTGGCCGTGGACCGTGCTTACAAGTTGCGACTCCTGCGGCGACCCGGTCCCGTGCGCGCGGCCGCCTCCTGAGTGCGTTCTCACGCAAAAAAGCGCAGTGGCTGGCTGCGCGCTTCCCGCTATGAATTGTTCCGGTAACTATGCTGGACGTTTTGTCTCTGCAATTACCTGTTCGCTAGCCTCAGCAACAGCGTGGGCATACTTCCCGGAAAGGCTATTCCAGCGAATCTTCAACAGTTCCACGCCCATGCGCATGCCGTCGCGCACCGGACTGATCTTCGAGCGATGATCGTGCGCCCACGATACTGGCACTTCGGACACTTTGAGTTTGAATTTCTTCGCCAGGAACAGCAACTCCGGATCGAACCCCCAACCTTCGATTCTCTGGCGGGGAAACACGGCCCGTGCAGCCCCCAGCTTGAACGCCTTGAAACCGCACTGCGTATCCTTGAAGCCGAGGTTGAGAATCATTCGCAACGCCAGATTAAACGCTCGCCCCAGCATCTGCCGGAATAAGGATTGACGCGCCGTCTGGGTGCCTGAATCGAGCCAGCGCGAACCGATCGCCACGTCCGCACCCAGGCGCAACGCATCGAACAGTTTGCCCGCCTCTTCAATTGGAGAAGAGAGGTCCGCATCGGTAAACAGCAGGTAATCGCCTGAAGCGTGCAGCATTCCATGACGCACGCTGTAACCCTTCCCACGGTTTCCAGGATTCTCCAGCAGATGCACGTTTGGATTCTGCAGCGCACATTCCCGCACTACGCTTGCTGTGTCATCGCGCGAACCATCGTTCACCACGATGATCTCCGCGTTCCAGTTCTCGGAGCGGACGTGCGCGAGTACCTTCTCGAGCGTCAACGCAATCCGCGCGCTCTCGTTATATGCCGGAATGACGATACTGCAACGAAGACTAGCCATGTAAGTTTTATGCCAATCGAATTGTATTGCACCCAGTCTGTTCATCGTATGGAAATATGCGTAAAGGGCCCACGGATGGCTCCATTGATTCCAATATTATTTTCGCAATCTGGAGAAGGCCCTCTCGCCTTGCATCGGCTTGGCTTGAAAGCCACATCTTTCGCCAAGTTTCGTGACCATCGCGCAAAACCAGCCGCCTGTTGACTCTACTCGCGTGACCTCGCGGTACGAATTCCGCGAACGAGGCGCTGCCCCTCACCTGCTACTCTCTGCTTCTCCATTCGCCCCTGAATGCGTTAGTCTTTCCCCGTTATGCGGAAATCATTTCTCTTCGTTCTTTTGATCGCTCTCTGCGGTTCGGCCATTGCCGCGCCGCGAGGCGTCCACGTAATCACTTTCGGCAAAGTGCTTCCGGTGAAGCTCTTCATCGGGCCCAACGCAAACGACACCGTCCCGCTGAAGATCCGTTCGCTCTATGTCGACGGAAAGCTGAAGGAGTTCACCACCGGACCGATTCACGACGTCACGGACCGCCTGTTCGTCGTGCGGCGCGCCTTCCGCCTCAACAACAATCTTCCCGACGAAGACAACAAGGTGCCCGACTGGGTCTGGCAGCAGGGTGGGTGGCTCCTTGTCGATCGTCTCACGGGACGCGTCTCGCAGGTGAACCTCCAGTTGTTCGACCCCTTCTACTCGCACGCCGAGTGGTTTCGCGACTATGCGGCCTACTGTGGATTGAGTGATGACGGAGAAATCCTCTACGCCATGGTCATGCAACTTGGCAATCGCAAGCCGATCGTAAAGAAGAAACTCGGAAACGCCAGCAATGCCCCCGACCCTTCGGCCGATTGCGAACCTCCCAACTGGCAGAAGGCGCCTACGCGCGTAACGTTCTCTCCGAAGAAAGGACAACCGGTGTCGTTCAGCATCTTCGGTCATGCCGCAGACATTGCTCCCGGCTCGGACGAAGAATAGTCGCAATCGCTATAGATGGCGGGGCTACGGTCCCGCCTTAAATCTTCGTTCGGTCTCTCTCTTTCGTACTTTTCACTTTTCACTTTTTCCGTTCTACTTTCCTTATGCATTCCCTCGACGACTACCTGCGCGAAGCGGAACACGCTCACGGTCATCTCTGTGCCGGACAGGTCCTTGGTATCCGCATGGCGATGTTTGGGCTACGCCTGCTTGCCATCGACGACCCGCGCGGAGCGGATCGCAAGCGCGTTGTCACCTTCGTCGAGATTGACCGTTGCGTCACCGACGCCGTTTCGCTCGTTACCGGATGCCGTCTCGGCAAGCGTGCACTCAAGTTCCACGACTGGGGTAAGGTGGCCGCCACGTTTGTCGATCTCCACACCGGACGCGCCGTTCGCGTAGCGGCCCTCGAGTCTTCCAAGGAGTTGGCGCGGCGCATGCATCCCGAAATCGAGAGCAGAAACCGGCAGCAAATGCTTGCCTACCGCGAAATGTCGGATGACGATCTATTTTCCTCGCAGTGGGTGGAAGTTGATCTTCCCGACCACGACATGCCTGGCTACAAGGGCGCTCGCGTCGTCTGCGAAGCCTGCGGCGAAGGCATCAACTTCCGCCGCGAGGTCCTCCGCGATGGCCATACCCTCTGCCGCGCATGTGCCGGCGAGTGCTATTACCGAATCGTAGCTCCGTCCGAATGACACGGCGAACACTGAACTTTCGGGCTGCGCTCTCCGGCGAAGCCGCGTTATGATGCAAAGAGTTTAGATGGGGACAATCATGCGCCGGCTTATCGTGCTTCTGCTGCTGTCGATTATTTCGCTTCCGCTGCTCGCCCGGACCTACTACTACACTGCGCACATGCAGCGGCCTCACGGTGTCGTCGACTTCAAGGTTTGGGTCGACGGACAAAAGGCGCGCTACGAGACCGCATCCAGCACCGATCCCGCGCTTCCCGCCGGAGTGGTCGTCATTACGCTCGATGGCGGCAAGACCATCAATCTGATTCCCTCCAGCAAGGACCGCATCCTTCGCGGTACGGCTGAGGAATTTCTCGCGGCAAATCGGATGCGAGTCGCGAAAGTCGGCGTTACGATTCAGAACGTCACCAACCATGCGCTGCCCGCGCAAGTTGCGGACTCGATCCTTGGGTATCCGACGCTGATGTATGAATTCGACATTGCATTCGACTTGGTGCAGAACGGCAAGAGCGATCACGTGACAGTTCGCCAGCGCTTCTGGGTGGCTGCTGCGCTTCCTTCGCCCAATCCCATGCTGCGCATGGTGACCAATAACAGCGTCGGGGTGCCCGAGCTTGATCGCATCCTCGACGCCAACCAACTACTGATGCAGGGGATGCCGATGCGCCGCGATGTTGTCATTACGCTCGACGGACAGACTCTGAAATCGACGTTGCAGGTTGGCGTCTTCTATCCAAACACTTCGGTCGACCTAAAACTCTTTGACATTCCCGCCACTCTTCCAGTCGTCAGCCTCACACCCGGACCGTTAGCCAAGTAGCAAGGGCCGCCCGAAGGCGGCCCGCATTTCTGCATAACAAAAAATATCGACCGCTACTTTGCCCCCGTCTCTTCCGGAGTCAGCAGTGAGAGGTCCGCTTCGCGCAGGAACCTCGCAGACTCCTCGGGCGGCGTTGGGTTCATGTAGAACCCCGTTCCCCACTCGAAGCCGGCGGTCTTCGCCAGCTTGGGCATGAACTCGATATGCCAGTGGTAGAACTCGTTTCCCGCGTCCTGCAGTGGAGAGGTATGTATCACCAGGTTGTACGCGGGATGGTCCAACACCGCGTCAGCCTTCATCGCGAGCAGTTTGATCGCCTTGGCAAGGTTCTCGAAAACGTGCGATGACGAATTCTCAAACGACGATTCGTGTCGCTTCGGAAGGATCCAGGTCTCGAACGGAAAGCGCGGCGCGAAAGGCGCCATCGTTACAAAGTCGTCATTTTCGTCCACCACACGCACCGGGTTTTCAAGTTCCTGGCGCACGATGTCGCAGAAGATGCAGCGCTCTTTGAAGATGTAATACTGCTTCGCGCCGTCTATCTCTTCCACCGCGTGCTTCGGGATGATGGGGAGCGCGATCAACTGCGAGTGCGGATGCTCCAATGTTGCGCCGGCGGCCTCGCCGTGGTTCTTGAAGATGAGGATGTACTTCAGGCGCTTGTCCTGCCGCAGATCGACAACGCGATCGCGAAACGCCCACAAAACTTCCTCGATCCGCTTTGCCGGCAGCGTCGCCAAAGTTGCGGTGTGGTCCGGCGTCTCAATGATGACTTCATGCGCACCCACACCCTGCATTTTGTCGAACATTCCTTCGGCCTGCCGGTTCAGCATTCCCTCGATCTGCAGAGCCGGGAACTTGTTCGGCACCACGCGCACCGACCATCCATCCGAGTCGCGCTGCGCGGCGGTTCCGTTGGGGCGATAAGCCACAATTTCGTGCGGTGTCTTGTTTTCATTTCCGTAACAGAAAGGACAGAATCCACCCTTCAGCACCACCGGCGCGCGGAGAAAGTCCGTGGGTCGCTTCGCGCGATCCGTTGAAATGATTACCCAGCGGCCTACGATTGGATCTTTTCTCAGCTCAGGCACAGTCAACCTCAGGCGCAACGATTCAGTGGCGGCCGGACACTATCTCCGCCACTTGTCTGACTTCATACTACGCCACCAGAAGGCGTCCTTGAATAGAGTGATCTCCGGTTCTTTCCCTTCCAGGTACACGCTGGCGACATCGAAGCGATGCTGTGTGCCGGGTGGCATACGTCGCAGAAACTCGCGAGCCATTGCCAGTAATTCATCACGCTTGGCGCGGTCCACGGACATCTCCGCCGGAACAAGTCCTTTCTGGCTGCGTGTCTTTACTTCGACAAACGCCAGTACGTCGCCATCCCACGCGACAAGGTCCAACTCTCCCTTGCGTCGCGGGCTTCGCCAGTTCTGCGCCACCACGGTCCACCCCAGCCGCCGCAGATGGAAATGCACGGCGCGCTCGCCCGCCTGTCCAGTCAGCAGGTGATCCGGGATGGATGCATCGTAGGAAGGCCGCAGCTTTCTCCGCACGGCTCCCAGCGCCTTCACCGCCAACTCCGTGATTCGTCCCGAACCCATCCGGCGCAGTGTAGGCTGAGTGTCCCGCGGATTCCCGTGGCGTACGTCACCGGCCCGTGTGCGCTTATGGAGCAATAGAAAACGGGCGGAATTCGCCCGTCGATGAAGAACTTTACTGCTTTTGTATCACTGCCTGTCCTGCCACTCGTCGTGCCAGGCCATCTGGATTGCCTCCAGTTTGCCTTCGTTGGAGGCCATCGGGTCATCGGCAAAACCTGCGAGTTCGATCACCTTGCGGTGCAGGTCAGTGAACCGCACTTCAAGCGGATTCTGGTTGGGAAACTTGTCGCACAGTTCGATTGCAATGTCTTCCGAGTCCGTCCAGTGAAGTTCCAGCGCCATGTCTCGCTCCTGTTCGCTTGCCTGAGCCTATCAGAATTATGAGTTTCCGCCACCTTCACTCACGTAATTCCGATTCCATGAAGGAATCTCCACGACAACTTCGCCGGGCTTTTCGATCACGACCTGGCATCCAAGGCGCGACTCCAGTTGCAGATCCGCGGCCATGTCCAGCCGATCGGCTTCATCGTCGTCCATCTCGCTGAGCAGTTCCTTGCCCTTCTTCACCACTACGTGACAAGTTGTGCAGGCGCAGTTGCCGCCGCACGCATGGTCCAGGTGGACGCCGAAATTAATCGCCACATCGAGGATCGACTCCGGCTTGCCGTGGTCCTGGTATGCGAGCTTACCATGCTCAAACTCTACACTCTGTCCGCTCGGCAGGAACGTGACGCGCACCGTATTCGGTCCGAGCGCTTCGTCGGTTGTAGTCCCTGCTCCCTGCTGCTTTTCATCTGCCATGATTGCGTTGCTCCAAATCTCGTTCGTGCTCTTTGTGCTATTTGAATTCGGCCTTGCCAATTGGATGCGGCGCCACCGGGCCTTCGCCCATATCGGCCGACTCCATTGTCTTGCCCTTCAATGCGCTGCTCACCGCCGAATCCATCATCAATTCCGCCAGTCGCATCGTCGCCTGGTTCAGAGCGTCAATCGCCCCGCGAATTGCCTGGAAATCCTGGCCTTCCTTGACTTCGCGAACTTCGGCTTCAAGGATCTCGATGATCTTCCGTTCATCGTCCGTCAAATGCTGCCACGCCTGGTTACTACGACCTTTTTCCAGCGCAGTCAGAATCGTCTCCGCTTCGTTCCGTGCCTCAATCACCTGCCGCTGTGCAAGGTCCTGCTCGGCGTAGTCGAACGACTCGAGAATCATGTTTTCCACTTGTTCGTCCGTCAATCCGTAGCTCGGCTGCACCTGGATTTCCGCCTGCTTCCCGCTGCGTTGCTCGCGCGCGGAAACCTGCAGGATGCCGTTGGCGTCGATAAGAAATTTCACCTCGATGCGCGGAAGTCCTGCCGGCATCGGAGGAATGCCCTTCAGATCGAAGCGGGCCAGAGAGCGACAGTCCTTTGCAAGTTCGCGCTCTCCCTGCAAAACGTGGATGGCGACATTTGTCTGCCCCTCCACGCCCGTCGTGAAGTGCTCCGTCGCGCTCGCCGGAATCGTGGAATTCCGATGAATGATCTTGGCCACCACGCCACCCAGCGCTTCGATGCCGAGCGAAAGCGGCGTCACGTCCAGCAGCAGCATGTCCTGCGTGGCCTGCGATCCGCCGCCGAGAATATTTGCCTGCACGGCCGCACCCAGCGCTACCACTTCGTCGGAATTCAGTTCGCAATGCGGCTCGCGCTGAAACAGATCTCGCACCAGTTGCCGCACCAGCGGAATTCGCGTCGATCCGCCAACCAGTACTGCCTCGTCGATTTGATCCGGGGTCAGGCCCGCATCCTTCATGGCCTGGCGGCAAGGCTCCACCGTGCGGTCGACAACCGGCCGGACAATTCCTTCGAAGGCCTCGCGTGTAATCTCGCGTTGATAGAGTTTCCCGCCAGGCAATTCCACGGCGATCACGGTCTTTTCGCTGGAAGATAACGCGATCTTTGCGTCGATCACGGCCTTGCGAATTCGTTGCACCGCTTCGCCATTCCGTCGCAAGTCGAGCCCCATGTCACCCTGGATGTCATCGAGCGCGATGGCGATCAGCAGGTTGTCAATGTCGTCGCCGCCGAGGTGCGTATCGCCGTTAGTGGCAATTACCTCGAAGATGCCGTCGTTCAACTTCAGGATGGAAATATCAAATGTTCCGCCGCCAAGATCGTAGACGGCGATGGTGCCGTTCTTGCGCTTGTCGAGGCCGTAGGCGAGTGACGCCGCCGTCGGTTCGTTCACCAGGCGAAGAACGTCGAGCCCCGCAATGCGTCCGGCATCTTTCGTCGCCTGCCGCTGCGCGTCGTTGAAGTACGCCGGAACGGTAACGACAGCCTGCTTGACCGGCGATCCGAAAAAACGCTCGGCGTTGTGCTTGAGTTGACGCAACACATAAGCGGAGATTTCCGGCGGAGTATAGCTCTTATCCGCCAGCTTGATGCGCAGGACTTCGCCATCCGCCAGGTCTTCCGCAAGCCGGAACGGAAAGAGCTTCAACTCGTCCCGCACGTCTTCCTTGCCGCGTCCCATCAGACGCTTCACGGAATAAACAGCCCGGTCCGCCGTTTCGATGAGAAACTTGCGGGCGCTATTGCCAACGATAACCTGGCCATTTGCATCCAGCGCCACAACCGACGGCACAAGGTTCACGCCATCCTCGCCGGGAATGATGACCGGGTGGTTCCCGTCCATGTAGGCGACGAGTGAGTTCGTGGTTCCGAGATCGATTCCTACTACGCGTTCAGCCATGTCTGTTAAGTTTCGCGATGCTTAATTGATGGATGAATAGTCATCCATGGGTTCTTAATTGCCCAGTACTTCGTTCAAGTCCCGCACAAGATTGCGGATGTAGGAACGACGGTTAACCAGGTCCACCATCTTGTCGCGAACCGCCGTCCGTTCCGTGTCAACAATCTCTCCGCTTTCCGCACGTGCAATGACGGCGTCCCATTCATCCCAATCCCGCTGGAGTTCCGCGGCCAGCGCGTTGAACTTGCCATCCAAACGCCTGCGAGTGTCGGCAAGTTCCGTCTTGAGAGAAGGATCGTCTTCGCCCATCTTCTTATTCATGCGGGCTTCTTCCAACTGCATGTTCAGCTCGAAAACTTCTTCCAGCAGGTCCGGGGGAACCATCTGCTTCTTCTGTGTGCCGGCGGCACGCGCCGTTTCGGTCGCAGTCTTTGACTGCTCCTCGAGGTTCACGCCCTCCAACTTCAGCAGGTACTCAGTTCTCGTGACCGGATCTTTCAGCGTCCGGTACGCATCGTTCAACTGCGAGCTTTTCTCCAAGCTCCACGACTGCTCTTGATCAACCGCTCGCACAAATAAATCCGGGTGCAACTTGCGGCTCATCGCATAAAACTCGCGCTCCAATTGTTTGGGATCGATGTTCAGCTTGCGCGGCAATCCGAAGAATGAAAAATAGTCCGTGGGTACGGGAGGTTGCACCCTGCCACATGATTCACAGAAGTGCGCCGCACGCATCGCGCCGCACGACCAGCACTCGTGTGCGAGCTTCGCTTTTTCCGCCGACTTAGTATCCGTGCTCACTCACCGCTCCTTTTGCCGACGGGTTCCGAGGAATCCGTTTGCAAAAATCACCCTGCCACCATCGGCAGGGTCTGGGAACAACCATACTCGGCTCGAATGACGGTCGCGATCGTCTCGTCATGCTTCGCTTACGAGAACGAACTGCCGCACCCGCAGGACTTGTGCGAATTCGGGTTCAGGAACACGAACCCCTGTTGCATGAGCGTCTCCTGCCAGTCGAGCGTCATGCCATGCAGGTAGATGAAGGACTTGGGATCGACAAATACCCGTACATCTTCGAACTGGAAAATCCTGTCGCGTTCCCGTGGCTGGGTGTCGAACCGGATATTGTAGGAGAGCCCCGAACAGCCGCCGCCCTGTACGCCGAGACGAAGTCCCCCCTGTTCAGGCGAAATCCCTTCTTTCGCCATTGCCGTGCGGATATGCGCCACAGCCTTTGCAGTAACAAGGATGCCACTCACCGGCGTCGCCGGTACGGGCGCCTGCACCGTATCCTGTGGCTTCTCGTCTTCGCTTCCGATTTTGACGAACTGGCTTGCCATGTTTTTATTTTAGGCGTCTCCGCGCGAATTCCAACGACTTAAGTCACGGACGCGCAAGACGCTTCCTCGATTCCTCAAGCTTCGTCCTGCTGCTTCTTCTTCCAGTCACCAATCGCCGCACGGATCGCATCTTCCGCGAGTACCGAGCAGTGAATCTTGACCGGGGGAAGGGAGAGCTCCTTCACGATGTCCGTGTTCTTGATCTCCAGCGCTTCATCCACCGTTTTGCCCTTCACCCATTCGGTGGCCAGGGACGAAGACGCGATTGCCGATCCACAACCGAAGGTCTTGAATTTTGCATCTTCAATAATCTTCGTCTCGGGATTCACCTTGATCTGCAACTTCATCACGTCGCCGCATTCCGGTGCTCCCACCAGCCCGGTGCCCACCTCTGCGCTCGCCTTGTCAAGCGAGCCGACGTTGCGCGGATTCGTGTAATGATCCAGTACCTTATCGCTGTATGCCATCCGACCTTCTCCTCAATTCAATGCCTTGGGTTTCTTCCAATGTCTTTCGCGTCGCTCGAAGTCTAGTGCTGCCCTTCAGCGGCCCACTGCACCTTCGTGATATCGATGCCTTCCTTGTGCATTTCGTACAGCGGCGAAAGTTCGCGAAGCCGCTTCACGGTATCCACAACCTTCTTCGCCACGTAATCCACTTCCGCCTGCGTGTTGAAACGTCCGAGTCCAAAACGGATTGAGCTGTGCGCGAGGTCGTCGCCCGCACCCAGCGCCTTCAGTACGTAGGACGGTTCAAGCGTCGCCGACGTGCAGGCCGAACCGCTCGACACTGCAATGTCGTTGATGCCCATCAGCAGTGACTCGCCTTCCACAAACGCGAAGCTGATGTTCAGGTTGTTCGGCAACCGATGTTCCACGGAGCCGTTGATGTAAACCTCGTCGAGGTTGGACATGATCTGGTCCCGCAGGCTGTCGCGCAGCCCGGAGAGATACTTACTCTCCTCGGCCATCTCGTTCATCGCGATCTCGCAGGCCTTGCCGAGTCCGACAATGCCCGGCACGTTCAGCGTTCCCGAACGCATACCGCGCTCGTGTCCGCCACCATCGATCTGCGCCACCAACTGCACGCGCGGGCTCTTGCGCCGCACATAGAGCGCGCCGCATCCCTTCGGCCCATAGATCTTGTGGCCGGTGATCGATGCCAGGTCCACGTTGTCCTGGATCACGTTGAACGGAACCTTGCCGATCGCCTGCACTGCGTCTGAATGGAAGATCACGCCCTTTTCGTGACAGATCTGGCCAATTTCGCGGATGGGTTGCAGTGCGCCGATCTCGTTGTTCGCAGCCATGATCGTCACCAGGATCGTCTTGTCATCAATGGCGCGCTTCAGGTCGTCGAGATCGATTCGTCCGTCCTTCTGCACTGGCAGATACGTCACGCGGAATCCGTGCTTCTCCAGCCGCTTGCAGGTATCGAGCACCGCCTTGTGTTCCGTTGCCTGGGTGATGATGTGGTTGCCCTTCTCGCGATACATCTCGGCAACGCCTTTGATTGCCAGGTTGTCGCTTTCGGTGGCTCCCGACGTGAAGATGATTTCCTTCGAAGTCGTGCCGATCAGCTTGGCGATCTGTTCGCGCGCCTGCTCCACCGCCTGCTCCGCCGCCCATCCGAACTCGTGATTACGGCTTGCTGCGTTGCCAAACGTCTCGCTGAAATACGGCAGCATCGCCTCCAGCACGCGCGGGTCCATCTGCGTCGTTGCATGGTTATCCATGTAGATCGGAAGCTTTACTGCGCCATTGGACTCGTTCGCCATATCAGTGCATCTCCTCAATAACTCTCAACTCGCGTTATCTATTGCTGCAATGTCACCAGTTCCACCGGCGACTGCTCGGGAGACTCGGTCAGCTCCCACACCGTCAACTTGCTTAGCACTTCTTCAATCGTCCGGTTCACCTTGCGCAGCGGTTCGCGAACCGTGCAACGGTCGCTCTGGCTGCAATCACCCTTCGCCGAACTGCACGAAGTAATGAACAGCGGACCTTCAATCGCCCGGATCACTTCCAGCGCGCTGATCAACCGGGGATCGCGTGCCAGTACATAGCCACCGTTCGTGCCCTGTTGCGACGCCAGCAACTTGGCCTTCACCAGCTTCTGCAGAATCTTCGCCAGGGCCTCCTGCGGAATCGAATACAGGTCGGCCAGATCCTTCGAGCTGCACGCGCCCAAATCCGAGTTCTCCGCCAAATGCCGCATGGCGATCAACCCGTAGTCGGCCTTTTTCGTTAGCTTCAGCATCGCTTGCGTCGAATCTCCACTACTCCACGTCGAATCTCCACTACTCCACTACGTTGTTAGATAATATCCGACCAATTCGGTCGCCAAAATCTCCGACTTATTTAGTCGCATATTGATTCTAAGCAGGATTGTCCTGAAATGCAAATAAACTCAGGGAGTGGAGTTATTTCTAAGTCATTAGGAATAAATCAGTTAGTGAATGGCGATAAATTTAGTCGTAGATTTACCGATTGGGCCCCACCATAACGGAATTACTCCACCCTCCCGCACCCTTGCGCAATGGAACGGCTGCGACAAAAGTAAGCCGACGCTGCAAATTCCTGCTGCAATCGCCTCAAGCGGTTCTAAAATGCCCGCATGTCGCGCTTTGAACATGACCGAATTCGCGGCAGTCTCTGGACGAAGGGCAGGACCGGCACGGTGATTGGTGCTGCCATTATCCTGATCCTTTTCTTTCGCTTTTCGCTCATTCGCTGGTTTCTTGGCATCAGTGTGGTCATTGGAGTGGTGATGGCGGCGGCAATTCACTGGTATTTCGAGCACAAGCCGATCACATCGCCGGACGAAGGCAAAATCGTCCTCCACCTCAACGACGATGAACCTCCGCGAAAGTGAACCGCCGGAGCGTTGCGCCCCCGGACCGCCAGGTTCCGCGTGGGAAATTGTGCGCTTCCGTACTGAATGAACCGCCATTCAACAGAAAGTGGCGTTTTTGTGCCGATCTCCACTTGACATGGATTACGGTCGGTCTAAAATACCGCCATTCTTCAGCCTCATTCCAGCCAACCCGGCCATCGCGCGGGTGGTACTTCAAATATGAGGCTGCCATGTATGGAGCAATCGCAAGAGCAGTCGCAGAATCCTTCCTTGAGTAAATCCATGACTAAGCAGTGTCAGCACACTCGCGTGCAAGTCGTCGCCCGGGAAGAGGACTCGGAGTTTGTCGAGTGCCTCGAATGTCGCGAAATCTTCGAAGCCAGTGAATTCAAAGACATGGCCATTGAGGAGAACACCCAGAGCGACACGTAATCTCCAGATGTGAGTCCAACATCGAAGCGTCTGACGATCAGACTCAAAGCGGCGGTGCTTTGTTCGCGCGTGTCCCATTCGGGGGAACAAATAGCACTGCCGAACTCGACGCCATTGCCATTGTGGCAACTGTTCCCGTATGTTTAGTGAACAGGTTGATGGATGGATCCTGCGCGGGACTGGTGTTTCATGAGACGCTTGGCTTTAGTTGTTGACGATTCCATGCTGATTCGGCACATGGTGTGCCGGTTCCTGGAAGAGCGCGGCTTCACTGTTGAGTCCGCGACGAACGGGATAGAAGCGCTTGAACTTCTTTCGCACGTGCATCCCGACATCGTTATCACGGACCTCACCATGCCAAAGATGGATGGTACGGAGTTCGTCGCGAAGATGCGCGAGCGCCCGGAACTAGCGGCCACGCCGATAGTCGTCCTGGCCGCCAAGAGCAGCGCAATGGAGTTTTCTCACCGGCCAACGGCGGAATTCATCATATTCAAGGATATCGATATTGAAGGCCAGCTCGGCCGTGCGCTGGACGCAACCTTCACCAACCGGTGATCCCCGCCTGGAACCTGCACAGCCCGCGCACTGCCGCGGGCTTTGGTATTGATTATCAAAATCAGGGTTATCGCAGCGGTAGATTGGCTTCGGCGGACAGTTCCTCACCGGCGAAGTCGCGTGCAAGCCACTTTGGATAGGCTGCGGCTGCAATCATGGCCGCGTTATCCGTCGAAAGCGGGCGCGAGGGGAAATACACGGCCAGTCCCTTCTCCGCGGCGCGGCGCTCAAAGGTCTCGCGCAGCTCGCTGTTCGCGGCCACTCCACCGGTCACAAGTAACGTGCGAACCTCATGCGCTTCCGCCGCTTCCAGCGTCTTGCTCACCAGGTCGTCCACCACGCAGCGCTGGAACGACGCCACAAGGTTCAACGTCTCCTCGTCGCACAGCCTCCGGTAGTCCTCTGCGCCCGGGCTCTCCAGCGCCAGCAGCGCTTTCCTGCGGCTCTCAATGGCCCCAGCCATCGCATGCGTTTCCGTGTAACGCAACACGGCCGTCTTGATTCCGCTGTACGAAAAATCGAAACGCGGACCATCGGATCGCGGGCCTCGGTCGTTCCTGTCGCGATGCTTCATTTGCGAAATCGTGAAACGCACCGCGCTCGGGTCTCCAAACTTTACCAGCCTGTCCACGATGGGACCACCGGGATATCCCAGTCCAAGCAGTTTCGCAACCTTGTCGAACGCCTCTCCGGCTGCGTCGTCTCGCGTGTGTCCGATGTTGCGATACATCCACCCCGGGCCCTTCCGCTCCGCCAGGTAGAGGTGAGTATGCCCACCCGAGACAACCAGTGCGAGCACCGGGAACTCCAGCTCATGATTGCCCTGCTGGCGCTGCTCCAGCAGCACCGCATGAATATGCCCTTCGAGGTGATTCACGGCGATCAGAGGCTTGTCGAGCGCGAACGCCAGCGCCTTGGCAAAGCTGACGCCCACCAGTAGCGCGCCCGCCAATCCGGGACCTTTTGTCACCGCCAGGGCGTCAATGTTCTGCCAGGTTTTTCCGGCTTTCTCCAGCGCGCCCGACACAACCGGCAGAATTGCCTTCAAGTGTTCGCGTGAAGCGAGTTCCGGCACCACTCCGCCGTAGCGTTGGTGCGTCGCAATCTGCGAGGCGACCACGCTCGACACGAGTTCCTCTCCCGCGCGCACAATGGCCGCGGCGGTCTCGTCGCACGAACTCTCCATGCCCAGAATGTAAGGCCCTTCGCTCATCACTCCTATGGTAAGCGATCATCCGCGAGCTTGCACTCCGCCCGGTTGCCGCTTGCGCTATCCTTGCATGTAATGAGCAGCCGCAATGCAGCCGTCGAAATCGTCCGCACCCTGCGCCAGCGTGGCCACCAGGCGTACCTGGTGGGCGGATGCGTGCGCGACCTGCTGCTCCGCCGCGAACCCGCCGACTATGATGTCTCAACCGACGCCACTCCGGCGGAGGTCATGCGAATTTTTCCCCGGACATTCGAAGTCGGCGCTCAGTTTGGCGTTGTTCTGGTTCCCGTCAAGTCGCTCTCGACTGCTTGCGAACCCGCTCCGGGCGCATCGCATCCGAACTCCATCGAAGTCGCCACCTTCCGCAACGACGGCGTCTACGCCGACGGACGCCATCCCGAGTCGGTCAGTTTCACCACCGACCCGAAGGAAGATGTGCAGCGACGTGACTTCACAATCAACGGGCTGATGCTCGATCCGCTCGGCGGCGACGCCGTGCTTGACTACGTTGGTGGCCGCGCAGATCTCGAAGCGGGTATTGTGCGGACCATCGGCAGCCCCCATCGCCGCTTTACCGAGGACACGCTGCGCATGCTGCGCGCAGTGCGCTTTGCCGCGCGCTTCGGTTATGCCATTGATCCCGCAACCTTCTCGGCCATTTGCGAACTCGCGCCGCGTATCCGGCAGGTAAGCCACGAACGTGTTCGCGACGAACTGACCAAGATGCTTACCGAGGGGCGGGCACGGCGGGCCTTCGAGTTGCTCGACGAATCGGGACTGCTGCATGAAGTGTTGCCGGAAGTGGAGCGGATGAAAGGCGTGGAACAACCTCCACAATTCCATCCCGAGGGCGACGTATGGGTTCATACGCTGCTGCTGCTGGAAAAGCTCGAACCGGGCGCCTCGCCCACGCTCGCCTGGGGCGCGTTGCTGCACGATGTCGGCAAGCCACCCACCTTCCGCGTCGCTCCTGACCGCATCCGCTTTGATCATCACGTGGAAGTCGGGATTCGCATCGCCGAGGAAATCTGCGAACGTCTGCGTTTCAGTAATCACGCACGCGAACAGATTGCGGCGCTGGTCGCCAACCACATGCGCTTTGCCGATGTGCGCAACATGCGCGAATCAACCTTCAAGCGTTTTCTGCGGCTTCCCGTATTCGACGAGCACCTCGCGCTCCACCGCATCGACTGTCTCAGCAGTCACGGTCAACTCGATCTCTACGAGTACACCCGAGAGCGCCGCGCCGCGCTCCCTCCGGAACAAGTACGTCCGGCCCCGCTTATCTCAGGTAACGACCTGCTTGCCGAAGGCTACAAGCCGGGGCCCGTTTTTAGTGAGATTCTTTCAGCAGTGGAGGATGGACAGTTGGATGGCACTCTGCAGGACCGCGAGCAGGCGCTGCAATTCGTGCGATCGAAATTTCCCCGTTAGGAGCGGCCGGGCCAGAAGACGACGAATGCCGTGGCGGCAATCGCCAGCACCGCCAGCACCAGCAGCGCGTCAATCAATCGTGACAATTGCGGGCCGCGAATATATACGTTCGCGCCACCCTGAGCCTGTTTCACGTTTGTCTCTCAGCAGCGTTCATTGCGAGGGCCGCGCACCGAAGATAGCCAGCCGCAAATCTCGGCAATGAATGATGATTACATTCCGCGATGACTCCGGACTACCCCAAAACCAGCCCGAGAGAGCTATCGTGTATGGTGATTTTACGCCCCATGCCTCGAAAAGCCTATTGCCAGTTCGCGGATGCTAAAATTCAATTTTCCCGCAAAGTTCTGACTTACGGAAGGAATACCGGGATGGAGCACACCCGATCGACGCTCCAAAAGGTCATTGTACAAGCGCTTAACCGGCTTCCCCCGGAGCAAGTGCCCCTGGCGGCGTGGGAATTCGTCGCTGGAGGGACTGTCTCTGCGAAAACACGTCCACTTTCGTTCGCCGAAGGCGTTTTGACCGTGGAAGTTCCCGACACCGCCTGGCGTACGCAACTGCGTGACATGGCGGGTCAGTATGTTGCATCGTTGAATCAATACAGCGGACAGAGAATTGAGCGCGTGGAATTCGTGCTCGCTACGCAACGCCGTTCCGAGGCGAACGCGAAAACTCAGGACCAGAAATGAAAGTTACCGAAAACGACGTCACCTATGTTGCCGACCTGGCAAACCTCGAACTGACGGACAGCGAACGTCAGAGGATGGCAAAGGATCTCAATTCGATCCTCGACTACATCGACATGCTCAACGAACTCGACACGTCGAACGTGGAGCCCTTTGCCGAAGTGGCCAGCAAATTTGCCGGAAACCAATCCAGCGGCAGCGAACGATTTGCCTACGCCATGCGCGCGGATAAAGTGCTCCCCGGACTCCCGCACGAGGCCGCGATGCAAAACGCTCCGGATACGGACGGCACGTACTTCAAGGTCCCCAAGGTCATTGAGAAGTAAGCCCAAAGCCGCGAAACTGGGCGGCGCAGTGAGATCCATGAATATCGAGCGAATGACAATCGAAACGGCGCGCGAGCAGGTGGCTCGCAAGCAAACGACAGCCACCGCGCTGGCCGAGTCTTTCTATAAGAGAATCGAAGCCGAAGATTCCCGGATTGGCGCCTATCTCGCGCTCTCCAGGGAGCGCGCCTTCGCGAAAGCGTCGGAAATTGACCGGTTGGTTGCAGACGGTGCCCCCCTGCCCGCGCTCGCGGGTGTCCCGGTCGGCATCAAGGACGTACTGATGACGAAGGACATCGTCACCACGGCCGGATCGAAGATCCTGAAAAACTTCAAGGCGCCTTACGACTGCACGGCAGTTGCGCGACTTGAGCGGGCCGGCGCCGTCATTCTCGGCAAGCTGAACTGCGATGAATTCGCCATGGGTTCGTCGAACGAAAATTCCGGCTACCATCCCGTGCACAATCCGCATGACCTCACGCGTGTGCCCGGAGGCTCGTCCGGCGGCTCCGCTGCATCCGTGGCTGCGGGAATGGCGGTGGCGACACTTGGTTCCGACACCGGCGGTTCGATCCGACAGCCGGCGGCCTTCTGCGGCGTCGTTGGACTCATGCCAACCTACGGACGCGTTTCGCGCTACGGCCTGATCGCCTTCGCCTCCTCGCTCGATCACATTGGGCCGTTCACCCACACCGTGAAAGACGCCGCGATCATGCTCGGCGTGATTGCCGGACGCGATCCTCTCGACTCCACATCGGCCGATGTACCGGTACCCGATTACGTCGCCGAGGTTGGCCGCCCCGTGAAGGGCATGAAGATCGGTGTACCCGATGAGTACTTCGCGGAAGGTCTCGACAGCGAAGTGCGTGCTGCGGTGGAAAAATCCATCGACGACCTGCGCGCGGCCGGTTGCGAAATCGTCAGGATTACGCTGCCCAGCACGAAGTACGCGATTCCGACCTACTACATTGTCGCCACAGCTGAGGCTTCGTCGAACCTGGCGCGCTTTGATGGCGTCCGTTATGCCTATCGTGCGGAAGGCGCGGCAACGCTCTCCGAGATGTACCGGCGCAGCCGCGACGAAGGCTTCGGCGCGGAGGTCAAGCGCCGCATTCTGCTGGGAACTTACGCACTCAGCGCTGGATACTATGACGCCTACTACCTGAAAGCGCAGCGCGTGCGCACCCTGCTGGCGCGGGAATTCGAAACGGCTTTCGCGCAGGTTGACGCAATCCTTACTCCGACAACGCCGACTCCCGCTTTCAAACTGGGTGAGAAAACCAATAATCCGCTGGAGATGTATCTGAACGACATCTTCACCGTCACGGCTGACCTGGTGGGAATTCCGGGGATCTCAGTCCCCTGCGGCAAGACTCGTGCGGGACTGCCCATCGGCGTGCAGTTGCTCGGCAAACACTTCGATGAAGGCACGCTTTTCCGCGTGGCCAGCGCCGTGGAGCACGCAGCAAGCTAACCGGCAAATTCGATCGATTGGTGGAACGGTTGGAATTCGCAATTCGCCTGGGCGATGCGTGAGTCCCAGCCGGACTCCTCAAGCATTTCGTCTACGGCCTTGACCGCCGCTGCCATTCGCGCTTCCCGCGATCCCCGCAACCATATCCATCGCGCGCGTCTGGCCTCCAGCTCCTCGCGAAAACGGTTAGTCATCCATTGCCGGATGTGTTCTCCGTCGCGCATTCCATCCTGCACAAATGGAATATCGCAATCCGTCAGCAGGTAGAGGTCGTACTTCCGCGCTGCGGCCATAGCCTCGACTGCCGCCGAGCGGGTTCCCATGTATCGCTCGTGCCAGACCGCGGTTGCCATCGCGTCCGTATCGCAGATCAGAATGCGATTGGCTTCGCGTGCCAAGCGGTCTTCTTCCTCAAGATGACGACGCGCAATGATCTCGAAATCTTCGCTCTCCCAGGTGCAACTCGGCCCGGACGCGCCTGACGCCGCCAGTTTTTCCGCCGTGTATTGACGTCCATACTCCGGAAGCCACACCGTCGAGTAGTGCTCGGCCAGGGCTTGCGCAACCGCCGTGGTTCCTGTCGACTCGGCTCCCACCACGCATATGCGCTTGGCAAAATACGCTCGCACGCACGGCTCCAGGTACTCCCATGATTGCAATGGGGCGCAACGAATCATCGTCCCCGAAACCGGCGCTGCCATCCGCTCACGATCGACCATCACGTGCTGCGCGCCGAGGAAGTACGCGAACGTGTCTCCATAGTCTTCCGAGGTGAAGACCACATCCGGCGAATATCCGAGCAGCTCACGAACCGCCTTTGCCCAGCGAGCCGAATTCTCATCGTCGCCGAAATCTTCTATGACGTGAACGGACGTCTGCGGATGAATCTCGCGCAGCCAGCGTGCACGCAAATCGCCCGGGATCGTCTGGCTGGGATGGTCGCAGACCACCACATCCACATGGCCGGTGTGGGCAACCGCCGTGTCGATCAGGAACTTGTGACCCTTATGTGGTGGATAGAATTTCCCAATAACAAGTCCGCGTGTCATAACCAGTTGCGATATTGAATCCCGCCGTTCGCCGTGTCAACACACCATTCCGCCCGCATCTTCCGCGTAAATAGCGCCCTCACAAAAAATGCGCCCGCCGCAAGTGATCGCGACGGACGCCAGGGAAAACGGAATGCGACGGCAGGGGCCTTATTGCACGGTCTCCAGCCTCTCTCGTATCTGTGCCGCGAGGTGCGACACGGTCTTCATCTTTTCCTCCGCTTCCATCGGCAGTTCCGGCGACTGCAACGCAAGCTCGGTTGAGAGCAGTATCCCCGTCACCGCGTCGCGAATTTCGCTTCGCAACAGCGATTCGGCGGCACGCAGCGCCACCTGGCGCGAGTGCTCGTGACGGCGGAGCGCCGACTTAACTTCCCGCACCACGCGCGGGCCGTTGCTGATTGCCAGGTTCACATAGACGGGTACCGCCATGCCCGCGCCGTGCAGCACTGTCTCCAGTCCCTCGGCATCGGTGTCTACCATCGGATCATCCAGCACCAGCGCGGAGTACTCCTGGTTGCGCAGCATCGAGCTTGCCTTCCGCAGCGAGTCGGCCAGCACCACGCTCTCTTTCAACGACTGCTCCAGAATCTTTGCGCATTCCGCGCCCGCCTTTGAACAAGTCACCAGTAGAATCATGATCGCCTCTCTTCGCCACGGCCATACGCACACACTTCGGGCGTGGCCACGGGCAGATGTGAACTTCTCGTCATGCGCTCCGCTACTGCAGCGCTCCGTATTCTTTCAATTTTCGATACAGGGTGGTCTTGCCGATTCCGAGCAGCCGGGCGGCTTCCAGCTTGTCGCCATGCAGATGCTCAATTGCGCTCAGGATTGCCTGTTTTTCAAGGTCGGCAATCGGCACAATACCTTTATTCGGCACAGGGCTCTGCGCCGCAGCCTCGGTCTGCGACCGCCAGCTCTGGATGTTCGTTGGCAGGTCGCCGACATGAATCGTCGGCCCGGAAGTCATCGCGCACGCCCTCTCCATGGAGTTCTCGAGTTCGCGCACGTTTCCTGGCCACTCATAGGCCAGCATAAGTTTCAATGCATCGTCACTGATGTTGCGCTGCACGCCCGTCGAGCGCGCCAGCCGCTCCAGGAAGTGCCCCACCAGCAGCGGAATATCCTGCTTGCGGCAGCGCAGCGGCGGAATACGAAGTGTCAGCACGTTCAGCCGGAAGTACAGGTCGCGGCGGAAAGTCCCGTTGGCCACTGCCTGTTCCAGGTCGCGGTTCGTCGCCGCCAGAATGCGGACGTCGATCGGCACTGAACGCGTTCCGCCCACCGGGCGAATCTCTTTTTCCTGCAATGCGCGCAACAGCTTCGCCTGGAGGTCGATCGGGAGTTCGCCGATTTCGTCCAGCAGCAGCGTCCCGCCGTTGGCCATCGCCAGCAGGCCTTCCTTGGATTTGTTTGCTCCCGTGAACGCGCCCTTCACGTATCCGAATAATTCGCTTTCAATCAGCGTGGGCACCAGTGATCCGCAGTCAACCGCCATGAATGGCTTGTCGCGGAAAGGTCCGGAGAAATGAATCGAGCGCGCCACCAGTTCCTTGCCGGTTCCGCTCTCTCCAAGGATCAGCACCGGATGCGTCGAGTGCGCGGCTTTCGAAATGATGCGGTAAAGCTTCTCCATCTCCGGTGAGCGCCCTATGATCGATCCGAAACCTTCCTTCGACTTCACCTGCTCGCGCAGCAGGCGGTTTTCGCTCGTCAGTTGCAGATGACTTAACACGCGCTCCAGCAACAAACGCAGTTCTTCCAGATTGAAGGGCTTGGTGACGTAGTCATATGCACCGTGCTTCATTGCCTGCACCGCCGACTGCACGGTGGCGAATCCTGTGATCACAATAACAACCGCGTCCGGACGCCTGCGCTTGATCTCGCGCAGGATTTCCATCCCGCTGACACCCGGCAGGCGCAAGTCGATCAGCGCCACATCGATGCTCGTCGTATCGAGCACACGAAATGCATGTTCCGCATTGTCGGCAATGTATGTCGAGAACCCGATCTGCTGAGCAATCTCCCGGCAACCGTCACGAATTGAGCGTTCGTCGTCAACGATCAGTAGGTTGAGCAGGTTCGCTTCGGCCTTCTCGGGTTCCAGGCTCATAGTCTGTGGTGCACTAGTCATATCCGTCCCGCCTATCGAGGTCGCCCCATTCTCCCCGTCAATTGCTACTTCTGCGGTGACGCCCGTCACATTTGTGCCATACATACTTTCGTACGATCTTCCGCCGTCATGCTTCATGGACTTGATCTCCGCTCGTACTCTCTTCCGGTTTCGCCGGACTCCAGGGTTCGAGGTGTTCGTCCTCGCCGTAGCCATTTCTCTCCAGCGCTGCCGCAAACATCGCTCGCACTTCACGCACCAGCATGGCTCCACGTTCACCGCTCTCACAGACGGAATCCAGGTAGCGCATCCGGTTCTCGCCGGGACCACCCTGCTGCACCAGTCCTCCGCTCACCAGGATGCCCGTCAGCAGGTTCGATAATTCGTGCAGGGCGTGACGCAGTTGCTGCACCTCTAGGGACACTCTGAATAAGTTCTCTATTTTCCACAAGCGAACAAGGTAAAGTTCAGCCAGATGAACACTCACTGGCGACAGGGGACCTTGGCGATGGCGACGGGCTTCGAGCGGTACGGGAAGAAGA
>JAJXZT010000011.1 GCA_021779935.1 Acidobacteriota bacterium
GCTCTGCTGTTCGTCGTGGGGACGACGCAACTGTGTGCGGCACAGTCTTCCGATCTGCGCGCGAGTAAGAGCACGACAATCACCGTGCGAGTTCTCGGATCGGTGGGGCTCAGCAGCGGAGCGGCGGTTCTTTCCGCAACGTTGCCGTCAGCCTCGAACCAGTCCCAGGCGGTGTACGTTCCGGCAAACGTCCGTTGGAACCTCGGCCGCAGGGACATCCAATCGTTCGAGGTAGTTCAATACGTTTCCGGCTCGAACGAATCTTCGCGACGCATCATCTCAACGGAACAGCGCAAGGGTGACCAACAGACTTCAATGCACTCGCAGTTCACGGCTGCGGAATCCGGTCCACCCGCCGGACTTCTCAACGTTGAGGTTCGTCTCTACTAGATCGAAGCGAGTCACGCCACGTCTCCACGACGGTTCCTCATTCCTCACAAGCCCGTTTTGCGTGTCATCCCTGGTGGTTGAATTGTCCCGCAAGGTGGCGGCGCAGCACTCCCAGTAGCGGATTCCCATCTGCATATGAAAATTGACGGGGTATTTCGTTCGTTAGAGTCCGCAGCGACGACTGCATTCCTTCTTCCCTGATGCGCGGAACCATCGACACCGCGCCGACCAGTTGTTTTGTGTACGAATGCCTCGGGCGCGCGAAGACTTCGCTGGTGACGCCATCTTCCACGACTTCTCCGTTGTGCAGGATTGCGAGCCTGTCGCAGAGAGATGCAACCGACATCAGGTCGTGAGAAATGTAGAGAATGGCGATGCCGTGGTCTTCGTTCAACCTTCGGAAGAGGTTGAGAATTTCCGATTGCGTGATCATGTCGAGCGAACTTGTTGGTTCATCGACGATCAGGAACGATGGGCGGTGAAGAATCGCCATCGCAATCAATACGCGCTGCGCCTGGCCAACACTGATCTGCGACGAACGCCGGTGCAGAAACTCCGGATCGCTCGGCAGTGAGACGCTGCGCAATGCGGCCAGCACGCCGAATTCGCATTCAAGTCCGCTGCCGACTCCGTGCGCGCGCCAGGCATCGCGCATTTGAGTGCCAATACTCAGGGCCGGATTCAGCGCGGACGACGGACTCTGCAGAACAAGACCGATCTCGCGGCCGCGCAAACTTCTCAGTTCCTTTTCGCGCAGTTCCAGCAGTTCCATCTCCTTGAAGCGCACGCTGCCGGTGGCCTTCCCCCGCTTGAGATTGAGCAGCCCGAGGATCGTCAATGCAAGCGTGCTCTTCCCTGAACCGCTCTGCCCGACAAGGCCCACAATCTCTCCTCGTTTGATATCGAGCCTGAATGAGCGCAGAACTTCGTGTCCCGGCCGGTACCACACGGACACGTTGATGGACAGTAATGGATTCGTCATCACTACTTCCCCCGGGCATTCGAGCCCAGCCGCAAATACTCGATGTTCCAGAATGTTTCAGGCCTGAGTACCACTGGATGCGCGCCGATCACGGAAGGCGATATGGCCGACAGTGCATCGCGGTTCACCAGGTAGATGAATGGCTCTTGTTGCACCACGATTTCCTGCACGCGGTCGAAATACTTTTTGCGTTGCGCGGGATTCGTCGATACCGACTGCGCTTTCATCAGCTTGTCGATCTCCGCTTCCCATGCGGTTTCTGGCGATTTCTCGCGCGGGTTCCACTGGTGGCTCTCGCCGGAACTGAGCCACATGTTCATCTGTTCGTTCGGATCGAGGCCGGCATTGATGTTTCCCAGCAGTGCAGCCTCGTAGTTGAATTTCTCGGTAATGCGCTCGATCAGCGAGGGGAAGTCGAGCGTGACGACGTTGACCTTGATACCGATCTTCGAAAGATCCTGCTGAATCATCGTCGCCATGCGCTCGCGATACATGTTGCCCGCATTTGTAATGATGGAAAACTCCACTGGATTTCCACCCTCGTCGCGGAGCGTGCCGCCGTCAAGACGGAATCGATCCTGCTGCAGGAGTTTCATCGCGGCATTGACGTCATACTTTGCCGGCGGCAGATTGCGATTGAACCAGAACTTGTTCGCCGGAGAGATTGGGCCCACGGCAGGCTGCGCGTGAGAACCAAAAGCGACGCGCGCCAGATCCTGCTTGTTGATGGCAAACGCAATTGCCCGGCGGAAATTGGTGGAACGGAACCATGCACGCTTGTAGGGCGGAATCGGCGCATTTGCAACCTGGTTGAACCACATCTGCTCCGAATCGAGTGACGGGCCCGCGTCGTGAACGCTCGCGGGGGCACTCTGTGCGATCTGGTCGTAATGCTCGGAGTCAAGCGAGTTGATCAAGTCGATTTCGCCGCGCAGGAAGCGCAAAGTTTCTATGTCGCGATTCGCTTGAATCTCCAACCGAATGCCATCGATGTACGGCAACTGTTTGCCGGCGCCGTCTCTCTTCCAATAGTTTGGATTTCGCTTGAGATAGATGAACGAGCCTGGTTTGTAATCGGCAATGAAATACGGGCCGAGTGCCGCTTTCTCTTTCAGTGGCGATCGCGACGAGACAATTGCGATTTGGTCGAAGATACGGTCGAAACCCGCGACCGGAGTGGAAGAAATAATTTTCACTTCGAGTGGCGACACTATCCTTGCCGTCAGTGTTCCGGCGCCAAAAATATCGGCGAATGGCGAATGTGTGTTCGGATCCATCATTCGCTTGATTGTCGCGGCGACGTCTTCCGCGTCGAAGCGGCTGCCGTCGGAGTAAAACACGCGATCGCGAAGTTTGAATGTGATGGTCCGGCCATCGCGGGACGTCTTCCACGAAGTCGCAAGTTCTGGTTCGAGCGCCTGCGTCTCGCGATTCACACACACGAGGCGGCCCGTGGTCAGGAATGAAATCGTGTCGGACGATTCATCGGTGACAAGCAGCGGGTCGAACGTTCTCGGGTCCGAGTGAAGATAGAAGCGCAGCTCGTTGCGAACCTGCGCCAGCAGGCCGAGGGGCAATAGCAACAAGCAGGCGAGAACAGCCAGTACAGTTCGTTTCATGCGCTCACCTCGTCCGAAGAGATGATCAATTGGAAACTGATGACCACGAGTACCAGCAACACGAGCGAGACGAGTTTCCATGGAGCACTTGCAAAACCATGCATCGACTCCAGCTCGGTGAGCAGGCTTCCCCACGATGGCAGCGGCTCGGAGACGCCGAGACCGAGAATGCCGAGATTGGCTTCCGTCAGAATGAATACCGGGACCGAGATAAGGAACTGCGCCCCAAGCACCGGCTTCAAGTTCGGCAACAAATGAACAAAAAGCAGTCGCCAGCCGGGAGTTCCCGATGCGCGAGCGCGAAGAATGAACTCGGAATCCCGCAGCGAACTGACGCTGGCGCACACCACTCTTGCGGACGCAGCCCATCCCAGGCTGCCAAGCAGCGAGAACGTGACAATCACCGAGAGCAGCGGCGAGATGTTCAATGGCATCATTGCGCGCACGGCGATCAGCAGGAACAACCAGGGCATGCAGAGCACGAGTTCGACCGCTGCGGTGATGACGCGCTCCCAGGCTCCACCGAGATACCCTGCCATTCCACCGATGCACGCCGCAAAGATCACCGAGATGAATGCGGCGATCGGAGCAAGAGACAACGAAATGGCAGTCCCATAAACGAGGCGGGTAAATCGATCGCGACCGAGATCGTCAGTGCCAAGCCAATGCTGGTGCGAGGGTACAGCGTTCGGGATGTTGCGAAACTGCGTGGCGTAGCTTGTGCGCATCATCGCGACGGAGAGCACGGTAGCAAGCGCAATTCCAGTCAACGTCATCGCGGCGAATTTCTGCAGGGACGTCATGCGTGTTGCCCCCGCACGGCCTCGGCCGCAACGTCGCAGGCCGAATTCAGCGTGACGGTGATGATCGTGACCAGCACGGTCAGCGTGACAATCACCGGCAGGTCGCGTCCCAGCGCGGCTTGCCACGCCAGTTGACCAATTCCTGGGATGCCGCAAAGCGCCTCGACCGGGATATCCGCGCCGAGTGCGACGGCAACCGAAATTCCAATAATGGCCAGCAGCGGTTGCGCGGCCACGGGCAACACATGCATAAACAGGATGCGCAGTTCACCGGCTCCGCGTGCGCGTGCGGCCAGCACATGCGGCATGTTGCCGGTGCGCGTAAGCACGCTGCGGACGTATGGAAAGAGGCGGGCGCTCACAATCGCCGCAATCGCAAGCAGTGGCGGCGCATCAGCGAAGACGCACGCCAGCCCGATCACCGCGGCCGGCAGGGCAAGAAAGAGACTTGCTGCCGACATTGCAAACATATCCGCCGCGCGGCTGCGCAGAACCGCAACCGCCATCGCCAGCGAAAACGCTATCAGCCACGCCAGCGCCAGTCCGCCTCCCGCGACTTGAATCGTTGCGGGAAGCCGTTCGGCGATGAGTTGCCGCACGCTGTGATCGGAAACGAGAGATTTTCCAAAGTTCCCGTGCAGCGCGTTGCGCATGTATTGGCCGTAGAAAGCGACGATGTTCCGCGAGGATTGACGCTTGGCGCGGAGGGCTTCCACGGCCTGCGCGCTGAGCCGGCCGTCAAGCTGCTGCATGTCGACGTCGAAACCCGGCGCAACACGCACAAAGATAGCGCACAGAAATCCGCCCAGTATCACCGTCGCGGCGATCGTCAGCAATTGGCGGATGATAAGAGCCCTCATGTGCATCTTCTCCCGGTCTCAATTGCGGGATTATTGGACGCGTCTTACCGGGAACTCAATAAGCGCCGCTTTCTGGTCGGTGTGCCTCTGCTTCTGGAGATACATCTGGTGGTCGGCCGCCGCGAGCAGTTGCTCCGCGTCCGTGCCATGTTCCGGGTAGAGCGCCGATCCAACGCTGACCGAGAGCAGGCGTTCTCCGCAGATCCTGTAGCCGGCTTCTTCCCCAAGTTCGTTGATGCGGATCGCTTTTTGTTTCGCCGCGGCAAGGTCCAGGCCAGGGATGACCAGCACGAATTCATCTCCGCCCATGCGCGCCACGTAGTCGTACTCGCGGCATGAGTCCCTCAATTCCTGCGCGAATACCCGCAGAACCTTGTTGCCTTCAAGATGACCGAAGCGATCGTTGATTTGCTTGAAGCCGTCGAGGTCGCACACCATCACGGAAAGTCGCGTGGATTCACGCTTGCAACGGGAGAGCTCCTGGTCAAGATGCAGGAAGAGCGAGCGAGCGTTGGGCAATCCGGTCAGGTAATCGGTCGTCGCCGAACTCTCCGCCTTCTGATAGCGCATGGCGTTATCGATGCAAAGTGCAACCTTGGAACTAATCGCAAGCAGTACGCGCAGATGGTCGCGCGTGAATGCGTCCTGCGCCGTGCGATAAACCGTAAGCACTCCAACGATTCCGGCGAGTCCGGCAAGCGGGACTGAAAGCGCCGACTTCATTTCCACTGTGTTGTGGACATTTGTCGCGTAGCTCCACTCGACCGCGGGGCTGCCGTTCAGAATTGGTTTGCCGTGGGCAGCAACCCAACCGGAGATGCCGCGACCAATCGGAATTTCAAGCGACGACAGCAGCCGGAAGTTTTCTCCGCTGACGTGTTGCGGCTTCAGGATATTGTTCTCGCGGACGTATATGGCGATCGACTGGTAAGGGATCAACTTGGCGAGACGCAGCGAGAGCAGGGAAAGTGTCTCGTGGACGCTCAGCGAATTTCCAAGTTCGTGGCTCAGTTCGAACAATGTCTGAGCCTCCTGGCGCGCGGCCGCGATGGAGGATAGGAATCCGGTATCGGCGGACGATTCTTCTTCCGCGTCATAACCCGCGGCCGGAGCGGCTTTCACGTTGGGGGTGACAGTCGCTTTAATGAGAGGATTGCTGCCGCCGGAATCCAGGTCGTTCTCCGCTGCGAACAGAAGCTCGCCGGAATGCTTCTTCAATGTTTCGATCACAAGCGGATCAAAGTGCGTGCCCGAACCTTCGCAGACATACTGGAATGCTTCGGCCATGGGAAGCGCGCGCCGGTATTGACGGTCCGAGGCAAGCGCATCGAGACAGTCCACCACGGCAAGGATACGCGCGCCGATTGGAATTTCTTCTCCGCTCAATCCATAGGGATATCCGGAGCCGTCCCATCTCTCGTGATGCGCCTCGACAATTGGCACAACTGGATATGGAAAATTGACTCGCTTAAGAATCTCCGCTCCGACCAGCGGGTGGATCTTCATCTTGTCGAACTCTTCGGGAGTGAGCCGGCCCGGCTTGTTGATGATGTGCTCGGGTACGGCCAGCTTTCCGATGTCGTGCAGCAATGCGGCGGCACGCAGGGCTTCGAGTTCTTCCGGCTTGATGGCCAGGTCTTTCGCGAGTTTCAGCGCATACTTCCGAACACGGTACAGATGGTCGTGGGTGGTGTGATCTTTCGCTTCAATTGCCAGTGCAAGAGCCTCGATGGTCCGCAGGTGGAGAGAGGCCATGTCTTCAACGTGCGTCTTCTCCGCTTCAAGGCGTTCAATGTACAACCGGTACGACCGGTAGATGAAATAACCGATCGGGAAGATCAGCAACGTTTCCTGCCATCCCGCTGTACGGCTCACCACGCCGAAGAAACCCGCAATGGCTGCTCCAACCAGGTAGTGCGGAAACGACCAGAAGTAGCACTCCGACCAGATCTTGCGGACAGGTTTGTTTTCCGTAATGCCGATAATCATGGCGACTGGAACCGTATTCGTGACGTAGAAAACGATTCCAACTGCTACGAGCGCAAGAGGAATGGCGATGCCATGCGAGAAGGAAATCAGACGGTGATAGACCAGGTACGACACCGTAACCGAGCTGGCTATCATCGAAAAATTAAAAGTAGTCTGCGCGAGCGTGGGGCTTTTCTGCTTCCAGATACTCTGCACCGTCGCCGCAGAAAGCGCCATAATCAGCGTTTCCGGCAGACTCAACTGCACAATGCCTATGAGCAGGAAAAGAAAGTTCACAGACATCGTGCCTTCGATCCCGGGGAGCCTTACCTTCATCCCGGAACCTACGAGAGCGATGCCCAGGTACAGGACAAATCTTAGCCAGTCCTGGCAGCCGGGATACTGGGTCGCCACCAGGATGGACCACAATCCGGTAACCGCCATTGTCCCAATCAATATTTTTGCTCGGAGTGGCATGCGCTGCGTCCTATTCCGTCAAGGCTCGTAAAATGCAGGAAACGGCGGCAGCAGTCTGTCACCGTTTCCTATTCTCAACTGCTAGTTGTCCCAGGAATTTCCAGTCAGCCCCGTTCCCCAAAGGATGATGTCCACTGCATTCGGGTCGTAACTGGTTCCCCAGAGAATGATGGAATCTGAGCTGTCAACGGACGAGAGGCTCGTGCCCCAGAGAATAATGTCCGCGTCGGAGCTCACCGAATTGGTGCCCCATAGGATGATGTTGCTGCCATCTCCGGCGGAAGTATCCAGGACCTGATTGCCCCAGACCGAAGACGCCTGCAACGTTGTGGATGTTCCCCACAGGATAATGTCGCCGGTGGATGCTCCCGAAAGATCCAGCGAGACGGTTCCGGTCGTCGGATCCATGTTCGCGGTTGGCGAGAGGGCAACTCCGACTGGTTTGTCGGTGTCCTGCAACGCCGCAGCGATATCGAGATAACCGGCGCCCACGGTGAACATGTCGTAATTAATGAGGTAGCTGGTGCCGCTGGCGTCGTATACCACGCTGGTTGGCGGGTACTGTTTCCATGCGGTCTTCATCAACCGAGCTTTCACCTGGTCAGGAGTGAGCGTCGGGTCCTGCTGCAGCAGCAGCGCAACCGTTCCGCTGACTACCGGAGTCGCCATGCTCGTGCCGCTCAGGATCATGTACGGCGCTGTTCCGGCGCACCAGGCTGGGTTCGCCTGGCACGGTGAATTGTCGGGAAATACCTCCTGTGCGGGGTATTCCTCGCTAAGCGTGCTCATCGGGGCATTGAGGGAGATAATGCGGTTCCCGGGAGCAACGATGTCTGGTTTCACGATGTGGTCGATCTGCGATGGCCCCTTCGAACTGTAACTGGTCATCACGTCATCGAGCATCGAGGGCGTATTTTCCATGTTCGTTGCGCCAACGGTGATCACGTATGGATCGTTTCCGGGAGCCGTAACGGTTCCATAACCATTCGTTCCCGCTGCACGTCCATAGTTCCCCGCAGCGACGACCACGGTAATTCCGGCCCGATAGGCAGCTTCCACTGCCTGGTCAAGCGGGTCGTCCTTGTAGCTTTCGTAGACTCCCCGGGCGACCGATAGATTCATGACGCGAATGTTGTACTTGTCCTTCAGCTCAATCGCGCGGTCAATGGCCGCTATCACAGAGCTGTCGGTGCCTCCTCCATTCGCATCCAGTACGCGCAGATTGATGATGTTCGCCTTTGGCGCTATCCCCGCGAAGTTTCCTTCGAAACCACCTGCGGCGGAGGTCGCGCCATTGCCGGCGATAATGCCGGCGACGTGGGTTCCATGGCCGTACAGGTCAGTGCCGTTGCCGCCGTCGCTTGCGAAATTCTCGCTATAGACGACACGGCTCTGCCCGGTGGCCGGGTCTTGCAGGTCTGGGTGGTTGGCGACTCCGCTATCCAGCACGGCTATGCCGATGCCACTTCCGTCATATCCCGACTGCCATGCGACCGTTGCACCCACAGCTTCGGCTGGAGTCACTTGATCCAGACTTGCTTGAATCGGCCGGTCCAGCGAAACGTACTTCACGTGCTTCTGTTTCGCCAGGCGTTCGGCTACCCTGATCGGCACTTCCATCACGCGCTCCTGCACGCGACGGAAGTTCTTCTTCGTGCTTGCGCCGTTCGAGTTCGCAAACTGGTCGAACGCCGGTGTCGAGTTTTCCGAGAGCTGAACGATCACCCTGACTCTTGTATTGAGAGAACAGGCCCGCGAAAGCTGCCTGTGTTCCCGTTTGGACAGATCAGAAGTATCGTTTAGTTTGCTGCAGTCCACGTCCTTTGCAATCCTCGGGCGAGGCTTGCCGTATGCAACATTAGCGCTCATCAACAGAACGAGCAGCGATACGAACGCCCATCCCTTGGAAAGCCCCAGAAGTGGCCCTGACTTCTGCTTGCTCATTGCTTGCCCCTTTCTTGGTGGCAGATCGGTCCCAACGAATGGACTAGTCCGAAACGGACGGTTGACTGCGGTTGATGTTGTGACTTCCACTTCCCCAAAGTGCTGTGGCCTGCAATCCGGGCAACTGCTGATAATGGGAACTGGCGCCCCAGAGGGCCGTTGCCCTTAGCTGTTCCCATTCCGCATCGAATGTTCGTGGTTCCACAAACCCGGTGCGGCAGTTGGTCCCAATGGATCGCATACAGGACGGATGCGATGTCCATCTTTGAAAACGTGACTGTCCCATTTGAAGCACCATCCTTTTTGGTAGTTGAATCTGTAGCCCGGTATTCCCCAAATGGCACTGGCTTCGGAGCTACTGAAAACCCCATCACCTCCGAACCTGAACAGTTAATAAGCACGACTCATGCCACTATTGGTGTATCTGCAAGTTACTGATATTTATTGACATTCACTACACTCCAGTAACCTTGTTGGACAGTTTGTCCTGCACCTGCGTGCCCGCGTTGCGCCACTCTGTCCAATCGGTGTCGCACACATGGTTACGAACAGTTCTCCTCTGCCCCTTACAGTTCATTTGTGGTGAATTGGAAACGTGATATAAGCGTGTTCAACTGGTTTGGTGTCATGTTATGGAGGCCACAATGGGCGTAGACCCATGTCTCGAGGAATTTGTCGGCTCAAATACTCGGCAGGGCCCAGACGATCCGCAAGTTGTGATCGCAAGTGATGGCATGCGCCGGTTAATGGCCCTGGTTGGACGCGTTGCTTCCCACAAAGCGGCCGTCCTCATCACTGGGGAGACCGGAAGCGGCAAGGAAGTCATTGCCAAGGCCATCCATCAGCGCTCCCTGCGCTGCAACAAACCGTGGGTCGATATCAATTGCGCCGCTTTCCCGGAAAATCTGATTGAAAGTGAACTCTTCGGGTACGACAAGGGCGCGTTCAGTGGCGCTGACAGGGACAAGCCAGGTCTGTTTGAACTGGCCCACACCGGGACGCTCTTCCTCGACGAGGTAGGCGATCTCGAGCCGCGCGTACAGGTCAAACTACTGCGCGTGTTGGACGGCGCAACCTACTACCGCTTGGGCGGCAGTAAGAAGATTTCCACAGATGTCCGCGTGATCGCCGCAACCAATCGCCCCCTGGAAACGCTCATTGAGACCGGGGGGTTCCGGCGCGACCTCTATCACCGCCTTGGGCAGTTCCAGTTGCGCGTGCCACCTCTGCGGGAGCGCCCCGAAGACATCGACGCCTTGGCGCGCTACTTCCTGGCCCAATTTGATCCGTCCAAGTCGCTTGCCTACGACGCCATCGCGCTGCTGCACGAGTATCCTTGGCCGGGCAACGTGCGTGAATTGCAGAATGTCATAATCCAGGCCGCCGCATTCTGTACGAGCGATGTGATTCGTGCGGAAGAGATGGTCCGGTTTGTTCGAACAGGTGGCGACGACGCAAAAAGTCTGCCGGAAAGTTCGGCAGCACCCAGCTCAATCGCGGTGCCGGATCGCAATTTGACTACGATGGAAAAACAGGCAATCCTTGCGGCCCTGGCCAGGTCCGGCGGACACAAGGGTCAAACCGCGGAGCAACTGGGGATCTCGCGCAGAACCCTGACGCGGAAGCTGAAACAATATGAGATAGCGGATGGGCGCAAGGAACCCGCGCCCGTCATTGGCGCTCTCAGCCCGGAGCTGCAGTACACCTTCCGTTGCCCGCTTGAAGTGCCTATTCTGATCCGCAATTCTGATTCCGACGAGTTTCGGGCGACGAGCCAGAATCTCAGTTCGGGAGGAATGGCAGTCAATGGCATCCCCGATCTGACGCACCTGCGCGGAATGCTGCAAATCGAATTCACTCTTCCGGGAGGACGCGAGAAAATTCACGTGATCGGGCAGGTTGTCTGGGCAAATCCCTCGGGTACGGCTGGTTTACGCTTCACACATGCGCCCGAGTCCGCGCAATTCGAAATTGCCGGCTGGCTCAAGGCGAGACAACGCGAAGAAGGATGGGCTGTCTAGACGGCAACTCTGGGCATGGCCAAGCGGCCCCATCAGCAATTCCCCGCCTGCAGCCGTTGAATGTCCGCTTCCACTTGTGCCAGTGTGCGGCTCATCTCGGCCTTGATCCTCGCCGAGAAGGTGAAGCCAATCGTCTCCTGGATATGATCTCGCAGCGACTCCAGCTTGTGTAGCGTGTCGTGACTGCCAGCCAAGTCCCTTTGGTTCATGACGAGTTCCGTGTGGGGTCCAATTTCTGCCATCGGATTGAATGGGCCATCCCCAAAATTTACCGTTGCGGACATCATCCGTTCCCTTCGACGTACCAATACGTTGGCATAATGCGTACAGACATTACTGCAATTGACATGCCAAGGCGTATACGTCCGCAAGTATCGGATTCTTCATGCACAAGCCCTGATCCCCTTGAGCCACTCGGACAAGTTGTCCCAGCCATCGTCTTCTTTGGCTGGACAGATTGTCCCTCCGGCGCCTAAAGCGCGCCGCAATCACAGTTTGTTACATTCACATTTGTAAAACCATCATTGCAAGACACGATAGTGCTGGCCCAGCCGAACAAAGGTACACACCACTTCGTGCCATCTCAGCAGATGGCACAAAACACCCTGCTTACAGGACTTTCTTGACCACCGTGTCGAGTTTTGTATCGGCTACAGCATTACTCCGGGAAATATCGAAGTCCGTCACATTCTCCAGCACCATGACCGGCACACCCGGGACTCGCGGAGTCTTGATATCGAAGAAGCTCGCCCCGTGAACATCATCCAAAACAAAGGCTGGGCGCGCATCTGCGCTCATCTCGCTGATCGAGATGTTGCTCATGTCAATGTCGTTCACGTGGCGAATAAAGAAGCCGTTTGCCGGTGTATGGCCGAACCTCTTCGGCTCCGGATAGCCATTTTCATTCTCCGGCGGGACGAGCGCGGCATCTTCCTTGGTACCTCCGCCCACGTGTTGGATGAAGATGTTGCTTAACTTGAGTCCTTCGATGGGATGCCCCGGAATTCCCGTGATGATCGAGCAGATGGACGAGAGTGCGCCAGAGCAGGCCACGTTGCTGATAATGACCCGGCGGAGTGTGCCCACCGGAATGCCTGCCGGACCTCGCATGCGTGCACCGAGACGAATGAACATCGGGCCATCCACGGCGCCGCGCATCGTGATGTTCGTAATCGTCACGTCCTCCAGCAGTGCGCCGTCCACGCTTTCCAGGGCAAGTCCCCGGCACCCCTCGCAGATGCAGTTCGCAATCGTGATGTTCTTGAAGCCGCCATTCGACTCCGTGCCGCACTTGATTCGACCGTTGCGAGGAATGTGCTTCTCGTCGGGCGAAATCGGCTGGAACGTTCCATCCAGTAGGGTGCCTTCCTGGTAGCTGCCGCTCACCACGCAGTCGCTGATTGTGACCAGTTCCGTGGCCCGCGCGTAACCCAGCGCGTAGGAACTCTTCAGGCAGATTCCGTCGTCCCATGGAGAATTCACGCTGCACTGTGTGATGCGCACGTTGCGGCAGCAATCGATGTCCATGCCGTCACGGTTCGTGTCGATCTTCAGGTTGTCGATTGTGAAGTTGTCGACTCCCGTCGCAAGGATTCCGAAGTGGCCGCCGTGGCGGATCGAAAAATCGCGCAGCAGAACATTGTGGCAATTCTTCAGCGCGATGGATTTGTTTCCGACTCCGGGTGATTCCGCCTTCGGCAAGCCTGTTCCACGGCTCAGGCCTCGTCCCCATATCAGTCCTGGACCGGTGATCGCAATGTTTTCCAATCCCACGCCCCAGATCAAGCTGTTGTGCCAGTGATTGTGGCCGTAATCCTGGTATGCCTCCCACGGTGCGTTGGACTCCGCCAGGTCGTACCCCGGACTCTTCCCGTCGGTAGGCGAGTCGGCGGCAATGATCGTGCTGCCGCGAGACAAATCGAGTGTCACATTGCTCTTCAGGTGAATCGAGAAGCAGAGATATGTACCTGCGGGAAAATGTACCGTGCCTCCGCCAGCCGTCGCCGCCGCCTCGATCGCTCGGTTGATCGCCGGTGTATCGAGCGCCTTGCCATCACCGCGTGCTCCAAATTCCGTGACGTCAAAAATTCTCTGCTTCACGCCTGCCGTAGCCGGTTCCGCCAGGCTGGACGTGGGCAACGCAAGCAAACCGCTACAGGCAAGCCCGACCCCAGCAGACTTTAAAAATGCACGACGGGCACTCTTCTCACTCGACATGGTCCACTCCACTCTTTGAAACAGGATTCATCCCCGCGGGGAAGTGCGAGTCTACACCGCCACTGCAATCTTTCTTCGCAAAAAGGACTGTGATTTTATCCCCCACTTTTAGGCCGTCTCGCCATGCGATATTGTCTCTACTCTCCTCTCGTAGCACGGTTTCAGGCTGATTTAAGGCGCGGGATGATGAGTAGGAGGAGCAATTTCAGACGTGCGCTGGATGTCTTACGCAGAAAGCGTTCTGCCATAGCACTTGATCAATCAGGCCTCGACTTCCGCAACCTAAGTTTTTGAGGAGAACCATGAAACAATTTTTCAAATTTGCTCCACTGGCGATTCTTGCGCTGACGGGTGTACTTGTAGCGCAATCCACTGCTCCGCATTACAAACAGGTAAACAAGTTCACGCTCGGCGGCAATGGCTTCTGGGACTACCTGAAGTTCGATCCCGCCGCGAATCGTATTTTCCTTGCGCATAACGACTCAATTCTCGTAGTGGACGCATCCACCGGGAAAAAGCTCGGAGAACTCCCCGCCAAGGGCTCGCACGGAATCGCCCTCGTGCAGTCATTGAACCGCGGTTTCAACACCAACGGCGCCGCCGGAACCGTAAGCGCCTTCGACTTGAAAACGCTGAAGGATATCGGCGAGATCAAGGTCGGCGAAAACCCCGACGCGATCATCTACGACCCCTATTCGAAACACGTCATCGTAATGAATGGCCGCAGCCAGCAGGTGATGGCCATTGATCCGAAGACGTTGAAAGTCACCGCAACCGTTCTGCTCGACGGAAAGCTGGAATTTGCCGCGGCCGATCCCGGCCATCTCTATGTCAACGTCGAGAACCTCAGCAAACTCGCGGTCATCAACACTCATACATGGAAGACCGAACACGAATGGACGCTTGGTACTTGCGAAGAACCTTCCGGACTCGCCATTGACCGGAAGCGTGCTCGCCTCTTCGCTGTCTGCGGGAACAAGGTGATGGTCATCGTCGACGCAAAGACTGGCAAGATCATCACCACTCTGCCGACCGGCGCCGGCACTGACGCTGCGCGTTACGATGCCGGCCTGAACCTGGCGTTTGCCTCTAACGGTGGCGATGCCACATTAACGGTCGTTGGACAGGCAAAAGACGGGAAATATCAGGTCGAAGAGAATGTGCCGACGCAACGTGGAGCGCGCACAATGACTCTAGATCCCAAGACGCACAAGCTCTTCCTGGCCACTGCGGAGCTTGGCCCTCCAGCGCCCGGACAGCGGCGTCCAACAATTCAGCCCGGATCGTTCACCATGCTGGTCTACGCACCGGAGAAATAGTCTCCACTACCGCCAGCCATAATCATGCTGGCAAACAATCGTGGCCGGAACTCGGCATCGTTCGGTGTAAGTACACTCCGTGCGATGCAAGCTCCGGCCATAGTCTTTTCAAAGATGCGCCAGCGTCTACGTAGCGTCGTGCTTGGCGCCAGCCCTCTTGCGGGGCAGTCGAGTCCTCGACTGGATCAATTCAATGAACGCGGTCGCCGAGCGCGGCAGCGTCGTGTTGCGGCGATACGCAACTCCGAGTTCCCTCCATAGGTCAATGTCTTCCAGCGCGACCAGTTTCACGCGTCCGGCCTGCACTTCATCCTGCGCAAAGCTCGTACTGATGATCGACACTCCCAGCCCCGCGGCAACAAAGCTCTTGATCATGCCGACGCTCGGCAATTCCATGCGCACCTGCAGGTGCAGCGCGTATGGCCGGAAGAGTTTATCGAGCACCTGCCGCATGAACCCGGTCTTGGGAAAGATCAGCGGCTGTTCCGCAGCCACGCTCACGGGAACCGAGTCGAACTTTGCCAGCGGATTATTCGAGTCGACCATCAGCATGAGCCGGTCGCGAAAAATCGGGCGCACCGTAAGGTTCGTCGACTTCACCGGCAGCGTCACCACCCCCACGTCGATGGAGCCGTCGTCAAGACGCTCCAGAATTTTGCGGCTGAAGTTCCGGTAGATGCTGATCTGCACTGCGGGATAAAGGCGCAGGTATTCGGCGAACACATCCGGCAACACGTAAAGGCACGTCGCCTCGTTGGCGCCAACCATCAGCACGCCGCGCGGATCGTTGCCATAATCGGCAACCGCCCGCAGAGACTCCTTGCGCAGGTTCAGCATTCGCTCGGCGTAGGCCAGGAACAACTGCCCCGCATCGGTAAGCCGTACGGACTTCGAGCTCCGGTCGAGAAGCTTCGAACCGTACTCGTTCTCCAGTTGGCGTATCTGCGCGCTCACCGCGGACTGCGAACGAAACACCTTCTGCCCGGCGCGTGAAAAACTTTGCAGTTTGGCGACTTCAACAAAAGTAATGAGCTGATCGAAGTCCATAGATATCTCGCAATGTATTCACAGAAACTGACCGCTGTACTGGAAAACTTGTCGCGCGCAACCGTGACACTTGCGGGAAAACGCTCTGGCTGACTGCTGGCGGTTAACTTGCTCGCTCGGCGGCGGCGGGTAACTCGACGTCAAGCATCTGCAAATATCGATCCATGCCAGCCGCCGCGTTCCTTCCCTCCGCAATGGCCCACACCACTAATGACTGCCCACGGCGCATGTCGCCCGCCGCGAACACTCCCTCAACCGAAGACATGCTTCGTTCGTCGGTGCGGACATTCCCGCGCTGATCGAGTGCGACACCCAGTTGCTCAATCATACCGCCGCGCACCGGACCGGCGAAGCCCATTGCGAGTAATACCAGGTCCGCGTCCATCGTGAACTCCGACCCCGTGACTGGCTCAAACGTGGGTGGAGGCCCCACACGCACGCCGTGCAGTCGCTTTACGTTGCCGTGTTCGTCGCCGCTGAACGCGACCGTCGAGACGCTCCACTCCCGCACGCCACCTTCTTCGTGCGAGCTCTCCGTGCGCAGTTGCATCGGCCACAGCGGCCATGGCGTCCGCGGAGACCGCTCCGTTGGCGGCATCGGCATAAGTTCGAATTGGTGAACCGAGAGCGCTTTCTGCCGCAAGCTCGTTCCCAGGCAGTCCGCTCCCGTGTCTCCTCCTCCTATGATGATGACGCGTTTGCCGGTCGCCAGGATCGCCGCGCGCTCGTCCACCGGCAAACCCATGCCGCGTCGATTCTGCTGCGGCAGAAATTCCATTGCAAAGTGAACTCCGCGCAACTCTCTCCCCGGAACTGACAAATCGCGCGGTTGCTCCGCGCCACCCGCAAGCAGCAGTGCATCGAAATTCCGCCGCAGGTCTTCAACGGAAACATTGACGCCCACGTGTGCGTTCGTTACAAACCGCACGCCCTCTGCCTCCAACTGTTCGATCCGGCGATCAAGCACATGCTTCTCGAGCTTGAAGTTCGGAATGCCGTAGCGCAGTAATCCGCCAACTTTATCAGCCTTCTCATACACCGTGACTGCATGACCTGCGCGGCACAGTTGTTGCGCCGCAGCCAGTCCTGCCGGGCCCGATCCGACAATGGCAACGCTTCTGCCGCTGCGCTTTGCGGGCGGTTCTGGATGTATCCAGCCTTCGGCGAATCCACGCTCAACGATGCTTTTTTCAATGTTTTTGATCGTGACCGGCGGTTGGTTGATCCCGAGAACACAAGCAGCTTCGCAAGGCGCCGGACAAATCCGTCCGGTGAATTCCGGAAAATTGTTCGTCGCGTGCAACCGTCGTACCGCCTCTTTCCAGTTGCCGCGATACACCAGGTCGTTCCAGTCGGGAATGATGTTGTTGACCGGACAACCGGTGTGGCAGAACGGCACTCCGCAATCCATGCAACGCGCGCCCTGCGCTTGCAGCTTCTCTTCGGGCAGATCGTAGTAGATCTCGAACCAGTCGTTGACACGCTGCGTCACGGGGCGACGCTGCGGCAGTTCCCGGGAAAACTCCATGAAGCCTGTGACCTTACCCATGCCGCACCTCGCCGCGCAGTTGCGCCGTGTACACGTGCTCTACCGGAGCCTTCGTTTTCTGGACGGATTCAACGCCAAGCACGCGCTTCAACTCATGCGGAAATACCTTGACGAATCTCGGCAACACCTCGGCCCAGTTGTCCAGAATCCACCGCGCCCTCGGACTGCCGGTTAACGTCAAGTGCCGCGACACCAGTTGGAAGACGAGTGTGGAATCCTCCGGTTCAATCACCGGCTCCAGGTCCACCGAAGCCCGATTGCACCTCTCTGCCGCAAATTCCTCTTTCTCATCGAAGACGTAGGCGATTCCACCGCTCATTCCCGCGGCAAAATTTCGGCCGCATTGTCCCAGCACCACCACAACGCCGTTCGTCATGTACTCGCAACCGTGATCGCCGGCTCCTTCGACGACCGCCGTCGCTCCGGAATTTCGAACCGCGAAGCGTTCGCCCGCCACTCCGTTGAAGAACGCTTCTCCGCTGGTCGCCCCATAAAGCGCAACGTTGCCGAGGAGAATATTTTCCGCGGCGGCGAACCTTGCATTCTTCGGCGGAAAAATCGCGATTCGTCCTCCGGAAAGCCCTTTGCCGACGTAATCATTGGCTTCGCCTTCCAGCGTCAGCGTGATTCCCTTGGCCAGGAACGCGCCGAAACTTTGTCCGGCCGATCCTTCCAGTTGGACGCGAATCGTATCGTCCGGCAGCCCTTGCGAGCCGTATCGTCGCGCAACTTCCCCGCTCAGCATCGTTCCCACCGCACGATGAACGTTGCGAACCGGAAGGTGCGCTTCCACCGGATGCCGCGACGCCAGCGCATCTGCGGCAAGCTCAATCAACTGGTGGTCCAGCGCCTGGTAAAGTCCGTGGTCTTGTTGTTGCGTGCACCGCCGGGAGACTCGCGCCGGAACCGGCGGCGCATAGAGAATCGCTGAGAGGTCCAGCCCGCTTGCTTTCCAGTGATCGTATGCCGCTTGCGCCTCCAGCATGTCGACCCGGCCAATCATCTCGTCCATCCGCCGGAATCCCATCCGCGCCATGTACTCGCGAACCTGTTCGGCGATGAAGAAGAAAAAGTTGATCACGTGTTCCGGTTGTCCCTGGAAGCGTTGCCGCAGGACGGGGTCCTGCGTCGCAATGCCGACCGCGCACGTGTTGAGATGACACTTGCGCATCATGATGCATCCCATCGTGATCAGCGGCGTGGTCGCAAAACCAAACTCCTCGGCTCCTAGCAGCGCCGCGATCGCCACATCGCGCCCCGTTTGTAATTTGCCGTCCGTCTGCACGCGGATCCTGCTGCGGAGATCGTTGAGCAGTAGAACCTGTTGCGTCTCCGCCAGGCCAAGCTCCCATGGAATGCCCGCGTGCTTGATCGAACTCAGTGGTGATGCGCCTGTGCCACCGTTGTCTCCGCTGATCAGCACGGCATCCGCGTGTGCCTTGGCCACGCCCGCGGCAACGGTTCCCACGCCGACTTCGGCCACCAGCTTCACTGAAATTCGCGCCGCCGGATTGACGTTCTTCAAGTCAAAAATCAATTGCGCCAGGTCTTCAATCGAGTAGATGTCGTGGTGCGGCGGCGGAGAAATCAATCCAACGCCGGGCGTCGAGTGGCGCAGGCGAGCAATAGCTTCATCCACTTTGTGGCCGGGAAGTTGTCCGCCTTCGCCCGGCTTGGCTCCTTGCGCCATCTTGATTTGCAACTCATCCGCGTTGACCAGGTAGTTTGCCGTGACGCCAAACCGCGCCGAGGCAACCTGCTTGATCGCGCTGCGCCGAAGGTCGCCGTTTTCATCCCGCGCAAAACGTGTTTCGTCCTCGCCACCTTCGCCGGTGTTCGACTTCCCTCCAATGCGGTTCATCGCAATGGCCAGCGTCTCGTGCGCTTCCTTGCTGATGGAACCGAACGACATAGCTCCGGTAGCGAATCGCTTCACGATGTCCTTCGCCGGTTCCACTTCTTCCAGCGGCACGGGTGCTGCGGCCTCGCGAATGCGCATCAGACCTCGCAAGGTGCATAGCTCGCGATTCTGGTTGTCTACCAGGTCCGTGTATTCCTTGAAGGTCTTCGGGTCCGCCTGCCTTACCGCGTGTTGCAATTTACTGATGGTGAGCGGATTCAATAAGTGGTACTCGCCATCCGTTCGAAACTGATAACTTCCGCCTGCGACCAGGTCGGTCTCCGATTCCGTCATTGGACGGAACGCATGCTCGTGCCTCATCTGCGCCTCGCGCGCGATCACCTCCAGCCCAACTCCTTCGATGCGCGAAGCCGTGCCGCAGAAATATTTGTTAATGACCTTCTTGTTCAACCCGATCGCTTCAAACACTTGCGCGCCTGTGTAGCTTTGCAGCGTCGAAATACCCATCTTCGAAATCGTCTTGAGCAGTCCCTTGTTGACGGCCTTGATGTAGTTCGCCACCGCCGCGGATGGACTGATGTTCTCCGCCAGATTTTTCCGTCGTGCCAGCTCCTCAATCGTTTCGATCGCGAGATACGGATTAATCGCGCTCGCGCCATAGCCCATGAGAAGAGCAAAATGCATCACTTCGCGCGGTTCGCCCGACTCCACAATCAGCGCCACCTGCGTTCGCGTCTCTTCGCGAATCAACCGGTTGTGCACTGCGGCAAGCGCCAGCAGGCTTGGAACCGGCGCGTATTTCTGATCCACGCCACGGTCGGAAAGAATCAGCAGCGTATATCCGTGACGTACCGCAAGTGACGCGCGGCGGCAGAGTTCGTCCAGCGCGGTCTTCAATCCCGCCTCGCCCTCGCGAATGCGAAACAGCGCAGGCAGTGTCGTCGCCAGCAGGTCGCCACGCGACACCCGGCGCAGTTTTTCCAGGTCGCGCGTCGTCAGAATCGGATGTGCAAGTTTCAGCGTCTGGCAGTTCGATGGCGATTCGTCGAGGATGTTCCTCTCCGACCCGATGTAACTTGTCAGCGACATCACCATCTGTTCGCGGATCGGATCGATCGGCGGATTCGTCACCTGTGCGAACAGTTGCTTGAAGTAGCTGAACAGGAGTTGCGGCTTGTCCGAGAGGCACGCAAGCGGCGTGTCCGTCCCCATCGATCCGATGGGTTCCTCGCCTTTTACCGCCATCGGATCAAGAATGATTCTAAGGTCTTCCTGCGTATACCCGAACGCGCGCTGGCGCCGCAGCATTGTGTCGTGATCCGTATGGAACTGCCGTGATGGTTCCGGCAGGTTCTCCATCGTGATCTGGTTGCTCTTGATCCATTCCGCGTATGGTTTTTTGCTCGCAAGCTGACGCTTGATTTCCTTGTCCGAAACGATTCGTCCCTGCACCGTGTCCACCAGGAACATCTTCCCCGGCTGCAGCCGCCCGCGCATCTTCACCTGCTCCGCCGGAATATCCAGCACGCCGGCTTCCGATGCCAGCACAACCAGTCCATCTTCCGTAACGATGTAGCGCCCCGGACGCAGCCCATTGCGATCAAGTGTCGCGCCGATCATTCGTCCATCCGTGAACGCGATCGCCGCCGGCCCGTCCCACGGCTCCATGATCGATGCGTGGTACTCGTAGAAAGCCTTCTTCTCCGCGTTCATCTGCGGATTGCCCGCCCACGCCTCTGGGATCAGCATCGCCATGACGTGCGGCAATGATCTTCCCGACTGGAGAAGCAATTCCACCGCATTATCAAAGGCCGCCGAGTCGCTGCCGCCGGGCGCGATGACAGGAAACAGTTTCTTGATGTCGTCGCCGAAGAGTGGCGACTCCAGGATCGATTGCCGCGCGTGCATCCAGTTCACGTTGCCGCGCAGCGTGTTGATCTCTCCGTTGTGCGCAATGTATCGATAGGGATGCGCGAGCTGCCAGCTCGGAAACGTGTTGGTGGAAAACCGCTGGTGCACCAGGCACAGCGCGCTTGTCGCTTCCGGGTCCGCCAGTTCGCCGTAAAATTTTGCAATCTGCGGAGCGAGCAGCAACCCCTTGTAGATGATCGTCCGGCAGGAGAGCGATGGCATGTAGAACATGCCCTTCTCCTCGACTGCCGATGCGGCGATCTCTGACTCCGCGCGCTTCCGCACGACATATAACTTGCGCTCAAATGTGTCGGCGGTCATTCCCTCGGGACGCGCTACGAAGATCTGCTGGATGTACGGTTGCGATGCCCGCGCCACGCGCCCAATCGCCGAGCCGTCCACTGGAGTGTCTCGCCAACCGAGCACTGACAGCCCTTCAGCGCGAGTGATGCGTTCCAGGATTCCTTCACACTGCAATCTCTGATGTTTCTCGACCGGCAGAAAAACCATTCCAACGCCGTATTCTTCCGGGCTCGGTAGGCTGAATCCCAAATGGGCGCATTCACGCGCAAAGAATGCATGTGGGATCTGTATCAGCACGCCGGCGCCATCGCCTGTCTCCGGGTCGCACCCGCACGCGCCGCGATGCGTCAGATTGATCAGTACCTGGATCCCCTTGCGAATGATGTCATGACTCTTTTCGCCCTTAATACTGGCGACAAACCCAATTCCGCACGCATCGTGCTCGTGGCGAGGATCGTACAATCCCTGGGCCCGGGGAAGCCCATGAAATGAATTGGATTCGGGCATGGCAACTCCTTCTCTTCGAAAAACTTTGACCTCCTGTACGCCGCTTCGTCGCTGGCAATGGACCGCAATACGTGGAGAGGAGGAAGACCCAGTCACACCTGCAGGATGGGCACTTGTTCACTTTTAGATAACTATGATTTGCGCGGAATGTACAATCGCGAATTCCGATTGAATGAATGCAAAATCCTGCCGCACGTCCCACGGGTGTGCGAACGCGACCAATGATCGCTGGAGCCACCCTGCCACAGCAAGACACAATCGAAACGACAACGCTGAGAGGAAAAAGACTTAAGCGTGAACGAGCCGGGTAACTTTCCCGGCTCTCACGTTTAGACGTTCAACACGTCGCCGTCGCGCGCAACCATTTCGTAGAGGACCGGGTTCACGAAGAACCCGAGTAACAGTCGCGAGATCAGTCCGGCAACGATGACGATGGCAAACGGCTTCTGTGTATCGGAACCGATCCCCGTGGAGAGCGCCGCCGGAAGTAATCCGAGGCACGCCACGAGTGCCGTCATCATGATGGGCCGCAAGCGCAGCAGCGATGCCTCGCGCGTTGCCGTGCGAATATCCTTGCCCTCGATGCGCAGCTTGTTGATGTATGAGACGAGAATGACCGCGGTTTCCACCGACACGCCCATCAGCGCCAGCAATCCAGGCACCGAAGAGACACTAAACGGAGTGCCTGTCAGTTTCAATGCGAGCAAGGCTCCAACAGGTCCTGTCATCACCACGCCGATCGCAATGGTGACCGGAAACTTAAAGTTCCCATAGAGCGCGAACAGGATGAGGAAGATCAATAACACTGTCAGCGGGCCAATCACGTAGAGCTGCTTTCTCGCAGCGACCAACTGGCTATACTCGCCGCCCCACGTCATCCAGTAGCCTGGCGGCAGTTTCACTACTTTGTTGACGGCGGCTTGTCCGTCCTTCACGGCGCCTTCAAGGTCGCGTCCTTCTATGCTGTACTGGATTCCGATATAACGCGAGTTGTTCTCGCGATAAATAAACGATGCGCCAGTTCCTTCTTTGATCTCCGCCAGTTGGCGCAGTGGGATCTGCTGGCCGTCCGGAGTCCCAACCAGGAGGTTGCCAATCTGTTGTGCGTCACTGCGGAACTGCGGTTGCATGCGCACGACCAGGTCAAACAGCTTTTCTCCCTGGATTACCTGTGTCGCCGCCTGTCCGCCCACCGCCGCCTGGATCACACCTTCGACGTCCGAAACGTTGATGCCATAGCGGGCTGCTTTGTCCCGATCGACGTTGATCAATAGACTTGGCTGGCCAAGTTCGCGCACCACCGTCAGGTCGGTGAAGCCGTGCACCTTTGCCAGCGTGCTCTTGATCTGCAGCGCCTTGTCCTGCAGGACGTTCAAGTCCGGCCCGTACACCTTGACGGCAAGCGCGCTCTTCAATCCCGTAAGCGCCTCGTCCACCGCGTCTTCCGCCGGTTGCGTGTAATTGAAAATCACGCCCGGATACGCCTTCAGCTTCTCTTGGATCGATGCAATCAACTGCTTCTTGTCGCGGATTCCATCCTTGCCGTCCCACGCAGGGTCGTCGTAGGGCTTCAGCCCGACGTAAAATTCGCAGTTAAAAAATCCCGTCGGGTCAGTGCCGTCATCCGGACGCCCAAGCTCCGAGCCCACAACCGTGACTTGCGGATACGACATCAGAATGTCGCGCACTTGCGGAGCGAACTTGCTCGCTTCGTCGAACGAGATGGTGTACGGCATTGTCGCGCGCACCCACAAAGCGCCTTCGTCGAGGTGCGGCATGAATTCGCCGCCGATGAACGGCACCAAAAGCAGAGACGCTCCAAAGACGATCGTCGCAAGCACCATGGTCGCCTTGGGGCGATCAAGGCACCAGTCCAGCGCAACCGCATACTTGCCCTTGATCCACTCGTACGGCTTGTTCACCGTCTCCTTGACGTCGCCCTTGAACCAGTAAGAGGCGAGCACGGGAACCAGCGTTAACGTGAAGATCAGCGCGCCTACCAGCGCAAACGACATCGTGTCCGCCATCGGATGGAACAGCTTTCCGGATGGCCCGCTCAGCGCATAGATCGGGATGTACCCCGCGATGATCACCGCGACTGAATAGAAGATCGGACGGTCGACGTCGTGTGCCGCCGCGAGAATGATCTCCTGGACGGAATAGTTTTTCCCCGAGCGCTCCACGAGTTCCCGGTAAATGTTCTCCATCATCACCACCGTGCCGTCGATGATGATGCCGAAATCAATAGCTCCTATGGAAAGCAGGTTCGCCGGAACGTCGCGCGCGTGCAGGAAGATAAACGAAAACATCAACGCCAGCGGAATCGTCAACGCCACGATGATCGCCGCCCGGCCGCTCACGAGGAAGAAGATCAGCACGATCAGCACCAGGATCATGCCGCGAATCAGGTTCCCTTCCACCGTCGTCGTCGTCAGTTTCACCAGGTCGCTGCGGTCATAGAACGCGCGCACTTTTACATCCGGCGGCAGAATCGAACTGTTGAGCTTATTGGTCTCCTTCTCCACGCCCTTCAGCACGTTCTGCGCCTGCTCGCCGCGGCGCATCATGATGACGCCTTCCACTGCGTCGTTGTTCTTCTCGAACCCGAATTCGCCCAGGCGCGGCGCGTGGCCCATCGTCACCTGTCCGATGTCCTTGATGCGCACCGGGACGCCCTTGCTCGTCCCGACAATTACGTCGCCGATATCGGCCGTGTCGCGCAGCAATCCAATGCCGCGCACGTAATAGAACTGTCCTCCCTGCGAGTAGAATCCTCCACCCGTGTTGCCGTTGTTCGCCGACAACGCCTGGATTACCTGCGGCACCGTGAAGTGATACGAGTAGAGCCGTGCGGGATCCAGCAGCACCTGGTACTGCATCACCGTGCCGCCGAAACCGGAATCGTCCGCCACGCCCGGCACGGACTTGTACGCGCGCTCCACCACCCAGTCTTCAATCGTCTTCAGTTGCTGCGGAGTCCGGTCGCTGCTTTCCAGAACGTAGCGGTATACCAGTCCGCTCGGACTGGCCAGCGGTGCCAGTTGCGGCACAATTCCGTCCGGCAGCGTCGCATCTCCAAGTCTCTCGAATACGACTTGCCGCGCAAAATAGTCGTCGGTCGATTCCTGGAAAGTCAACCGGATGTCGGAGAGCCCATAGAGCGAGATCGACCGCATCACTTCCATGTGCGGCACGCCGTTCATTTCCACTTCCAGTGGAAGTGTTACCAGTCGTTCCACCTCTTCGGCGGCGTGTCCCGGCCATTGCGTGATGATCTCAACCATTGGCGGCGAAAGATCTGGATACGCATCTACGGGCATGCGCTGGAAGGAAACGATGCCCGCGATCACGACGAAAGCCGTCAGCATCAGTACCAGAAATCTTTGGCGAAGCGCGAATTGGACGATTCTATGGATCATTCGACTGGCAATATGCGTGCGCCGAAGCGACTCGCTGGTTGAGCTACTGGTTTTGCTGCAATGAATTCTGGAATTGGAGGAACAGGCTGCCCTCCGCGGCTACACGATCGCCCGGCTTCAATCCGCCCAGGATCACCGTCTTTCCGTCCTGGGTCGCACCGATCGTCACCAACTGCTCTCCGAATTTTCCCGCGCCTTGTTCCAGGTACACGAAGGGCTGATTATCCGCGGTCCGCAGCACGGAACTGTCCGGCACCGCCAGCACGTTCGTCGCCTTGCCCGCGTGAATTTCCGCGGTGACATACATGTTGTTCTTCAGTTTCTCGCCGGGATTGTCCGTCACGATGCGTGCCTGCACCGTCCGCGTATCGGGATCGAGCGCGGCTCCGATATAAGAAATCTTCCCGTGAAATTTCGTCGGGTAGGCGTCCGTATCGATGATCACCGGATCGCCGACATGCACTTGGCCCAGGTCGTTCTGGAAAACGTTGGCCAGTACCCACACGCTGCTCAAGTCCGAGATCGTGAAACACTGCGTCCCGCCGCCCTGTAACAACTGGCCCGGAGCCACCAGTCGTTCCACTACCTCACCCGAGATCGGCGCCAGCACTGCAACTTCCGGGCTCGACGGCCCTTTCGCGAGCGTCTCGGGTTTCGGAATCCCCAGCACCTGCAGTGACTGTGCGGCGGCTTCCATGTCTGCGTTGGCCTGCACCTCCGCCGATTCCGCCGCTTGAAGGTCGCTTAGCGAAATTGCGTGATGCGCGTACAGATCCTTTGCCCGCTCGTACTGTGTCTTCGCCAGTGTGTGCGCGTCGTGCGCCTTCACATAGTTGGCACGCATCTGCGAAAAATCCGGGCTGCTGACATACAACATCGGTTGTCCGCGACGCACAAACTGTCCCGGCTCAACCATGATTTTCCCCACCGGTCCGCTGATCTGCGAGATCACGGGTGTCGTGCGGAAGCCGTTGTACGCCACCGAACCGGTCAACCGCAGCACTCTCTCCACGGTTGTCGGCTCCACCGTAACCACGTGAACGTGCGCCATCTGGTCGGCGGGAACCGTGAACAACTGCGGCCTGTCCTGTGCCGTTAACCCCGATGAAAACGAGGTCATCGAGTTGCTTCCGCTGCTGCATCCCGCCGCGAATAAGCCTGGAAGCGCGGCCGCGATCAGCAGGAGTAACTTCGCTGTTCTCACCTTCACGTGCTGGTTCCTTCCTGGAATTGTCGAAGTCATGGCAGGCTCCTCGTGCCGACGGCTTCCTTCAATTGCTCCACCGCAATCATGTAACTCGCCAGCGCCTGCCGGTAGGCAAGCTCCGTCGACCGGTAGCTGCGCTCCGCGTCAAGCAGGTCAAGCAGACTCGCTGCTCCGCGCTTGAAGGCATATTCGCTGATGTCGCGTGATTCCTTCGCCTGCTGCACATATCCCGACTCGTACAGCGAAACCACTTCGTCGTTGGATTGCACCGCGGCATACGCGCTTTCAACGTCCGTCAATACCGCATCCGAAGCCGCATCCGCCAGTTGATGTGCCTGGTCGATCCCGAATTTTGTCCGCGCAATTTCGCCCTGGTTGCGATCGAAGATCGGCATCTCCATGTTGAAAAAGAACGCGCCCGTGTTCACGCCGCTCACGTGCGAGTAGTTGAACGATGCGTTCAGATCGCGCTTTCCATCGGCTTTTGCCAGTGAAAACTGGCTGTCGGCTCCCTGCACTCCCGCCGTCGCGGCGCGCAGATCGGGGCGGTCCTTCAATGCGGCCATCTTCAGGTCGTCGAGATTCACCTTCACTGGCTTGTATGCAAGATCGCCCACCACATCGAAGTGTTCCGGCAATGCGTCGTATCCCACCAATTGCCGCAGTTCGGACAGCGCCTGTACCTTCGCTAACTTGGCCGCGCTCACGTCCGACTGGAACTGTAGCATCTGCAGCTTCACCTTCAGCAGGTCGCCCTCGCTCAACCCGCCGGCCTTGTAGCGGTCCTCGCTTATCTCCACCGTCTTCTGATAGCTTGCCAGGTCGTTCTCTGCAAGACGCAGTGTCGACTCCGCCAGCAACACGTTGACGAACTGCTGCGCAACGTTGAACGTCAGTTGCCGCTCCGCGTCTGCAACCTGCCACTTTGTAATCGCAGTCTGGTCGCGTGCCGCCTGCAGGCGGTGCTGCCGTTTTTTCCCGCGCTCGATCAGGTACCCGACGCCAAGGTCGAATTGTGCCGTGTTATTGAAATAGTCCGAGCTGAATTGGCTTGGCTGGAAGAGCGGAACGAATTGCGAGTCCCACGAGAGAACTGGATTAGGCCGCAGGTTTGCGGTGATTTCCTGCGCCTGGCTTTGTTGTATCTGCGAGCGGGCAGCCAAAAGTGCGTGATTATGAGAGATGGCAAGATGGATCGCCTGGTCCAATGACACAGTCGTCGGTGTCTGAGCCTCGGCTACGCCAATAGTTGCCAGCAGAAGTATGAGGCAACAACTCAACTTTCGTGAATTCATCGTCTCAGCATCGAACCAGAGAAAGAGTATCGTCCGAACGGCAGGCCTCAGCGGTGTTTAACCCCAACGCTCAATTCTGCAAATCGCCACGAACGTGCCACAACCGCGACATGCATAAATCCGTCTATTTATGCTTTCGTACTAAACCCCAACTGTTATGAAGAAGTTTCTGAAATCTCAACAACTTCCGTGCACTGTTGTGCCATACAGATGCTCTACACATCGCGTCACCCATCGCGATGAGCCGAGTCGCTACTTTCGCACGCAGCAGGAAACCAGCGCAATGCAATTCCCTTGTGTCAGCTAGTCGCTCTTCCTGTACTTGCGGTAGCGCCTGATGAGCGCGTTGGTGGACGAATCGTGCTGTAACTCAGCGCTGGACTGCTCCAGTTCCGGAACGATTCGCTTCGCCAGCACCTTGCCCAGTTCCACTCCCCACTGGTCAAACGAATCGATACTCCAGATGGCTCCCTGCGTGAACACGCTGTGCTCGTAGAGCGTGACAAGTTTGCCCAGCACTTCGGGCGTCAATCGCTCCGCCAGAATCGTGTTCGATGGACGGTTGCCTTCGAATACCCGGTGCGGCGCCAGCCACTCCGGCGTTCCCTCGGCTCTCACTTCCTCCACCGTCTTTCCAAATGCCAGCGCCTCGGATTGCGCAAAAACGTTCGCCATCAGAAGGTCGTGATGGTTCCCCAGCGGATTCAGTGTCTGGTAGAACCCGATGAAGTCGCACGGAATCAATTTCGTTCCCTGGTGAATAAGTTGATAGAACGAGTGCTGCCCGTTCGTGCCCGGCTCTCCCCAGAAAATCGGCCCGGTCTGGTAGTCGACCTTCGCGCCTGCCAGGTTGACGTGCTTGCCGTTACTCTCCATCGTCAACTGCTGCAAATACGCAGGGAATCGCTTCAAATACTGTTCGTACGGCAATACGGCGATGGTCTCCGCGCCAAAGAAATCGTTGTACCAGATCGCCAGCAATCCCATCAGCACTGGCAGGTTTTTGTCGAAAGGCGCGGTCCGGAAATGTTCATCCATGGCACGCGACCCAGCCAGCATTGCCCGGAAATTTTCCGGCCCAATCGCGATCATCGTCGACAATCCAATCGCCGACTCCATCGAGTAGCGTCCGCCGACCCAGTCCCAAAACTCGAACATGTTCGCCGTATCGATCCCGAACTTCTCCACTTCCTCGGCGTTTGTCGACACAGCCACAAAATGCTTCGCCACTGCCGCGTGCTGGCCCAATTTGCCGACAATCCACGAGCGCGCCGTATGTGCGTTCGTCATCGTCTCCAGCGTCGTAAAAGTTTTCGACGAAACGATGAACAGCGTCTCTTCCGGATTCAAATCGCGTGTCGCTTCTTCGAAGTCCGTGCCATCCACGTTCGACACGAAGCGGAACGTCATATCGCGACGGCTGTAATGCCGCAGCGCTTCATACGCCATGACCGGTCCCAGGTCTGACCCGCCAATCCCAATGTTCACCACGTTGCGAATCGGCTTGCCCGTGTATCCCAGCCACTCGCCTTCGCGGACCGCATCCGCAAAGCGCGTCATCTTGCCCAGGACCGCGTGAACTTCCGGCACAACGTTTTTGCCGTCCACCAGGATCGTGTCGCCCATCGGCGCACGCAGCGCCACGTGCAGCACCGCGCGGTTTTCCGTGACGTTGATCTTGTCTCCGCGGAACATCGCATCAATCCGCTCGCGCAACCCGCTCTCATCGGCCAGTTGCAGCAACAAACGCATCGTCTCGTCCGTTGCGCGGTTCTTCGAGTAATCCAGGTAGAGCCCCGCGGCTTCCACCGCCATCCGCTCGCCCCGGCGCGGGTCATCGCGAAACAGCGCTCTCATATGCGCTCCACTGATTGCCGGAAAGTGCGCCTGCAACGCCTTCCACGCCGTGCGTTCCGTGAGTGGTTGCGATGGTCCCTTCGTCTCTGTAGTCACGATTCCCTCCCTTGCCGATGACTCTGGCCCTGCTGTCTTGGATGCTGCTCCACGGCTATTCGCTGACTTCAACTTCTCCGTGGTCCCGCCAGATCGCTATGGCTGCGCCACCCGCGCACACCAGCATGAACACCTTCAGCACTTGCGCCGGTCGCAGTGTGGACTCACCCATCAGCGTCCTCACAATGCTCAGCATGGCGCTCGACGTACAGAATCCAAAATACAGTCTCTCCCGGATGCAGCGCGAGCGATGAAACAAGTAAAGCAGCACGCTCGAAACAACCGCATACACCGCCAGCATCACGAAGCCGCTGGTTCGCGTCGAGCGTTCCATCGTAAATAGCGCCCGCTGCGCCGGTCCCACCAGGCCGCGTCCCGCCACTGACAGAAAAACAACTGCGTGGATCAGTGCAATGATTGCTCGCTTGCGGCTGTTCAAGAGAAAGTATTCGTCCATGTTTTCTTCCAGCACTACCGGAAACCCTCTATTTTAGCGCGGACGCGCGCGTGGCACACCAAAGCGCTACTTCGCTTTCGGTTGCCCCTGCACCGTTTCCAGCGTTGCCAGTTCCGGGACGATAATGTTAAAACCAATAGAGAGGATGCGCATGAAATTCACTCCGGGGACATCGTATTGCTCCACACCGCACATCGTCGCGGTCCCGGATAATTGCGCGCCTAATTGCATTCGGCCCGATTTTCCGCTGAATCGACTCTCAAGCGATCGGCTGCCGGATACCTAAGACGAAATAAATATCAAAAGTCTTAAGCCACCTTCCGACAGCCCGGTTGGTGGCTTTTCGTTTATCGCAATTTTTCAGTGCACAGGAGAGCAGACATGCAGCGGCTTCCCATAGCAACAGCCAAGCGATCCGTTGGCGACACGGTTCGCATCTGCGGTTTCATCGAAACTGTCCGCAAACATAAGCGGATGGAATTCCTTGTCGTCGCTGACCGCAGCGGCCGCATTCAGGTCGCTCGCGAGATTCCCGCTGAAGAGGCCGCAGGAGAAGTCCACGCTCGGGCCTTCGCTCCCGGTGACGCCGTCGATATCACTGGACGAGTCATCGCAAATTTCACCGTCGCGCTCGACGGCCTCGAACTCGTCCCCGACTCCATCGCCGTCGCCGGTCCCGCGCAGCACGGCCTCCCCATCAACGAAATGTCTGGCCGCGAGGCGCTTCTCGACTGGCGCTATCTTGCCCTTCGCGAGCCCCGTAACCGGCTCGTCTTCGAGGTCGCCACCGCTGTCGAGCACGCAATGCGGCTGCACTGGCATGAGCAGGACTTTCTCGAACTCCACTCTCCCAAGCTCATGCACAGCGCCAGCGAATCCGGCGCCGAGACTTTTTCGCTCGAATACTTTCATCTCGGGCACGCCTATCTCGCGCAGTCGCCGCAGTTCTATAAGCAGATGGCGATTGCCGCCGGCTTCGAGCGTGTCTTCGAGATTGGCCCCGTGTTTCGTGCCGAAGCCTCATTCACCTCGCGTCATGCCACTGAATTTACAAGTGTCGATGTTGAACTGGCATGGATCGAGTCGCACGAGGACGTAATGGCCTGGGAGGAGCGCTGGATTGCGTTCGTTCTGCAACAGTTGCACTCCCGATACTCCGAAGCCGTGCAGCGGGAATTCAACACTGCTATCCGCGTCCCCAGCCTTCCCTTTCCCCGGCTCACCATGGAAGAGGCGCACCAGGTTCTCTCCCTCCGCAAGTACGCCATGGCAGCCAACACCCGGCGCGGCGATATCGACCCCGGCGGTCTGCATGAACTCGCGCAATACGTCGAAGAAACCTTCGGCTCGGAATTCTATTTCCTCACCGATTATCCCAGCTCGCTGCGCCCCTTCTACCACATGCGCTACACCGAGGCGCCGCACCTTACCAGGAGTTTCGACCTCATGTGGAAGGGGATTGAAATCACCACTGGAGCGCAGCGCGAGCACCGCTACGCCGTTTTGCAGGAGCAGGCGCAGAAGGCCGGCCTTTCGCACTCCGTCCAGTACTATCTCGACTTCTTCAAATACGGGTGTCCGCCGCACGGAGGTTTCGGCCTCGGACTCGCCCGCTTTGTCATGTGTTTGTTGCAGTTAGAGAACATCCGTGACGCAACGTTTCTCTTCCGCGGGCCCCGGCGGCTTACGCCATAGTCACCGCCCCCGCCCTGCCGTCCAACTTTGGACTCTTTCCCGGCGTCGTGCAGAAGAAAAAACTAACGCTTGGCGCCCAAGTGGTAGTAAATATGATGCGTACATAGACGATTACGGATTTATCTGTGGGAGACACTGGGCCTGACTCGGACGCCAAACGGAATAGGGAGGCTGCGTTATGTTCGAAAGCTTGGACCAGCAGATTGAAGAGGCTGAGGGAACTCCTCCAACCATCACCCAACGGATACTGCGCTATGCCGGGGTCTTCGCCGTTACGGTGGTTGTCCTAGGCGCCCTTTACATGGGAATCCGCTTGATGGGCTAACGGCCTTTCCGGTTCGCCCGCAGGCAGGCAGCAGCAGGCAGTGTGCCTGCAACGGGATTTCCTTACCGTTCCTTACTCACGGGAACGGAAGTGGTTTTTGTGTGTTCTGCACTTCGCATCGTAATCTTCACAATCTCTCCTGGTGACCATAGCCTCATCCGTGGTCCCCACGTGCCCGTCCCGCGACACACAATCAGCGGCATTCCATCCACAACATAATGGCCGCCCAGGAACGGCGTCACCAGTCGCACCACGTAATTGAACGGCCAGATTTGTCCGTTGTGCGTATGGCCGGAGATCATCAGTGACGCCCCGTCGCGCGCCGCCCTCTCCGGCAGCACCGGTGTATGCGAAACAAAGATCACGGCCGAACCTGCGGGATGCCCCGCCAGCGCATGATCGACAAATTCTTCGCCATTGCCCGACTGACGGCGTCGCGTGCCCAGGTCGTCCACGCCCGCCATCACCAGCCCCGGTTCCACTTCCACCCACTGATCGCGCAGCACGTGGATGCCCGCGTCTTCCAGCAGGTGCCCTGTATTGATTACCCTGCCATAACTTTCGTGATTTCCATTCACCGCCCACACGCCCAGCGGTGCCGAGAGCGTTCGCATGATCGGCAGCAGTTTCTGTCCACCTTCGCCATATCCTTCAACAATGTCTCCGGCAAGCACGACAATGTCCGGATGCAGCGCATTGATTTGCGCGATACGGGCCGCCAGCCATTTCCCTCCGATTTGCGAACCCAGGTGCATGTCGCTGGCCACCACCAGCACCATGCCATCGCGCGCCGCAGGAAGGCCGGCTACCGAGATCTCGTAGTTCTCCACCGTTGGCGGGCGCGTTCCCTGGACAAACGCAAGGATCGAAAGCACTCCGGCGGCAACCACGGCCCACCCGCGCAGCGCCGGAACAACTGGCCGCAGGCAGAATCCGAAGCAGGTTACGGTATCAATCGCAAGTTCGCAGACGAAGAGCAGGAACAGAACGCCAACCCAGTCCGTGCCGATGATCTCTAGCGCCTGGCTCAGCCATCGCAGACCCGGGCGATCGATGATGCGTGAGACGATGAAACTCGCCCACAACAATCCACCCACGCTGAACAGGAGTTTGCGCGAGATGTGTGCCGCCACCACCGGAATCGTGGCGATGCGCCAGAAGACGTAAACGTGCAGCACCGTCCAGATTGCGAGCACCACAAGGATGAACATATCGATATCTCAATCCATCGCACGCGCGAGGGCTCATCGTTACCGTTATCCACTCTAAACATGCAGTCTTTGGCCGTCTGTGCGCAACGTCACTCTGGATTCCGAGCACAGTTCACCTTGTCCTGCGGTGCGATGTTCATGGTGCTTTCCGCCACTCGCATGCATCGAATGGTTCATGGTTACCACCCTGGACGTTCGGATCAAAACTTGTTCCGGCCCGGCGTGTTAGCTCCATGCAGGACCCCATTTTTGTGCGCTCGTCGTCTTATGTGCGCCCCTCCGTGCCGGTGGCTGGTTGCCCATCTCGCGGAACCCGCTGTGACTTGCCATGCGCAAGAACTATGACTTATGAGGTTTGATCTATATGCGGCCCACGTCTGCCGTGCTCTCTAGAACTGCTCTATTTCCGTTGCTGGTCGCCCTGTTGTGCGTTGCCTCGTTTGGCCAGGTTGCCCCCATGAATCGCCTTTCGCAAGCCATCGACGGCACGAACGTGACTCAACTGCGCGGAAATGTCAGTCCGCTCGCCAAGCCGGCCTTCGATCGCGGTGCCGTGGCTCCCTCCTTCATGTTGGATCGCGTTACGCTCGTCTTCCAGTCAACGCAGACCCAGCAGGCGAGCCTCAATACGCTTCTTCAGGAGCAGCAGGATCCTTCTTCACCCAACTATCACAAGTGGATCACGCCCGAGCAATACGCCGATCAGTTCGGCCTCTCCGTCAGCGACTTCAAGAAGGTCGAAGACTGGTTGCAATCGCAGGGTTTCACCATCGATGAAGCCGCGCGCAGCCGCACCTTCATTGCTTTTGATGGCACCGCCGGGCAGATCGCCTCGGCCTTCCACACGCAGATTCATCAATACATGGTCGGCGGCAAGCTCCACTATGCCAACGCCACCAATCCATCCGTTCCTGCCGCGCTTGCCGGTATCGTGCAGGGTTTCCGTTCGCTCAACAACTTCCTCCCCAAGCCGCGCAACATCGTCGTTCGCAAAGTAAATCCCAATTTCACCTCCAATGTCAGCGGCAGTCACTTCCTCGTCCCAGGCGATGTTGCCACCATCTACAACATCACTGGTCTCTACAATTCCGGCATCGATGGCACCGGTCAGAAGATTGCCGTCGTCGGACAGACCGACATCAACATGACCGACATCGAGACCTTCCGCAGTGTCTCCGGTCTTCCGGTCAACGATCCCACGGTCAAACTCATCACGACAAAGGATCCCGGAATTGTCACTGGCGACATCGACGAAGCCAATCTTGATCTCGAATGGTCGGGTGCCGTGGCGCCGAAGGCGCAAATCATCTACATCAATTCCGCCAATGGCGCCTTCGACTCCATGCAATATGCCATCGACAACAACGTCGCTCCCGTCATCAGCGTCAGCTATGGCGATTGCGAAGCCAATTTCGCCGCATTGGACATCTCGAACCTGACCACTCTATTCAATCTGGCTCAGGCGCAGGGACAGACGGTTGTCGCCGCCGCCGGTGACAGTGGTGCCGCCGATTGCGACTACAGCACCAGTGCCAGTAAGCAGGTCACCACCGCCACGCACGGTTACGCCGTCGATATTCCGCCCGCCTTCCCCAACGTCACAGGGATTGGCGGTACGGAATTCAACGAAGGCTCTGGCACCTACTGGAATCCGACTCCTGCGAACAACGAGAATGGTCCCACGGCGATCTCCTACATCCCGGAGATGGTTTGGAATGACACCACCTACGAGATCGCCAATGGCGGCTCTCTCTCTGCCGGTGGCGGCGGCAAGAGCACACTCTTCACCAAGCCCACATGGCAGACCGGCACGGGTGTTCCCGCTGACGGCCAGCGCGACGTGCCTGACATTTCCTTTGCCGCCTCTGCCGATCACGACGGCTACCTTATTTGCTCGCAGGGAAGCTGCGTCGTTGGCTATCGAGCCTCCGCAGGTGGGAATCTGGATGTTGCCGGTGGAACCTCCGCAGGTGCACCGGTCTTTGCCGGCATCGTCGCCTTGATCAATCAGAAAATTGGTTCCGCGCAGGGTTTCATCAACCCGACGCTCTACACGCTCGCGGCTTCCAATCCCGCTGCATTCCACGACGTCACCACCGGCAACAACAATGTTCCGTGTACCGCTGGCACCACTGATTGTCCCAGCGGCGGCTCCGGCACCATCGGCTACAACGCAACTGTCGGCTACGATCTCGCCAGCGGTCTCGGCTCCATCGATGCAACCGCGCTCGCTACTGCCTGGCCCACCTCGTCAACGCCGCCGCCCCCCGCCGATTTCACTCTCTCGTCCAGCGCCAATAGCCTGACGATGACGCGCGGCTCGTCTTCTGTTTCCTCCACGGCCACCATCACCGTCACCGGCCAGAACGGTTTCACCGGCAACGTTGCTCTCACTTGTTCCGTTTCGTCCGGACTCACCGGCGTTACATGCAGTTTTGATAAGACCAGTGTCGCCGCTGGCGGTACCGCCACGCTCACTGTCACCGCCCCGGCAGTCAGTTCCACGCAGGCAGCGCCTGCCGTTACATCACAACTGTCGTTGGGACTGCAAAGTATCTTCGCGCTCTCACTGGGAGCGTTCTTCACCTTCAGGAAGCGCGCACCCGGTTCGCGTGGATTCCTCGGTCGCGTTCCGCGCGGAGTTCTGTTCGTGCTGATGGTTGCTTGCCTGCTTGCGGGAATGATCGCCTGCGGAGGTGGAGGCGGCAGCACCAGCAGCACACCAACGCCACCTCCAACGCCGACTCCGCTGACTGGCACCGTTACTGTTACCGGCACCAGCGGAACTCTCACTCACTCTGTTTCCGTCTCGGTGACGGCAAACTAAACGTCTGATCGCGCGGTTTCCTGTCATGCGGGAAGCCGCGTTTGTTCTCCCTGCAAGCGCTTCAATGACGCTTGCCGATTGCGATGCGCGTCACTTTTGTGACAGTTGATGAGGTGGCACCGCATGACTAATTTGTCATCTTCACGAAAGACATTTGTTACCTCGCAAGCGCACAATGAGGCATATCGAAAAATAGACGGAGCCTGTGCTCTTCGACGCTCCCAACTTTCATCGTTGTCTCATACTTGCCATGTATCCGTTCGCGCCGATCGATTTCTTCGCGACGCGCGCTCAACAGTTCTCTTGCTTGGAGCCTTGTAATGACCCTCTCTCGGGTTCGATCTGCAATCTTTGCTCGTGCAGATCTCCGACTCGTCACGCGTTGTTTGGCGGCAGTGTTGTTGTATTGCGGACTCGCTTCGGCTTCCACTCCTGGTGGCCGCACCATACATTTCTCCGTCACCGATGATGCTTCGCAGCCTGTCCCGGAAGCCATCGTGGAAGTGAGCCTTGGCGCCCGGGTCATCCAGACGCTCGCCACCGACGCACAGGGTAAGGCATCCGTCTACATCCCCAGCCCTGGTCAGTACTCGCTCAAGGTCCACAAGATCGGTTACATCGATACGCAAACTGCGTTGCAGGTCGTCGCCGACACATCACCCGAGGAAGTTGACGTCGTCCTTCATGCCGCCGCGCTCAGCAAGCAGAACGTCGAAGTGCAGGCCGAAGCGCCCAATCCCGTTACGCGCCAGTCCAGCAGCCAGAGCAAGCTCTCGCCCGTGCAGGCAAAGATCGTTCCCGGAAAACCCGCCACGCTTACCGACACGTTGCCTTTAATCCCCGGCATCGTTCGCGCCAAGGATGGCAGCGTGCAGATCGCCGGTTATGGTGAGGATCACAGCGCGCTTCTCATCAACTCTGTCGATGTCACCGACCCTGCCACTGGTGCGTTCGGTCTCACCGTTCCCATCGACAGTGTCCAGACCATCTCCGTCTCTGAGATGCCCTACCTCGCGCAGTACGGACGCTTCACCGCCGGCGTCGTCACCGCCGAAACTCGCCGCGGCGGAGACAAATGGCACGCCGATCTCAACGACCCGCTGCCCGAGTTCCGCATTCGCAGCGGACATCTTGAAGGTCTCCGCGACGCCACGCCTCGCTTCAATCTCAGCGGTCCGCTCATCAAGGATCATCTCTATTTCCTCGAAGGCGCCGAGTATTCCATCGACAAGCGCGAAGTCTACACGCTGCCCTATCCGCTGAATCAGACCATCTCCGAGTCGATCAACTCGTTCAGCCAGGTTGACGCGATTCTTTCGCCCACGCAGACGCTCACCGCATCGTTCCATTGGGCGCCTCACACCTTGCAATACGCCGGTCTCGACTACTTCAACCCCCGTTCTGTAACGCCCAATGCCGGCTTCCATGAATCCACCGCCGCACTGATTCACCGCTGGGGCATCGGCGACGGGTTGCTCCAGAGCACTTTCGCCGTCACTCGCGTCAGCAGCGGAATCTACGCCCAGGGCAACGGCGACATGGTGCTCACTCCCACCGCCAACAGTGGCAACTATTTCAGCCAGGAAGCGCGCCGCGCTATTCGTTATGAATGGATTGAAAAGTGGTCTCCGCGCACATTCCATTTCGCCGGCGCGCATGCCTTCCAGTTCGGCTCTACTTTTGCACACAGCGAAAATGACGGACGCTTCAATGCCCGCCCCGTTCTGATTGAAGACGCTGCCGGTCATCTCGTGCGTCGCATCGATTTCACTGGCGGCGGCGCTTTCGATCTCAGTGACTTCGAACCCGCCGTTTATGCGCAGGATCACTGGTCCATGGGTTCCCGTTTCGCGCTCGATCTCGGTGCGCGCTTCGAGGCCCAGACCATCACGCACACCACGCGCACTGCGCCGCGCGCCGGTTTTGTCTGGACGCCCATGGCTGATCAGAAGCTCGTCGTCCGCGGCGGAATCGGTGTCTTCTACGATGCGGTGCCACTCGACGTCTACGCCTTCAGCAGCTATCCGCAGCAGACCGTGACCACTTACGACGGTCTTGGCAACATCATTGGCAGCCCGCTCACCTACTTCAACATCACCAGCCAGACCGCCAATCAGCACTTCCCCTTCATCCATCGTAAGTTGACTAGCGGCAACTTCGCTCCCTACAGCGTCGCCTGGAACGTCGAAATGGAGCGGCCTCTTGGCAAGCTCCTCCTCGTCCGCCTGCGGTATTTGCAGAGCCACGCCTACGACATGCTCACCATTCAGCCGCAGGTCATCAACAATCAGAATGCGCTCGTGCTCGGATCGTCCGGCGCTGCCCGCACGCGCCAGTTTGAATTCACCGCGCGTATCGGTTCAGATCCTGCCCGGCAGTTCTTCTTCTCTTACGTCCGGCAACATGCCCGTGGCGATATCAACGACGCCAGCACCTACCTCGGAGATTTCCCGTTCCCCGTCGTCCGCAACGACATCATTGCAAGCCTTCCCAGTGAGATCCCGAATCGTTTTCTGCTCTGGGGCATTTACAAACTTCCTCACAAAATCCGCCTGATCCCGCACATCGAACTGCGGGACGGTTTCCCCTATCAGCCCTCCAATGTCTTCCAGCAATTGCTCACCCCGGCCCTCGGTCCGCAGTATCGCTTCCCGCGCTACTTCTCGTTCGATCTGCGCACTTCCAAGGATTTCCAGATTACGAAGAAGCACGCCATCCGCCTCTCCGTCACGGTGCTCAATCTCACCAACCACTTCAACGCCCTTGAGGTTCACTCCAACATCGCCGATCCGCAGTACGGCACGTTCTTCGGCAACTATCACCGCCACGTGCTCTTCGATTTCGACTACCTCTTCTAGAACGATAGCAATGCCGCCGTTTTGAAACTAATGTAGAGGAGCCGTCATCTTCTGTAGACGTCCCTTGGACAGCCGTAAGAACGTGAATCCATCTTTCGAAGAGAAGTTCACCATTCCCCTCCCAAGTTCAGGATCGGCTTCATAGAGCCTGAACGTTTCTCCCGTCGCAAGATTTATAACGAGGAGAAGGATTCTCGAGAGTTCACTGGGATTACTAACGATGTGCAATTCAACCACGGCGAGATTGCCCGAGACGACAATGTGAGACGCAATGGCGTCGCGAACCGTCTTGTGATATTGAATCGTTCGAACGATTTCCCCGGACTCGCTCATCACGACGATCTCCTCGTTAGGCTGGAGGATGTAAAGTAAACCGTCGGAGCCGAAGGCCGCATACCCTTCGTAGAACTTTGGCTTAGCGGACTTGTCGATGCCAGCCAAGCCATCCAGTCGCCTGAGTAGCTTTCCAGACGGTGAGAAAACGCCGAACAAGCTCGTTCCCAAAAGTGGCTTTGGCGCTGTTCGGTTAAAAGAGCCACCCACGATCGCGACGCCGGAGTCGAACACGGCGAACACCCTGCTCGGATCAAATCCCTTCGCAATGTCGAGCACGGTTCGGCTTGAAACTGATCCGTCTGATAGAAAGTGGACGATCATTGTGCCTTCCTTGCAATCCGCAATCATCGCCACGGAACCAGCGCGGGTGACGGAGAAGGCCCGATATTCGCAAGAATCGTCCCCCTTATCTGGAACCTTATAAACCACAGCATCGTCGTCCGTTCCGGCGGGCAGCTTTAGGATGACTGGAGAACTGAACTCCGGCGGATCGGGATGGAAGTACAAGTTACCCGCATCGTCGCCTTTTGGAAAGTCATACCACCCGAATGCGGGAACCGACTTGATCTCCGATGGGGCACTGCCATGAAGTAATGTGACAGGAATGGTTGTGGCCGTCTGCCCGGCCAAAGAAAAAGAAACAGAGCACATCAACAGAAACGCAAAAAGTTTCACCGAGGCCTCCAAGGAGCAGCGACGATGCCGCTGCCTCGTTTGTCACAGTTTCTCTTCTACAGGCGAATTCGAGTATTGGGGGATGAACTCGGTGTTCTGTTCTGAAGGTTGGTTCACTTTGGGACATGCACAATTAAGATAGGAGCCAGGATGTGCTCCAGGCAATTCGTTCCGGCCGCCCATCAGTTATCGTCGCCAAAATAAAACGCCGCATGCACATGGCACGCGGCGTCCCGATCAGGGGTGAACTGGTTTTATCTTGCGACGTCCTGCGCGGATGTCAGGAACGACAGGAACTGTTCTGGCTTGCGGGTCAATCCCGGAAAGCTGCCGAGCTCTTTTCCGTCCGGCGTCAGGATCGCGTAATACGGCAGAGCCACCGTTCCGAAACGGTCTTTCTCCATCTTCTGCTGCTGCTCATATACCGGACCTTGTCCGTCCGTGTAGAGCCTTACGCGCACGAACTTCTGTAGTTCATTCCTCACGTCGGCGCGCGGAAACATGTTCGCTTCCATCCACCGGCAGTTCGTGCATGTGTATCCCGTAAAGTCCACGAACACCAGCTTGTTCTGCTGTTTCGCCTGGGCCAGCGCCGCGTCGTAGTTGTTCAGCACCCACGACATCTCTGCCGGATTGCTCTTGCCGCTTTGCGGCCCCGCGCCACCGTTGCCTGAGTCGATGTCAGACGGTGGAGGCAGGAACGATTCCATCGTCCCCAGCGGACGTCCGAATAATCCGGTCGAGAGCCACACCGTCAGCGACAGGAAGATGATTGCCACCACCACGCGCATTGCCGTCACCGACTCAAGCGGCGCGTCGTGCGACATCGTGAATTTTCCAAGCAGGTACAGCACCGTCAGGATTCCAATTGCTACCCAGATTGCCAGCACCATTTCGCGCGTAAAGATTCCCCAGTGCCAGATCAGGTCGGCGTTCGACAGGAACTTCATCGCTGCCGCAATTTCCAGGAATCCCATCACTACCTTCACCGAGTTCATCCAGCCGCCCGACTTCGGCAACTGCGCCATCAACTGCGGCGCCAGCGCCAGGATGAAGAACGGCAGCGCGAACACCGTCGAGAACGACAGCATCCCGACGATCGGCCACTTCCAGCTTCCTTGTGACGCCATTACCAGCAGCGTGCCCACGAACGGGGCGGTGCAGGTGAACGAGGTGAGCGTGAACGTCAGGCCCATTACTAACGTCCCGATCACCTCGCTCGTACCCTGCCGCCGCGTGATCCCATCAAGCTTGTTGACGAGACCTGGCGGAACTTGAATGAAATATGCGCCAAACAGACTCAGCGCAAATCCAACAAAAATTGCCGTGATAAGTAAATTGACCCACGGGCTCGCAGCCAGTTGGTTCACTCCGGCCGCGCCAAACACCGCCGCCAGCGCCAATCCCAGCGCCGTAAACGTCAATATGATGCCGAGTCCGTAGATCAGCGCATTGCGGATCGCCGACGCGCGGCTGTGCGATGCGTGTTTCGTAAAGTACGACACCGTGATCGGAATCATCGGAAACACGCACGGCGTCAGTAGTGACAGTGCGCCCATTCCCATCGCCAGCCAGATAAAGGACAACAGCGACCGGCTCTCCAGTGCCGCTTCAGAGGAAGTGTTCGCCGCAGGCGTTGACTGCCCCGTGCTCCCGGCAACTGCGCCAGCCGGAGTACCACTCAGGGAGCTTCCATTAGCCTCCGGCTGATTAGGGTTTCCCGCGCTCGTTCCGCTCGCCGGCGGAACGGCCTCGGCCGTTGTTCCCGCCGCCGCTCCAGCAGCCTTTCCCGGAGCAATCTTCACTGTCGTTGTAACGTGCGTCGTCGTCGGAGGCAGGCATGTCGTGTCATTGCAGGTCTGGAACAGTACGTCGATATCCAGCTTCTGCGCACCCACCGGGGCATTCGCCTCCACCACTATCGGCACCTTGAGACTCACCGAGCCGTCGTACGTCTCGGTTTCCATCTCGAAATTCGGATCGTAGGACTTGTGCGGCGTCGTCCCTGTAATCACGCCCGCCTGCTTGAACGCTTGCTTCGCGGGAACCGTAACTACCGTTGTCGTCGGACCGCCAGGAGCTTGCGTAATCGAGTAAACGTGCCAGCCGTCTTCGATCGTTGCAGAGAGGTCCACCGTAAACTTTTCGCCCGCCTTTACAGGCTGTGCGCTCGCCGGCTTCGCGGTCCACTTCACCACATCTTCCGGGGACTGCGCCGCGCAAGCCGCAACTAACAGGCTCGTGGCAGTGATGGTTAAAAGTATGCGACGTATATTCATAACTGTTTGCATCCAACGAGAATTTTTTCGATACCGCTAGAACTCATGCCTTCACTCCGACATCATTCCCCAAATCCTCGAGGTTGCGAATACCGGGTGACCGCTGTGGAACGACGATTCTTTCCGTCGCTTTCGATTCTCACACCCTAGTGTTGGAATCTTAGGGTCACAAGAGCAAACGGTAAATACACGTTTCTCTTTTTTCGTCCCTGTGAGCCGAAACTGCTTAGGCTGGATATCGCTTCCACTTAATGTCGTAAACACCGTTTTGGCGCTTCCATCTCGCCAACCCACGGCTGGTGCGCATTTTTCGCGCATCCCCATATATAAGGATAACAACCTCGCCACCGATTACCATCACCCTTCAGTGTCCACCCAGCCTGACGATCAAGACCGACCCCGCCGGCACTTTCACTTGCACGTTCTTCCTCGCGCTTGCATGCCATGATGTCCACGCGCCGCTCCAATTGCCGGCTTCACTAATCTCGGCTCCGCCCAGGGTAATTCCCGATGTCGCAGTAATGTCGTCCTTCGGCGCCGTCAGCGCCATCGTCGCCACATCCGAGTATTGCCGCCCGGCATCCAGCGTCACGGCCACTTCGCTCGCCGTCGTGCCGTGTTCTTTATTAATGAGCGTGACGTATACTCGCCCGTCATTTCCCTTCACCGCATACGCTGTCATGTTGGGCCCCGTGCCCTCGGCCGAAATCACCGCCGGTAGTATCGCGCCGTGGCTTGCCACGTCGAACGCCTTCATCGCATATCCCAGTGGATGCACCGCGTACCCGTCCGGTGTCGTCCAGAACACCGCGTACCAGCAGGTCCGTTGCTGTTCGCCCGCCGCCACGTTATCGCCCGTATGGAAGTTCACTCCCAGCGCTCCCTGCTCCGCCCACCAGAACAGGTAATCCAATCCCCATAGCGCCGAGGCAAACGTATTGCTCGCCCCTTCCGCGCCGCCGTTGTAGAAGTTGTTCGTCTCTTCGATCCGGTATTGCAGTCCCTCCGCGCGAACCGCCGGAACGAACGTCTCATACATCTTTTCGTACGACGCCACCAGTCCAGGCGAAAGCATCTTGTCCCGCGCCACCTCTGCTTCCGCGAGCTTGCCGTTTCCTCCCGGATACGAATGCTGCGTGATATATCGCAAGCGTCCCGTGCCTGCAAAGTCCCGTGCAAAGTCGCTCGCCCATCCTGCTTTGTTCGGCGTCGTGCTCGGCCCGCAGAATTTCATCTTCGGCGCGGCTCCCGCAGCCGTAATCGCCGTCTCGAACTTCTTCCATTCGTCGCGATACGCCGGGTATTCCTTCTCATACACGTTCGGCTCGTTCCCAATCGCCAGGCAATCGATGTCCTTCGCGTAGTGTTTTGCCAGGTACCAGGCAATCGGCACCGCATCGTCCGGTTTGGATTCCCGCATCCGCAGCGTATAGATCACCTTCGCGCCGGATGCATTTGCGAATGTAAATAAATCGTCGATATCCGCGTCGCCCGGAATCTTCACCGATGGCCGGTCCGCCGTGTTTCCGCCGATCCTCAAGTTTCGAATCCCCAGCGTACGGAAGAGGTGAATCAGCGGCCGGTTCGTCGCGCGGAACATGTGCTGCCCGTCGCTGTTGGGAAGAATCGCCGCCGTTTCGAAACTCAGCCCGGCGAAATCGTTCGGGATCTTCGCCCCCGCTTGCGTTGCATGAATCGTAACCGTCACGCGCGTCTGCGCCATCGCCATCGAACCAAGCGCAACGATCATCGCCGCCAGCGTCGACACAATCTTCACTCTTGAACTCATCCGCTTTTTTCTCCTTGATGTCGACGCCTCTTCTCGCGTCAAAGCGAGATCGCCCTCTCTGCCCACACTTGGAATTCGCGATGCTTATGCACTTCGGCCTTGGCGCGAACTTCTCCGCTCGCCACCGCCCGCACGTAATCGAACACCTGTTTCCCTGCACTCTGTATAGACGCGGTTCCGTCAAGCACGTCACCCGCCGAGAGATCGATATCGCCCGACATGCGCCGGAAAATATCGTTGTTCGACGCCAGTTTGATCACCGGCGCGATCGCGTTTCCGATCGTCGTGCCGCGCCCCGTCGTAAACACCACCACCGTTGCGCCCGCCGCCACCAGTCCCGGTGTCGACTCCTGGTCGTACCCCGGCCCCTGCATCAGGTACAACCCCTTGCCCGCCGCTGGAGTTCCGTAATCCGTCACGCCTTCCACGCGCGTTGTTCCTGCCTTCGCAATCGCACCCAGCGACTTGATCGTGATGTTCAGCAGCCCGCCCTTGATATTTCCCGGGCTTGGATTTTCCCCCAGTGCCGCGCCCTGCCGCCCAGCGTATTCCTTGTACCAGTCCACCATTCCGTAGACTGCCCGCGCCGTCGCCGCGTCTTTCGCTCTCATCGCCAGGATGTGTTCTGCTCCGCAGAACTCCGGCACCTCCGTGATCAGCACCGTACCGCCCGAGCGCACCAGCAGATCCGCCGCATAACCAAGGCTCGGATTTGCCGAGATCCCCGAAAACGCATCCGACCCGCCGCACTTCACTCCCAGCACCAGCTCGCTCAGCGGAACCTCTTCCCTTTTCGCGCGGTTCACTTCCGGCAGCATTTGCTGCACCGCGTCGAGTCCGGCTTTGATCGCGGCTTCCGTGCCTCCCGCCTGCTGCACTCCCACTCGCGCCATCGGCTTGTTCAGCTTCCGCCCCAGCCGGTGCAGATAATCCTCAACCACGGAGAGGTTCGTCTTTTCGCACCCCAGCTCCATCAACACCACTCCACCCACGTTCGGATGATCGGCGTAGTTCGAGAGCACGCGCAGCAACACCTCCAGGTTCGATCCGTCCTGGCATCCGCATCCCTTGTTGTGTGGAATCGCTGAAACTCCATCGACGTTAGGAAATTTCTCCCGGCTATAGAGCGTGTATTCCGCCAGGAACGACACCTGCGTCGTCTCGTGACTTGCGCACATGCTCGTCGGGATAATCAATACGAAGTTGCGCGTTCCCACCCTTCCGTCCGCACGACGGAATCCCATGAATGTGCCGCGCTCTGTCCCGGGAAAATATTCCGGCGCCTCCGTATGCAGTCCCTCCGGCACGTCGCGCACGATCGGCACCTCGTCGCTCATGTTCGCGTGCGTCACCGCCTCGCCCGCCTTGATCCCCAGCGACGTTCCTATCGGCTGCCGGTATTGCCGCACAAACTCCCCGCGCGGAATATCGCGCAGCGCAAAGCGGTTCCCCGCTGAAATCTCTGCCGTCACCGTGACCTCGTTGCCATCCGCGAGTTGCACGCGCAACCCGGCCGTTGTCGGCTTCTTCACCACCGCCACGTTGTCCGCTTCGTCCACCACAATTGCGTATTCGCTGATTCGCGCCACTGGCTCTTCTACTGATTGCATCTTCGCCCTCTCCACTTGGTCACACGATACTCTCACCCACCGTGCTCTCGAGGCTTGTCACTTGATTGGATGACCGTGCCCTTGCTCCCGCTTCCAATGCTTGTTCCGTGCCTGTGTCCGGCCGGCTGCTGTCCCGCGCAGCAAGACGCTCCTGCGACGATGTTCGCGGATACCCCCTTGACCCACCACCTTGGCGCCAACACGAAGCCAGTCATCCTTGGTCCTGGACGTCGGAAACGAGAAGTGCTCTGCAACACGACACTGGGGGGAATTGACACAATCTAGCGCGACGCCAGAGGGGGCGGCGTCGCGGACGCTTCTCGCAATTAGGTTAGTACTTCAACCCCAGTGCCTTCGTCGTGAATTCGGTTAGCGGATTCATCGACCGGCACGCGGCGGCAAACTCGCGCATGAACTTCGCCCCGCATATCTGCTCGTCGCTGAACGCCACGCTCGCCACAAAATCCTTGCGCTTCAGGTCGTCGATGAAGCGGTGCTTTGGGTCATAGCCCTTGGGTGGCCGCGTCAGGCTGTCGCCCTCAAGCTCCAGTTTCCGGCAAACCTTTCCCCACTTCTCCGGTTCGCGCACAATCGCCGCCCTTATCTTGTTCAGCGCAACGTTGTCCGGATGCCACACTCCCGCCGCCGCGAAGCAATTGCCGGGCTCAAGATGCAGATAGAACAGCGGCGCGTGAACGTCCTTGCCCTCTTCATGGAAGAAACGAATTCCAACGTGCGTTTTGAACGGACGTTTGTCTGATGCAAACCGCGTATCGCGATAGATGCGAAACAGCGAACCTCGCGACGGCCGCGGGTCTGCGACAAAGTGACCGCTGAGTTTCTCCAGGTGCGGAGCAAAGCTGGCGATAAACGCCAATGCCGGATCGCGCAACACCTGCTCATATCGCGTTTTGTTTTTCGCAAACCATTCGCGATTGTTGTGCCGTTTCAGTTGCCTCAAAAACTCCAATGCTTCGGGATTGAAGAATTTCGTGTCTGCCATAAGCCGTCCTTGTTCTGAATATCCCATCCCCACCCCAACTCGGCAACCCCTTCTATTCACCCCTTTCATCATTGCGCCGTCCCTTCGTACTACTCCTCCTGCTTTTGAAACCTCTGAAACATCCGCAACTTCCGAAACAGTCTTCATCACACGTCAAGAGGATCTTGGTCACACTTTTCCCCCAGCTATCTGATTCGTAAGCAAATAGAGTTTCAAAATCGATGTCACCTTTTCCCCCTCCCATGTGTCACACTAGATGTAGAGAGAAGAATCAGCAGAGCCCGCCGCGCGCGGGCTTTTGATTTTGATTTCGCTGTTGTCTAGCTTGCAGCTTGTCGCCTGTAGCTGAATCTCGAATGGCTGAATGCGTTTGCTTCTCGAAACTTGCGTCTCGTGACTTACTGGCTCGGCAACCGTAAGCCTTTTATTAACTAATATTTGAGAAGTTTCCCCTTTATTTTCAAATATTTGCAAAGGAATGCCTGCAAATACTTGGAAACAGGATATTTAAAAATAGGGGGTGGGGGTGCCAATCACGGGCAATCCCCCGCCTATCCTCTCTACTTGGTCTTCTTCTTCGAGCCGGCGTTCTTTGCATGCCACGTGTGCGGATTCGCGTGGATGTTAGGTCTCGCCTCGGACAGCGTCGCCTTAATGGCCTTCTCCGCCAGCGGCCCCATCACATCGAAACCGGCGGCGTTCGGATGCAGGCAATCGTACGTCAGGTCCTGTTTGAACAATCCGTGGTCGTCCGCCAGCGCGGAGTAGTAGTCGAGATAGACGATGCTGTTCTTTGTTGCGTAGTCCTTGATCATCCCATTGAGCTCGACGATTTTTTCTGGCGGACGTCGCACGCTCTGCACTTTGATCGAGTCGCAGTCCGGAGTCACCGACGCCAGTACGACGCGAATACCGTTGGCTTTGGCCAACTGCGCCATTGATTCGAGATTGCCCATGATTTCGTCGAGCGTCGCTGGCCCCGTGTTGCCGGCAATGTCGTTCGTCCCCGCCAGTATCACGACGGCCTTGGGATGCAGGTTGATCACGTCGGGACGGAAGCGCAGCAGCATCTGTGCCGTTGTCTGCCCGCTGATGCCGCGATTGATATAAGGCTTGCCGGGGAAGAATGTGCCGCGCCTCCGGCCCCAGATGTCGGTGATCGAGTCGCCCATGAAGACGACGCGCTGCTCACCTGGGGTGAGTGGTTCCACCTGGCTATTCGCCTCGCGATAACGATTGAGGTTCGGCCAGTCCTCGAGCCTCTTTTGGTCCCGCTTGAGCTCGGTTTGCAGTTTTTCGATCTCGGTGGAATCGTTCGTCGGCGCAGGCGTTGTCTCCTGTGCAAAGGCCACTGACCATGAGGCCAGCAACAGAATGGAGAACAGCAGTGTGAACTTTTTCATGGTGTTTTCCCGTGACTCAGGCTCGCGGCAAGTCTGTCCATTCTTTGCCCACGATGATGGAAAGAAAAGAGGCGCAAACGTGTTACTGTCGCTCTCCGCTAATCTCCGCCGTTCGCCGTGAAGCGGCATGTTACTGCATCTGCTCGCACAAATTTGCGCTGGTTGACTGCACTCGTCAAGTGCCGTTAGAGTGGCCGTACTGGTCTTGGAGAGAACAATCCATGCGCGTCGTAACTTTTTCAAAAGATAAAACAATCGATGCCGGAATTCTTCGCGGCGACGGTGTGCTTCCGTTGAGGCCGCTCGGATATGCGGACACGATTTCGTTCATTGCCGCGGGACGCGCTGCGCTGGATACGGCAAGAACCAAATTGGATACGAGTGACGCAAGTATCATTCCACTTACTTCCGTGCAACTGCTGGCGCCGGTTCCGAAGCCGGGCAAGATCCTTTGTGTCGGGCTCAACTATCGTGATCACGCCATCGAATCGAAGATGGAGCTTCCCAAGGTGCCGACGATCTTTGTCAAATTTTCATCAGCGGTGATCGGACCGGACGCCCCAATTGTGCTACCGAAGGCCTCGACGCAACCGGACTACGAGGCCGAGTTCGCCTTCGTCATCGGAAAGCACGCAAAGAACGTACATCGTGATGAATGGCGCGATTACGTCTTCGGATACACGATCGTCAACGACGTCAGCGCGCGCGACGTACAACTGGCGACTACGCAATGGAACCTCGGCAAGAGCTTCGACACGTTTGCGCCAATCGGGCCGTACATCGTCACGGCAGACGAAATCTCCGACCCTCATGCGCTCGATATCAAACTGAGCATCGGGGGCGAAACGTTGCAGCACTCGAACACGCGTCACCTGATTTTTGGAGTGGGCGATCTCGTGGAGCACATTTCGCGCATCATTCCGCTGGAGCCAGGCGACATCATCAGCACGGGAACACCAGCGGGCGTGGGCCTGGGACGCAACCCCAAACGCTGGCTGAAACCAGGCGAAGAAATCGCCATCGAGATTGAAAAGATCGGAACGCTGCACAATCCCGTAATCGCCGAAGCATGACGGGACATGCGTGCAACGTCAGCGGACGAAACGGCAATGGTCACCTGCTGGTGTGATGTATGAGGCTGCGCGGAGAGCGCGCGCGTACTACGTTGTTTTCAGAACCGGGCCGATGCTTTCGACGGTAACCCGTAGGAGGGCCATCATGGAAACCGGAACTTCCGCAGTTCTTATTCTCATCGACAATGATTTCGACGACATGGAACTGATGTATCCGCGGCTTCGTTTGCAGGAGGCCGGCTACCAGGTGATTGTCTCCGGTCTGAAGGCGAACGAACTTTACCATGGAAGACATGGGTACCCTTGCCGGAGTGACCAGTGGATCTTCGACGTGCACGAGCCGTACTTCAGGGGAGTCATTTGTCCAGGCGGAATGGCGGCAGCGAGTCTGCGTCGCGAAGAAAAAATCAAAGGCCTGTTGGCGCAATTCCACCACTCCGGAAAACTAATTGCTTCGATTTGCACGGGGGGCTGGATACCGATCTCGGCGGGTGTATATCGCGGTGTTCATGCGACGGGAAGTCTGGAGATAAAGGACGATCTTATCAACGCAGGTGTAATCTTCAAGGACGCTCCCGTGGTGATCGATCGACACTTCGTGAGTAGTCGTAAGGCTGAAGACCTGCCGGCATTCATGAAAGCAGTGCTGGAAGTGCTGGCCATTCAGCCTGTGGCGAGCCAGGCGACTCACGACAAGGAAGCCACGCTGGCCGCAAAATAGGTATCGATTTCCGGACCGGCGGGCCGAACTGATCGTGAAAGAACACTTACGCGAGGGGGCGTCGCTGTGCGAACGGTGGATGTCTGTGTTATTTTCATGAAAACGTAACATTGCTTCCGTAGTCTTTTATGGTGGTGCGACGCCTCGACAAGCCCGAGTATTTCCTCAACCGCAGTATTTCCTGGCTGCAGTTCAATCGGCGTGTGCTTGAAGAGGCACAGGACGAATCGAACCCGCTGCTGGAACGGGTAAAGTTCCTCGCCATCACCGCCAGCAATCTCGACGAATTTTTTGAAATACGCATAGCTAGCCTCCTGCAACGCATTGAAGACGGTCATCTGGAAGCTGGACCGGATGGGATGACCGCGCTGGAAGAACAGGACGCGGTAAGCGATTACGTCCACAAGTTGGTGGAAGATCAATACGCATGCTGGCATCAGCTATTGCGACCGCAACTGGCGGAGGCCGGCATCTTTGTGCTGCCTCCTTCGAAACTCGACGATGAAGATGAAGCATTCGTGAGGGAGTACAACGAGCGTGAACTTGATCCCCTCCTGACGCCAGTCACGGTTGATCCTGCGCATCCGTTTCCGCGGGTGATCAATAAGGCGCTGTGCCTGGCGCTGCTGTTGCGACGTAAGCGGCGCGCGGCGTCCAATTACTTTGGCGTTGTAACAGTTCCCCGCGCACTGCCGAGATTGATTGAGTTGCCAAGCGGCAAGGAATCGTATCGCTGCATCGCACTGGCGGATCTGGTTGGTCTCCATTGCGCGAAAATGTACCGCGGCTACGACATCGTCTCCCAGGGAGCATTCCGCATTACACGCAACAGCAACCTGTATTTGCAGGAAGAAGAATCGCGCAGCGTGCTGGAATCGGTACGTACCGAATTGCACAATCGGCGCAAGGGCGATGCCGTTCGACTCGAGATTGAGGAGGACGCAAGTTCGGAGATCGTCGAGCGCCTGCAATCGGTCTTTGAACTCAAAGACTGGCAGGTATTCCGTACTCCAGGAATGGTGAATCTTTCGCGGCTTATTCATCTTCATAGCAGCGTCGATCGCCCAGATCTGAAGTTCAAGTCATTCGTGCCAAGAGAAATGACGTTGCCGAAGGGAACACACGACGTCTTTGCTGCGCTGCGGCAGCACGACGTGCTGCTCCATCATCCGTTCGACTCGTATGACAGCGTGGTGTCGTTCATTGAGGACGCCGCCGCCGATCCAGACGTTTTGTCTATCAAGCAAACGCTCTACCGGACAAGCGCGGAATCACCAATCATTGATGCGCTGGTGGAAGCGGCGCAGTCAAAGGAAGTGACCGTGGTCGTGGAAGTGAAGGCCCGCTTCGATGAAGCTTCGAACATCCGCTGGGCACGCCAACTGGAAGATGCCGGCGTGCAGGTCTTCCACGGATTGGTGGGATTGAAAACGCATTGCAAACTGACTTTGGTGGCGCGCAAAGAGATCGATCGGATAAGACAGTATGCGCATCTTGGCACGGGGAATTACAACCCGATCACTGCCGCACTTTACACCGATCTGAGTCTGCTGACAGCTGACGCGCAGGTGACTTCGGCAGTTCACAACGTATTCAATTTTTTGACTGCGTATTCCGAGCAGAAAGATTACGCCCCGCTCATGGTTGCGCCGTTGCACCTGGCGGAAGATACGGTAAACCTCATTAATCGCGAAGCGGAACATGCGCGGGCGCATCGTCCGGCACGCATCATCGCGAAGGTCAATTCCCTGCTCGACAAGACAATCGTGCAGGAACTCTACAAGGCGTCGCAAGCGGGAGTGCAGATCGAGTTGTTTGTGCGCGGCATCTGCTCACTGCGGCCGGGGGTACGTGGCGTCAGCGACCGCATCCGGGTGCGCAGCATCGTGGGTCGTTATCTCGAACACAGCCGCATCCTGTACTTCGAAAACGGCGGCGACCCGGAAGTCTACCTGGGAAGCGCGGATTGGATGCCGCGTAATCTCTACGAACGCGTTGAGGTCGTCTTTCCCATCCGTGATCACATCCTGAAGGCGCGCATCGAGCAGGAAATTCTGGGAGCGTACCTTGCGGATAATGTAAAAGCTCGCGAACTACAACGAGACGGCACATACGAGCGGATACTCCGACGCGGGAAGAATACTCCGCCATTCAACGCGCAAGAGTTCCTCATTGAAGTGGCCGAGGGCCGTTCAAACCCGAGTGTGCTTCCACAGGCTCCCTCGCGACGACGGCGAGCCGTTCGTCAGAGCGTACGGTGATAAATGCTGATTTATTTTTTACGTCACGCAAACGCGGGGCAACGGCGCAAGAACCTTACGCAGGATGAAAAGCGACCGTTGGATAACGAAGGCATTGAGCAATGTCGATATATTGGACGCCTGCTGGCCGCACTTGACGTGCACCCGGACCTGATTATCTCCAGCCCGCTGAAGCGTGCGACACAAACGGCATCGCTTGTGGGAAATGAATTAGGGTACGAGCAGAAAATTCAAGTAGAGCCAGTGCTGCGCCCGGGAGCATCCTTCGAGGCGTTTCGCGACTTGCTTCGACACTGTGAATCACTCGATAGCATTATCGTCGTTGGACACAACCCGGCAATGAGCCGTTTCCTTTCCCTGCTAGTCACGGGAGGGGCAGTGGATCGGTCCATTGAGATGAAAAAGGGCAGCGTGGCGCGCGTGGAATACAACTCGAAGCGCAGTGTGCTGAACTGGCTGATCACTCCTAAGATCGTGAAGGCCGGCTACGCGATCACGGAAACAAGCTCTCGACCGAAGAGTTCCCGAAAGTAGCCCTTCTCGTTTTCCAAAGCCCACAATTCGAGTTCAGCGCCGCCGGGTTTTGCCTTGAGTGTCAGACGAACACGTCCAGCGCGCGTGGACACATGCAAGCCGGAAACCGCTCCACGGCGTCCTTGTTCAAGGGCACGCGCCAAACGCAGCAACAGGGACGCCGGAGGAATAGCAAGCCGGTCCCCCGGAGCAAGTGTACGCATCGCTGGAGACTCCGGCGAGGGACGCGACTTTCCGACGAAGCGCACGATGGCCGCAATGATCCGGCGCTCGCGCAACGTAAAACCAAGCAGGTCGGAATGCGCGACGATGTAATAGGCGTGGCGCCGCCTTCCCGCGCGACTAATGAACGAACCAACTTCCTGCACCATGGCGGCGGCTTGTAACAGCTCTTCGCACTCAGAGGGCAGGCGATGGAGTGCGGCCAGGCTGTGGAAGAGTTGCGTAACGTGGTCGCGCACCCGCTGAGCATGACGGAGGTCCACCTGGTAGTGACCAGCCATGGCAAAGATTGACCGCTCGCGTTCCGAGGCGAGCCGCTTGCGAACGCCACCCGCCTGTTCTCCGTAGTCGGCGACCATCTGCTCAAGCAATCCGTCACGGAGTCCATAAGGCACGTAACGGAAGCTGGAAAGGTTCAGCCGGGTCAGGAGTTCGGAAAATACCCATGCGCCGGGAATGATGATCTCGGCTCTTCGCGGGCCGATCCCTTTCACCAAACGCCGGGCATTCACATCAAACTTCGACAACTCCCGGGTGAGTTGAAGCAAACCTTCCACGGGCACGGTCGCGGATGTGGTTCCGACGCGTGCCGCCCACATTGCCGAGAGTGCAGCGGGGGTTCCCGAAGTGGCGACGACGGCATTGACGCGAAGCTTGCGGAGCCGATGATCGATTCTTCCGATTTCCTCTGCGATGAATGAACGCAATCGCTCAATCTCGTTCTTCTTTGGCGGATCGTGCGCTAGAAAATCGCGCGTAAGACGTACTGCGCCAAGCGGAAGACTGAACATCTCCTCAATTTCACCGCGGTGAGAGCTGGTCAGTTCACAACTTCCTCCGCCAAGGTCGATGAGCAATAGCCGTCCGGCGCGGATGCGAGTGTTGGCCAGCACGCCGAGATGAATAAGCCGTCCCTCTTCGAGGCCGGAGATGATCTCCACACGCCACCCGGTGGCGGAATAAACCCATTGAGTGAAAGCACCGGAATTATTGGCATCGCGGATGGCACTGGTGGCGACAGCGCGGACACGGTCAGCCCCAAAAGTACGTGCGGCACGGTGAAAGCGCCGCAAGACCTTGATGGTGCGTTCCATCGCCGCGGGATCAAGGAGCCCCGACTGGAAGACCGCCTCACCGAGGCGCGTGACTTCTCGGTCTTCATGCAAAACCTTGAGCCGCCTGCGCACAAGTTCCGCGATCTTCAGGCGAACAGAGTTCGAACCGATATCGATGGCAGCGAAAACCGGCACGCGTTACCTCACGGCCCGGCGCGCAATCGGCCGCGACGCACGGGTAGGTGGTTTGCGAACCTCCCGGGGAAATGCCAGTTCGTCGCGCAGTGCAGCGGCGGCATGGCGAGCTTCGTTGCGCCGGGCGACGACACGCGAGCGCAAAAATGCAACGACCGGCAGCCTGTCCGATCGCAGCTTCGCTTCGGCGAGTTCCGCGAGAGAAACCCAGTCATGCCAGACGCCAAGCGCGTCCTGCACCGCTTTTAGCCTCTTCGCCAATGCGGCAGTGTCCGCACCCTGCACCGCTTCCAGCTTGTATCGCATGGTCTTCACTGACTTGCGAAAGTCGTGAAGCGCGTCTCCATCTTCCGGTATGGACTGTGCAAGCACGGCATACTCCGACTGCACTTGTGCAAGCGAACTCTGCGTCTGTGTATTCGCATTCGACCCTTGCGGAATGACGCGCACTAATCGCTTTCCGAGTCCGGACTCAAGCACGGTTTCCAGGACGTGCTCCAACTTCGAAGCACGCTTGTCGCGGCGTCTCCGCAAAACCGAAGCGACTTGATCTCGCGCGTGGAGGACCTCGGTCTGCTGAATACTCGCCAGTAATCCTAATTGGATGTCGATGTCGCGAACCTTGCCGCCGAGTTTACGAATACGCGTAAGCTGTTTTGCCAGCCTTCGCGCTCCGCTCATCTGGCTGTCTTTGGGGATGTAAAGTTCCAGCCGACGGATCGTGGTTCGGAGCTTGTGCACATCTTCGGACTGGGCATTCAACGCAACGGCAGAACACAAGCGAAGCAATTGACTTCTCAATTGCACTGGCCGGGATTCCGTGGAGACCGCTCGGTTGCCCATGGGCTCTTAAGGTATCAGTCAGGCGACCGGACTGCCAAGAGGCCCGTGGCATCTTGGGGCCAAATCCGGCGAACCCGAGGACATTGAGAAAATAACGAACTTCGCTCGTGGCAAAGCACAATTCGAGCTATTATCTCTGGACTGAGGATTGGTCAAAATTTTCCGTTTCGTTGTCTGGAGGAGCCCGTTGAAACATTGCTGCCGAGTTCTGGCGGCTTTTGCCGCCATCGTCTTTATTTTGGGTGAATTGACTCCCGCCGCAGCTGCGCAACAGTTAAAGCTCAACCCTGCGCAGTCAATGCGTTGGCGGTTGATTGGACCTTTCCGAGCGGGGCGCTCACTGACTGCCGTTGGCGTCCCCGGCCATCCGTCGCTCTTCTATTTTGGAGCGGTTGGCGGCGGCGTCTGGAAGAGTACGGACTCAGGCACGAGCTGGCATTCGATTTTTGATCATGAGCCGATTGCCTCCATCGGCGCGATGGCCGTGGCGCCCTCCGATCCGAACGTCATCTACGTCGGAAGCGGCGAAGCCGACATGCGCTCCGATATCTCGTATGGCGATGGAATGTACAAATCGACGGATGGCGGTAAGACGTGGTCGCACATAGGCCTTACCGACACTCAGCAGATCGGACGCGTTCTGGTTGATCCGCATGATCCAAATACGGTATTCGTTGCGGCGCTGGGTCATGCCTACGCGGCCAATTCCGAGCGCGGCGTTTTCCGCACAACGGACGGTGGCAAGACTTGGTCGCGAGTGCTCTACAAGAACGACGACACCGGAGCTATCGATCTCGCATACGACCCGCAGGACAGCCATATTATCTATGCCGCGCTGTGGCAGACGCGCCGGACTCCATGGAACGTCTATCCTCCTTCGAACGGCCCGGGCAGCGGGCTTTACAAGTCCGTGGATGGCGGGACGACGTGGACACCCATCGAGAGCGGGCTTCCGAAAGAGGGATTGGGGAGGATCGGAATAGCCGTCGCACCCACAGACCGCAATCGTCTGTACTCGATTGTGGATGCAAAGCAAGGCGGCCTCTATCGCTCGGACGATGCGGGTAAAACCTGGAAGCTCATGGACAACGAGCGCCGTATCTGGGGACGAGGCTGGTATTTCGGAATCGTAACGGTTGATCCGAAGAACGAAAACGTCCTCTACGTGGCGAACACGTCGGTCTATAAGTCCGTGGACGGCGGTAAAAGTTTCACGGCATTCAAGGGCGCGCCTGGCGGCGACGACTACCACAGCATCTGGATATCTCCCGACAACCCGAACTGCATCATCGTCTCCAGCGATCAGGGCACTGTTATCACGGAGAACGACGGAAAGACGTGGAGCTCGTGGTACAACCAGCCGACAGGCCAGTTCTACCATGTGGTCACCGATAACCGCTTTCCCTACTGGGTATATGGCGCGCAGCAGGATAGCGGCGCAATGGCCGTGCCAAGCCGTAGCAATTACGCTGGCATCTCCGAGCGCGACTGGCGGCCGATCTCCGTCGGCGGCGAAAGCGGCAGTCTGGCTCCAGACCCGCTGCATCCGAACATCGTATTCGGCGGTACGGTTTCGCGGTACGACTGGAAGACGATGCAAAGCCAGAACATCTCACCCACAATCGGCATGAAGGAAAACTTCCGCCAGACGTGGACGCTGCCACTGGCCTTCTCAATGGCGGACAAGCACAAGCTCTACTTCAGCTACCAGATGCTCTTCCGTACGGAGAATGGCGGGCAGAGCTGGCAACAGATCAGTCCCGACCTGACACGAGAGAATCCCGGAGTACCGCCGAACCTCGACCCGATCACCGCGAAGATGGGGCTGGAGAGTCCGCGCAAGGGCGTGATCTATGCAATCGCTCCGTCTCCCCTCGACCCGAACCTGGTGTGGGTGGGCACGGATGACGGGTTGATCCATGTAACGCACGACGATGGACAACACTGGCAGAACGTGACTCCGCCGCAACTGACCGCGTGGAGCAAGGTTGGCATTATCGAAGCCTCGCACTTCGACAAGAACACGGCATACGCGGCGATCGATCGCCACCGACTCAACGATTACAAGGCATACATCTATCGCACCCACGACGGCGGAAAGACCTGGCAGATGGTCTCCAAGGGAATCCCCGATGGTGCGTATGTCAATGTGGTTCGCGAAGATCCTGTGCGACGTGGACTGCTTTTTGCCGGAACGGAGCTTGGCGTGTACGTCAGCTTCAACAACGGTGACGATTGGCAACCACTACAGATGAATCTGCCGGTGTCGAGCGTGCGCGACATCGCGATCCACGACAACGATCTCGTCATCGCCACACACGGCCGTGCGTTCTGGATTCTCGACGACATCACGGCGCTGCGCCAACTGGACACTGAGACTGAGTCAGAAGAGGCGCATCTCTTCAAGCCGGAAACAGCATTGCGCATTCGTCCCGGCTCCGACCAGGGCACGCCCTTCCCGCCGGAGATTCCACAGGGAGAGAATCCGCCCAACGGCGCGATCATCGACTACTGGTTGAAGACCACGACGTCCACACCTGTGGTGCTGGAGATCGTGGACGGCAAGGGCAACGTCGTACGCCGCTATTCGAGCAGCGACAAGCCTCCGGTAGTGAACGAGAAGTCGCTCGTCATCCCGATGTACTGGATCAAACCATCGCCAGTACTCTCCAACCGTGCAGGGATAAATCGCTGGGTGTGGGACTTGCACTACGCCGCACCGGAGGGTGCCGAACCGTCGCGCCGTTTTGGCAGCGGAGGACCGTGGGTTGTACCGGGTGAGTACACGGTAAAACTGATTGTTGACGGGAGGACATACTCACAGCCACTGGCGGTAAAGATGGATCCGCGCGTAAAAACACCGGAAGGCGATCTACAGGCACAACTGGACGCCGCGCTCCGAGCCAGTCACGCACTCGCTGAAGCTGGCGCTGCATCGTCCAAGGCGATGGCGATCGGCAAGCAGTTACAGGAATTGCAAGTGAAGGCGAAGGACAACACTGAAGCCAGCGCTGCGCTCAAGACCTTCGAGAATAGCTTCACGAAGATCGCTGGGCCCGCGCCCGGTGGCTATGGAGAACCGTCATTTCCCCCTAATACCGACTTCAGCAGCCTGCAGTACTTGCAGAACACGCTCGGGACGGTCTTTTATGCGGTGGAAAGCGCGGATGCCGCTCCCACGACGGAGCAACTGACGGCACTCTCGGAAGCTGGCAGGACGTTGACGGAGACTCTTTCGAGCTTTCACCAGATGCTCGCGCAGGATCTGCCTCGACTGAATGCGCAATTGAAAAAAGCCTCGCTGCCGGAAATCAATGTGACCAGCAAGAAGCAATAGCGGTCACCACCAGGCAGCGTGCAGACGCTCACTCAAGCCCGCAGAAATGCGGGCTTCTTTTTGTTAATGTTCATCGCTTCGCAACATATCGAGAAAGCCGTGGATGGGGATACGCGCCCATTCCGGACGATTGTCGATTTCGTACTCAATCTCCTGCGCGGCCCTCTCCAACAGGTAAGCCTGCACCAGATCGCGCAGATCCTCCGTCGATTGGGGAAGGAAGTCGCCAGTGCGGGCCGTCTCCCAGTATGAGTTCAGGAACATAGCACTGACCCAGCTATGCCAGATACAGGCCCAACGCTCGAGTTCTGCAATCGACGCCTGAGTTGGAGTGATGCCCGGCACCTGCCCAAACAAAACAGCGTGCGATACATAATCGAACGAGCGGATCATGCTCGCAACGTCCCGCAACGGTGAACGCTTGATGCGACGTTCGCTGAGTGGACGTGACGTGTCGCCCTCAAAGTCCAGCACGTAGAAATCGTTGCCCGTGTACAACAACTGCCCGAGGTGATAATCGCCGTGATGCCGGATGCGCCAAGCCGCTATGCGGCGGTCGCGAAGCGGAAGCAGGATTCGATACGCCTCCTGCTCGCAGGAAAGGAGTTGGCGGGCCCTGTCCTGAGTCTCAGGTTGCAGCCGTAGCAACCGCAATCGTATCGACTCCATGGCGCGCGTCACTTCCCCGAGCATTCTGTGGTACACGCCCTGGCGGTAGAAATCCGTGAACGGTTCCGGGGCGAAGGCCGGAATGTCCGGACGGCTAGCTAGCGCAAGATGCATTTCCGCCGTTCGCTTGCCGAGCGTGCGTACCGCCCCAAGATAATCGGACAGGAGTTCAGGCAGAACCTGCGGCACCGGTTCGTTCATCAGTAACACCGGATTTGCACACCTGATCTGTTGCACACGTGAATCGTCAGCGCGCAATGAGAGTGCACGCTCAAAGAACAGTCCCAGTTGATCGCGAGTATACGTCCAGCCGTCCACACCACCGCGCACGTACTCATTGAGAATGGCGACGGTCATAGGCTCGCGTTCCCCGCGGCGATACTCAAGCGAACCAAGGTTGCGCGGAGCATTGCGGAATGACGTTTTGTCCGTGAGAAACTCTCCAAGTTCGCGATCCGGCTGTATCCCCGGTTCCAGTTTACGGAAAAGCTTGAGGAGGAAACGGTCGCCAAATGTGATCAGTGAGTTGCTCTGATCCACGTGGCGCAAAGATGGCTCAAGACTGGTGCGTTCGGCGCTCCATGCCTTGCGGAAGGCACGCGTGTGCGCTCCAACTATTTCACCTTCCTCAGTCCGGAAACGGCGTCGGCGAACAATCGCGCTCAGTATGGCATCGCTGAATTTGCGGTCGGTAATTCCCGCATAAAGCACGCCTCGCTCTTCGTCCATGGCTTCAAGGTGCGCAACTACCGAGTCAATGTGGTCACGCAGAATGAGCTCGGCCGCCTCTCCCCGCGCCACCGAAAGCGTCAACAGGTACATGTCTGGATCGCCATCGCTGTAGTAAACCTGCATAAAGATGATGTAGGCCGATGTGCCTTGCAGGGGAACAATCTCGGCAATCTCAGTGTGCCGAATCGTCCGGTTCTTGCCTAGAAACCAGCGGCGTCCCGGGAGTGCGCCCGGAAGCCTCCGCATCAATTGCGAGCGCAGCCCCTTGGAAAATACATCGGACCACGATTCAATTGGCCAGACGGGCAGGGATTCGACCGTGTTGTGCTCGGCCAGCGTTTCCTGGCTCGCAATAGGCGGCTCCAGGTGGAACCAATAGAACGCATGCGGCCCAAGCGAGAGAAAGTAGGGATGATCGGTTATGGGCGGAAACTTGGCTCGGCCGAAGACCTCGACCGGCACGGCCCCTTGCGCGTTCGAGAGATCGAGCTCCACGCATTGCGTGAAGCGCGAAAGATTGGCAACTACCAGTAATCGCTCTCCGTCATACTCACGTAAAAACGCCAGCACCCGCCGGTTAGCGGGATGAAGAAATTCCATACTGCCGCGTCCAAAAGCGCGAAATCGTTTACGCTGCGCGATCAGCCGCTTCATCCACCAGAGCAGGGAGTGCGGATTGTTGCTCTGCGTCTCAACGTTTACAGCCTCGTAGTGATACTCGGGATCGATGTTCACCGGCAGGTAGAGGCGCTGCGGGTTGGCTCGCGAAAAGCCCGCATTGCGATCAGGACTCCACTGCATGGGAGTGCGGACGCCATTGCGGTCGCCAAGGAAGACGTTATCACCCATGCCAATTTCATCGCCGTAATACAGGACTGGTGTGCCGGGCAGCGAGAACAACAGCGCATTCATCAGCTCAATCTTGCGTCGATCATTTTCGAGCAACGGCGCCAAACGACGACGGATGCCCAGATTGATCCGCATCTGGCTGTCCTGCGCATAACTGCGATACATGTAGTCGCGCTCTTCGTCGGTCACCATCTCCAACGTCAATTCGTCATGGTTACGCAGGAAAAGCGCCCACTGCGTCGACTCCGGGATAGGAGGCGTCAGCTTGAGGATATCCATGATTGGATACCGGTCTTCCATTCGCAGCGACATAAAGAGGCGCGGCATTACGGGAAAGTGGAAGGCCATGTGACACTCATCGCCCGCGCCGAAATAGGCAGCCGCATCCTCCGGCCACTGGTTGGCCTCAGCCAGCAACATGCGGTCGTGAAATTTGGCGTCTACATGCGCGCGCAGCTCGCGAAGCGCCGAATGTGTCTCGGGAAGATTCTCGCAAGTAGTGCCGTCACTTTCGAAGAGATACGGCACAGCATCAAGTCGAAGTCCGTCAACACCCATTTCGAACCAGAAGTCTACTGCGCTGAACATTTCCTGCCGAACTTCGGGGTTGTCCCAGTTGAGATCCGGTTGGTGAGAATAAAACCTGTGCCAGTAGTAGGCCTTCGCGACTGGATCCCACGTCCAGTTTGAGGATTCGAAATCCTTGAAGATAATCCGCGCTTCGCTATACCGGTCGGGAGTATCGCTCCAGACGTAGAAGTTGCGCCAGCGGCTGCCGGGAGCAGCACGGCGCGAACGCTGGAACCATGCATGCTGATCGGATGTGTGATTGAGGACGAGTTCAGTAATTACACGGATTCCGCGATTGTGCGCCTCGCGAAGGAATCTCTGGAAGTCGCGCAGGGTACCGTAAGCAGGATGGACGTTTGTATAGTCGGAGATATCGTAGCCGTCGTCACGCATTGGCGATGGACAGAATGGCAACATCCAGATGGCCGTAACGCCAAGGTCCTGCAAGTATTCCAGTTTCTGCGATAAACCTTCGAAGTCGCCGATGCCGTCCGTAACACTGTCATAGAAAGCGCGGACATGCACTTCGTAGATAATCGCGTCCTTGTACCACGTGGGATTAACCGGAAGGCTTTCCTTGTCATTTTTTGTCATTGCCGTCCCCGGGCCATCAAATTACACGCATCGCCCCTCTGACAGCCGAACGATGACTCCACCTTGATGAAATACTACACACTGTTGGAAGGCATGGGAGCCTCTAATGATGCCCACGGAAATACAAAGGGCCGCGCGGGGCGGCCCTTGTCTGAATTCCCTCTCGCTCGTTTAGTTAGCCCTGGGGAGGCGGATTGCCATCGCGATCTTGGCGACGTTCACGCCTCATCTGCTGCATCTGTTTCCGCTGCTCCGGAGTGAGGATGGAGTGCATCCGCTTCATGTTGTTCCGCCGAATCTCCCGGATCTTCGCCGCGCTCTGTTCTGGCGTCAGGGATGAATCATTGCGGACGGCCTGTACCTGTTGCTGGGTTTGCTGGCGGAGATCTTTCATTTTCGCTTTCTGATCGTCCGTCAGGTTTAGCTTCTGCCACATCGAGTTTGGTCCGCGTTGATGCCGAACCACCGGCGCCTGCTGGTCCGGTGTTCCATTGTCCTGTGTTTGTGCGTATGCCAACAGCGACGTCATCCCGAAGATAAAAACTACAATCAGCAGACAACGCATTGCAGAGCGTTTCATGTCTCGTTTCCTCCAAGGTTTGTACCGTTGCAGTGAAATGAACACAAACCGCCTGTAGGAGTTGTAATCAATGAGGGCATTCCAGGCGTCTGAATCCAGCTCTTGGTGTGTTGTTTCCTTAGAGGCGCCTTAAATCTAGAGCCCTCAGTGCCGGTTAGGACTTCGTCGATAAACCTGAAACGCATTTAAGGTTAATTTTGAGAGAGATTATCGCGAAAGTGGGGTTTACACGGGCAGATGTCGCGGTGGGTCTGGTGCCAGGGACTTCGCGACGAATAGGGCTTAATGGAGGTCCCAACCATGAAAACAATGAGCCGGTTTCCCGCATTACTTGCTGGACTGGTTCTGCTGCTGCTCTCGTCTACCGCCTTTGCGGGCGACCCTCCAGACAGGGTCATGCGCCTTGATTACATCAATGGGCAGGTCTCCATGCAACCCGGAGGCGTAAACGATTGGGCCGCCGCAACCATTAATCGTCCGTTCACCACCGCTGATCGCGTGTGGACGGACAAGGATTCGCGCGCTGAATTGACCACGGCAAATGCAGCGGTCCGCATGGACAGCGAGACGAGTCTCACGCTGACAAACGTCACGAACAACACCATCCAATTGGAACTCGATCAGGGAACGCTCAACGTCAGCGTCCGCGAAATGTTTCCGGGAGAAATCTACGAGGTCGACACACCCAACGTAGCCTTCACGCTGATGAAGCCCGGCCAGTATCGATTTGAAGTCGACCCGAACAACGACCAGACGACGGTGATTGTCCGCCACGGCGAGGGTGTAGGCAACGGCAATGGCCGCGGCGTCACCGTGCATTCCAACGAGCAGGCGCACTTCCTCCACGGCGACACGTTGATGCACGACATTGAGCGCGCGCCAGGACTCGACGGCTTTGACGACTGGTGCCGCGTTCGCGATAAGCGTCTCGATAATTCCGATTCGTTGCAATACGTTTCCGCCGGGATGATCGGCTACCAGGACCTCGATACGTACGGCTACTGGAGAGTCATTCCCGGATATGGTCCCGTCTGGATGCCGCGTGATGTAGATGCAGGCTGGGCTCCTTATCGCTTCGGACACTGGGTCTGGATCAGCCCATGGGGCTGGACTTGGGTCGACAATGAACCCTGGGGATTCGCCCCCTTCCACTACGGACGCTGGATATACACCGGAGGCTACTGGGGTTGGTGCCCAGGACCGAGATACATGCGCCCGATTTATGCCCCGGCACTCGTTGGCTGGGTCGGTGGACGTCACTGGGGTGTGGGCGTATCGATCGGCGGCGGAGTGGGGTGGTTTCCGCTCGGCTACGGTGAACCTTACTATCCGTGGTACCGCACAAGTCGCAGATATATGCGCAATGTAAACATCACGAACACGCGCATCACCAACATCAACTACATCAACAACTACCATAACTACCATAATGGCAGTTTCACCGCGCCCACCAATTTGCGGTATGCGAACCAGCGCGTTCCCGGTGGTGTCACGGTGGTTCCACGCCGGTCGTTTGTTGAGGCAAGAAACGTGAACCGGAACATGCTTCGGATCTCCACACGTGAGGCGGTGACAGCCCCGGTCATGCGAGGCGCCGACATTCGTCCAGGACGGACAAGCGTGCTTGGTGCGGGTGCACACCGCGTAGGCGCTACTCCACCATCCAGGGCGTTCTCGAGACCGGTCGTTTCACGCCTGGCGCCTCCGCGACGCCCTGCGCCCTTTGCCGGGCGTGAAGGTGGGGCAGTCGGTGCCGGTGTGCAAGGGGTACGTGCACCCGAGGTAAACTCGCGCGTAGCTCCACAGTCGCGGGCAACAGACACCGCGCGGTACTCACCTCGCTCTGTTCCGCGGCCTCCGCAGAGTGAAATTCGTGTACGCTCCGCGGAAGGATCGCCGAGATACGTACCTCGTCCTCCGGAGAATGGATACCGCGGTGCGACATCCTCGCCACGGTATCAACCCCAGACGACGGGCCCACGCGATAGCCAGATGAGTCGCGATGGGCGGCAACCAATGTATAACCGTTCGGCACCGCGTCCGCCGCAAAACGAGTCAGTGCGTCCGCAGGTTCAGCAGAGGGAGTCGGCGAGTCCGCGCTACCAGGCTCCACCTCAGAGCCGGCAAAGGTACGCGGCTCCGCAGACCCGAAGCTGGAGTGCTCCCCGGCAGCCCCAGTATCGGGCGGCTCCGCAACGGGCTCCTCGCGAATATCGAGCGGCGCCGTCGCGAGAATATCGGGCAGCGCCGTCGCGCGGCAGCGAACATGCAAGCCGTGGTGGCGGTCGCGGCCGCTACTAATAGTTAAGTGGCGGTTGATAGGGCTGGTCCCGCAAACCTGCGGGGCTAGCCTTTTCTTTTGAAAAACAGCCTGTGGCTGGCACTTCATGGCCGAGTCTGATTCGGCTCTTGAACGTGTGGATATTCTGCGCATCTAATGTTGCGTGGGGGGACGCGCCACATGAAGACTCGCTGGAAACCAGCTATTGTTACTGCACTTCTCATTTTCTCGCTCTCACTCAGCTCGAGTGCCCAAACTGCCTCTCGCGATTCCCATGTGCACGTAAAGCTGATTTCTGAACGTACCGCGCTCATTCCCGGGAAAACTACGGCGGTCGGCCTCTATTTCAAGCTTGTGCCCGGTTGGCACATTTACTGGATCAACGCGGGAGACTCCGGTGAACCACCGCGCGTTCTTTGGACTTTGCCGAGCGGAATCACGGCTGGCGACATTCAGTGGCCCACTCCGCAGCGTATTACGGCCGATTCCCTGGTCAGCTATGGATATACAAATTCGGTATTGCTGACTGTTCCTATTGCCGTGCGGCCTACGTTCACCGCGCGGGAAGCCACACTCCACGCTGATGTCAACTGGCTGGTATGCCGAGAAATTTGTATCCCCGGAATATCGAAGTTGGACCTGAAGCTTCCGGTGTCGCGAACATCGCGTCCCACCGCCTCAAGCACACTCTTCCGGAGAGCCCGCGCAAGCCTGCCGAAAAAGTTGCCTATTGGTTGGAGAGCAACAGTCAGTGAGGCTCAGGAGCATTTCCTGTTGCGTGTAAAGACTGGCAGAAGACTGGCGAAGGTTAGCTTCATTCCGAGGCATTCACTGCAAGTCTCGAATGATGCCGAGCAGAAAATTCGGTCAATGCCGAACGGAATAACCCTGACGATCAGAAAATCGGATGAATTGCTCAGTCCCATTGCCCGGCTCGATGGCCTGCTGGTTCTGGAAAATGGGGCTTCTTACGACATTAACGCGCCCGTGACTTCGAAGAACGTGGCACAGAAGAATTGACTACACGGCAAACCGCACCGCAGGAAGGAGACATACTATGAGAGGTCGATTCCTCAGCACCCTGACTTGCCTGCTCGCTCTTACCGTCGCGGCATGGGCTGTGCGCATCGGCGAGAAGGCGCCTGACTTCCAGGGCGTTGACAGCAACGGCCAGACACACAGACTCTCTGACTACCACGGCAAATTCGTAGTGCTTGAGTGGCACAACAACGGCTGCCCGTATGTGCGCAAACAATACAACTCCGGCAACATGCAGAAACTTCAGAAGCAGTGGACGGCAAAGGGAGTTGTGTGGCTCACGATCATCTCGTCCGCGCCGGGAAAACAGGGATACGTGACTGCTGCTGAGGAGAACGCCTATATCAAGCGGGAAGGCGCTGCCCCCACGGCGGCGATTCTTGACCCCACGGGTGCGATAGGGCATCTGTACGGCGCCAAGACAACGCCTCATATGTTCGTCGTCGATCCCAGTGGGACGTTGATTTACGACGGCGCCATCGATGACCGGCCGACGACAGACCTGGCGGACATTCCGGGCGCGAAGAACTACGTGTCAGCGGCTCTGACTGAGGCAATGGCCGGCAAGAAAGTTGCCACACCCGTTACTCGTCCCTATGGATGTTCCGTCAAGTACGAGAACTAGCCGGTGAGCGAAGAATTATGGAAGCAGCGGAATCTCGCGTATCCGCTTCAGTGCGTCCGCCCGTGCGACGGGTCACTTGAGGTCGAAGAATCGATATCAATAAATATTCCAGACGCTGCACCCATACCCGGCGCGTAGCAGTTTCCATCTGGAGAGTAGGTCCGACGGCACCGCCCCGTCATCTCTGGACGGCGTGGCGACTGCGCATATTGCCACACCTCGGCAAACGGTACCCCGCTCTCTGCCGGAGCGGGGGCATTGGGTGGCGTCACGCATCCGGGAGATGGCGGGCACTGATCGTTGCTCACGAAGAATCTGATCGGACGATTACCCTTCTTTCGCTGGATGTCCTCCGCTGTCACGATAGAAACATCACGCGACTCTTGAAATGGAATGCCGGAGCAGTACACACCAGCACGAAACCCAGCAGCGTTCACTGTCTCAGCCCACGCGAAGATGTAAGCGTTCTGCTCGGGCAACATCCTGCCCCCCTCTTCCTGGTCAAGAAAGATCACCGTATCTCGTGGAAATCCTTCACGACGAGCCGCGCTTACGGCATCAGCACCATCCGTGAGCCCCAGTTTCCTGGCATCCCCCGAAGCCTTGAGCTGCTTGTAAAGGCGCCCATTGAAGAGCACCAGAAATCCAAAGCCGGTATTTTGAATCTTGGCCCTCTTGCCTTCCCAAGTATTCACCGAGGCACCTGGAGCGCGGTTGAGCCAATATCCCGCAAACGCGAAGTGACCGCGAAGCTGTCGTAACGCCGTGTCTCCGGGATAGTCATTGCGGTCGAATCCGAGAAAGGTTTTTCGGTTGGCAGACTGCGGCCCCGGTCTCTGTGCTGAACCTGCGATGGTCAGGAAGCAAATGGAAACGAGAATCAGCAGGAAATTCGACGCGAGTTTTGTCTGCAAATGCATGGAACCTCGAATTTACAGGTTACCTCAGTGCCAGTACTTAATGTTTCTGCATCCCCCTAAAGTTGTGCACCATTGTGTACAAGGTCCGGTTGATTTCGGGCAACTTGTTGTTGTTTCCGGACTCGGGTCATTTACAATCCCTGCTACGGTTTTTCACACTCTGTCGTCGAGGTTCGTTGTGTCTGTCAGACGTTGGTCATTTCTTCTCCTCCTGATTGCGGCTATCACGTTCGGCCCGCCCGAGGCAGCCGCCGTTCGCAGAACTTCCCGTTTGCGACGTACGAGGCACGTACGCCATTACCGGCACATCGTCTGGAATCCGATATTCAAGGGTTCCCGCGAGATGCTGGTTCGCGAAAATGAAGTGATCGACCAGTTACAATTGCCCCGCATCGCCGACGATGACGAACTTGTCCGTCTCGAAGAAAGTGACGCACTGGTGCCACTGCACGAGAGCGAATCTTTGGTCATCGCCCCGAACCTCACTCCCACGCGGCGCTACTGCAGGCCCTGGACGCGCGACTTTCTCAAGGATTTTGCGAGCGCGTATTACGAGCGGTTCCACCGGCCGCTTCAAATCAATTCATTGGTTCGCACCATACAACAACAGAAAAAACTGCGTCGCCACAACCGCAACGCTGGCCCCATTTCTGGAGATACCGCTTCCACTCATCTCACTGGTGTCGCCGTGGACATTTCCCGGCGCGGTCTCACGCGCTTACAGCGCAGGTGGATTGACGAATACCTGTTGCCGCTCAAAGACGAAGGATTGGTGGAGCCCATTGAGGAACGCCGCCAACCCGTCTATCACATTGTCGTCTATGACAAATACACCGGATGGCGTGACACGCGGAATGCTGTGATTGAATCGATGGGAACTGAATAGCAGTAATTGAGCCGGAATATTTCAAGGGAGAGGCCAAGCCTCTCCCTTATGTTTTGTCCGTTCTCGCAGTAATTAGTCCAGGGATTTGTGGAAACGCATCACGCTGATCGCGAGCATCGATACGCCGAATATCAACATGCATACCATCTGCGGCCAGAGGACATTTATTCCCACGCCTTTCAGGTAGACACTGCGAAGCACGATCAGAAAATACCTTAGAGGATCGAAGTACGTCACATATTGCAGCCACTGGGGCATGCTGCTAATGGGGGTGCCGAATCCAGAGAAGATGATGGACGGCATGATGAAGAAGAACGATGACACCATCGCCTGTTGCTGAGTGTGAGACACGGTGGAGATGAACAGCCCCATTCCCAGCATGCAGACGATGAAGAGGACGGTTCCCGCACCCAGCACCAGCACGTTGCCGCGAAAGGGCACGCGGAACCAGAATGTCCCGACCAGCGATATCAGCGAGGCGTCAGCCAGGCCGATCAGGAAGAATGGAATTGTCTTGCCAAGAATAAATTCCATTCGCCGGATGGGTGTCACCATGATTTGCTCCAGCGTTCCCACCTCGCGCTCACGCACCACGGCAAATGCCGTGAGCGTCACTATCATAACCAACACCAGGTTGCCGATGACTCCCGGGACGAAAAACCACTGGCTGCTTAGGTCAGCGTTGAACCACGGCCTTTGGTCGAGCACTATACTCGGCATCTTCGCGCCAAGAAACGGCGACGTCCTGTCGATCTGCTCCAGTTGGTAGTCATGCGCGAATTTATTGGCTACCTGGTTGACATAACTCAGCGCCACCAGTGCGGTATTCGAGTTGCTGCTATCCACCAGCACCTGCAGGTGTGCGGTCTGGCCTTTGCGAATCGTCTCGGCGAAACCGGAATTAATCTGTACCGTAACCAGGGCCTCGCCGCTGTCGATCATGGCCGCGGCCTTTTTCCCATCGTCAAGCATTGCACGCACGTTGAAATATGGACTTGCCTGAATGCGCGATACCAGGTCGCGACTCACCTGCGTGTTGTCGTAATCGACGATGGCAGTGGGGACGTGCCGCACTTCAAGCGTGGCGGCATATCCGAAAACAACCATTTGGATGATTGGCGGACCAATCAACACAAAACGAGTACGCTTGTCCCGAAAGACCTGTATGAATTCCTTGATCAACATTTGCCACAAGCGGGTCAGCATACTCGTCTCCTAACCAAGCGTCTTCCGGAATGCCCGCGTGGCGATAAATCCAAGAATCGCCGCGAAGCCAGCCAGGATCAACAACTCCTCGCGTATCAGTGCCAGCGGCGTGCCCTTGAGAAACACGTCGCGGGCGATGGTCATGAAATAGCGCGCCGGGAGCAGATGTGTCACCGCACGAATGACTGCCGGCATCTGGTCGATGGGAAAAATAAAACCTGACAGCAGGAAGGCGGGCAGAAAGGTAGCGACCAGTGACACTTGACTGGCGGCAAGCTGCGACTTGGCAACCACGGAAATCGTGTATCCCATCGACAGCACGACCGCTAGAAAAAGGAAGGAACTGAGCGTGAATACCCACCATGCTCCGCGGAAAGGAACCTGAAACCACCATACACCCATGGCCGCGCATAGCAGCGTATCCGCCATGCCGATAACAACGTAGGGAGCGAGCTTCCCGACCATTAGTTCAAGAGGCTTCACAGGAGTGGAAACCAGTTGCTCCATCGTTCCGCGCTCCCACTCGCGGGCAATCGTCAACGATGTCAGGAACGTTCCGACCACCGCCATGATCACCGCGACAACTCCGGGAACAATGTTCGCCGCGCTTTCAAGGTTCTCGTTGAACAAGGTTCGGGCGTCGACGCTCAGTGGGACGGACGCGTTCAATCTTCCCTGCTGCTGCATCCAGTCCATCGTGATGTGTTGCGAATACGATTGGATGACTGCCTGCACATACGTCATTCCGACGTTTGCCGTGTTGCTGTCCGTTGCATCCACAAGCGCCTGCACGTGCACCGGCGGATTCATGTTCAACTGGTGTGAAAAATTCCACGGGATAATGATCGCGACACTGCACTCGCCGCGATCGATTGCGTCTTCCAGCGCCTTGTAGCTGTTCACCGAGCGCACGACATGAAAGTATTCTGAAGCCTGAAAATGCTTCAACAAGTTCTGGCTCGCCTGGCTGCCTTCCTGGTCATAGACGTAGACCGGAATATTTTTCGTGTCAAAGCTGACGCCATACCCGAACGCAAACAGCAGTATTAACGGCATCGCAATCACGATTGCCAAACTCCGTGAGTCGCGCCGGATTTGCAGGAGTTCCTTTGTAGAAATCGCCCATGCTCGCCGCCAGTTCACCCGCGTGCCTCCTTGAACGGTATGTTGCGATCGGACGTGATCGAAACGAACACATCTTCCAGCGTTGGCTGGATCTGTTCCATGCGTCCCACAGTGATGTTTCTCTGCTCCATGTACGCGCGCAAGATCGGCCCGGACCGCGCGGCGTCATCCACAACGAGGTGAATTGCGTTGCCGAACACCGCAGCGTCTTCCACCGTTGGCGCCGACGCGAGACTTTCCAGGGCACTTCCAAGCGGCTGCGCCTCCACCAGCAGCAATTGGCCTTTCATCGCCTTCTGCTTTAGCTCCAGCGGAGAACCGGCGGCCACAATCTTTCCGCGATAGATCAACACCAGCCGGTTGCAGTATTCGGCCTCATCCATGTAGTGCGTCGTGACAAAGACAGTCACTCCCTCCGACGCCATTTCGTGAATCAACTCCCAGAAGTTCCGTCGCGAGATCGGGTCGACGCCGGAAGTCGGTTCGTCAAGAAACAATATCGGAGGCCGATGCAATACCGCGCAACCCAGTGCCAGTCGCTGCTTCCATCCCGCCGCCAGCGTTGCAGTAACCGTCGTTTCCCGGCCTGACAGGCCGGCCATGTGCAACACCCATTCGATGCGATCCGGAAGCGCCGCCCTCGGCACACCATACATTCCGGCGAAGAAACGTATGTTCTCCAGCACCGTCAGGTCGTTGTATAGCGAAAATTTCTGCGACATATAGCCGATGTTCTGGCGCACCTGCTCCGCTTGCCTCGCAACGTCCAACCCCGCGACAAATGCGTGTCCGGACGTAGGCCTCAGGAGGCCACACAACATGCGAATTGTCGTGGACTTGCCGGCGCCATTCGGTCCGAGGAATCCAAAAATCTCCCCTTTCCGGGCTTCCAGGCTGATGTGGTCAACGGCTACGAAGTCGCCGAATCGCTTTACAAGGTCCTGGACCACTACCGAGTTTTCGCCGTTGTGCGTCATTTCGATTTATCCGTCTGTTCGACCGCCGCCACAAACAGATCTTCGATGGTTGGCGTGATTCTCTCGACCGACTCGAAAGCCACCTGAGCCTGCTGCAAACGAGCTTTCAGTTCGGGAATTCGCTTCTCCGCGTCGTCGACTACAACGTGCGCACCATCGCCCACAAGTACGAAGCTGCGGATTCCCTCAAAGTTCTGGAGCGCATCGCGCACGCGGCGCGGCTCAGGGGCTAGAATGGCGATCGCTGCCCCGGGGAGGCTTTCCTTGAGACGAGCCGGGGTATCGCAGAATAGCATCTTCCCCTGGTGCAGCAGTCCCACGCGATGACAACGCTCGGCTTCGTCGAGGTAGGACGTGGACGTCAGAATCGCGACATCTTCCCGCAGTAGCGAATAGAGAATGCTCCAGAACTCGCGCCTCGAAACTGGGTCTACCCCATTGGTCGGCTCGTCGAGCAGGACCACCTTCGGTGTGTGAATGAGCGCGCACACCAATCCGAGTTTCTGCTTCATTCCACCGGACAACTTTCCGGCGAGTCGCGACCGGAATGGAGCCATTCCGGCGGCTTCCAGTAACTGCTTTGCGCGAGCCTCGCGCTCGGCGCGATGAACTCCAAAGATGTTTGCGTAGAAGCGAATATTCTCGTCTACTGTAAGGTCTTCGTACAGCCCGAACCGTTGCGGCATATAGCTGATCAGCGATTTCACGTCTTCAGGATGCTTGACCACATCACACCCTGCGACGTGTGCGGTGCCGGAGTTCGGCGCCAGCACTCCAGCCAGCATTCGCATCGTCGTGGTCTTGCCGGCTCCGTCCGGGCCGACCAGTCCGAAGATCTCTCCCGCACGCACTTCGAACGACAGCTTGTCAACGGCGCGTACGCCGGGAAAATCGCGCGAGAGTTCCGCCACGCGAATTGCAGCCAACTGCGTCATTGCGCCTTCGCCAGATCAATCACGGCATCGGCCGGCATACCAGGCTTCAGTTCGTTGTTCGGGTTGTCGAGATCTATCTTGATCCGATATACAAGTGTGACTCGCTCTTTCTGTGTCTCAACACTCTTCGGTGTGAACTCCGCTTCCGAAGAAATGAATGCAATCTTGCCCTTATACGTCTTCCCCGGATACGTATCCGTGTGCACGTCAACCGTCTGCCCCCAGTGCACTCGCCCAAGATCGGTTTCGGCAACGTAGGCACGCATCCAGACGTGATCTACGTCGGCAACAGTTACAACCGGCGTGCCCGCTGATACAACCTCACCAAGCTCTGCCTGCCTCACGAGCACGACTCCATCCTTCGGCGCGCGCAAGACTGTATATCCAAGCCGCACCTGCGCAAGTTTGAGGTTTTGTTCCGAAAGGCCAACGTCGGCACGCCTCACTGCGATCTGCTCTTTGCGGGTACCTTCCAGTATCTGCTTGTAGTTCTGCTGCACGCGCTCGTAGTTTGCTTCGGCACGCTTCACGGCTGTTGCTGCGATATCGCGCGCTTCCGCGGAAATCTCATCGTCGCGATAAAGCGCATCCGTGCGACGCAGTTCCTTCTGTTTCAGGTCGAGGTCAGCCTTGGCGTCCGCCACTGTCTGTTCGGCAGCCTTGATTTCCTGCGTTCGACTTCCCGCCTCGGATAGCGCGAGCTGTGCCCGCTGCGTGCGGAGTGCAGCATCCTGTATGCGCACCTCCTGCTGATAGTCGCTATCATCCAGCCGAGCGAGAACCTCGCCGGCCTTCACGAACTGTCCCTCGTGAATGGGTAGGTCTACAATGCGCCCCTGCACTCGGAATCCGACCACGCTTTCATGCGCTTCAATGTTGCCCGAGAGATGCATTTCCGTTCGCGGGTTTCTTGCCGCTTTCCATCGCGGATACCAGACGGTTACGATCAGGACCGCTACAACAACCAGCGCAAGAACAGGGATCACTCGTTTCATCACTCCGCCTCCAACCATTCCTTTGCGATTACTGCTTTTCCGGCGACGCTTCATTCATGCCAAGAAAGGCCGCATAGTTCTTTTCCGTGTTTCCCAAGGCGCGTGCCAGGGAGATTTTGGCGTCGACGTGACGCGTCAGGGCCCTGATCTCGTTCTGCTGCGCCCTGGCGAACGCATCCTGTGCATTCACAACTTCCACGTTGTCTGCCACGCCGTGTTCAAACCGGCTACGTGCCAGTTTCAGTTCTTTCTCCGCAAGATCAAGCCCGGCCTTTGCGACGTTCACTTCGTCCGCAGCCGATTCCAGGTTCAATGCGGCTTGTCGAATCTCCTGCTCGATGCCAAGCTGTAAATCGGCAACCTGCTTGTCCACGCGCCGGATGCGGCTTTCGATCTGCATCTCCTCGCCTTTGCGGTCGCGATCGAATACCGTGAATGTCAGGTTTGCCTGTATCTGTCCTGTTGACTCCACCTGTCCTACGGCACGCCCAATACCGCCATAATTACCGGAAACGCTCAATCGAGGAAGGTAGCGTGCTTTCGACGCGCGAAGTTGCTCCTCCAGCGCCTGCTTTTGCTTCAGAAGCGATTGCAGGTCGGGGCGCGCCGACATCGCGTCACGAACCGCATCGCCAATATTCGGCATCTGTAGCGGAACGTACTGCAGGGTTGTTGCAAGTTCGATAGGCGTTCCCGGCGTCATACCGATATTGCGTGCCAGCGTCAGCAGGTAAATTTGTTCGGCGTTTCGCGCTTCGAGTACTGCTTGCCGGTCATTTGCCATCTGCACCTGGGCCCGCAGCACATCTATGCCCGTCGCTAATCCCTGCGTGTACTGATCGCGCGCAAGTTTGTACAGCGTCTGAGAACTGTCGAGACGCGACTGTGCTGCCGCTGTCTGCGCAGCAGCCGATTCCGCAGCAAGGTAAAGACCCGCGATCTGGCGGATCACGTTGTCGCGCGCATCCTGGTAATCGCTGCGGGCGCCCTGCTCACTGATCTGCGTCGCCTTGTAGTTGTGATACGCCTGCCGGTCGACCAGGGTTTGGTCGGCATATACGCGAAAATCATAAGTAGAGAAGGGACCAACTACGTCAGGCAAAACTGGAATATTGATCCCTTGAGCCTTCAAACTACGCGATTGCAGCGCAACGGCGTTATCGATGCGAGCATGTGGCAACAATGTTGCCAGCCCGCGCTGCTCCGTACCCTGCGCCTCGGCAATTCGAGCTTCCGCCAACTGCGGCGCCAGGTTCGCCCTTAAGCCCCGCTGGATTGCGTCGCTCAGGGTAAGCCTGTATGTCGCGCCCGATGGCGTATTCTGCGCACCTGCTCCGGGCGTCAATAGAAGCACCATCAGGGCCAACCATATTCCATATTTACGAACACCATTCATCTCGACTCTTCGATATTGTCGCGCCATGTGCTCTAACCCCTCTGTTTCCGCTGCGCGGTTGTCGCTCGCACTCCCGGCCAGAGAACCGCGAAAGTCTCTGCGAAGCACTTCGTCAGTTGAGTTGTGGGACCGATGCACCACATCAACATCGTTCCAAAGAACGCCCGCTGAAACCCCCGGGCGAGGTGCTCCGGAGAGAGGTCCTCGCGGATCTCTCCGCGACGCTGGCCGTATGCCATCAGTTCCGCAAGTTTGCGGCGTCCCTGGAGAATATTGCGCGCCAGATGAACTCGCACTTCCGGCTTACCGACATTCGCCAGCATCATGCTGCGAAACATCTCGGGAGTTTTTCCTGGCTCTTCGGCAAGTACCAATCCCAGTTCCCGAAGCAGTTCTTCCATCGGACGTCCGCTTGCGAGGGCAGTCTCCACGAAGTCGCTAACTTTGTTCTTTTGCAGCTCGCCGAATGCGGCCAGCACGTGCTCTTTCGAGCGGAAGTAGTTGAAGAAAGTGCCCTTCCCCGTGTCGGCAGCTCTCGTGATGTCCTCGATCGTGGTCTCGGCAAAACCGCGCTCCATGAATAGGCGCATCGCGGTGCGAAAGATATTCTCTCGGGTTTCTGCTCTCCTCCTCTCGCGCCGTCCAGTCGGATGCTGTTTTGCCGCTTTGCCTGTCATGACTAGTATTCATATATGACTAGCAGTCATATATACAAGAAATTTCTTTTTAGATTTCCCGGCCCGGGACATTTATCTTTCCTGTCTCCCAGTGGACATATTCATGGCGACCCCGTACGTATGTGGAGCATGCAGCCGGAACACCCCCAATCGCATGACAAATCCTTGACCGGAAATAGTGACAACGAATAAAGCACCGGCTCGACGTCGGAGGCTAGCAATTGGGGATGAAGGTTACTGCACAGGAGCGACCGCAGAACTCATGGAGGGTGTGCACTCCGCACAGAAAAAGGCGGCCCCCTGATATGCCGCCTTCTTGTGACTATCTTGGGAAGGAACGCCCGATCGAAGGCGTTTCCGGGTGGGAGTCGCTTATTCCTGGTGGACCGCTGCAACGGTTCGGTCGACGCTCTGCGTGACCGGCAGTTCGACAATCATGCACGTTCCCTTTCCAACTTCGCTGGTAGCATGAATGCTGCCGCCGTACGCATCAACCAGCGCCTTGGTGATGGCAAGCCCCAACCCGAACCCACCGGTATCGCGCGCCCGGGAAGGATCGCCGCGATGGAAACGCTCGAAGATGTGGTGCAGTTCGGCCTCTGGAATTCCGAGTCCGTGGTCCGTGATGCGAACGCGTGCGCGCTCGTTGGCGGCCGGCTCCACCGCGACTTCGATTTCAGAATTGTCCGGGCTATAGCGAATCGCATTTTCCAGAAGATTGACCCATATCAATTCAAGATCGTCGGAATCGGCATATACGCTCAACTCCAGATTCCCGTTGAGTAGAAACTGGATATTTCGATCTTTTGCCAGTCCGCGGACGCGGTTGAGCGCGCGCTCGCAACTCTCCGCGACTTCCACTCGATCAAGATCGCGGCGCAACCCGCCTGCCGCCCATTGTTCAGCCCGTGCCAGTCGCAGCATCCAATGGACGAGCTTCTCAAGTCGCGCCACATCCTCCAGCGACTCTTCCAGGCCCGTTCTGTATTCATCTGAACTCCGCGGACGCTGCAGAAGCGACTGCATGGTTGACTTCAAAATAGCAATGGGTGTCTTCAGTTCGTGCGCCGCATTCGCCAGGAATTCCCGCTGCTGTGTAAACGACTCGCGTAAACCGTCGAGCATCGTCTGCATGGCATTCGTCAATGGCACAAGCTCTGCAGGACGGTCTCCCGCCGCAACCTGCGGAAGGTCCCAGTTGCGAGTCGAGATGCTCCCCGCCTGTTCCGCTAGTTTGTGCAGCGGACGCAGTCCCCGGCGAATGCCCCAAAGCGCCAGCAGGACCGTTAGCAGAAGAAGCACCAGGCTCACACCCGCGATATAAACACCCGCCTCGCGCATCTGCTCATGCATGTAAATCGTCGGCGTCGCGTACATCACCAACAAGCGCTGGTTCCGGGCATCGCCGGTGGCTCCGAACAATGGCGCATATTCAATCAGTCCACGATAGGGCAACCCGGCCGCATCGAACCACCAGTGGCGGTTGTTGTGATCGGGCGGCGGGAGAGGAATATCCAGCCCGACTGGGAAGTTCGGGGATTGGACAACGATTTCACCGGTTGGCGAGATGATCTGGTAAAGGTCCTGCCGTATCCGCCGGTCGATTGGCGGCGGCATCATCCGGGTCTCAAAACTCAGCCGGTAGGGATTTCCGTCCGTAGCGCGAACCAGCGCCGCAATCGTTACAGCGCGTGAGTGCAGCGCGGTATCCACGGCGAAGCGAAGCCGCTTCTGCGTGTACATGCCGCCCACTATGACCGAGCCGATGCCTAGTACAAGTTGCGCCAGTACCACGGCAGCGATCAGTCGCGCCTTGATGGAGTTTGGAATCACTTCAATCCCTCAAAACGTACCCTTGTCCGCGCAGAGTCTGGATAACCTGGTGAGACGATCCATCCTCGAGCTTCCGCCGCAGTCCAGAGATGTAAACCTCGATGACATTACTGAATTTTTCCCAGTTGTAATCGTAAAGGTGCTCCAGCAATTCGGTCTTCGAAACCACCGCATTGGGCCGGTGCGCGAGATATTCAAGCACCCGGTACTCCATGGCCGTCAGCCTAATCGGGCGTCCCGCTCGCGTCACCGTGTGATCCAGCGTGTTGACGTTCACGTCGCCCACCTTCAGCACCGCCTCTGAGTGCCCCTTCGAGCGACGTATCAGCGCCTTGCAACGGGCAATCAGTTCTCCCAGATCGAATGGCTTGGTAATGTAGTCGTCCGCGCCGGAATTAAGCAGCGCGACGATCGACTCTTTTTCATCACGTGCAGTCAGTACCAGTACAGGGATGCGTATCGACTGCTCGCGCAATCGCGAGAGCACTTTCATGCCATCCATCTTGGGAAGCATGAGATCCAGCAATAGCAGGTCGTACGGGTTCGACTCCGCCATGAACAGGCCGTCTTCGCCGTCGAGCGCAATATCTACCGCATAGCCGGCGTTCTCACGCAAACCTCGCGCGACATTGTTCGCCAGCTTCTGCTCATCTTCCACAACCAGAACTCGCACGCTCGCCTCTCAGGAGTAGCCGGGTTGAGTACGTCCAGAAGAGTAACCTATCAAAGTGTCTCAGGGGCTAAATGAAAGCAGGCTTAACAAAAAAGTACCGGGTGAGCACAATCTCGTCCCTGCCCAGTTTGGGTGACTACACGGGCGCCATTACCTCCATAGCCGAATATCCCGGTATCCATGAAAATCTTTTCATCTCCGAATCGGCCGTCTACAGGTAACATGTCCATCAATCTATACGGGGGTGCAGGCAAACTTCCGTGCGGTGTTGGGCCGCTTTTTATGCGTATACTGCTGATCGAAGATGAATCGAAGGTCGCTCAATTTGTCGAACGCGGTCTTACCGCGGAACGCTACGCAGTGGACATTGCACGCGATGGCGCCACCGGCCTGCAACTGGCCACCACCTACCATTACGACCTGGTGATTCTGGACCTGATGTTGCCGCAGATGCCTGGCCAGGAGGTACTCCGCCACATCCGCACCACGGATACCCAAGTGCCGGTTCTCGTGCTGACCGCGCGCGATGAAATCATGGACAAGGTAGCCACCTTTGAATCCGGCGCGGACGACTATCTTACAAAGCCTTTCGCCTTCGCTGAACTCCTCGTCCGGACCAAGGCGCTGCTCCGGCGGGGTCCCGTGAATCGTGCCAGTTGCATCCGCGTAGGCGATCTCCAGCTCGACCGCCTCACGCAGCAGGTAAAACGCGGGAACAAGCGGATCGAACTTACTTCGAAGGAATACGCTCTTCTCGAATACCTCATGGTCAATGCAGGCCGTGTGCTGTCCCGCAATATGATCATCGAGCATGTCTGGGATCAGAGCTTCGATGGCTTTACGAATGTCGTCGATGTCTACGTCCGCCATTTGCGCAGCAAGGTTGATGACGAATTCAGCGACAAGCTGATCAAGACGGTTCGCGGTGTCGGCTACATGATCCGCGAGGAGAGCGCTGGATGAAATTCCGGTCGCTGGGATTTCGCGTCACCGCCTGGTATGCCGGCATGCTGGCGTTCTCCTTCCTGCTATTCGGAACCTCGACGTACTTTGGCCTGAGTACTTTTCTGCACTGGGAGCTGCGCAGTTCGTTGCTTGCCGATTCCACCTCCATCGCAGAAAAACTTCTCGATCACTATCGAGGTCAGGCATTTCTCTCCGGCGAAATTTCCGAAGGGTTTGCCCCAGAGGTCAACGCTAAATTTATCCGCGTGACGGACTCGAACAACCAGGTTCTCTATGTCTCGAAGCCGCCGTTGAATGGAAGTTTCAACCCGAATTCGGTTCCTCGCCTGACATTTTCTTCCATCCCCGCGTCCGACTATTACGTTGACCGCAACGCCGGTCACGCCGAGCTCTACATCGTCGTCCTGCCGTATTCCGCGCAGGATGGGCACAAGTACATCGTGGAAGTAGGCGCCGCGCAGAATCGCATTCACGAAACCTTGGACGCGTTGCTGCTCATTTTTGTTATCGGCATGCCGGCCTTCGTCGTACTCGCATCGTTCGGCGGACGGTACGTGATGCGCGCCGCCCTGCGTCCCATTCGCGAAATCACTGGAACGGCCGAGCAGATCAGCCTCAGCCGTCCCGAGGTGCACCTGCCCGTCCTGCAAACCGGAGACGAAATCGAGCAACTGGCTCGCGCTCTCAATCGAATGCTCGACCGGCTCGATACCGCATTCCAGGAGATTCGCCGATTCTCTGGTGATGTGTCGCACGAATTGCGAACGCCACTGACCATCCTGCGTGGCGAACTTGAGGCGCTCCTTCCATACGCCTCGGTCAATATGCAGGATGAACTTGGCAGTTGCCTGGAAGAAGTCGAGCGCATGGCGCGAATTGTCGATCAATTGCTGGTCTTGGCGCGCATCGACGCAAGCGGCGAAATTCCCCGTGACATCGTAGACCTCGGACAACTTACAAAGGGCACCGCTGACCAGATGCGTCTGTTGATGGAGGAAAAGGCACTCACCGCAACCTTTGACATTGCACCCTCGGTTCTCGTTGAGGCCAACGTCTGGCGGATCAAGCAGGTCATCGTCAACCTCCTCGATAACGCGATCAAGTACAGCCGTAACGGCGGAACCATCTGCATCAAAGTGTCGTCTTCCGCTCAAAAGGCGTGGCTGGAAATCCGGGATCAGGGCGAGGGTATTCCCGCGGAAGCCCTGCCGCGCATTTTCGACCGCTTCTATCGCGCCGATAATTCTCGCTCACGCGGTACGGGAGGCACTGGACTTGGGTTGTCGATCGTTAAGGCGATCGTCATCGCGCACGGTGGAGCGGTACGAATCGAAAGCATCGAAGGAATGGGCACCACGGTCTGTGTTGAACTGGTGCTGGCGCAGGGTCACACCGCGGAACCCACCACTCCACCAGTGAGTCCCGCAGCCATCGTACCTTCCTAGATCGCTGGAGTTAATTCTTCTTCGGAGCACTTGCCGCCGCCGCAGGCTCCGCTGCCGGAACGGTTCCCGCCAGCGATTGCTGCACGGACGCTGGCAGTTCGTGCGCCTTTGCCAACAGGAAGCTCACTTGCCACATCTGGTCATCCGAAAGCGTTGATTTGAACCCCGGCATGCCCGTTAACCGGATGCCGTTTGCCACCTTCCAGTAGGTCTCTCCCGGGGTATCGTCAGTCACGCCCTTGCCCATGAAAAGTTGTGGCGGTGGGGGATACATCCCCGCTGCGATATTCGTCTTCTTCTGCCCTGGCAACCCGTGGCACACCGCGCAGTTGTCCTTGTAGACCATTGCCCCGGAGAAGAGGGCTCCCTCGTCTGCGTTAAAGCTCGGATTCTCCTTGATCTCCTTCTTCATGCGGGCGTGCAGGGCCATCCGCGCCAGAGTTTTCTCAAACGGCATTGGCGGCGCTGACGTCGCTACCGGGGCGTGTCCCGTCGCAAAATAAAGGTAAAGGCACGCCGGAACCAGGATCACCCCGGCAATGAGTCCAACAATGAATCCCTTCATGTTTTCGCTGACTCCTTTTCCTTGTGTCCGGCAGACGACTGTTCCGCGACGTCGCTAGAGATGGAACTCAGGTTTTGTCTTTATGCCGGCATGCATTGAGCAGGTGCAAAGAAGGTACCACAGAATTCCTCCACACCAGCCCTGCCAATTCGTGCAGACTGCGAAAAAGATCCATCGTGGACCTTTGAATTAAATTCCGTTAATTCTCTCCACTGCGTCCTCGTTCGCTGATATACATAACCCGTCGCAGCCGGGTGGGGAGGCGACGACAATGCCTTTACGCGCCATTTTGCGCGGCTTTTCTGGAGGGTGCCCGATGAAAACTATCGATATCCGAGTCATCGTGGGTCTTGTTCTTGCCGCGACTTTGTTCGGCACTGTCGTGTGCCTCGCGCAGGAGGCCAAGCCTCACCACGATGGTCCGACCTCGATTCTGATTTTTTACAAGTGCCCTCCAGCCAAGCGTTCTGCGCTGCGCCGTTACATGGTGAGCGAAGGACTCGCACGCTTTGCGCAATGGAAAAATCAGGGCATTCTCAGTGACTACCACATCCTTTTCAGCCGATACGTCGACACCGCCAACTGGGACATGATGGCCATCCTGAGTTTCCATCATTATTCCGACGTTGCAGGATGGAATGAAATCGAACGTACCTCGCCCGCGGGACTGGGGCCGGAAGCCCTCTCTGACGTCAGCGCTGTCCACACGTACCCTTCCGATCTGATTCGCATGAAGTCATCGCCGGAGGCTGCGCCTCGCGCCGTCTACTTCGTCATCCCATACAAATATTCTGTCGCCACCGATGAGTACGTCACTTATCTCGACGGCTATGTGATCCCGCAGTTGAATGGCTGGCTGGCCGCAAACACGCTTTCGATGTATGGCGTCTATCTCGACCGCTATGAAGCATCTCGCCCATGGGGATCATTGTTGCTGTTGCAGTATCGCGACAACGCTGCACTTGGCCATCGCGAATCCACCGTCGCCAAGGTGCGCTCACAACTGGTTCACGATCCTGCGTGGAAGAAATGGAGCGAGGATAAGCACAACATTCGGGTGGAGGGAGTCGCCGTCATCGCTGACGAACTGCACTAGAACGTGGCTGAAAGCTGCTCGCAAGCGAGAAATTAGTCTTTGCCGTAACGTGCGTCAAGGCCTGGATCGCCAGCGATCGACTGCGTTCCACCAAAGCGTTTTCTCCCATTCGTCGAGAAACCTTTTGGCCCACTGCCGATGTGTCCACCAGCGCCTTCCATATTCCGTCGTGTCATGCGAGGCGGATACCGACCACTCATACTGCGGAAGCTCGTGCCTGAAAACGGAGAGGGCACGTCTCGTGTGATAGTCCGACGTGACAATCAGCACCCGCTTCGGACGAAATTTCTGCAGGCACTTATCGACGAATCGTGTCTCTTCTGCCGTCGACCACGCTCGTATCGGACAGACTGCCACATGGGGCTCCAGCGCCCCCGCGGACTCGTGTATGAATTCTTCCTCCGATTGCGCCGATGTCTTTCCATATTTCAACTGATCGTCCATGGCATCGATGAGGACTTCCTTGCCGTACCCTTTGCGCAGCATGTCAATGCCCTGCCAGTAGCGACCGTCGGTGGCATCGCCATCCAGCACCACAATGACGTCCGACTTCTCCGGATGGTCTATCACCAGCCAGTACCCCGCACGGGACGCCATCCACAGCAGTCCCGCAAGTACTACGATCACGCCGCCGGCCATCTTCAGCAGTTTCGGCTTCCGCATAGACTTGCATTCTACGGAAAGATCCCCAATTCCGCGACCGCCAGGACGGGAAATCGTCACCACCCGTCCCGGTTGGTCGCGTGAATTTCCGTTTCCTGCCTACCACTCCCACGGCAAACTGGATTTACCAAAGTGTCCATAATTGGTCGTACTGCGATAAATCGGCCGCAGCAGGTCGAGCGTTCGCACAATCGCTGCCGGTGAAAAGTCGAACGTATTCACAAGCTCCGCCGCCGCGCTTGCGTTCCCGGTGCCAAAGGTATCCACCTTTACCGATACGGGCTTTGCGACACCGATCGCGTATGCCACCTGGATTTCAGCTTTCCGCGCCAACCCCTGCTTTATAATTTGCCGTGCCACGTATCGGCAGAAGTATGCCGCGCTGCGGTCGACCTTTGACGGATCTTTGCCGCTGAACGCTCCGCCACCGTGGTGCGCCGCTCCGCCATATGTATCTGCGATGATCTTGCGCCCCGTCACTCCGCAATCCGCCTCCGGGCCTCCCATCACGAAACTTCCGGTCGGATTCACCGCAACGCGCACGCCCTGGTCATACCATCCATCCAGCGCCCGCGGCGCCAACTCTTCGCGAACGTAAGCTGCGATCTCCTCGCGCTCCACGCTCGCCCGATGTTGTGTAGACACCAGCACGTCCGTGACTCGCCGCGGGGTGTTTCCCTCGTAGAGCACGGAAACCTGCGACTTGGCATCTGGCCGCAGCCACGCATATTTTCCGGACTTCCTGTCTTCAGCCAGCAACCGCGTCAAGCGGTGTGCCAGTATGATCGGCAGCGGCATCAGTTCCGGAGTCTCGGTTGTCGCGAATCCGAACATGATGCCCTGGTCTCCGGCGCCCTGTTCACCGTGTTCATTCTTGTCCTCGTCCACGCCCTGCGCGATCTCCGCCGCTTGGCGCGTGAGAATTTGTTCGACCGTAACTCCGTCGGCGTTGAAGTCCGAAGCCGCGTCCGTGTACCCGATTTCGCGAATTGCCTGTCGCGCAATCGCTTCGTGGTCTACTGTCCCTCGCGAGGAAATTTCCCCCGCGAGAATGACGTGGTTCTGTTTGCAAAGGACTTCACACGCAACCCGCGACCTTCGGTCCTGTGTGATGTACGCATCCAATATCGAGTCGGCAATATAGTCGCAGACCTTGTCCGGGTGCCCTTCTGAAACCGACTCTGAAGTGAATACGTAGGTTGTGTCTGTGCTTTGCGGCTTCTGTTGCGCGGTTGTGGTACTGACTGCAAATTGCGGCATCTGACGCATGCTCCTTTATTTGGCATGCATCAGGAGACTCGAAAAAGAAAACCGCCTCGGCATCAGGCGGTTCTTTCTCGTGGAGACTTTTGCTTCGGAAATATTACGTTCCGCACATCGAGCGATTGCTCGCTCTAGGCACCGCGGCGTCTCCCAGCCCGGTTGCCGGACTCGATTTCTCTCGAGCCTCTCCTGATGCTGAGAGCACTATACCACGATTTTCGGCCGTTGCAATTTCTCACCTGCGATGTGATTCGACCGTCGCGGAAGGGTCTGCCCGGTAGCTTGAGCAATCCCCAAGAAAGTTCGCGAGCATCTGCATTCCGGTTGAGGTCAGCACCGACTCGGGATGAAACTGCACGCCTTCCACGGGCAACGACCGATGTCGCAGGCCCATGATGAGCCCATCTTCCGTCTCGGCCGTAATCTCCAACTCCTGCGGAACACTCGCCCGGTCGACCAGTAGCGAATGGTATCGCGCTACTTTTATCGGCGACTCCAGTCCCCGAAAGATGCCCATGCCGTTATGCCGAACTTCGCTCGCCTTTCCATGGATCGGTTTCGGTGCGCGTACCACGTCTCCGCCAAACGCTTCACCGATCGCCTGGTGTCCCAGGCAAACACCCAGGATCGGCACCTTCCCCGCCAGTTGGCGGATCACTTGCAACGAAATTCCAGCGCCCGCCGGACGTCCCGGCCCGGGCGAGATTACGATTCCTTCATAGCCCGCGCGTTCAACCTCCGCCACGGTCAGCGCGTCATTCCTTCGCACGACCGGTTCCGCCCCTAGCTCTCCCAGGTATTGCACAAGGTTGTAGGTAAACGAATCGTAGTTGTCGATGACCAGTATCATCTCTCAGACTCCCGCTTCCGCCAGTGCCACGGCTTGCTGCAGCGCACGCGACTTGTTCACCGTCTCGTCGTACTCCGCCGCCGGAGAAGAATCCGCCACAATGCCCGCGCCAGCCTGCACGCTTGCCAAGCCGTTGCGCAACTCGATGGTGCGGATTGCAATGCATGAATCGAGGTTGCCCGCGTAATCTGCGTAAAGCACCGAACCTGAATACACACCGCGTGGTCCTCGCTCCAGCTCCGCAATTGCCTGCATGGCGCGAATCTTCGGCGCGCCCGTCACCGTTCCTGCCGGGAAGCACGCCGCCAGCGCATCGAAGCGGTCATACTCCGGTCGCAGAGTCGCCGTCAGTTCCGTCACGATATGTTGGACGTGCGAATACTTTTCGATCTTCATCAGCCGCACCGGCTTCACGCTGCCATACTCTGAAACCCGTCCCAGGTCGTTACGTCCAAGGTCCACCAGCATGACGTGTTCGGCGCGTTCCTTCTCGTCGGCCAGCAGTTCTTCAGCCAACGCTTCATCCTGTCTTTCATCCGCGCCCCTCGGACGCGTTCCCGCAATCGGTCGATACTCCAGCTTCCTTCCCGCGCAGCGCACCAGCATCTCCGGCGACGCCCCTATGAGCGCAGTCTCCCCATCGCGCAGCAGAAACATGTACGGCGACGGATTGGTCATGCGTAGCGCGCGATAGATGGACACCGCGTCCGCATTCGTCTTCCGGCTGAAACGCTGCGATAGCACGACCTGGTAGCACTCGCCCGCCGCAATCAATTCCTTCCCCTCGACTACAATTTGCTCAAAATCGTTTCGCTCGAAGTTCGAGCAAAATGCGCTGTCCACAGTTACTCGCTTCGGCGGGATCGTCAGCTCTATGGGCTCGTGCAGCGTGCGAACTATTTCATCCGTTCGCTCCACCGCCTCGTCATAGAGTTCCCCAAGCACCTCACGGCTTTCGTCTCCATCCAAAAACACCATCGCGTGGATCTGCACTTGCTGCCGCGCATGGTCAAAGGCGAGCACCGTGCGAAACATCATGAACATCGCTTCGTCTTTGGCGTCGTCCACGCACTGCACAGCCGGTTCAAATGTCCGCGCCGCGCCGTATGCCAGATATCCGACCGCCCCTCCGGCCAGCGGAGCCAGTCCGCTTTCCTGGGCGAGTTTGCGTTCGCGGAAGTGACGGCGAAGGTACTCGGTAACCGGGACGGCCTTGATCTTCATCAGCCCCGCGCTGGACTCCACTGTCGTTTGATCGCCCCGCCCACGCACAACCTCGAACGGGTCCGCACCCAGAAAGGAATAGCGCGCCAGGTGCTCTCCTCCTTCCACCGACTCCAGCAGGAAGGAGTGCTTCGAATTTTTCGCGATCTGCAAGTACGCCGACACCGGAGTGAACAGGTCTGCGGGAATCGTGCGAACTACCGCAACAAGATTTCCCCTGCGCGCCAGTTCCACAAACTGCTCCGCATTCCCGGGAGTGATCGTCTTCATCCGCGCACCGCCGTTCTTGTTCCGTCGTTCAAGGGAACTCTTCTTCCTACCACCGGCGCGATCTTGCGTGCGTCTTCCACCATGACCGCAAGTTGGTCCGGATAGATCGACTGCGCGCCATCCGACAGGGCCTGCTCAGGACAGTGATGTACTTCCACAATCAATCCATCGGCGCCGACTGCGACCGCCGCGCGTGCCAGGGGAAGAACCTTGTCACGCTTGCCCGTTCCGTGGCTCGGATCAACGATGATCGGCAAGTGACTCAGGTGTTGCACCGCCGGCACCACGCTCAGGTCCAGCGTATTGCGCGTGTGGTCGGTAAACGTCCGCACCCCCCGCTCGCACAACACAACGTTGTAGTTCCCCTCGCTCATCACGTATTCTGCCGCCATCAGGAACTCTTCCAGCGTCGCTGAGATGCCCCGCTTCAGCAGTACTGGCTTGCTCGCGCGACCCGCGGCTTTCAGCAGCGAATAGTTCTGCATGTTGCGCGCACCGAGTTGAATCATGTCGGCGTATTGCTCCACCAGGTCGAGAGATTTCTCGTCGACCGCTTCCGTCACAATCAGCAGACCGAAGCGTTCGCGCAACTCCGCCATGAGTTGCAAGGCTTCTTCGCCGAGACCCTGAAACGCGTACGGCGATGTCCTCGGCTTGTAGGCCCCTCCGCGGAAAAACTGAACCCCCGTCGCCGCCACGCTCTCGGCAATGGCGAACGCCTGGTCACGAGTCTCGATCGAACACGGGCCGGCAATGATCGCGAGGTCTTCACCGCCGATCGTCACGCCGTTATCGAAGTGCACGATCGTGTTTTCCTGCTTCATTTCGCGGCTAACGAGTTTGTAGGGCTTTGAAACCCTGATCACCTCGGCCACGCCAGGCATGTCTTCCACGCCTCCCGCGTTCACCGGGCCCGAATTGCCCGTGATCCCGATCGCCGTCCTTTGCGCTCCCGGCAGCGGATGAGGCTTGTAACCTAATCCCGTGATCGCCTTACATACCCGCTCGACCTGCTCGTCCGTAGCATTTACATTCATCAATACAAGCATTTCACTGCTCCTTGATGGAGGGCGCCGTCTGTCGCGCCTCCACGAATCGCCGCACCAATGCGGCCGTCCGGTGGGCTGCCTTGGCCTCTCCCGCCTCTTCTATTTCCCGCACAATCGCCGAGCCCACAATCACCGCATCGGCAAACTCCCACGCCTCCAGCGCATGCTGTGGAGTTGAAATTCCAAATCCCAGCGCCACTGGCATGTCCGTGAACTGCCGCGTCCGCCTTACCAGTTCCCGCGCATCTCCGCTCATCTCATCGCGTGTTCCCGTCACTCCGTTTCGCGAAACCGCATAAAGAAATCCACCCGCCGTCGCCGCAATTCGCTGCAACCGTTCATCGCTTGAAGTTGGCGCAATAAGCGAAATCAGGTCCATGTTGTTCTGGCGCAACAGCGCTGCAAATCGCGTCGCCCCGTCCGCCGGAATGTCCGTCACCAGCACACCAGCGATCCCGCTCGCAGCCGCGTCTCGCACCAGTTTCTCCAACCCGTACTGCAGCAGCGGGTTCAGGTAACTGAAGAGCACCAGCGGTACGCCTGTCTTCTTCTGCGCCTCGCGCGTTACCGCCAGGACATCGTGCAGACGGACTCCGTGCTTCAAAGCCGCCTCACAGGCCCGCTGAATCACCGGCCCGTCCGCCATCGGATCGCTGAACGGAACGCCCACTTCTATCGCTGTCGCTCCAGCCTCCGCCAGTTTCACCAGTAATTCGTGGGTCACCTCCAGGCTCGGATAGCCGGCCGTGATGTACGGGATCACACCTTTGCGTCCCTCGCTGCGCAGCGTTCTGAATACCTCCGAGATCGCGCTCACTTCTGGCCTCCTTCGCGTTCCAGCACCGAGTTAACGTCCTTGTCTCCGCGTCCCGAAAGGTTCATCACGATCACGTCCTTCGGCGTGTACTGCCGTGCAATCTGCATTACGTACGACACTGCGTGCGATGATTCCAGCGCCGGAATAATTCCTTCCAGTTCAGAAAGCTCGTGGAACGCTCGAAGCGCCTCGTCGTCTGTCACCGATGTGTATTCGGCACGGCCAGTCTCGCGCAGATAAGCGTGCTCCGGACCCACCGCCGCATAATCCAGTCCAGCGGAGACCGAGTGTGTCGCTGCAATCTGCCCTGCTTCATCCTGCAGCACAAAGCTGTACGTTCCCTGCAACACTCCTGGCCTTCCTCCCGCGAAGCGCGCTGCGTGATCGCCCAGACCTTCACCTCGTCCGCCCGCCTCCACTCCGATCAGCCGCACGTCTTGATCGGGCACAAATGCCGTAAACAACCCAATCGCATTCGATCCGCCTCCTACGCACGCCACTGCGGCTACCGGTAATTTTCCTTCCTGATCCATTACTTGCTGCCTCGCTTCGTCGCCAATCACTCGCTGGAACTCGCGCACCATCGTCGGATACGGATGCGGCCCAAGCGCGCTGCCCAGCAGATAATACGTGTCCTTCACGTTCGTCACCCAGTCGCGCAACGCTTCGTTAATTGCGTCTTTCAACGTGCGCGAACCGGTCTCCACCGCGCGAACTTCCGCGCCCAGCAACCGCATGCGGAAGACATTCAGCGCCTGCCGCGCCATGTCCTCCGATCCCATGTAGACGACGCACTCCAACCCGAAGCGCGCACACACCGTCGCCGTCGCCACTCCGTGCTGGCCCGCGCCAGTCTCCGCGATAATCCTGCGCTTCCCCATCCTCCGCGCCAGCAGCACTTGCCCCAGCGCGTTGTTGATCTTGTGCGACCCCGTATGAGAGAGGTCTTCGCGCTTCAGGTAGACGCGTGCACCGCCCAGCTTTTCCGTCAGCCTCTCCGCAAAATAGAGCGGAGTTGGACGCCCGGAAAAGTTCTGCAACAGTTCTTTCAACTCGTCGCGAAACCCCTCATCTTTTCTCGCCACATCAAATGACGATGCCAGCTCGTCGAGCGGCGCCACCAGCGTCTCCGGCACAAACCTGCCTCCAAACGGCCCAAAGAAGCCGGGCCCGCTCGTATCCACCATCAGCGGATGCGACTTTATCTCTACTGTTTCAGGCAAAACGCACACTCCCTTTCTGTTCCACCGCGCGTACCGCAGTGATGAATTTCTGCACCTTCTCGTAGTCTTTTATCCCCGGAGCCAATTCCAGGCCGCTGCACGCATCCACCGCGTCCGGTGCGGCCACTCGGATTGCCTCCGCGACATTTTCAGGATTCAGTCCACCTGCCACCATCACGCTGCGCCCCACATTTCGCGCCTGCCGCGCAATCTTCCAGTCGAATGTCTTCCCCGATCCACCAAATTCCGCCGTAGCCGCGTCCAGCAGCACCGTCTTCACCGGAAACAACTCGATCGCCAGCATCTCGTCGCCCGCGCCAACACGGAACACTTTGATGACTTCGAGATCTGAAAGTTCTGCGCAGAACTCCGGCGTCTCGTCGCCGTGCAATTGCACCACTCCAAGGCCCGCCTCCAGTGCAATCTTCCGTACATCCGCCGGACTGGCCTCATTGACGAAAACGCCCACACAGACCGCCTTCGCGCCGACCTCTTCCACGATCACCCGCGCCCGCGCCGGTTCTATAAAACGCGGGCTCTTGCGGTAGAAGTTGAAGCCGAGCATGTCCGCGCCCAGATGCGCAGCCGTCATCGCGTCTTCCAGCGATGTAATTCCGCACACCTTTATGCTGATCACCGGCGCACCTCCGCGGCCATCAACCCGCGCAGTGTCGACTCTGGATCGCCGGATCTCATCAGTGTTTCTCCGATCAGAAATGCGGCGTACCCGGCGGCGCGCAGCTTCTGTAAATCCTCCGCGGTCCGCAATCCGCTCTCGCTCACCGCCACCACGTCAGGCCGCAAATGTTGCGCCAACTCAAACGACGTCTCCACCCGTACTTGCAGCGTTGACAGGTTCCTATTGTTCACGCCAACAATCCTCGCCCCCGCCCCGTACGCCGCCTCGAGTTCGTCCCCAGTGTGAACTTCCACCAGCGCATCCATGCCAAGCTCGTCTTCTGCCAACATGCGCAACCCACGCAACTCGTCCACCTTGAGCGCCGCCACGATCAGCAAAATCGCGTCCGCACCCGTCGCCGCCGCCTCATACACGTGGTGTTCGTCGATCGTGAAATCCTTGCGCAATAGAGGAAGCGCCACTGACTCTCGAACCGAGCGCAGATCCTCCAACGATCCGCCGAAGTAATGCGGCTCGGTCAGTACGGAAATCGCAGCCGCTCCCGCACACTCATACGCGCGCGCCACTTCCGTTGAATTCGCGCCGGCGCAAATCGCTCCCGCCGACGGGGAGCTGCGCTTGACCTCGGCAATCACATTTATTCTGTCGTCGCGCTGCAGTTCTCTGCGGAAGCGATGGGGCGCCGCATTTCTGCGCGCATGCAGTGCATCGAGTCTCGTTCGTTCGCGCTCCGTTTGCGTCACTTGTGCCAAGTCGATGCGCTTTGCTTCCACCATCTTTTCAAGGAACGCCGAGTCACTCATTGCGTCACCTCGCCGTTCCCGTTCGTCATTGCGCGGAGGCCATCCAGCCTTCGCATCGCTTCTCCAGACACGATCGCTCTTCGCGCCGCCTCCGCTGCCTCGTGCAGGTCCATTCTTCTTGCCACGTGCAACGCCGCCGCCGCGTTCAGCACAACCAGATCTGTCGCAATGCGGTCCGCTGTTCCATCCAGCACACTCAGCACGGTCGCCGCGTTTTCCGCGGCAGATACACCACGCAGGTTGCCGCAGATACCGCGCTCTATCCCAAACTCTTCCGGAGACACGGTTCGCTCGCGCACCTTGCCTACTTCCACTTCCATCACGTACGTTTCTCCTGCGATCGTCACCTCGTCCAGACCGTCGCAGCCGTGCACCACCCAGGCTCGCTTGCATCCCAATGACGCCAGCGCCTCCGCCATCGCGGCCTGTAATGTGCGGTCGCCAACGCCCAGCACCTGGTACGCGGCTCCTGCCGGATTGCAAAGCGGACCAATCAGGTTGAAAACAGTTCGAATTCCGAGTTCGCGGCGTACGCTTGCGACGCGTGCAGCGGCTGGATGGTAGAGCGGGGCAAAGAGGAAGCAGATACCAAGCTCGCGCAGACATCGCTCGGCCGTATCTCGACTCGTATCGATTTTCACGCCCAATGCCGTCAGCAGGTCCGCACTTCCCGAGCGGCTCGTCGCTGCCCTTGCGCCGTGTTTCGCGATCGGCAACCCTGCCGCCGCAATCACGAATGCCGCCGCTGTTGAGACGTTGAACGTCTTCGCGCGGCTTGCGCCTGTCCCTGCCGTGTCGATAACGGGTTCCGTTGACGACTGGAGGTGCAGCATCCGTTGCCGCATGCCTTCTGCCATGCCGGCCAGTTCCTCGCTGGTTTCGCCCTTCGCCGCCAGCGACGCCAGCACCGCCGCAATCTGTGCGTCTGTTACGCCCTGCGCCAGCATCAATCCGAGCAGTTCGGCGGCCTCCTGCTTGGTCAGGTTTTGGCCGTTCAGCAAGTGCCGCAAATGCTGGTGCAGCCGGTCAGACACGTCGGCATTTTCCACGCTGGGAGAATTGCCCGTCATCGGTACATGAATTTGTGAGGACATCCCGGTTCCTTCTCCGACGTGAATGCACAAGCGCACGCCAGTTGAATCGAGTCATTCAGTTTTAGTTGATTAGGTTCAGGAACGCGCCTGGCTTACAGGCACACGACGGTGAAGGACCACCATCGGCGGGACCATCGACGAGCTTCGGTTGGATGGCTACTGCTCATAGACGTAAAAAGATTATCACCGTGCGCTGTGATCCGCAAGGCAATTTGAGATCGTGCTGCTACCGCAACGTATAGAGGTACGCCGCAATGTCGCGCGCTTGCTGCTCCGTGACACCAAGATTTGGCATCTGTGTGCCAGAAACTACTTCATTCGGCTGCTGAATCCACTCCACCAGGTTCTCTGGCGTGTTTGGAAGTTTCTTCGCAATTGTCTGCCGATCAAACCAGTGCTCCAGCGACGGTCCCTTCTTGTCGGCTGCTCCAGGCACGCTCTGTATCCCCGGAATCACGTGACACCCCGCGCACGCAAACCGCTGGATCGCAATCTTCCCCGACTCTGGATCGCCGCCAGTCATGCTTTTGGCATGCTCGATTATGATGCGCTGGTTCCACCATTTGCACCCGCTGGTCATCAGCATTGCCAGTGCAGCCGTGATTATTGCCAATCGTTTCGCCACTATTGGTCTCCTTCTACAGAATAAACCCTCCTTCGCATTTCTCTTCTATTTCGTTCCGGCATCTCGACCTGCGATACACTTATGGCATGGGCATTGCGAATCTTCTCGTGATCGCCGCCGTCGCCGTTGTTGCGATCGCGCTGATTCTCCACCGCGTCATCGGACGGAAGTCCAAGCCCTCCTGCTGCAAGTAGAAAGCCGCCCGCATCTTTCGTCGATGGCATTCCCAACCCGGTCCACAGGCTGAGACGACTGCAAATCGGGGCTGCTTCTTGCGAAATCGTCCCCTTCACAGTGCAATGGCCACCTTCAGGCCGACGTTTTCGGGAAAGTATCGTCAATTCCCACGCACTGTGATGCAGGTCACTCCACCTTCACCCACGGGTCACCGCACAGCAACATGTGACCGCCTAGACTAAAAGGTGGAGCATCGTGCCATTCTTTTCTTAATACCCACGCGCCCATGGCGCGGACACTGCGATGCCCGCCAGGGGATCTTATATGTATTCGATTCTTAAGCAGGAAGCGTTGCACTACCACTTTGGCAGCCGACCCGGGAAGATCGAGGTTACGCCGACGAAGTCGTGCGCCACGCAGCATGATCTCAGCCTGGCGTACACGCCCGGCGTTGCCGAACCGTGCCTCAAGATCCAGAACGATCCGCACACGGCCTATGATTACACCTCGCGCGGCAATCTCGTCGGAGTTGTCAGCAACGGAACCGCGGTCCTAGGATTGGGCAACATCGGGGCGCTCGCAGGCAAGCCCGTAATGGAAGGCAAGGGCGTCCTGTTCAAGAGATTTGCGGATATCGACGTGTTCGATCTCGAAGTCGGCACCGAGAATGCGGACGAAGTCATCCGCCTGTGCCAGCTTCTCGAGCCCACCTTCGGTGGCATCAACCTCGAGGACATCAAGGCGCCTGAATGCTTTTACATTGAAGAGACTTTGAAGCGCACCATGGGCATTCCTGTATTTCACGATGACCAGCACGGCACGGCCATCATCTCGGGCGCGGGACTTATCAATGCTCTCGAAATTGTCGGCAAGCGCATCGAGGACGTTAAGGTTGTCTTCAATGGCGCCGGCGCCGCCGGAATCGCCTGCGCGTCCTTCTATGTCGAACTCGGCGTACGTCCGGAAAACCTCCTGCTCTGCGACACCAAGGGCGTCATTTACACCGGGCGCACTTCCGGCATGAACGAGTACAAGGCGCGTTTCGCTCGCCCCACCGACGCTCGCACGCTGGCCGAAGCCATGATTGGAGCTGACGTTTTCGTTGGTTGCTCCGTCAAGGGCTGTGTCACGCAGGACATGGTCCGCTCAATGGCGCCGAATCCGATCGTCTTCGCCATGGCCAACCCGGACCCGGAGATCGGCTATCCGGAAGCCATCGCCGCGCGCCCCGACGTCATTATCGCCACAGGCCGCTCCGACTATCCCAACCAGATCAACAACGTCCTCGGCTTCCCGTTCATCTTCCGCGCCGCACTCGACGTTCGCGCCACGCAGATCAACGAAGCGATGAAGGTCGCCGCCGCGCACGCCCTTGCCGGCCTGGCGCGGCAACCGGTCACGCAGGAAGTGCTCGAGGCCTACAACCTGAAGGAGCTCACGTTCGGCCCCGAGTACATCATTCCCAAGCCATTTGACTCGCGCGTCCTGGTCACCGAGGCTCTGGCCGTCGCCAAGGCCGCCATCGAAACCGGTGTTGCCCGCGAACCGGTCAACCTCAGCAGCTATCGCTGCCAGTTGGAGAAGCGGCTCGAGCACATTCATCACACGCACGTGCAGCAGGAGACCGCCGTCGCTGCGGCAGCCTTCTAAAGCTGTGCCATCTGCCACTTTGGGTAAAAGATAGGGCGCGAATCATACGATCCGCGCCCTGACTTTTTGCCTTTCGCGATTTCGCTATTCTTCCACTTTCCAGATTGTGTCGAGCACGGTGCCGTCCACCCACTTGACCACTGCCACCGGCTCATCCGTGAGGCGCGCTTTCTGCGGCTTTCCGCCACAAATTTTTTCCACTTCGTCTTTGATCTCCTCGATCGGCCGCACCGGCAGTGCACTTCCCTTCACGGCGTCCAGCAGGTCCTGCCTCCGCGGGTTAATCGCGATGCCGCGCTCGGTCACGATCACGTCGATCAGTTCTCCTGGCCCGGTCAGCGTCGTCACTTCGTCCACGATCACCGGGATGCGGTCGCGGAACGACGGCAGCGCCAGGATCGTGCAGCCTGCGTACAGACAGTTCTGCCATCCGCCAATGCCGTGCAGCAGGCGTCCGTCCGAATGTGTCACCACGTTGCCGTTGAAGTTCACGTCCACTTCCGTCGCTCCCAGCACCACGGCGTCCACCTGCGAGGCGATGTTGCCCTTGCCGTGGAAGTTGTACGACGTAAACGGAGAGGTCATGATGTGCCGCGCGTCCGTACCCATCGAGCGCACGCCGTCAAGGTCGAACGTCTGCCCGTCGAGGATGTAATCCATCAGCCCTTCTTGCAGCATCTCCACCAGGTACTTCGTCGAGCCGCCGCGCACGAAGCGCGCCTTCACTCCCGCCTCGCGCATATACCCGCGCAGATAATCGACGAATGCCAATGCAATGCCGCCCGCACCCGCCTGGAACGAGAACCCGTCGCGCATGATCCCCGTCACCTTCAGGAACTGCGCCACCATCTGTGCGATTTTCAGCCGGTCGGGCGAACGCGTGATCTGTGTCGTACCGCTGACGATTTTCGACGGATCGCCAATCGACGGCGCCTCCACCACGTAATCCACGTTGTTGCCCTGTATCTGCCACGGCACGCACGGAAACGGCACGAGGTTGTCCGTCACCACGATCACCTTGTCGGCGTACATCGAATCCGCCAGCGCAAACCCCAACCCGCCGCACGCCGACTTTCCCTGCACGCCGTTCGCATTGCCGAACAGATCAGCCGTCGGGGCCGCGATCACCGCGATGTCTACATGCACTTCTCCATCCTGGATCGCCTGCCACCGGCCGCCGTGCGAACGTAACACGCCATGGCCGCGCATTTTGCCATGTGAACAGTAATCGCCCAGCGGGCCGTTCATTGATCCCTCGATGTGATGCACCACGCCCCGCTCCATCAGGTCGATCACCGGCGCGTGGCACGGAAACGACGCGCTCGGGAACCACCGCAGATCTTTCACGCCGAGACTCGCCGCCAGTTGCAGCGCTTCCAGCGCAACTCGGTCGCCGTCGCGCAGATGATGATGGCTCGAGATCGTCATGCCGTCGGAGAGACCGCACTTCTTCAGCGCCGTCAGCAGGTCAGGCACGCGCTTGTCGCCGTTCTTCGGGTAATCCGCGTTGGACCGCACCGCCGGCGCCGCTTTCTTCCCGCTCGGCCGGTACTCATCCACTCCTGGAAACGCAACTTCCTCGCGCCCGTTTACCACCGACGGCACCAGCCGTCCCACCGCATTCCGCACCATCTCCGCCGTCTTCACCGCGTCCGCCATCTTCTGCCCTTCCCTCAATCCTCAACCATTCTCGTCACAATCGAACCAGCGCTCTTTTGCTTTCAAATTCGACACTCCAAAAATCCGGCAATTCGAAAATTCACACAATCCCCATCTGCTTCGCCCGCTCCACCAGCTTCACTGCGCGAAGGACTACCGGCGCGTCAATCATCTTCGAACCCAGGCTGACGACGCCCGTTCCCTTCGCCTGCGCTTCGTCGAACGCCGCCACGATTTTCAGCGCCTTTTCGATCTCCGACGCTGTCGGTGCGAACGCCTTGTGGATTACCGGGATCTGCATCGGGTGTATGCAGCCCATGCCTTCGAAGCCGAGCGATCGCGACTGCTCGCCCCACTTCGCCAGCCCGTCTATGTCGCCAACGTCGCCGAACACCGAATCGATCGCTTGCAATCCTGCGCCCCTCGCGGCATTCACCAGCCGCATGCGCGCATAGAGCGACTCCTCGCCCGTTTTCGTTTTCGCCACGCCGAGATCGGCTGTGTAGTCTTCCAGCCCGATCGTTAGCGCCACGACGCGATCCGAGGCCGTGGCGATTGCAAACGCATTCTCGATTCCCAGCGCCGACTCCAGGATCGGCATCAGCCACATCGGCTGCGTCAGCCCGAGACGCTGCGCAATCTGCGTGATCGCCTGATCCACTTCGATCACCTGCTTCGCGTGCTCCACCTTCGGAATCAGGATCAGATCCGGCTGTTCCGGCACCACTTCTTCCAGGTCCTGCATCCCCATCGGCAACTGGTTGATGCGCACCATGCGCTCGGCGGCGCCGAAGTCCACCTCGCGCAAAGCATTCCGCACCAGCACGCGCGAGGTGTCCTTCTCGTTCGCATGCACCGAGTCTTCCAGGTCCAGGATCACCGCGTCCGGCCCGTGCAATCCCGCGTTGATGAAGTACTTCGGTTCCGCGCCTGGCAGGTAAAGCCGCGAGCGTCGCAGCCTGTCCTGCGCCGTACCGCCCTTGTGCGCGGCTTTCTCCGGCAGAGACTTCTTACCCTCGCCCGCACCGGCCCTCCGCACGGCGGCTTCCACGCGCGCCGCAATCACAAACGGCAGTGCCCCCTCGTCGATCACGGCCACACGCGCATACGCCACGCCGAGATCGCGCAGCACGCTCTGCACCTGTGCCCGGATCGCGTCGCCATAAAACGCTCCGACGCGCGACTTCAACTCCACTGTCACTCCGCCTTGCGAGCGCAGCTCTACCGTTACATGGCAGTCGGAGCGCACGTCTTTTCCCATGCGCCCCGCCTCGCCGCACTTTCCCGCCACTACTTCGGCCGTACTCATTGGTATCCTCTCGTCTCGCCATTCCGGCGACGGCTACATCTTCGCCAGAATCGCTTCCGTCATCTGCGTCGTGCTCGCTGCGCCAAGCTTGATCGCGTCCGCACCGCCCGGCAGCCGCAACATATCGTACGACCGCACTTTCCCTTCCGCGATCACCGCTGCAATCGCCTTGCGCATGCGGTTTGCCTTCTCCCGCTCGCCCACGTGATCCAGCAGCATTGCCGCCGACAGGATCATCGCAATCGGATTGACGATCGGAGGATCAAGCTCGGCATACTTCGGCGCTGACCCGTGTGTTGGCTCAAACACCGCCACCTCTGCTCCGATATTACCGCTCGCCGCAAAGCCCAGTCCGCCCACCAGTCCCGCGAATGCGTCGCTGATCACGTCTCCGAACAGGTTCGACGCCACGATCACGCCATAGTCTTCCGGATTCTTCGTCAGCCACATCGTCTGCGCGTCGATGTTCGTTGACCACAGCGCTATACCGGGATAATTCTTCGCCACTTCCTTCGCCGCGTCTTCCATCATCCCTGACGTTTCGCGCAGCACGTTCGGTTTCTCGCAGATTGTCACGCCCTTGTAGCCGAACTTCTTCGCATACTCGAACGCCGCCGTGCAGATGCGCCGTGCCGCCGGACGCGTGATGATTCGTACCGACACCGCCAGGTCTTCGCCCGGCATGTTCGCAAACGGCGCAAACTTCTTGTGCGTCGCCAGCGCCGCCCGCACCTCTTCCGGAGGATTCGTCCATTCCACGCCCGCGTACAGGCCCTCCGTGTTCTGGCGGAAAACTACCACGTCCACCTCTGGCTCTTCGTAACCGCCATCGGGACGCTTGCGGATAAAGTTCAGCGGATTGCCCGGAAAACCAATGCATGGCCTCAGGCAGATATCCAGGCCGAACAACTGCCGCATCGAGACGATGGGGCTGAAGTACTGGTAGCCCTTGCCCCGCAACTCCGGCTTCAACTCCGCGTCCGCCGCCTTCTTTGGCTTCGAGGTAATCGCCCCGAACAGCCCGAGCCTGTGTTTGCGCAGCAACTCAATCGTTCGCTCCGGCAACGCGTTGCCTTCGTTCCGCCAGCACTCCCAGCCGATGTCGGCATGCACATACTCCGCGTCGAATCCCACTGCCCGCAGCACTTTCAGCGCCTCCGGCAGAACCTGGTTTCCGATCCCGTCTCCCGGCATCGTCACTACCGTGTACTTCGCCATGCTTGCTTCTCCTGACAGACTCTTTCTATGAACTTTGTCCGATTCACGCCGTCGCCGGCGCCAGTTTCTTCATCACCAGGTTTTCCACTCCCCCGGCAATCACCAGCGACTGCGGCACCGTTCCCAGCGGCGGAAAACGGAACGCTTCATTGCGATAGCGAATCGTCCCCGTCGTAAAGTCGATTGCAATTTCATCTCCCGGCAGCACCGTCTTGTCCTTCTCCGCCGCGAACATCTGCTTCATGCGCTTGATGAACTCCGGACACTCCACGCACAGGAAGCCGTTGTTAAACGCGTTGCGCAAGTAGGTCTGCGAGAAGCTCCCGGCAATCACCAGCGGGATGCCCTTCGCCTTCAGCGCTGTCACCGCCTGCTCGCGGCTCGATCCCGTACCGAAGTTGAATCCGCCAATCACCACGTCGCCAGCGCGCGTCTTCTCCGCAAACTGCGGATCGTAGTTTTCCATCACCACGCGCGCCATCATCTCCGGCGTCATGTCTTCGCGATAGGTGTAGTCCTTGCCGTAAATGCCATCCGTGTTCAGGTTGTCCTGCGGGCAGAAGACCATCCGTCCGCGCACTTCCGCCGGAAAACCTTCCAGTATCTCCACTTTCTCCTGCTCCACTTCCGCTGCGCCCAGTTGCACGAACCTCGGCTTCAACTCCATCGCCTGCACGTCCACCGGCGACGTGATGTACCCGGCCACGGCCGACGACGCCACCACCGCCGGCGACGCCAAGTAGCACTGCGCGTCGCGCGATCCCATGCGTCCCTTGAAGTTTCGGTTCGTCGCCGAAATGCCAACCTCGCCGGCTTCCAGCAGTCCTGTGCCCAGCCCGATGCACGGCCCGCAACCCGGAGGCAGTGCCGTCGCACCCGCATCCAGCAGCGTCTTCCACGCGCCACTCTCTTCTGCTCGCTGCTGCACTTCGGCCGAAGCCGCCGCCACGTAGAACTTCACGCCCTGCGCGACCTTCTTGTTCTCCAGAACGCCTGCCGCCGCTTCCAGATCCTCCAACCGCGAGTTCACGCAGCTCACCAGGTATGCCTTCTGGATCGCCACTCGCTTCGGTCCGATCTCCGCCAGCGGCCTCATCACCTGCACCGTGTCCGGCCCGCTCACGTGCGGCGATACCTTTGCCAGATCAAGTTCGATCCGTCCCGCATACACCGCGTCTTCATCCGGCATCGCAGGCCGCTGCTCCAGTCGTCGCAGCCGGTCTTCCGCCAATCGCTTCTTGCCCTTGTCGTCCAGGGCTTCCTGCCGCTCGTGCAGATACTCGAATGTCGTTGCGTCGGCCGGGAACCATCCCACCAGCGCGCCCCACTCCGTCGTCATGTTGGCAATCGAGAGCCGCTCGTCCATGCTGAGCGTGGCCACGCCCTCGCCCGCGAACTCCACCACCGCGTTCAACACTTCTTCGTGGTTATAGAGTCCGCACAGCGTAATGATCACGTCCTTGCCGGTCACGCCCTTGCGCAGCTTGCCCTTTAACACCACCTGTACGGTTGGCGGAATCTGCCACCAGAACTCGCCCGTCGCCCAGATCGCCGCCGCGTCCGTGCGCACCACAGGCGTGCCCACCGCGCCCAGCGCGCCATACATGTTTGAATGCGAATCGCTTGCCACCACCAGCGAACCCGGCAGCACGTAACCGCGCTCCACCATCAACTGGTGTCCAATGCCCATGCCCGCCGGATGGAAGTCGATCTTTTGCTCTTTCGCGAAGGCCTCGATGTCGCGATACTTCTTCGCGTTCGCCTCGTCCTTGTTCTGGATGTCGTGGTCGAGGGCAAACACCGGCTGCCGCGGATCATGCACCTTTGCCAGCCCGAATTGCTTGAACTTCTTCAACACCGCCGAGGTGTTGTCGTGCGTCATCACGTGCGTCGGCCTGATCGACACGAAGTCTCCCGCCCGCAGCGGCCGCTTCGGCCCCTCGGCCATGTGTGCCTGCACAATTTTTTCGACTACCGTCTGCCCCATAAGCTCACGCCTCCGCTTCTTCCGCGTCGTCGTCGTCCAGATCGGCGCCGCACTCCGGACACCAATCGTTGCGTCCCAGTTCGTGTTCCATCTCCGCCTGGCACTCCAGACAATGACATATCTCCACTTCCGACTTATGCCTTCCATACGACTTCAGTAAGGCCGTCATGGTTCACCTTCCTCGGATATGCTGTCCTTCGCGGATAGCGCGGGTTAGCCGCGCTTCCCTGTCTGCGCCATCAACTCCGTCACCGAACCCAGCTTCTCCAGGTTCCACACGGCGTCGATCAGCCGCTTCTGCTCTTCTTTCTTCAAAACTCCTTCCGCCAGTGCCGCAAACTTCTCTTCAATCTCGCGGTCGCTCAGCGGATTCCTCGGATCGCCCTTCGGGTAGTCAAGCTGCTTCGTGAACTCCCGCCCATCGGTCGTCGTGATCTTCACAATCACCCGTTGCAGCGCCGGAAACACTTTTTCGATCTCCGCATCCGCCACTACCTCCACCTTGCGCAACTGCGCCCGAATCAGCGGGTCTTCGATCTTCGCCATCGTGAACTGCGCCGGCGTCACCTGCCGCTCGGCGATTGCCGCCGCAATGCAATATGGCAGCGAGTGGTCCGCCGTCTCCTTCGTGTGCGGATCGTACTTGCTCGGATCGGCCAGGATGTCCGCCGCCCGCGCCAGCGACCGTATGTGCACTTTCGCAATCTGCTCCGGCTTCAGGTCGTTGCCTTTCACCAGGTCGAGCACCGCCGAAATTGGTGCGTGAGTCAGCGCCTCGGTCGGGAAGAACTTCATGCCGCACTGCGTAATCCGCCAGCTTTCGCCCAACCCATCGGTCAGCAGGTTCAGCTTCCACTCCGGCCCAAAGCAGTGCGCCAGTCCCTCCTTGCCGTCGATCACGTGTTCCGGCCCCGTGTATCCCTTCTCCGCCAGCAGCGCCGCCATCACGCCGCTTTCCGTTGCCATCGGGTCTACCGTGTTCTTCATCATCGTCAGCTTGCCGGCCGTCACCGCACCCAGCGTGCAGCGCGCGCTCGCTGAAATCCCGATCGCGTGTTGCATCTGCTCCCACGGCAGGTGAAGCATCCGTGCCGCCACAATCGGCGAGACAAAGGCCGTCAACGTTGCGTGGTGCCATCCGCGCTCGCGGATTCCCGGTACCGCCGCCTCACACATCCGGCACTCGAACTCATGCCCCAGCGCAATGCCCACGATCAACTCGCGTCCATCGCCCTTGGCCCGCTCCGCGCATGCCAGCGCCGCCGGGATAATGTCAGACGGATGCGACGGGTCCTGTTTCCAGTAGATGTCGTTGTAGTCCATGCAGCGGACCATCAGCGCGTTCGCCAGCGCGGCTGAAACCACATCCATCTTCTTGCCCGAGCCGATCACCGTCGCCGGGCCGCTCGCCGCGATCTCGTTCAGCACGCCCAGCGCAATCACCACGTCATGCTGCTGATAGCCGCCCAGCGCACATCCCAGCGAATCCAGAAGAAACCGCTTCGCCTGGTACACCGCATCCTTCGACAGGTCCTCGAACCGCACACCCGCCGCCCATTTCGACATCACCGCTGTGATCGTCTCTTTCTTCTCCGCCATATCCCCTACCTTTGCTTATGTAGCCCCAGCCGCCCTCGGCTGGGGGACTTTCTTTTCGGGTGCCTATTCTGAGTTGGGTGCCCACGTTCGCGCCCGTTTTTGGGCGATAACGTGGGACTCATGTTTTTTGTGACTCGTGACTGGCGACTTGCGACTTTTCCGTGCCCTACCCTTGTCGCGCAGCGACAGGGTGGGGTATTTCTCCTTACCTCAAGTTCTTCTTGTCCTTGAATGGCAGGAACGCCATGAAGTCCGCGTGATGCACAATAAAGGCTTCCGTCGTGCGTTTCACCAGGTCGCCCTCGGCCGCGTGCGTCGCCACGATGTGGCACACCGCATCCGGCAGCCCGCACTCCATTGCCAGCGCCACGCCCGTAAACGGATGCCGCAGCATCTCTCCGCGCTCGCTCTGCACTGTCTTGCCGTCGCGCTTCTCGTACTCCAGCAACTTGCCGACGTCGGCCAGAATCGCACCCGCAATCACCGTGTCCATGTCGATCTTCAGCGCCGTGCCCATGAACTCCTGCATCGCACGCGCCGCGTCGCGCGCAATGTGCACCACGCACCGCTTGTGCTCCATGAACGTCGTCGGACAGTTCGCCACCAGCAGCGTGAACGGAATCTTTGTCAGGTCATCCGGCGTCAGAGGACTCAACTCGAACGCCCGCTCCCAGCACCGCGTCACCTTTTCCCGCAGCGCCATATCGCCAATCCACTCCAGCTCAGGCCACAGGTGTTGCACTTCCGCGCGTAGTTTTTCTTTATTCAAAGGAATTGCCGGCATGCAGAATTCTTCTCTCCGGTGAACGACTGCCACCGTTGCCGTTGCACAGCGATTTCGCCAAACCGGCAGACTTCGTCCCCGGGGCCCCGGTCTGGCCCTTCAGTGACTTTCTATTGGAGCAAACCGCCGGGAGGTAAGGTTGTGATGGCGGTCACATAAGGCTGGAATTATCTCTTTCCCTATACACCCAAAAAACGCAGCTTTTGTGGACTATGCATCGAATTTATCGACTTTATTCACAATATTCACCGCAACGACGCATCACCCCCGCATCTCCTGTTCTTCCCTTTCGAAAATCCGGCAATTCGGCAATCCGAAAAGCCCCCTCATTCGTATTTCGTACTTCTTACTTCGTCCTTGATCCCCATCTCCCTCACCCTCCGCTCCAGGTCCTTGGCGATCGAGTTCGGATTCTCACCCTGCGCGTACGTCACAGGCTTTCCCACGCGCACGGTGATTTTGTTCGGCGCCACCAGCAGTTGTTTTTTTTGTGCCGCCTCCCAAAGTCCATCAATGCGCATCGGAACCACCGGCAGGTTCAACCTGTTTGTCAGCATTCCAATCCCCGCCTGGAACGCCAACAACTTTCCGTTCTCCGTCCTGCGTCCCTCCGGGAATACGACCACGCTGTATCCGCGATCCGTGCTCTCTCCCGCAAACGCAAACGCCTTCAGGAACCCCGACCGTTGCGGCAGTGGAAAGACATTAAACAGCGCCGTGATCAACCAGTAGTCCAGTTGGTCCAGCCGTGCTCGCCACCACGGCGTCCCCTTCGGCGGATTCCGCATCAATCCCAACATCTCGCCCTGCATCGCCGGTGCCAACTTCCAGCGCAGTCGCCACGGCAGCGCTGCCATTACGAATCCTATGTCGATATACGTCACGTGGTTGCACGCCACCAGAACCGGCCCTTTCAGGTCGCGCAGATTTTCGCGCCCGATCACCTTCGGCTTCGCCATCAGCATCGTCGCCGGCCACGTCACCGTCGTATAGATCGCCGGACGAATCCACGTCGCCGGCCACCGCTGCGCCCATTGCGGATACCTGTGGCTCCCGTCCGACGCGCCTGCTTCGTGCACCATCCGTTGCAGGTCCGCCACCGTCGCCGCGTCTGTAAACTTCGCCTCGCTCAGATCGACCTGGTACCGGTCCTCCAATGCCGACAGCAACTCCACGCGATCAATTGAACTGAGATTCAGGTCTTCTTCCAGCCGCGCCTCGTTGCCGGCCACTGCCGCCGCCCGCGACGTCATCCTCGCGATCAACTCGCCGATTCCGCCCGTCGCCACGCCGCCGTGCTCATGCTCCCGGGCCCATTGCTCAATCAGCGCCGTCTTCGGTTTCTGTGTCGGAGTCCTCGGAAAGTCCTCTTCCGGCCACGTCAGCCAGCGCCGTATCTGCTGAAACTCAGCCAGGCTCTCGTTTGCCTTCCGCACCGCCTCTTCCGCCGATCCATCTTCCATCAGCAGCACCGCACACGGCTCCGCGTTTCCGCCCACCGGAATCGCCACCACCACGCAGTCTTTTACGCCCGGTTGATGCCGCAGCGCCGCCTCCAGGTCCGCCGGATACACATTCATCCCCGACGGCAGCACGATCACGCTCTTTTTCCGGCCCTTGAAGTACAGGTTCCCTTTTGCGTCCAACTCGCCCAGGTCGCCGGTGTGGAACCATCCCTCCTCGCCGGAGACTTCCTTCAGCTCGCTTCCCTGCCAATATCGTGACGCGATATTTTCTCCGCGCACCAGGATTTCCCCATCCTCCGCCAGCTTCATCTCGCGACCGGGCAGCACCTTGCCGATCGAGCGCTTCTCCTTCTTGAACGGATGGTTCACCGAAATCAGCGATGTCGTCTCTGTCAGCCCATATCCCTGGATCACGGCGAATGCCAGCCGTCCCCAAAAGCGTTCTGTCTCTTCGTCCAGCGCCGCACCGCCCGAGATGAATGCCCAGAACTTCCACCCGAACTTGTTGTGGATCTTCCGGAACTTCCACCACCGGCGCGCAAAGTGCGTACCCTCGGTCGCCACAAACTTCCTCCGGAAGCGTTCCAGTTCGCCCGCCTGTTCCAGGTCGCGCTCCACCTTCTGTTTCAGCGACTCCAGCATCCGCGGCACTGCGACGCACACGCTCACCCGCTCGCGCCGGATCGTCTCCATCACCTCCGTCGGGTTCAGCGACTCATGGAAGACCACCGTCGCGCCCATCGCTTGCGGCACATAGAGCCCCAGGAACTGCCCAAATACGTGGCTCAGCGGCAGCAGATCGAGAAACCGCAGCGGATGCACATACTTCTCGTACTTCAGATATTTCGCAATCTCGCGCTCCAACGGCTCCAGGTTCGCCAGCACATTGCCGTGCGTAATCACCACACCCTTTGGATCGGCCGTCGTCCCCGAAGTAAAGATGATCTGCAATATGTCGTCGCGCGATACAGTTGCCGCGACATACTCCGCTGGATGATTTGCCAGCCCTTCCGCCAACTCCTCCAGCACCATCACCGCGACACCCGGCAATCGTCCGGCCAACTCACGCGAACACACTGCCAGCTTCGCGCTCACCTGTTGCGCCACTTTCGCCGCAAACTCCGGCGCCGACGCGCGATCCATCGGCACGGCCACCGCTCCGCGCAGCGCACAGCCATAGAAAGCCGCCACCCACTCCGCGCAGTTCTCGCCCCACAGCATCACCCGCTCGCCGTGTTGAACGCCGCGTCGCTCCAGTTCGCGCGCAAACCGCCGCGCCGTCGACGCCACTTCCGCGTAGCTCCAGCGGACACTCCTGTACCCGCGCCGGAAGACGTACGCGCACTCCTGCCCGCGCCGCTCAAAGCTTTCCACAAGTTCCGCTACGGATGTTCGTGCCATGGTGATGTCAAAAAAAGGAACCGCTTGCCAAGCAGTCTACACCGGACGCGCGGGTTTCTTCTTTATCGGGAGCCGATGCTTGGCCATTCGTCGCGTTCGGACTATACCCAGTCATGGCACCGGTGTTTTCGGGCTTGTTCTGTTTCTAGAAATGATGCCCTTAGTTTGCTCGCAGTTCGGCAGGATTGTAGTAACGTGACTGTCCGGAATCGCACCGTCAGGTTTCGCGATCGGAAGGACTGCATGACGGGTATATCCAACTCGCGCAGCGTAATCGCCGTAGCGATCGCTTTGCTCTTCGCGCACATTGCTCACGCCCAGCTCACCGACGCCCAGATCAAGCAGCAGCTTCTGGCGCAGCCTCCGCAGGCGATCGTCAATCTGGCGCAGAAGATCGCTTCGCCAGACGAGCCGGAAACTGTCGATGCACAATACGTCCGCGCCGACTTCGACCGGTCCGGCAAGTTTCAGTACATCGTCGCCTATTACTTCTCGACAACCAGCAATGCGGGATTTTTGCGTGTCTTTAAGGAACAAGGCACAAATCTCGTGCTGGCGGGAGATGAAGATGATCCCAACCGGCAAGTAGGAGGTTTTAATTCAAGCACGCAGCTCCACTTAGTCGATGTTAATGGAGATGGGGTACCGGAGATTGAAGTGACGTCTTGGACCGCCGACGGGCAACAGGAACTCATCAGCCTGTTTTCCTGGACTGGGTCCGATCTTCACAACATGCTGCCCGGCATCATGGATATAGGCAACCTCGAAGACCTCGATAACGACGGCATTATGGAACTCGTCAGGCCCAGCGACAGCGGCTCCGGCTACGATATCTACACGCTCTCCGGCGACGACTACACCCTCTGGAAGACCGTACCCGAAGATCCCAGTGGTCTTACCGCCCCGGACGGCACGATTATAGACGCCTACGCCGACTGTAGTGTGGCCCAGCCCGCACGTTTCCCGGCAGCCGCTGTCCGCGCCGCATATCTCGGACGGGCGCCGCATTCCCACGACTACGTCCGTCTCTGGTTCGGCCACTTCCACCAGATCAGTGGCAACATTCTTGATATCCGGCAGGTGGACACCACCACGATCTTTGTCGGCACTCATCTGGTTCCCGCCCACATCGACATTACCTACCCGAGACAGGAAGACAGGGACCGCGACAAGGACTCATGGGACTCAAAATGCAGAGACGGCAAATCGCCCATGCTGCTGCTTGAGTTCCCGCGCAGCGAGTTCCTGAAGGAATTGCAGTTGATCACCCTGGATCACCCGCTTAAGGCCGGCGACGAAGTAACCGTATCGCTCTCTGGCCATATGAAGAACGGAGGCCCTGCGATCAACGGCGCGGTCGGTGTCAAGATCACCGGCGACCGCGACGATCGTGACAAAGATCATGGAGAGAAGCAACGCAAGCACTGAATTGATGATGCTGCAACGAATAGTCCTCTGTCTGCTGCTGACAGGTGCCCTTGCCGTGCCATCACTTGCTCACGCCCAGCTTACCGATGCCCAGATCAAACAGCAGCTTCTGGCGCAGCCTCCGCAGGCCATCGTCAATCTGGCACAGAAGATCAGTACGCCTCATGAGCCGGAAAACATCGATGCACAATACGTCCGCGCCGACTTCGACAGGTCCGGCAAGTTTCGGTATATCGTTGCCTACTACTTCTCCACGACCAGCGATTCCGGCTTCTTGCGTGTTTTTAAGCAAGAGGGCACAAATCTTGTACTGGCAGGAGATGAAGAAGACCCAAGCCGGCAGGTAGGGGGCTTTGAGTGGTGCACGCATCTCCTCTTGGTCGACGTCAACGGCGACGGGGTACCCGAAATTGAAATGACCTCCTTGACTTCCGACGGACAACAGGAACTGATTGACCTGTTTTCCTGGACTGGGTCTACCCTGCACAACATGTTGCCCGACACTCTCGATATAGGCGACCTCGAAGACCTGGATAATAACGGGATCATGGAATTTGTCAGCCCAAATGACAGCGGTTCCGGCTACGACATCTACAAGCTCTCCGGCGACGACTACACTCTCTGGAAAACCGTTCCCGACGATCCGAGCGGCTTCATTTCGCCCGACGGCAAGATCACCCTCGTGCGGCCCTTTTGCAGTTTCGTCGCCCTCCCACCTTTCCGGTCGTAGCCATCCGTTCCGCCATCGAGCACCGGGCGGAGCGCTCGCACGACTTTGTTCGTCTCTGGTTCGGCAACTTGCGCGATTTTAAAGGCTCGCTGGTGGACATCCACCAAGTCGATACGGCTACCATCTCCGTCGGACCTCATCTCATCCCGGCTCACGTTGACATCGCCTTCCCCGGACACGAGGACAGAGATCGCGAGCATCGCGCGAATGCTTACGGTTGTCCCGAATCCCGATCCGAAATGCTGCTGCTGGAGTTCCCGCGCAACGAGTTCCTCCGGGCCCTGCAGCAGCTTAATCTCGACGGCCCATTGAAAGCCGGCGACAAACTGGAAGTGAAGCTCCGGGGCCGCATGAAGGACGGAACAACTCCGCTCACCGGCGCTGCCACCGTCAAGATCACCGGCGACCGCGACGATCACGACAAAGATCATGGGAAAGAACTGCAAAGACATTAGCTCGCCAGCAAACATTTGCCGGGGCAATCACTCTGCCCCGGCGTTTTCATCCCGCAATGAATCTACTCGCCTTCATCACGGAAGGTAGTAGTACGGGTTCGGCAGCTTCACGGACATCTCTGCCTGCGGGTCGCCCAGCAGGTCGCTCATCTGGTCGCCCACGCTCAGGATGATCCTGTATCCCTGCTCCTCGATCTTCTTCCGCTCGCCGGACTTGTACGCGATCGTCGCCATGTGCGCCTGGTCGGGAGCGCGCAGTGTCAATCCCGTCCAATTCGTAAATCCCTGTCCTCGCAGGTTCTTCTCCGTCGAGGCCAGTTCCGGACTCCGCCGTCCCGTGATAAAGAAAACCGCCACGCCGAGTTCCTGTGCGCGTTTGTAAAGCCGCAACGTGCCCGGAATCGCCGGCGCCTTTCCCGACGCATCCCACTCTTCTGATTCCGCCGGGTTATACCCAAAGTCTTCCCGCAGCATCAGTGGATAATTTGAGAGCGATGTCTCGTCGATGTCCAGCACCATCGCCAACTTCTCCCCGGGCTTCTTTTCCGCCACGCGCTTGTTCAGGAAATCCATCGCGCGTTGCGTCTGCGCGTCCAGGTCCTTCGCGTAGCAACCGCACGCACACGTGCAGTCGTGGTAGGACTTCAGTTCTTTCTTGAGTTCACCGAGGTTGGGCGGCTCGTTCGCCGGTTTCAGAATTTGCGGGGTTGTCTGTGCGACGAGGATCGTCGCCCATAACAGCCAGCAAAGCGTACAAAATAATGCAGCTCTCGTCTTCACTCAGTTATTCCTTCGAGGAAAATTCCCGCCACATCATATAGTGCGTTGCCCTCGCACGCATCTTCTTGTGAACACGGAGTGGCCCGCAATGAAAGCATTTGTTCCAAAAACAAAACCCGCCTTACGCGGGTTTTTGCCTTTTCAGATTTTGCTGATAGATTGCCGCTTGTCGCTTGGCAACTCCAGTAGCTTCTTCTATTCGATAAACGCCACCGACTGCACTCCGGTCACTTCGAAGCGTTTGCGACAGCGCACATTCTTGCAGCCCATCAGGTCGTCGCGGCGCACCATGTAGGAGCGCGCCTTGGCAAACTTCGCACGGTCGCGCTCGTCGGCGCGCGGCGGCAGCGAGTTTCTCTTCGTGCGAACCAGCCAGTTGATTTCGTACTCCGCCTCTTGTCCGCAATGCGGACAGCGCAGAGTGTGCTTTTTCGTCTCTTGCCGTTCGGTGTAAAAATCTCGCTCATCCATGGCAGGCTTATTATTTCACACGGAAGCGTTCCAGTCCGAATCTTCAACCCGCTCGCAACACAGCGTAAACACTCTCCTGCCGATTGCCCCGAGTGATCGAAAATCGCTGTGTCGAATTGATGCACCCCTGCGGCACGTTCTTTTCTGAGACCACATCACTGGCGGTCGCGGCTGGCGCTTCACCTCCGGGACGTCACCCACCGCTCCAAGTCCCCTTCTTCGCTTCCTGCAAACCGCCGCAACTCCTTTATCTGAACTAACTTCCATACACTCCTTGTGTCCCGACCGCTGCCGCTCGCGAGCCTGCACGTCGGCATCTCGCTTCCGTATCCCACTCCGGTCTCGCCCCTTCGAACAGCTCAACACTTGGCAAGACGTTGCCTCGGACGCCGCGATAGTCCGCTCAGTTTCTCGCCCTGCAAATTTCCGGCTTTAGCTCTCACATTCTTCATCCGTAATTTTCCCCGGCAAGGAAGACAAGGAAAATGATGTCGTCGAGACTGGGCCAATTCGGAGTAACTACGGGCTCATCTTCTCCCGCTGACGCCAGCGCCAGCCGCCGCGCCGCCCTCAGCGTGCGTCTTCTCTGTGCAGTAATTGTCTTGGCTACATTGTTCTGCGGTACAGCGGTGGGAGAGAGCCGTGGAGCGGCGTCACTGGTCCTGCACGTTGCCCCTGAACTCAAGGTCGTGCAGCTATCCGGCATGTTGCAGGTAAAAATTCGCCTCGCCCGTGGGGCAACTGCACGGCTCTGGACTGCGGATGACTGTTCTGCGGCCCCGGCGAATTCATTCGAAGTACGCGCCTCTGGAATTTATAACGTTCCGCTTCGGCAATTCTCCACCGCCACCAGCGGGTACGCCTGCGTGTTCTCCTCGGATGGCCAACTCCGGAGCGCGACCCGGCTTCTTTCACTGCCGTAGCTACAGGTTGCTCGCCCCTCCGAAGTTGTATTCCCGTTGAAAGATAATCTTCTCCGGCTTCTCTTTTTTCTTCTTCGGGCGGAGACTGAATTGCGGCGAAGCCGCCTTCGTTCCGATCCTTACCGCCACGGCCGCCTCATCCGATGAATTGAGTTCCACTCCCTCCGGCAGAGTTTGCGTGTCCACTGTCACTTCATAGTCGCCTTCCGGTAAGTCGTAGAACGCGAAGTTCCCGTCGGAATCCGGCGTCGTGTAACGTCCCGAAGGCGACAGTCGCACGACGACGTTTTGCAGGTTCATGTTCGGCGGACCGGATATCTTTCCAGTAAATGAGGTGACGTGGACCACCGTGAAATCCACTCGTGTAATCGCACGCGGGTTCACGGTGGCGACTGCCTGAGAAACTTTTCCGGGCATGTAATCCGCCAGGAGCCTCGTAGGCGAAATTCCCACCTTGTGCGGCCCCTCCCGCACCTCCAGGAAGCGATACTGCCCCTGTGCGTTGGTCAGCGTCGTCGTATTGCCATCCAGGGTGATCGCGATTCCTGCTGCTGGCATTGCTCCGTTCATCCGGTGCTCCTCCACCAGTCCTTCGATGGAGCCGACCAGCGGGGTGCTCGCCGTGGCAAGCTGGTTGATGCTCTGGTCTCCGCCCGAACCCCACCGGAACTCCTTCGATATTTTGAAGAACGCGTTCCAGTGGTTCGCCTGCGAAAGCAGGATGGATGGTCCCACGCCTTCACCGCCGAGGACAAATATGCTCTCCGGATTTAAGTCCGTCACCAGTTTCGTGCGATACGCATTCGCCTGCAGGGACCAGCCTCGAAACAGCGGCATCCCCGCGCTCACCATCGTGGTGCTGAATGAATTTGTCGAAAACAATAGCCGGTTCGCCAGATCGCTTCCCTTCTCAAAGTATCCGCTGAACGTGGCCCGCTTGATGCTGGTTTGCACGGAGCCTTGATAGTAGAGAGTGGTTCGCGGCTGCTGGCCTAGCATCCGCTGGAACCGAAGCGAACCGCTGACCGCCAGCCGCTTCAGCGCAAAGCTGTCCCCAAATTCGATCGACCTTTGCTTCTGCTCGGCCCCATTCGCATCCGAAAGAATGTCCATGCCGGAAACTCGCAGCGCATGAGTACCAATCTGCTTCGTCAGCGAGACGATAACCTGCCGGTTGTTGAACGTCGAATTCGCTCCCGTGCTCGCCGTATGCGACGTCAGGTGCAGCAGGGAAATGTCTCCACTCAGATTCACTGCTCCCGGCAGCAGCACGTTCAACCCTGTCGAAACGCTGTTATCTTTCAGCGACGGAATATTCGGGTTATCACCGAGATTGTTTTCATAGCGCGACGCCGATGCCGCGAGGCTTAGGCGCTTGAAGGGCGAGTAGTTCGCATCCGCGAATGTGCCCTTGCGGTCGCCGGCGAAAAATCCAGTGATCGGCAGATACGCCGCGGTCTGGTAGACGTAGTTCGTGTGTATCGACAGTTTCCGGCTCTGCCACACCGGCCCCACCAGGAACGAGAACGGTCCGCCGATCCCTCCCACCGGTGAAACCCGCGTTCCCGATGCCAGTGTCCCTTCCCCGTAGAACGTCAGGTGCGACGATATTTTGTACAGCGATTGAGCAGTCAACGAGTTGCTCGAGCGGAAATCGTGGCCGGTCGGAAAGTAAAAGGGATTCCGCGTAATCTGCGACCCAGTGCTCCACAGGTGCGTAAATCGCGCGCCAAGGCTCAGTCGCTTTCCGAACCTTTGCCGGAAATACATGCCGATCGCTTGCTGCGGCGCACCCAGCCGGAGAGGAATTCCCGACCCGTCCAGCAGTGACTCGTTCCCTGCAAAAAACCCGATCGTCTGTTGTGAACTCGACGTCTCCACGCGTACGCCGCGCGCAATGACTGACGGAACATAGATATTCAGGAATGGATTGTCGACTTGATTGGGATCGCTTTCAAAATCCCCTGCCGTGAAATGCCAGTGGCGACCCAGCAGAATGACCCGTTGCAGATCGATGTAGTCCTGCCCCGTGCGATAGCTTCCTTGCGACGTATAGCCTTCGAACGAACCACTCAGCAACCCTAATCCTGGCCGGAATTCCTTGAATTGGATTGCCGTGCCTGAAGTACCGATCAGGCCTTGTCCGCTGTCGCCGAGGTAATATCCCTGGAATGCGACTTCCGCTTCTCCTGACTCCTGGGCAAATAAAAGTTGCCCTGCAAGCAGCATGAACAGCAGTACCATGGCCGTCCGTCGTGCGGAACTTGGCTTTGTAAAACGCAACCCGATCCTCTTATTGAGTTTTCGTGCCTCCAGAAACGGTAACCACCGCATCCTGGATTACCGGCATTCCAAGGTCCACCTTCACCCGGACCGTATAGTTTTCTTTTGAAAGATCGGTTTTCAACGTCATCGGATACACCTGCTCGCGATTCGGAAGCAGAGGAACCGTGGGGACTTCCACCTTCTCAACCACTTTCCCCTGCGAATTGACAACCGTCAGGTCTCCGATGGGGCGGGTATGCTTCAGTCCGCTGTTCTCCAGCGTCAGCATCGCCCGCCACCCCGTCTTCAGCTTTGGATCTGGGGGAACCAGCGTCAGATTCTTGATGGAAGCGTCAACCTTCGGATCCCCGATCGTGACGTAGAATGCCGGGGCTACGCTCACCGCGATGCGCATCCCGGTTCCAACCAGCGCCGCCGCTGTCGGCAGTGTCGTGATGTTCGCCGCGCAGTGGTAATCGCCTTCGGTGGCATTCTCTGGCACCTTGATCGTGTACCGCACCACCACCTGTCCACCGCCGGCGATTTCAGTTTCCATCGGGTTGATCGTCAGCCAGGTGCGGCAGGAGTCCGCGGCTTCCTTTGGAAACACTCCAAACTGCGGTGTCACGTTGTTGTCGATGTAGAAATCACTCAGGGTCGTGCGCACGCGCAGATCTGTGTGCGAGTCGTTGTAAAGCATCAGCGACCCGGTATGTTCCTTGCCGGGCGCCAGGTGCATCTCCGCGCGCATCGGGGCCATTCCCAACCCCATCTGCCCAAATACCGGAACACACCCCATCAACAACAACAGCAGACTCGCCGCTACTGAAAAGTGGCCACGTAGTTTTCGGTGACTTCGCATACCTATCCTTACGTTCTGCGCAAGACCGGCTATCCGGCCCCATGCTGAGAGTGACATCGATTGAGTAAGCGTGGTTGTTCCCTGTCGCCCTCGCATTCGACACACTAATTGGTGTCGGCACGAACTAACGCGCACCATCGTGGCCAGTCAATAATTCTTCCCGCGCCGGAGACCGGGAGGCTTTCGCCGCGCTGCCCCCCGGCCATCTCCGTCGCAAAGACTCGCACTGCAACCACGCTTGCCACGCACAAGTTGCGCCTGTGCGTTTCTGATGCTCTTTCTGGTCCTCTTATGTCGCCGAGATCGTGAACGTCACCGTCGCGGTGTAGGCTCCCGTACCGTAAACCGGATCGTTCGTCAGCGACCAGGCTACCGACCCTGAGTTTCCGGCCGCGGTCGAGTGAGCGTCTGCGCCGAACGTCGCAACGCTCGTGGCCGAACTTGTCGATGCCGTCTGCGTTCCGCTGCACCCGGTTCCCGGTGAAGCCACCGTACAGGAGTACGTCAGCGCATCGCCAGCGGTCGGAGGCGTCGTCACCGAAGGTCCACCCGTCGGGCTGAAGTCCGTGGTCACCTCGGTCGTGATGGTGCCAGTTCCCGTGGCCTTCGTGGTACGGATCTTGTACGTAAAGTTCGTCGTCGCCGTGTACGGGTTGAAAACCGATCCGGTTGTGGAGAAGTTGTCGCTCGAGTCCACCGAGATTGATGCTTCGTGGGCGACGGTCAAGTTAAGTGTCGTATTGCCCGTATTCGACTGGCCGAAGGCCACTGCGCCCGTAAACAGGGTCGCTGCGGCGATGAAAAGTAACTTACGCATGGAATTTATTTCTCCTGTTGCTTGTACTGTTTGATCTTGCCTGTCCCTCCGGCATCGTTGGCCGGAAGCTCTCGCGAGCCGGCTTTGCCCGAACTTATCGCCGCTGGCCTTACGCGATTCCTTCCAGGTCTACGTCGCCGAAATCGTGAACGTCACGATCGCCGTATAGCTGCCTGTCTGGTAAACGGGGTCGTTCGTCAGCGTCCACACCACCGACCCCGAATTCCCTGTCGTTGACGAATGCGCATCCGCGCCGAATGTCGCCACGCTCGTCGCCTTCGTCGTCTTTGCTGTCACCGTTCCCGAGCACGGCGTCGCCGGAGCGCTGGCCGTACACGTATACGTCAATGCATCCCCTACACTCGGCGGGGTCGCCACTGAAGGTCCACCCGTCGGGCTGAAATCCGTCGTCACTTGCACCGTGATCTTGCCGCTTCCCGTCGACTGCGTCGTACGGATCATGTAAATAAAATTCGTGGTCGCGGTGTAGTTATTGAAAACCGATCCGGTCGTCAGGAACGGATCACTGGCATCCACCGAGAGCGTTGCCTCATGTTTAATGTTCGCAGTGACGTTTGTCGTACCCGTCGTAACCTGCCCGAACCCACATGCCGCCAGGCATACCATCATCCCTGCAATCGCGAACGTCTTCACCATGAGCCCGCTTCCACTGCGCGCCATCTCCTAAGTCGAGCTGATCGTAAACGTCAGCGCGGCCGTATACGTGCCCGACGTCAACGCCGGGGTGTCTGCCAGCGACAAATTCATCGTTACCGAATTCGTGTTTGTCGACGAACACGGGGTACCTCCGCCAGTGCAAGCACTGCTCGGGATCTGCACCACGTTTGTCTGCGTCGTCGTACTCGCCGTAATCGGTGAACTGCCGCAACTGGTACCCAGGTCGGCAGCCCCGCAGGTATACGTCAAATCGCCATTCGCCACGCTCGGCCCGCCCGACCCCGCCGCCGAAAAATCCGTCGTCACCTGCATCGTGATCGCGCCGCCGCCGCTTGGCGTTGTGCGTGCCTGGTACGAAATCGTGATCGTTTTCGTAAAACTCGTGAACGGAATCGTCGGCTGCGCCAGCGTCACGCTCGCAGGCACCGAAGACAGGTTCCCCAGCGGACTAACCTGTATCGTTACCGTCTGAGTCACAACCGTCTGCGCCGCGGACTTCGCCGGAAACACCAGCCACGGGAACGCGCAGCACACAATCCCGCAAATCGCACCGAAACGGCTTTGGATTATTCTTCTCACTGACTCTGTTCGCTTTGGACCCAGTTGGCGCGCCGCGTTGCCAGGCGTGATGCAGTTGGCGTCGCTTGCCATTGCACCCGCGCAGAAATCCGCTCTCTCCGCGCACACGTTTTCCTGCGTGTGCGGTGAAACGTCCCTGTCATATTGTGTTTCTATCTAACTTGCCATCCGATTCGTACACTCGTGCCAACCGGAAAAACTAATTGATGCTCTCCACAAAACCCCTTAGGTAATCCTGCAATTTGTGTTTGGCGTTGCTATCTGCCGCAACACTTTACCGAAGCACCTGATACTTCTCTTTTTATAGCAAGCATCCTGCCTTTACAAGATAACCGGCGTAATTCAATGGTCGCCGTCGAGTACAGGTACTTTTGCACTACATAATTGATCAGCAAATGTTACCAACGTTGTAGTTCACGGGACGGTGCGTGTTTCCAACCTTCGATCCGCCACCCTCAATGTGATGCGTGATGATCGGGCTGGACGCTTCTTACAGCAATACCTAAGTTTGAGGGAAAATTTACTAGATTGGTGCCTATGTAACGCAAGGTTATGTTTTAGAAAAATTCCATAAAGAAATTTGACCTCCATGAACAATTAGCCGGACTTTCGTGGGGTGACTCTAATCACAGAATACCGTGACTCCAGTCCTCGCCTCCCCTTCCACCCCCGCCTAGGCTACGGTCGGGGTGGGGTTTGCTCGATTTCCCACTCGCCCTGGAGTTTCTTTTGGCCAAAACTATCGACACCATCGTCCCATCCGTAGCTCCCGTCGGCGTACAGCGTCTTCGCACCGTCGTTCGCGGAGCCGTGCAAGGTGTCGGCTTCCGTCCATTTATTTATCGCTTGGCCAACGAACTCGGTCTGCGCGGCTGGGTCAACAACTCCAGTAGCGGTGTCTTCCTCGAAGTAGAGGGCCCGCACGATCTCCTCCGGACGTTCCTCTCCCGCATCGAGTCCGAAAAGCCTCCCGTCTCCTTCATTCAGAGCTTCGAATGCTCCTACCTTGATTCGATAGGTTATGAAGGCTTCGAGATTCGACCCAGCGAAGATGGCGAAAAGACAACCATTATTCTCCCGGACATCGCCACCTGCCCCGCGTGCCTCGACGAAATTTTCGACAAATCTAACCGCCGCTATCGTTATCCCTTCACCAACTGCACGCACTGTGGCCCGCGCTTCAGCATCATCGAGCGTCTGCCTTACGACCGCCATGCCACCTCGATGAAACAATTCACCATGTGTCCGGCCTGTGCCGCTGAATATCAGGATCCTCGCGACCGCCGCTTTCACGCGCAGCCCAACGCCTGCCCGGTCTGCGGCCCGCACCTTGAACTGTGGGCCGCCGATGGACGCCCGATCGCAAAGTTCGACGATGCCTTACTCCACGCCGCCGAAGAAATTCGCCGTGGCAACATCGTCGCCATCAAGGGGCTTGGTGGTTTCCATCTCGTCACTGACGCGCGCAGCCAGGACGCCGTCCGCCGCCTGCGACTGCGCAAACACCGCGAGGCCAAACCCTTTGCTTTGATGTACCCCAATCTCGCGATGATTCGCCACGACTGCGAGGTCAGCGCATCCGAGGAGCGCCTGCTGTGCTCGCCCGAGTCTCCCATTGTTTTGCTCTGGCAGCGTCCCGGCTCCGGCATCCGCATCGCGCCGGCCGTCGCACCCGGCAATCCTTATCTTGGCGTGATGCTGCCTTACACGCCTCTGCATCATCTCTTGATGTCCGAACTCGGCTTCCCTGTCGTGGCAACCAGCGGCAATCTCTCCGACGAACCCATTTGCACGGACGAACATGAAGCCGTGCAGCGCCTTCGCGGCATCGCCGATGCTTTCCTCGTGCACGACCGTCCCATCGTGCACCATGTCGACGACTCCGTGGCGCGCATCGTGCTCGACCGCGAACTCATCCTCCGTCGCGCGCGCGGCTTTGCCCCGCTACCGGTCATCGTCAACGAGAACATCGCCCCCACGCTCGCCGTTGGTGCACATCAGAAAAGCTCCGTCGCGCTCGCCGTCGGTCGTCAGGTCTTCGTCAGCCAGCACATCGGAGACCTCGACACCGTGCAATCGCTCGATGCCTTCGAACGCGTCATCGCCAGCTTCCGCGATCTCTATGAAGTCGGGCCCGTAGCCGTCGCCTGCGACCTTCATCCCAATTACGTCTCCACCGGCTACGCGCACAGGAACGCAGCTTCCCCGCTCGGCGTGCAGCATCACTACGCGCACATCCTCTCCTGCATGGCGGAAAACGCCATCTCTCCGCCCGTCCTCGGTGTAGCCTGGGATGGCAGCGGCTACGGCCCCGACGGAACCATCTGGGGCGGCGAATTCCTCGCGATCGACGCTTCCAGCTATCAGCGCATCGCGCATCTGCGAACCTTCCGACTCCCCGGCGCCGAATCCGCCGTCCGCGAACCGCGCCGTGCCGCTGCCGGCATGCTTTACGGCATGCTCGGGGAAGAAATCTTCGATCGCGATGATCTTCTATCCGTCCAGGCATTCACGCCCGCCGAGCGCAAGGTTGTCCGGCAGATGCTCCGTCAGGGATTGAACAGTCCCATCACCTCCAGCGTCGGACGCATCTTTGACGCCGTGGCTTCCGTGATCGGATTGCGCCAGTTCGTCCGCTTTGAAGGACAGGCCGCCATGGAGTTGGAATTCGCCGCCATGACCGACGCGACCGGCGAGGCTTACACCATCAACCACACGCATGATCCCAGCCAACCCATGACCATTAGTTGGGCTCGCATGGTCATTGAGATTCTTGACGATCAGCAGGCGGGCGTACCGCTTGGACGCATTGCACGGAAGTTCCACAACGCCATGGCTGACGCCATCGTCCACATCGCTCAACATCAGGAGTGCGACCGCATCGCCCTCAGCGGCGGATGTTTCCAGAACAGGCTCTTGACCGAGCTCGCCGTCAACAAACTGCGCGCAGCCGGCTTCCGCGCCTACTGGCATCAGCGTATCCCGCCCAACGATGGCGGCATCGCTCTTGGTCAAGTCATGGCCGCCGCCCGAACTTCCCGAAAGGAGGAGTAGCAAGATGTGTCTCGCCGTACCGGGTAAGATTCTCAGCATCTCCGGCGATGGAATGATGCGTACCGCTCGCGTCGACTTCGGCGGTGTAATCCGTGACGCCAGCCTTGCATATTTGCCGGATGCCGTAGCCGGCGACTACGTCCTCATTCACGTCGGCTTCGCCATCAGCAAGGTGGAGGAGAGCGAGGCCCAGCGCGTCTTTGAGTATCTCCGCGAGATGGACGAACTCGCCGGCCTCACCCCGGACTCCCCCGGAGCGACGCGTCGATGAAGTTCGTCTCCGAGTATCGCGACGCTGCCGCCTGTGCCGGATATGCGAAAACCATCGCACGTCTCACCACTCGTCCGTGGACGATCATGGAAATCTGCGGCGGCCAGACGCACTCTATCGTCAAGTTCGGGCTTGACGAACTTCTGCCGCCACAGCTCACCCTCGTGCACGGCCCCGGCTGTCCCGTCTGCGTCACCCCGTTGGAGTTGATCGACAAGGCCGTGGCAATTGCCTCGCGTCCCGATGTAATCTTCTGTTCCTTTGGCGACATGCTGCGCGTGCCCGGAAGCGACTGTGACCTTTTCTCCGTCAAGGCTCGCGGCGGCGACATCCGTATTCTTTACTCTCCGCTCGACGCCCTCCGCATTGCGCGGGAGAACCCTTTGAAGCAGGTTGTCTTCTTCGCCGTCGGCTTTGAGACCACTGCGCCTGCGCACGCCATGGCCGCCTTCCAGGCAAAGCAGCTTGGCTTGAAAAATTTCTCTCTTCTCGTCTCCCACGTCCTCGTTCCGCCGGCCATGGACGCCATTCTCTCTTCGCCCGACTGCCGCGTGCAGGGTTTTCTCGCCGCCGGACACGTTTGCGCCGTGATGGGCTTCGAGGAATATCTCCCGCTCGCCGCAATGTATCGTGTCCCCATCATTGTCACCGGCTTCGAACCGCTCGACATCCTCCAGGGCATCGCCATGTGCGTCGCGCAACTCGAACAGGGCCGTCACGAAGTCGAGAACCAGTACACACGCACCGTGCAGACCCAGGGCAACCTCCCCGCGCAGGAATTAATGAAGAATGTCTTTCGCGTTGTCGATCGCAAATGGCGCGGCGTCGGTAGCATTCCCGCCAGCGGACTCGGCCTGCGATCGGAGTATGCCGAGTTCGACGCCGAGTTGCGTTTCGATCTCTCCGCCTACACCGCTGAAGAAAATTCCGTCTGCATCAGCGGACTCATCATGCAGGGCCTGAAGAAGCCGCACGAGTGCCCGGCCTTCGCCACCGCCTGCACTCCAGAGAAGCCGCTCGGCGCACCTATGGTTTCCTCCGAGGGAGCCTGCGCTGCATACTTCCGCTACCGGCGTCACGATACCCCGGCACCGGCCATGAAAGCGTAATCATGTCATCCCCGAAAGATTTCGTTCTCTCCTGTCCGCTTCCTCTCACCGACTACCCCACCGTCACACTCGCCCACGGCGGAGGCGGCAAGTTGACGCACCAGCTTCTCGAAAAGATGATCTTGCCCGCATTCCAGAGTCCCCTCCTCGAAACGCGACATGACGGAGCCGTCTTCGGAATCGGCGAATCGCGTCTCGCCTTCACCACCGATTCCTATGTCGTAAGCCCCTTGTTCTTCCCCGGTGGCGACATCGGCACCCTCGCCATCAACGGCACGGTCAACGACCTCGCCATGTGCGGCGCCCGTCCGCTTTATCTTTCTTGTGGATTGATCCTCGAAGAAGGTCTCCCCATGGACACTCTCTGGCGCGTCGTAAAGAGTCTCAAATCCGCCGCCGACGCCGCCCGCGTGCAGCTCGTCACCGGAGACACCAAGGTCGTCGACAAAGGTAAGGGTGACGGCGTCTTCATCAACACCGCCGGCATCGGGCTCATCGACTATGGTCAGCCCATCTCGCCTGCTTCCGTTCGCGCTGGTGACGTCGTTCTGCTCAGTGGCGACATCGGCCGTCACGGCATCGCCATCATGGCATCTCGTGAAGGTCTCGAGTTCGAGACGCAGATCGATAGCGATTGCGCGCCACTCGCTTCCGCCGTGCAGAAGCTGCTCGCCTCCGGCGTCGAGGTCCACTGCCTGCGAGACCTCACTCGCGGAGGCCTCGGCACCACATTGATCGAAATTGCCGAATCCGCACGCCTTCACATCGGCATCGAAGAGACAGCGATTCCCGTGCGCGAAGACGTAGCCGCCGCCTGCGAAGTCCTCGGCTTCGATCCGCTCTACCTCGCTAATGAAGGCCGCTTCATCGCCATCGTTCCGCAGAAGGACGCCGAACGCGCGCTCGCCGCCATGCGCTCTGAAGAACCCGCAACCGGCACCGTCCGTATCGGTCGCGTCACCGATTCGCCTTCAGGAATGGTGACCATGAAGAGCCGCATCGGCACCAGTCGCATTGTCGATATGCTCAGCGGCGAGCAGTTACCGCGAATCTGCTGACAGGCGCCACCAATTGGCCACACAATCTCCTGTGAGCCGTATCACATCCGCGTCACCACCCGCTTCCTACACTATGCGTGTGCAATCGTGTTCGACCGTCATGTGAGGACACAATGGAAAAAGTGCTGGTAATCGGATACGGAAACCCCTTGCGTAGCGACGACAGTTTTGGACTTCGAGCTCTGCAGTCCCTGCGCGAAACCGTCACCGGGCCCGATGTCTCTTTCATCGAGTGCCACCAGCTCAGCCCTGAACTGGCCGAGGCAATCGCTCTCGTCGACTACGTCATTTTTCTCGACACATCCACGGACGGAGTTGCCGGAGCCATCCACTACACGCCTCTCAGCCCTGAAGTAAAGTCCCTCACCATGACGCACCACATCAGTCCCGGAGTTCTCCTGGGAGCCGCCCGCGCCCTCTATGGGAAATCACCCTCGGCGCTGCTCACCACCGTCACCGGCGAGTGCTTCGGACACGGCACCGAACTCTCACCCTGCGTACAAGCGGCCATGAGGGGCGTCGTCAAGCACGTCGCCGACCTCATTCACGAGCGCATCGCCGAGCCCGCCACTCGATAACACCTTTTGCAGTCATGACAAAGCCCCTTCAGTCCATGCCGGACTCAAAGGGGCTTCGCTTTTTTCGAGACTCGTGACTCGCGACTTTCTTACTTCAACCCTGCAATTTGATCCGCAACCTCTTCCGGCTTCCACGTATTCCCCGAGTACAGATCGACCAGTTTCCCGTCTGCTCCAATCAGGGCCGTTCGTAGCGAATGGATAATCTGACCGCTCTGTTTTTCGTAGCTCAGGCCAAAAAACTCCGCTGCCTTCTTCGTCTCCGCCGGTGTCCCACTGGCAAACTTCCAGTGCTCGAACTTCGGATCAACCTCTCCCGCGTAGCTCTTGCCATAGGCTCGCAGTATCGGCGGCTTATCGTAGTCTGGATCGATACTTATCGATAGTAGGTGGACTTTCTTCCACTCCGCCGGATCGTTCTGCTTGAGCCGTTTTGCAACTTCGGCAAAATTCCCGCTCATGCGAATGCAATAATCCGGCAGCGGACACCGCGTATAAATAAACGTCAGCAGCAGCGGTGCTCCCTTGAACTGCGCGATGTGAACCGGACGCCCATTCTGATCGACAAAGTGGAAGTCCGGAATCGCATCTCCCCTGTGCGGCAGGTTTACCGGCGAGGTGCTCGACTCCGATCCCGAATCCTGCGTCACCGAAATGTTTTCCAGGAAGCCTTCGTCGTCGGCTACCGCGAGCGTCGCCCGCAGGTGATCGCCCGGTTTCACAAAATCAAACGCCCACTTGTCCCGCACTTTGTACGGCATGATCATGGCGGGCATGAATCCCGGAATTTCCTTGTGGTCGAGCGTAATCGTCCCGGCTGCTTTGTCTACCGATACAACGCGACCTTCAATATCGTAGTGTTTTTCGTTCGCTGGTTGGGTGGGTTTGGAGTGGCAGGCGAAGATCACGACAAGCCCCGCACATAGGGCCGTCAGCGTAAGTGCTCTACAAAGAACGCGCGACAATACACACCTCCCGCTTAGAGTGTAGTCCCGCTCTCCCTATGTGGAAAATGTGATCGCGTCACTGCGATGACCGGGTATTTACCTTTGGGCGCTCGCCGTATCTTCCACAATCTCCACCAGGAATCCGAACGCATTTTCCGCCCGCGACTTCGGATGCACAAAGAACACCGTCGTGCCGCGCGATCCCGGTCTCGGAGCTTTGTCGATCAGGTTGAATCCCGCCTGCTTCATGTAGTCGAACGCCGCCTGTGCGTTACGCACCCGAAACGCCACGTGTGCAAATCCGCCGCGGCCGCCATTTTTCTCAATCAATTTCTGCACCGGCGACTCCGCGCTCAGTGGCTCCAGCAACTGGATCAAGTTGGGGCCCTCGCCGATCTGCAACAGCACCTCTCGCACTTGGTCGCCTCCGTGGACGTCCTCGCGATGAATTTCGCAAAATCCCAGCAGCGCATACGCCGCCACTTGTCTGTCCAGTTGTCCTCGCGGCACCGCGATCGCCACGTGGTCCACAAACAGAAATCCCGGCACCTGTTTCAATTGTTCGTAGGCTGCCATACCGTCCGTCGTCGAATGCATCATGCAAACTCCATCAGAGCCTGGTTCAACTGTACGGCATCTCCCGCCTGCACGTGAATGGTTTTGATTTTCCTCGCCACCGATGCGTGGCATGGGAGATTGTAACGGTACAATTCGCGGGTTTGCTGGCGTTCAGGCTTGCGAAGAATGAATGCAGGAGGTGTGCAGCGCGCACTCTGAATGTGCGCAGGTACGCATATGTTCCCGTGTCTCGCGGATTTCCAGCAATTCGTTGCTCATCATCGTCACCACTTGCATGCAGAGATCCGTCCGCGCGCGCAGATACTCATTCAGCGTATCGGTTTCTATAAATCCGAGTTCCGATATTTCCAGCGCCTCGGCGGTGAACTGGTAGACATGCGCGCACATCGCGGCGGAAAAGCCCAGGACCGAACCGGGACCTGCAACTCGCGCCACAATCGACTCCCCGCTCTCCGCCGGAACCGTTACTTTCACCGATCCGGCCCGCACCACGAAGATCCCCAGTGCTGGTTCGTTGACCTTGAAAACCGGCGCACCCTTGGCGTTGATGATCGGCTTCGCGATACCGCTCAGCGCGGAGTGCAACTCCGGCGGCGCCTGGAAACTCGCCGCACAAGACTGCGTATTGGACTTGATGTGTGACAGTTCTTTCAAAAGACAATAACCCCAAGATCGTTCTACTCTTTTTGTAACCGACCAACACACAACCTCGTGTGACATCAATCACAGAAGCTTGTGATCAACCCGCAATCACTCCACCAATGTGCTAAATTTCCGCACTTTTCGCCCCGGCAATTACACTGGAGCTCGCATGCAACTGCCCGAAACATTGCGTCGAGCCATTGACGAGCTCGCCTCCTCGCACGACGTTCGTACTCTGGCCCGCGCCTCTCGCGAACTCACCGCTTCCTACCAGTCCGGCTCTCTCTCCTCGCCCGCCATGGACTCCGCCGAGCATCGCGCCGCCTACCTTCTCGTGCGCACGCCTGCCACCTACGCCGCATGCGTCCACGCTCTCCGCCAGTTGCGCGACGTCTGCCCTGATCTCTCTCCGTCCTCCATGCTCGACCTCGGCGCCGGCCCCGGGACCGCTGCCTGGGCCACCTCCGAAGTATTTCCTTCTCTCGCCACGGTCAGCGCTTTCGAGCGCGATCCGTCTCTCATCGAGATGGGACGTCGCCTCATGGTCGCCTCGCAAAATTCGGCACTGTCCTCCGCCCGCTGGACGCAGGGCGACTTGCGCACGAAACTACCCGGCGACGACTTTGACCTTGTAGTTTTGTCTTACGCGCTCGGCGAATTGCAGCCAGGTGCACGTGCGGCCTTGCTCAACGCTGCCTGGCAACGGACACGTCAGGCCTTTCTCATCGTCGAACCCGGCACTCGCACCGGTGCTTCTACCATCGTGGATGTCCGCCGCTGGTTCCTCGATAACGGCGCATCTCTCGCCGCGCCTTGTCCCCACGACGAAACTTGTCCCATGGCCGCTGGCGGAGACTGGTGCCACTTTGCCGAGCGCATCGAGCGCGGTTCTCTGCACCGCCGTCTGAAAGGCGGGGAGCTTGGCTATGAAGATGAGAAATTTTCCTACGTCGCGGCCGTGCGGAATCCCGTCGCGCGAGCTTCAGCGCGCATCGTCCGCCATCCCCTGCATCGCCCGGGACACCTGCAATTCACCCTCTGCACTGCGGTCGGACTCCAGTCGCAGACCGTCACAAAATCACAAAAGGACCGTTACAAGTTGGCGAAGAAATCTTCCTGGGGTGATCCTTGGCAGGCAAAATCGGAATAGCAGGCAGGCAGAGGATGCCGCCTAAGTCTCCTTCGCCGGTTCTTCCACAAAGCGGTACCCCACGCCTCGTGCCGTTACCAGCCTCCTCGGGTGCGAAGGTTCATCTTCTATGTAGCGTCGCAGCCGGACCACGAAATTATCGATGGCGCGCGTGTCTGTGTCTTCGCGCAGTCCCCACACTTCGTCCAGTATTTCTTTCCGCGAAATCACCCGTCCCGCGTTGCGAATGAAGTAGCGCAATAAATCGACTTCCATCAATGTAAGACGCACAATATCGTCGCCGTCCCGCAGCTCCAGGTTCGTCAGGTCTACCGCCTTGTTGCCGAAGTGATAGACTTCCGCCTCGTTGCTGTTCGACGCCGTCACGATTTCCGCCGGACGTTCATGTTGCATCCATGCCGTCCGCCGCAGCAACCCTCGGATGCGTGCAATCAGAATCGACAGGTCAAACGGTTTTGGCAGATAGTCGTCCGTACCTGACTCGAATCCCTTCAACACGTCTTCCGGACGGCTCCTCGCCGTCAGCATCAGGATCGGAATATAGTTCCGTGCCTTGCGCAGTTCCGTCGCCACCGTAAAGCCGTCGCACCCCGGCAGCATCACGTCCAGCACCATCGCTTCAAACGGAACCTGCTCCGTCAGCAGCAATTGCAGTGCTGCCTCGCCGTTTTCCACGGCCGTCACTTCGTGTCCCTCGGCTTCCAGGTTGAACTGCAACCCCTGCGCCAGGTGCGCTTCGTCTTCCACTACCAGGATGCGGCTCATCGGTTGTATATCCTTGGAATTTTGATCGTAACGGTTGCCCCCAAACCTTCGCCTTCGCTCGATGCGTATGCGTCGCCGCCATGATGCCGTGCCACCGACCGCACGATGAACAGGCCGAGTCCCGTTCCCTTCACCCGCGCTTTGATCCTTTGCGGCACGCGGTAGAAGCGCCGGAAGATCCGCTTCAGTTCCGGCCGTGGAATGCCCACTCCGTGGTCTTTCACTCGAACCAGCACGTTGGCTCCCTCGGCCAGCACTTCCACCCGGATCCGCACCGGATTGGTTGAATACTTCACCGCGTTGTCGAGCACATTCGATATCGCCGCGCTCAACTCCTCGGCTTCGCCGTTCACGCGATTTTCCTCGCTGCCTACCGCGTAGTCGTGAAACTCTATCGCCTCCGCATCCAGGTGATGCCGTGTTCGCGCCAGTTCCACCGATTCCCGCGCCACTTCGCCAAGGTCAAATTGCTTCCAGTTTCGCCGCCCCGGCTTGTGCGAAATCTTCCCCGCATGAAGCACCTGTTCCACCGTACTCAGCAGCCGGTCCGTATCTTCCAGCATGATGCGGTAGAAGTTCGTTCTCTGTGCTTCGTCCAGGTTTCGCGATTGCAGTGTCTCCAAATACAGCCGGATCGACGCAATCGGAGTTTTCAGTTCGTGCGTTACCGCGTTGATAAAGCTGTCGTGCTGCTCGTTGCGGCGGATCTCCCTCACCAGGAAGATCGTGTTCAGCGTGACGCCCGCGATGATGAATCCAAAGAACAGGAAACCCAGCACCGCCATTCCCACTTCACGCCATCGGATCACCCACGTAATATTCAGCGCCAGCGCAAGTCCCACGGAGCATGCTCCCAGGACGATGAACGTGGCTGCGGTCTTGCGACGGCTCGTAATCTGCATGACGCCTGCTTGGCTCCTGTTGCCGATACAAGGTTACACCGCGCCCCTTGCCGGACGCACTGTTTCACCCCGTTTCATCCTCTGTATCCTTCCCGGAACCGCATGAGCGCGCAAACGAAAGCCGCGAACCCGAAGGCCCGCGGCGTTTCAAATCTTCCAATCCGCTTAGTCGTAAGCCGACGACATCTCCGGCTCCGGAACCACGCTCACCGGTGTCGCGCCGATTTCCTTCACGCGGCTGTCCGCCCTCGGCAGCTTGATGTCTTTTGCCAGCCCCAGCGACCGCAGGAACTGGATACCGTACCAGTTCAGGTCAAACTCCCACCACTTCAGACCATGACGCGCCGAACTCGGATGTGCGTGATGATTGTTGTGCCAGCCTTCGCCGAAGGTCAGCATCGCGATAACGAAATTGTTGGTCGAGTCGTCGCCCGTCGCGTATCGCTGCGAACCCCACAGGTGCGTCGCCGAATTTACCAGCCACGTCGCGTGCAGACCCACCACCGTCCGCAGGAAAATTCCCCACAGCACATAATTCCAGCCGCCGAAATACGCGATACCCAGTCCAACGATCGTCTCCGTCAGCCAGTGCCACTTGCTCAGCCACACAATGAAGCGGTCCTTGCGCAGTTCCGGAACGTAGCGCGCCAGGTCGTCCGTGCTCTTGTGCAGCGATTCGCCCATCAGGATCCATCCCATGTGCGACCACCACTTGCCGTCGCGCGGCGAGTGCGGATCGCCAGGCTTGTCCGTCAGTTGGTGATGAATGCGATGCGTCGCCACCCAGAAGATTGGCCCGCCCTCCAGCGCCAGCGTGCCGCAAACCGTCAGGAAATATTCCACCCACTTCGGCGTCTTATAGCCGCGATGCGTCAGCAGCCTGTGGTAGCCCATGCCGATGCCGAGGCTCCCTGAAATCCACCACAACACTGCAGCGAGCAGGAACGCCTTCCACGTGAAATGGAAGAGTGCAACAACGGCGAATACGTGGAAGACGACCATGATAAAGGTCGTATACCAATTGATCTTCGTGCGATTCTGGGTTTGCTTCACTGGATTGTCACCCCAACTTGAAAAACAGCGGCGGAGCCACCCTCCGTGCTCTTGCTTGTAAGATAACAATCCATGCCTCCGCGGATTGTAATACTTGTGTAAGCGCCCGTTGCCATTGGGGTTACGCGCGTTCTCCTCCATCACGTTCGGTTGTGTCCCTCCGCACCGCACCCGCTTCGCCACACGAGCACACTTTCTCATAACCCCCTCTCCCCGATTGCCTCGGTACACAGCCAGCCCATCTGGCCTCAAGGAGGGATCGTCATGAAAAGCTCAACGCGCGTCGCCATCATCGGCGCCGGTAATGTGGGAGCCAGCACTGCTTATGCGCTGCTCATGTCCGGCGTCGCCGGAGAAATTGTTCTCATCGATGCCAACCCCGCCAAGGCCGAGGGCGAGGCCATGGATCTTGAACATGCTTTGCCGTTCACTCCGCCCACCCGCATCTTCGCCGGAGATTACACCCACTGCGCCACTGCTGATGTCATCGTCATCACCGCCGGAGTCGGCCGCAAGCCCGGCGACAGCCGTCTCGACATCGCGCGAAACAACGTCGCCATCGTTCGTCAAATCGTCCCCCAGATCGCCGCCCAGAATCCGTCCGGTGTCATCGTCGTCGCCACCAACCCGGTCGACGTCCTCACTTACAATGTCCTCAAAATTTCCGGTCTCGATCCTCGTCGCGTCATCGGCTCGGGCACCATCCTCGATACCGTTCGTTTCCGCTTCATGCTCAGCGAATATTTCGGCGTCGATCCTCACAGTGTCCACGCGCACATCATTGGCGAGCACGGCGATACCGAAGTTCCCGTCTGGTCCCTGGCCAACATCGCCGGCATGCACCTCGCCAGTTATTGCAGGAATTGCGGCATGGAATATGACCGCGAAGCCCTGCACGACATCTTCATTCGCACCCGCGATGCCGGTGCTGCTGTCATCAAGCGCAAGGGCGCCACTTTTTACGCCATCGCCATTTCTCTCTCCACCATCATCGCCGCCATCCTGCGCGACCAGAACACAGTCTTCTCCCTCTCCAGCCTCATCGACGGCTACTACGGCATCAGCGATGTCTGCCTCAGCCTTCCCTCGGTCTTGCATCGTTCCGGCATCAGGGAAGTGCTGCGCCTCAGTCTCAGTGCGGAAGAGGCCGACCTGTTGCGTCACTCGGCTGATGTCCTGAAGGCAAATATCGTGGCCTGCCAGGAAGTCCGCGTCTAGGCCAGGACAAGCGTAAGGGGCCCGGATACCCTCCTCTTCGCCATATCGAAGAGTTGGGACTTTCCCGTGCCCCTTTTGCGTAAAACCGTTTTTGCCTGCCCTACTCCGTCTTCACCATCACGATCCGCATCATCCCGGCCTTTCGCAGCGTCTCGTTGTACTCAGCTACCGCGCGGCTATTCAGTGCGTCCGTCGCCGTCTGGACGCCTTCCAGTTCCTTATGCAGCAGCGCAAACACCTCCTGCTCTGGAACCGTCGGCGCGTAATCGTTATTTCCCGCCACGTCGCCTCCGCCCGTGCCTGCTTCAGCGCCCAGCCAGATGAATTTCAGGTAGAGTCCGATCGGTCCACGAAACGATTTCTCGTCGCCCTCCGCGATCGTCGGATGCATCAGTTTGTCTTCCGATGCCAGGTACTCGTCATTGAGTTTGTCCGTGGCAGCCAGCAGCGCCTTGTCTGCTTTGTTCGCCACCAGCATCTTGCGCGTGTCCTCCAGTTGCTTGCGCGTCCACTCGATCTGGTTGATCAGCCGCGCCGATTCGTTCGCGTCCTCGTAGATCTTGTGCGACAGCGCTGACGACTCAGCGACGTCCTGCGCGCTGCCCGGCGTCCGCGGATCTTTCAGCACGCTGATCGTCTGCGTCAAAGTCTGTCCATTCGCCGTCAGTTTTACCGTGTAGGTTCCCGGCGCCACCAGTGGCCCGTCTGTTGTTTCGCCGCCAATGCCGTAGTAGAAGATTGGCCGGCTGTCTTTTCCTGCAAACCGTTTCTCTTCCCAGATATGCGGATTGCCCGGCGGTGTTGTGCGCAGCGCCACGCGCACCATCGGCTCATAGCGCAGGTTCCACCACACGCGATTGATGCCCGCATGCCCCGTCGGATGCAGCTTCCGGATCAACTTGCCTGACGCATCCAGCACTTCCATCTTTAATTCTTTTGGTGGCGTCTTCGCCTTCAGGTAGTAGTTAATCGATCCGCCGTACGGTGGATTCTCGCCAACGCTCGCTCCGTACGGAGCCATATCGCGCCGTACCTTCGCGCGGAATCGATATGCCGGCCGTACCGGGAACAGGTACGCTGCCGCATCCATCGTCCCGGGCTTCATGTCCTGCAATGGCGTGATGTCATCCAGTATCCAGAAGCCGCGTCCGTACGTGCCCACCACCAGGTCGTTGAAGTGCGGCTGGATCGTCAGCCAGTACACCGGTGCGTGCGGCAGGTTCTGCTGAAACGGCTGCCAGTGCGCTCCATCGTCAAGCGATACATACAGCCCGTTCTCCGTTCCCGCGTAAAGCAGCCCCTTCCGCACCGGATCTTCACGCAACACATGCGTGTAACTCAGCGGCGAATTCGGAATCCCTTCCGTAATTTTCGTCCACGTTTTTCCGAAGTCGGTCGTCTTGTAGAGATATGGATCGAAGATATCGACCTGGTGTCCATCGAAAGCGACATAGCATGTCCCCGCCGCGTACTTCGAGGGTTCCACGCTCTCCACCGTCATCTTCGACGGCAGGTTTGGAAAATTCTTTGTGACGTTTGTCCACGTCTTGCCGCCATCTCGCGTCACCTGCACCTGGCCGTCATTCGTTCCGGCCCATATTTGCCCCTTCTCCACCGGAGACTCCGCGATGGCAAACACGACTCCCGCGTATTCCACGCTCAGGTTGTCCACCGTCAGTCCGCCCGAGTCGCCCATCATGCTGCGATCGTTCAGCGTCAGGTCCGGGCTGATGCGCTTCCATGTCTGCCCGCCGTCCGTCGTCTCGTGCACATATTGGCTGCCCACATAAACCGTGTGGTGGTCCCACGGCGAGATCGCGATTGGATACGTCCAGTTCATGCGCAGCTTGATTTCACCCGCGTTCGCACCCATCGTGCGATCGGGCCACACGCTCACCGTGCGCGGGAATCCGTCCTTCAGGTTCACCATCTCCGTGACGCCCGCGTAGCATCCGCCCCACACGATGTTGTTGTCCACCGGGTCCGGAATGTTCCATCCCGTTTCGCAGCCGGCCGTCGTCGTCCACTGGCTCGCGCTGATCGCGTAATCTCCCGGAACGTTGCTCGGCCCGCGCTGCGGCGTTCCGTCCTGCATCTGCCCGTAGACGTAATACGGAATCTGGTTGTCCGTCGCGACGTGATAGATCTGCGCGATTGGCAAGCGCACCGTCTTCCATGACCGCCCGCGCTCCGTGCTGATGAGCACTCCTATATCCGACCCGATCATCATGCGGTTCGGATTCATCGGGTCCGCCCACATGTCGTGGTTGTCGCCGCCGCAGCCTCCGTGCGGCGTCCTTGGCCCGTTTTCGGAAATCGCCGGATTATCGCCCGGACACACCATTTGGTCCGTCGTCACTCCTCCGTCATACGTCACGCTCACCGTGTTCGACGGAAAATACACTTCATTCGCGTTGTCCGGCATCACCAGCATCCGCGTGTAGTAATGCGGACGCTCGTTCAGCAGACGGCTGTAATTCACGGCTCTCCACCACTGCCCGCCATCGTCTGAACGCCATAGCGTTCCGCGCTGTCCCGTCTCTATCAGCGCATAGACGCGGTTGTCGTCGCTCGGCGCAAAGTTCACCGCGATCTTCCCCATTGGCGGTTCCGGCAGCCCATGGCCGGTCAACCGTTTCCACGTGTCGCCCCCGTCCGTCGTCATGAACAGCCCGCTGCCCGGCCCGCCGCTCTTGCGTCCCCACGTCTTGATATCGATCTGCCACATCCCCGCGATCAGTTTCAGTGGATTCTGCGGATCCATCGTCAGGTCGGAAGCGCCCGTGTTCTCGTCCACAAACAAGACGCGCTGCCACGTCTTCCCTCCGTCTTTCGTGCGATAGATACCGCGCTCCTGCTGCGGCCCGTAGGCCGTCCCCAGCGCCGCCGCAAATACGATGTCCGGGTTCTGCGGATCGATGATGATCCTCCCGATGCGCCCCGTCTTCTCCAACCCCATGTGTTGCCACGTCTTGCCGCCATCCACCGACTTATAAATGCCGTCGCCCAGCGATACATTGCTACGTATGAATGTTTCGCCAGTCCCCACCCAGACAATGTTGTGGTTCGAGGGTGCAATCGCTATCGACCCGATCGACTGTGCCGGTTCGCTGTCGAAGATCGGGTACCAGTGGTCGCCTCCGTCGAACGACTTCCACACCCCGCCCGACGCCGCCCCCGCGTAATAGACGTTCGCATCGCCCGGCACTCCCGCCACGGCCGACACGCGGTTGCCCGGCGGCCCTATGTAGCGATACTTCATCTGGTGAAAAAGACCGCTCGCCGCGGGCGCGTCTTTCGATTGCGCATTCAGCGCGCGATACGGCAGGAACAGGCTCGCAATCAGGATTGCGGCACAGGTGGCAAGTCGATTCGGCATTCGCTTTTTCATGGCTCCTCCGCCGGAAGACTCTCGCTGCGGCACATGATTTTGTGCCGGATGAAATCGTGGAGAAGTTAGCAGGTCAGCGCCCCGTGAACAATACTTTATCCGGCATTCCCCGCCGGAAAATTCATCTCAACGCATGAATATTCACGCCCAACATTCCACAAAAGTGCGGACTCTTCAATTTCTCCCGGGAAATGAAAGCCAATTCATCAAATTCACTCACTCCCTTTGTTAAGATGGAGAAAACCTTCATTGCAGGCGACTCTACGGCCATCTGGCCGAGGGCACGGGAGAGCAATGGCAGACATCAAGCCTTTCCAAGCACTTCGGTTCGACACCACTCGTCTACGGCTCGAGGACGTTCTCACGCAGCCTTACGACAAGATCTCGCCTGCCATGCAGGCGGGCTATTACCAGCGCAGTCCGCACAACCTCATTCGCTTCGAACTCGCCAGGCCTTCCACCGAAGCCGGCGCACCGTCGATCTATGAACAGTCCGCGGATTTTCTCGCCGGTTTGCAGCGCGACGGAATTCTCCAGCGTGACGCGGAACCCGGCCTTTACGCCTACGTCCAGCACTTCTCGCATCCTCTGAACAAAGACGTGCACCTCACCCGCAGCGGCATCATCGCCCTCGGCAAGCTTTACGACTATGACGAGCAGGTGGTCTTCCGTCACGAGCAGACGCTCTCCGGCCCCAAGGTCGACCGCATGAACCTGCTCCGCCACACGCGCACGCACTCCGGCCAGATCTTCATGCTCTATGACGATCCCGCCCGCGCTGTCGATCAGCAGGTTGAGCGTGCCATTGCCGGCCGGGAGCCCGATGCCAGTGTCGTCGACGAATACGGCGTTGAGAATCACTTGTGGCGCATCTCCGATCCCGCGCTCGTCGGGGCCATCGTCGAGAACTTCCGCAAGCAGCGCCTCATCATTGCCGACGGCCATCACCGATACGAGACCGCTCGCTCCTACCGCGACGCGCAGCGTCAGCAGCACGGCAACGCTCCCGCAGCGCACGATTACGTCATGATGACCCTGGTCAACATGAGCGGCCCCGGGCTTCTCGTGTTGCCTACGCACCGCGTTGTCTTCGGACTCGACAACTTCGACACCGCCGCGCTTGTCGCAAAATTGCGGGATTGCTTCGAGGTTGCGCCCGCGCCGGCCGCGGAGTTGCTCAACCGCGTGAACGCCGCTGCGTCTAACGCCACCGCTCTCGGACTCGCGACATCTTCCGAAGCGTTTGTACTCAAGGCCATTCCCGAGCGCATTGATCGCGTTCTCTCCACCTATTCCGCCGTTGAGCGCCGTGTCGACGTCACGATCCTGCACAAAGTAGTGCTTGAATCCGTCCTCGGCATCTCCGAAGAAGCCATTCGCGAGCAGCGCAATCTGCGCTACTACCGCTCGGCGGAAAAAGCCCTGCATGAGGTGGAAAGCGGTGCCAACGCGGCCTTCCTGCTCAATCCCGTTTCGCTCGAGCAGTTGCGTCAAGTTTGTTATGCCGGCCACGTTATGCCCCAGAAGTCTACGGATTTCTACCCGAAGCTGTTGAGTGGAATTACGCTCTACAACCTGGACCGCTGCTTCTGATCTGCACGCCTAGCCGCACGTGCCCGCAGCACACGTGCAAATAAAGGAAAGGTCTTTTGCCCATGTTTCGCAAAACTCGTCTCTTTACCCCCGGTCCTACGCCGCTCGCCCCAGCCGCCCAGTTCGCCATGGCCGCCGCCGATCTTCATCACCGCACGCCCGAGTTCCGCGCGCTCTACTCTCGGGTCTTGCAGCAGTTGCAATCTTTCATCGGTACAAAGAACGACGTTGTCGCCATCGCCGCGTCCGGAACCGGAGCCATGGAAGCCGCCGTCAGCAACCTCACCAGTCCTGGCGACAAGGTCCTCGTGCTCACTGCCGGCAAGTTCGGCGAGCGCTGGACCTCTCTCGCCAAGGCCTTCGGTTGTGCCGTCACCGTTGTCTCCGCTCCTTATGGCGAAACTTTCTCGCTCGACGAGGTCCGCAAGAATCTCTCGCCTGAAGTCCGTGTCGTCTTCATGCAGGCCACCGAAACTTCCACCGGCATTCGGCACGATATTTCCGCGGTTGCCAAACTCCTGCGCGGTTCGGATACGCTGCTCGTCGTCGACGCCATCACCGGCCTTGGCACCACCCATCTCGATGTCGATGGCGACGGTATCGACATCATCATCGGCGGTTCTCAGAAGGCTCTGATGGTCCCGCCCGGCATGGCCTATCTCGCCGCCAGTCAGCGCGCCTGGGATCGCATGGAGTCCTCGAAGCAGCCGCGTTATTACTTCGATCTTCGCAAGGAGCGCAAGTCGGCGGCCAAGGGCGAGTCGTCCTACACTCCTGCTGTCGCGCTCGTCGCCGCCATCGGTGCCGCGCTCGACTACATTGCTTCGCAATCGAATGGTGATGTCGCCGAAGGCCGTCGCAAGCTCGTTGCCAACGCCGAACTCTGCGCTGCCATGACGCGTGCCGCCGTCCAGGCGATGGGCCTGCAACTCTTCGCACCCAGTTCTCCCAGCGCCGCCGTCACCGCTGTCAAGGCTCCCGCCGGAGCTTCCGCCACCGACGTCGTCAAGAAGTTCAAGGCGCAATTCGGCGGCATCCTCTCCGACGGTCAGGGCGAAATGAAGGGACAGATCTTCCGCATCGCCCACATCGGCTATCTCGACTTCATGGATTGCATCGCCATCATCGCCGGCCTTGAGCAAGTCCTTGCGGAGTTGACGCCCGGCGCATTCAAACTCGGCGACGGACTCCGCGCCGCGCAGCAGGTCTACCGCGACGCTGCGGCGAAGAAGGAGGCGTAATGAAGATCGTCGTTGCCGAAAAAATCGCAAACAAGGCCATGGACGTTCTCTCCTCCGTTCCCGGTTGGACTGTTGTCGGCCCCGAGGAGTTCGCGCAAAATCCCCAAGCCGCCGTCGCCGATGCTGACGGTCTCATTGTTCGCTCCGCCGTGCAGGCGGACGCCGCGCTTCTCCAGCACGCAACCAAACTTCGCGTCATCGGACGCGCCGGCGTCGGCGTCGACAACATTGACGTCGAGGTTGCAACCCGTCACGGCATCGTCGTGATGAACGCTCCCGGAGCCAGTGCTATCGCCGTTGCCGAACTCACGCTCGGCCTCATGATTTCTCTTGCGCGCCATCTTCCCCGGGCCGACTCCACCACTCGCGCCGGCAAGTGGGAAAAGAAATCGCTCCAGGGAATCGAACTTCACGGCAAGGTTCTTGGTGTCGTTGGCCTCGGACGCATCGGCGTCGAAGTTGCCAAACGTGCCCTCGCCATGGGCATGCGTGTCGTCGCCACCGACCCCTACGCTTCACTGGCCCTCGCCCGCGAAGTTGGCGTCACCTTGTGCCCGCTCGACGAACTCTACGTGCAGGCCGATTTCATCTCGCTCCATCTCGCGCTCACGCCGCAGACTGCAAACATGCTCAACGCCGCTGCCTTCGCAAAAATGAAGCGTGGCATACGCATCGTCAACTGCGCCCGTGGTGAACTCATTGACGAGCAGGCTCTCGCCGACGCGCTCCGCTCCGGCCAGGTTGGCGGCGCCGCGCTCGATGTCTTCCCTACCGAACCGCCGAAGAATTCACCGGTCCTTGAATTGGCAAACGTCATCGCCACGCCCCACATCGGCGCCTCCACGCAGGAAGGTCAGGTTGCCGTCGGCGTCCAGATCGCTTCGCAGGTGCGCGACTATCTCCTCGGAGGCGTCGTGCAAAACGCCGTCAATGCACCGTCGCTCACCGATGTCGAGTACCGGCAGATGAAGTCCTATCTTGAGCTCTCGCAGAAGGTCGCTTCGTTGCTCGCGCAGCTCTTCGAGTCCAACCTCGAAGAGGTTCGCATTCGTTACGAAGGCGAGTTGCGGGAGTGGAAGACCGAGGTACTAAAAAACGCCGCCGTTGCCGGAATCCTGCAACACGGCTCCGATGAAGTCGTCAACGTCGTCAACGCGCAGGCCGCCGCCAAGGCCCGTGGTGTGCGTGTCGCCGAACACCGTTCTGAGGGCAAGCTCAGCACCGTCGAAATTTCACTGCATGGTCCTGGCGTCGCGGTCTCGGCGCGCGGAGCCGTCGTCCATGGTGAATCTCCGCGCATCATCGAGCTCAACGGCATTGAGATCGAGTCTCCGCTTGATGGTCACCTGATTGTCTTCGCCAACAAGGATCTCCCCGGCGTCATCGGTGAAATCGGCACCACGCTGGCGAAGAACGGTATCAACATCGCTCGATTCTCCCTCGGACGCGAGTCCGGTGCGGTTGCTCCCGGCACTGCTCCCCGCAACGCTCTCGCCATCGTGCAAACCGACACTGCGGTTCCGGAGACTGTGCTCGCGCAACTACGCGCCATCAAAGCTGTCGTCCATGTAAAGGGCGTCAGTCTTTAAGTTTTTGCCGTCACATGGGGGAGCCGCTCGGCTTCCCCATATCTTTTGTCACGCCTTCGCCAAAATCTGTCTGCTCACAATCCTGCATCTTGCGTCGCCAATCCCGCTCTTCCTTAACGCTAAATGAAGCATTCAGCGTGGGTTAAGCGCATTTCTTGTAGAAACTCGAATAGTCACTGGGGGTTTACTAAAGCGGATTACCTTTTGTATTCCGCCGCGTCTGATTAGCGAGATTCATGCACATGCCTCGACGGGCAGGGAATGCACGCCCATCACGCATGATTCGGAAGTCGCGGATCACGCGTAGTTCCCCACAACGGTAAAGGCCGAACCGAATCCTTAATCCGTACGCGTGCGCACTTGAGGCGAAACAATGAAACGACTGCTTTCCATTACAGCCATGCTGTTGCTCGGCGCCGTCACGGCGCTCTGCCAGAATGCTCCGCAGGACAGCCAACAGGCCCCTCCTCCGCAGCAGCGCGGAAATCGCGGTATGCGCGGCCAGTTCCGCGGAACCATGGGAACCATCACCGCAATTTCCGGCGACACCATCAAGCTCAAGACCATGGATGGCAAGGAAGCCACCGTCAAGGTCACCTCCGAGACGCAGTTCCGTCACGAAGGCAAGCCCGACACCAAGCTCGGCGACTTCAAGGTTGGCGACACCGTCTTCGTCGCCGGTGAGCCCTCGGGGGACAACACCTGGACGGCGCGCATGATCGGCAGCCGCGGTCCTGGCGGCCCCGGTGGACGCATGATGATGGACCCCGCCGACATGGGTAAGAAGTTCATCATCGGCGAAGTTACGAAAATTGATGGCGTCAAGCTCACCATCAAGCGCACCGACGGCGTCGAGCAGGTCATCGAAGTCGACGATGACACTTCCTTCCGCAACATGAGGCGCGAGAGCGTCACCCTCGCCGACGTAAAAATCGGTGAGCGCGTTGCCGGACGTGGTGAAGTGAAAAATGGCATTTTTGTGCCAGCCGTGTTGATGGTCGGCTTGCCGGAAGGCCGCATGTTTGGCGGTCCCAGCGGTCCGCCTCCGAACGCACCTCGCTAGCCCAGGGTTTCCACCGTCAGGATTGATTTCGATGGCTAAATTTGTCCGTTCCGCTCTCTTGTCACTGGTTGTAGTTGCGCTTTCATTTGGCGTGCTCGCGCAGACCGCGGCTCCCGCGCAGCCTCCTGCGTTTGAAATTCACGGTGTGGTGAAGTCCGGCAACACTCTTCTTCCCGGCGTCACCGTTTCCGCCACCCAGACTCTTACCGGCAAGAAGGTCTTTACATCTACCGATCTCGATGGATCGTATCGTCTCCTTCTCCCCATGAAGGGCCGCTGGGTCGTGCGTGCTGACATGTCTGCCTTCGCCGCGCAAACGCACGAGGTCATGATCGAACCCGCCACTCCAACCGGAAAGGCCGATTTCGCGCTCATCCTCCTGTCGCGCGTCCCCAAGTCCGATCAGTCGAGTACCGCGGCGTTGCAGCAGATGGCTGCCACCCTCGCCAACGGCACGGGAACGCAGCAACTCTCCGTGAACTCCGACGAGAGCACGCTTAGCGCCTTCGGCGACGACAGCGGCAACGGCGGCAACGGCAACACTCCACTCGAAGGCATGCCATCCCTCGCTTCCTCTGCCGACGCGACCAACGAATCTGTTGCCGTCACGGGCCAGCAGGGCAGCACCCAGGATTTCGGTCTCAACAGCATGGAGGACATGCGCGACCGTATCCAACAAATGCGTGCCAATGGACGCCTCATGTCGGGCGAAGGTCCCGGTGGCGGTGGCCCCATGGGCGGTGGACCAATGATGATGATTGGCGGCGGTGGCCCTCGCGCTCTCGGCAAGTTCAACATCAATCGCCCGCACGGTGCCGTCTACTACACCGCCGGCAACTCCGCGCTCAATGCCGCGCCCTACTCTCTCAGTGGAGCCGACAACCCCAAGCCGGGATACGGCTCCAATACGTTCGGTGGCATGATTGGCGGCCCCCTCAACATTCCTCATGTCTACAACGGCGGCATGAAGACCATGTTCTTCGGCGGATACACCGGCACTCGCTCCAGCACTCCGTACGACGTCTTCTCTCACGTCCCCACGCTCGCCGAGCGCAATGGCGACTTCTCGCAAACCGTCTACACCTCGGGCCCGAACGCGGGCGACCCCGTGCAGCTTTACGATCCTTCCAACGGATCGCTGCTTGGTTCGCAGTTGAATCCAGCCATGTTCAGTCCAGCGGCGCAGGCACTGCTCAAGTACATCCCGTTACCCAACCAACCCGGACAGCAGAACTATCGCTTCTCGTCTTCTTCCAGCAGCAACAACGATCGCCTCTTCACCCACTTCGTCCACAACTTCGGCCAGCCCATGATGCCTGGCATGTTCGGCCGGGGCGGTGGACGCGGAGGACGAAACCGCAACAACATCAACCTTGGATTCAACTACTCCAATAGCAATTCCGATCTTCTTCGTCCCTTCGCCAGCGCGAGCGGCACCAGCCACTCCCGGGGATTCAACCTCAATGGCGGATGGGCCTATGGACGGGGTCGCAAGTTCAACATGCTGCGCGTCACCTGGAATCGCAACGAAGCGGATGTCGCGAATCTCTATGCCGGTGTCAACAACATCGCCGGCTCGCTTGGTATTAATGGGGCGTCACAGAATCCCTCTGACTGGGGACTGCCCGGCCTCAGCTTCTCCAACTTCCAGGGCCTTAGCGACATCGCTCCCCAGCACCGCATCGATCAGGTGCTGCAATTCAGCGACTTCGCCGTCTTCCCCATCGGCAAGCACAACATCCACTTCGGCGGCGATTTCCGCAAGATGTCGACGTCCCTGCACAACAACAGCAACCCGCGCGGAACTTTCACTTTCACCGGATTTGCCACTGCCGCGCGCAATGGCGGTGTCGCCGTCCCCGGCACCGGTTACGACTTCGCCGATTTCCTCCTCGGCTACGCTCAGCAGACCACCATCCAGTACAGCCCCTACACCTACCAGTTCAACTCTGACGGTTGGGACCTCTTCGTCATGGACGACTGGCGCGTACGCGGCAACCTGACGCTCCAGCTTGGCCTGCGCTATGAATACATCGCGCCCTACACCGAGTCCGACAATCGTCTCGTCAATCTCGATGTCTCACCCGGATTCACTGCGGCGTCCGCGGTTCAGCCCGGACAAACCGGCCCTTACTACGGCGCCTACCCCAAGTCGCTGGTCAATCCTGATCGCGACAACTTTGCTCCGCGCGTCGGCTTCGCCTGGAAGCCTTTCTCCAAGACCGTTGTCCGCGGCGGCTATGGCATCAACTACAACCTTGGCCAGTACCGCTCCATCGTGCAGAATCTCGCCTTCCAGCCGCCCTTCTCCTTTACCGAGACGAATGCAGCGGCCTCGCCGACTTCATTGACATTTGCCAATGGATTCCCGGCGCCTTCTCCTGCGGTGCTCACCAATAATTACGGCATCGATCCCAACTACCACATCGCTTACGTGCAGATGTGGGATCTCGACATCCAGCGCGAACTTCCCGGCGACCTGCTGCTCAACCTCGATTACACCGGCAGCAAGGGCACGGCCCTCGACATGGTTCGCGCACCCAACCGCGAACCCAACGGGCAATTGCGCATCGCTGGCGTCCAGCCTTTCCTCTGGGAAACCTCGCAGGGCTCTTCCATCATGCATGCTGGCAGCGTCAGCCTTCGCCGCCGCATGCACAATGGACTCTCTGTCGGCGGCACCTACAAGTTCTCCAAGTCGATTGACAACGCATCGTCGATCGGCGGCGGGGCTACCGTAGTCGCGCAAAACGATCTCAACCTTGCTGCCGAGCGTGGCCTCTCCAGCTTCGATCAGCGCCACAACCTCACCGGCTATTTCAATTACGAACTGCCGTTCGGCACCGGCAAAAAGTGGTTCTCGAACGCTTCTTCGTTCCCCAGCCGTGTCTTTGGCGACTGGACCCTGAACGGCTCGTTCACGCTCGCTTCGGGCTTCCCCTTCACCCCGCGCGTCATCGGCGACTTCGCCACCGTCGCCAATGGCACCAACGGCAGCTTGCGTGCCGACTACAACGGTCAGCCGATCTCCATCAGTAATCCGACCGTCCAGCAGTGGTTCAACACCGCCGCGTTCAGTGTCCCTGCTCCCGGAACCTACGGCACCGCCGGACGCAATTCCATTGAAGGCCCGGGCACCGTTCTGTTGGACATGGGAATCACCAAGGAGTTTCCGCTGCGCGACATGATGAACCTTGAGATCAGCGCAAACGCCACCAATGTTCTGAACCATCCCAACTATGCGGGCATCAACACCACCGTCAATTCGCCCACATTTGGTCAGGTCATCTCCGTCGGTGGCATGCGCCAGATCAGCATGTCGGCGCGGTATCGTTTCTAAGCCAGGAATCCATGGAGCTCCGAGTGAATCACGAACCATTTCGTAAACTGATGGCAACGCTGGCCCTGGGCGGCATGATCCTCTCCGGCGTCCCCACCTACGCTGCTCCCCAGCAATCGGCCCAGCCCAAGCCGCAGAAGCAGAACGCGCTTTACACTTTCAAGGTCACCAGCGACCTCGTTCTCGTCAGCGTCACAGCGGTTGATCGCCACGGCAATCCCATTCGCAATCTCAAGGAGAGCGACTTCACCATCCTTGAAGACGGCAAGCCGCAGCGTCTTGCGTCCTTCGATGTTGAAGACGTGCAGAGCTTCGCCAAGAACGGCCCCGAGCAGGGCGAGACCACCGTCGCCCCCTCGTCCGCGAATCTCCTCACCAGCAACGTCAAGGTTCCGCGCCAGACTCTGCAGGATCGCCGTCTCATCGTTCTTTTCTTCGACATGAGTTCCCTTCAGCCCGATGACCTCGATCGAGCCATCGACAGTGCCTCCAAGTTCGTCGACAAGCAGATGACTCCTGCCGATCTTGTTTCCGTCGTCACCTACGATTCCTCCCTCCAGGTGTCGCAGGATTTCACCTCCGACAAAGCTAAACTCAAGTCGGTTCTCGCCCAGCTCTCCGGTGTCGAAAGCCAGGGCATGGAAAACGGTGACACTGGCACCGCCGAGGGCACGCCCGACACCGGCGCCGCTTACACCGTCGACGACACCGAATACAACGTCTTCAACGCCGACCGAAAGTTGCAAGCCATCCAGTCCCTCGCCGAGGCCATGTCCGGCATCGATCAGAAGAAGTCCATCATCTTCTTCAGCAGTGGATTGCAGCAGACCGGTACTCAAAATCAGGCGCAATTGCGTGCTGCCGTCAACGCTGCCGTCATGGCCAACGTCTCGCTCTATCCCGTCGACGCTCGCGGCTTGCAGGCATTCGCTCCCGGCGGAGGCGCCGACACTGGCAGCCTCCAGGGCACCGCCGCCTACAGTGGCAAGGCCATGCAGTCTCAGTTCGACTCCAACTTCGGCAGCCAGGAAACGCTCTCCACCATCGCCGACGACACCGGCGGCAAGGCTTTCCTCGACACCAATGATTTCAGTGGCGCCTACACCAAGGTTCAGAACGATAACGAAATCTACTACGTCCTCGGCTACCGCAGCACCAATCCCAACAAGGACGGCCGTTATCGCCACATCACCGTCAAGCTCAACCGTTCGGACGTGAAGCTCGAATATCGCAAGGGCTATTACGGCCCGCGTGACTTCAAGCACTTCACCCAGGACGACCGCGAGCAGCAGATGGACGACGAGATGTCTTCCGACCTGCCGGATACCGATCTTCCGGTCTTCCTCTCGACGGATTATTTCCGCACCTCGCCGGATCGCTACTACCTCGACGTGTCCATCGTCGTTCCCGGTTCCGCCATTCCCTTCGTGCAGCAGAGCGACAAGGACAAGACCTCGCTCGACATCTACGGACTCGTGCGCGAAGCCGAAACCAAGCTCCCCGTCGGCTCCATTCGCCAGACCGTCAAGCTCGATATCGATGGCGCTCAGCAGGTCCGCCGGCGCAACGTGCAGTACAACACCGGCTTCGTTCTCCCGCCGGGAAAATTCCACCTCAAGTTCATCGTTCGCGAGAACCAGACCGGCAAGATCGGATCATTCGAGACGGACGCAGTCATCCCCGACCTCCACAAGTCGTCGCTCAAGATGAGTTCCGTCGTCATTGGCAGCCAGCGCATACCCGCGCCCAAGAAGAAATCCGCCAGTCCGCTCGTCAGTAACGGCGAGGAACTCATCCCCAACGTCGCCCATGTCTTCACCACGGACCAGTCCATGTACTTCTATTACGAGGTCTACGATCCCTCGAAGAGTAAGGGCCCGGCTCCCAAGGAAGGCGCCACAAAGACTCCGCAGAAACCCGGCGACATCCGCGTCCTGACCAGCATCCAGTTCTTCAAAGGCAAGGTGAAGGCCTACGAAACTCCGCTCGTCGAAGCCACCAACCTCACCGTCCCCAACCGTAAGGCGGCCTCATTTGAGTTCAAAGTACCTGCTTCACAACTCAAACCAGGCTGGTACACTTGCCAGGTCAACGTCATCGACGACGCTGGCGGTACGTTTGCGTTCCCGCGGTTGCCATTGCTCGTGCGCCCGCCGGCCAGCGCCAACGCGACCAAGTAAGAAGTAAAAGTAGGGCCATGGGCACGGCTCGTTGCCGTGCCCGCCAATACAATTCAACTGAATAGAGGCGAACGCATGAAACCGTTCCGAGTTCGTCGTATGCTCGGTGGACTGCTCATTTTCAGCAGTTTCGCTACACTTCTCTCTCTCACCGCTCTCGCCGCCGATAATGGCAAAACGCAGGACACCCGAATCGTGTATCCCCAGGCAAAACGTGGAAACGTCGTCGACGATTATTTCGGCACCAAGGTAGCCGATCCCTATCGTTGGCTTGAAGATGAAAACTCCCCCGCAACCCGGGAGTGGATCACGGAAGAAAACAAGCTCACCTTCGGCTATCTCGAAAAGATTCCCGCTCGCGATCAGATTCGCAACCGCATGATGAAGCTCACCAACTACGAGCGCTACGGAACCCCTTCCCGCCACGGTGATCGTTACTTCTATTACAAGAATGACGGCCTCCAGAACCAGAGCGTCCTCTATTGGACCGAGTCGCTCACCGGCACGCCGAAAGTTCTGCTCGACCCCAACACTATGTCGAAGGATGGCACCGTTGCCATCAACGGACTCTCCTACACCGATGACGGCAAGCTCGTTGCCTATGGCACCTCCGCCGCCGGTTCTGACTGGCAGGAGTGGCACGTCCGCGACGTCGACACCGGCAAGGATCTCCCCGACGTCATCAAGTGGGTCAAGTTCGCTGGCGCCTCCTGGCTCAAGGACGGCTCAGGCTTCTTCTATAGCCGCTACGACCAGCCCAACAGCGCGACCATGATGCAGGCGGCCAACTATTACCAAAAGCTATACTTCCACAAACTCGGCACCCCGCAGTCGGAAGACAAGCTCGTCTACCAGAACCCTGACAACAAGCGCCAGATCTTCAATGGCTCCGTCACCGACGATGGTCACTACCTCATCATCCACGTCAGTGAAGGCACCGACCGACGCAATCGCGTTTACTACAAGGATCTCTCCAGTCCCGAATCTCCCGTCGTCAAGTTGCTCGACAACTTTGACGCCGCCTACGGATTCATCGACAACGATGGCCCAGTCTTCTACTTCCGCACCGATCTCGACGCTCCCATGGGCCGCGTCATCGCCATCGATACGCGCCACCCCGAGAAGGCCGATTGGAAGACCGTCATCCCTGAGTCGAAAGACGCACTCCAGGGCGTCAACATTGTCGATGACACTTTTATCGCCAGCTATCTCAAGGACGCCAAGACCGAAGTTCGCCTCTTTGACATGAGCGGCAAGTTCCTCCGCACCGTCGATCTGCCCGGCATCGGCACCGCCTCCGGATTCGGTGGCAAGCGCTCCGACAAGGAAACCTTCTACTCCTTCCAGAGCTTCACCACGCCCATGACGATCTTCCGTTACGACATGGCGACGCACACCAGCTCCGTCTATCGCCAGCCGAAGGTCGACTTCAATCCTGCTGACTTTGAGACCAAGCAGGTCTTCTATCACAGCAAGGACGGCACTCGCGTCCCCATGTTCATCACCTACCGCAAGGGCCTCAAGCTCAACGGTAAAAATCCCACTCTGCTCTACGCCTACGGCGGCTTCGACATTTCGCTCACGCCCTCCTTCTCCGTTTCCAACCTCGTCTGGATGGAAATGGGCGGCGTCTATGCGCAGCCCAACCTGCGCGGCGGCGGCGAGTACGGCGAAGCGTGGCACCTCGCCGGAACCAAGCTGCACAAGCAGAATGTCTTCGACGACTTCATCGCTGCAGCCGAGTGGCTCATCGCCAACAAATACACCTCCACGCCCAAGCTCGCCATCAGCGGACGCAGCAACGGCGGCCTTCTTATCGGAGCCTGCATGACCCAGCGCCCCGACCTCTTCGGCGCAACCCTCCCCGGAGTCGGCGTCATGGACATGCTGCGCTTCAATAAATTCACCATCGGCTGGGCTTGGACCTCCGACTACGGCTCGCCCGAAGACAGCCCGGAAATGTTCCACGCGATTTACAAATATTCTCCGCTCCAGAACATTCGTCCCGGCGTAAAGTACCCGCCATCGCTCATCGTCACTGCCGATCACGATGACCGCGTGGTCCCGGCGCACAGCTTCAAGTTCGTCGCCACCATGCAGCATGATCAGGCGGGCTCCGCGCCCATCCTGATCCGCATCGAGACCCGCGCTGGCCATGGCGGCGGCAAACCCATCACCAAGCAGATCGGCGAGCAGACCGATGAAATGGCCTTCCTCGTCAAATCCCTGGGGATGAACCTCAACCCCTTCCCCGCAAAATAACTCTTGCGCAAACGAAGAGCGCGGCCACCCGGTCGCGCTCTTTTGTTCCGATTTTCCCTGTGTCTTTGCTTGCCGTTTATTGCTTATAGCTTATAGCTAACCTGCGGGTTCCCCATCCTGAGCGCGCGAAGGGTGGGATCGGCCACCTTCGGGTACCCACTCAGGCCGCCTTTGCTTGAGTGAGGTTGTTGACGTTGGTGTTGCTTTTCCCTTTAGCTAATAGCTAACAGCTATCCGCTAACAGCCTTTCAGTACACCTCGTCCAGCACTTCGATCACGTGCATCACCCGTGCCTTCATCTTCTTCCGTTCCAGTCCTGCGCGCAGTTGCAACATGCATCCAACGTTCGCTGTCGCCACAATCTCCGGCTCCACTGCCGCCACGTTCTCCATCTTCGCGTCCAGAATCTTCATCGATAATTCGTTCTGCGTCACGTTATATGTTCCCGCGCTGCCGCAGCAATCGTCCGCCCGCTCCATCTCCACCAGTTCCAGCCCCGCCGCTTTCAATAACTCTCGCGGAGCGCTCCTCACTCCCTGCCCATGCGCCAGGTGACACGGGTCTTGATACGTCACCCGTCCCGCGATTTTTTTCTTCGGCGCGCGCAGCCCGATTTCCGCCAGGTATTCGTTCACGTCGCGCACCTGCGCCGCAAACCTCCGCGCCTTCAACTGGTATTCCGCGTCGTGCTCCAGTAATTCGCCGTATTCCTTCATCATGGCGCCGCATCCAGCCGCGTTCGTCACGATCGCATCGATCCCGTCCGCCATCATCGCGTCTATATTTTTCCGCGCCAGTTCTCGCGCCTTCTCCAGGTATCCACCGTGAGCGTGCAGCGCCCCGCAGCATGTCTGTCCCTGCGAAACCAAGACTTCCACGCCGTTCCGCGTCAGCACACGTATCGTGGCACGATTCAATTCCGCGAACGCCACGCTCGCCACGCATCCCGCCAGGAACGCCACTCTTCCGCGCCGTTCTCCCACCGCCGGGTAAACGTTGCCGATCTCGCGGAAGAAGAAATCATCGTCGATCCGCGGCGAGAGCGCGTCTAGTTCTTGCGTCCCCATCAGTTTCAGCAGACCGCTGCTCCGTGCCAGCGTCTGCATCCCCGAGCGTTGATAGAACCGCACCAACTTCGCCACTGACGCTAGTTTGTCGAACCGGTGTAGCACCGATCCGTAAAAATACCGGCGCAACTTCTCCGTCAGCCACGACCGCTGGTAATTCGTCTCGATCTCTGTCCTCGCCCGCTCCAGGATTTTTCCGTACTGCACGCCCGAGGGACACGCCGTCTGGCACGCCAGGCATCCCAGGCACCGGTCGATATGCGTCACCACTTCGTCGGCCAGTTTCAGCCGCCCTTCATCCACCAGCAAAACCTGGTAGATGCGTCCGCGCGGCGAATCCGCCTCGCGTCCCAGCACCCTGTACGTCGGACACTGATTCAGGCACAGTCCACAGTGAATGCACCTCGAGTAGAGGTCCCACGTCGGGCGGTCCTTCGTAGTGAACTGCGACGCTGTCGTCGCGACATCCATATCCGGCGTGGTGCTCACGGCAGAAACCTCCCTCGGTTCAGCACATCGTTCGGATCAAGCGTCCGCTTCACGCGACGCATCGATTCAACTTCTCGCGCACTCCCCCATGGCTCGATGTGCTTCTTCACTTCGCTCGGGCAGTTGCGCACAATCACCGCACCATCCGCTGGACACGCCGCGCGTATCGCCGAGAGCGCATTCACGTACTGCGTCACCGACGGCGGATCGCCCGGCAGTGGACTCAACGCCAGCGTCAACGACGCCACGGCCGCGCGTCCCACTGCGCTGAAAATAAATCCATGCGCTGTCGCCGCCTTCTCGGCTTCCGTCAGCGCCGGCTCCAATGAAGCCGCGGGCATGTGTACATCCAGCAGCATCGCTCTCTGGTTCAGTTGCAGCATCGTCGCCGGAAATTCCACCACGCTCGACCATAATGCTGCTTCATTTGCGTCACGCAATTCGCGGCTCAGGTCCTCCCCGAGTTCTCCGCGATACCTCGCCAGCACCGCGTCGCTTCCGCCCGCCTTGATCGCTACCGTCCATGCCTTCGGCGATTGCCCGCTCACTCCCTCCGCAAACGGTGAAATCAATTCCAGCGAAATCGGCGACAGTGGCGACTTCACCACTCGCTCGCGAAACGCAACGGCTTCCCCAATCGTTCTGAACTCCGCCATGAACGTCGCCGTCTGTCGCGCCGCCGGCATCAGCCGGAAATTCGCCGACGTGATAATTCCCAGCGTCCCGTGGCTTCCGATCAGCAATTTCATCAGGTCGTAGCCTGCCACGTTTTTCACCACGCGTCCGCCGGCCTTTGCGATTTGTCCATCGCCCGTCACGAATTCCAGCCCAACGCAAAATTCGCGCACTCCGCCCGTGCTGTGTTTGCGCGGACCGTGCGAAGCTGTTGCCAGCGCGCCACCCACCGTTGCGCGCGACGCCCTCGCTGCTTCCACCGCAAACACTTGCCTGTGCTCGGCCACCGCGTTCTGCACGTCCGCCAGTCGCGTGCCGGCTCTCACGCCAATCGTCAGGTCGCCCGCATCGTAGTACACAATTCCGCTCAGCCGGGTCGTGCGCAACACCAGGTCCGCTCTCGGCGGGACATTCCCGTAACCCTGATGAGTAAATCCTCCCGCCGGAATCACCGTCAGTTTGCGGTCGTTCGCCACCCGCAACACATCCGCCACTTCCTGCGCCGTCGCCGGCTCCACGCAAAGCTGCGTGTGTATGCCGTCGATCACCAGGTTCGACTGGCACGGCATCACGTGTTCATTGCCGAGTATTCCCGTCAGTTCCGCTTCCAGACCGCTGACCACGCCCTGGTCGTTCATGGACGCCTCCTCAGTTCGGGAGGTAGCGATGCGCTTCCCGTCTCGCGACAACTGCGCGGCGTCGGAAAAACTTTCTGCGGATTCAGCACGCCCGGATTGAACGCATCGTGCAGCCTGTGCATCACGTCCAGGTCCGTCTCGTTGAACAACAGCGGCATCAGCGCGTTCTTCTCCATCCCCACGCCGTGTTCGCCCGTGATCGATCCTCCGAGGCTCACGCAATACGCCAGGATGTCCGCTCCCGCCGCCACCGTGCGTTTCAACTGGTCTGGATCGCGCAGATCGAACAGGATCGCCGGGTGCATGTTGCCGTCGCCCGCGTGAAATATATTTGCAATTGTCAATCCATATTTCTTACTGACTTCCGCGATATAGCGCAGCGTCTGCGGAATCTTTGACCGCGGCACCACTCCATCCTGTGTGTAGTAGGAAGGCGCCAGCCGTCCGATGGCCGCGAATGCATTCTTGCGTCCCTTCCATAGCAGCGCGCGTTCCGTCTCGTCCTTGGCGCGCCGTACTTCCCGCGCCCCATTGCGCATGCACACTCCGCGCACCAGCGCTGCCTGTTCTTCCACTTCTTCGCGCAACCCTTCCAGTTCCACCAGCAGCACCGCCCCGCTGTCCATCGGATACCCCGCGTGCGTTGCCTCTTCCACTGTGCGCAGCGTCAATCCGTCCAGCATCTCCAGCGCCGTCGGCGTAATCCCCTCGGCTGTAATCTCCACCACCGAGTTCGCGCCTTCATCCACCGTGTTATAGATCGCCAGCAGCGTCGCCACCGCCTCCGCTTTCCTCACCAGCTTCACCGTGATCTCCGTCACGATCCCCAGCGTTCCTTCCGATCCGGTAAAATAGCCCGTCACATCATATCCACATGTATCAATGCATTTTCCGCCGAAGCGCGCGATCTCGCCCGTTCCCAGCACCACTTCAATTCCCGTTACGTGGTTGACCGTCACTCCCTGGGCCAGCGTGTGCGGCCCGCCAGAATTCTCCGCCACGTTGCCGCCGATCGTGCATGCCTTCTGGCTCGACGGATCCGGTGCAAAGTAGAGCCCGTATCGCGCCACCGCCGCTGAAAGGTCCAGGTTCACCACGCCCGGCTGCACCACGGCGCGCCGGTTCGCCACATCAACTTCCAGGATGCGGTTCATTCGCGTAAACACGATGACGATGCCGCGGTCGCGCGAAATGGAACCGCCACTCAGCCCCGTTCCCGCGCCTCTCGGCACAACGGAAACTTCCGCCCTGTGCGCCAACCGCACCAGTGCAGCCACTTCCTCCGTCGTTGACGGAAACACCACGGCGCCCGGAGTCCCCTTGTCCACGCTTGCGTCGTATTCGTAGAGCATCAGGTCTTCGGGACGATGCAGCACATGCTGCGCGCCCAGCAATCCCTGCAATTGCGTGATCACTTCATCGAAGGACATGGCTGTAACCTGCCGTTCCAAAAAGACTACACCGCTCGCCGCATCCAAGGTAGAGACAATTCTCCCGTCCCGTGCGAATCCCGCGCGTTTCCCGCATCAACACTTTGCTTGCCTGTGGATTATTTCCACTGAAGAATTTTCGCGATCTCCTGCGCCAGCGTCAGTGGATCGAACGGCTTGGCGATCACTCCTGCCACGCCCAGTTCCAGCAGCAGGCGCTGCTCCACCGACTGCGCCTTCGCCGTCAAAAAAATCACCGGAATCGCTCTCGTCGTCTCGCTCTCTTGCAACAGCTTGAAAATTCCCGGCCCATCCATTTCCGGCATCATCACGTCCAGCAGGATTGCGTCCGGCTTTTCGTTCGCCGCGATCTCCAGACCTTCCTCCCCGCTCGATGCCAGCAGCACCGTCCAACCTGCCACCGCCTCCAGGCTCAGCGCGGCCACTTCGCGAATGTCGTCTTCGTCGTCGATCAGCAACAGCCGTCTGCTAGCCATTTTCGTCTCCCTTCGCTCGCGCGGTTTCGCCTTGCAGAGTGCGGAGCACCAGTTGCTCCAGTTCCAGCGGAGAGACCCGCGTCTTGATGAGAAACTCCGTCTTGCCGAGCTTCAGCCTTTCCTTCGCGTTACCGGACACGTCCGCCGACGAATACACCACCACCGGAATGTTTCGCAGATGATCGTCCTGCCTCATCTGGCTCACCACCTGGTAGCCGTCTCCCTCCGCCAGCACCAGGTCCAGGATCATCAGGTCCGGCACTCTCGCTTTCGCCAGCCGCAAGGCATCGGAAGCCCCGCGTGCCACCACCACTTCCACGCCGCTCACTTCGAAGGTTGAGCGCATCACTTTTGCGAGGTCCGCATCGTCCTCCACCAGCAGAACCAGCCGTTCATTCGCTCGCGTCGCCGCGCCAATCTGCGCGCACAGTTTCGCCGCATCGAACGGCTTTTGCACCCAGCTCGCAAACGTGCCCGTCGCTTGTGATTTATGCTCCTTCTCGCTTAACCCGGTCAGGATGATCACCGGAACCTCCGACAGCCTTGGATCGGAGCGCAGTTGCGAAAGCGCCTCCCATCCGCTCATCCCCGGCAGCACCAGGTCCAGCACAATCGCATCTGGACGCCTCGCGCGCGCTTTTTCCAGCAACTCTTCTCCGCTTGTTGCCGTCACCGCCGAGAACCCTGCATTCTCCAGGATGCCACTTGCCACTTTCAGCAATGATGGATCGTCGTCGCAGACAATCACTCTCGGTCCTCTCGTCTGCGCAATTGCCGTTTCGGACTGCACCGCCAGCGGCACCGTAAAATAGAACGTGCTTCCCAACCCCGGCTGGCTTTCCACCCAGATGCGTCCGCCGTGTTGGTGGACAATCGTACGGCAGATCGCCAACCCGAGTCCCGTGCCACTTTTCTCGCGCGAATCCGATGCATCCACCTGCTGGAATCGCTCGAAGATCACCGCCAGCTTGTCTTCTGGAATTCCCCGTCCGTAGTCGCGTACATGGAACACCACTTCTCCGTTTTCCACCCGGCTGCCAATCTCCACCGCCGATCCCGCGTCTGAAAACTTGATCGCATTGGTAATCAGGTTTGTCAGCGTCTGCACAATGCGGTCTCCCGCCACATCTATCCGTGCCGGCACCGCCTGCACATACAGTTGCACGCCGGACTTGTCCGCCAGCGGACGCATCACCTCCACCGCCTGCCCAATCAGTGTTTCCGAGTCCGTCAGTCGTCGCTCAAGCGTCACGCGGCCGGACTCCAGTCTTTCTATGTCGAGAATGTCATTGATCAGCCGCACCAGCCGGTCCGTGTTGTTCACGGCAATTTGCAGCATCCGGTTCGCTTTCTCCGTCACGCTGCCCAGCAGTCCGGAGGCCAGCAATCCCAGCGATCCTCGTATCGAAGTCAGTGGGGTTCGCAGTTCGTGGCTCACCACCGAGATGAATTCGTTCTTCATCCGGTCCACTTCCCTGCGCTCCGTGATGTCCTGCGCAATGCATACGTAGCCCGTTGCGTTGCCGTGCGTGTCCTGCATCGCCGTCACCGACAGCAGCACCGGAAACGTCTCTCCGTCCTTGCGCACGTAGCTCCACTCGTTTTCGTCCACCAAGCCCAGCCGTGCTTTTTCCAGGATCGCGTTCACACCCGCCGGCACTTCCTTGCCGAGCTCTTCGCTTAGCTTGTTAGCCCGCGACATCAGTTCGTCTGGACTGAAAAAAATCTCCGGCGTGCGCTTGCCCACCAGTTCTTCCGCCGAATACTGCATCCACCGCTCGGCCGTTACGTTCATCGACTGGATGACGCCCATCGCGTCCACTGCCACAATCGCGAAGTTCGCGCTCTGCAGGATTGCCTGTTGCAGTTGTGTCGTCTCCCGCAACCGGCTCAGTGCCCGAACCCGGTTCATGAACTGGCCAAACTGGTCGCCGATGCCTGTCAACGTCTGGAACAGTTCCCGGTCCAGCTTCATCGGTCGCCGGCTCGCCAGCACAATCACTCCCACCACTTCCGGCCAGATCAGGATCGGTACCGCCACCCCCGGCTTCACTCCCGCCAGCTGGATCGCTTCCTTCCGGTTCACCATCGACTCCCGTTGCAGGTTCTCGATCCACAACGGTTCCCTGGTTGTGAACACTCTTCCCGGCACACCTTCCCCCACTGGAATTCGCGCCATGCTCAGTGCTTGCTTGTACTCTCCCGGAACCGCCTGCGAAATCCAGTAGTGATTGCAGCGCAGCATCTTCTTCTGTTCGTCGGGAAGCCATAGCTCCGCCAGGTCGAACTCCAGCGCAATCGCCAACTCCGGCAACAGCCTCTGTGCTGCCTGGTCCACCCCGCTCGACTCCGCCAGCAATCGCGTCGTCGCGTACTGCACCGCAAATCGCCGCCGCGCGCTTTCTCTTGCCTGGTTCTCGCTCCGTATTAGCAGCGTCGCACCGCCCACGATAATCAGCGCCAGGATGTCGCCCAGCCACGTAATCACTCGCGACCAATGGGCAATGCGGTGTGCCGCTGCTTCCCGTGAGCTCAGCAGCCGGTTCTCCTCCCCCTGCACCACGCCGATCTGTTGCCGTATGCGCTGCGCCAGCGTCTGCGCTGCATCCGAGCGCACCAGTGCCGCCGCAGCGTCATAACTTTCCTTGCGGCGAAGGTCCAGTGTCTGTTGCATCACGTTCAGCCGCTGATGCGCCAGTCCCGCCAGCACTGCGATGTTGTTTTCTTGTGACGGATTGTCGCTGCTTAGGTCGCGAAGTTTTGCCAGCGCGCTTTCCAGCGCGTCTTCCGCGCTGTGGAACGCCGCAATGTATCGGGGATTCGTCGTGATCACGTACCCGCGGACCGCGCTCTCCGCGCGCCCCACCGCCGTCGAGACCGCCTCCGACGCCCCAAGTACCTCGTAGGTGTGGGCCACCCACGACGACTCTTCCGCCAGCCGCAGGTTCGTTTCGTAGCTGATGTACCCCACCACTGCGAGGATTACCAGCCCGGCGGCAAACACCAGGAACGTTAGATTTTCTACCGTCCGCTTCATCCGATCGTCTTCACGAACTGGCGAAACCGCGCGCCACTCGAGCCCTTCAAGTTGTCCCGAAGTATCTCAAACCCCGGTACGAAAGGCCACTCCGCATTTCGCGTCCCGCCGGCGCTTCATGCATCCCTTTGAATAATCATTCCGGGTATGCACGTTCTATCTGAATCGTACGGCGCCCGTCGCGAATCTCATCTCTAAAAGTCAGATCATTTGAGGATGGCGAAGTTGAGAAACTATCTGCGTTTGCCTTGGCCCTTCTTGTGTGCTCCGCTCTTTTTGCTGCTTTGCACAGCCGCTTTCGCGCAGGATAACTACGAAATTCAGGTCTACGGGGCGGACACCGTCCCCGCGCACTCCACCATGGTGGAGCTTCACTCCAACTTCACCGTCGACGGCTCCAAAACCATTCACGACGGCCTTCTCCTCACCAACCACGCCGAGCACAAAACCCTCGAAATCACTCACGGCTTCAACAGTTGGTTTGAAACCGGCTTCTATAATCTTTACTTCCGCCCGCTCCGGCAGCGGCTGGCAATACGTCGGTAGCCACATCCGTCCGCCCATCCGCGCATTCTGCGGCAATTGCTTTCGTTTTTCCGATTTCCCGATTTTGCGCTGCCCTCACCCCGTGTTATGCAATCCCGCTGCGATCCCATTCATCGTCGCACCCAGTGCATACTTCAACTCTTCGCTCTCGTCCCCCATCTGTTTTCTTCGCAACAGTTCCACTTGGATCAGGCTCATCGGGTCGACGTAAGGGTTTCTCAATCTTATTGACCGTGCCAGTACGCTGTTGCGTTCCAGCAATTCGCTCTGCTGTTTCAGCCGCAGAATCATCTTTCTGGTTCGCTCGAACTCCTCGGCCAGCATCGCGTAGACCCGCTCTCTCACTCCCTCGTCCTTCACCAGCGAGGAATACATCCGTGCGATTCCCAGGTCCGCCTTTGCCATTGCAATTTCCACGTTGCGCAGCAGGTCGTTAAACAGTGGAAACTCTTTCGTCATCTCGATCAACTGCCGTTCGTTTTCCGCGCTCTTCGCCGCGAATCGCTCCGTCGCGTATCCCACCCCGAACCATGCCGGCACCGCATGTCTGCTCTGCATCCATCCGAACACCCATGGAATCGCCCGCAGGTCTTCCAGCTTCTGTGTCGCGCTCCTCCGCGCCGGACGCGATCCTATCCGCGCATATTCCAGCGCGTTCACCGGCGTTGCTTCCTCAAAGTACCGCAGCACTTCCGCATTCTCCGCGATGTTCTTCCGGTAGAAACCGTATGACTCCTCCGACATAGCTTCCATCGCGTCCTTCCACTGCTCTTCGGTTTCCGGCTCCGGCCCATTCGGACGCACCAGCACCTCCAGGCACGCTGCCGTCATGATCTCCAGGTTCCACTCCGCCAGCACCGGGTCTGAATACTTCCAGCTCAGCACTTCGCCCTGCTCCGTCACTCGTATCCGTCCCGTAAAATCTCCCGCTGGTTGTGCCAGGATTGCCGAGTGTGTCGGCCCGCCCCCGCGCCCCACCGTCCCGCCGCGTCCATGGAAGATGCGCAGTTTCACGCCGCACTCCCGCGCCACGCGATGCAGAGCCCGGTGTGCCTTATGCAACTCCCACGTGCTCGTCAGCATTCCGCCATCTTTATTAGAGTCCGAGTATCCCAGCATCACTTCCTGCTCGCCGTGCCATGCCTTCAGCAGAGGCCCGTACTCTTCTGACCGCCACACCCTGCGCATCATCTCCGCCGACCTTCGCAACGCGCCGATCGATTCAAACAGCGGCACCGGCATCACTCCCGGATCGCCGCCCGGCGACGTCGCTTTCAGTCCTGCGATCTCCGCCAGCCGGATCACCGCAAAGATGTCCTCCTCCGCCTCCACTCCGCTGATCACATATTGGCGAATCGCCTCTGTGTTGCCTCGCGCCTTCGCTCGCGAAATCGTCCGGAACACATCCAGCGTTTCAGTCGTCGCCACCGAAACCTCCGCTGCTCCCGCAATCTCTGCCAGCGCCTTTGCATGAACCCGTGCATGCTGCCGTATATCCAGCGTGTGCAGGTGGAATCCAAACGTGTGCAGCTTGCACAGCAGCGGATCGAGCATTCCCGTCGCCAGTCTCTCCCCGCGGTTCTCCCGCAGACTCTCCCTCACCGTCCGCAGGTCTTCCTCAAACTCCGCTGCCGAGCCATACGCCGCCGCTTGCGACGGATCGTTCTTCGCCCACTCCAGCCTGTCGCACACAATCAGCAGAAACCGCCTGTACAGCTCCGCCACTGAAGTCCGTTGCAGGTCCACCGTCTTTCCAATTCCCTGCTCGTACTCCTCCAGCCGCCGCCGCAGCTTCTCTGACGCTCCTACCTGGTGCGCGGAAACCGTTAGCCGTCGCGCCAGCAAATCCACTTCCTCCATGTAGTGACGCAGCACCAGATCCCGTGCCAGTCGCAACGCCTCGTGCGTACTCGCCTCTGAGACAAACGGATTTCCGTCGCGATCCCCGCCAATCCACGAGCCGAAGCGTAGCGGCACCGGCAACTCCGCCGGTTCCGCCGCTCGCCCGTAGACATCCTCGAACGCCTCTGCAATCTCCGCGTACAGCCGTGGCACGGCGTCAAAGATCGCGATCGGGTAGTAGCGCAGCCCCGTGCGAATCTCATCCATCACCGTCGGCTTCACCAACCGCACTTCGTCCGTCTGCCACAGCGCGGTAATCTCTCCCAGGATCGTCTGCTCGTGTTCTTCCGCTGATTCCGCCGTCAGTGGCAGTTCGTCCAGTGCTTCCAGTTCTTTCGCAATGCGTCGACGCTTCAGTTGCACCGTCCGCCGCGTAATCTCCGTCGGATGCGCCGTAAACACCGGCGTCACCTCCACCTCGCCCAGAGCCGCCATCGCCGCCTCTGCCGAAATCCCTGCTTCTTTCATGCGCAGCAGCGTTCCCCGGAACGATCCCGGCAACGGCGCTTGTTCTGAATGGATTTTTGCGGCTCGGCGACGCCGCTTGCGGTGATTTGTCTCCGCCAGGTTGGTCAGTTCGAAATACGAGGCAAACGCCTTCGTCACGCGGTATGCCGTCGTCACGTCCAGCGACGCCACCGCGTCTTTCGCCTCTTGCGGCAACCCCTTCGCACAGCTCTCGCCGGAAGCAGTCCCCGCCTCTTCTCTTTGTTGGATCAGCAACCGCCGCAGCCGTTCCACCGTCTCATACAGCGCCTGTCCCGACTGCTCCACCAGCACGCGTCCCAGCAGCACTCCCAGCGAACGTACATCCCGCCGCAGTGGCAACTCTTTCGTTGCATCCTGCGTACTCGCCGTCAGCTCCCCCAGCCGCGCCTGCTGATCCTCAGCACTCCAAAGTGATTCCCTCGCACCCATACCCTAGCTTACGAACGATTCCTTCCACTGCGCAAGCCCAACCCGTTCGCCGAGCCGGGTGCCCACTCCTGGATACCTCCTCCGTAACCTCTGTGTTGATTCTTCTTTTTCTCAAAACTCAAAACTATACCTTCGTACTGATCCACAATGACCATTCCGTAAATGCCCAAAGAGCTATTATGTGCACCTGACTGTTGGGGGAGCTTATGGATGTAACGATCGAACCGGAGAATAGCAGCCTGCTGCGAGCCGGCCCGCGGTTGATGCAAATCCTGGGCGTGCTCACCCGACACAAATTTCTGGGGGCCCTGCTCGGCAAGAAACACTTGCCGTCGCCGAAACAGGTACGGGAAACTCTCGAGGAACTTGGCCTGACCTTTCTCAAATTCGGCCAAGTGCTTGCGATGCGGCGCGATCTGCTGCCGGCCGCCTACATCGATGAGTTGGAGTTGTTGCACGACAATTTGCCGCAGATGGACTTTGGCACGGTGCGGGCGACGGTCGAAGCCGAACTGGGTGCTCCGTTGATGGATCTGTTCTCGTCGTTCAGCGAAACGCCGCTAGGCGCCGCCACCATTGCCCAGGTGCATGAGGCAACAACGCACGGAGGGCGTCATGTGGCCGTGAAGGTGCAGCGGCCCGGCCTTAAAGCAGTGATTTCGAGGGATATCGCGGCGTTGACTTACCTGGTAGCGCTGGGCGAAAAAATCTTTCCAAGTCTACGCGCACTTGATCTCCCTGTTGTGGTGCATGAATTCGCCAACACTCTGCACCGGGAAACCGACTTCACTCGTGAAGCGCGTTCCATAGTGCTCTTTCGCGGCGCGCTGGCAGATGTCCCCGACCTCTGGATTCCGGATGTCGTTGCGGAGTATTCGACAAAAACCGTGCTCACCATGGAGTACTCGGCCGGCGAACGGTTGGATTCCTACGCCAAGCAGCACGCGGAAGCGATGCCGCGGGTGATCAACACCCTTGTAAAACTCATGCTGCAATCGATCTTCGAAGAAGGGTTGTTTCACGCCGATCCGCATCCCGGCAATATCTTCGTTTTGCCCGACGGACGGCTCTCCCTTCTGGATTTCGGGATGACGGGCGACCTTGACGAGCCGATGCGCGAATCGCTGATACTTCTGCTCGAAGCGGTCGTCAAAGGCGATGCGCGGGCCGCCACCGAGGCTTACCTCGAAATGGCGCCGGCAAGCGAAGAAGTCAACCGTGCAGCGTTGTTGGTGGACATCAAGGCCACGCTCTATGAAGTCAGCAAGAGCGACTTGGCGAATGTTTCAATCGGGGATGCGTTCGAGTCGCTGCTGCATGCAGGAAGCCGGAACGGGGTGCATAATCCAAGCGAGTTTTTCCTGCTGACACGTGCTTTCGTCCTCCTGGAATCTCTGGTGACCGCGCTCGCACCGGACCATAACTACATGCAATCGTTTCGCGAAGAGATCTCACGCCTGACTGCGAAGCACTTCTCCCTGACGCAGATTAAGGAAAAGACAACCAAGTTTGTGCGCGAACTGGAGCGCTTGATAAATGATGCGCCCGGCGACACGCGACGCATCCTCCGGCGTATCGCCGAAGGCAATCTCGGAAGGCTTCCGAGTTTGGAAGCCCTGGGAGGCAGTATAAGCCGCAATCTCAAGCGGCTCGCGAGTGCCATCGCTTTCGCTGCTCTCGTGGTCGGCGGCTCAATGCTGTTGATGACTTCGATGGGCGGCTGGCATGATATTTTCGGCAAAACCATGCTTGTCAGTGGGATTGTCGGCATGCTCATCACCGGTATTGGCGCATTGCGTCGCGACCATAGCCAACGCTGACGCTCGGCTGGTGGCGCACCCTCCCACAACCCTCACGTGCCCCACCCTGCTCGCGCCGTTCGTGAGAGGGTGGGGCAGTTGTATTTGCTTTTTGATTTTGTCTTTTCTTGAAACTCGAAACTTTTTGCTTTTCCTCCGTGTTCCTCCGTGACCTCTGTGTTGATCCTTCTATTTCTCGAAACTCGAAACTTTTTCCCGTCTCTCACAGGTGGAACGTAATTCCTCCGTACACCGTGAACGGCGCTGCCGGATACGCCAGGTCGTACCCGCCCGTCGGCGTTCCGAAGTATCCGCCCGATGACACGTACTCGAACTCGTTGTATTTCTTGTCTGCCACGTTCAGCAGTTCCACGTCCAGTCCCACGTGCTTGAAGATTGGCGCCTTGAATCCGAGATTCACCACGCCGTAGCCCGCCATCGTCTGGTTGCTCGGCGCCCCCACGTTGTTGTCGAAGATATGCTGTGTCCCGGTGTACTGGTACCAGATCCGCGGCGTGAATACCACGGCGTCCTGGTGATGGAAGTCATATGACGTACCCAGGTTCACCGTCGACGTCGGCACGTACGGCACCGGCAGGTTGTTATAGCCCGTGCAGCCGGTCAGGTCCGGATACGTCGGGCAGTTCGTGATGTACTTCGTATACTTCGACGTCTCTCCGTTCACGTTGAAGAACACGTGCATCGCTCGCACCGGGTCCACATCGAGGAACGCGTTCACGCCCTTGTACAGTGATGCTCCGTTCGCCGAGATCGTGTCGCCGTTCGCCAGTCCGTAGTCGAGTTCCTGGTTTGAGTAGTCCAGCCGGTAGAACGCGAATCCCGCCAGCAGGTTCCGCGCCTCGCCCACTTGCGCAAAGTGCACCTTGAATCCCGCCTGCGAGTACGCCGCCTTCTGCAGGTGGTAGCTCGTCGGATCTACACTCTGGAACAGTCCGCCGCCGCCGCCGACCTGCGGCGTCCGTTGCAGTTCCGAGTATCCGCCGTAAACCGTCAGCCAATGCGTCGGCGTCAACTGCGCCTCCACCGACGGTTCCACTGCGTTCCTCTGCTCGTGCGCATCGCACGACGCGCTCTGTACCTTCACGTTCCCAGGCACGCTCGTCTGGTTGATCGGGCACTGCATCTTCGGTGTCGCTCCCGGCGCGAACCCGAAGTCTTGGTAGATCGCGTTCGAGTATCCCGTCTGGTAGCTCACGAAGCGCACTCCCGGCGTCACGCTGAAGTACCGCGAGAACCGTATCTGGTCCTGCGCGAAGATCGCCGCGTCATCCATGTTGAAGTACGATGAGCGAATCTTTCCGCCGATGTTTGCGATATTTGTCGCACCGCCGTTCGCCGGATTGAAGAAGTTGTTCCGGCTGTTGTAGATCGTGTGGATGTAGTACCCGCCTACGGCAATCTTGTTAAACCGCAGCGTCTTCGTAAGCGTCAGCTTGTCCCCTTCCGAGTTCGTGTGCGGATTGTTCCACTCCCGCAGTTGCGCGCCCAGGTTGTACACGTCATTCAACCGGCTGTGCAACCGCCGGAAGTGGGTGTACCACGACGAGTTTGTCAGCGTCATCGCTGGGTTCAGGTTCACCGTTGCGCGCGCGTACACCATGCCCAGCGTGTTCGTGTCGTATTTGTTGTAGCTCGCGTACGGCAGTGTGCTGTAGAACCCCGAAGTCTGCTGGCTGTACACCGTGCTGCCCGGCTGCCCGTCCACTGTGATCCCCGGATTTGCCTCCGTCGGAATCACCTGCGGGCGGAAGCCGCCGCTGTGTGCATAGTAACCGCCAAATTCGACGCTCCCTGCGTTGAAGTCCTTGATCGTCTTTCCGTAGAGCGCATAGTTGTGGTTCTTGTTCTTGAACCCGTCCGGTCCCACGCGATAACTCTCGCCGCTGCCCACGCCGCCCGCCACCACCGCCGACCATCCGTTCCACGTCGGTGTGCTCAGGTCGAATGCTGCGTTCTTCTGCGCGTAGCTACCCATGTTCAGCGAAAGGTCGCCGCGCAGTTTGCCCTTCGGCTGCAGCGGAGTAAACTCAATCCCGCCGCCCACGTTGTTGAATGAGCGCTCCTCCGGGCTTCCCGGTCCATACATGACGTTCGTGTTCTGGATCAACTTCGACTGCGGAATCGTATTCGACTGCCACAGGTCCGTCGCCGGATCGGACACCGGAATGCCGTCCATCGTGATTGCCACCGCGCCCGACGTCGAGTATCCGCCGTAGTTGCCCCAGCCCTGCTGAATGCCATTCAGTGTGACCGTGTACTTCGTCGAACCCGTGTTGCCGTATCCCTTCACGTCCGTGCCTGGCGCCAGCGAGATAATCTGCGCCGCACCGGCCACCGGCCCCACTGATTCAATCTGCGCCTTGTCCAGCACGCGGATCGATTCATCCGAACTTGCCACCTGCTCCTGCGTCGGCTTCGGCGTAGCGCCCGTCATCGCCGTCGCGCTCACCGTAATCGACTGCTTCACCGCGCTCACTGCCAGCTTGGCGTCGAGCACGAATGGCTGCCCGTCCTGTAGTGTCACCTTCTTGTTAAATGCGGAGAATCCGCTCTTCTCTACCCGTACGCGATATTGCGCACGCTGCAGATTGCTGACCGAATACTCTCCCTGCGCACCCGACGTCGCGTGCATCGCCGCGCCCGTCGCCACGTCCGTCACCGTGACGTTGGCTCCAACCACCGCTCGTCCCTCGGCATCCAGCACCCGCCCCCGGATGCTGCCCGTCCCCGCGGCCCACGCCATCAGCGCGAAACCCGCAATCATCAAGCACACTGCTACCAATCTTCGACTCACAGAAGCTCTCCTCAACCCACAGCTTTTAGAAATAGAGTGAAATCTGTGGTGATTCTCACACGTGCTTTGTTACGAAATGATTACGTACCGGTAAATTACAAATGGATGAAAGTGCCGGGTGCCTCACGTTCGCGACTCGCCGTTGGCCTATACCTTGGGGGGCTTTTTCTCTAAACTCGAAACTGTTTTTGTTTTTCCTCCGCCGCGTGGCCCATGCAAGCATCCTTTGCTTGCATGGGATCTGCTCGCTCATCCGTGGCGATCCCTTCTTCCGCCTTGCAAATTCAAAAATCCGGCAATCCAAAGATTCGGCAATCTCTCCCCGGGTGCTCCACCCTGAGCATCGCGAAGGGGGGATGCTCGAATCTCGTCTCTCGAAACTTGAAACTCCTTTTCAACTTCGGTTACAGTCTCTTCATGACTGGCCGCCCCGACTCCTCCGAAGCCGCTCCTTATTACTTCGCCTACATCGACCTCGTTCCCGGCGACGACCCGCTCGCCGCCATCGAGACCCAGTTGGATGAGGCGCTCTTGTTATTCCTGAAGATTTCCGAGGAGAAGTCCCTGCACCGTTACGCTCCGGACAAGTGGAGCATCCGCCAGTTACTCAATCACGTTACGGACACCGAGCGTGTCTTCTGCTTCCGTGCTCTCTGGTTTGCCCGCGGCTTTGACACTCCCTTGCCCAGCTTCGATCAGAACATCGCGGTCGCTGGCGCCGAAGCCGATCGTATTCCGTGGTCCGCGCACGTCGAGGAGTTCCGCCGCGTACGCCTCGCCACCATCTCGCTCTTCCGCAACCTGCCCCCCGGCGCCTGGCTGCGCACCGGCATCGCCAGCGAAAAGCGCTTCTCTGTCCGCGCCCTCGCCTTCCTCACCGCCGGACACGTCATCCACCACCTCAACATCCTCCGCGACCGCTACCTCTGATCATCGCTGGCCTCGGATACAGCTTTTGGGTGCCCCTCGATAAGGGCGAAGGCATTGTCAAGGACAAACGATTCCTGAGCGGTGCGTGAGCACCGCTTGTTTTGTGCTTCGGCGGAAGAGGTGTTGTGGAAGGGACGCTGGAACTCTCACGCTG
>JAJXZT010000065.1 GCA_021779935.1 Acidobacteriota bacterium
CACCCTTCAGGTGCACGCGATCTGAGGGACGGCGCACCCACTCAAGCACGCTCTCCTGATCGGGAACATATCCAGGTTCAAGGCGGCCAACCTTGATGCCCTTCTCTGCCCGCTCACGATCCCAACGCACCCCGGCGCGCGTGTACCAGTGCTCCGTGATCCCGTCGAAATTGCCCCAGTCATGTTTCAGGAAGCCACAGGTCCAATCTGCATCGGAGCAGATGCCGGCCTGATCAAGAGGAATGTGCCAGTCTGCAGCAACGCCCTCAAAAATGGCCTCTTCAGGCATGGAGGCCGAAGCCAGCAGTGTGATGGACGGGTCTACCGAGCGCATCGCCTTCGCAAACTCATTGTGTTTGAGAAGGTAGTACTTCAGATCTGTGCGGCCAAGCTGCCATTGTCCATAGGGCTCGTTGCCAATATCCCAGAACCTGACGCCATAAGGCTCCGGATGCCCATTCTGCGCACGCATCGCGCCCATCCGAGTGGTTGCCGCTCCGTTGATGTATTCCACTTCTTCTGCCGCTGAGTGCGCGTCGCCGAATCCGGCGTTCACCGTGATGTAGGGCTCAACGCCGATCAGCTTGCAAAACGTCATGAGTTCATCCATGCCCACGTCATTGGTCTGCATGGCGTTCCATGCATAGTCGAAATCTGGTGGCCGCTTGTCGCGTGGGCCAACGGAGTCGTACCAGTTGAAGTCGGAGATAAAGTTGCCGCCGGGCAAACGCCAGAAGCCGGAATGCAATTGCTTCAGTTGAGCGATCACTTCCGGACGAAAGCCATCAAGGTTGTCTGCAGGCATCAGCGAGACGGTTCCAACATGGAAATCGCCGCTGCCCATGCCGGTGATCTCGAAGGCGCCTGCATCAGTGGTTCCTTCTGCTGTGAAGCTGAAAGGCACCTCTTTATAGATGGCGGAAAGAGCGGGTAATGAAACAGTCTGGCGCTCCGATGCACCTCCACCCCAGATGAGAGAAACCTTCACCCGCGCATTGCGAGTGCCGCGAAGCCAGATGTGGCCAATGTACTTCCTGCCCTTGACCAGCGCGATGCCTGATTGATGAATACCATGCGCGGTGGAGGAATCAAGTTCGATGCGTGGGCTCTCTTCGCCGACGAATGGCTGGCTCTTATCCATCACGATGGCGTCACCGGGACCAACCGGATGCCACTTGCGCAGTTGCAAATTGCGAAAAGGCCCGCCCTGTTCCGGGGTGTTGGCACGGGGTTCCTCTGGTTTGATCGGGAAATAAAACTTGCGATCATCCAGCATCTCCGACCAAAGGCTGCGATAAATGAGCGAGCCAATGTGCTCAATGAACATCCCGTATTCATACTGGGAAACGGGTTGCGCAGTTTGTTGCGTGTTGATGCTGATCTTGAGCTCTTCTGACTTGATCGCCGCACTCTGCTGGGCTGCATTGCTTCCAATTGCGCCAGCGAGCAAAAAGCCGGCAATCACCATCATCCTTCTTTGATTCATCATGCAGTTCTCCCCAAACGATCAGCAGACATGCGCTGTCCTATACCTCCATCAGAGAGGTAAATCGATTCCTGGCAGGACTTACGAGGCAACTCCCCACTTACGGGCAGAGTCAAAGGGAATATTACGGTGAAGAATCTCGAATGAAAAGCTGCATTTTCGGAGTATATTGATCGATTTTTTCGATATACAATCCGTACGTGCACACAACGCTGGATGAGTGGGAAATCCTGCACACCGTGGTTCAGTCTGGAGGCTTTGCTGCCGCGGCCAAGAAGCTGAACCGCTCGCAATCCACCATCAGCTACGCGATAGGCCGACTCGAGGATCAACTCGGGGTCAAGCTCTTTGATATCAAGGGGCGAAAGGCGCACCTCACCGAGACGGCGCGAGTACTCCTTGCCGATGCTGAGCCCCTGTTATCGGGTTTTGTTCAACTCGAGCAGCGTGCGCGCTCACTGGTCTCCGGAGGTGAGTCGGAGATTCGGCTGTCTGTCGACAGCTTGTATCCCAACGCCAGGCTCTTCGAGGCCTTGACCGAGTTCGCTCGAAGATTCTCATACGTACACCCGCGGGTTCGTCAATCCACATTCCTCTCATCGTCCACCGAGTTCATCACCCACGGAGCCGATCTCTGCATTACCGGCCTGATTTCGCGCGAATACTTCGCTAAGCCGATCCTCGAGATCCGACTCCAGGCCGTCGCGCGCTTCGATCACCCATTGGGGATGAAAAAGCGGCCCCTTTTGCTCGCAGATCTGGTGCAGCACCTTGCTGTGAGCATTGAAGCTGTCGGGGGTGGCGAACCCCGCCATCAACCCAGGACGCCGTCCCAGAGATTTCTCGCTGTCAATACAGTCGAGACCGCGATCGAAGCGGTGCGGAGCGGTCTTTGTTTCGGATGGCTGCCGGTATATCGAATTCAGGATGATCTCGACAGCGGTCACTTGACTCCCCTGAATTTGCCCGTTGGAGGCAGAAGAGACGCACGATTCAATCTGGTTTGTCGCGACATTGATGTCTCAAGCAGGGAGGTGCGGGCGTTGGGAGACCTGCTGGGGCTGAACTCCACTCTCGAGGTGATTTAGAGGTGTCGCCGAAACTGCGATCCTTGGCGAACTCTCTTTGCAAGCACCCTTCAACATGAACCGCAAGCGGCGCAAACTCAATATGATTGATTGCTGGTTCCACTTCCAAGCGATGTTGTGGCTGGCGGTGGGGTCTCCGACGGATGAAAAATTTCGCCCACTCCGTAATCCCGCCGCTTGAGCATCACTTGCTCCGTCATGGGCATGCCACGCGTCCAGAGGATGCGCAGACTCGAAACAAGGCAGCCTAGAAAAAATTTGAGACGTACCCAGCCGGACATCGCTTTGACGTGCTCAGTCCAAGTCACTCCTTCGGCAGCAAAAAACTTGCAGCGCGCACTGCAAGTACAGCTCGCAGAGAAAGAAGATCGATTCAGCGAAACGGCGCCGAGTCTGCCCCCTTAATTGTTCCTGTGTTCGAAGTTGATGGAGGAATTGGAGGCGCGGGCCGGGATCGAACCGGCGCATAAAGGTTTTGCAGGTGAGGAGTGAAATCTAAGTCGTTGATTCTAGTAAATATCCCCCAGCAGAGCTGGGGGCTTTACGTTGTGAGCCGCTCAAAGCGGCTTGAGCGGGGTCGCTGACGCGGCCCCGACGTAAATGGGGCCACCTTTCGGTGGCTAGTTCCACATCCGCAAT
>JAJXZT010000027.1 GCA_021779935.1 Acidobacteriota bacterium
ACTGAAATAGCCCCAGTTCCGCTCGTTTCTTGCGAACGAACATTCGCCACCAAGCCTGCTCAGGAAAACCAAGAACCGCCCCGATCACACCCGCACACGCAGTCGGTTACTCAGACAGGCTCCTAGCAGAGGTGTTCCATGAATACTGCTGAGATGCCTTCGCATCCGAAGCCCGATAATTTTTTCGAGACCGTTCATGCATTCCAGCGCTCCGCTGCCATGAAAGCGGCGATAGAGTTGGACGTCTTCACGGCGATCGCGGATGGTGCAACCGACGCAACTTCAATCGCGCAGCGCTGCAAGGCGGCTGAACGCGGCATCCGCATCCTCTGCGACTACCTGGTGATCCTTGGTTTTCTCAAGAAGAATGCAAGCGAGTACACGCTGACAGAAGAGTCTCAATTCTTCCTCAACCGCCGTTCGCCGGCGTACATCGGATCAGCGGTTGAATTTCTCATTTCGCCACGTGCGTTGGAGATCTTCCATACGCTCACCACCTCGGTGCGCAATGGCGGGTTGCCGCTCGAACACAGCCCAAGCCTCGATCCCGAGAATGAAATGTGGGTGACGTTCGCTCGCGCCATGATGCCGTTGATGTATCCGGCCGCGCGGGCCATGGCGGAACATCTTCCACTGCCCGCCGGTCGCGACGCACGCGTGCTCGATATTGCGGCCTCGCATGGACTGTGGGGAATCTCGGTGGCGCAACGTCATCCGAACGCGCACATTGTTGCGCTCGACTGGAAAAACGTGGTGGAGGTGGCGCGCGAAAACGCAGCCAAAGCGGGACTCGACGGACGCCACACGACACTTCCCGGAGATGCATTCGAAATTGATTTTGGCGGCGATTACGACGCAATACTGTTGCCGAACTTCATTCACCACTTCGACATTCCGACGAATGAAAAACTACTAGTCAAGTGCGCGCGCAATCTGCGGCCCGGCGGGCACGTCGCCATCGTAGACTTTGTTCCCAACGACGATCGCGTCTCGCCGCCAACTGCGGCGGGCTTTGCGATGACGATGCTGGCGGGTACTCCGGCGGGAGACGTCTACACCTTCACCGAATACGAAGGCATGCTGAAGAGAAGTGGTTTCGCCCGCGTGGAAGCCCGTGCACTGGCCGGAATGCCGCAGACACTGATCCTCGGACGAAAGACGGCATGACTTTCCAACTCGGCTCCCGCACACGAAAAAGGCCACGCACGGAGCGTGGCCTGTGTTGTCTACGGAGCGCCTACTTTGCGGCAACATCCGTTACGGCGGCGTAGATGTAGCGAACGAAAACACCCAGTTGCTTGACCTCGACATGCTCGTCGTTGCCGTGAACGGTGCGGCTTTCGGCCTCCGTGTGTGGAACGGAGATGCCGTAGGCCTGTACGCCCTTGGCGCGCAGGAAGGCCGAGTCAGTCGCGCCGGTTGTCATGATCGGCAGGGTGGTTGCGCCGGGTGCGACCTCCTTCTGCGCCTTTTCCAGAGCGAGGAACATCGCGGTGTGTATACCGCTCGGCGGCGCGGCCGGCATTGAGTATGTGTTGTCGTAAGGAACGATCTTGATTTGCGGATCGTTGATGATCTTTGTCATCTCTTCACGGAACTTCACGAGGTCTTCATCTGGCAGTGCACGGAGATCGACTTCCGCCTGCGCCGTGGGCGGGATCACGTTGGTCTTGAAGCCGGCCTTCAGCATCGTGGGAACCACCGACGTACGCAGCATGGAGTAATACTGCGGTTGCTGCACGCGCAGAATAGCCTGCACCTTCGGGTCGAGAACGTTGCGATACCACGCAGCTTCTTCGGGCGGCGAGATTGTGGCAAGACGCTGGAAAAACTCTCGCGTGGTCTCGTTAAGCCGTGCGGGCGTCTCCCACGTGCCGATCCTGGCGACTGCCGAGGCGAGATGTACAACGGCGTTGTCCACGCGAGGAATAGAAGCGTGACCGCTCGAGCCGGTTGCAACCAGCGAGAACCATCGCGGAAGTTTCTCGGCGGTGGAGACAGCCATGTACTTGACGCGACCATTCTCAATCAGAGAGCTGCCGCCCTCATTGAGCGCGAACTCACAGTCGAATTTGTCCCAGTAGCGATCCACGATCACTTTCATTCCGGCAGGCGAGTCGGTCTCTTCACTGGCCTCGGCCAGAAAAATCACATCCCGGCTCAGTGGAATCTTCAGCCGCTTCAATTGCAGGAAGACTTCAAGGTTCGACGCAAGCATCGCCTTGTCGTCGAGCGATCCGCGACCATAGAGCGCGCCGTTGCGCACAATGGCCGAAAAGGCATCGACTGTCCAGTGCGAGCGATCCACCGGGACGACATCCTCGTGTGCCATGAGAAGAATTGGACGCTTGCTGCCGTCGCCCTTGAGGCGTGCAATCAGCGATCCGCGACCTGGCACCGGCTCGACGATCTCGCTCGGAATGCCCTCGCGTTGCAGAACTCCCTGTAAATAGTGCGCTACTTTCGATTCATTGCCGGGAGGGTCTTGCGTGTCAATCCGAACAAGGTCGGTGAGAAAGTGTTCGACTTCTCTTTGTGCCTGCACGGCATCGAGAGAGGGTACCTGCTGGGCAAACATCATGCCTGACGTCAAAAGCACACACGAAAGCACAAGCAGACGACGGATCAAAATAGCACCTCCAAGGAACGGCGACCGATTATACTGCCTGCCACTTTGCCGCCATAGAAATGTCTTGCGATGGGCCTGCTGGGCAGGATCGGGAATTTTTTTCAGAAACAAAAGGAATTATTTATAGGCGTGGAACTAATCCAGACGGCATTCGTATATAGCGATGTGAGCAGTTGATCTCAAGGTTTATAGAGGAGACTCATCGTGACATTATTCAGCAGGATATTGCTGGGAGCATTCATCGCACTCATTAGCGTTGCGGCACTGGCCAAGGACCAGGAATCGTATAACATCACGCTGCACTCAAAGGCGGTCATTGCGGGCGCCAACCTTGCGGCCGGGGACTACAAGATCGTAATCGACCGCGCGGGAAACACCGCCAAGGTCACGTTCCTTCAGTACAAAACCAAGGTCGCCACGGCGGACGCGTCCATTGCGCCACTGCCGGCGGGCATCACCAACCTGGCGGTGGTTACGAACGCGAAGGGCGACCTGCTGCAAATTCAAATCGCCAAGATGAACGGAACCCTTGTCTTCCAGGCGGCGGACAAAGCAACTGCCGGCACCGGACAATAACCAGGTTCATAGCCGTATACATGTTCATGTAAGCCAAGGGTGGGCTCAGTCCCGCCCTTGGCGTTTTTGACTGATAACGATGAAGTGCAAGGCCGGGTCTGCGACAATTAGGATCATGAACCTGCGCGTAATCAATCTTGCAGCGGCATTTGGAAGTTTCTCCGAATACTGGAGCCCGCGGATCGCCGGCGAGATCAACGACTCCTTTGTGAAACTGGCAAAGCTATCCGGGGAGTTCGTCTGGCATCATCATGAAAAGGAAGACGAACTCTTTTTCGTGGTAAAGGGGACACTGCGGATGCGCTTGCGCATTGAGGGCGAAGAATCAGAGCTGCGGATTACGCCTGGAGAATTCGTCATCATCCCTCGCGGCACGGAACACTTGCCAATCGCCGATGAAGAGGTGCACGTGCTGCTGCTGGAGCCGCAGTCGACATTGAACACAGGCAACGTCCAGAATGAGCGCACGAAAGCGGAATTAAGCAGGTTGTGATGGTAGAGAGCGGAACAAAGCGTACTGGGATGATATTTTCGTAGTATGGGTTCGCACGCCATTCATCATGCGCTGTTGTTGCTTTCGGCGGCTGTCGCCGGCGGCGCGATTAACTCGGTTGCCGGAGGCGGCAGTTTTCTATGCTTTCCCGCACTCCTCTTCACGGGGATTCCGCCGGTGAATGCGAACGCAACGAATACGATGGCGTTGTGGCCGGGTACGGTGGCGAGCGCGAGCGCATATCGCCACCGGCTGACGGGCGAAGACCGCAAGTTTCTTCTGCCTCTGATAGCCGCGGCCGTGACGGGCGGGTTGCTGGGCGCGACGATCCTGCTGCGAACCCCACAGAAATCGTTTCTCCATCTGATTCCATACCTGCTGACCGGCGCCACACTCATATTTGCAGCCAGCGGGCGGATTGGCAGTTTTGTGCGCTCCTATACCGGGCATACGCACAAGCGCACAATGAAGGCAGTATGGGTGGCGGCTGCCGTAGAACTTGTCATTGCGACGTATATCGGATTTTTCGGGGCCGGAGCGGGCATCCTCATGTTGGCGATGCTGGCCATACTGGGCATTGAGAGTATCCACACCATGAATGCGTACAAGACGATCCTGGGATCGATTGGTAACGGGATTGCGATCGTCGCATTTATTGTTCGTGGAGCGATTTACTGGCCACAGGCGATACTTATGCTGGTGGGTGCGATCCTCGGCGGATACTTCGGCGCGCATTATGCGCAAAAGGTGAACCCGCAATATGTGCGCTACATCGTCATTGCGATTGGTGCAGCGATGTCGGTCTACTTCTTCCGGACGATTGGATTCTAGGCCGTGGATGGTGGTGGAGAGGATTTCAAGGTGAAGTGATGGCGATGGTTTTTACAATTGTTGGGTACCTGGCAGGCACGCTGACGACGGTGGCGTTTCTGCCGCAGGTGTTGCGTACTTATCGTACGAAATCCATGGGCGACATTGACGGCGCAACATTGGTTGCGTTTACGCTCGGGGTGATTTTGTGGATCGTCTATGGAGTTTACGTGCACTCGTGGCCGGTCATCGTAGCGAATGGAGTGACGCTCGGATTGCAGATCATGCTCCTGGCGATGAAAGCACGCTATCGAGCGGCAGCACGCCGATAGGCAGATTTGTGTTCTCGCCGGAGTCCCGGTTTTCGACTTTGCAGGCTGGTGCCGGGGCAGGTCGGGAAGGCCGGTTTGACGTGACCTGTTGAAAACGTTAAAATTTTATGGTTTGCCTGTACTACCACGCCCTCTCAAGGGCACCCCGTAGCAGGCCCCCAGTGGCCACAAGAGACGAACAGAAGTTCCGCGATTCGGGGAAGTGCAAGCGCACAGAAGATTTCAAGACTCTCCATCTGCCTTGATGGTGTGTGCAATGGAGTGCAAGTTACTGGAGGCATTGCTATGTACGCGGTGATCCGCGCAGGTGGAAAGCAGTATCGTGTCGCCCCGGGCGACGTTGTGAAGATCGAAAAAACAGAGGCAAAAGACGGAAACATTGACTTCGAAGTGCTGGCTGTAAGCGCTACCGAGGGCAAGATCGTCAAAGCCGCAGATGCCAAGGTGACTGGTCACGTGCTGGGCGAAGGCCGAGCCGACAAGATCCTTGTCTTCCACTTCAAGCGGAAGAAGCAATACAAGAAGCTGCAGGGTCATCGCCAGGCGTTCACGCAAGTGCGCATCGCGGAGATCAGCTTTGACGGGCAGACGTTCAAGGCCCCCGAAGCGGCCGTAAAGGCGCCGAAGGCTGCCAAACCCGCGAAGACTGAAGCGGAGCCCGTGAAGAAAGCAGCGGCTCCGAAGAAGGCGACTGCAAAAACGGTTGCGAAGAAGGCTCCCGCGAAAAAGACAGCGGCCAAGAAAACCACCAAGAAGTAGCTTCCCGAATCACGCCGCGTGCGGCGTCGGGAAAAGACATCTTAAGATTTGAGAGTTGAGTTATGGCACACAAAAAAGGATTAGGCAGTTCCAGGAACGGTCGCGACTCGAATGCGCAGCGGTTGGGCGTTAAGGCGTTTGGCGGCCAGGTAGTGACGGGCGGTACGATCATTATTCGTCAGCGCGGCACTCGCATCAAGCCGGGCCTCAACGTGGGTCGCGGCAAGGACGACACGCTGTTCGCCAAGATTGACGGACGCGTGAAGTTTGTCGATCGCGGCACGATGGGTAAATTCGTAGCCGTCGATCCGGTGGAGTCGTAGACTCCACCGAAGCGGAGAGCGCGGGCCCTTGCGCGACGTCGCAAGGTAAACGGCCTGCGGAACCCTCCCGCATCCGAGACAGCAGCCCGGCCCGAGCGCCGGGCTTTCTTTTACCCAACAGGCAAATCATGCGGCAGGCCGCTTCATGTCGATATAAGGATTGATTAATGTAAATCTTTGTATCGGAGGCATGTTGCTTCGGAGAGGAGCTGGCTACCCTCGAAATAGATTCACACTTATCGAAACAGTTGCGCACGATTGCCGGCGGCATTCCTTGAAGTGATGATGGACCTGGAGAGCGCATCGAGTTGTGCAATCCGATTACATGCACACTTTCATGGAAAACAAGCGGTGAATCGTTGTAATCTTGAAAGGCCAAGGATGTTTGTAGACGAAGCGAAAATTCGGATTGCATCGGGCGCGGGCGGAAACGGCTGCATGGCGTTTCGTCGCGAGAAGTTTGTTCCGCGCGGCGGTCCGTCGGGTGGCGATGGCGGACGCGGTGGCGATGTGATCATGGAAGCCAGCGAGCGGCACAACACGCTGGTCCACTTTCGCTTCAATCCTGAGTACAAGGCGCAGCGCGGGCGCCATGGCGAAGGTTCCAACAGGACCGGCGCCGAAGGCCATGACATCGTGCTGAAGGTTCCCGTGGGAACCATTGTCTACAACGAAGACACCGGTGAACTGGTTCACGACTTCTCGCAGCCGAACGAAATCATCGTGATTGCGCGCGGAGGACGCGGCGGGAGAGGCAACGCCCGTTTTGCGACAGCGACGCATCAGGCTCCGCGCGAATGCGAAGCCGGCAAGCCCGGGGAAGAACTTCACTTGCGGCTGGAGTTGAAGCTGCTGGCGGACGTTGGACTGGTGGGTTATCCGAATGCCGGCAAGTCGACATTGATCGCGCGCATTTCCGCGGCGCGTCCGAAGATCGCGGACTATCCCTTTACGACGCTGCAACCGAATCTGGGAGTGGTGGCGCTGGGCGAAGAGCCGGACGTGAAGAGCTTCGTCGTTGCGGACATTCCGGGATTGATCGAAGGAGCAAGCGAGGGAGCGGGTCTCGGAACGCAGTTTCTCAAACACGTGGAACGCACGCGTTGCCTGGTGCACCTGGTCGATGTTTCGGATGCGAGTGGGCGTCCCGACCCGGTGAAGGATTTTGAGGTGATTGACAGTGAGCTGGAAAACTTTGGGGCGGGCTTGGAAGAGAAGCCGATGATCGTGGCGGCTTCCAAGATTGACGCGGCAAACCCGGAGAAACTGGCGGCACTGCAACGCTACGTGAAACGCAAGGGACTGGAGATTTATCCGATTTCAGCAGTTACCGGCCAGGGCATCAAGGAACTTGAATGGGCCATGGAGCGGTACGTTGAAGAAGTTCGCCGTCGCACTGCGGCGGGCGAAACCGTCGTCGGTCCGCGGTTGTTCGCAACCACGGCTGAAGTTGACGGTAATTCCAAATCAAAACAAGGGAGAATCAAAATGGCTGCTAAGAAAGCTGCAAAAAAGGCTACGAAGAAAGTTGCAAAGAAAGCGGTAAAGAAGCCGGCGAAGAAGGCCGCGAAGAAGACCGCCAAAAAGAAGTAGACTCGAAACCGCCTTCCGGGCCACTATGGCGATTCGGCGAATGCACTGAATGGCAATCGGTAGGTCAGGCATCGGCGCAAGGAAGGCAAGGCACTCAATACTCGATGAACGTCGCATTGTATGGCGGCACATTCGATCCAGTACACAAGGGCCACATTGCGGTGGCTCGCGCCGCGGCCGGGAAGTTTCATCTCGGCCGCGTGTATTTTATTCCCGCCAACATTCCTCCGCACAAGCAGAAGCGCCCGCTGACATCGTACTGTCAGCGTTATGCCATGTTGTCGTTGGCGCTGGCGGAAGAAAAGAAATTTCTCCCGTCGCTGCTGGAATCGACGGAACTCGTAAAGTCCGCGGACGTGCGAGCCAGTTATTCGATCGATACGGTTCGCCGTTACAAGCAGCAAATGCCGGCCGCCGACCATCTCTTCTTTCTGATCGGAGTCGACGCGTTTCTCGAGATCAGCACCTGGCGCAGCCCGGTGGAACTATTGCGAGAGTGTGAGTTTATAGTTGCGAACCGTCCCGGATTTTCGCTGGCGGACGTTGTTGCGGCGCTCCCGCCGGAGTTACGGCCGCCGGTGGTGGACAAAAAGTGCGGCAACAGGAGCGCGGGGAGCATCAGGCACGGAGGAGCAATCATTCACTTGCTGCCCGATGTGAACGTGCCGGTCTCGGCGACGCAAGTGCGGGAGGCTGTGCACGCGGGGCGTTCGATCAAGAAGTTGGTCGGAGAGCCAGTTGCGGAATACATTCGCAAGATGAAGCTTTACCGGGATGAGCAAGAGGTAGCATCACGCGAAATTGTCACCGACGTACATTCAATGCAAGGTTGCTGCAAGCACAAGCCATAAGAGGATTGATGAGCACAAAAGAAACGAGACAACAAGTTGCAATCGCGCTGGAAGCAACGAAGGCGAAAAAAGCCGAGGATATCGCCCTCCTCGAATTGCCAAAGGAATCCAGCACGTTCACGGATTACTTTTTGATCTGCAGCGGCGGTAATCCGCGGCAGGTGCAGGCGATTGCCGACGAGGTCGACGAGCGACTTTCAAAAACGGGTATCGAGCCAAACCACCGCGAGGGGTATGGGACGGCGGAGTGGATTCTGCTGGATTACGTGGACTTCGTGGTTCACATCTTCTCGTCGAATTCACGGCGCTTCTACGACCTTGAACGATTGTGGAAGTCGGCGAAGCACGTATCCGAAGAGGATCTGCTGAAGCCCGCCACAACAAAGAAACCGGCAAAAGCGACCAAGGCCGTCGCTAAGAAAACGGTAGTCAGGAAAACTGCGCCGAAGCCGAAGAAAGCCGTGGCAAAAAAGAAAGCCGCGCCGAAGAAGGTCGCGAAGAAAAAGCCCGCACCTCGCAAGAAAAAGTAACGCGGGCCCGTGAGCGGAATTACGCGCGGTGTGCGAATCTTTGTATTCAAGATTCGCCGCCGCGTTCGTGACAGGGATCAACCGTGAAGCTGCGTATTGCGTGGATCGGAAAAACGAAAGAAGCGTCGATCCAGGCGCTCACCGCGGAGTACCTGAAGCGGATCGCGCGCTACAACGCGTGCGAAGGGCTGGAGCTGGGTTCCGAGGAGGCGGTGCTGCGTCTGCGCGAAAAAACAGCGCGCACCGCGCCGGTACTGGTGTTGATGGATTCGCGCGGGCGTGCGATGACCAGCGAAGACATGGCGGATTTCGTGCGCGATCACCTGGAGTGCGGAACGCAGGAGTTGATCTTCGCGATTGGTCCGGCGGACGGCTGGAGTGAAGCAGCGCGAAAGAGTGCGAGCGCGAAGCTTTCGATGGGCCCAATGACGCTGCCGCACGAACTGGCGCGCGTGGTGCTGCTGGAACAGATCTACCGCGGCTTCACGATCCTCAAGGGACATCCTTACCACGGCGGCCACTGACTTCCCGTGCCAAAAGAGCGGCCAAACCCGCTCACGCTGCTAGAATAAGGTGTTGCGGGCGCGCCCCTGCAACAGACTGCGAAGAACCGGAAAAACCATGGCCGACGTCAGACGTGGACTCATCATCGTGAACACCGGACCCGGCAAGGGGAAAACTACAGCCGCCATGGGCACAGCCCTGCGCGCAGTCGGCAACGGGATGAAAGTCCTGATGCTGCAATTCCTTAAAGGCTCGTGGCACTATGGCGAACTGGATGCCGTGCAGGCGTTCGGCGACCGCTTTGTGATGAAGCAGATGGGCCGCGGCTTTGTGAAGGTTGGCGGCGCGGAGACCGATCCGGAAGATATTCGCCTGGTGGAAGAGGCGTGGAACGAAGCCGCAGCGGCCATCCTCTCCGAGAAGTGGGACCTGGTTGTTCTCGACGAAATCAACTACGCCATCAGCTACAAGATGCTTGATCCGGAGAAAGTGGCGGAGGTATTGCGCCGCAAGCCGGAGATGGTTCACGTCATCTTGACGGGACGCAACGCGCATCCGACAATTATTGATTTGGCGGACACCGTGACCGAGATGCGTGAAGTCAAGCACGCCTATCAGAAGGGGATCATGGCCCAGCGCGGAATCGAGTACTGACTTCGCGCACCGGGATTGCGCCATTTTCATCCGCAACAGGTTTCCGGCACAAGTTTAAGTCCCGGAAACCACGACCGAATTATCAGGAACCGCCTTTATGAGCTGGTTTAAACGGCAGTCACAGGATTTCGATACCTCGGGTGAACGTAAGGTTAAGACCGAGGGGCTCTGGGTGAAGTGCGATCAGTGCCGGCAGATCATCTGGAAGAAGGATCTGGAAGAGAATCTGCACGTCTGCCCGAAGTGCGATAAGCACTTCCGCATTGACGCTCGCACGCGCCTCGCACAACTCTTCGACAACGGCGAGTACACCATGGAAGATGGGAACCTCTCATCGACCGATCCGCTGAAGTTCACTGACCTGAAGCCATACGCGGCGCGACTGAAGGCCGCACAGAAACAGACGGGGCTGAAAGACGCCATCATCAATGCGCGCGGATTGATCCTGGGCAAACCGGTCATCATCAGCGCGATGGAATATTCGTTCATCGGCGGCAGCATGGGCGCGGTGGTTGGCGAAACCATCACGCGAGCCATTGAAAAGGCTACCAAGGAACGGATTCCGATCATCATCATTTCGGCCTCGGGCGGCGCGCGCATGATGGAGGGAACGATCAGCCTGATGACGCTGGCGAAAATTTCCGCCGCGCTGGCGCGCCTCGACCAGGCCGGCATGCCATTCATCTCCGTGTTGACCGATCCGACGACCGGCGGCGTGACCGCGTCGTTCGCCATGCTGGGCGACCTGAATATTGGCGAACCGGGTGCTCTGATCGGATTTGCCGGACCGCGCGTAATTGAGCAGACAATTCGCCAGAAACTCCCTGAGGGATTCCAGCGCAGCGAATTCCTGCTGGAGCACGGCATGCTAGACGCAGTGGTACACAGGCGCGACCTGAAGAATTACATCGCACGCGCATTCGAATTCATGGCCGTCCGCAAACAGGGCGCCTAGAATCGAAACAGTGGAATGGAACAGGGGCATGGGCTACCATGCCCCTTCCGTTTGCCAACGGGCGCAGCGGGTGGACTGCGAGAGTTGAAGTGAGCCTTCCGATGAATTACGAACATGCTGTGTCACGGCTCTATGAGCTGGGACACGAACTGGCGCGCATTCCCGCGCAAAAATTCGACATCGCACACATGCGCGAGCTGGCGCACGCACTGGGAAATCCGCAGAACAGTTTTTCTTCCGTATTGATTGCCGGCACCAACGGCAAGGGTTCCACGGCGGCAACGCTGGCGAGCATTCTCCGCGCGGCGGGATACCGGACGGGCCTTTACACTTCGCCGCACCTGGTACGGATCAACGAGCGGATTCGCATCAACGGCGCAGCTATAGCGGACGAAGACTTCACGCACGCATACGCACGCGTCGGCCTGGTGGCGCAGGAGTTGGTGGACGGCGGAAGGCTTCCATGGATGCCGAGCTTCTTTGAGACGATGACGGCCATGGCGTTTGAATACTTTGCACACGCAGGCGTGCAGATCGCCGTGCTGGAAGTCGGCATGGGCGGACGTCTCGATGCGACGAACATTGTCGATCCGCTTATATCGATCATCACCGATATTGACCTTGATCACCAGAAGTATCTTGGCGACACGATCGCCGAGATCGCGCGAGAAAAGGCAGGAATTCTTCGCAAGGACCGCATTGCCGTCACGCTGCCGCAGCATCCACAGGCCAACGACGTAATTGGGCGAACAATGATTGAGATTGGTGCGCAGGCGGTGAACGCCAGCCGCAACGTGCCTCCGGTTTCTCCCGGAGCGGGCGACCTGGTGAAGACCGAGCACGGCAGGACTCGATACCGGCTGAGTGTTCTTGGCGAAGAGATAGAGATCGATTCTGCCCTCACCGGACGTCACCAGTTGCGGAACCTTGCGCTTGCCATCACGGCGGCGGAAGAGCTTAACCAGTGCGGTTTTGCGGTGACGGCCCGGCAAATCGCGACGGGAATTCGCGAAGCAAGCTGGTCCGGACGCTTCCAGGTATTGCCCGCGAGCGGTGACCACCCGGAGATCGTGCTCGACGTTGCGCATAACCCGGCCGGTGCGTGGGCACTACGTTCGGCGCTCACTGACCGCTACGGCGAGCGGCCGAGGGTTGTCGTCTTCGGCGCAATGCGCGACAAAGCTATTCGCGACATCGCGCAGATTCTTTTTCCCACGGCTACGAAAGTGATTGCCACAACCACCGATCACACTCCGCGTGCGGCCAGCACGGAAGAGATTGCGACGATCGCAAATACTGTGGGTATCGAAGTTGACCGGGCTGAAATTGTTTCGCTGGCGGTGGATGCTGCCGTGGCGTGCGCTCGCGAGATGAAGAGTTCCGAAGGCGAGCCAATCGTTGTGATCACCGGATCGATCTACATTGTGGGTTCGGCGATGGAAGCGCTGGGAGTCACTCCATAGGGAGCAACCCCCGCAGCTTTCAAGGTAACCGGTGTGGCTAGTGCCGATGCAGGTCCTTGTGCATGATCTTTCGCGTCTCATGCAGGCGATCGTCCGCCGGGAGATCCACCAGCTTCTGGTTCATGTTCTCGTCGTTTTCTTCCATCAATAGTTTTGCGACGTAATCCACCGTCTCTGGCGGGAATATTGCCTCGCGCTCGTAGAGAGATCGTTTCTGTCGCAGCAGGCGCGCCGACTCCACGCAACTCTTGGGCAGCGGCTGCAAGGTGGAGAGCAGTTTCTGATCGTGGAAGATGTCGCCGGTGACATAGAGGCTGTCCGCCAGGGCTGCGGACTGGTCAGAGGTCATGCCCCACTGTGCGGCCATGGTGATTCCAGCCAGCAACAGGTGGATGATCGCGCTGCCGTCGGGTGAACGAAGTTCCACCGTCTGGCGACCCTCGGTTTCGGTGAAGACGGATTTCTGCTGCGGATTAAGCCGGCCTGCCAGGTGTTTAACGTTGCTCCAGCCCAGCGGCACGCGGATCATCGTGCTGCGGTTCATGTCGCTCCAGCAGATGCGCGTCGGAGCTTCCTGGTTGGGCACAAGCCGCAGGTACGCGGAGGAGATCGTGTTGCCAAATGCGGTGAGCGTGTCGGCGTAGTGGCACAATCCGCCGATCACCTGGCGGGCCACCGGCGAGAGTTTTCCCTCCGGTTCGGTCATCACGTTGCGGCCATTCTTCCGGACGTCCATGTGGATGTGCAGACCGTTGCCGGCAACGCCCTCTTCGATCTTCGGCGAGAAGGTGGCGACGCATCCATTGCGATAGGCGACGTTGCGGATGAGCCAGCGCGCGAGCACGAGATTGTCAGCGGCATCTTCCACCGGCGTGGGCAGGAACTCGATCTCCAACTGCTCGGCGCTGCGGCCGCGCAACTCGTCCACGTCGCTGCGGATGCTCTCGATGTAGCCGACCTCGCTGTGCGCGTACTTCACGGCGCCGGTTATCTGCGAGATGTAGCGCACCATTTCGTTGACGATGTTGCCGGTCTTCACAAAGGGCCCAGAGGCGTGGTAACCACGCTGTTTGTCCGCCGGGAATAGCGGCGAAGGATCGTTGACGAGGAAAAACTCGAGCTCTCCCATGGCGTAAAAATCGTAGCCGCTGCGGCGGAAGAGTTCATTGGCGCTGTGCAGAATGCTGTCGAGCGCAAAGGGCGCAAGTTTGCCATCACGCGTCAGGTAGCGGCAGGTGACGTCGAGGCTGCCGGAGTCAAACGGATTGAGGAACGCCGATTTGTAGACCGGTACGACGTAGAGGTCGGAGAGGGAGGTTTCCACCATGCCCTTGAAAAGCGAGGATCCGTCGACCCGCTCGCCGTCGGCGAGGATGCGCTCCGCCTGGTAGCGATTGGCGATGGGGATCTTCAGTTCCTTGTACTTGCCGTCGAGCGCGGTGTAGTGGAAAGTGATGCGCTCGATCTGCTTGGCTTCGATGACACGGATTAGATCTTCGCGCGTGAACTCCTCGCGCGGCTTGTCGACGATCAGGGAGATCGGATTTGTCAGTGCGTATGGTGTGCCAATAGCGGTAGTAAGAGACATAACAACGACCTTTTGGTGCCGATCATTTAGGCCGAAGGAGAATACCAACCGGCAGAGTGGCGTGTCACGGTTACACGTCACAAAGCCAAGCGAGCCCCAAAGTCGCCCCAGTTCGTTTATTCTGTGAGTAGCGAGAGTAGGGGACGGAGATCGCAGTGGCTGATCCGAAGAAAACGGGGATGGGAACCAGGCTGGCGTCGTTGCTCGTCCGCGTTCCTCTCATTTATGCCTACACTGCAATACTAGGCACGCTGGCGCTGCTCTCCTCGCTCTTTGACCGCCAAGGCCGTGTACAGCACTGGTTTGCGCGGATGTGGTCGTGGCTCATCCTGAAGACCGCCGGTTGCCCGCTGCAGGTCGAGGGCATGGACCACATCGATACCTCGCAGCCGCATATTTACGCCGTCAACCACATCTCGGCGCTGGACATTCCGACGCTCTACTGCGGGGTGCCCTTCCAGTTCCGCATCATGGCGAAGAAGGAATTGTTTCGCTACCCGTTCCTCGGCTGGCACCTCAAGCGCTCCGGGCAGATTCCCATCGAGCGGGAGAACGCACGCTCGTCGCTGCGCAGTCTGATCCAGGCCAGCACTACGGTCAAGGGCGGCATGCCGCTCGTCGTCTTCCCGGAAGGCGGACGCTCCGCAGACGGGTACATCAAGGACTTTCTCGGCGGAACATTCTATGTGGCGATCAAGGCACAAGTTTCCATCGTGCCGATGGCGATCGTCGGGACATTCGAGGCGCTGCCGATGAACACTTATGTCGTCGCGCCCCGGAAATTGCGCCTGATCGTAGGCGAACCCATCTCGACGGAAGGGTTGGTGGCGCGAGACATGGACACTCTCGCGACCACGGTGAAGATAGCCGTTGAGAATCTGTATTATCCGCATGCCGACGTGGACGATCCGCGGAAGAATGTGCCAGCAGGCGAAGAACTGAAAGCTGGAAATTGAGAACCAGTCCCATGAAACCGCGCATAGCTATTCCGATACCGCACACGGATTCCGAGTACTCCTCGCGCACGCTTCCACAGTACAAGGCGGCCATTGAAGATGCGGGCGGAGAAGCGGTGGAGATCCCGCTCACGCTCTCGAACGCGGAGATCGCCAATCTGTGCAAGACCTGTGACGGCGTATTGCTGCCGGGCAGTCCCGCGGACGTTGACCCGGAAAAATTTGGCGCCACCACGCGTCACCCGCTTACGGCTCCGGCTGACCCGCTGCGTGACAACGTCGACGAATTGCTGTTGCAGGACGCGCACAACATGCGCAAGCCGCTGCTTGGCATTTGCTACGGAGTGCAATCGCTCAACGTGTGGCGTAACGGCTCGCTGGTGCAGCACATTGAGTCCCAGGTGCAACACACGCGAAGGGACGATCAGCCGAGAGGAACGGTGATTCAGCATCAGGCCGAGATCGACCCCGCGTCGCGGCTGGCATCGATCATTCGTCCGGCAATGAAAGTCGAAAATATCGGGCAGCTGGAAATCACCGTGAATTCCAGCCATCACCAGTCGGTCGAGCGTCCCGGCGACGGACTCAAGGTCGTCGCGCGCTCCAGGCAGGATGACATCATCGAGGCCGTGGAAGGCACTGCGCGTGAGCATTGGTTGCTGGGCGTGCAGTGGCATCCGGAGCGAACCTTTGCGGAAGACGGCCCGTCGCGGGCAATTTTTCGGGCGTTGGTTGAGGCGGCAAGAAAATGGCACGAGAAAACCATCGCTGACTTTGAAACCGTGCGCCGCTGAATCTACGGATTTGAATTCGCTTTGCCGGTCAGTTACATTCGACCGTTCCTCATTCCAACTGTACGGAAATAATCCAGATGCCTGTCACGCTTGATCTCGCTGGGAAAGTCGCCGTCGTCACCGGAGGTTCGCGCGGCATTGGGGCCGCGTGCGTACGCCTGTTTACGCAGGCCGGCGCCAGGGTCGTTTTCAGTTATCAGAGTGCGCGCGAAGCCGCCGAAAAGCTAGTGGCGGAGTGCGGTGCGGAACAGGCACATGCAGTACAGGCGACGCTCGACGGCCGGGGCGCGGAGCGCGCGCTGGTGCAGGCGGCGGTCCAGCGATTCGGGCGACTCGACATTCTGGTGGTAAATCATGGCGTGTGGCCGCCGCAGGATCAGCCCATCGACGCCATGCCCGATGAACAGTGGCACAGCACCGTGGCCACCAATCTCGACAGCGCCTTCGCGCTCGTCAAGCACTCCGTGGCGCAGATGAAGGCACAGGGAGTGGGCGGACACGTCGTGCTTGTAAGCTCCACGGCCGGGCAGCGCGGCGAAGCCTTCCATTGCGACTACGCGGCCACCAAGGGTGCAGTCATCAGCATGGTGAAGGGGCTCTCGACAGAACTGGCGCGCCATGGGATTTACGTGAACTGCGTGGCGCCGGGATGGGTAGCCACGGACATGGCTGCCGGCGCCCTGGGACAGCCCGATGCGCAGGACAAGATTTTTCGCCTGATCCCCTTGGGCCGCGCTGCCAAACCGGAGGAGATTGCTGCCCCGATCCTCTTCTTGTGCACGAAACACGCGGGCTTCATCACCGGGGAAATTTTTAACGTGAATGGCGGAGCGGTGCTCGTCGGCTAAAGCGCAACTCCCGTCGGCGGAACGACTTCGCCAAACTTGGGTTTAATTGAGCAGCAAATACAGCCGTGCCGGACTCTAATAATCCTGTGATGAAGAAGCTGATCGTCCTACTTCCGCTCCTGATTGCATCCGCCACGGCGCAGACGGCCCCTGCGCCGGCAGCACAGCAACCGTCCAAACAAGCCCTGGAGCAGACCATCGCCAACCAGGATCCCAGCGCGCTCAAGGCGAAACAGTTGATCCAGCAGATGATCCATGCCCTTGGTGGTCAGGCTTATCTCACCTACTCCACCATGACGCAGGAAGGGCGGACGTACACGTTTTTCCAGGGTCAGCCGAACGGCCTTGGAACGCAGTTCTGGAGATTCTGGGAGTATCCCGACAAGGACCGCGTGGAGCTGACCAAGCAACGCGATGTCATCTACCTCTACGTTGGCGACAAGGGGTACGAGATCACCTACAAGGGAACGGCGGCGATGGATGCCACCCCGCTCAAGGACTACCTTCGCAGGCGTCGCCACACGCTGGATATCGTGTTGCGCGAGTGGCTGAAGGACCCGAAGACGATCTATTTCTACGACGGCCCCGGCGTGGCGGAACAGAAGATGGTGGACAAAGTTACCGTGTTGAACGGAAACAACGACTCGGCAACCATCGGTATCGACCCCATCTCGCATCTGCCCGTTCAGCTGAGCTTCTCCTATCGCGATTTTGACCGGCTAAAGAGCGAGGAGGCCGAAATCTTTGGCAACTGGCACAACATCGACGGGATCATGACTCCCTACGCGATCGTGCGAAAGAAAAACGGCGAGTACATCGGCCAGCGCTTTCTGGTCGACGTGAAGTACAACATGTCGCTGGCCAGTTCTCTGTTCACGGCGAAAGTCACCTACAATCCAAAGACTTACCGCGGAAAGTAGTAGATCCCACGGAAGGCACTGACCCTGCGAACGGTCAACGGGATCGCTCCCTCTTGTCTTGCATTAGCCACGCACCGTGGTTGATTTGCCACACTTAACAAGTCTGTATCGGCGTGTAAACTACTTAGAGGAAGCCACATACACACCGTGCCGTTCGAGCAGACAATTCGTACAGCCGTGGAATGCACCGGCGTTGGACTGCACAGCGGGGCCCCCGTGCGGATGCGCATTCTGCCTGCCGTGGCTGGCACCGGTGTGGTTTTCCGGCGCGTCGATCTGGATGACTTCGAGGTGGAGGCGAACGGCCGCAACGTCGCCAAAGTGAGCTACGCCACCAGCCTGATGAAAAAAGGCGTGCTCATCTCCACCACTGAACACCTGCTCTCGGCGTTCATCGGCGTCGGGCTCGATAATGCCATCGTTGAACTGGACAATCTCGAAGTACCCATCCTCGACGGCAGTGCTTCGCCGATTGTCAATCTGGTGATGCGAGCGGGTTTGCGGCAGCAACGTCGCAGGCGGCACTATCTTCGCATCCGTCGCGAAGTCGAAATCCGTGAAGGCGACAAGTTCATCGCGGTTTATCCGTCGGACACCTACTCAGTTTCTTACGCCATCAACTTTCCTCACCCGCTCATCGGACAGGAAACGCTGGAAGTCGACCTGACGAGCGGCGACTATACACGGGAGATCGCTCCCGCACGGACATTTGGATCTCTCCAGGACGAGCAGGCGCTGCGCAACATGGGTTTGATCCGCGGCGCTTCCGAGCAGAATGTCATCGTCCTCACGCCGGACGGCATCAAGAATCCCCCGCTGCGCTTTCCCAACGAGTTCGTTCGCCACAAGGTTCTGGACTTGATCGGAGACCTGGCGCTGATAGGGCATCAACTGCTTGGCAAAGTGGTTGCCGACCGTGCCGGACACGCCATGCACACCGCGCTGGTGCAACGCATCCTCAAGGATTCTTCTCTCTGGGAACTGACTACGGGGGAAGCTGACTCGTCGCCGACGGACGCATTACCTTCCATTGCGGAACTTGCCTGATTTAAAAGCCTGCCGGTCTTAGGAAGATGATCGCGGTCTTGATCCCGGATTTGAGTTGGAAGTTTCTTCTTCCTCCATTCGCGCACTCAGCCATGCCAGCAGAATGGCTCGCGTCCGGTTGGAGAGGTTGCTGAAGTGCAACCCGGCTTGCTCATTCCTTACCCAGAGGACAAGGCATGTCACATCAAATCGTTCGGCAGTGTTCGGTAATTCAAACCGTGCCCGCACGGTCGAACCTGTTGAGAGTGGCCCTTTGACTGCAATGGCCATTCCACTGCTGCTTAGATTTGTGCTGCGCGCATAAATCGCGGGAATGTCCTTACCATCAAGATCGACAGGTATCGATAGACGGTGGCGGTAATAGCGACGCCGCTCCGCTTGAATCAGTCCGTAAGCGGCGCGGAAACACCGCAATGCGCGGTCGAGGCTGAGCGGTTTTTCGAGAAGGAAGTTTGCGCCCAGGTCGAATGCCTGCCGCATCGAGGTCGACTTGGTGACGACCGCAAAGAATATGGAAGACTTGCACGATGGTTCCGCGCGCAGCGTCTTGAGCAGGGCAGCCCCACCCGTGCCGGCATCGCAATCCACAACGATTGCCTCATACCGTCCAGTGGGTACGCGTCGAAGTGCATCTTCCGGCTCCGGGCACAGGTCCATCCCCAAACCTACTACCCCAAAAACCCGGCGGAGAAGCGCGACAGCGTCAGGATCGTTTGTGACGACCAGTGCGCGGACTTCCATTCCATCAATATAACCGCGATATTCCCGAACGGGGCGATGGAACTTTACATTATTTCGGTTTTTTCGACACAAAGCGGTTCCGGAGCCGACCTATTGTTCCGAGTCGGGTGGCTTTCCCCACAGTCGCACTTCCGGGCCATTTTCCGGCAGAGATTGTAGCAGTTCGCGCACGGTCTTCCGGAAAACAGGATGGAGAGCATCGGGAGCTATTTCGGCGAGCGGCGCCAGGACAAAGCGACGCTCGCCGAGCGCGGGATGGGGAACTGTCAGCACTGGAGTCTCGATCGTCTCACCACCATATAGAAGAATGTCGATGTCAATGGTGCGCGGGCCCTTAAGGACGATTCGCCGCCGTCCCATCGACTGCTCTATGGCGAGCACTGCATCCAGCAGTGGACGGGGCGCCATCGTCGTTCGCAGAGCAACCGTGCAGTTCAGGAACCAGGGCTGGTCGAGATACTCCACAGGCTCCGTTTCGTAAAGCGAAGAGACAGCCACCACCGTTCCAGCTTTGGCGAGACGCTGGATGGCTTCGGCAATGGTCGCGGCACGATCACCGAGGTTCGATCCCAGCGATAGATAGCAGGTCGTCTCCAAGATCTTCGTTACTGCTTTCCTGCCGTGCGATGCGCGGCTGCCTGTACATAGGTACGGAATTCATCAGGATGGCCCGGAGGGGCAATCTCAAAAGTGAGGTGAACGGCGTTTTCACCAGTCTTCTCGTAGGTCAGCCGGTAACGGGGAGCGCCCGGCTGAAGGTCGCTCACGAAGAGAATCTTGTGGCCATCAGGACTGGCCGACACAGCGTAGTGAATGACGTGGCCTTCGTTGTCGAAGTAGATGGCCTTTGTGTCCGAACCTTCGCGGTAGACGATCGTCAGGTCGTCGTGCCGGAATGCCGGCCGATCCTTGGTCGCCGGATACTCAGCGAAACTTGTTCGCATGAGGATTCGACCCTGGAGATCGGAGTGGAATGAAAATGCTCCGCTGCCCTGGCCGGGTGCGCCACCGCCATCGCCCGCCCAGCTTCCGGTGAGCGAGTCGAGCGCCTTCCATTCAGGTGGAATTGTTTGTGCGATTGCGCCTGTTGCGCACAACAGAACCGACACCACCAGGCCGGCGAGCAATGACTTTCTGGTTCGCAATCTGTTTCCTCCGAAGCACTTTTCGCGGCTGGTTTGGCAATGTGCGCAGGACATTCCTGGCCGGATGTGCGTAGCCAACATTATGACATCGTGGTAAGAACCACGGTGTTTGCGGCATCTCGCGAAGGACGGAAAAGCACAACAGGTTGTGGATTTGGAACGATCGGAGGTCGAAGACACAACCAATTGGGTTTCGCCGTATGCCGTGAAACCGGCATGGAAAGCGGCTTTGAGAGCCGACCCTGTGGAAAACCCCGCATAAAATCTAGGAAAAACGCTTGTTTGAAGAAAAATGCCTGATATAAGATGGCCGCACTGGTACGCAGTGCGTTACGCAGTGCGTGAGCAGATTCAAGGAGGATAATTCCAATGGCAGCTGGCATGACAAAAACACAGCTCGTCCGCGCACTGGCGGAGAAGCTGGAAGTCAGCAACAAGCAGGCCGCAGCTTTCCTGGCGAACCTGTGTGAAGTCGCCATCAAAGAAACCAAGAAAAATGGCGTATTCGTTCTGCCGGGCCTTGGCCGTCTGAAGAAGTCGGCACGCAAGGCGCGCATGGGCCGTAACCCGCAGACGGGCGCACCGATCAAGATTCCTGCCAAGACCGTCGTGAAGTTCTACGTAGCGAAGGCCGTGAAGGACGCGATCGCTCCCCCGAAGAAGTAGGTACCCGCTTTCATGCGAAGACCGGCCGTGTGGCCGGTCTTTTGCTGTCTGTGGAAACTTTTAGAGCACGACGATGGTGATGCCGCGATTGCCTCGCCCGAGATCGCGGTCCTGCTTCAGCTCCGGCGCCTTCTTCAGCAGTTCCCAGGTTGCTTCGTTGGAAATGCGGAAATCTTCGCCGGGAATGAACTCGCGGATCATGCCGTTGCGTTTGTAGCGATCAAGCGATTTCCAGACTTCCATCCGCAAGCGTCCACCCACGCCGCTTGAACCGTAACCATGAATCAACTTGAGCAGTCCCGCGCCTTCATGCTTCCCGGCAACCAGCGCGCGATCCAATCGCAGCAGGCCGACATTCACCGTTGGACGGCCATCTTCGAGGTTCACGATTTTCATCGCAAGCTGCATAGGCATTTCGAATCATACCGCGCAGGCAAGATCTGGCCGTGAAAGAAAACGGCACGGCCGAAGCCGTGCCGCATAAGAATCAGCAATCCTTCGTGTCATGCGCGAAGTTACTTCGCAGCGGAAGGCGGAACGAAATCGCTGATGAAGTGGCCAAGGATCTTATCGAAGAGATCCACGCGCGCGTCGCGGCCGGAGATGGCATGTGTCTTGCGCGGATAGATCATCACCTCAAAATGCTTGCCTGCATTGATCATTGCGTTGATGAACTGAATCGAATTCTGCATGTGAACGTTATCGTCACTAGTGCCGTGAACCAGCAGCAGGTCCCCACTGAGGTTTCCGGCGGCATTCACGATCGACGTTCTCTTGTAGCCCTCGGGATTGTCCTTTGGCAGGCCCATGTAGCGCTCGGTGTAAATCGAGTCATAGTTGAGCCAGTTGGTCACGGGAGCGACGGCCACGCCCGCCTTGAACAAAGTGGAGTGAGTCATGGCCCACGCCGTCATGGAACCACCGTAGCTCCAGCCCCACCAGCCGAGGCGCGTGCGATCAAGCTGCGGAAACTCCGCCAGCGCCTGGTCGAGCGCGGTGATCTGATCGTGGAGTTCGAGCACCAGGTTGTTGTGGAAGGTCGCAAAAGCAAACTTCTCACCGCGATTCCACATGCCCCGGTTGTCCACCTTCAGCACGGCGAAGCCTTCATGCGCAAGAATCTGATCGAAGGCGTTCATCGTGCCGTAAGCGTCGCGCACTACCTGTCCGTGCGGACCGCCGTAAGGGTTCAGGATGAGCGGGAATTTACCGTTCACTTCCGCGGGCGCGCCCTGGCGCGGCAGGATGATGACACCGTACATTACGGTTCCGTCGTCCGCCTTGAAGTTCACGAACTTCGGCGTGATGGTGTCGTAGCCGTCGAACGTCGTCGAGTGCCAGATGGCGTGGCACATGCCGCCGGTCTGGCAGAGCTGCATGCTCGGCTGCACGGTCAGCGCGGAATAGTCATCCATGTAATAGCGCGTGGTCGAGGCCATGTCGACGCGGTGGACGCCCTCCTCCTTCGTCAACGGCCGCATGTCCGAGCCATCCAGCTTGATGGAGTAAAGCTGCTCCTGGCGCGGATCATCCTTGTTTGCCGTGAAGTACACCACGCCATCCTTCTCGTCCAAGCCACGCAGGCTGTTCATCTCGTACTCGCCCTTGTCGACCTGGTTGACCAGCTTGGCATCGCCGGCCAGCGGGTTTGCGTTGTCATAGCTATAGAGGTAGAGATGCGTGTGTCCGTCGCGCCAGCTCGGCCAGAGGAAGCGCGCCGAGTCCTTGAAGAAGTGCAGGCCGTCATTCAGCTCGATGTACTTGTCGTTGGTCTCGGTCAACACCAGCTTGGTGGCGCCGGTGTTCGTGTCGATGAAGTACAGGTCTTCGCGGTTCTGTTCGCGGTTCATCACCATGGCCCACGCGACACCGGGACGCAGCCAGCCGAAGCGCGGGATGTAGATGTCCGTGTCGGAGGTGAGGTTGATCCAGCGCGTTTTGCCCTTCAGGTCGGTGACGGCGAGCCGCACCGCCGGATTCGGCGTGCCCGGATTCGGATACTTTTCCCACGAGAGCGTTGGCGTCTGCGGAACCCAGTCAACGATCGGGTAGTTCGGGACCTGCGTCTCGTTCATCTGGAGGTAGAGAATCTGCTTCGAGTCCGGCGACCAGAAGTAATTCCTCCGCACGTCGAGTTCTTCGGAATACACCCAGTCGACTTCTCCGTTGAGGATGTTCGGGTCCGTTCCCTTCGTGAGCTGTTCCTGCTTGTCGCTCTTCGTCGAGTGGACGTAGAGATTATGTTCGTGAATGTATCCGAGGTATTCGCCATTGGGCGAAAACTGCGGATCGCCGCTTACGTCATTCGCCCGCGTGATCAGCTTGCCCGTGTTGGTGTTCAGATTGAAATACCAGAGATCGCCGTTGCGATTGAACAGGATTCCCTGGGAATCGGGCGCCCACTGATACGCCGCCACGCCGTAACGGGCGCGGTTGTCGCGTGCCCGGTCGTCGGTCTTTCCGTTGGAAGACGGAGCCGTAAGCTCGGCAATTTTGTCGGCTGAGACCAGCACAGCTTCCTTGCCGGTGGCGGGATCGAGATAATAGAGCGCATCCTTCTGGCCCGGCGCGCCACGCTTCAGGAACGCGAGTTTACTTCCGTCGGGACTCCATTGCAGCGCCATTGGCGCGGTGGATGCCATGACCGCGGGCGAGTACATTCCCTCGACCGTGTACTGTTTCTTTTCGGATGATTGGGCTGGAGCGCTCTGTTGTGCAACCAGAGCCAGGGGGATGAGCAGACAGATCAGTAGTAGACCTGACAAGTACCGTTTCACGGAATGCTCCTTCATCGAATTTAACGTCGCAACCAAACCCCGGGCGGTCATCGCTCGGCGATGCCAAACACGCGGTTCGAAAAACAACTGGGCGAGAGTGACAAGTGTATACGTGCATAGGGCCAGGAACGCAACCTGCAAACGAGCTGGACATTTCCCGGCTGGCACGAAGGGGACAGCGGATGCCGGCGCAGCGTGCTAAAATCAAGCATTCATCGGCCAATCATGCATCCAGACCTTGAAAAACTGATTCAGCTCCAAAAAGTGGACTCGGAGATTGCCAGCCTCACCGCCGAGATCAACGCGCTGCCGAAACATGTCAAGCAGATCGAGGCTAAGCTGGCGAAGGCGCAGGCTCGCGTGGAAAAGGCCAAAGCTGCCATCAAGGCAGACGAGGCGTCCAAACGCAGGCACGAGCAGGACATCCAGGCTCAGAACGACAAGATCGCCAAGTTCCGCGAACAATCCTCCAGCGTCAAAACCAACGAACAGTACAAGGCTTTTCTCGGCGAGATTTCCTTTGCGGAAGTGGAGATCGGCAAGATTGAAGACAAGATCCTTGAGATCATGATGGCGGCCGATGCCCGCACTGCCGAACTCAAGGCCGCCGAAGCGGAGCTGAAAGCGGATATTGCCGAAGTCGAACGGGAAAAAGCGGAAGCCCACGCGCGCACCGAAGTGATGTCCCGGCAGACCAAGGAACTCAATGGGCAGCGGGAAGGTCTGCGCAGCGGAGTCGATGAAAGTACCTTGCAACACTACGATCGCGTTCTCCGCGGGCGCGGGACCGCCATCGTACAGGCGATCGACCAGCGTTGCACCGGATGCCAGGTGCTGTTGCGTCCGCAGGTTTACAACGACATCATTTCCGGTAACGTCGTCTACTCCTGCGAAACATGCAGCCGCTTGCTCTACTTTGTTCCCGACGAGGAGGCCATTGCAAAAGCCGCCGAGGAGGCCGCCGCACTGGCGCACAGTTCGGAACATGCCTGGATGTTTGTCCCCGGCATCGGCGAGGGTGGCGTGTTTGCCGTCTTCGCCAACAGTAAGGGCAACGCCAGCATGAAGAGTTATGACGCGCTGACGGGTGTGTTCCTGGAGAAGCGCGTGGAGAAGAACGCGAATTATCAGCGCGCGTTTGCCGAACAACTGCGCGAAGCGCGCAACCTCTTCGTCGACGAAGCAAACCTCGAAGAGATGTACAAAGAGCAGCTTCCTCCGGAAATTCTGCAGGACCTGCAACACCAGCTTCCGGAACGACCGGCGAATCCACAGGCCACCTCTCCGGCGGAATAGCCGGGGCCGGAGTATCCATGTTCTCGCGTCGTGCGCTGGCCCGCCTCCTTATCGCGCTGACCTTCCTTTCCTGTGCTGCCAGCCTCTCCTTTAGCCAAACCACGGTAGACATGCGGGTCACGCTCGAATGGAGCCGCGGCCGGGGACCGCATGATGCCGGAATGCCGGGCGTCGCCAACCGTGGAAGCAGCATTGGTGAGTCACACGGAATGGATGCAGCCACCAGCCGGCAGATCACCATACGCGTCATCTCCGATAGCGGCCAGACCATCGCCGAGGCATCTCCGGACACGCAAGGCGCCGCGACATTCACCGTCACTGGGCAGGTCGTTTCCGACAAGGGAAACCGTTTCTATCCCGTGTATCGCATTCGCGTCTTCGGCTCCAATATCGACGAAGCATGGGCCGACAATGTGCAGCCCGGACTTGGCGACCGCATGGTGACGATTCGTATTCACGCCAAGGGCGAGAAGCCGGCGGACACCGGCAAGGGCGGGGCGATGATTTCCGCCGCAACGCTGGCCGTGCCGCCGAAGGCCGAAAAAGAGTTCGACAAGGGAAACCAGGCTCTTGCCGACGGAAAACTTCCGGAAGCTCGCAAGCACTTTGAGACGGCCATCGCGCTCTACCCGCAATACGACACCGCTTACAACAACCTCGGTGTCACGCTGATGAAGTCCGGCGATGCTGTAGCGGGCAAGCAGGCATTTGAGAAAGCGCTCGCCGTCAATGACAAGTTTGCGCGCGCCTACGTCAACCTGGCGCGCATTGCCATGCAGGAGAAGTCATACGCGGAGGCTTCCGCGCTGCTCAAGAAAGCGGTCTCGTCGGAGCCGCTCAATGCAGAAGCGCTCTCCATGCTGGCGCAGGCCAGCTATCTCACCGGCGATTACGCTGTCGCCGTCGAAAGCGCGCGCAGGATGCACGACGTACCGCACCCGGGGCTTGCCCTTGGACACTTTGCCGCTGCCGGTTCGCTGGAGAAGCTCAATCGCCCGGCAGAGGCCGTCGTCGAGTACAAGCTCTTTCTTCAGGAAGCTCCGCAGAGCCCCCTTGCGGAAGACGCCCGGCAGGCAATCACGCGGTTGCAGCCGCAATAATCTCCATCCACCCTCGGGAGTGTCATCCCGCTACAATCGAACTATGACTGAACCACGACCGTCGAAAACAGCGGCCGCCAGCAACAAGGACAAGAACAAAGCCATGGTCGCTTTGCCGCAGGTCCGCGTAACCCGGCGCGGTGCGCAACGCGTCCAGGCAGGACACGTCTGGATCTACCGCTCGGACATTCAGAGCACCGGCGACGCTCCGGCCGCCGCGCTCGTCAGCGTGGTCGACGAACGAAGCCGCGTGCTGGGCAACGCGCTCTACAGTAGCGCCTCGCAGATCGCGCTCCGCATGGTGACCCGCGCCACGCCCGACGGCGTGTCGTGGACCGATCTCCTGCGCCAGCGCATCGCACAGGCCGTCGACTTCCGCCAGCGCCACGTGAACAACACCGACGCCTATCGCGTCGTCTTCAGCGAAGCCGATTCCGCCCCGGGCCTGATCGTCGATCGCTACAACGATCTGCTCTCGTTTCAAGTGTTGACGCAGGCCATGGACCCGGAGCCTGTCCGCGAAGCGATGATCGCCGAGCTGGCCGAGCGACTCGATCCCGTCAGCATTCTCGAACGCGTCGAGCCGCGCATCCGGACCTTGGAAGAACTTCCCGAGCGCAGCGATGGCGTGGCCTACACCCGTGCGGGCTCCGAGCCAAAGACCTCGACCATCTTCACCATGAACGGCGTGCGCTTCCACTACGACGCCGAGGCCGGGCAAAAGACTGGAGCGTTCCTCGACCAGCGCGAGAATTACGCCGCAGCGGCACGCTACGCGCACGGACGCGCCCTTGACGTCTTTACTTACCAGGGTGGCTTCGCCCTGCATCTCAATCCCGTCTGCGAGCAGGTCGCTGCCGTCGATGCCTCGCGCCCAGCGCTCGAAGTGGCCGACCGCAACGCCGCGCTCAACGGTGGACGCGAGATCGAGTGGGTCGAGGCCAATGCCTTCGACCTCTTGCGCGACTACTCGGATGCCGCCTCGCGTTACGACACCATCGTCCTCGACCCGCCGGCCTTCGCCAAAACGAAGCGCGTGCTCGAAGGCGCCGTACGCGGCTACAAGGAACTGAACCTGCGCGCGCTGAAGATGCTGAAGCCGGGCGGAATCCTCGTCACCTGCTCGTGCTCCTTCCACGTCAGCGAGAGCGAGTTTCTCGAAATGCTCTCCTCGGCCGCGGCCGACGCGCATCGCCGTGTGCGCATCCTGGAAAAACGCACGCAGTCCATCGACCACCCCATCCTGCTCGGAGTGCCGGAAACGTACTACCTGAAGTGCGTGATCTGCGAAGTGGGGTAACAGAGCAATATTGCGGCGGATGGAATCATCTCTGTGCATTCCTTCCTCCACCAAGCCCTGTTCCAAGACATCCTTTACAGCCTAAAGTCACTTGGAGCCGCCCCAACGCTTCTTCTTGGGATACTCACAGAAGAGAGAAAATTTCTCTATCTAACTGAATATAAGAAAGTTACAAACATGGAATCATAGAAGTAAAACTGCGATTCATACTTGACAATATAACACTCATATTTTATGCTTCTATCGTGATGAGATAAGCATCAAACTTGGCGAGCATCCACAGCTCGCTATGAATTCAGATTTTGGAGGAATTACCATGACAGTGTTAACCCGTTGGGAACCTTTCCGTGAGCTTGCAACCTTGCAGGAGCGCATGAACCGTTTGCTCTCTGAGCAGGCGGCTGGCTTCGGCAACGAAGAGACACTGACGGCTGGTTCGTTTGTTCCGCCGGTCGATGTATATGAAGACGAGCACTCCATCCAGTTGAAGATGGAGGTTCCGGGGATCGAAGAGAAGGACATCGACGTGCGCCTGGAGAACAACCTGCTGACCGTCCGCGGGGAACGCAAGTTTGAGAAGGAGCAGAAGGAAGAGAACTTCCACCGTATCGAGCGCCGCTATGGCAGCTTCACCCGGTCGTTCACCCTGCCGAACACGTTGAACATGGAAGACGTGAAGGCCGACTACGACAAGGGCGTGCTGACCATCAAGCTGGCGAAGAAGGCCGAAGCCAAGCCGAAACAGATCAAGGTGGAAATCGGCAAGAAAGACAGAGAACTGGTGGGAGCCGCAAAGTAATACGATGGCGGGCAAGCCCCGCGATCTGGCAGTTTCGATTTGTGAAGGGCGCGCGGCCAATGGCGCGCCCAATCATTTGGGAAAAGTTTTAGAGAGCAGCAACAGGAGTGAGCGATGGCGATTCGTTGGGACAAATTGACGGTGAAAGCGCAGGAGGCTATGCAGCGCTCCAGCGATCTAGCGGCGGAGTATGGCAACTCCGAGGTGATGCCGGTGCACGTCTTGGCGGCGCTGGTGGAAGACCGCGAAGGCATTGTGCCGTCGTTGCTGGGCAAGCTCGGTGTGCAGGCCGCCCCGGTACAGCAGCAGGCCACGCGCGCCCTGGAGGCCCTGCCCAAGCTGGCGAACAAGGCCGCGCAGGCGCACTTGTCGGACGCCGCCACCGAGATGCTGGACCAGGCCTTCACCGAGGCCGCGAACTTCAAGGACGAGTATGTCTCGACCGAGCACTTGCTGCTCGCCATGACCCGTCTGAAAAAGGACGCGGCGCAATTGCTGCTGGCGTCGCTTGGCGTGGACTACGACCGTGTGCTCAAGGCGCTGACCTCCGTGCGCGGCACGCAGACCGTGACCGATCAGAATCCCGAGGCCAAGTACCAGGCGCTCGAGCGCTACGCTCGCGACCTGACGGAACTGGCGCGTCGCGGCAAGCTCGACCCCGTGATCGGGCGCGACGAAGAAATCAGGCGAACGATCCAGGTGCTCTCGCGCCGCACGAAGAACAACCCAGTGCTGATTGGCGAGCCCGGCGTCGGCAAGACGGCCATCGTCGAAGGCCTCGCGCAGCGCATTATCTCCGGCGACGTGCCCGAGCAGTTGAAGAACAAGCGGCTGGTCTCGCTCGACCTTGGCGCAATGCTGGCCGGTGCAAAGTATCGCGGCGAATTCGAAGACCGGCTGAAGGCAGTCCTCAAGGACATCGAGGACTCCGAAGGCCAAATCATTCTCTTCATCGACGAGCTGCACACGCTGGTCGGAGCCGGAGCTGCCGAGGGCGCCATCGATGCCTCGAACATGCTGAAGCCCGCACTGGCTCGCGGCGAGCTGCGAGCGATTGGTGCGACCACCCTCAACGAGTACCGCAAACACATCGAAAAGGATGCGGCGCTTGAACGTCGCTTCCAGATCGTCTACGTCGGCGAGCCGAACGTCGAGGATACGATTGCCATCCTGCGCGGCCTGAAGGAACGTTACGAGGTGCACCACGGCGTGCGCATCAAGGATTCGGCCATCGTCGCGGCGGCTACGCTTTCGCACCGCTACATCAGCGACCGCTTCCTGCCCGACAAGGCGATTGATCTTGTCGACGAGGCGGCGGCCTCCTTGCGCATTCAGATCGATTCCATGCCCACCGACATCGACCAGTTGGAGCGCAAGGCGACCAACCTTGAGATCGAGCGTCAGGCGCTGAAGAAAGAAGACGATGCCAATTCCAGGGAGCGGCTCGCCCAGGTGGAAAAAGAGCTGGCCGGAATTCGCGAGCAGGCCACCGCTCTCAAGGCTCGATGGAAGACCGAGAAAGAGGCGATTGCCAAGGCTCGCACGCTCAAGGAAAAAATCGAAAAACTGAAGCTCGAGCAGCAGACCGCCGCGCGCAAGAACGACTACGAGCGTGCCTCACGTATCCAGTACGACGAACTGCCGAAGGCGGAGAGCCAACTGGCCGCGCTCAACGCCAAGTCCGACGCGAAGCAGTCGCGGATGCTGAAGGAAGAGGTGGACGAGGAAGACATCGCCCGCATCGTCAGCAAGTGGACCGGCATCCCCGTGTCGAAGATGTTGGAAGGCGAAGTCAAAAAGCTGGTCGACATGGAGAACCGCTTGCGCCAGCGCGTGATCGGACAGGACGCCGCGCTGGAGAAGGTGTCAAACGCCATTCGGCGCTCGCGTGCGGGACTCAGCGATCCACGGAAGCCGATTGGGTCGTTCATCTTCCTCGGGCCCACCGGCGTCGGCAAAACCGAGCTGGCGCGCGCCCTCGCCGAGTTCCTCTTCGACGACGAGCACTCCATGGTTCGCATCGACATGAGTGAATATATGGAGAAGCACGCCGTCTCGCGCCTCATCGGTGCCCCCCCGGGATACGTCGGCTACGACGAAGGCGGCCAGTTGACCGAGGCCATTCGGCGGCGTCCCTACGCGGTCGTGCTCTTCGATGAAATCGAAAAGGCGCACTCGGATGTCTTCAACGTCCTCTTGCAGATCATGGACGATGGCCGCCTGACGGATGGTAAGGGCCGCGTGGCCGACTTCAAGAACACCATCCTGATCATGACGTCGAACATCGGCGCGACTTACCTGCAAGGCGAGGAGATCGCCACGCCCGACGGCTTCGCACGCGCCAGCCGCCAGGTGACGCAGGCCCTCCAGCAGCACTTCAAGCCGGAGTTCCTGAACCGCGTCGACGACACCATCATCTTCAGCCCGCTCGGACCGGAGCAACTGGAAAAGATCGTCGAGCTGCGGCTGACGGACCTGCGCAAGCTGCTGAGCGATCGCAAGATCACGCTCGAACTGACTGCGCCGGCGAAACGTGCGCTCTTCCAGTCGGGCTACGATCCCGCGTACGGCGCGCGCCCGATGAAGAGGGCTATCCAGCGCATGATCCAGGACCCCTTGGCGCTGAAGATCCTCGACGGCGAAGTGCTGCACGGCGACCACGTGATGGTCGATGTGGCGAAGAAGGGCGAGGGGCTGAGCTTCAAGGTCACCGAGCGCGTGGAAGCCCACGCCTAACAACGGGTCATAACAAAACATGCCGCGGAGCTTTCAAAACGAGGGTTCTGCGGCATGTTTGTCTTCGGGCTTTGTTGCGAACTCGGTTTTCAGCCGCCAGCCGAAATAGACAAGCAGGATGAGGCACCACGCGAGGCCAAACGGTGCAATCTGCCGAAACGGCCGCGCGGACCTGAACGCCATGACCGCTGCGTAGCCTACAATGCACGCGAAAACAGATCCCAGCGCCGCACCTGCGATTCGCAGAATGCGGGGCAATCGCGAAAGGCTGTGGCGGAGTCTTGTGTCGATCTTTGCCCCCACCCAGAGCCAGAGAATCCCAACCCCAAGAAAGAACAAAACATCACCCGGAGTAAACCAAGCCCCTCCTCCGTCGACCTCCCACTTAAAAAGTGGACGATCACGAGGGGTAAGGGCATCTGGCAGTACCACTCCCGTAGAGAACAAAAGCACAGGAAAGTTGATGGCGTTGGAGATTCTCTGCGCAGGAGCGGGGTAGTTCTGCACGAAGTACTCTACCGTGCTTCCTCCTGTAGCGCGAACACCCTTGCGATATTGATACGGCTCATAAACATAGAGAGCCGCCGCCAATACAATCTGCAGGAGTGGCAAGACAACTATCCATCGAATTCGTTTCAAGGCATTCACCGTTTATCCCGATCCGGCGACTTCACGTCTGACGTAGATGATTGCTCTTGGCGACTGCTCAAGGTCTCCGCAAATATACGCTCCTCACCCAAACTCTTCCCTTACCGGCTCCTGCATCAGATACCAGATAGCCGCGATGCGGATGATGATCTCCAGTCCGTTGCGCGCGATGTCGAGGTAGCGAAAGTCGGCGACGGCCATGGAGATGTCCGGCACGGTCTGGAGGAATCCGAAGGCCAGCACCGCCAGCGAGAGCCAGCGCGCCCAGTTATAGAGTTTCCATAGCCCCCAGGCGCAGACGAAATGAATCGCTGCGTAGATCAAGAAGAGTACAGGCCCCATGACGTAGAGGTCTCCGCCGATGAGGAACGATCCAAAGTTCAGCGGGACGGCCTGTGCGTATATCAGTCCCGCGACGCCCAGCGCAAGCACTGCCGCGACGCAGAACAGCGCGGCGATAGCGGTCACGCCCGTGGGCCGTTCGCGAACTCTCGTCTCTTCTTGCAGCAGCGACACGCGCAGTCCTTTCGGCCGACATTGTCGCAGATGGAAGGACAACGGCCAACGGAACATGCGCGCCGGGGAGTTTTGAGATAGGAATCCATGCTAGGGGGAACCGCCCAGGGGACTGGACTTGGCCCCCGCATTTGCCTATCGTGCCCTGTGGTAGGGGAGCGGAGGTTGTATGCGTAGCCGAATCATATTCCTCATACTGGCAGTTGTTGGACTGGGCCTGATCATAGGAACGTTGGCGTGCAGTGGCGGCTCGGGAGGTCCCGGGCCAACGTTCAACACCGGTGGCGGTTCCTATGTAAGCGTCTCCATGAGCGATCCGCCGACGTGCGCCGGACCTGCCGGACCTTACGGGCACGTCTACGTCACCATCAGCGACGTGCAGATCAACACCAGCGCGACTGCTGGTCCCACCGATGCCGGATGGGTCGACCTGACGCCTTCGCTGAAGAGCGCTCCGCAACAGGTAGACCTGCTGGGAACGCCGAACAACAGCTGCTTCCTCGCGCAACTCTCCGGCGCGCAACAGGTGGCCACCGGAACCTATCAGCAGGTGCGTGTCTACCTCGCGGCCAACAACATTTCCCTCGCCAACAACAAATGTTTCACGGGAAATAACTGCGTGCAGACCAGCGATGGCGCCTTCCATGCGCTCGATCTGTCGAGCGAAATTACCTCCGGCATCAAGATTCCCGCCGCGCAGATGGCCGGTGGTGGATTCACTCTCGCCGCAGGCCAGACAAAGAATCTCAACCTCGATTTCGATGCCTGCGCCTCCCTGGTCGCGGAAACCAGTGGATCGTTCCGCCTGAAGCCGGTGATGCACGCCGGAGAAGTCAGCGCGACCGCAAGTTCGATCAGCGGCCGGTTGCTCGACAGCGCGACGGCTCAGCCAATAGCTGGTGGCAATGCAATCGTTGCGCTGGAACAGAAAGACGCCAATAGTATTGACCGCGTCGTCATGCAGACCACTCCCGACTCGCAGGGCAATTTCACTCTCTGCCCCGTACCTGCCGGAACCTACGACGTGGTGGCAGTCGCGGTAAACGGCAGCAACACGGCTTACGCGGCGACCATCACTCTTGCCGTCCAACCGGGAACGGCGCTGGGATCGATCTCGCTGCATCCGCAGACGGGCGTGAATACTGCGTCGGCAACCATCACCGGACAAGTCACCAGCACGTCGGGTGTCGCCGTCGATGTAATGCTCTCGGCCTTGCAGCCGATCTATGTGAGCGGCGCGCCAGTCCAATTTACAATTCCGCTGGCGCAGCAGTCGTCTTCCACCGCAACGGTAACGACCGCGAGCGGAGCATCATGCGCTTCAGGCGTAAACTGCGCGCAGTACTCGCTGGCCTTGCCGGCAGCGCAGCCCTACGTGGGAACCTACGCAAGCACCGGGACGAACTATACGCAGGCCTCTGGGTCAAATTATTCCGTCGAGGGGCAGGCATTCTCTCCCGGCACCGGCTCCACGCCCGATTGCACGCCGTCTGTCGTAACCGTGAGCACAACCCCGCTGAGCGCCCCGTTGATTGTCGTCGCCGGACAGACTACGACGGCGGCAACCATGGCGTTCACAAGTTGTCAGTAATAGAAGGCGGCTGGCAAAAGACAAAGGCCCACGCGAGATCGTGGGCTTTTCTGCGTGAGAATTCTCAGGCTGTTACTTGCTTTCGGATTTCGATGCCGGTGCCGCAGGCTTGGATTCCGTCTTCGACTCGGACTTCGTCTCGCTCTTGGATGAAGACGAATCCGTGTTCGCGTTGACCGGCGAAGACGAGCCTGGGCTGGAGCTTTTTTTCGCGTAATCGGTCACATACCAGCCGGAACCCTTGAACTGCACGGCCGGAGCCGACAGCAACTGCTCAATCGTTTCCTTGCCGCAATTCGGGCACGTCGTAAGCGGCTCATCGGAAAACTTGCGGATCTTTTCAAAACGATGGCCGCAACTCTTACATTCGTACTCGTAGAGGGGCACTGCGTGAATCTCCTGAAAAAGGCGGGCTGCAACACCGCTACGTTAGATTCTAGGGTCGCACAGGGACAATGGTCAATTTACCGCTCCGATCGCAGCCCCACCGCCCCCGCACGGTGGTACACTGCGCGCAAAACGTGTTTTGCTTCGGGAGTAGAGTGAGAGTAGCAGAAAGAAATTTGGGAGAGACATCGTGGCCGGAACCAAACCTGCGCTCTACCTGGTGGCGACACCCATCGGCAACCTGGAAGACATCACGCTGCGCGCCCTGCGCACCCTGAAGGAAGTCGACCTGATCGCCTGCGAAGATACGCGCCAGACGCAGAAACTGCTCAACCACTACGGCATCGAAAAGCGCACCATCAGCTACCACGAACACAACGAACTGACGCGCTCCGCCGAACTCATCATGAATCTCGAACAGGGATCGTCCATCGCGCTGGTCACCGACGCCGGCATGCCGGGGATCAGCGATCCTGGCTTCCGCTTGATCTCGCTCGCCATCCGGCACAAGGTTCCCGTGGTGCCAATCCCCGGAGCGTCGGCATTTCTTTCGGCACTGGTCGCCAGCGGCCTGCCAACGGATTCATTCCGCTTCAGCGGATTCCTGCCCGTAAAGAGCGGCCAGCGAAGAAAGCTGCTGGAAAGCATCAAGGCCTCGCCTCGGACGCAGATCTTTTACGAGGCTCCGCACCGCCTCGTCGAATCCGTGGAGGACATCGTCGACGTGCTCGGCCCCGTGCGGCATGTCGTCGTCGCGCGTGAAGTCACCAAGCTCCACGAGGAATTTCTGCGCGGACAGGCCGGTGAAGTGTTAAAGGACCTGAAGGCGCGTGAAGAGATCAAGGGCGAAATCACGCTCCTCATCGGCAAGCCCGAAGACCACGGAATCCCGGTCGTCCAGCAGAAGAATGCACGGACCCGCGTGCGCGAGCTGATGAAGTCCGAACAGATCGACGAGAAGGAAGCCATGAAGCGCGTGGCCAAAGAGATGGGCGTCAGCAAGAGTGAGGTCTACCGGGAACTGCAGAAGGGGAAGTAAACAATTTTGCGGTCGACAACCCGCGCGTTCCGCTAACATATTGCCTCACGATTTGTATCCCGCTAAGTTGAGGAGGGTGGATGGCTGCTGCTGAGCCTGTTGAAACCAGAATCATGAAACGGATCTTCCTTGGCCCGCAAGGACTCAGGGCTGGCTATCGCGCCGTGATCTTCGTCGCGCTTGCGCTCTTTCTCGGCGGGTTGGGCTTCGGCATCGGAGGGCGGCTTACTGCCCATCTCGGCAAGCCGGGGCAGGCCCTGCAAATGTTGACGACGGAAGCGCTGGGATTCCTCGGTGTCTTCATAGCCGCATCCATCATTGCCCTCTTCGAGCGGCGCAAAGTCCGCGTCTACGGATTGCCGTTGCGCGGAGCTTTCGGCAAACACTTCTGGCAGGGAGCTGCGTGGGGCTTCGGCATGTTGAGCGTCGTGATCGCTTGCATGGCCGCCACCCATACGTACTCCGCCGGCACCCTCGCCATCGCCGGACGCGACATCGTCAAGTACGGCGTCCTCTGGGGCCTGGCGTTTCTCGGCGTTGGATTCTTCGAGGAGTACATGTTTCGCGGCTACCTGCAATACACCCTGACTTGGGGCATGGGTTTCTGGCCGGCCGCGATTACCAGCAGCGTCCTTTTCGCTCTCGTGCACCGGGGCAACAAGGGAGAGACGTGGTTTGGCCTGTTCAGCATCCTGGTCATCGCCATCCTGCTCTGCACCGGACTGCGTCGTACCGGCACGCTATGGTGGGCCGTCGGCTGGCACATGGCGTGGGATTGGGCGCAGAGCTTCCTGTATTCGGTGCCTGATAGCGGCACGTACTCCTATGGCTGCCTGCTGAAGTCGAAGATCAGCGGCAATAAATGGCTCTCCGGCGGAACCGTTGGTCCCGAGGCAAGCATTTTTGCCGTGATCGTCGTAGCGGTCGCGATCTTGGTCGTGGCGAAGTTGTATCCCGAGGTGAAGTATCCCCAGCCGGACGAGGCGCCGTTGGTCACGCCGCAGCCCGAGGCCGTCTAGCCCCCGGACGAGTGGTCGTGGATGATTCGCCAGCCCTCGGGAAATTTCTTGAAGATCAACGTCGTCACGCCGTGCGGCGTCTTGCCGTCGGGCATCTTCAGGAACCACTCACCACGCACGAACGCCGCATTCGGCGCCAGCATCTCCACCCTTATGTTCGTAAAGTCGAGGTGTCCCATCGCGTGTCCATCTGACTTGTAGGCCTTGCGATAGCGCTCCAGCGTCGGCGTCCAGCCATGCGTCTCCGTGGCTCCGCTGAAAAACGTGAGCTCGGGCGAGTTCCAGTAGCCGGACATATACGCTTCCAGGTTTCCGCGATTCCACGCATCTTGCTGCTTGTTGAGCACGGTGCGGATCGCCTGCTCGGGCGTAGGTTCCGGCTTGGGCGTGGTTTGTGCGGCAGCCATGGCAACATATGCCAGCATCAGGACGATAAGAGTTCGTTTCATCTGCATTCCCTCGGACGAAGCAAGGTAACGGTTGCTGGCTGGAAGTAGCAAGCAAAACTCTGAGTCGGGACCGGTGGGATGAAACGCAATTCCTAAAGTAAATATAGAGCAACCGCTCAGGATATAATTCTGCCTGTTCCCTGCGAAATCATGCTGTTCAGAGGCGGCTGATTGCCGTCCTGTACGGTGCTCCCGTAGGGTGCCAGCAACGCAGCCTTGCGACCAGACGATGGCCCAAAGGGTGAGCGAGGCGTCGTGGCCCAAATTTCCTGAGAGAGAAGAAACCCATGGAGTTGAGCAAGTTTCAGGCGGAATTAGATGGGCGCATTGCGCGCTTCGATCTGTTATGCCACCCCTTTTACCAGGCGTGGAGCGAGGGCAAGCTGACGCGCGAGGATCTGCGCGAATACGCTGCCGACTACTATCACCACGTCGCGGCCTTTCCTACCTACTTGAGCGCCCTCCATTCGCGCCTTGAAGACGGCGAACTGCGCCGGGCCGTATTGCGCAATCTGGCGGACGAAGAAGTCGAAGGCCGCGCACATTCGGATATGTGGATGGATTTCGCCGAGGGCATGGGGGCTTCCGCCGACGCCGTGCGCGGACGCGATCCGCTGCCGGCCGTGCAGTGCGTGATCGAGAACTTCCACCGCGTCGCGCGCGAGGGCTCGCGTGCCGAGGCGCTGGCGACGTTCTACGCCTATGAATCGCAGGTGCCGCGCGTAGCCGCGGAAAAGGCGCGTGGATTGATGGAGCGTTACGGCGCGGACAGCAAGACCTGCGGCTATTTCACGTTGCACCAGTATGCCGATGTCGCGCACTCCGGTGTGTGGCGCGAGGAGTTGCAGCGCGAGCTGGCAAAGAATCCGGCAGAGACAGAAGCCGCTTTGGAAGCCGGAGCGCGCGCGGCCCGCTGGCTCTGGCAGGTGCTGGATGGCATGGAATCCCGCCGCTTGGCCACCGTCTAAAAAGAAGTTTCGGAAGTTTCCAGAGACAGGTTTCGGAGGTTTCGGACGTTGCGGCGTTCGGAGCCCCGAGGCCTGTTTGCTTTTCACGTCTTCTCAAGGCAAATCATAGCTGCGAGGGCCGCTGTGACCGGGTTTTGAAACCTCCGAAACGTTCGAAACTTCCGAAACCCGCATTTCCCGCCCATTCCCTTTTCGCGCTGGCCGACGCAGCTCTGTGTTCACCGGTACTTGCTAATGAGCGGTTGGAGGTCTAGTCTGTCGCGCTATGGCTAAACAGGTTCCGATTGGTAGCAAAGGCCACTGTGAAGAGCGCGTGAAATTCGAGAACACGCTGACGGCTCATCACCACGAATTGCCTCCCGTCTATTCCACCCCGGACATGATCCGGTTGATGGAGACGGCGGGCTTCCACGCGCTCCAGCCCTTCTGCGACCTCGGAGAAATCTCGGTCGGGACGGCGATCAACGTCGTGCACATGCTCCCCGTCGGCCTCAACGCGCTCGTCAGGGCCGAGGCCGAAGTGGAGTCGTTCGACGGAAAGTTCTATGTGCTGAAAGTGACGGTCACCGAGGGCAAGCGCGAGATCGGACACGGCACCATTCAGCGCGCCATCGTGAACATGGAGAAATTCCTCAAGAAGCACGACATCCCCAAGCCCTAGAAACGCGCGCCCCATCGCGTGCGAAATTACCAGGCAGCATCAAAAAAACGGAGGCGGCGAAGGCCGTCTCCGTTTGGCGTTATGGTGAATATCGCGCTTACTGCATGCTGGTCCAGTCGGTGAATGGATCCCACGGCGGCAGCATGACCGGCTTTTTGTTGATGAGTTGCATCAACTCCGGTGGCACGAAACGCTTGTCGATGATCACCTCGAAGACATTCTGGTGGAACCATTTGTTGCCGATGGTGAACCAGCCGTTTTCGCCTACTTTGGTTCCCCACGAGTTTTCCACCTTCCACTTGTCGGGCACGCCGTTCTGCACATCCACTCCGGTGAACACCATCGCGTGATTCGGTGTGCCGTTGTCAAAGTCGAGTGTGTCTTTCTTGTCCATGGAGAAATCGACACCGAAGAGATCCTTGGAATCCACAATGCCGTCTTCCCAGAGACCGGATGGCCGGTCGCCATCGGCGGAGTCGTTGGCGCCGAACCACACCGGCTGATCGGCCATTACGGATGCCAGTGCCATGTCCTGCATTTCTTTCGCCGTAATGTTGATCGCCCACAGATTTTCATGGTCGGCCATGCCGCGTTCCCATGCCCATTCCAGCTTCTCGTGCATCGGCTGTCCGGGGTAGTTGACGAAGCGAACGTAGTTATTCAGATCCCGTCCGAGGAACTCCTGGTAGAAGGCGACTGGGGTGTACGTCTTGAGTGGGCTGACCTTACCGTCTTTCGTCTCGTAGCGCCATTGGAAGCTCTGCGGTGGCTCGCCCAGGCAGAGCACCAGGATCTTGTAGACGTCCTGCAACGCCGCGGTTTTGATCGCGCGCATCTGCTCGATGCTCTCTCCCTTTGCCGAGGCTTCGCGGATCTGCACCACGGCTTTACGCAGGCGGGCGGCCAGCAAGTTGACCATCTCGTCCGTGTGAGAAGCGGCGTAGTCGTCGGGCATGATGCTCTGGGGCACGGCGCCGTACTTGTCGATGAGTGCCTGTGCGTAATTCCAGTTGCCGCCGTCGCTGATGATGTCTTTCAGCAGGGTGTCCATGCGGCGGCTGTGGATCGGCTCATTGCGCAGCGCGATCGCCAGTTCCAGCGACCGGTTGGAGGCTTCCAGCTTCTGGTAGAACTGCTCGTAAGCCTGCGAGAGCGTGAAGTCCTTCATGTTGTATTTGTTCATCACCTCCGGACGCAGCATGTTCAATCCGGCAAACAGCCAGCACCGGCCCGTGGCCTTCTGGTCGGTGATGGAACCTGGATCTTTTATGACGTGCGTGAAGTATTGGTCCGTGTGATGAACCTTGTCCTGGTCGATAACCAGTGACTGAATGCTGTGATTAGCCAGTGCGTTCCGGTCAGCGCGGAGTTGCGGCGTCATCTTAAGTGATTCGCGCAATGATTGCAGGGCGGCGGGGCTCAAGCCTTGTTCAGCCGTGGGAGCCTCACCGGGGACGGGCGTGTACTGTGCAAAGACTGGAACGGCTATCAATGCCGCCAGCAGGAAAAAGAGCAGGGATCTGCATATGGATTTCATGACGGGGAAGTGTCTCCTTGAATGTCCTCAGCATCAACTTTGATTAGACCGTTGGCAGGTCCGGACTAGCAGAGGGCCGTCAACAGGGCGTCTTCCATACTTTCCGCCTCCCGCAAATGAAACGCAAACACACGGAGATGGCACTGAAGTGGTGGTTCATAGTGCCAATAAGGAAATCGCGATATTTTTGTGAAAACCTTGCGACGCAGGAAGAACTCGTCGCATCTATTTCAAAAGCAGCACGCATGAGAATGCGTGGAGTTGTTTCATCCCTCGGATGGCCTGTGGGGGGCGTCCGAGGGTTTTTGTTTTGTCTGGAAGTAAACGTAGACTGCTGAATAGATAAATTGACTTATCTCGATAGGGCGCTGCCCAGGTAATCGTCCACAACCTTCCGGTCTCCTTCGAACAACAGCGCTTGCAATCCTGCCCGCCGCGCGCCTTCCACGTTCTTCATCTTGTCGTCGAGAAAAAGAGTTTCTCCGGGAGCGGTGCCCATCGCTTCAACCGCTCGAAGATAGGACTCCCGGGCCGGTTTCACCACGCCGATCTCGCACGAGAAGAGTTGCGCGTCGAATTCGCAGAGCCAGTCGAGTTGGCGGCGCATTGCGGCCAGCATGTCGCGCTGCATGTTGGAGAGGATGCCGATGGTCATACCGGAGGCCTTGGCGTGCCGCGCAAACTCCAGCATCTCCGGGTTGATGCGCGTCCACTGCCGGTTATCCAACTCGATTTGCCGGTCGATCGCCGCCGAGGTGAGCACCACGCCCGTGCGCTGCGCAACGTGCAGCCAGTACTCCGCGCCGGAGAGTTCATTCAGATCGTACTGGTCGCGAAACTCCCAGTAGAGCTGCTCGAAGGTCGCTTCCGAGGTGCGAAAGATTGCCCGCAAAGCCGCCCAGTCTTCGGGCGTCGGTGGCAGCGAGAGAACCTTGCCGTAGTCAAAGAGAATGCCGCGAACGTTTACTTCAAGCCCCATACATTCATCATAAGGGAAGGTCTGAAAGTTTGCAGGTGTAGAGGAATCGGCAGCGCCCGCCTCCACGCCATATCCCGCGGAAACATTTACAATCGCCGTGATGTCTTTTTCGTTCCAGGTGGAAGCCACTGATGGCGCGGCGCGTGCCGGACGTTTCATAACGCCTCACGGCGCCGTCGAGACGCCCGTCTTCATGCCCGTTGGCACTGTCGCCAGCGTCAAGGGCGTGCCACAGGATGTGCTCGAAGAACTTGGCGTCCAAATCCTTCTCAACAACACTTACCATCTTTATTTGCGCCCCGGCGTTGACACGGTTCGCAAGCTGGGCGGCGTGCAGAAGTTCATGAGCTGGAACAAGCCGATCCTCACCGATTCCGGCGGATTCCAGGTATTCAGCCTGAGCGAGTTGCGCAAGATCAACGAAGATGGCGTGCAGTTCCGTTCGCATCTCGATGGTTCCCTGCATTTCTTTTCGCCGGAGAACTCCATTGCGGCCGAGATCGGCCTCGGCGCGGATATCATCATGGCCTTCGACGAGTGCACGGAGTTTCCTGCCGAGCACGAGCGCACCCGCAAGTCGATGGAGATGACGTTGCGCTGGGCGCGGCGATCGCGCGATTACTGGCATGCGCACAAGCACGAGACGCCGTGGTACGACGAGAAGACGCGCCAGATGGGATCGCCGCAATACCAGGCTCTCTTCGGAATTGTCCAGGGTGGAATGTACGCGGACCTTCGGCGCGAGTCAGCCGAGCGCACGGTCGAGATTGATTTTCCCGGCTATGCCATTGGCGGCCTGAGCGTGGGTGAACCCCGCGAAAAAACCTGGGAGATGGTCGAAGCGACAATCCCCCTGCTGCCGAAAGACAAGCCGCGCTACGTCATGGGTGTCGGCACTCCCGAGGAGATCGTGGAATATGTGCGGCTCGGTGTTGACATGATGGACTGTGTGTTGCCGACGCGTGCGGCGCGCCACGGGCTGCTGTTCACTTCGGAGGGCAAGGTAAATATCAAGAACGCGCGGCATGCGCGGGATGAGGCTCCGCTCGACCCGAAATGCGGTTGCAAGGTCTGTGCGCGCTACTCTCGAGCCTATCTGAGGCACCTATATGCCGCTAACGAGGTACTCGCTCAAGTCCTCAACACGGTTCACAACCTGGCCTATTACCTTGACACCATGCGCCGAGTCCGGCAAGCTATACAACTTGGGGAGTTCGCTAGTTCCCGTTCTGCTGTTTGATGACGGGATGCATGTTTGGTACAGACGGGTCTCCATGGATTGAGCTGCGTAGTCTGCACTCGCCGCTGATGTCGACAGAGCCCCCAAATCACCTGGCACTGCTGATGAGAAGCACACGGGCCGAACCCGCCGAACTAGAGCGGGACAGGGCTGGTTCGCGGGAAGCCGCGACACGGTGTATCATCGCCAAATCCAGGTAAACGCTGGTAGCTGCAAGGCTCAATGGGATTCAACTGGGATTCCAGGGCGAGCCGTGTGGCGAACCCTTGCGAGGCAAAGCCCGCGAGGGTGTTGTAACGGGAGTTAGCACGCTGATGACATCTTGCTATGCTGCGTTCCTTCAGGGCACGTCTTCTGGAATGGCGTCGCTGCTGATGATGGTGGCGATCTTCGCCATCTTCTATTTTCTACTTATCATGCCGCAGCAGAGGCGCCAGAAAAAATGGCAGCAGATGCTGAGTGAGTTGAAGTCGGGCGATCACGTCACGACCTCCGGGGGGATCCAGGGAATCATCCTGTCGATCAAGACGCCGGAAGCCGGCGATCCGGGCACGGTCATCTTACGTGTTCCTCCTGACAATCTGCGGATTGAAGTTTCCCGCAGCGCAATCGTCACCGTTCGCACGGATGACGGGTCCAAGTCCTAGTAGGCGGTCGCGGTTTCCATGAAGAAGAACCTGCACTGGAAAGTCGTTCTCATCATCTCCACTCTGCTGGTGTTTGTCTGGGGCATATTCCTCGGTACAACGCCTGACAAGAGCCTCGCTGCCATGAAGCAGGGCGGCTGGCTGGCTGCTATCCAGCAAAACATTCACCTCGGACTCGACCTGAAGGGTGGCACCCACCTTATCCTTCAGGTGAACGTCAACGACGCGGTCAACGCGGAAACCGATCAGGTCGTCCAGCGGCTCAAGGAAGACCTCCACAGCAAGAACATTGCTTACGGTGACGTCTCCAAGCCTGATCCGAAGAACAACCCTCAGCAGGTTGTTCTTAGTGGTATTCCCCCGGAAGTATCGGGTGACCTGCGCAGTCTGGTGCAGGACCGTTATCCGGAATACGATCTGACCTCCGGTCCGAACAATACGTGGATGTTGTCGATGAAGGCGCAGACGCTGACGCAGTTGAAAAACCGCGCGGTGCAACAGGCCATCGAAACCATCCGCAATCGAATTGACCAGTTGGGCGTTACCGAGCCGACCATTCAGGAAAACGGCCTGGGTGATTACCAGATTCTCGTGCAACTGCCCGGTGTTGACGATCCCGCACGCGTCAAGGAAGTCATGCAATCGACCGCGATGCTGGAAATCCGGCAGTCGCTCGATGGCGGCAAGTCGTATCCCTCCGAAGATGCGGCGCTGGCAGCGCATGGCGGCGTGTTGCCTTCGGATGCGGTCATCATGAAGGGCAAGAGCTCCGGCATCGGCGCCAATGATGAAAGCACGGGCGACACCTACTACGTCATCTCTCGCGCCTCGGCCGTTAGCGGCCGTGACCTGCGCGATGCCGAGCCGGGCCGCGACGAAAACGGACGTCCCGACGTAACCTTCATCCTGACCCGCAATGGTGGACAGCGCTTCTATCAGTTCACCAGCCAGCACGTCGGCGACTATCTCGCCGTGGTGCTTGACGGCAAGGTGCAGGAAGTCGCGACCATTCAGGAAGCGATTCGCGACCAGGGACGCATCTCCGGTTCGTTCACTGAGCAGCAGGCCAAGGATCTTTCCATGATCCTGCGTTCCGGCGCTCTACCGGCCAGCATCACCTACCTGAACGAACAGACGGTTGGTCCTTCGCTCGGCGCGGATTCAATCCGTGAAGGCGTGCGGGCAGCCATCGTCGGCCTGATAGCGGTGCTCGTGTTCATGCTGGTCTACTACAAGGGAGCGGGTATCAACGCCGACCTGGCGCTGATTCTCAACCTTGTCATCCTGCTCGGCTTCCTCGGATTCAGTGGCGCGACGTTGACCTTGCCCGGTATCGCCGGTTTGATTCTCACCGTCGGTATGGGCGTCGACTCCAACGTCCTGATCTTCGAGCGCATCCGGGAAGAACTGAGGAACGGCAAAACGCCGCCCTCGGCCGTGGAGCAGGGTTTTGGACATGCCTGGCTGACGATCGTCGATACGCACGTCACCACCATCGTTTCGGCGGCCATCCTGTTCCTGTTCGGTACCGGTCCGGTCAAGGGCTTCGCCGTCACGCTGACCTTCGGTCTGCTGGCGAACCTGTTTACCGCCGTGTATGTCTCGCGCGTGATTTTCGATTGGCACTTGAACAATCATCAGCGCGGCGAAGCATTGAGCATCTAGGCGCGTTGCGCGCCGGGACGAAAGTCCTGATGCAAGCCAAAGTGGCGGCCAGCCGGAAGGCAGCCGCCACGGGTATCACGAGTTCTCGAGGGTTTCATCGTGGAGTTTTTTCATAACCCGAACATCGACTTCCTGAGCAAGAAGTGGTTCTTCCTGGCGCTGTCGCTCGTCCTTAGCGTGGCTGGCGTCCTTTCGATGCTGTTCTGGCACCACATTCCGCTCGGTCTGGATTTCCGTGGTGGAACGCAGGTGGAGGTGAAGTTCACCACTGCGCCGAACGCCGATCAGATTCGCCGTCTCATGGACAGCGCCGGACTTAAAGATGCGCGTATTCAGCCGTATGGTCCGGTCGACAGGCATGAAGTGCTCATTTCCCTGGATCTCAAGGAGACCAGTGAGCAGGCGCTCGACCGCGGCAAGGACACGATCATCCGCGCGCTCGAAACCAACGCCCCCGCCGACAAGAAGGATCTCAACAACACTGGCTATCCCTCGTTGAAGCAGTTCCTGATGGACAAGGACCCGCTGCGTGCCGGCACCAACGCCGACCAGCAGTATGGCGATCTCGCCCAGGCCATTGTCGATTATCGCGACAAGAAGCTCGAAGGCGTGCTGAACTCCGTCAACGATATTTCGCCCGTGGCGCCGCCGGCGGTCGTGCAGGCTTTGCAGTCGGCTTACTACACTTCCGACTTCGGTGTGCGCAGTGTTCAGATCGTTGGCCCGCAGGTCGGATCGCAACTCCGCCGTCAGGCGATTCTCGCAACGCTGTACTCCCTCGGTGGAATGCTTGTGTACCTTTGGTTCCGGTTTGAGCTCATCTACGGCGTCGCTGCCGTGGTTGCCTGCTTCCATGACACCGTCATCACTGTCGGCATGTTCTCCATCTTGAACACCGAGATTTCGCTGACGGTCATCGCCGCCATTCTGACCTTGATCGGTTACTCGATGAACGATACTATCGTCGTCTTTGACCGTATCCGCGAGAACCTGAAGTTGCTGCGCCGTGAGAAACTGGTCGATCTTGTTAACTTAAGTATCAACCAGACGCTGAGCCGGACGGTACTCACCTCGGGACTCACTTTCCTGACAGTACTGTCGCTTTTCCTCTTCGGCGGCGAAGTGCTCCACGGCTTCTCTCTGGCGCTCGTGATCGGCATTGTGATTGGTACTTACTCTTCGATTTTTATCGCCGCCCCAATGTTGGTGGCCTATCAGGATTGGCGGTCAAAAAAGGGTGGCAACGCTGCTGCTACGCTGCCTGCAGCACGCGGGACAAAGGCCAAAGCAAAGGCCTAAGATTTTCTATATCAGTAACTTAGACCGGCGGCCACGCAGCCGCTGGCGGGTAGTAGGGCGTCTCATTCGGCATGGAACTACCTTCGGGTGGTTGGGCTCCGGAAGACGCCCGTGTGTATTTTCGGCAAGACATTGTGACGGTAGGGAGAAAGTTCCGTGGACGGGGATGCACCTGCTACCCGCCAGGTTGTAATTGTTTTCCACGAGAACTCGCGATTCCGGGAACAATCGCGGAACCCCGGTGTCTAAGTAAGCAGTAAGACGGAGAACAGGCTTATGTTTGAAGACAGCCTTCTGGAATCGGGAGGGAAGCTCAAGAAGGGCAACCCATGGACGACTGCTCTGTCGTTCCTTTTGCAGGTTGGCCTGATTGGCGTGATGGTCCTCATCCCCCTGATTTACACTGATGCACTTCCCAAGCAACAGTTGATGACGTTCCTGGTGGCTCCACCACCTCCACCTCCACCCCCACCCCCACCGGCCGCAACTCCGCAGGTCCACATCCAGAAAGTGGTCAGCGAACTTGATAACGGCCAGCTCCGTACTCCCACCGCGATCCCTAAAAAGATTGCGATGATCAAGGAAGAAGAGCAACCGCCGAGTGGCGGCGGTGTAACGGGCGGCGTCGTTGGTGGTGTGGCAGGCGGATCGCTGGGTGGTGTTCTTGGTGGCGTAATCGGCGGCATCGTAAACTCAGCGCCGGTGGCCGTGCCCAAGATCCAGACCCCGCAACGTGTCCGCGTTTCTCAAGGTGTGTCGCAAGGCTTGCTGATACACCAGGTGAGACCGCAATATCCGCCGCTGGCTCGTCAGGCCCGTATTCAGGGCTCGGTGATCCTGCAGGCCGTCATCAGCAAAGATGGAACGATTCAGAACCTCCGCTTGGTCAGCGGTCACCCAATGCTGGCCCCGGCGGCGATCGATGCCGTAAAGCAGTGGCGTTACAAGCCCTACTACCTGAACGGCGAACCGGTCGAGGTGGAGACCCAGATTACGGTCAACTTCACCCTGGCTGGCGGTTAAACCCAGGCCGCGCTCGGGACTACGCGTGCGGAAGTGAAGTGGTGAGGACGTAACGTCCGTCTGCCATGCGCTTCCCGATTGCGTTCTCTTCGGGCTGCATGTAAGCCGGACTGCCGAAGCAAGTACGCCACGCCATCCGGACCGATCAACCATTGACCCGCGACGCCAGGCGCCGAGGGTAGAGGTTCTCCCGAGGAGAACCTCAGGGTATGCGCAGCCCCTCAATTCTGTGCAACGACATTCGAAGTTCGAAAAGAGTTCCTGAGGAGGAAATTCAACTCATGTTTCTCGCACTTGCAACCCTTATGTACAGCAACATTCACACTGTTGCTCTCTGGATGTTCCAGGAAGCCCAAATCGGCTGGGATCCCATTTCGATGTGGAAGCAGATGGGCTGGCTGGCCCGCATCGTCGTTATCGTTCTGTTCATCATGTCCGGCTGGTCCATCGGCGTCATGATCGATCGTGCGATGGCGTTCAGCGCTGCCCGCAAGCAGTCCCGCTCTTTCGCCCCGGCAGTCGCCGGCGCCCTGCGTGATGGCAAGATCGAAGAAGCGATCAAGGTTGCCGAGCGCAACAAGAAGAGCCACCTGGCCAAGGTAGTCACCGCCGGCCTGCAGGAATTCAAGGCCCACGGCGAATCCACCGACATCCCCGGCGAACAGATCGAAGCCTCCAAGCGCGCGCTCGAGCGGGCTGAAGCCATCGTTCACGCCGAGTTGAAGCGTGGTCTTGGCAGCCTTGCCACCATCGGCTCCACCGCACCCTTCGTCGGTCTGTTCGGAACCGTCGTCGGCATCTTGAACGCCTTCCAGTCGATCTCGACCAATAAGGCGACCGGTCTCGGCGCAGTAGCCGGTGGTATTTCGGAAGCCCTCGTAACGACCGCCGTCGGTCTGTTCGTGGCCATCCCTGCCGTCTGGATGTTCAACTACTTCACCAACCGCGTGGAAGCGTTCGACGTGGAGATGGACAACAGCTCGAGCGAGCTGATCGACTACTTCCTGAAGCGCCGCAACCGCAAGTAACTCGAGCATTGGGAGTGTAGACGTCTATGGCGAAGGAAAAGAGCAAAAAGCACCGCATGGCAGCGGTCAACTCGGACATCAACGTGACTCCGATGGTGGACGTGATGCTGGTGCTGCTGATCATCTTCATGGTGATCACGCCAATGCTCCAAAAGGGCGTTAGCGTGGAACTCGTGAAGACTGATAACCCGATCCAGATGCCCGATGCCGATAAGGAAGACGCAGTCCTCGTAGCCGTTATGCGCGACGGGACAATCTTCCTCGGTTCGGACAAGATCGCGGCGGATCAGCTCACCTCGAAGGTCAAGGACCAACTGGCGAACAAGACCGACAAGCGCATCTTTATCAAGGCCGATGCCCGCGCCAAGTACGGCGATGTCGTCGATGTAGTCGACAACGTTCGTGCCGCGGGAGTCGATGAAGTCGGCCTCTTGACGGAGCAGCGCAAGCAGAGCTCGTTCGAAACACCACCCCCACCGGCGGGCGGCGTTCAGTAGAGAGGATTTAGTTATGGCAATGGCCGTTGGAGGAGGGCAAGGCGGTCCCTCCGCAAACATCAACGTTACTCCGCTGATCGACGTGTTGCTGGTGCTGCTGATCATCTTCATGGTCATCACGCCGTTGACTCCGAAGGGCCTTGACGCGCTGGTACCTCAGCCGCCCAAGAAGGATCAGCAAAAGCAGCAGGATGTTGATCAGCGCACCATCGTGATCCAGGTCATGAGAGGCGGTGGCGATCACCCAGCTCTCAAGATCAATCAGGACGACGTTACGTGGGAAAATCTGCAAGGCAGATTGACGGACATCTTCAAGACCCGCGCCGAAAAGGTCGCGTTCGTAAAAGGTGATCCCGATCTCCCGTATGCCGATGTCGCCCAGGTGATCGATATGGCCCATGCCGCCGGCGTGGACAAAATCGGACTGATCACGAAGGCCGTCGAAGCCGGTAATTAATCTCCGCGTGGCCGCACCCTCCGGGGTGCGGCCGCACACGGAATCTTTTCGCCGGGCGGATTCGTAGCCGCTTCGGCGCAAAAAGCTCCGCGAGAGTGCCGGAACGACCGGCGACAGCGTGTACCTTCAGCCAATGCTGAAGCCACGTTCGCCGAAAGGGCCTTGGTGCGAAGCCTCCCCGACATTCGGCGTGCCGGGATTCGACCACCCGACTTTGCAACGGAAGGTGATACCTCATGAACAGAAGCGTACGCGTGCTGGTCGGCCTTGCGGTCCTGATCACGATGCTTTCGGCTGCTGGCTGCACCAAGCTGAAAGCGCGTGACCAGCTCAACAAGGGCGTCCAGTCCTATAAGAACGCCCAGTACGAAGCGGCGATCGAGCACTTTAAGAATGCGGTCGCGTTAGACCCGAGCCTTATCAATGCACGGCTGTACTTGGCCACGGCCTATGCGCAGCAGTACATTCCGGGTGCCGACACCGAAGACAACAACCGGATGGGCAGCCAGGCGATCGATGAGTACAAGAAGGTTCTGGAAGCCGATCCAAAGAACATTGGCTCGGTGAAGGGAATCGCTTACCTGTACCTCCAGATGAAGAATTTCGATCAGGCCAAGGAGTACTACAAAAAGGCAACCGAGATCGATCCCAATGATCCGGAAGCTTACTACTCCGTTGCCGTCATCGACTGGACGCAGGCCTACCAGATGCGTATGGACGCTCGTGCCAAGCTGGGCCTGAAGCCGACCGACGAACTGAAAGACAAGAAGGTCTGCGCGGCAGTCAAGGCAGCAAACTCGGACAAGGTTGAAGAGGGCATGACTGAATTAGAGAAAGCCCTCCAGCTGCGTCCTGACTACGATGACGCTATGGCGTACTTGAACCTGCTGTATCGCGAGCGCGCCGATTACGAATGCGATGATCCGCAAGCCCGTGCGGCTGACCTCAAGACGGCCGATGAATGGGTCGACAAGACCCTGGCCACCAAGAAGGCCAAAGCCGATAAAGCTTCGGGTGTTGGCGGCATCGTCATGAACAAGTAGTTTGTAACCGTACTGTTTTGAAGCGCGACGGCGTGACCACGCCGTCACGCTGATGTGCCACGGTAGTGGCACTGCTTGTTGTACGTACCTCCTCAGCAAGAGCCTCTCACCCGAGAGGCTCTTGTCATTTATGTCCCCAACTACGCACTCGGGTCGCTGACAACCGCCATCGCCGCCTGATACGATTTCCAACGCTGGGGATGCGTTTCTGCATCGTTCTTCTCATACCTCAGCGGAGCAGCGCTTTCATGTTCAAGCGAATCCTGATTGCCAATCGCGGCGAAATTGCCGTTCGCATCATCCGCGCCTGTCGCGAAATGGGTGTGGAATCCGTGGCCGTCTACTCTGACGTTGATCGCGGGTCGCTGCACGTGCGCAAGGCTGATTACGCCTACCATATCGGTCCCGCGCAGGCCAGCGAGTCCTACCTCAACATGGAGAAGATTCTCGACGTCGCTCGTCGCAGTGGCGCGGAAGCCATCCATCCCGGTTATGGATTCCTCTCGGAAAATGCGCGCTTTGCGCATGCCTGCGAAGAGGCTGGCATCAAGTTCATCGGCCCCAAGGCGTCGTCCATGGAGATGATGGGCTCCAAGACGCGGGCCCGTCAGAACATGAAGAAGGCCGGAGTGCCGTTCGTCCCGGGAACCGAGAAAGGCCTCGAAAGCTTCGAACAGGCCGAACGTTTCGCAGGACAGGTCGGCTACCCCATCATGCTGAAAGCCGCAGCTGGCGGAGGCGGCAAGGGGATGCGCTTGGTGCGCTCCGCTGCCGACCTCAAATCGGCGCTCGAAGCCACACAAAGCGAAGCTCAGCGCGCCTTTGGCGACAACGAGGTCTACATTGAGAAATACATCGAGAATCCGCGTCACATCGAGATGCAGATTCTTGCCGACGAGCACGGCAACACTGTTTATCTCGGCGAGCGCGAATGTTCCGTGCAGCGCCGCCATCAGAAGGTGCTGGAAGAATCGCCTTCTCCAATCGTCGACCCGGACATGCGGCGGCGGATGGGCGAAATCGCGGTGCGTGTCGCGCAGGCTGCCGGATACACCAACGCCGGCACGGTCGAATTTCTTGCCGATCAAAACAAGAATTTCTACTTCCTGGAAATGAACACGCGCTTACAGGTGGAGCATCCCGTGACGGAGCTTGTCACTGGGCTCGACCTCGTACACCTGCAACTGCGTATTGCTGCTGGCGAGCCTCTCCCGTTTCGCCAGCAGGACATCACCATCCGCGGCCACGCCATCGAGTGCCGCATCTATGCCGAGGACCCCGACAACAATTTCTTTCCCTCGCCGGGAAAAATCACACGCCTCATCTCGCCCTCCGGTCCGGGCATTCGCCGCGACAGCGGCATGTATGAGGGCTGGGTGGTTCCGCTCGACTACGATCCTCTCCTGGCCAAACTCATCGGTTTCGCCGAAACCCGCGAGCAGGCCATCAACCGCTTGCGCCGTGCGCTGGTGGAGTACTTCGTCGGCGGCATCAAGACCAACATCCCGCTCTTCCGCCGCATTCTGCTCGACCCTGATTTCCAGGCCGGCCGTCTCGACACGGGGTTCCTCGAACGCCTGCTGCAAAAGGATCCTGTCGCCGATGATCGCACCAGGGAACGCATTCCGATTGCGGCCATTGCGGCGGCCATCTTTGCGGCAGCCGATCCCAAGCCAGTGCTGGCGCCCGCTGCGGGAGCCGCGACAAACTCACGAGACGGTGGCCGCCCGGCAACCGATCAAGCTTCGGACTGGAAGCGCACCGCGCGTGCGGAGGCGCTGCGCTAGCGGCGGAGAAAATATGATCTACGAAGTCAGCATCAACGGAACGCCCCATCGCGTCGAACTGCTGAAGGGCGACAAAACCTGGACCTGCCGCGTCGACGAGAGCGAAATGGAAATCGATGCGGCCTTCACCGCTCGCGACGTGCTCTCCATCCTCATCGGCGGCAAGGCCTTTGAAATCAAGCGTGAGTATTCGCTCAACGGCGAACTGCACGTAGTGATCGGTTCGGAACGCTTCTCCAGCGAAGTCCGTGACCCGCGTTCACTGAAGGCGCGACGTGCAGCCTATGCGGGTGCGGAAGGTCCTGCGAAACTCACTTCGCCGATGCCGGGAAAGGTCGTGCGCATTCTTGCCCCTGAGAAATCGGAAGTGGAAGCCGGGCAAGGCGTCATCGTGGTTGAAGCCATGAAGATGCAGAATGAACTCAAGTCGCCGAAAAAGGGCGTTGTGCAGAAGATCACCGTGGCGGAAGGTACTGCCGTTAACTCCGGCGACACGCTGGCGATCATCGAATAGCCCGCTCGAATCGCACAATAAAATGCCCCGCGTGCTGCGGGGCCATTGTAGTTACGAAAAGTCGTCTTTACTGGTTGGAGCCGGCGTTCTTCAGAATCTCGTCGGCCAGGTAGTTTTCAATCGACGCGCTATTGCGCAGCGACTCGTAATAGGCGCTCTTCAGCAACTGTTCGCGGCGATCGCGAAGCTGCTCGCGGATGGCCTGCTGCACGCGCGGATCGTTGAGTTCGCGCTGTCCCGCCGGTTCCTTCGAAATCAGCTTGATGATGCGATAGCCGAAAACCTGGTGCGTGCTGGGGTCGAGCGCCGGAAGCGCCGCCGTGTACTGCCCGGGCTTCAGCTTGGAGATCGCCTCAAACGCCTGTTTATCGGACTTCAGCGACGATTCCGGGATGAACCCCAGGTCGCCGCCCGTGGCCGATGTCTCGGGTTGTTCGCTGTAGTTCATCGCCACCGTGGCGAAATCCTCGCCGCTGTCCAGCCGGTTCACCAGCATCTGGATTTTCTTCTTCGCGTCGGCTGCGTTCTGCGCCTTGTCGTTTTTCAGGTTGCGAACCTGCGGATTCGGCTGCGTCGTTACCAGGATCTGTGCCAGGTGATACTGCGGCTCGATCAGGTTGAACTCGGCCTTGTGCTGGTTGTAGTAGTTCGTTATGTCGGCATCGGTGATGTTGATCTTCGACGTGATCTCTTTGTTCATCACCTTGTCGATCGTGATCGAGCGGCGCAAGTCGCGCTTGAAGTCATCGAGCGTGATCCCGCGGTCCTTCAATCGCTGGTCGAATTCTTCTTTGGTGTAAGGCGCCTTGATCTCGTTCAGCTTGCTTTCCACCTCTTCGTCGGTGGCCAGAAGGCCGAGCTTTTCGGCGCGCTGCATCAGGATCTCGTTGTCGATCAACTCGCGCAGGATGCTGAGTTTCAGGCTCATCGCCTGTTCTTCGGAGGGCTGTTGCGGAGCGCCCTGCGTCTGATTGCGATAATATTTCTCGACTTCGGCGCGTGTGATCTTCCGGCCATTGACGCGCGCCCACACTTCGTCGCCGCCCTGCTTGCCTTTGCAGCTGAGCACAACCAACAGGGACACTGCCGCCGTCAACATCAGCGCCATCCCTATCCATTTTGTCGTGCGATTCAAGTGGGTCCTCCCCGAGATTTCGACTCCATCGCGCATCGCGCGTGGTGCTGAACAAATTGTTTTACTTCGAGCCGCTCTTGGCAGCCGCCGGTGCACTGGCGGCTGGCGCAGACTCGCCCACGTCGGCAAGTGCCTGGTCGAGCACGGCCTTGAAAGCGTCTTCGGATACCGCCCCATCCATCTTCATCCCGTTGACGAAGATTGAGGGCGTTGCCTGCACACCCAGCGACTCAGCTTCTTTCATCGAAGCGTCCAACTGTGCATGCGGCTGTTCCTTGATACAGGCGGTCAGCTTGGTCATGTCCACTGCGTGGCGTTGGCCCATCTGTGTTGCAATGCGGTCCACTTCCGCCTCTTGCACGCCCAGCGGACGCCCGTGGCCGGAGATCGACGGCCCGTTGCCATGCACGTAATCCGCAAAGTCCCAGAAAGCGCCCGAGCTCAGGTTCGCCAGGCACTCCGAATCGACGGCCGCGCGTCCCGCCCACGGATGAATTTCTACCAGCGGGAAGTCCTTGTAAACCACCTTGATGCGGTCGCCGTAAGTCTTCAACGTGTCGACAATCGTCTCGTGCATACGCGAGCAGAAGGGACACTGGTAGTCGTCGTACACAACCACCAGGACCTTCGCATCCTTGTTCCCGCGGTATGGACGGCCCTTGATGTCGATCTTGTTCATGATATCGGCGTAAGGGTCTTTCGTGAGGTCAATCTTGCTCACCGACATCAGCGTCTTGTTGTCTTTGGAAATTAGAAAATCGAGGTCCTTCGTCTTCTGGCCAAGTGAAAGCGTGACCTTCAGATTGTCGTAACCCGTAAACTCGCTGGGGCTGCGCTGACCCACCGCGATCTTCACGTACGGCGGAACTTGCAGCGTCGAACGAACCTGCTGTTCAATACGCAAATTCAAATTTGCAGGCGGGGCTGATTGCGCATGGCAACCCACCGCCAGCAGGCTCAGGGCGATAAAAAGACGACGAAGCATAAATTCCTGTACTTGCTTGAAATCGAAGGACATTACGCACAAATTATCTCATGCGCAACGGTCTGCCGACAGAGTTTTCCCCCGGAAGTGCTAGCCCTGAAAATCTGGAGGCAATGGCCCAGTGTGTCCATCGCCGGGTTGGGTAACCGGAAGCTACTGGGGGTTTCGAGACTGCATCAGCCGTTGCGATGCGTGACCTGCTCGATTGGCAGAAGTGAATTCATCGAGCCCGAGCGGAATCCTTCCATGTCGAGCGTGACGAACTTGAATCCAAGTTTTCGGAAGGCCGCCGAGATACGTGCAAATGTTTCCACCGTGAGCACGGCGGGCAATTCGTCGCGGGCGATTTCGATCCGCGCAATATCGCCATGGTGGCGTACGCGGAATTGCCGCAGTCCCATACTGCGAAGGAAGTCTTCTCCCTGCTCTACTTGCAGCAGCTTTTCCCGTGTCACAGGCCGCCCATACTCTATGCGCGACGACAGGCAGGCGGAGGCCGGCTTGTCCCACACGCGCAGTCCCGAGGCCTCGGCCAGCCTGCGGATGTCCCGCTTGGTAAGCCCCGCATCCAGCAGCGGTGCCGACACTCCATGCTGCCGCGCGGCCTGTTGTCCCGGACGCCAATCTCCCTGGTCATCCACGTTCACGCCATAGGCCACGCTCTTCCACCCGTGCTTGTCGCGGAAACCTTCCATCACCGTGAACAGTTCGTCCTTGCAGTGGAAGCAGCGCATTGCATCATTGCGCACGTAGTCGGGCTTCTCGAGTTCGTCTGTCCGTACCACTTCCAGCGGGATGTGCTGTTCTTCGGCGAACGCGATGGCGTCGTTCCTTTGTGCCCTGGCCAGGCTTGGCGAATCCGCCATCACGGCCAGCATATTTTCGCCAAGCGCCTCATGCGCTGCGTATGCCAGGTAGGCCGAGTCCACGCCCCCCGAGTAAGCCACCAGCAGGCGGCCACTGGCTTGCAATAGCGAATTGAGCCGCGCGTGTTTCGCGGCAAGCTCGGCGGAAAGAATCTCTTCGCTGTTCAACGACGAAAACCCCGCTTCCAGTGTACGATAATTTCTCCCCTCTTCAGGCAAGTTACCGGAAACCGCCGCGGAGTGGTGCGTCTACCTTACATGCGTAGTGTCTTGAAAAATCGGCCATTGCGGCTGCTCTTCGCCGCCAACTTCATCTCCATGATTGGCAGTGGGATGAACTCTGCCGCCGTGATCTGGTACATCCTCCAGGCCACCGGCTCGGAAAAAGTGCTGGCGGCCCTCGTCGTCATGCAGGCCATCCCCACGCTCCTCCTCATGCCTTTCAGCGGAGTCATCATCGACCGCGAAGACCGCCGCCGCATCGTCATGCTGCTCGACATTGCCCGCGCGCTCATCATCCTCGTCGTGGCTCTGCTCTGCTTCCACGGCTCGGTCCAGGTCTGGCAATTATTCGTGATGAACATCCTGGTTTCCACCGGCTTCTGGATGTTCTGGCCCACGGTGAACGCGCTTCTGCAGGAGCTCAGTTCCACCTCGAATCTTGCCGAGTCCAACGCCATGCTACTGGCGGGTTTCCAGGGCGGATGGCTCATCGCCGGAGCCATTGTCGGCTTCGTCTACAACAAGATCGGCATCGGCGGCATTCTGTTTCTCGATGTAGCGAGCTACGGTTTTTCCATCGCCTGCTATGCCGCCGTGCGCAAGGGCCGCCACGTCGTTCACCAGCACAACCCCGAATTCGCGCACCACAGTCCGTTCAAGCGGTTTTTCCACGAGATGAAGGATGGCCTGCTCTTCGTCAAGGACCGTCCGTATGTCGCCACCATCGGCACCACCTGGGCACTCTTCGTGGCGGCCATGATGGTGACCAGCGTTGTCACCGCGCCCATCAGCGACAAGATTCTCCACGCCGGCGCAACCGGCTACGGCTGGCTCAATGCCGGTTGGGGAATCGGCGCCTTCCTCGGTTCGCTGGTTGCCGCAAGGACACTGGAGAAGATGGGAATGCGCCGCGCGATTGTCGTTGCCATGCTGCTGCTCTCCGCCGCCATGTTCGCCTTGCCCTTCTCGGCGTGGCTGGGAGTTGCAGCGGCGTTGTTCTTCGTGGCTGGAACGGCGCGTGGCATCGGCGGCATCGGACTCAGCAGTTGCATCATGACCGTGGTGCCGCGCCACTACATGGGCCGTGTGCAGAACCTCTTCAGCGTCCTCGCCATCGTTGTGCAGATCGCCATGGCCCCCATCGTCGGCGGCACGGCGCAGGGCAAGGGCCTTATGTCGGCTGTGATGATTATCGCGGCGATGTACCTGCTGGCCAGCTTCAGCGGAGTGCTCTCCGCGCGTGGCCCTGCCATTGGCCCGCCCGTCAATGACGACGTGCAGAGCGCTTAGAGCAAATCCGCGGAAGGTGTATCCCTTGGTAGAGCCGGGCTTCAGCCCGGCGTTGCAGGGATCAAACAGATGGGGCTTTAGCCCCTGGGGTACACCAATTTTGGAACCGCCTTAGAAGAGTCTTTCCTGCCGACGCAGGTTCCCGAACGTCCCAATATTCAGCAGCGTAAACGCGAAACGGAACTGGTTCTCATTACGCACCGAGCCCAGCGCGAATCGCCTGTATTCCACGCTCACGCCGCAGCAGTCCCAGTTGTAGGTGGTCTGCACCGCGCCGTATTGCAGGAATCCGACGTGTTGATCGAACCCGATGCTGCCGCCTGCGCTCAGCCCTCGTTTGTTGGGATGTCCATACCCCACCAGCGCACGGTATTGATTGAAAACGTTAGGCGTGGGAACAGGTGTTCCCGTCGAATCCACCGCCTGCCCCGGTGCTCGCAGAAACGCCTGGCTGCCCCCGACGAAGAATTCGCCGATGCGGTAGTCGATCATCGCCGTACTCGCGTTGATCCGGCCCTTCTTGGTGTCGTAGTCCAACTGCCACTGGATATCGGTGTTGGCCGAAGTCTGCACGCGCAGCTTGGAGACAATCGGCGACCAGTTACGCTGGTCGGTCAGGAATGCGATGCCCGTCAGGTCGTCCGTCGTCGTGAAAACGTTGCGCGTACCTGGAATGAGTGCGCCGCCGAAGTCCGAGTTAAAGAAGTATTTCTGGCGAACGTCCCAGCTCAGAATCTCGCGTGTGCTCGAACCTTCATCCTCGCAGCGAATCGGCACGGCCGCCGTGCCTGGGATGAACGCACCCGGCTGCTGCTCGGTTTCCGATCCTTTCGGCAGCAGGTCGCAGCGCGGATCGTGTTTCCCGATGTGCCGCTTGGCATAGAGTCGCTGTGTAAAGCCGTACTCCAGTTCGCTGGTGTCGGCCAGTATGTCGCGACCGTCGAACAGAATCGTGTTGTTGAAGTTGTTGATGCCCGTGACGTAGTTATAGGAAATCAGCGGCTCGATCACGTGCTTGATTTTGCGGCCCATCACTTCATGGGTAAAGACGCGTTCCAGCGCGGGCGGCCGCAGTTCGACGCTGCCTTCCAGCGCCCGCCGGTTCAGCCCGTCATTGATGGCTGCTCCCACCGGCCCCTGTCCGCTCGCAAGTTGCTTCGTGTAATACGTGTCGCGCAGGCCAATCTCCGTGCGCAGTCCCCATCCCTTCCACACCAGCGGCAGTGACACCCGAGGGTTGAGGTCGAATCGTCCAACCAGTCGTCCAGTCGTGAATCCGGGCTCGCGGCGCGAAACGCCTTCCGCGGTCGAATCGAAGCTCCACATCAGCCGAGTGTTATGTACGCGGCGTTCCACGCTCGAAATTTCCAGTGACGGCATGTGCAGCATCAGGATCTGGTCGCCGCGATTCGTGCTCTGGAAGTTCTGGTAGCGCGAGGCCATCAGGCCGAGCGAATACCCGTTGATCGCCTTCGATACAAAGGCAACGGATTTCACCTCCGAGTTCACTGCTTGCGAGAACGACTCCGAGAAAGCCAGCCGATACAGGAACGAACTCAGGTAATTGATGTCACTGACGGCGCGAAAACCATTCGGTAGGGCGACATGATAATTCAGTCGGACATCTTCGCCGCTCTGGTCCTGGTGCGACACCGGCGCGCCCCGGTCGATCACTCCGTTGTAGCGGAAGTTAAAGTCCGAGGTAGCGCTCGGACGGGCCCGGAACTCCGCGTGTTGTGCCCAACCGCGTGACGACCAGTACTCCGCGCCCAGCGTGGCGTCCATGCTGCGGTTGATCGCCCAGTAGAACGAATCGCCGAAGATGAAGCCCTTGCGCGACGACTGCCCGATATTCGGCATCAGGAATCCGCTCTGGCGGCCAAGTGTATCCACCGGATGCGTAGCGTAAGGGAAGTAGAAGACCGGCATTCCGTGCAGGCGGAACGTGCTGTGATACATCTTCGCGCCTTGGCCGGCCACCACGTCGACCTTCTCGGAGTTGAAGGTCCACAGCGGATGCGGCAAGGTGCAACTCGTTACCGTCCCGTGGAGCACGATGAAGCGATTGCGGCCCGTCTTGCGGACTTCCTTCCCCGTGAACATGAACGGGTTCGACGAGGTCAGCACCACGTTTTTGCCACGGAAACGCGCGCCGATACTGCCCACCACGTCGTAGAAGACACCTGTATCGCTTTGCAGGTTGTAGGTTCCCCGTGTGGCTTCGATGTGTTCGTCGCGAGGTCCGCCATCCAGCACCACTTCGCCGCTGGCGTTGATGTCTCCGGTGGTGCGGTTATACAGCACTTCGTCCGCGCGGAAGATATAACTGCGGTAGGTGATTTCAACGTCGCCCCGCAATTTATACAGGTCGCCGAGTTTTTCCTGCTGCCGCGCGCGAATAATCACTTCCTCCGACGGAAGGATGCGAACTCCAGTCTGGAGAGGCGGTTGCACGAATTTCGTGTGGACAGTTTCCTGCCCATGCAACTGGCTGGTAACTAGCGTTGCGAATAGAAGCAGATGACGAACCGGCCTGGCTGTGATAATCAATCGAATGCGAGAAGTCATTAGCGCGCTTCGGTCTGCCGTTCGGCAGGCCTTAGGGCAAGGTAGCACGGCCTTCCGTAGGAGCGAAAGTGTCTCGACGGAGACTAGCCGTGGCGCTCGTGCTCTCGCTGCTCTGTGGTTCTCTCAAACCGGAAGAATGCCCTGTCCCTTATGTGGTGAACAGTGCACTTGCTCCGCGTCGGCCTCCCGCCCTCGTCCTCAGGATTCGGGAGCGCGCTACGGCGACGCTCTTCGTGTGTCCACATCGTCTTCCGTGGCGGCAGACCGCTACGCCACCGCCCCAGGGGCCTGTATGCAACCAGACCACTCCGATCCCGATTCGGCGCCGCAGCCCGAAAAATGGCGCAATGAAGTAGCTTCGCGCGTCAACCACTACCGCGTCCGCCGCCGCCGCAAGGTCGAGGGCAACTACTCCATGCGGCTCGACTTCAGCACTCGCGCCGAAAGTGCCGCCGCTTTGCAGGAATTCGAGGCGCACGCCCTCGCCGCCGAGCAGCCGCGTCCCCGCGAAATCTGCGACACCAATTACTACCGCCGCGCCAACGCCGAAGTCCTCGCCGTCGCGTCAGCGTCCATTCCCCTCGCCAGCGCCGCTGCAACCGCTCCCGCCATGGAGCCCGAGGCGCATGAACCGCTGCCGGAGCCGGCCATGGTCCACGAACCGGAGCCCGAGCAGCAGGAGCGCGTCGCAGCATTTCCCGAGCCAGCTCCAAGGCCGGCTCTGCCTCAGACCAACGTGATCGTTTTTCCCAGGCCGGTGATGGAGCCGCCCTTGGCTCCCACGCCGCCGCGCGATGAGCTGGCCGAACCCATGTTCGATAGGCCGCGCATCCTTGACGTACCGGAGGGCATCGTGCCGACTATCGACGGGCCCCTTTTTGCCAACGTCCATCTCGAACCCGAGGAGCCGGAGAACGCTCCGGAGACGTCCGGCGATTTCAGCATCGACCTGCCATTACAGGTCGCGATGTTGCCGCAGCGCGCCGCTGCGGCCGTCACCGACTGGGCAATCGTGCTGGCCGCTTCCGCGGCTTTTGCCGTTGCCGGATGGAAGACGCTCTCCGTGTTGCCGCACACCAAGCCGTTTATCGCGGCGGCCGCACTCGTGCCGTTGATCTTCTGGGCCCTTTATCAGTACCTGTTCCTCGTCTATGCCGGACGCACGGCTGGCATGATGACCAACCGTCTGCGGCTTAGCCGGTTTGACGGCGCTCGCCCAACCTGGCGGGATCGCAAGCGCCGTGCCATTTTCATGATGCTCTCCTGCATCTCCGTCGGCTTCGGATTCCTCTGGGCGCTGGTCGATGAGGATTCGCTCTGCTGGCATGACCGCATCACCCGCACCTTCGTCACTCAGGACGAGTAGCCCGCATCCAGACCAGCAAAAAGCGCGACCCAATATGGGCCGCGCTTTGCAGTTACACATGGATTAGCTTTTCTTCGCTGGTGGCGATTCAGGCAGTGCCGGTGGAAGCTCCTTCTGCTCGACCTCGTCCTTCAATTCCGCCAGCACCCTGTCGCGCTCCGCTCCATGCATCTTGGCATCCAGATCCTCCAGCGCCACGCCGACGATGTTGTAGTGGTGCAGCGACGCCAGCTCCGGCACCGCCGAAGCCTCCAGCCACAGCTTGTGCAGCAGTGCGAGGTCCTGCGGACGCAGTCGGGGCGTGTGCGGTCCGAGGCGGTATTCGTGCTTGCTCCCGCCTGCGCCCACCAGCTCAAGTTTCAGCCGTGGCTTTGGCTCCGGCAGGCGCTCCCACGCGTCGCCCGTCAACTTGCCCTGTTCATCCACGCTCAACCTGTTGGAGAGACCGCAGACGATCTTCGACGATTCAAGCCGTTGTGCCGTGGCCACAATTCCGTCAAACACGTCATTCGTCGGAACCACCATCAACGAGACGTGCTTCCCGGCCTTCTCCGCCACTTCTACAACTTTTGTAAATAGCTGCTGTTCGTAATCGTCAAACAGCTCCTTCGTCTCGTACTGCACGTTGCCGCTGAACGAGTGCTCGCGGTGATACAGCCGCGCCGTCATCACCACCACGTCCTGCTTGGTCGTATCCGTACTGTCCAGCACGTCCCGCAGGTAGTAGAGGTTGCGCGGATCGCGAATCGCCACCAGGATGTTCCCCGGACGGACATTCATCGCCTCGCGCGTCAGCAGTGGACGCTCCGCGACCCGGAACTCATCCACTATCCCGTGCTCGCCCGGTTTTCTCCCGTGCTTCGTGATGCGTTCGGAGAGTGTGAAGACCCCGAACAGGATGACCGAGAACGATACGCCGCTGATTGTCGCCAGCGGCTTTGTCGCCAGGTTGACGAGCGCCGTGGCGAACAGCACCAGCGTGATCAGCGCCAGCCCGATCGGCAGCTCGATCTTTCCAACCTTCAGATTGCCGGGCACCTTGAACTCGCGATTCTCCGGTTCAGTGAACCGCAGCACCGTGACCGCCAGTCCCTTGAAGGCGAAGCTCCAGATGACGCCGAACGCGTACAGCGCCGCCAGCAGATAAACGTTGCCCCGGCTGATCAGAATCGTGATGATCTGTAACCCGACGATCAAATTGATCAGGCGGTGGCTGGTCCCGAAGCGTGAGTGTGGTTTGCGGAACCATGGTGTCAGCACACCGTCTTCGCTGATGCGGTTCAGCACTCCGTTCGCGCCCACGATGGCCGTATTCACCGCGCCCGACAGAATCAGCACGCCCACCAGCACCACGAATCCCTGGAAGAACAGCCGCAGCGTATATGGCCCCGCCACGTTCATTGCTAGGCCGCTGATCAGGTTCGCGTAGTAGCCCGGCCGCTGTGCATCCGGAATGATCATTACCGCAAAGAACGACACCAGCGCCGTGAACAGCAGCGAGTATACGAAGATGACCAGTCCTGCACGTTCCAGGTTCTTCAGCTTCGGGTGCTCGATCTCGCGGTTCACCTGTGCCAGCGACTCTTCGCCGCTCATCGCCAGCACCGAGTGTCCAAAGCCCACCAGCATCAGGATCAGCGGAATCTGTGCCAGCCAACTGTGCTTCAGCCACCCCAGCGTTTCGCCATGCGTATGCGCGTTGGCCTGCAGGATTGCTGCCGCCGTCGGCATCGGCGGCAATTGGCGTGCCGCCGGATGCAGTAGGATCGTCAGCAGGCACCACCCGATCAGCATCACCACCATGATCGTCGTGATCTGCATGATGCGCAGTGCCTTCTCGCTCGACTCGTGGATGCCCTGCGTGTTCTTCCACCAGAAATAAATCGTCACCACGATGGCGAAAAACGCGGCAAAGTAGTTTCCGCTCTCCCCGGAGAGGTTGACCGGGTGGCCAAGGTGTTTGCTGAGATCGGAGACAAAGCCGGCAAAATACTGTCCAGCCGAAACCGCGCTGATCGGCCCCGTCAGCACGTAGTCAAATAGCAGCGCCGACACCGACAGCTTGGCCAGTGACCCGCCCATGGCTTCCTTCACCACGCGATACACGCCGCCGCGGACGAACATGCTGCTCGACTCGATGTAAATGGAGCGCACCGCGTAGCTGAACAGCATCACGGCCAGGATGAACCACGGAGCGCTCTTTCCAATGACCTTTTCCGCATCGCCGCCCACGTAATAGGCGGAGGATGCAAGGTCTGAGAGCACGATGGCGGCGGCCCGCCAGAAGGAGATGAAAGTCAGCATCACCGTCGTGGCAACGAAGACCTTGATGGCTGGGCGTTTAAACTCTTGAGCGTTTTCCGACATAAAAATTCACGGACCTGCGGGTCCGCGCTTCCGACCTGGTCACGGGATTTTCAGCGTGCCGACAAATGGTGAGATCTCATTTGTTGCGGAGGGCGTCTACGAATGGGCGCCCAATATGAACCAATTGCAAACGACGGATCGCGTGTGCTTACTTATTCATTCTCAAGGTTGCGCGGCAATTCCGCATCACCACTAAGTGCTATTCCGTGAAAGACAGCTTCTCTCCGCCACACCCGTTCCACCTATTGAATTCCTTGTGCGCCTCTCTGCTACCATCAATGTTTATGGCGCATGACGACAGTTCTCATTATTCCGACAAGGTGCGCGTCCGTTTCGCGCCTTCGCCAACCGGACAGCTCCACGTAGGCAATGCCCGCACCGCTCTCTTCAACTGGCTCTTTGCCCGTCAGCAGGGCGGAACCATGATCCTCCGCATCGAGGACACCGACGTGGAACGCAGCGAAACGCGTTACGAGACCCAACTCCTCGACGACCTCAAGTGGCTCGGCATCGATTGGGACGAAGGCCCCGACGTCGGCGGCCCTTATCCGCCCTATCGCCAGAGCGACAAACTCGGTGTCTACCAGGAGCACGCCGAACGGCTCGTCAACGAGGGCAAGGCCTACTACTGCTTCTGCACCCAGGAAGTGTTGGAACTTCAGCGCGAACAGGCGCTCAAGGAGCATCGCCAGCCAATCTATCCCGGCACCTGTCGCAACCTCGATCTCGACGAAGCTCGTCGCCGTCGCGCCTCCGGCGAACCGTGCGCCATCCGCCTCAAGATCCCCGAGAAGCCGATTCGCTTCCACGACATCGTGCGCGGCATGGTCGAGTTCTCCAACGAGGTCGTCAGCGATCCCATCATCCTCCGTTCCTCCGGTGTTCCCGTCTACAACTACGTCGTTGTCGTCGACGACGCCGAGATGAAGATCACCCACGTCATTCGCGGCGATGACCATCTTTCCAACACGCCCAAGCAGGTCGCTCTCTACGAAGCTCTCGGCTGGCCCGTACCCGAGTTCGCGCACCTCAGCACCATCCTCGGCCCTGATCGCGAGCGCCTCTCCAAGCGTCACGGCGCAACCTCCGTCGCGGCTTTTCGCGAAATGGGCGTCCTGCCTGAAGCATTGATGAACTACATGGCCCTGCTTGGCTGGGCTCCCACCGGTGGCAACCGCGAAATCTTTGTCCCGCAGGAACTCGTCAAGGAGTTCGACCTCCGTCGCGTCACGCCTTCGCCCGCGGTCTTCGATTTCGAAAAGCTCTACTGGCTCAACCGCCACTACATCAAGGAGAGCGCACCCGAGCGGGTCCTTACGCTCGCGCAACCGTTCTTTACTCGAGCTGGCCTGCTTCCCGAATCGTCAGGTGAGTCCGTACAAACCTGGTTTGCGAAGGTGATTGCGCTGCTCGTACCATCCGTCAATAAGCTCGACGAACTTCCCGAGCGCGCCACTCTGCTCTTCCGTTACGACGCGTCCGCGGCCCTCGCCTTGCCGGATAACGCCGAAGTCATGCACGCGGCCACTACCCCCAAAGTCCTCGATGCCTTCGCCGCGAAAATCGCTGCCGAACCAGCGCCGCTCGCGCCCGAGCGCTTTAAGGCCATCGTGAAGGAAATCCAGAAAGAGACGGGCATAAAGGGCAAGGACCTCTTCCATCCCATCCGTATCATGTTGACCGGCACCCACTCCGGCCCCGAGTTCGACAAACTGATCCCACTGATGGAAGAAGGCGCAACCCTCACCCTGCCCCTGCACGTGCTGAGCGTGAAGGAAAGAGTGGAGTCATTCCGCAAGGCCCAATCAGACAAGTAAGAAGTGAAAAGTAGAAAGTAAAAAGTCGAGAAGGAACAGCCCGAAGCTTCGTGCCGTTTTCTCCTTTCTACTTTTCCCTTTTTCCTTTTTACTTTTCGTATGAAGACCAACGCCTGCCGCATTCTCGATCAGCTCTCCATTCCTTACGAGCTGCGCGAGTACGATGTTGATCCCGACGATCTTGCTGCCGAGACCGTTGCTGCCAAGATTGGCTTTCCGCCCGAGCAGGTTTTCAAGACGCTTGCCGTGCGCGGCGACCGCAACGGCGTGGTCTTCGCCGTCATTCCCGGCAACTACGAGCTCGACTTCAAGGCCCTGGCGCACGCTTCCGCCGACCGCAAGATGGAGATGGTTCCGCTCAAGGAAGTGCAGAGCGTCACCGGATACATTCGCGGCGGTGTCACCGTACTCGGTGCCAAAAAGGACTTCCCGGTCTTTGCCGACGAAACCATCCAGTTGTGGGATGTCATTTCCGTCTCCGCCGGTCAGCGCGGGCTACAGATCTTACTCGCGCCGGACGACTACGTTCGTGCCACTGGCGCCGTGCTCGCCGAAATTTCTCACGAGAAGTCGCACTGATTTTTGCTTGCTGGTGATATGCTGCGTTGCGGCGTTGGCGGAAAGCCGTTTCCCACATTTGGCCAACCGCCCGGAGGCCCGTGGTGCGGAGATCGATCAGCCGTATCGCAGTTATGATTTCGTTGGCCGTTGTGGCAGCTTGTGCGCAGGCGCCCGCGGCGAAACCCACTTACACCCTCACCATTCACGTGCAGGGCGTCAACAACCAGGGCGGCAATATCGGCGTCCTCGTCTTCAACTCTGAAAAAGGCTGGGCGGAGAATCGTTCGCTCGCGCTACGTGACGTAATTGAACCGGCCCATCCCGGCTCGGTCACCGTCACCATTCCCAATCTTCCCGTCGGCGATTACGCCGTCGCCATCTGTCACGACGTCAACCAGAACCACAAGCTTGATCGCAACTGGATAGGAATCCCCAGCGAGCAATGGGGCATGTCCAACAATCCTCATGCGTACATCAAAGCTCCGCCGTTCAGCAAAGCCCGGTTTTCAATTTCGGGTAACGCGGAGATTTGGGTCCAGATGCAGTGACGGTTGTACGCCCCAAGCCGTCGTCACCTGAACTGGTAGATCTGCGAAGCGGTAGAGCCGGGCTTCAGCCCGGCGTCGCTGCGTCCAGCGGGAATCGGGCTTTAGCCCCTGCGGTACACCGGGATTGGAACCGCTTCAGCCGCGGAGTTTTTTGACCCAAATTTCTCGGTGACTCTGTGTCTCTGTGGTTCACACACTCTTAAGGAGCGCAGCCAGCGCTTCGCGCAGACTCGCGTCGCGGAATTGATATCCCGCTGCCAGTAGTCTCTCCGGCAGCACCCGCTGGCTGGAGAGCAGCAATTCATCGGCCGATGCTCCCATCGCCAGCCGCGCCGCTCTCGCCGGCAGCGGGAAGATCGCTGGCCGGTGCAGCACCGCCGCCAGCGTTTTGGTAAACTCCGCATTCGTCACCGGTTGCGGAGCGGAGAAGTTGAATGCTCCACTGAAGTTTTCCTGTTGCAGCAGGAACTCCACGCCGCCCACCACGTCTTCGAGCGAAATCCAGCTCCAGTACTGCCGTCCGCTCCCAATTCGTCCGCCGAGTCCCATCCGAAACGCCGGCAGCATCTTCGTCAGCGCGCCGCCGTCTGCGCTCAACACCAGCGCCAGTCGCGGCAGCACCACTCGCACGCCCGCCTCCTGTGCCGCAGTCGTTGCCGCTTCCCATTCTTTTGTCAGTTCGGCCAGGAACCCATGTCCCGCCGCGCTTTTTTCGCGCAACTCCTCGTCGCCCCGGCTGCCGTAGTAGCCAATCGCCGATGTGCTGACGAACGTGTGCGGGCGTCCGCCTTCGCGATGCGCCACAGCCATGGCTTCGGCGAGCGTGACTGTCCCGAGTATGCGGCTCTCTCGAATCTCGCGCTTGGCTTTCTCGCTCCATCGGCAGGCAATGTTCTTTCCTGCGAAGTGCAGTACCGCATCGAACCGTGCCACCAGCTCCGGACGAAGCGCTTCGCCGGGTGACCAGCGAACTTCGTTCGGTCCTGTGCTCTCGCGTCGCACCAGCTTTGCGATGCGGTGTCCATGGGCCGCAAGGTTTTTGCAAACCGCTCCACCGATCAGACCAGAGGCGCCACTGACAAGAATTTCCATGTCTCTCCTGGGGATGTCGGCAGGATAGAACGTCCTGCGCCTTTCGCACCAAGGAATTCCTTACGTGTGATGTTTCCCGGTTCAGCAAGGGAGAGACACGAATCGGGAACTATTTGCAAAATCTGCCCGGATTTTCCGCCCGCTCCCGCTCCGCGCTATGTCGCCCCGGGCACGCTCCGGCTATAATCGGATATGGCGACCCTGCGCCAACAGATCGCGACCAACGTTTTATCGGTCACACGCTACCGTGATCTGTTGCGCCGTGTGCGCACCAACCGGCCCAATGACGATATGGAGCTGGTGCGCAGCGCGTACCGCTTCTCCCTCGAACATCACACCGGCCAGACGCGCGCCTCCGGGCAGCCCTATCTCGTCCACCCCCTGGAAGTCGCGCTCATCCTCGCCGACATGAAGCTCGACACCACGGCCATCGCCGCCGGTCTTCTCCACGACTCCGTCGAAGACACCTCGGTCACCATCGAGGAAATCTCCGCCAAATTCGGCGATCAGGTCGCCCATATCGTCGAGGGCGTCACCAAGATCAGCAAAATCGATTTCGCCTCGCGTGAAGAGGCCCAGGCCGAGAACGTTCGCAAGATGATGCTCGCCATGGTCGACGACATCCGCGTCGTGCTCATCAAGCTTGCCGACCGGCTTCACAACATGCGCACCCTCGAGCATCTTTCCCCTGAGCGCCAGGGAAAGATCGCCAAGGAGACCCTGGAGATATACGCCCCGCTCGCCCACCGTCTCGGAATGGGCAAAATCCGCGGCGAGCTTGAGGACCTTGCATTCCCATATGTCGATCCAGTCGGCTATGACCACGTCGCCCAGCAGGTCGAGGCCCGCCGCAAAAACGGCGAAAAGCTGCTGTCGCAGATGGAAGATGTCATCCGCGAAAAACTGAAAGAGGCGCACATCGAGGCCCGCGTCAGTTCGCGTATCAAGCGGATGTATTCCATCTATCAGAAATTGCAGCGGCAGAAGATCACCGTCGACCAGATGTACGACCTGCTCGCGCTGCGCATCATCACCAGTTCCGTCAATGACTGCTACGCCGTCCTCGGCATCATTCACAACGCATGGCGCCCCGTCCCCGGACGCATCAAGGATTTCATCGCCATGCCGCGGCCCAATCTCTACCAGTCGCTGCACACCACCATCATCACCGAAAACGGCCATCCCTTCGAAGTCCAGATCCGCACCGAAGAGATGCACAAGATGGCCGAGGAAGGCATCGCCGCCCACTGGAAATACAAGGATGGTCCCATCTCCGCACGCGACGAACAGCGCCTCGCATGGCTGCGCCAGGTCGTCGAGTGGCAGCGCGACATGGCCGATCCCAGCGAATTCCTCTCCACCCTCAAGATCGATCTTTATCCCGAAGAGGTTTACACCTTCACCCCCAAGGGCAAGGTCGTCATTCTTCCGCGCGACGCCACGCCCATCGATTTCGCCTACACCATTCACACCGAGGTCGGACACTCCTGTGTCGGCGCCAAGGTCAACGGGCGCATCGTGCCGCTGCGTTACAAGCTGCGCTCCGGCGACATCGTCGAAATCCTCACCCAGACCGGTCACAAGCCCAGCCGCGACTGGCTCGGCATCGCCAAGTCCTCGCGTGCTCGCCAGAAGATCAAGCACTGGCTCAACGTCCACCAGCGCGAGCGTGCCATCGAAATCGGCCGCAAGCTGATTGAAAAGGAAGCGCGCAAATATCGCGTTTCGCTCAAGGACATCAAGGACGAAGATCTACAGCGCGTTGCCAGCGAATACGGAGCCGCCCGCGCCGAAGACCTCATGGCCGGCATCGGCTACGGCAAATATTCCGCCAAAACCGTGCTTGGCAAGGTGCTGCCCGTCGGTGCCTCCGAGTCTGATGAGCCTTCTTCCGGCATCACTTCGGTCGTCAAGCGCGTCTTTGGCAGTGACACATCGGCCATCAAGGTCCGCGGCCACGACGATCTTCTCGTCTACCGCGCCCGCTGTTGCAACCCTATCCGTGGCGAAGAAATCGTTGGCTACGTCACCCGCGGCAAGGGCGTCGCCGTCCATTCCAAGAATTGTCCCAACGTCGAGAATCTGATGTACGAACCCGAGCGCCGTATCGCCGTCGAGTGGACCAGCAAGGAGCCGCGCATCGCCGGGTCGCCGCAATCCTACCCGGTCAAGCTCACCGTCTTCTCCGACGATCGCGCCGGCATCCTCAAGCAGCTCACCGCCATCATCTCTGACGACAACACCAACATCCGCAACATCGAGGCCAAAACCGGCGAAGGCAGCGCCACCATCGACATCATCGTCGACATCAACGATGTTGCCCACCTCAACCGCATCGTCACCGGACTCCGCCGCATCCCCGGCATCCGCGACGTCCAGCGCATTCAGAAACTCTAACTCGCAACCTCTGTCGGAATACAGCAGGTTGATCTCTCGTGCCCTACCCTTGTCGCCTGTTGTTGGCGACAGGGTGGGGATTTTCGCGCAAATCCCTAGCCTTCTCCTCCCCTCGCCGCATACAATCGGCGCGATGACCGAACCGAATTCTCCCCGTTCTCCCTTGGACCGCCAGTTCCAGTCCATCCGAATCGTCTACTACTTCATGTTCGGCTCGCTCTTCCTCTACATGTACCTCAGCGAGTTCCTGCTCCACCCTCCCGTGCGTGAGCTTGGGAAGGTCTACCCGGTGATGATTGCCATGTGCCTGCTCACGCTCGTCCTTGGCATCTTTCTCCGTAAGCGTCTCGTCGACCCTGCCGCTGAAGTCCTGCGCGGCAATCCCTCTGACATGGCCGCCCTTCGCCGTTGGACCTCCGGACAGCTCCTGGGCTACTTCATCGCGGAAGTCGCTGTCCTCATCGGATTCGCCGTTCGCGTTCTCGGCTCGGGACGTCCCCGCGCCCTTGTCATCTACGGCGCCGCCGTCGTCTTCATGAGCCTGTGGTCGCCGCAGCGGCCCGAGTAGTCAACGCGCGTTTGGCTCCCGGCCTTTGAAAGTGGTACAAACGTCTGCTACGGCATCGGCCCTGGGTTCCGCCCATCACCTCTGCGGCCCGCCATTTTCAGGAGGAATCATGCGCGAAGTCATTTCCACCAACGACGCACCCAAAGCCATCGGTCCTTACTCTCAGGCCATCCGGGCCAACGGCTTCATCTTCGTCTCCGGCCAGACCCCCATGGACCCCGCCACCCAGCAGATGGTCGAAGGCGGCGTCGCCGAACAAACCGAGCGGGCGCTCAAGAACATCGAAGGCATCCTCAAGGCCGCCGGTTCCAGCATGGAAAAAATCGTGCGCTGCGGCGTCTTCCTCAAGGACATGAACGACTTTGCCGCCATGAACGAGGTCTACGCCCGCTTCTTCCGGAACGCGCCGCCCAGCCGTTCCACCATCGAAGCCGCGCGCCTGCCCAAGGACTGCCGCGTCGAAATCGACGCCATCGCCCTCGAGTAAAACGAGACAAAAATAGCCACGGATCTGCACCGATTCTCACGGATCAAATCATTGACATTGATCAATCCGTGTAAATCCGTGCCTATCCGTGGCTTTTTACTTTTTCCGATTCTCCGATCTTCTGATTTTCCGTTTGCCTCATTCGCGTCATCCGCAGCTTCCATGCCGTGGCCAGCGCGATCCCTATCGCGATCAATCCCACGCACAGTCCTGCCCACAACCCGCGCACGCCCATCCCTTGCTCGAAGCACAGGTACCATCCCAGCGGCAGCCCGACAATCCACCATCCCACAAAGTCCGTAATCACTGCCGTATGCGTATCGCCCGACCCGCGCAGTGCCCCAATCGACGTCACGTGCACGCCGTCGAAGAACTGGAAGATCGCCGCAATCGCCAGCAGTGAAATCGCAACCTTCATCACCGCTGGATCAGTCGTAAAGATCGCCACCAGTGGCCTCGGTATCAGCCAGAACGCCAGTGCCGCGCAGCTCATAAACGTTGCGCTCACCGCCACGCCCGTCCAGCCCGACGCGTTCGCCGCCTCCGCATCGCCCCGTCCTAGCGCATGGCCCACCCTTACCGCCGTTGCCGACGACACGCCCAGCGGCACCATGAACGTGAACGATGCCAGCGACAGCGCAATCTGGTGTCCCGACACGGCCACCGCGCCCAGCCGTCCCGCAATCAGCGTGCTCGCCGAAAACACGCCCATCTCCATCGCAATCTGTCCCGCCGCCGGAGCCCCCAGCTTCACAATCTCCCAGATCCGCCCCGTGTATAGCTCCCAGGCATAGCGCCCCAGGTGGAACCCCCGCTTGCGGTTCTGCCACATCACGTAGCCCGCCAGCACCGCCACCATGTAAAAGCGCGAAATCGTCGTCGACCATCCCGACCCCTCCGCCCCCATCGCCGGAAACCCCATGTGCCCATAGATCAGCACCCAGTTCCCTGCAAAGTTGATCAGGTTGGCCGAGATCAGCGTGAACGGAATGATGTCCACCAGGTGGATCGCCTGCAGGTAGCGACGCACCGCAAAGTACGCCAGCAGCGGTGGCAGCCCCCAGCTCATCGCGTGCAGAAACGGCCCCACCTGCGGAGCCACATGCGTCTCGATCCCGAAGTGCGGCAGCAGCGGAACGCTCACCCAGATCACGCCCACCAGCGCCAGCCCCAGCGGCGCCGCCAACTGTAGCCCGGCAAACAGGCTGCGATGGCAGTCTTCCATCTCTCCCGCGCCATACTGTTGCGACACAATCGCGTCCAGCCCCAGCAGAATCCCTTCCGCCACGATCGCGAAGACGTAGAACACCGCCGACCCGATGCTCACGCTGGCAATCGCCTGCGGACCCACGCGCCCAATCATCGCCAGGTCCACAAAGTTCATCAGCATCCAGCCCATCTCGGCCACCATCAGCGGCACCGCCAGCCGAAGCATGGGCCCGATCTCCGCGCGAAATTGAGCAGGACGAATCATAAAAAGAAAGAAAGCTGCTGGCTTTTAGCCGTTAGCCTTTGGCCAAAAGCTAAACACTAAGAGCCAAGAGCTAATGGCTAACAGCTGCCTCAAACAACAAAGCCCCCGCAACGCGGAGGCTTCTTCTTACATCGATTTCCACCAATGGCCAACGTTCTACGCTGCGGACCGCCAGGGCCAGCGCCGCGCCGTTCGCTTAGGCCTTGGTAACTTTGCCGCTGCGCAGGCAGCTTGTGCAGACGCGCATTTTCTTCGCGTTCGGACTGCCGGCCACCTTGGCCTTCACCGGACGCAGGTTGACGTTCCACCGCCGACGCGTCAGGTTGTTCGCGTGCGAAACGTTATTGCCAAATTGCGGACCTTTGCCGCAGACATCGCATACTTGTGCCATTGCTATAACTCCGGAATTTTCGGGATCGCCTTCGGCGTCCGTTCAAGGTCCCCGCGAACTCGTCGCCGGGTTGACACCCCGCCGCTACGGGGTCTCCAGCCGCCAGAATCCCGCGCCTCAGGCGCAGTCCCCAGTCAGGACAATCAGGCTGGTGCCAAAACATAGATTCTACAGGAGCCACCAGTTTTCAGCAACCGGAGGGAAAGTTCGGCCGGTGGCCCCCATCTCGCGGCCAACCCTGTGTTTTGGTGCCCCATATCTGCCAGCGGTTGGCAGATGTGGGTCTTTTAGGACTCAACCGCTGAACCGTTCCAGCGCCGACACTTTACGCCTTAACCATCACAACCGCGAATGAATGCTCCTCCGCCTTTGCTTTTCCAATTCATTCCTCTGTGTCTCTGCGCCTCTGCGGTGATCCTTTGTGTCCCCCCACGAGCATCGCCGCCGTTCTGAGGCTGAAGCCTAACCGCTGCTACTCCTCTGCGTCCATCCGCAACTCCGGCAGAGCGAGTATCAACCTCCGCCCGAGCCAACTCGCCAACATTGCCAGTCCGAATGCCAGCCCGAAACTGACCACCCACTCAACTCTCGATAACCCTTGACCGAAATTGCCGAGAACGAACATCAGCACCACTCCCGACAGATACGAAGACACCATGACACCGCCCAGTAGCATCTTCGCAGACAGCTGCTTCCTCGTGTTCATAAGTGCGCGCCTCCTCGTTCAAACCCCTACACTTCACCCCCAATCATTTCGTTCGTCAATCCGTTTTCCATTCGTCCTTCGCAATTTCTCCTTCGTCCTTCCCAATCAGCAACCGTCAATCGTCAATTCCTCTGTGACCTCTGTGGTGATCCTTTGTCTTCCCGCGAGCACCCCCGCCATCGTCAGTCCCATGAAGAACACGTGCGAGAAGATCAGGTTTGCCAGTGATGCGATGCTTGCCGGACCCTGTTTCGGAGCCCGTGACAGCGGCACCACGCCGTAGTGCATGAAGAAGAACACGCCCAGTCCATAGATCGGCGCGTACACCGCCCAACGCTTCAGCAGCACCGGAAACTTCCGGCTCAGCCTGTAGTACGTCAGCGTCGTGCACAGCGCGATGAAGAAGTGAATATCCAGTCCAAGCATTGCCGAGGTCCATCCGCCCTGGAACGCCCTCACCCCCAGCAGCCCGCTGGCGATAAACTGCAACACCCTCTTCGTGCCTGCGCCCTTGATCCACCCGATGAACACAATGGCGTCGGCTATATCCAACGTCCCCGCCACCAGCCACGCACAAAGAACTCGCTTCACTCCTCACCCCCTGCTCAAAGTCCCAACACCCTACCCCAACTTTTGCGCAATGAAAAGGCGCTTTCCGGGATTTCCTCCCAAAAAGCGCCTTTCCTGTTTTTCCGATTCTCCGATCTTCCGTTTTCCCGTTTCCCTCAGTCCGCCGTCGCCAACTCCTGCTCCGTCACCGCGCTCAGCGGGCGATAGTACGCGCTGAATGCCGGCAGAATCTCCGGCTTGAACTCATACTCCAGCCCGCCGATTTCTTCGCGCCGCTTCCATACATCGCCAATCACGTCGGCAACGTAGTCGAGCTGCGTCTGGCTGTAGACGCGTCGCGGCAGGCACAGCCGCACCAGTGACATCGTTTCGCCCGAACTCAGCTTCGCCGATCCAATCTCCACCGTCCTCACACCGCCTTCCAGGTAGATCTCCGCCGCCAGCGCCGACGCCGGAAGTTGCTCCAGCTTCAGGTGTGGCAGGAAACCCCGCGCGTCGAGAAAGACCGAGCTTCCGCCCGCAGGCTCCGCGATTGGAATGCCCTGCTCGCGCAGCCTCGCGCCGAGGTATTCCGTCATGCCCAGCCGGTGCGCCAGGTAATTCGCGTCCATGCCCTCGCGCAGCCCCACGCGCATCACCTCCAGGTCGCGTCCGGCCATCCCGCCGTAAGTAGGGAAGCCCTCGGTGAGCACCAACCGTTCGCGCAGTCGCGGCACCAGCGCGCCGTTGTTCGTGCACAACAGCCCGCCGATATTCGACAGCGCGTCTTTTTTCCCGCTCAGAATCAGCCCGTCGCCGTAGCTGAACATCTCGCGCACAATCTCTTCAATCGACTTGCCTGAATACCCGTTCTCGCGTTGTTGGATGTAGTACGCGTTCTCGGCGAAGCGGCAAGCGTCGAAATAGAGCGGCACGCCGAACTCGCGGCACGCGGCGCTGACGGCGCGAATGTTGGCCATCGCGACCGGCTGGCTTCCGCCCGAGTTATTCGTGACGGTCAGCAGCACCATCGGCACTCGCTCACGCTTCTCGCGCAGCAGCGTGCGCAGCGCCTCCACGTCCATGTTGCCCTTGAAGGGATGCCGAAGTTGCAGGTCCATGCCTTCCGCGCACAGCAGGTCGGCACACTCCACGCCGAAGTCCGTGAGGTTGGCCCGCGTCGTATCGAAGTGCGTGTTATTCGGCACCAGATCCCCGGCCTTGCACATCACGCTGAACAGCAACCGCTCCGCTCCGCGTCCCTGGTGTGTCGGGAAGACGTAGGTGTACCCGAAGACGTCGCGCACTGTTTCTTCAAATCGCGCGAAGCTTTTGCTCCCGGCGTAGCTCTCGTCGGCAATCATCAGCGCCGCCCACTGCTCGGCCGAGAGTGAGTTCGTGCCCGAGTCCGTCAGCAGGTCGACCGTGACGGCCTCCGCCGGCAGCAGAAACATGTTGTAGTGAGCTTCCTGCAACAGCGCCTCGCGCTCGTTGCGCGAAGTCAGGCGGATCGGCTCGACCATCTTGATGCGATAAGGTTCCAGCACAGCGCGACTCAAGGAGTGCCTCCAAAATATGACATGACAAGAATAGAAAAGAAGACGCGCCATTTGAATGGCGGTTATTAGGAAATACAAAGAACGCCAGTATGGATATTAAGTCAATTGCCACTTATGCCTTACGCGGTTGCGAGCCATGAATAGTACCCGTTTCTTCGCTCGGCTATTCGGCCATCATCGGGAGTGGCTGCACTATCGTGCGATACTAGAGGCATGTCCGCCGCAGCAGAGCCCAAATCCGTCAAGGTCAATAAGACCTCCGGCGCCGGGATGGAGATCGAGTGGAAAGACGGCCACCGGAGCACTTATAGCTTTGTTTTCCTGCGCGATGCCTGTCCTTGCGCGCTGTGTGACGATGAGCGCTCCAAGAGTGGCCGTAAGCCTGGCGACCCTATGCAGCCCGTCGCCGGAGCGTTGCCGATGTTCAAGGCCATGGCGCGTCCGACCGAGGTCGAAGGCGTGGGCAAGTACGCGATTCGCTTCGTCTGGAACGACGGCCATCAGCACGGCATTTACTCGTGGGAGTATCTCCGCGAGGTCTGCCCCTGCGAGCAGTGCAAGGCCGCACGGGACTCGATGAAGGGTTTGGAAGAGGACATCGCGGCGCACGGAAAACACAGTCACAAGCATTAAGCCGCCAGCGACAAGCGGGTTCGGAAAAGACATTGCCGTTTCTAGAAAAACTCAATCCCCAGCAGCGTGAAGCCGTAGAGACCGTGAAAGGGCCTGTTTTGATATTGGCTGGCGCGGGCTCGGGGAAGACGCGCGTCATCACCTATCGCATCGCCTATCTCGTCGAGCACGAGGGTGTCGCGCCGGAATCCATTCTGGCCGTGACCTTCACCAACAAGGCTGCCAAGGAGATGGCCGAGCGCGTCGAGCAGCTTGTCGGGCATCGTTCGCTTTCCAAGCCGGTCATCTCCACGTTCCACTCCTTTTGCGTGCGCGTGTTGCGGCGCGACATCGAAGCGCTGCAGATCAACGGCAAGGGCTATCGCAAGGATTTCGTCATCTACGACGAGTCCGATCAGCAGATGGTTGTGAAGGCCGCCATCCGCCGCTTGGGTATTGACGACAAGAAGCTGACGCCGCGTTCCGTGCTTTCGCACATCTCGTGGGCCAAGAATCACATGCTCGATCCACAGGAGGTCTACCTCAAGTCGGCCGATCCCAAGACCGAGAAGGTCGCACAGATTTACCAGATCTACCGGCAGGAACTGGCCAAGTCCAACGCGCTCGACTTCGATGACCTGTTGCTGGAGACCGTTCGCCTGCTCAAGGGCGTTGGCGAGGTTCGCGAGAAATATCAGCGCCGCTACCACTTCCTCCTCGTCGACGAGTATCAGGACACCAACCGCCCGCAGTACGAAATCATGTGCGCCCTGGCTGGCGCTCGGCACAACGTCTGCGCCGTCGGTGATGAGGATCAGTCCATCTACTCCTGGCGCGGAGCGGACATCCGCAACATTCTCGAGTTCGAGCAGGACTTCCCCGAAGCCAAGATTATTCGGCTGGAACAGAACTACCGCTCCACGCAGCAGATCCTCGAAGCCGCGTCCTCCGTGGTCAAGAACAACGTCAAGCGCAAGGGCAAGAATCTCTGGACCGACCGCCAGGGCGGCACCAACATCGGTTACTACGAAGCGCCCGACGGAGAGAACGAAGCGCTCTTTGCCGCCGACTACATTGCAAAGTTTCTCCAGAAAAAAGCCGAAGATGGAGAGCCCGCGCGCGCCGCGATTCTCTACCGCACCAACGCGCAGTCGCGTCTCTTTGAAGAAGCTCTGCGCCGTTACGGATTGAAGTACAACGTCGTCGGCGGATTCTCCTTCTACGAGCGCGCTGAGATCAAGGACATGATCTCGTACCTCAAGGTCGTGCTGAACCCCAACGACTCCGTCGCGCTGCAAAGGGTGATCAACACGCCCGCGCGCGGCATCGGCAAGACGACCATGGAGACCGTGGAGCGCATCGCGCTCGAAACTGGTCTCTCGGTCTGGGGCGCTCTCGGCGAAGTCATCGAGCGTCAACTCCTGCCGCAGCGAGCGCTGGTGGCGCTCAAAGGTTTCCGCGAAATCATCGATGATGCGCGAGCCATGGCCTCCGGAAGTTACGCGCAGCACTTGGAAGAGTCCGCGCAGGCCGAGGTCAGCGCACCGGAGACGGTTGCGCCCGTCGAAGCGCCTGCACCGGCGGCGATTGAAATCCCCGAAGTCGCAGCCGGAGATCAGCATGGTTTTGATTTCGGCGACCTGAGTTTCAATCCTGCCGATCTCAATGGCGAGTCGGAGACATTGGCCGATTTCGTGCCGGAAGAATTTGCTGGAGAAGAGGTACCGCTCGTCGCGGAAGAGAGCGCGGCATCGCCGGCGGGCGCAAATACCGCAGACCTCCTGAAGTTCCTCCTCGACCGCACGCGATACATCCGTCAACTGGAGCAGGAGGACACGCCCGATGCCGAGGCGCGCATTGAGAACCTCCGCGAGTTGGTCAACGCCGCCCTGGATTCGCGCGATCGCGGCGAGTCTATGAGCGACTTCCTCGACCACGCGGCGCTGGTCAGCGACGTCGATCAATTTGACGAGAACCAGCAGATCACCCTTATGACGCTCCATGCCGCCAAGGGTTTGGAGTTTCCGCTTGTCTTCCTCGTCGGCATGGAAGAGGGCCTCTTCCCGCACTCGCGCACCCTACTCGCGCCGGACGACATGGAGGAAGAGCGCCGCCTTTGCTATGTCGGCATGACGCGCGCCATGGAACAGTTGGTGCTTTCGCGGGCCCGCTTCCGCCGTCGCTATGGCACGGACATGCCGGAGCCTGCGACTCCATCACGTTTCTTGGAAGAGGTGCCGCCGCAGCTTATGGAGGACTTTGGTTCGCCGGGACGCGGTCGCACTTCATCACGCTCAGGCCATGGAGACGATGGCTTTGAGTCTTCCACCCACTACGATTACGAGAACGAGGACCAGAGTGGCGCATGGGGAAGCCCTGCGCGCGGAGCCGCATCCAATGGGCGCGCCAAGCCGTCCTATGGCGGCGCCACCTACAACTCCATCGACAACATCGCGGAGTTTTTCGCCTCGCGGGGCAAGAAGTTTTCTCTGCCGAAAATGGAGGCGGAGAAGCCCGGAGGCAAGCGCGGATTCCGCAAGGGCGACCGTGTGCGTCACCCGAAATATGGCGAAGGAATCGTCTATCTGCGCGAAGGTGATGGGGAAGATGCCAAGATTACGGTACAATTTCCTCGCTTCGGCCTGAAAAAGCTGGTGGAGAAGTACGCGCAGCTGGAGAAGGCGTAATCAGGATATAGAGCAGATTCACGGAAGGTATACCCTCTGGTAGAGCCGGGCTTTAGCCCGGCGTTGCCAAACGCAGAGGGATGGGGCTTCAGCCCCCGAGGTACACCAACCGTGGAACCGCTCCGGCCGGAATAATTTCTTGCGCAGGAACTCTGCGCAGAGAGCGAAAGCTCTCTCAACGAAGAACTAAATAGACAGGAACGAATTTAAAAAATGGCAAACACAAAGAAAATCACCGACAAACTTGAACGCAAGAAGGTAAAGCGCGCAGCGCGCAAGAAGAACGAGACTGCCAAGCCGAAGGGCGAGCGGACCTATCCACGCGGCTCCAAGAAGCAGAAGGTCAAGAAGTTGGTGCGCGGCCAGTCGAAGCGGTAACTTCGAGACATCCTGAGGACGGTATCGGTCACGCCGGGCAAGGCGTGCCGGTGCCGCCTCACTGTTTTTTTCTCGCATCATCGTTGTTCTACGCTGCACCCGCGCTCGGCGACCGCAGTCTGATGGCTGAGTGCGAAGCTTTGGAGGTCCCCCTGGCCAGCCAACTGTTCGCCCGCAAGTCCATCGACAAACTCATCTCGGACTCCGAGAATCCAGAGCATCAACTGAAAAAGACGTTGGGCCCTTGGTCGCTCACTGCGCTGGGAATTGGCGCCATCATCGGCTCCGGCATCTTCGTCCTTACCGGAACCGCTGCGGCGGGCGAGTATTTCCAGGCTCCGAACCTGCTGCACGCGCAGGTGCTGGATCTGATCGTCAATTTCTTCCGCCACGGCGGCACCAGTGGCGTACTCATGCACGGACGCCCTCCGGCCGGTCCAGCCATCGCCATCTCGTTCATCCTTGTGGCGGTCGCGTGTAGTTTTGCTGGATTGTGTTACGCCGAGCTGGCGTCCATGATTCCCATCGCCGGCAGCGCCTACACCTATTCCTACGCGACTCTGGGCGAGATCTTCGCGTGGATCATCGGTTGGGACCTCATCCTCGAATACGCCGTCAGCAACGTTGCCGTGGCCGTCGGCTTCAGCGGATACCTCAAGGCGCAACTGGCGCAATTCGGCCTCAACATCTCGGACAAGTGGTCCACGCCGGTTTGGGCCGGCGGACACTGGACTGGCGCGTACTTCGACGTTCCCGCATTTCTTGTCGTCATGATCCTCACCGTGCTGTTGGTGCGCGGCATTCGCGAATCGGCACAGACGAACAACATCATGGTGGTCGTCAAGCTGGGCGCCATCATCACCTTTCTTGTCGTTGGCGGAATGCTGGTGCATCCCAAGAACTGGCATCCGTTTATGCCCTCGGGTTTTGGCGGAGTAGTCACCGGCGGCGCCATCATCTTCTTCACCTATATCGGCTTCGACTCGGTTTCCACCGCTGCCGAAGAGGCCAAGAACCCGCAGCGCGATATTCCCATCGGAATCATTGCCTCGCTCGTCGTCTGTACGATTCTTTACGTCGGCGTTGCGCTTGTTCTCCTCGGCATGATGCCCTTCTCCATCTTCCGTTCGGGAACTGAAGTCGTGCAGGTGCAACTGGCGCACACCTCAGGGGCGTTTGGCGATCAGGTACGCGCGTTGCCCAACGTCGGCTACGTCCAGCAGAGTTCTGACAATACCTATCGCGTCGTCTTCGACGGCTCCAAGGACGAGGCTACGGCGCTGGCCACGCGCATGGAGCAGCTCGCCACTCAGTCCGGCAATGCGGTAAACAACAGCTCGGTGGAGAACGCTACCAACGCGCCCGTGGCCTATGCGCTGGCGACGCTTGGCGCGAATCGCGGCTTTCAGGCCGTCATCATCATCGGCGCTCTGACTGGAATGCTGTCGTCGCTGCTCGTCTTCCAGTACGGACAGACGCGCATCTGGTTCGCCATGTCGCGCGATGGGTTGTTGCCGAAAATCTTTTCGGCCGTGCATAAGGAATTCAAAACGCCGCACTGGTCAACGTGGATCGCCGGAATACTTGTAGGATTGCCCGCAGGGTTGGTCGATATCGGCGATGCCGCCGATCTTTCGAACATCGGCACGCTCTTCGCCTTCGTGCTCGTCTCGCTCGGCGTCATCTTCCTGCGCCGCACCCAACCGGACCGCAAGCGCGGATTCAAAGTCCCGTTCGTGCCATGGTTCCCGCTGATCTCCGTGGTGCTCTGCGGTGGACTGATGACCGGGCTCACGGTGATCACCTGGATTCGTTTCTTCGTCTGGCTGATCATCGGACTGGTGATTTACATCTTCTACAGCCGCAAGCGCAGCGAGTTCGCACCGAAGCAGGATTAAAACCAACGATGTGGATGCCCCGTCCTGGCTCCGCTAGGGCGGGTTTTTGCTTTGCTTGTGTGGCGCGGGCGCCCACGCCCGCGGTAGTCCGTTTTTGCCGTTGTTTTTCTAACTCATGTCCGATCCGTGTGAATCCGTTTCCATCCGTGGCGTCTTTGCTTTTGTCGTTCAATCGTCATTCATACTTCGTCCTTCGTACTTCCCAATCAGCAATCGACAATGCTTCTGTGGTGAAATAGAACCGTGACCACTCAGCCCTCTTCGTTCATCCTCTCGCTGCCCAAGGCCGAGTTGCATCTCCACCTGGAGGGCACGGTCGATCCCGCGACGCTCTCCGAGCTTTCGCGGCGGCACTGCACGCCCTTAGCGGCGGACAACAATCGCTACACCAATGTCGAAGACAGCGGTCGTGTGCTCAGCGAAGACGACGTTCGGGCGCTCTACTCCTACACCGACTTTGTTGGATTTCTCATGGCGTTCAAGGCCGTCACCGAACGCCTGCGCACCCCGGAAGATTACGAGCTCATCACCTACCGCATGATGCAGAAGCTGGCGGCGCAGGGAGTTGTGCACGCCGAAGTGTTCGTCTCGGTCGGCGTACTCTTCTGGCGCGGACATCCCATCGACCCGCTCTTTGAAGGCATGGAAGCCGGACGCCTTCGCGGCGAGCGTGACTTCGGCATGACGCTCTACTGGATATTTGACGCCGTCCGCAACTTCGGCGCCGAAGAAGCGCTCAAGGTGGCTAAGAAAGCCGTGGAGTATCGCGAGAGGAACGTAATTGGCTTCGGCATCGGCGGCGACGAGCGTCGCGGCGCTCCGGAAGAGTTTCGCGATGCCTACCGCTACGCGCGCGAGCACGGCCTGCGAACGTCGTGTCACGCTGGCGAAACGACCGGGCCCGAATCGATCAGCGGCGCTCTCGATGCGTTGCACACTGAACGGCTTGGCCACGCGCTCTCTTTGCAGCAGTCTCCGGAGCTGTTGCAGCGCGTCGTTCGCGAGCAGGTACCGCTCGAGTTGTGCATCGCAAGCAACCAGCGCACCGGTTGCTGTCCGCGCATCGAGGACCACCCGGTACGAAAGTACTTTGACGCCGGGGCCATGATCACGTTGAATACGGACGACCCTGAAATGTTCCAGACGTCACTCGCACACGAGTACCAACTGGCGCAGGACGTCCACGGTTTCAGCGAAGGAGAGCTGCGGCAACTCGCGATGAATTCCATCCGCGCCTCGTGGCTCCCCGACGAACGGAAATCAGAGTTACTGAAAAGGTACTAGGTGTTAGGTATTAGGCACTAGGGGTTAGCTGACATCTAACTAACTTTGTTTATTCACAAGTTACCGGATCACCGCCCCGTAGTACGCCTTTTCTAGTACCTGGTACTTGGCACCTTCTTTACGGAGACCCTTCTTGCCCAAGCATATCGGCATTGTCGCTTGCAGCGCGGAAGGCGCTGCCTTGTGTTATCGCACCATCTGCGCTGAGGCCCCGGCTCTCATGGGCCGTCACACTCATCCGGAAATTTCCATGCACACCCACCCCCTCGGTTTGTACATGGAATGCATCTACCGTGACGACTGGGCCGGTGTCGCGGAGTTAATGCTCTCGTCGGCCGCGAAACTCAAGGCATGCGGCGCGGATTTCCTGCTCTCGCCGGACAACACCATCCATCGCGCATTCCCGTTGGTCGCGGAGAGAACACCTCTACCGTGGCTGCACATTGTCAAGGAAGTTGCGGAAGAAGCGCGTCGGCGCGGCTTCAAGAGCCTGGCGATTACCGGCACGCGTTACACCATGGAAGGTCCGACCTACCCGGAAATCCTCGCCGAGTGCGGCATTGAGCACCGCATTCCCACGCCGCTCGACCGTGGACGCATCAACACCATCATCTTCGACGAATTGGTGAACGGCATTTTCCGTTCGGAGTCGCTCGGCGTCTTCCAGGGAGTTATCGAACGCATGAAGGCAGAGGGTTGCGATGCCGTGGTGCTTGGTTGCACGGAGATTCCGCTGCTGGTAACGCCGGAAACCTCGTCGCTGCCGATCCTCGACTCCACCCGCTTGCTCGCCCGCGCCGCTCTCCGTCGCGCGCTCGAAGCCTGATAGAGAAACAAAACTGCCGCGGATCAGCGCGGATTTTCACGGATCACTGACAAATCAAATCCGTAAGAATCCGCGCAAATCTGCGGCTGGTTTCTAGAACATCGCTGCGAAGCCGGCGGTGACCAACTTCCACACCAGGAACGAACCAAAGATGGTGGCGAATGCCGTGCCACGCTTCACCTTGCTATTCGAGGAGAAGCCGATGGCGAGCAGCACCATGATCCAGATGTTGAAGATGTCGATGCCGGTCAGGAATGTCCGCAGGAATTTGTGGGACTGATCGATGACCGCTCCGAGATTTGTCGCCACCGGGTTCTGCACATCGAATCCATCCGGGTCGGCGATAAACATCACGACGATGCCGAGGATCGACGCTATCAGCGATGGCAGGAAAGCGTAGACGGTGATGGCGAATGATCGGCCATAGGGCACCTCCGCACCCAACCCAAAGTTAAACAGCGCCATCAGGATGGCGGAGATGACTGCGAAAGAGATCAGCAGCATGATCGGCGACGCATACGAAAGGTACCGCGTAATTGTTACCTGAAGGGCTATCTGCCGTTCTTTCTGGTCGGGCGGCATCTTATCGAAGCGATCCTGCGCGGCCGCGTTCTTTGAGATCTGCGTCCGGACGATTCGATCAAAGCCGATCTGTTTCTGCATGACGCCGACAAAAATCAGCGTCACGATGGACATGATGAGCCACGGCACCCACCAGCTTGCGTTGCGCTGCAAGTCGGAGAAAGTCGACGAGGGTGCCATGAAGACGTTGACGAGTCTTGCCCCCTCGCTGAGACCGGGGGCTTCGGGCGTGACTGGGGGAACGGCAGGTGTGCTCATGAAGGCTCCAATCCATGGCGGCCTTGTGGCCGGATTCGATGCGGTTGGATTTCCGGCGCGATTGTACCGCAAAACCTGCATCCAGTGGTCATTTCAGAGCTATCAATTCTGTAAATTGACGTGCTGTGCCAATCGGGAACTTGAAGTTGCGGCTAAAAGCGAATCTCCGGCGTAGCGTTCAGCAGTGTTCGCGTGTAGTCGTGGCGCGGTGCGGATGTGATCTGTTCCGTGCGTCCCATTTCGACAAGCTTGCCGTGGTGCATCACGGCGATCCTCGTCGCCAGGTAGCGCACCACTGGCATCGAGTGCGAAATGAACAGGTAAGTCAGTGAGAATTCGCGTTGCAGGTCGCGCAGCAGGTTCACAATCTGCGCTCCGACGCTGACATCCAGCGCCGACACCGGCTCGTCCGCGACGATAAATCGCGGCCGTAGCGCCAGTGCGCGAGCAATACCGATACGTTGCCGCTGTCCGCCGCTGAATTCATGCGCAAACCGTGGCAGTGCCGAGGCATCGAGTCCCACGGCACGAATCAATTCTTCCGCCCGCTGACGCAGTGTCTTGCGGTCGAGGCGCTCATGAATCACCAGCGGTTCAGTAATGATTTGTTCCACCGTAAAGCGCGGGTCGAGCGAACCGAACGGGTCCTGGAAGACAATCTGCATGTCGCGCCGCGCCCGTCGCATCTCGCGCGAAGAGAGCGAAGTGAGGTCGCGTCCATCGAAGCGAACGACACCGGACGTCGGCTCAATGAGCCGCAGAATCAGTCTCCCGAGCGTGCTCTTACCCGAGCCGGATTCACCCACCAGGCCAAGAGTTTCGCCGGCCTCGATCGTCAACGAGACGCCATCGACCGCCCGAACCTCGCCCTTGGCCTTCCCGCCAAAGGCGTTGCCGCCGAGCGGATAAATCTTCTCCAGTTGCTCCACTTCGACCAGGGCCATGGCTGGAAGGCTAGCAGACGCGCAATGCGCGTGCCAGTCCCGCGCATAAATCGCCGGCGCGGTCGTGCCTTACTCACGCGGCGTCGCCAGCGTCTGCCCCCGTCAACTTTCGACAGGCGTTTTCCCGGGATAGGTCTTGACCAGCGCGGCCATGAGACATTTGGATCGTCGCTCATGTTACCGGGATTATGCAGGCACAATGCGCGTTTCCAGCCGTGGAAGAGCGACGCTGGCTGCTCCCATGGAGGTCTGTCGGCAGGCCGTAATTCCGCCCTCCCCTTGGGCAACCCGAAAGAGCCATGGTTGGGTTCGGCCTCCTACCCCTTGCCGTGCTAGAATTTCCACAGTTTCCTTGCGAGAGAACCGCTTGATCGAACTGGCACCGTCGATTCTTTCGGCCAACTTTGCTCGACTCGCGGAGCAGGTCAAACCTGCCCTTGCAGGTGGTGCAACGCTCTTGCATGTGGACGTGATGGACGGCCATTTCGTCCCAAACCTCACCATTGGCCCGCCGGTGGTAGCGTGTTTGCGCAAGGAAGTGGATGTCCCGCTGGACGTCCACCTGATGATTGAGAACCCTGACTTATATATCCCAGCCTTTGTGGATGCAGGGGCGAACTGGATTTCGGTTCACCAGGAAGCGGTGGTTCATCTCTACCGTACGATTGAGCTCATACGGTCGCACGGCGTCAGCCCCGGAGTGGTATTGAATCCGGCAACGCCCGTGCTTCTGCTGGACGATATTATCGGCTTGGTGGATTATGTCCTGATCATGTCGGTGAACCCCGGTTTCGGGGGACAGAAGTTCATTCCACACTCGCTCACCAAGATCCGCCAACTGGTGGAGTTACGTGCCGCGAGGGGATTGAGCTTCCGCATCGAAGTCGATGGAGGCGTTGCCCTGGATACGGTGGCCGAGGTGGTACGTGCTGGCGCCGAGATTCTGGTCGCCGGTAATGCCGTTTTTGGACACGGCGATGCCCGGCGCAACGCAGAGCAATTGCTGGAAGCGGCCCGCTCCGCCACGCTGCAGAAGGCGTAGTCAGACAATCGCGCCGGATACGGTTCGCGCGAAGTTCAGGACCGGGTCGGCCACGCATCAAGGAGAGGCTCCCCCAACGTCAGGGCCCTCTCGAGGAGTTTCCGGATGTTTCGTCGCATCACCTTTGCCATGCTGCTGGGAGTGCTCTTGCTCGCCGGCGCCGCATGCACCAATAAACATGTAAAGAACCCTCTGGCGCAGGTCGATTCCAAGCAACCCGACAAAGTTCTCTTCGATCGCGCAATGGACGCGATGAAGCACAACAAGTACGACGTCGCGCGCCTCAGTCTCCAGACCCTGATCAACACCTACCCGGACTCCGAATATGTGGCACGCGCCAAGCTGGGCATCGGCGACTCCTGGTACGCAGAGGGTGGGTCGGCTGCCTGGGCCCAGGCAGAGAGCGAATACAGGGACTTCCAGACGTTCTTCCCCAACATGCCGGAAGCGGCCGAGGCGCAGTACAAGATCGCCGAAATCCACTACCGTCAGATGGAGAAGCCTGACCGCGACTACACCCACGCCAAGCGCGCCGAGGACGAGTTCCGCACCCTGCTGCTGCAATATCCAGACAGCAAGCTGGTGCCGGAAGCCCGCCTCAAGCTGCTGCAGGTGCAGGAAGTACTGGCCGAGCGCGAGTATCGCATCGGGCACTTCTACTACATGCGCGAATCCTGGCCGGCTGCCATCGCGCGCCTCAAGTCGCTGACCGATACCTATCCGCTCTATAGCAAGGCCGACGAGGCGCTTTACGAGTTGGGCGATGCCTATGCCACCGAGGCCAAGCTGATCCGTAACTCCAAGCTGCCGGATACCGCCAAGAACAAGCTGATCCGTGAGTACGAGGACAATGCCGCCACTGCATTCTCCAAGATCATCACCCGTTATCCGGTGATGCCGCGTGCGGAAGATGCCAGGAAGCGTCTGGCCGAACTTGATCGCCCGATTCCGAAGCCGACCGAAGAGGCCATCGCCCTCAACAAGAAGGAAGTGGAAAGTCGCGGCAGTGTTGGCCGCTTTGATCGCGTCATGGACAACTTCCACAAGCGTCCCGAGGTGGCAACCGCAACGAAATTCGGAGAGCCGACGCTGGTTGATCCGAAACAAACGGATGCCGCTACCATCGTCCGTTCCGCCAACGAAGAAGTGTTGGCAGGTCTGGAAGAAGCGCGGAAGGCCAACAATAAGGTTTCGGTGCAGCCGGTCTCGGGGGATGGCAAGATTCCCGTGAGCCAGCCGACGCCACGTTCTGATCCTTCCACTGTCACCAGCGGCGTGCAGCCTGCGCCGGGCGACCAGGCCGCGCCTCCACCGGCGCAGGTAAATGAAATCAACGATGGGCAGTCCTCCAGTTCGTCAAAGGCGTCACCTTCCGGCTCCGGAAAGAAGCAGGACGATACTTCTTCCAGCAAGAGCAAGAAGAAACATGGACTGCGCAAGTTGATCCCGTTCTAGATTCGCGTGGATGCCCGCCAGGCCTTGCCCGGCGGGCTTTTCGTGTATTGGGCCTCCGTTACCAAATGACAGGCCCTTCCGAGGCGAGTGAACCGTTGACGGAGCTGGACTTAAGAGCTAAGGTCTGATTTAGCTCGCTAGTCGAGAAGGACTTCTCGTGTCTCTAAAAATCCTGCTTGCCGATGACAGCATGACTGCCCAGAACATGGGCCGGAAAATCCTGACGGATGCCGGATATGAAGTGGTGCCTGTCAGCAACGGTGCGGCAGCCATCAAGAAAATTGCCGAAACCAAGCCACAAATCATCATTCTGGACATTTACATGCCGGGTTACACCGGCCTTGAAGTGTGCGAGCGCATCAAGGGAAAGCCCGAAACAGCCAATATCCCGGTACTTCTTACCGTCGGCAAGATGGAACCCTATCGTCCGGAAGAGGGAGCCAAGGCCAAGGCCGATGGTGTCATCGTCAAGCCATTCGAGGCCACGGAACTGCTGGCGGCGGTGAAGCGAATTGCGGAAAAATTGGGAATCAGCGTTCCGGCCTCCGGCGGTTCTGCTGATTTCGAAAAGACCGTCCTGCTCCAAAAACCTCCCCTTCAGGAATTCAAGGACGAAACCTACGTACAGTGGAAGTCCGCGACCAACGAAGAGCCCGCGCAAGCACCTGCGGCGAATGTGCCAGCCGACGAGACTGTGGCGCCAGCGGCTCCCGCACCGCTTTACGAAGAGGCCTCCGAGCAGGCAACGCCTTTTACCATGAACGTAATGCCCCAGGGTACCGAGCCATCGGAACAGGCCTCCGTCCCTGAGCCGGCTCCGACCGCAATTTCCGAGTTCACCGGATACTCGTCGGAGATTGATCCCAGCCTTCTTGAGTCGCAGTCGATTCCCGTCCCGTCGGAATCTGTGCCTGCATTTGGTTTGCTGGATACACTCACAGCGCCTCCGCAGCCTGAGACCCATGCCGAGCCACCCACGTCGGAAGGTCTGGACCTCGGCGCAATGATGATGGACAGCCTCATGGAGATGCCTCCGCTGGTGACGGCGGAAGAGCAGCCGTCCGACGAGACTATGCCCGAAGCTTCTGTCGAGCTTGCGCCTGTCGCACAAATGGAGCCTGTTTCTCCTGAGCCGCAGGTTGAGTTTGCTGTCGCGGCCGAAGCGTCCCCGGAAATGATCGTCATGCCCGATCCGGGCCTGATGTCCCCGGAGGGCAAGTCCATCGAGCCGTCGAGCTTCTCCCCGGCGGGCAACGGCGGTATCGCCGACTTCATGATCGGCTCGGGTCAGGAACCAGCCCCTGAGCCTTCCATCGACATTGTTGATGAGTTGTTCGCAAGTCTCTCTGAAGACAACGCCATGGTTCCCGTGGCGGATCAACTGCCGCCGGAGCTTCTTGTAGCGGAACCCCAAGCCGAACCCGAGCCGCTTTCCGTCCCTGAGCCCGAGGCAGTCGCCGCGCCAGAGGTCGTGCCTCCTGCTCCTCCGGTCGAGCAAAGCGCACCAATAACCGAACGCGAACCCGAACCTGCGCCCCCGGAGCCAATGCGTATTGGACTGGAAGCGGAGCCGGTCGACCAGCCGCTTACTCTCGAAGAGCTCGATGCCATGCTTGGGCTCGATCTGCCGCCGCTGGACGAGCCAATTCCTGAAGGTGAACCGCAGGCCATGACGCTCGATGGCGAAATAGCGGCGGAGTCTCTCACACCGGAAGTTTCCGAAGTTCTTCCCGAGCCGCTGCCGGAGCCAACCTATTCCGCCCCGGTGGAACCGGTCGTTGCACCTGAGCCTGAGGCTCCGGTTGAGCCTCTCGTCGAGGCCGCGCCTGAACTGGCCGCCGCGCTTCCATCGTTGGCGGTGGAGGCTCCCATAGCCGCCGCGCCCGAACCGGTTGCCCCGGTCCTGGAGCCGCCTTTGCCCGAAGTCGCTCCCCCCGAATCGGTCCCGGAAATCAGCCCGGAGGTGATTCCACCTCCGAAGGTTGAGCGGCAGGAGGACCACGAGTTTGCCGCCGCCATGGCCGCCGCGCTGGACTCTCTCGGCGTGGAATCTTTGCCTGCCACCGCGGTTGCGGAGCATGTGGACGCCGTTGAGGTTTCTGCGCTTCAACCGGAGAGCGAGCCTGACCATGCGCATATCGCGGACGTCGTGCAGAGAGTCTTCGACCGTTACAAGTCGCAGATGATTGCCGACATCGCTCGCGAACTCACGCAGAACCACGAAAAGTAATTCTGGAGATGCACTGGCCCTCCCCGCGCGGGAGGGCTTTTTGCTTCAGAATCCGCGGCAGAAGCTATCGCACGAATTGCTCTTTGTTTTCCTCACCGGTAAACTCGATAGTTACTCTCGTTGAAAGATAATTATCCGAATGCCTCACGATCTTCCCAAGGCGTATGACCCGGGCGCGATTGAGTCGCGCTGGGCTGAATACTGGGTGGAGCAGCAGCTCTTTACCGTTGAAAATTCCACGCATGACGCATCCAGCCAGCAGGCTTTCACGCTCTTGCTGCCGCCGCCCAACGTCACCGGACGTCTGCACATGGGCCACATGCTCAACCATACGCAGATGGATATCATGGTGCGCTGGCATCGCATGCGCGGCTTCCGGACCCTGTGGCTTCCGGGCACCGACCACGCCGGCATCGCGACGCAGTTGATGGTGGAGCGCCAGCTTGCCGCCGAGGGCAAGAATCGCCGCGACATGGGTCGCGAGGCATTCCTCGCGCGCGTGTGGGAATGGCGCAAGCAATATGGCGGCGCCATCATCGACCAGATGAAGCGCATCGGCGACTCCGTCGATTGGGGCCGCGAATACTTCACCATGGACGAGCACCTCTCGCGCGCCGTGCGCGAAGCCTTCGTCCGTCTCTACGAAGAGGGACTGGTCTATCGCGGCACCTACATCGTCAACTGGTGTCCGCGCTGCGTCACCGCAATCTCCGATCTCGAAGTCGTGCATGAAGAGACGCAGGGCAAGCTGTGGGAGATTCGCTATCCCGTCGTTGGCAGCGACGAATTCATCATTGTGGCCACCACGCGCCCGGAGACGATGCTTGGCGACACTGCCGTTGCCGTGAATCCGAAGGACGAGCGCTACCGCCATCTGCACGGCAAGTCGGTTCGACTGCCGCTGATGAATCGCGAGATTCCGATCATCCTCGACGAGCTTGCCAATCCCGAGTTCGGTACCGGCGCCGTCAAGGTCACGCCCGCCCACGATCCCAACGATTACGAAGCCGGCCTGCGCCACAAGCTGCCGCAGATTGCGGTGATGAATGAGTTGGGCCGGATGAACGATCAGGCCGGGTCGTATGCCGGACTGGATCGCTTCGAGGCGCGCGAAAAAATCGTGCAGGATCTCGAAGAGCAGGGCTACCTCGTCGGCATCAAGGACCACGTGCTTGCCATCGGCAAGTGCGACCGTTGCAAGACGATCGTGGAGCCGCGCATCTCCGAGCAGTGGTTCGTTGCCGTCAATAAGCAGCCCAGGTTGGGCGGCTTGAGCATGGCGCAGGCCGCGATTGAAGTCGTCAAGAACGGATCGATTCGCTTCACGCCCGACAACTACAAGGCCATCTACCTGCAATGGATGGAGAACATCCACGACTGGTGCATCTCGCGCCAGCTCTGGTGGGGACATCGCATCCCCGTCTGGTACTGCCGTCCGTGCGGCGAAATGATCGTCGCCAAGGAGACGCCGTCGAAGTGTCCCAAGTGTGGCAACGCCGAGTTGCAGCAGGATGTCGATGTGCTCGACACCTGGTTCTCCTCCGGCCTGCTGCCCTTCAGCGCCATGGGTTGGCCCGAGAGCGCGCCGGATTTGCAGTCGTTCTATCCCACGTCGCTGCTCATCACCGGCTTCGACATTCTCTTTTTCTGGGTGGCGCGCATGATCATGATGGGCTGCCACTTCATGAACGCTCCGCACCGGCCCACGTCCGCGCCCGCCGATGCCGAAGGCCAGTTGCGCGAATCCGTGCCCTTCCGCGATGTCTACATTCATTCGCTGGTGCGCGATGCCGAGCGCCAGAAGATGTCCAAGACCAAGGGCAACGTTGTCGATCCCATTCAGGTCATCGAAAAGTTCGGCACGGATGCGACGCGCTTCACCTTGGCCGCCATGGCGGCTCCCGGCACCGACATCGCTTTCAGCGAAACCCGCACCGAGAGCTACCGCGCCTTTGCCAACAAAATCTGGAACGCCGCGCGCTTCCTCTTCATGAACGTCGACCGTTCGGAGGAGGAGAAGAACTGGTCGCTTGCGGAGTTCCGCAAAGTTGCGCCGAAGCCGGGTGACGCCGGACTCCCCGGATTCTCCACCGCCACGTTGGAAGATCGCTGGATTCTTTCGCGCTTCAACCGTGTCGCGCAGGAAGCCAACGAGGCGTTGGAGCAGTACCGCTTCCACGAGGCGGCTCATGTCGTCTACCACTTCTTCTGGGGAGAGTTCTGCGACTGGTACATCGAACTCGTAAAGCCGCGCCTGGCGCCCATTACCAGCGGCGAACGCATCCAGGCGCGGATTGCCTTCGAGAACGTAGTGCGCGTCTTTGAGGCATCGCTGCGCCTTCTGTCTCCGTTCATGCCCTTCATCACCGAGGAGATCTGGCACGCTGTCTATGACGGTGTGCCGCCCTGCAAGTCGATTGCGCTCGCCAGCTATCCAAAGCCCGATCCTCAGCAGATACTGTCTTCGGACGAAACCGACATGGCGATGCTTCAGGAGTTGATCGTCAGCGTGCGCAACATCCGGGCCGAATTAAAGGCGGAACCAAAGGCGAAGCTCGACATCGAAGTATTTTGTGACGAGCACCTGCGCGACGTTTTCGACCGTAATCACAGCGCCGTGCAGCGCCTGGCAAACGTCGAGCGGATTGTCTTCGTCAACGAGTCATTGGCAAAAGTCGCCAACGCCCGCAGCAGCGCTCGCTTTGATGTCCGGTTGGTGTACGAACAGAAGATCGATGTCGCCGCCGAACGCGAGCGCCTCACCAAGGACGTGGAGCGGCTGACGAAGGAAATTGCAAAAGCGGAAGCGCAGTTGAAGAACGAGTCCTTCCTGGCGAAGGCCCCGGCAAATGTCGTGGACGGCCTGCGGAAGAAGCACGACGAAAACGTGTTGCTGCTGGAGAAGGCGCAGGCCGCTCTCAGCGAACTGGAAGGTAAATAGAGGCTCATCATGGACTGGACCAGCCGCCGCGCCACTGCCATCGTGGAAACCGCGCTGACCGAGGATCGCGCCACGCGCGATGCCACCACGTATGCCTGCATCGACCCGCAACAGCAGGCCACCGCCACCGTGCTCGCCAAGCAGGACTGTGTGCTTTCCGGCGTCGGCGTCATACAGCGCGTGCTCGATGTCTTCGCCGCGCTCGATGGCGCCGTCGTTGCGCACCCGGAAGTGGTGATGCACGGCGAAATCTTCGATGGTGTACGCCTTCGTAAAGGCCACACCGTGGCGGTTATTCGCCACAACGCGCGCGTCATCCTCTCCTGCGAACGCGTTATTCTCAACATTCTTCAGCGCATGAGCGGCATCGCCACGGAAACCCGCAAATACGTCGACGCCGTTGCCGGCACGCGCGCCCGCATCCTTGACACTCGCAAGACCATGCCCGGCCTGCGCTTGCTCGACAAATACGCCGTTCGCTGCGGCGGCGGGCAGAATCACCGGCTCGATCTCTCCGATGGCATCCTCATCAAGAACAACCACATTGATCTCGCGGGCGGTATTCAAACCGTGCTGGAGCGCGCCCATCGCAATCGTCGCGGCGAGCAGCCCATCGAGGTGGAAGTTCGCAACCTGGAAGAGCTCGAACAGGCGTTGCAGTTCGGCGCCGAAGCACTCCTGCTCGACAACATGACGCCGGAGATGGTGCGCCAGGCCGTGGATCGCGTGCAGAAACACACCCGTCGCATCTCCACGGAAGCCTCCGGCGGCATCACTCTTGAGAATGTTCGTGCCTATGCCGAAGCCGGTGTCGATTACATCTCCGTGGGAGCCTTGACGCACTCGTCCCGTGCCGTTGACCTCAGCATGAGAATTCAGCCGGCCTAGGCCCCGGCTGATATTTTTTCAACACCTTTGTCGCGGCCCGCCGTCTAAGCTTCTGTCGCACACCTGTGCTTCGTACCAGCCATGGCGAAATCGTGGGGATTTTGCCGTCCGCGGAGAGCCGCGGATGTAGTTGTTACAACAAACAATTCTGCATCCCTTTCCGGCCGGATGCGTCTCTATTACCATCCACCACTCTGGAGAATAATTCGAATGTCAAAACGCTTCCTGCTCACGTTTGCCGTCGTACTTGCCTTTGCCCTCTCGGCCTTCGCCGCCGACGAATACAATATCGACCCCGTGCATTCGTCCGCCAACTTCTCCGTCACGCACATGCTCATCAGCACCGTCCATGGACGCTTTGACAAGGTCACCGGCACCATCACTTACGATCCCAACGATCCTTCGAAGTGCTCTGTAACCGCCGTTATTCCCGTCAGCAGTATCGACACCGATAGCCAGATGCGCGACAACGATCTGCGCAGCGCCCGTTTCTTCGAAGTCGACAAGTACCCCGAAATTCGCTTCCAGAGCGCCAGTGTCCGCAAGGTCGGTGACGACAAGTACATTGCCACCGGCAGCCTCACCATGAAGGACTCCACCCGGCAGATTGAGCTTCCGTTTACCGTTCACACGGCGGTCATCCACGGTCAGAAGAAGATGGGTGTGGAAGTCGAGCCGATCGTGCTCAATCGCTTCGACTACGATTTGAGCTTCGATCCCACCGGCGCCACGGTTGGCAAGGACGTTACCGTGCAGATCAGCCTTGAGGCCGACGAAGTGCCCACGGCTAAAGTCGTCCCGGCCAAGAAGTAGCCGCAATCCTGCTTTTCGCCCAGAAGGCCGCTCCCGTAGCGGCCTTTCCTGCTGTTTGCCACGCGTTTTGTTTTGCCCGCCGCTTGCCGCTGCCGGATAATCTCTGTGGGTATCCGCCAGATGACGCCGCATACTCCATCTTCGCGCAACACACCCGGCTCCCCGGAGCGCTCCGGCTCTGCCATTCCCGCACCCGGCGAACCTACGGATGGCAAGCTCGGGCGCGTCATTCGTGTTCTCTCCGCGAACCCGCTCGTCGAGCTGAGCGGAACGAAGATTGCCGAAGAGCTTGGCACCAGCCGTTCCGAGGTCTGGCGGCTGGTGGAGCAGTTGCGCGAGCTTGGCGTCGAGATTGCCGGCCATCAGTCCATCGGCTACCGGCTTGAATCCGTGCCCGACCTGCTGCTGCCGGAAATCCTCGGGCCGCTGGTTTCCGGAACCATCTTCGATCGCAACATTCATCATTTCTTCCGCATCAGTTCCACCAACGTCGCCGCCATGGCCGCCGCCGCGCAGGGCGAACCCGAGGGCTCTGTCTTCCTTGCCGAGGAGCAGACATCCGGCAAGGGACGTGGCGGGCACGCGTGGGCCTCCGATGCTTCGGCCGGAATCTATTGCTCGGCCATCCTGCGTCCTGCCCTCGCTCCGGCCGATGTTCTGATGATTTCGTTGGCCGCCGGATTGGCCGTCTCCGCCGCCGTAGAACAGGTAACGGGATTGCAGCCTGATCTGCGCTGGCCCAACGACGTCCTGCTCGGCGACCGCAAGTTCTGCGGCGTTCTCACCGAACTCAATGCCGAGGTCACGCGCGTGCGATACGCCGTCGTCGGCATCGGCATCAACGTCAATCAATCCAGATTTCCCGACGAACTGCGCGAACTTGCCACCTCGCTTCACCTCGAGACGGGCAGGCCGTGGTCGCGTGTGGAATTGACGGCGGCTCTGCTAAAATCACTCGATTGTGAATACCGCGCGCTCGTAACTGATGCTTCCGCGGCACGTCAATCCGTCTTTCGCCGCTTTGAACAGCGGTCCTCTTTTGTACGTGGCGCGCGTGTCCACGTCGAGGAAGACGGCGGATACGATGGCGTGACCGAGGGACTCGACGAGCGCGGTTTTTTGCGCGTACGAACAGGAAGTGGGATGCGAACCGTGCTTTCCGGCGGAGTGCGCAAGCCCTAGGCGAGTACCTCTATGCTATTTGTTCTCGATGTAGGCAACACCAACACAACCCTCGGCGTATACGGCACGGATGAACTGGGCGATGCGACTAACGGGCAACTCCTCGCCAACTGGCGCGTTACCAGCGCCCGCACCCAGACCGTGGACGAATACGGCGTCTTCTTCCGCAACCTGTTTGCCATGAGCGGCATCGATTTCAATGCCATCCGTGGCATCGTCATCTCCTCCGTGGTTCCGCCCATGGATTCCACCCTGCGCGCCGTCTGCGAACGCTACTTCCGCATCAAGCCGCTGTTCATCGAGCCTGGCGTCAAAACCGGCATGCCCGTGCACTACGACAATCCCGCCGAGGTTGGCGCGGATCGCATCGTCAACGGCGTGGCGGCCTTCGAAAAATACGGCGGCCCATGCATCGTCGTGGACTTCGGCACCGCGACCACCTTCGATTGTGTTTCCGCCAAGGGCGAGTATCTCGGCGGAGTCATCGCGCCCGGCATCGGAATCTCGGCGGAGGCCCTCTTTGAGCACACCGCGCGCCTGCCGCGCATTGATATCCGCAAGACCGCACGGGTCATCGGCACCAACACCGTGCACTCCATCCAGTCCGGCCTTTACTTCGGTTACGTCGGTTTGGTCGATGGCATCCTGGAGCGGTTGCTTGCCGAGATGGGCGCATCAAAGGTTGTCGCCACCGGCGGACTGGCTCCGCTGATCGGCGGTGGCTCCAAGTACATTTCGGCCATCGACGATCTGCTCACGCTCGAAGGGCTGCGCATCATCTGGGATCGCAACACGGCCCACCAGCGCCGCAAGGCCGAGGCCCACAAGGCGAGCGTGGAAGCCAAGGACAAATAGCCGCGCCCGGTTTAATTCGGATTTTCCTCTGCGATTCTCCATCTCCCGCGCAGCGATCCCGCCATTTTGCGGTAAGCTCATCTTCGTGGAGAACTACTTCAACTATTTCACCGAGATTGAAGAACAGTTTCAGCGGCGACGCGGAGCTCTGCGCCTCCTCTCCACCCTTGACTGGGCGCTGATTGAATCTTGGAAGGAAGCCGGCATTCCGCTGGAAGCCGTGCTCCGCGGCATTGACAACGCCTTCGATAAGTACGATCGCCGTCCCAGCAAGACCCGCAAGGTCAACTCCCTCGCTTACTGCACGCAGGAAGTGCTCGAGGCCTCTGAAGAGATGAAGGAAGCTGCCGTCGGTGCCACGCGCGAGCCTCGTGATCCTGGCATTGCGCAGCAGCAGTTGGTGGCCTTTTTCGCGCGCAACGCCGAGGCTTTCGCGAAAGCGCAGGTTCCTGCCGCCGCCGAAACTCTCGTTCGCGACGACGCCATGGTTCTCGCCGAACTTGCCGTCTCACTCGCGGGTTCCACGGCTGCGCCTCCGTTGGAAGACCTTGAGCGCCGCCTCACCGTGATGGAAGAAAAACTCTTTGCCACTCTGCTCGCCGCCTCCACCGACGACGAATTGGTCGCCATCCGCGCCCAGGCCGATCGCGAACTCGCCCCCTATCGCAGCAAGATGACCGCTCCGCAGATCGACCAACTCATGAAGCAGTACACCAATAAGAAATTGCTGGAGCGCTACAACCTGCCCCGTCTGAGCCTGTTCTACATGTAATCCCGGCCTTGCTCCCGTACCTCAACCGCGTTTCTCCTATATCCTGTAAGCAGTGCAAATAACCATCGACAAACTCATCTATGGCGGCGACGGCCTTGGCCGCTTGCCTGCCGGCGCCGAGGGCCGCGCCAAAACCGTCTTTGTGCCCTTCGTCCTTGAAGGCGAACAGGTTGACGTTGCCGTGCAGGAGGAGCGTCCCAGCTTCCTCCGCGCCAGCGCCCAGCGCATCGTCGAGCCCTCACCCGACCGCGTCACGCCGCGCTGTCCTCACTTCGGTACATGTGGCGGATGCCACTATCAGCACGCCGGCTATCCGCATCAGTTGGAATCCAAGCGCGCCATTCTGGAAGAGACGCTTCGGCGCACCGCGAAGATCGAACTCGCGGTTCCGATTGAGACTCATTCGGCCGAACCCTGGCACTTTCGCAATCGCACGCGCATGAGGGTCCAGGCGCAGCCCGAGTTCGCCATTGGCTATTTCCGCCATGGATCGCACGATCTGCTGCCGGTGCGCGAGTGTCCCATCAGTTCGCCGCTCATCAATCGCGCCCTTGCCATTCTCTGGACGCTCGGCGAGCGCGGCGCGTTTTCGTCATCCGTGCGCGAAGTGCAGTTCTTTGCCAACGCCGAGGACTCGGAGCTGCTGATCGAAATCTATCTCGACGGCGCCACCGATCCGGCCTCGCAGGGACCGCTGGGCGAGGCAATCCGCGCGGAGATTGCAGAGTGCCGTGGCGTCGTCATTTTTCGCTCCAGCGTCGCCGGAGAAGAAACCGGGGAGCGCGGCTCACGCACCGTTCCGCGCAGCGTGCCGGCCGTATCGACTGGCGAGGAACATCTTGTCTATCGAGTTGGCGGATTCGAATATCGCGTCAGCGCCGGGTCTTTCTTCCAGACAAATCGCCATCTCGTCGCCAAGCTTGTTTCGCTTGTCACCGGCGGAGCCACCGGAAAGAACGCGCTCGATCTCTACGCTGGTGCCGGACTTTTCACGCTCCCGCTGGCGAAGAATTTCGAGCGTGTTGTCGCCGTCGAGGTCTCGCCCTACTCATTCCCCGACCTTCAGCGCAACGCTCCGGTACACGTCAAGGCCATACAGAAGCCCACGGAGCAGTTTCTTCACGACACCACTGGCGCCAACTTTGATCTGGTGGTGGTGGATCCGCCGCGCGCGGGCCTTGGCGAATCCGCCTCGCGAAGGCTGGGACGGATGCACGTCTCCCATGTGACGTATGTTTCCTGCGATCCTTCTACTCTCGCGCGCGACCTGCGAACGCTGTTAGAATCTGGCTTCCGCGTGGAGCAGGCTCATCTCGTCGACTTGTTCCCGCAGACGTTTCACATCGAAAGTGTCTTCCAACTCGCTCGATAGCTGTGCGAGGCTGCCAGGCCGTCAAGGAGTCGCCGTGTACGCACTTGTCGTCATTCGTTATCGCCGTCCCATGGAAGAAGTGGTTGCCATCACGGCGGAACACCGCGCCTACCTGCGTGAATTGAAGGCGCAGGGAAGGCTTATCGCCTCGGGCCCCTTTGATCCGCGCACCGGCGGCGCGCTGCTTGTGCGCGTCGACGACGCCGAGGTGCATACCGCTCTCGACCGCATTCGCGACCACGATCCCTTCTGGGTCAATGGTGTCGCGCAATACGAACTCATTCCTTGGAACGTCGTCATGGGCAAGGAAGGCCTTGACAGCCTCTGATGGCACTAGCGTCCAACGCGGGCGCAGTATCTTCCTCCGGCGGCACAATTTCGGACCTCGTGCTGGGCCGCGCCTCCGCTATCGTGGCGCGCGTACCCATGATTGTTGCCGCGTTCGCCTTCGCCGCCGGAATTCTCATTGAGCAGATCCTCTATCATCCGCCGTTAGTCTGGCTCGCGGCACTCGTCCTGCTTTCGTTGGCCGCGCTGTTTCTCTGCCGCGAACGCCCGCGCGTCGCCTATGCCGCTTTGATGGTCGCGCTGGCATTCGCCGGAGCCTTCACCGCGCAATCGTCTAATTCCGCCACTCCGCCGCCCGCGCCCATCATGCGCTACGCCAACGGCGATCCCGTTACGCTGAATGCCACCGTCGTGCGCGACGGCCTGCTTCGTCCCGGCAACTATGGAGGCACCGACCAGTCTGTCGATCTCGATGTCGAATCCGTAGTCACCGACGCTGGCGAAACCCCCATCAACGGCGGCGTGCGTCTTACCATCTACAAACCATCGCATCGCGCTTTCACCGAAGAAGGCGACAATGATTCGGACGCCGCAGCGGATTCCATGCCGCGCTTCGTCTACGGACAGCGGCTTCGTCTCACCGCAAGACTTCATCAGCCGCTTAACTACGGCAACCCCGGCGCCATGGACTATCGCGGATATCTCGCTGGCCAGGGAATCTCCGCCATCGGCTCCTCGCGCTTCGACTCCATCCAGGTGCTTCCCGGCAGCGGAGGCAGCCGCTTCGAGCGTTGGAGGGCCACCGCGCGCCGCAGCGTTCTCGCGCGCATTTACCGCATCTGGCCTCGGCAGCAGGCGGGACTCTTCGCCGCCATGGTCATCGGCGACCGCGCCTTCCTTTCGCGCGAAACCCGCACCGAGTACCAGCGCAGCGGCACCTATCACATCCTTGTTGTCTCCGGCATGAACGTTGGCATCTTCGCCGTCGTACTCTTCTGGGCCTTGCGACGGCTCCGCACCGGCGCGGAAATTGCCACCATCCTCACCATCGTTCTCTCTTCCGGATACGCATTGCTCACCGATCTCGGCGCGCCCATTCTGCGCTCCGTGTTAATGCTGGGCATTTACCAGCTCACCCGATTGCTCTATCGTGAACGGGCCGCGCTCAATGCAGTGGGCACGGCGGCATTGGCCATGCTCGTCTGGCAGCCGCGCCAGTTGCTCGATCCCAGCTTCCAGCTCACCTTCCTCTCCGTGCTCAGCATCGCCGGTATTGCCGTGCCGCTGCTGGAGCGCACTTCGCAGCCCTACCACCAGGCATTGCGGCGGCTCTTCCTCATCGGGTATGACCAGGCGCACCCACCGAAGCTCGTGCAGTGGCGGATCGAATTGCGCATGATCGCCTCCGAAGCGCAGAAACTGATCGGCCGCCGTGCCGCGCGAACCTTCCTCGTCGGCGGCATCACGCTCGTGCTCTCCGCCTACGAACTCGTTCTCATTTCGTTGCTGATGCAAGTTTCGCTTGCATTGCCCATGATCTGGTACTTCCACCGAATGCCGTTCACGGCTCTCTTCGCCAATCTTGCGGTCGTGCCGCTGACGGGAATTCTCATGCCGGCCAGCGTCCTCGCCGTTGCGCTGAGCTACGTTTCGTTCTGGCTTGCGAAGTTGCCCGCGATGGTTGCCACCTGGGCGCTTGCTGGAATTTCCAACACCGTGCACTGGCTCGGCGGCGCCGCCATTCGCGACGTACGCCTGCCGCTTCCGGCGCTCTGGCTGTGCCTGCTCTTTGTGGCTGTCTATCTCGCCGTGCTCCTGCTGGCTCGCCGTCGCGCGTGGATCACGTCTCTTTCGCTCGTCGCGCTCTGCCTTGTCGCGGGATTACTGGTCACTGCTCGCCCCCATCCGCAGTTCGTCAAGGGAGCACTGGAGATCACCGCGATCGACATCGGCCAGGGAGACTCTTTCCTGATTGTCACGCCGGAAGGCAAGACCCTGTTGCTCGACTCCGGCGGTTTGCTTGGCGGAAATCAATCCGAGTTCGATATTGGAGAAGACGTCGTCTCGCCTTATCTCTGGCAGCGCGGCATCCATCATCTCGACGCCGTCGCCTTCAGTCACGGACACTCCGACCACATCGGCGGCATGAGTGCTGTCATAAGGAACTTCCAGCCCGACCAGCTCTGGTGCGGCCCCAATGTTCCGACGCCACTTTTCGAGTCGCTGATGCAGACGGCGATCAAGAATCACACCGGTGCCACGCGCCACTTCGCCGGTGACGCCTTCGATTTCGGTGGTGCGCACTTCGAAGTCCTTGCGCCCGCGCGCGACTGGCAGCTAAAGAAACGCGTCGTGGACGACGATGCCATGGTGCTGCGCATCAGTTATGGTGGACGTTCAGCGTTGATGGTGGGAGATATTGGAAAGAAGGTAGAGACGATTCTTGAGGCCCGCGACATCCACGCGGACCTGCTGAAAGTGGGCCACCATGGCAGCCTCACCTCGACCTCGGAAGAATTTCTCCAGGCCGTGCACCCGCGTTACGCCGTCATTTCAGTCGGCGCGCGCAACACCTTCGGACATCCCCGCCCGGAGGTTCTGGAGCGATTGGCGCAGGCGCATGTGCAGACTTTTCGCACCGACCTCTTCGGCCCGGTGACGTTCTACCTGCGTCCGGAGGGCGCTTCTTCATCGCCGGTGTTGGCGATCACGCACGGCGTGCAAACTACAACGGCGATTCCTTAGTGAGTTCTTCTTCGTCCACCGGAGCGCCATCGCGATAATCTTTAATCAGCTGCTTCGCCTTTTCCGCGTCTTCCGGAGCCACTTGCACCACCACGCCACCCACGCCCGGCAAGATGTCCTGCGGAGCATCCAACGAAACAATCAGTGCCTGTATCCCGGCGGACTCCAGCAGTCCGCGCACCACCAGCGCCTCGGATTCCTGCTCGGTGTCGAATATCTTTACCAGCCCCTCGTTGTTCTCATTTGTCGCCATAGTCCCTCCACTTAGCTTCGATGCGAACTGTCGCACCTTTGACGAAGAATCGTTTTGCAATCCTTCGCGCGGACTTCCCGTGCCGGGCCAATTTCCCGCACCACGTCGCAATATGGCATCATCCAACTGTACCGAGGATGCATGAATGGGATTGACTGAGGGCGTACCGCAGCCGGACGATGGGCAAACCGGGCAGTTGGACGAAGCGCGCAAGCTTCGCCGTCTTCAGATCATGATGAACATGGTGATCTCGGTCATCAGCCAGGATCCAAACCTTACCGTCGAGCAGGCCTCTGAGATGGCTGCCGATGCGCGCCGGGCGGCCCTCGCCATGTTTCCCGGCAAGGAACTCGCCTACGACCTCATCTATCGTCCCCGGCTCCAGCGCGTCATTCGCGAGCGCTTCCGTCTGCAATAGAAATTTTGCCGGAACTCTTACTGCCGGTCGACTCGCGACAATTGGAAGGTCAGCGTTCCCCAGAAGAGCCGCGCCCGCATCTGCACTGGAAGGTGTGCCGAGTCGTCCGTGTACCAGATCCAGACCTTGCCGCGATTCTTCAGGACTCCCGCCGGGGCGGAAGGCTGCACGCGCACCGTGTGGAAGGTCCCCGCTCCGGTCTTCACGTCTTCGCGCGCCTCCACGTGTGCGCTCACGTCTACCGTTTTTCCGCCATCGTTGATCGGGAAATGATAGGTAGAGCCGACCGTCAGCGGCAGTGATCCAAGGTAGAAAATTCCGGACAGCACATCGCTCACGCATCCCGGAATATCGTTTTCCGTGTGCTTGGTCTCGTTGTCGCGCAGGTTGCGCTCGTCGAGCACGGCCTTGTGCCGCGCATAGTCGAAGACGATGTGCGTGTCCCGTTTGTGGAGCCCTTCTTCCGAGTGTTTATCGATTCGCGATGAGCAGAACGTCCGTGGATTGAAGTATGCCTGTAGCCGGTCCTGCACCGTGTAAAGCAGCGCTGCAAAGCCGATCGAGTCCGCTGTGGCCGAAACTTTCTCTTCCGAACCCGCCTGGTCCAGCCGCAGTGTCGCCGTGCCGGCATTCCACAATCTCCAGTCCGTGGTGTAGTGCAGCACTTCGCCGTTGCGGTAGCGATACCCTGACGGAGCCGGCCGTATCGTCGACATCGGGCCAATGGTCCCGACAGGCATCTTTTCCTGTTGTGCCGGTGAGGATGGATGTTGCTGAGCCGCTGCAATCAGCAGCGAACCGGCAAGAACGGGAAAGAGGAGGGCCGCGAGGGCTTTGTGTTTTTGCATTCGGTCAGCGGACTATCCACAGAAGCTTGACTATCAGGGCCGCCACAACCGCCAACGCCCCCATACATGCATTGTACTCGCGATGCTTCATGTAAAGCGCGCGAGAAAACTCTCCACCACCCTCGCGGTATGCCGCCCGAAGCCGCGGAAACAGCCTCGGCACTCGCGAAGCATACGCTGCGTACTCGGGGAAGTGGGCCGATAAAAATGCTTCTTCGCCGCGAATAACCGGCACGTAGATCGCAATAAACATTCCTACCATCGCGATCGCGATCCACAAGCTCAACGCGGCGATACAGAATCCGATGGCGATCACGATTGAGCCGAGATAGAGCGGATTGCGCGTATACGCATAAGGCCCCGTCGTCGCGAGTTCTTCGTTCTTCTTCACGTGACCGGAAGCCACGGCGCGAATCCACACGCCCACGGCCGCCACCGCCGTACCCATACCGATTGAAGTCCACGTCGGCTGTGCCAGCCACAAGTAAAGCGCTGCAAAGACAAATCCCAGGGGCACGCGAATTCGCTTGGCGATCCGCCCCCAGTCCGTTCTAGATGTGCTCGTGTCGTTCACTCAGTCCTTCAGCAACTCGTGCGCCGCGTCCATCACTTCCTTCGGCGTAATCGAGAGCAGTCCTTCGTCGATCTTCTTCGTGTGGCTGTAACTGGTCCTGCTCTGTGCGCTGCGCAAAACCCGTGCTTGCGTTCCATAGGGCCCATTGCGAGCGGGGTTCGTCGGCCCAAAGAGCGCCACCACTGGCACTCCCAGCGCCGCTGCCAGGTGCATTGGCCCCGTGTCTCCTCCAATGAACAGCGATGCGCGCCGCGTCACGGCGATCAACTGCGCCAGCGTCGCTCCCAGTGGACGCGCCTTGCCGCCCGCGGCCAGCACGGTTTCCCGCGCCATGCTCTCTTCGCCCGGGCCAAAGTTTATCAGCGGCTCAATTCCTTCCGCTGCCAACTCCCTGGCGACTTCTCCGTATCGTTCCGTCGGCCACTGTTTTGCTCCCCAACCCGCGCCCGGAGTCAGAATCGCAAAACGCCCGCCTTCGCCGATTTGTTGCGCGGCCCACTCTTCCGCTTCCGCATCGCGCGGCAGCAGAGGTGTTGTTTCCGTCGCCGGTGATCCAGCCAAAGCCGCTGCCAGCGAAAGATTCTGCTCCACCACGTGCACGCATGTTGCCGGATGCGTATGCGAGTAAAGCATCTTCGCCACGTACTCCCGCGGACGCGCAAAACCCTCGATCGAGTCTGCTCCGGAAAGCGCCGCGAGCAGCGCCGATTTCACAGCGCCCTGGAAATCGACGGCCACTTCATAGCCGCATCGCCGTATCTCCCGCATCGCCGCGTATACCTTGTGCCACGTCGCAGGCGACAGTGCCGACTTACGCCAGCCCTTCGTGTCTACCGTGTGCACGCGTTCCACCAGCGGACGCCCTTCGCCTACCGTTCCCGTGCGCGGCGTCCCGCTGGCGCAGAGCAACTCCGCCCAGCGTTCTTCCACCACCCAGCCAATTTCGCAGTGCGGCATATTCGCGCGGATTGCGCGTACCGCCGGCATGGCGTGCAGCACATCGCCCATCGCGCCCAGGCGCACGATCAGCACTCGCTGCGGAATCGGACGTGCATCGGTCGCCGAGTACATCGTCACGGGACGATCGGTCTTGCGAATAAGTTCAGGAATGTTCCGTCTCCCCGATCTTGCTGAGGAATTCGGTGGTCGAGTGATCTTTCGGATCGCCCACTATCGCGACCCTTCCGCCGTGCGCCATCACTTCATCGCGCTCGGGAACGTTATCTTCCGTGTAATCCGTGCCCTTGGCCTGTATCTCCGGGTGCAGCTCGCGAATCAGTGCACGCACATCCGGCTCCGGAAAAATAACCACTGCATCCACGTCGGCCAGCGCCGCAATCAACTCCGCGCGCTCCTGCTCCGGCATCACCGGCCTGTTCGCCCCCTTGATCGTACGCACGCTGGCATCGGAATTCACCGCCACCACCACGCGTCCGCCGAGTTCCTTCGCGCCGTGCAGGTAGCGTATGTGGCCCACGTGCAGCACGTCGAAGCAGCCGTTCGTCAGCACAATTCGTTCGCCCGCCGCGCGCCACTCGCTCGCCTGCTTTCGCAGCGCCTCGCGCGAAAGAATCTTTTGCGTGTAGTTCGCCATCAATGTGCCGCCAGCGTCTTACCGTACTCTTCCACGGCTTGCAGCAGTTCTTTCTGCGAAACCGTCGCCGTTCCTCGCTTCATCACCACGATGCCACCCGCCAGGTTTGCCAGCCGCGCCGCCGTCTCCGTGTCTGCACCCGTCGCCAGCGCCGCTGTAAAGGTAGCGATCACCGTATCGCCCGCGCCAGTCACGTCCGTCACCTGGTCGGAGCCGAAGATCGGAATCACCACCGGTTGCTTGCGCCGCTGGAAGGCAACCATGCCATCGCTGCCGCGCGTAATCACCAGCGAGTCCAGCTTCATCAGCTTCATCAGTTGTTGTCCCGCGTCGGCCAGCCGCATCGGATCGTTGCCGATCTTCATCTTCAGCGCCTCTTCCACCTCGGGCTCGTTGGGAGTGGCCGCCGTAATACCCGCATACTCCAGCATGCGATAGCGCGAATCCAGCGTTATTGGAATTCCTTCAAAGTCGCCCTTCTGTCGAATCAGTGTCAGCAAACGCGGAGCGGCTGCGCCGTAACCGTAGTCGGAAACCAGCACGGCATCGGCGACCTTCGAATACTGTCGGGTCGTCGCCACCAGCTCGCGCAGCGCCGTGTGATTCTCCGCCAGCGCCTCCGGTTCGCGATCCACTCGCACCACCTGCTGACGGCTGGCGTGTGGCATGTAGGCCAGGATGCGCGTCTTCGTCGGCGTCGTATAACCTTTTGCCTTTACAATGCCGCTCGTTGAAATTCGTTTCTGTCGCAGGCACTCCATCAGCAGGCGGCCCGACTCATCGTTGCCCACCATGCCCACCGGCAGCACATTCACTTTCAGGTCGGCCAGGTTCATCACCGCGTTGCCGCCGCCGCCCGGCACAACCTTGCGCTCGCGATGCTTCAGTATCAGCACCGGTGCCTCGCGCGACACTCGCGTGATCTCGCCGTAAACGAACTCATCCGCCACCAGGTCGCCAACTACCATGACGGATACATCGCGGAACGATTCCACAACCTTGCGTAAACGATCAGTCTCTTTATGTGCGGTCATCGGTAAAGTGTCCTGTAATCAGGCCACCGCAAATTGTCTCACGAGCGCATCGATTTGCGGCCTCTGTGCATGTCGCACGGCAACGCGTCTGCGGGCTCGTCTCCACCCTCGGGCCTGTGCGTGTCTTTGTGAATCAGACTCTGCGGGTGGGTGGCCTTATTGTTCCCGGAAGAGTCGAGTCCCAAAACAACAGCTCGAAAGTAACCATACAGTTCATTCCGCGTGTCTGGAGCGCCTTTTGACGAGTACCATGCTTACGTGAAGTCTGCGAAAGGGGCTTTCCATGCGGATTCTGATGAGCGGTCTTCTTTGTGCCGCGTTTCTGTTCTTGGCGTTGAATTCCGGTGCGGCCCCTCAACTCACAATTCCCCGCAATATCCGTTTCCTCGTGCGTGTGGTAAGCCCTCTCGATACTTCCAAACTCAAAGTGGGTGATCTGGTCCAGTTCGAGCTCGTCACCAACGTGCGCGGAATGAAGGGCGAAGTGGTTATACCGGCGGGCGCCCATTTCCGTGGAAAAATCGCACGCGTCGCCAGCCTGTCGAGTGGTGAGGCCCAGCTCGCGGTCCTGCTGACCGAAGTCGCATGGGACGGGCAGAACGCGAAACTCGTCGCCTGCTTCAACCAGTCGCAGCCTCGCGAAGTGCAGCCGGCATCAACCGCCGAAGGGCTTGCGTCCACTTGGAGCAATTTGACCGTCCGCGACGATCCAGCGTTCGGCGCAATTATCACTTCCAAGGTGCGCGAAGTCGTCCTCCCGGCCGGAACCGAACTCTATCTCCAGCAATGCGAGCTGCCCACTCCGGTGAAGTAAGGGCCAATCGGTAGAGCGATACGTTCCGGGACATGCTTTACAGTTTGAGCCGGACACATATTCGGCATCACCTATGTTGTTGCGGCCTTTCCTCCGTGTTCCTTCGTGTCCTTCGTGGTTTTCCGTTTTGTCTTTGCCTTTCGCAACCGCCGCAACTGTTCCTTCGACCTTCCAACCTTCAGACCTGCCGACCGCTTTCATCACACGTCAAGTCCTCACCGGTCACATATTTCCCTTAACCCACTGAAAACAATCGCACTATAGCTCCAAGATCGATGTCACCTTTTGCCCTGTCCGCTTGCTACACTGGATATAGAGCCCACAGCGCAAGTTTGTGGGCTTTGTTCTTTTCCATTCAGATAGCGGCCCTAAGCCCTTACGAATCAAATATTTGCGAATTAGTCCTATATAAATCAATAATTTGCGAACGATGGACTCTCCTATCATGCTTGTTTTCAAATATTTGCAAAAATAGGGGGGGTGGGGGGCCTTCCACCAGCACTCGGAACCTGCCTCTCACGCAGAGTGCTACCCTTGTAGCCGTGAATCTCGTTTTCTGTGGAACTCCGATGTTTGCCGTGCCCGCGCTCGATGCTCTCGTACGCGGCGAACACCGTGTCGCGCTCGTCGTAACCCAGCCGGATCGCCCCAAGGGACGCGGCATGGAACTGGCCCTCTCGCCCGTCAAGCAGAAGGCCCTTGAACTTGGTCGGCCGGTCACGCAGCCCGAGAAGATCAAGAACAACCAGGAGTTTCGCGAGCAGCTTGCGACGCTTCAGCCCGACGCCATCATCGTCGTCGGTTATGGCCGCATCATCCCTCCGTGGATGCTCCGCCTGCCGAAGTACGGCAACATCAACCTGCACGCGTCGCTGCTCCCCAAATACCGGGGTGCCGCCCCCATTCAGTGGGCCATCGCCAGCGGTGAGACGGTCACCGGCAACACGACGATGCTCCTCAACGAAGGGCTCGACACCGGCGACATTCTTTTGCAGAACGAGTTGCCCATTGCCCCTGAGGACACAGCCGTCACGCTAGCCCCTCGGCTGGCCGCCATCGGTGCGGATCTGCTGCTGGAAACGCTCGACCGCCTCGCGAAGGGAACCATCGTTCCGCGCGCGCAGGATCACTCGCAGGCGACGCTTGCGCCCATCCTGAGCAAGGATGATGCGCGGGTCGATTTCCATCGCACCGCGTCGGAGATATGCAACCGGCTGCGCGGCTTCCAGCCGTGGCCCGGAGCTTTTACAGCATTTCGCGGCAAGCAGCTCACTCTGCACTCCATGCAGCCGCTGGCCGCTGGAGAGATTGTTTTGCATCCTTCGGAACTCGCGGTTCGCGGCGATCGTCTGCTCGTCGGTTGCGGTGGAAACACCGCGGTTGAGATCGTCGAGTTGCAACTGGAAGGCAAGCGCCGCATGGCCGCCCGCGAGTTCGTCAACGGATACCGTCCTTCGCCCGGCGAGTGCCTTGGCGAGCGGAAGAGCTAACCATGCCGATTGCGCCGGCACGCACCGCCGCTTTTGACATTCTTCTTCGCGTGGAAAACGAAGATGCCTTCGCCTCCGAACTGCTGCATTCGGAGCGGCTCTCCGCGCTCTCTCCGCAGGATCGCAATCTCTCCACCGAGATTGTGATGGGTGTTTTGCGCTGGCAGTCCGTGCTTGACGCGCAACTCGCGCAATGCGCCTCCAAGCCGGTTGCGCGACTCGATGCCGAAGTGCGAGTTGCCCTTCGCATCGCCGCCTATCAGTTGCGGTACCTGACGCGCGTTCCGGGCAGCGCTGCGGTCAACGACAGCGTCGACCTGGTGAAGCGTGCGCGCAAGCGTTCCGCCGCGCCGTTCGTCAATGCAGTGCTACGCAAGCTGATGCAGACTCCACCGCCTGTCGCGACCGCTCGCGACGCGCATCCCGAGTGGCTCGTGGCGCGATGGATTGCCGAATATGGCAGCGATGCCGCCGATTGTATCTGTGCTTACGATCAGCAAGTGCCGCAGAGCGCAGTGCGTTTCGAGGACGGCCTTGCCGAAGCCGAGTTGATCGCGCAGGGCGTGGAACTTGCGCCGGGAGCACTGCTCCGTTCAGCCCGTCGCGTCGTTGGCGGAGACCTGACGCGAACGCCGGCATTTCGCGAGCACCGCGTTGCCGTACAGGATGAAGCCTCGCAGCTCGTGGCCGCGCTGGTCGGTCACGGTGCGAACATCCTCGACTGCTGCGCCGCGCCGGGAGGAAAGACGGCGGCGATTGCGCAGCGGAATCCGGCGGCACGGATTGTCGCCGTCGAGGTTCATCCGCATCGTGCGCGTTTGCTGCGCGAGCGTGTCAAGGCATCGAACGTTGAAGTCGTAACCGGCGACACGCGGCAACTGCCATTCGGCGCTGAATTCGACCGCGTCCTTGTCGATGCGCCTTGCTCGGGCACCGGAACGCTGGCGCGCAATCCGGAGATCAAGTGGAAGTTGAAGCCGGCGGATCTGGAAGACTTGCATCGCCGCCAGGTAGAGATTCTCTGCGCTGCCTTGCGATACCTGTCGCCTGGCGGCCGTCTCGTCTATTCCACCTGTTCGCTCGAGCGTGAAGAGAACGAATTGGTGATCGACGAAACGCTGCGCGCCGTCGAGGGATTCAGATTGATCGACTGCGCGGAAGAGTTGCAACGCTTGGCGCACTCTGGAGAACTGGCGGTGAACGATGTTCACACGCTGCTGCGACAGCCGTATCTGCGCACGATTCCCGGAGCGCAACCCTGCGAGGGATTCTTCGCAGCGGTGTTGGAGCGCCAGTGACTTAATCGCCCGTCGAGGGAGTGGGAGATTCCGGCAAGCGGTGAGCGTATCCGAATGTCACGACTGTTCCGGCCGTCACGCGCTGGCCCGCAACCGGAGATTGGCGAACAATGATCGCCTCGCCGAGAGCTTTTACGCCGTGTCCCGGCAGCGCAGGTGTCCCGTTGGGAATGAGAACCGTCTTCACCTTCATCCCTGCATCGGTTGTCACCACGGAAGCGTTGGCGAGTCGGGAGCCGACGAAATCCGGCATCACCCAGGTCGGCGGATCGGGAGCGGCCGCTACCAGCAGGCTGATCCGAGGACTGGCGATTCCCTGTGCGCCCGCTGCGGGATCTTGCGCGAGCACCTGGTCGGCGGGGAAATCTGCGGTTGCCAACGTGGCAATGGTTCCAATTTCAAGACGATGACGCTGCGCGTTCATCTCTGCCGCTCGCGAACTTTGCCCAACGACAGAAGGGATGTCGATCCGCTGCGGTCCCAGGCTGTCAGCCACGCGGACATGCCAGCCGCGCCGCACGCGCGTGCCGGGTTTCGGCGACTGTGAGACCACGAGTCCCTCGGCAATGTCGTTGCTATAGAAATGATCGTCATCGGAAAACAGCAGACCGTTCTGACTGGCAAGTTTCTGGGCGGCTTGCGGCGTCAGTCCGACGAACTGTGGAACCGCAACTTCGCGGCCGTGAATGGCATACCGCATGGTTGTAAGCGCTGACACCATCGCCACGATGAGCAGCACCAGCACGTAGAACACACCGCGGAAGAACGTGCGCATCAGTGGGGCGCTCCGTTACTCGGCCGGTTGACTGTCGCCGGTGTTGTCGCAGCCACGGCCGTGCTGTTGTCCGGCGGAATGGGACCGGGGAACTGTTCCTTGTCCTTCCCCTTGATGGCGGCCTTCATGAAGTCGATCCAGATCGGCAGTGCGGCCTCCGAACCTGTTTCTTTGTTGCCGAGAGTCTTTTTCTCGTCGTAGCCGACCCACACTCCGCAGGTGATGGAGGGCGAGAAGCCGACGAACCACGCATCGGTGAAGTCGTTCGTCGTTCCCGTCTTGCCCGCCAGTGGATGGTTCAGCTTCGATGCTGCGTAACCGGTTCCATGTTTCACCACGCCTTCAAGCATGGAGGTCATGATGCGAGCGGTTCGGGCGGAAATAACGTCGCTGACTTCGGGATAGTTTTCTTCCAGGACGTGGCCGTCGTAGTCGACAACCTTGCGGATGAAGTGCGGCGCGACTCGCACGCCATCGTTGGGAAACGTGGAAAACGCCGCGGTCTGTTCGAGCAGCGTCACTTCCGCCGAGCCCAACGCGACCGGCAGGTAGGGAGGAATATCGGACGTGATGCCGAACTTGTGAGCGTACTGGATGACGGTGTTGATGCCAACCCTCTGTGCGATCTTCAGCGCAGGAATGTTGCGCGATTGCGCCAACGCAGTCCGCAGAGTGATATTGCCCATGTAGCGGTTGTCGTAATCGTGCGGTGAATACGGACCGGATGCGGTCATGAATGTCGTCGGCGCGTCCAGAATCGTGTCGTCCGGTTCCGCCCCGCTGTCAATGTAGGCCGTGTAAACGTACGGCTTAAACGAAGAGCCTGTCTGTCGAAGCGCTTGTGTTGCGCGATTGAACTTTGACAGATCGAAGTCGCGTCCGCCGACCATGGCGCGTACGTCGCCGGTCGCATTGTCGATTGCGATCAGCGCACCCTGCGCACCCGAATCCTGCTCGAGCGCAAGTTGCACGTGATTGCCGTTGACGGTCGTGACGCGAACATAAACGATATCGCCAACGCTGAGAATATCTGCCGGAGACTTTCGTCCCGTCCAGGCAATATCCGCCGGGCCGAGCGTTCCCGAGTACTGGCCGATTTTTACCGTTGCTGACGAACCAATAACGCTCGTCACCAGGCCGTGCATGTAGGAGCCCGGTTCAATCGGTTCGCCCCAGTCCGGGTTGTCGTAGTGTTCGGGATCGTCGCCAGCGGCGATGATGTTGGGCAGGTTTCCTTTCCACCCGTGGCGCCGTTCGTAGGCCGCGAGGCCATCGAGCACTGCTTTGTTGGCGACCTTTTGCAGGTCCGAGTCAAGCGTGGTGTAGACACGCAACCCGCCTTCGTGGACTTCTTCGCTGCCGAATCGTTTCTCCAGGTGGCGGCGGATTTCTTCGACGAAGTACGGCGCGAGCGAATTTGGATCGCTCTGCAGATGCAGTCCGAGCGGGGCTGCCTTAGCTTTCACTCCTTCTTCGGCCGTGATCTTTCCGTCCTCGACCATGTTGTCGATAACGAGATTGCGCCGTCGCAGAGCACGATCCGGATAGTTGATCGGCGAGTAGTAGCTTGGTCCCTTCGGAAGTCCGGCGAGCATGGCAGCTTCGGGCAGCGTCAGATCCTTCAAGTGCTTGCTGAAATAAAATTCCGAGCCGGCCTCGAACCCATACGTTCCGTGGCCTAGAAAAATCTGGTTGGCATAGAGCGTGAAGATCTGCTGTTTGGTAAATCGCCGTTCGATCTGTATCGCCAGCATGATCTCCTGGATTTTGCGGCTGAACTTCCGGTCGGGCGTCAGAAATAGATTGCGCGAGAGTTGCATGGTCAGGGTAGATGCTCCCTGTGCGCGTGAACCCGAAACGATATCGCGATAGGCAGCCCCCAGGATGCGCCAGAAATCAACGCCCCAGTGCTGTTCGAAATCCTTGTCTTCGATGGAAATGACACATTCCCGCAGAACCGGAGGAATGTCGTTGTAGGTGACAACCACGCGCCGTTGCAACGCGAATGAACCGATCACGCGTCCCTGGTTGTCGTAAAGCTCTGTGATGGAACTTGGGCGATAATGCTCCAGGTCGCCAACTTCTGGGAGATCCGTGGAGTAGACAATCATCAACCCCGCAAGCGATCCGAAGACTGCGGCCGCAAGGATGGCAAGGGCAAATACGATCCGGCCGACGTACTTCGATTTCTGCACCTGGCCCGCTTGCAACTCTTGCGTAGCTGCCTCCATGGCTTTCGCCGAGAGATCACCAACAGAATAGCACCGGCCTACGGCGCAGTTCGCGCGTTTTGCGCCGCGGTTGAAACCCGTCTACTTTGAGTCAACCTCCCCCTAAGTGGAGAGTAGTTCCATGTCGCGCTCCGGTTCGCTATGATGGAGAGATTCTTAGCAAGATTCTGAAACGTAGTTGGGCGATTGGATGAATGAGCCTCCCCTGACCGATTCGCCCCAGGCGAGACGGTACAACCGAATCAGCCGCAGACTTGGCCTTGCCGATCTTGGCATTGGGCTGGGTCTGATGCTCATGCTGTTGTTGACGGACTGGACGCGTGTCATTCGCGACTTCTCGTACCGGCTTGCAGGCGGAGAGAACTTTGTCCTTGCACTGCTGATCTATGTTTTCGTGCTGGCAGTGATCGGGAAGCTGCTCGGCTTCGGACTCGATTACTATTCGTTCCGGCTCGAACATGAATACCAACTCTCCAACCAGAGATGGCGCGGCTGGATGTGGGACCAGTTCAAGGCCTTCTGGGTCGGGTTCGGCATGTCGGTTCTACTTGCTGAACTACTCTACTTCGTTATACGCAAGGCACCGCAGGCCTGGTGGATCGTGGCCTGGATCGCGTTCATGGTGCTGTACGTGATCTTTGCACAGATTGCGCCGGTGATCCTTTTTCCCATTTTCTACAAGTACCAGACACTCAACAACGATGAACTGCGCGAGCGATTGACTCGGCTGAGTGAAAAGGCGGGAACCCAGGTTCGCGGAGTCTACGAGTGGATGCTTTCAGAGAAGTCGAAGAAAGCAAACGCTGCGCTGATGGGATTAGGAGCGACGCGCCGCATCGTTCTCTCCGACACGCTGCTCGCCAGTTACTCGGACGACGAAATTGAAGCGGTGCTGGCGCATGAACTCGGCCATCACTATCACCGCCACATTGTGAAGAGTTTCGCCGTACAGGCGATGATTACGTTCATTGGTTTTTGGGCGCTGAAGATCGTGTTGCGATGGTCGGTGATCAACCACAACTGGTTTATCTCGCAATACGATTTTGCGAATCTTCCCCTGGTCATATTGTTGACCACCATGCTCTCGGTTGTGTTGATGCCGGTGCTGAATGCCTACTCACGATGGAACGAACGAGAGGCTGATCGTTATGCGTGGAATTCGATTCCTTCCGTAGAGCCGTTCATTAGTGCGATGAATAAGTTGGCCGAGCAGAACCTGGCCGAGAGGGAACCATCGCGCTGGGTGGAAATCCTCTTTCACTCGCACCCGCCAATTGCCAAACGCATTGCGGATGCCCGTGAATGGCAAAGTCGCCATCCCCAGCCTGGATCCGCCAGCTAAGCTCCGCGTTCGCGCAGAATTTCCTCCACCCGTTTCAAGTCCTCTTCCGTGTCGACTCCTACCGTGTCGTAGGGAGTTTCCGCGACGTAAATCTCAGCGCCATTTTCCAGGAAGCGAAGTTGTTCGAGCCGCTCGGTACGTTCCAGTTGCGACTGCGGCCAGCGGCAGAACTGTTGCAGCATCTGCCCGGTGTAGGCGTAAAAACCCAGGTGCTTGTAGCAGCGAAATTCGCCCTGCGAATCACGGTTGAAGGGAATGGTGGCGCGAGAAAAATACAACGCTTTGCCCTCGATGCTGCTGACTACCTTGACCGCATTCGGGTTGGAGATGTCGCTCTCCGAACAAGGTGTTTTGAGCGTCCCCACGGCCACTCCCGGACGTTGCATCAAGTCAAGCAGTGTTTGCAGATGTTCGGGACGCGTCAGTGGCTCATCGCCTTGCACGTTCACATAAATGTCAGCCGGAGCGCTTTTCGCAACTTCAAAGACACGATCTGTTCCGCTGCGACACTCAGGGCTGGTCATGCGAACGCTCCATCCGTGTTTGTGGCAAAGTTGTTCGATCTCCGGAGAGTCCGTGGCGACGATCACAGCGGAGAATTCCTTGCAGGCGCGCGCGGCCTCGTATACTCGTTGAATCATGGGTTTTCCCAGGATGTCGCGCAGAGGTTTCCTTGGCAGCCTGACGGAAGCAAGACGAGCAGGGATGACGGCGATAGCGTTCACGCAAATAGATTATCCCGGAGGCGTGCTTGTTGGCACCTTCTTCTTCCATACACATCCCGGTTGCAGGAGTGCTCCCGTTTTCCTATGATTCCGGGACACGGCCGCGTGACATGGCAACAGACTGCCACGGACGGGCCTTTTCCGTCGCTAATCATGTGCGACAGAATGAGAGCTTCTTTGGGGGGAGGTAGAACGGATGGGCAAATCGCGGTCTTCCGTGCAGATCCAGTACGCGGACCAAATTCATATTCGCAAGCGGAACAAGCTTTACTACCGCTTCGCACATTGGCCCATCTGGATATTCGTTTTCTACCTGCTACCTGGCCAACTTACATTCGCGCTCTTCAGTCGTGGCGTCGATCGCCGGATGGCCATTTGGCTGGCGGCAGTTCTGTTTTGCACGGGAATTGCGGGACTCCGCGGGCGCCTGCCAGGCGTGGAACACAGCCCTTATATCATCCGATTTACCGAGGATCGTCCGAATCCGCTCTATCGGCGCGTTTGCTACACCGCAGCATGGGGCGATCTCATCAGCTACGCCGCTCTGAACATGGTGGGCGTGGCGGACGCAATCATCAGCGGCCGCTGGCACATGGCGCAGATCTACCACTATGGGTATTACCCGATCGTTGCTGTCGTGTGGATATCGGGCGCGCTGGGAAAGCTGCCACGCGTCAAACCGTCAACACTTGGCGAAGGCGAGGAACGGCGCGCCTTCTATGGAACCATCTGGGCAGTGACAATCGGCCAGGTCGTTCTACTGGTGCTCTGGAAGGGACTCTCCCTTACGCACTCGACGGACAAGGTGAAGTTAGTGGCATTTGCGGCGACCGTCGTCTTCCTTGGATATCTGGCGATGCGTGGGAGGCTCCCGAGAACCAGAAGGATTGTGACACGTGAGTTGAACGAGGGAACCCAGACTGTCTCAGAAGTCTCAACCGACTAGCCTGCCGGTCCAGGAGAATGACATTCACGCGGAAGTGAAAGCCGGGCGGCCTCGCCTCCGCGTGATTTTCTTTCGTTAGTTAACCTTAAACGTGAACACCTTCGCGCCCACCCGCTTCTCTCCGGGAGACATCGATACATATAGATAGTCTGCATTCGGTGAAAGCACGGCGGTCTTTGCGCCGATCGCACTAGGAATCGGCTTCATGGCGCGGAAGTGATTCGCATCGATTTCCTCGTAAGGATAGATCGCGCCAGCGCCGGCGGGAACGTAGATACGGTGATGGATGGAGTCGAATACCACCCCGTCGGCTACGCCTCCAGCGGGAAAGCTCGCAATGGTGTTGCCTGTCCTGCTATCCAGTACGACCAGCATTCCGGGGTCGCGGCAAACGATGAAGAGCCGATGGTTGGCCGGATCGAACGCCAGAGGCGCGTTCTGCTTCGCCTGCTGAATGCGCCACTCGTCGAGCGTTTTTCCAGTCGAGCGATTAATCACGGCAAGGTAGTTTTTGTCGGTCACATTGACATAAAGTTTTGGGCCCTGGGGCTGCAACGCAAGCGCTTCAACGTGGGCTGCGTCGACCGGTATCTGTTTGACGACTTTACCTTCCTTTGTGTTGATTTCGGTCAGGACGGAACGCGTCATATTGACGTCCTTTCCGCCGGCTACAACCCACATCACATCGTGCTTCTTGTCCGCCGCCATCGAATCCGCTCCCGGCGTGGTTGGAATCAGCTTCTCAACCTTGAAAGTGTCGCTGTTGAGCACCTTCACGTCCTTGGAGCCGTCGGTGATGTACAACTGGTGTTGCTTCGCCAAGTAGAGAATGCTGTGTGGAGTTTCGAACCCTTTTACGGTCCGCTCCAGCTTCCCATTGGAGAGGTTGAGTACGCGCAGAGTTCCGTTGTCCTCCGCGGCGACAAAGAGGCGATTCCCGGCAAGGTCAACCGCCAGGTGATCCATGTCGCCGGTGATACCGGGCAGGTCCGTGGTCCGGACCAACTGCAGTGGTGGTAGCTTTTGCGCCGTGGTCATTCCAAGCAAGGCTGCGATGGTGACAAGAATGGAGGGTAGTCGCTTCATGGTTTCTCCGTCGCCACGTACCCAAGCCAGGCTCGTGGCCCCAAGTTTCACAATGCCCGTTGATTCAGGCGTGCGCGGTACCTCCACCGTCGCAGGCCCAGTCTGTTTACTTTGCAGATTTGAAGAGACTGGCAACGCTCGGAATTCGCTTTTGCAGTCCATTGCGAATCGCCGTCGACCTCTTGAGGAAGTTCGCTTCCACGTCTCCATCGCCATACTTGAAGACGGTGGACAGCGCGCCGATGGTGTTTCCGCTCTTGTCCTTCAAGGCGATCAATACTTCGTAGCGCCCCTTGTCCTTTGCGGGTTCAAGCACCGGTTGGCTTGTGTTGACAACTTTCATGTCATCGTCGTCCGACTTCTTGCCGATGATCTTTGCAATATTCGACGCGATGATGATGTTGGCGGTCTTGCCCGGGGGCGTAACGTGCATGGCACAGACCAGCAGGTCGGGATGCTTTGCCATGGTTTCGTCGACCAGTTTCTGTGCGTAGATGTTCTGCGCACCCTGTTGCGCAAAGGCTGAGCAAGCCAGCACGCAAATTGCCGCAATGACCACGGTCAGGTATCGGGCCACTTTCATTAGTCGCTCTCCTTGCATTTACTTAAATCAATCCAGATGAATGCCGTTCTGTCGCAGAACAGACGAGTGCACAACGAAGGTGCAAGCACTAGGAGGCTCCCGCAGGATTAAGTCCGTATGAACCCAACATAAAATTTCTTTCATTGCCGCATGGTTGGGACGCAATGCACGAATCGCGTGATAACATCGGCGACATTCGCTCAAGAAGCCGCTCGTTGCAGGCACGAGAAGGTCTCCTCGTACGCCGCTATGGACGGTCTTTTCGCACTCATGGGGTGACAGGAGGTACGGGTGGGGCAACGTTCGCCGTTGTACATCGCAATGTGGCGCTGGCACTTTTATGCGGGGCTGTATGTTATCCCGTTCGCATCGCTACTTGCGATCACCGGCGGACTCTACCTGTTTCGTCCACAGATTGAAGCGTCGATCTACCGCAGATTTTTTTACGTGCAATCCGTGCAAGGGACTCGACTCTCCCCGGACGAAATCGTTGCCAACGTACGCAGAAATCCGGTCTGGAAGAAGGTTGTCAGTTACGTTCCGCCCATGGCGACAAACGAGTCGGCTCGTGTTGGAGTGATGGAACACGGAAAAGTGATCGATGTTTTCGTCAATCCCTACAGCGGCCAGATTCTTGGGGAACAGAATCCATCGACCCGAATCATGCAGCGCGTACGGAATCTCCATGGCAAGTTGCTCGCGGGAAAATACGGCCAGTTCTTCGTTGAGACCGCCGGTGGCTGGGCATTTGTGTTGCTCGTTACCGGAATCTTTCTCTGGTTCCCGCGGCGTCCGTTCTCCGTGTGGGGAACTTTGCTTCCCCGTTTCCATACAAATAAGCGAACGTTTCTCCGTGATCTCCACTGCGTACCGGCGGTTTACCTCGCACTTGCAATCTGCTTCCTGGTCTCCTCTGGAATGCCGTGGTCGCTGGTCTCCGGCGCCATCATCAAGGACCTTGCAAGCCATACACCTAAGCCGATGGCTCCCGGCCGAACTGCTCCGAATATTCCAGCCCCGGACGGCACTTCACCGCAGCAGTGGCTCGCGGAGCTTCCACAGATGTCGGCTGCGCAGTTTCAGTCGACGCCAACCGGAAAGAAACCGCTGTCCATTGCCGCTCTCATGGAGATTGCGCGGCAGGACGGGGTGCATGATCGCTACCAGTTGCTGCTGCCAACCGCCAAAACCGGAGTGTACGTAATCCGCGCCTTGCCCGCAGACTTACGCGACACAGCATTCATATACGTCGATCAATATTCCGGGGCAACGGTTGGAGACATTCGCTGGTGGGACCTTTCGCCCATGGCCAAAGCCGTCACATTTGGCACGGCTACGCACGAAGGCCGGGAGTTTGGCGTGATGAACCAGGTTGTCGGGTTGATCGTTTGCCTTGGCGTGCTGGGCACATGCATCTCCGGCACCGTGCTGTGGTGGCAGCGCAGGCCCTCCGGGAGAATTGGTTCACCTCGGCTGGTGCGCAGCTTCCAAGCTCCGCGAGGAATTGTCATTTCCAGCATCGTTCTCGGTATTCTGTTTCCGCTCGTAGGATTCAGTCTGCTGCTCGCGCTCGGCTTTGACCGTTATCTGCTGCCAAAACTTCCACGCCTGGCGCGCGTTCTCAACTAGGCGGCAGACGCAATAAAAGGCCCCACCTTTGAGGTGAGGCCTTGTGCTGTAAATCGAGACTGAGCGCCGATTACGCGGCTTTCTGATCCTTGCTATTCAGGACCTCGATAGCGCGCTGCAATTGCTCATCCGTCTGATTCTTCTGCTCGGTGCCGGGCGTGGTCACGCTCTGATCCTCGTCGGGCGACACGAAATCGTCGTTGTTATTGTTCGACACCAGGAAGTTCGGCGTCACGGCCACATCCTGAATCGCCTTGCCGTCCGGCGAATAATACTTCGCCACGGAAAGAATCAGTGCTGAACCGTCCTGCAACTCAATCAGCTTCTGAATCGAACCGGAACCAAAGGTCTTATCGCCCACCACGTCGCCGCGCTTATTGTCCTTGATGGCGTCGGCAACGATTTCGGCCGGGCCAGCCGACGAACGATCCACCATGACCACCACGGGCAGTTTTGTAATCTGCTTGGCAGGGTCGGCATTGAACATTTCCTTCGGATACTTCTGGCCCTCGAGGTAGGTGATGATGCCCTTGTCGAGGAAGAGATTCGCGGTTGCAATGCCCTCGGCTTCGTCGCCGTCACCCGAGTTACGCAGATCGAGAATCAGTTTCTTGGCGCCTTGCTTCTGCAAATCCTTTACGGCTGCGGCAATCTCTTCCGCGCGGCCCTTGGGGAATCCCTGAACGTGGATGTATCCAATGGAGGCGTCCATCAACTTCGTAGTGACCGGCGTCGGCTTCACAACATCGCGCGTGATGGTGATCTTTACAGGATCGGCCTTGCTGGGACGAATCACCGAAACGTCGACGTTCGAACCGACCGCTCCCGTGAGGATGCCGCGAATTTCGGCCAGGGACATGATGCGCGTGGACTTTCCCTGAATAGCCTCGATAATGTCGCCGTTCTTCAGTCCGGCCTTGTCGGCGGGACCACCGGGCGTCACCGCGACGACCGCTGCGTAGCCATAGCGCTTGGAAATCGCCGCGCCAATCTGGCCCTTGGACAACTTTAGATCTTTGTACTGCTTGTACTCGGGCGCCGTGAGATAGCTGGAGTTCGCGTCCAGCGATTCAAGCAGGCCGTGCAAGGCTCCGTCGGTGACGGCCGTAATATTCGGCTCTTCCACGTAATCCTGCTTGATGTGGCTCAGGACTTCGCTGTAGACACCCATCTGACGATAGGCGCCGTCGTCCGTGCTGGCCTTGACACCGAACCCGAGCCCGCCGGCGATCGTGAACGTCACCAGGATGAGCGAAAGGCCGAGAAGTAGAGGTTTTGTAAGTTTGGACATCGGCAGAAACCGCCCACCGGACCGACTCAGGGAGCCCGCGGCTGTACCGCAGGTCCGGCATCTGATTGATTATACCCACGTTGGATGCTTTTGGTCCCCAGAAGGCCGCAGCATTTCCGCAGGTGCGAAGCTTTAGACGTTTGGAACCGGGAATTGTTTACCCGACACTACGGGGCCCGTTGGTGGCGCCACGGTTTGACAGCCTCCAACAGCCCCCTTAGAATCAATAACTGGTTGGATTGTGGCCTCGTCCAACTCCCATCTCGCCTGCCGTAAGGCGCGCGTCCGTAGACCTCCGTGGCGGTGTAGCTCAGGTGGTTAGAGCGACGGTCTCATAATCCGTAGGTCGTAGGTTCGAGTCCTACCGCCGCCACCAGAATCCTTCTCGCAATCTTAAGGATGGACCTCGGTCAGCCTGCCCGTCTTTACATCGAATACAAATCCGCGGATGATCAACCGCTCGCGAATCCAACTGTGCGCTTGCAGCTTGGCGATCTGTTCGCGGACATTTTTCTCAACGTCGGTGAAGGCGTGGAAACGTACAGGACTATTCGGCGGCAGTCCGGCCTCACGTTCCACGGTGGCATGCATTTCCTCTTCGCTCACCTTCATGAGTCCGCAATCGGTGTGATTGATCACCATGACTTCCTTCGTCCCGAGGAAGTAGTGAGAGACCAGCAGGGAGCGCAGGGCATCGTCCGTCACAATGCCTCCGGCGTTGCGTATGAAGTGGGCATCCTGCGGCTTCAACCCCAGGGCTGCCAGGGTGATACGCGTGTCCATGCAGGCAAGCACGGCCAGATTCAGGCCCGGTCGAGGGGAGATTAATTCCGGATCATAGTTCAATGCGAATTCAGCACTACGCTGCAAAACCTTGTCGATTGCGCTCACAGGGACGCTCCGGGCCCTCTCTCGGGCGACATTTCAATTCTGCCTTCAATCGCTGTTACTGTTTGACGCTTCAGGTCGTAAGTCTTCCAGGCCATCGTTGGCATTAGAACAAGGATATCTTCACCCCCGTTCCGAGCGCCAGTATCGCCATCCGAAGTTCTATTGCTCCGTCTTAGAAGCTCACGCGCACTCCTAACTGTGCCGCGAACGGTGTGCCGACGGTCGTACCGGGTCCGAAGAAGTCTCCCAACGCACCGCCGGGGATGCCCAACTGATGCAGGCTGGTAACGGGTTGCGTGGCTGAACAGTCGGCGTTGGTGCAGAGGCCGGTCACGTTTCCGCTCTGAATGTCGGCGGCTGAGACCGGAAGTGCGGCGATATTTGTTACATAGTTTGCGCCGGGATTGTTGCGATTGAAGAGATTGAAAAACTCCACAAATGGATTGATCTGCCAGCGATCTCTAATCCGGATAGGTCGGCTCACGCGCAGGTCCGCCTGAATGAATGGAGTGCCTCGAAATTCATCGAGACTGGTTGGCACTCCGTTAACCGAGATCCGTGCACTGTTGTCGGCGGTGGTGATGGTGAACGGGCGGGCGCTTTCCGCTTGCGTCAGCGTCGAAAGCTCAAATCCACCGGGGATATGCAGCGTCCCAGCCAACACGAATCGATGGCGAACGTCCTCACCCGATGGACCGTAATCACCGGGTCCGAATGCGTTGTATGGATCGCATACGCCGTTCACGTAATCGAAGAGTTCGCCGAGCACGCATCCCCATGTCTGCGCCTTTGCCAGCGTGTAGTTGGCCACCAGGTTGAAGCGTCGCGACACGTTTCCTTGCAACCGAATCATCAGCGCGTTGTAGCTCGAGCGATTGTCGGAACGAAACACGGTTGCGGCCGGATACCCGTACGCGCTGTATCCGTGATTGCCTTCTTCGTGAGTGAAATCCGCACTCAACGTCCAATCGTTATTGAATGCGTGCTGCACTCCGGCGGTGGTGTGCAGCGCGTAGGGCGTTTTGTAGTTCGGATCGATAAGCGCCTGTGGGTCTGTCCCGGTTCCGTTGACCGCCTGGAATGCCGGGACCCATCCGACCTGCTCGAGATCGTTATAGAAAAGTCCAAAGCCGGCGCGGTAGACCGTTTTTCCGCTATTCCCCGGAGTGTAAGCAATTCCCAGCCGCGGGCCCCACTGCTTGTGATCGTCATGCGGCACTGCCGCGGGGTAGCCCAGCGATTGCAATAGAGAGAATGATGGGTTCGCAGTTTGGCTGCGTCCCGAGGCGTTGAATAGACCAAACGTTGTCTGGTAACGCACTCCGTAGTTCAGCGTTAGGTGTGCTGTCGCGCGCCATGAGTCCTGCGCGTAGAGCGCGAGCCGCTGAATGTTCTGCGAGAATCCGCCGCCCAGATCCGTGGTCGAGGCGTTGGCCATCATGTCGGCGGTAAACACCGCTCCAGGCTGCGTCAGGTAATAGGTTGGATTTTGCGGGAACTGGTAGAGCGTTTCCGTGTTTCCGGGAAACGATCCGCCAAGCACGGGTTCGTGGATGAAGTCGATGCCGAACTTCGTGGCATGGTCGCCGGCGACGTGGCTCACATCATAGCGGAACTGATACTTCTCCTGGTTGCGCTCCGAAGGGAAGAAGGTGATCGGTGTCGCGAACTGGTTGTCGCCGAACGTTTCAAACCCGGAGACAGTCAGCGAGGTGGAACTAAACGGAAACGCCAGGGCAAATCCCAGGTTCGAATTACGCGCCTGCGTAAGGTGCAGCAGGCTTGCGTCAAACACGAAACTTCCCAGCCAGTTGGGACTGAACACGTATTGATTGCTGATCTCGGTGTTGCTGTAGTTGTTATGCGTTGTCAGTCCGGTAGAGGGCAACGTGGCTTGCTGCACCAGCGCGTTGCGAGTGATGTAGCTGTCCTCCGAGGTTCGCAGAAACCACTGCGAGTTTGCGGACTGTGACCAGTCGAGGCGCAACGAGCCAAGATAATCGCGGAAGGGAATCGGCGTGATCTGCGGAACGCTGATCGAGCTGACTCCGGGAATCAGTCCCTGCGATGCGAGAGCCGAGAGCGCATTGAACTGTGTGGTGCTCGCGGGACTGTAAGCGATGCTGGCGTTCTCATGCACGTACTCAAATGACGAGAAGAACCAGAGCTTGTTCTTCTTCAGCGGCCCGCCGAGCGTTGCCACGTAGTTCTGGCGTGAGAAGGGTTGCTTCGGATTCGGCGCGGGATTTTCGATGGGATAGCGCGCATTGAGCCCGGACGCACGATCGTAAATGGCGCCATCGCCATGCCACTGGTTGGTGCCGCTCTTCGTCGTGATCACTACAGAGCCCGCAGTTGTACCGCCTGTATCGGCATTTTCGTTTGCCGTGCGCACCGCGAATTCCTGGATGGCGTCGGGAGAGAGGTTCTGCAGAAAACCGCCGATGAAGTCGTCGGAGTCATCCGCGCCATCCACGGAGAGTTCGTTGTTCAGCCCCGAACTTCCTCCAGTCGAAACCGCCGTGATGCGTGCCTTTGTTGGATCCGAGGGCTCAACCGGTTCGGTTCCCGGCGCCAGGTAGGCGATGTTGGCAAAGCTGCGATTCGCCAACGGGAGCGTCTGCAAGTCGCGGTTCGTGATGATTCCCTGGTGCACCGCGCTCGCCAGGTCGATCGGCTGCGTGGTGATCGAGGATGCCTCGGCCTGCACACGGATCGTTTCCTTGGCGGTCATCGGCTTGAGCTCGACGGTTACATCGCGCACCGAGCTGAGAGCGATTACCACATCCGCTTTTGCCTCGGCAAAACCAGGTTTGCTGACCGTGACGCGATAGGTGCCCGGCGCGAGATTGTCGACGCGAAACTCGCCGCGATCTTCGCTTACCGTCGCGCGCCGCATCGAGGAGTCCAGGGACCGAACCACGATCTTTGCGGCAGAAACACGTGCACCGGTAATGTCTTTCACGGTTCCTCGAAGCGAACCAGTCGAATTCTGTGCACACATAAAAGTGGTGAGCACGGCTGCAAAGAGAAGTGCAGTAAAGGCCTTCCTGATCAAACTATCCTCGCTATCAAGTTCTGCTTCTCAGGCTGCAATACAGAAGCAGCGGGCTACTGAGTAATGGTTGCGAGCGTAGTTTGCGCGGCAAATTACTACCAGTGCTCGTATCGAAAGTGGTTGTCAACCGTAATTGCTTTACCGAATTATCGCGTCAGGTAGCTCGAAGGTGCTATGGCCGGACTATGGTTCGGGAAGCGAACTTATGCTGAGACAGCCCGGTACGCCCACCTCGTGGTATGCGCCGAAGCAAGTTTGCCACGCCTTACCAAAAGGCAAGGCGCGACTCTCGCCGCGCCATATATCTACATATATCGATTATTTATGCCTTGGCGTGTACGAACTCCACCGCCGCGTCCAGTATTTCGTTTACCAGTTCCGGTGATGATGCTTCGCAGTAGACGCGCAGCAGCGGTTCCGTTCCCGAACCGCGCACCAGAACCCAGGCTTCTGCGCCGTTGCCGTTCGTCGGCGCATCCAGGAAGAACTTGTAGCCGTCAAGGTCCGCCATGCTCAGCACCTTGTAACGCCCAATGGACGCTGGTTTTGCCGCCGAGCGTTGCAGTGCGCTTTGCTTCACCTCTTCGGTCAACCGCAAATCACGCCGCCCGTAGTAGTGGGGACCATATTCATCCTGCAGCGCCTGCACCAGTTGTCCGAGGGTCTTGCCTTCTTCCGCCATCACGTTGGCAATCAGCAGCGCGTTCAGAGTTCCATCGCGCTCAGGCAAGTGCCGAGGAATGCCGATGCCACCTGATTCTTCACCACCGATCAGCACCTCGCGACCACTAAGTACGATATCGGCTACGTACTTGAACCCAATGCCGTGCTCGATCAGTTCGCGGTTGTATTTCTTTGCGATCCGGTCCAGCATGCGCGTCGTGTTGAACGCGCGCGTCACCACGCCCGGCCACGTCTTCCGCTTCAGCAGCCACTCCAGCAGAACTGCGTAGCACTTGTGCGCGTCCACAAAGCTGCCGTCTTCCGCAACCGCACCGATGCGGTCTGCGTCGCCATCCGTCACCAGACCGGCATCGCAGTGATTTGCCACCACGGCCTCCTGCAGCGCTTTTACGTGCGGCAGGATCGGCTCAGGATTGATCCCCGGAAACAGCGGGTTGATCTCGTTGCGAATCTCGATGTGCTTGATGCCACGCTCGGCGAAGATCCCCGCGATCATTCCGCGGCCTGCTCCGTACATCACGTCGATACAGAACTTGAAATTGCACTTCGCGATCAGATCGATGTCGACGAAATCCTTCAGCACCTGTATGTAAGCCGCGTTGAAATCGGCCTCAACTACCTTTCCGCCGTTTCCCTTGATGGGCGCGTCGTCGAGTTTCGACTCAATGATCTGTATGATTCCCGGTGTCGCTGAACCGCCGTACCCGGCTTTGTACTTCACGCCGTTCCAGTTGAATGGATTGTGGCTGGAGGTAATCATCACTCCACCCGCTGCTCCCATGTTCTTCACCGCATAGGAAAGCGCCGGCGTAGGCGTAATCTCCTTTGCGATTTGCACATTGATTCCCGTTGCTGCAATTACTTCCGCAGAAATTTCCGCGAAGCGGCGAGAGCCAAAGCGGGTGTCATAGGCGATCAGGATGCCCTTCTTCGGGTCCTCGTACTGGTGCACATACGCCGCAATGGCATTCGATACGCGGCGAACATTTTCAAAAGTAAAATCGTCGGCAATGACTCCGCGCCATCCGTCCGTGCCGAACTTAATCTGACTTGCCATGAATTCTTCCCTTCGATTTACACGAGCTTCTTCAGCTTCTTTTCGTCCAGGTACTTCACGATCTTTCCCACATCCTGCGCGCGCTCTCGAGTCGTGATCAGCAATGCGTCGCCCGTATCTACTACCACGAGGTTGTGTACTCCCACGGCGGCAATGAACTTTCCCGGCGCGTAGAGGTAGTTACCCTGTGCGTCGAGCGTGAACACGCCCTGCGACTCTACCGCGTTGACCTTGTGTCCTTGTGTCAGCCGATGTTCGTAGTGAGCGGCCCATGAGCCCAGGTCGTTCCACCCAAAGTCCGCGGGAATGCAGAACAGATTCGACGCCTCCTCGCCCTTTGCTGAACGCGGCTCCAGCAGCGCGTAATCCACGCTGATGTCTTCGCACTGCGGATACAGCCGCTTGAATGTTGCTTCGAACTTCTTCGTCCCGTAGCTCGCTGCGATTTGTTCCAGAATCTTCGCCGTCTTCGGCAAGTACTCATGTAGAGCAGCAGCCAGAGTGCTTGCCGCCCACAGGAACATTCCGCTGTTCCAGTAGTAGTTGCCGGCAGCCACGAACTCCGCAGCTCGCTCGGTATCGGGCTTTTCGGTGAATCGCCGCACGCGCAACGCGCCGTTCCTGGCTTTAGCTCCGGTCTCGATGTATCCGTATCCGGTCTCTATCCGTGTTGGCTGAATGCCCATCACGACGATGTTTTCTCCCGCCGCCGCAATCGCAATCCCTTTTGCCAGGTCCTTGTGGAACTGTTTTTCGTTGGCGATTACATGGTCTGAAGGGAACAGTCCGAGGATCGCGTCCGGATCGTGATGCAGCAGGATGAATGCCGCCAGTCCGATGGCTGGAGCCGTATTGCGCCCCACCGGTTCCGCCAGCAACTGCTTCCGGTTGAGAGTCTTCAATTGCCGCATGATCGGCGCGCGTAGGTCGCCGTTGGTGACCACCCAAAAATTCTTCGCCGGTGCTGCCGCAAGCAGTCTCTCTACCGTCTCCTGAATCATCGACTTTTGTGAATTTAATGGCAGCAGTTGTTTGGCCATGCACTTCCGGCTCAACGGCCAAAAGCGGGTGCCGCGTCCGCCGGCGAGGATCACAGGATAGAATTCTGGTTTCTGAGGCTTTGCCACGGTTTTGATTTCTTTCTTCAAAGTTTCTACTGCGAGGCCTTCTTCAGTTACCTTGGAATTCTTGCAGCCGGTGCTCCGGGGTTTTCCGTCGGGACCATCATCCGCAATATCTCCACGGTCCACTGCGGCCGAATCGTGTATTGTTTCACTGCCGCCGGAATCACCACGGCTTCTCCCTGGTTGAAGCTGACTGGTTGCGAACCATCGCACTCCACGATCGCGCATCCCTCGCTGGCAACCAGCACTTGCGCTGTGTTCGGGCCAACCTTTGCCGTGAATGCTACCGGCTCTCCGGCCTGGAACTTCTCAACGACAAAGTAAGGGCTCGCCAGCAGCAACAGCCGTCCATCGATCTCGCGTGCTTCTACCGTGCCGGCTCCAGTTGTCTCGCGCATCGCCGCCAGTCCTTGCTCGACATGCAACTCACGTCCACGCCCGTAATCATACAGGCGATAAGTCGTGTCGGAGTTCTGTTGTGTCTCGATCAGGATTGAGTTCGGCCCAATGGCATGGACCGTGCCTGCATCGACGTAGATCATGTCGCCATTCTTCACGTCGATCCAGTTCAGCAGATGCTCTGCCGTGTTTTCGCGGATCGCCTTCTCGAATTGTTCGTGCGTTGTCCCCGGCTTCAGTCCCAATCCCACCTGTGCACCGGCCATCGCGCGCGCCACGTACCAGCATTCCGTCTTCCCGCAGGGCACCCCGATCTTTCGCGCGCCTTCGTCGTCTGGATGCACCTGCACAGACAGCTTTTCTCGTGGAAAGAGATACTTAATAAGGAGAGGGAAGCGATTTGCATCCGGGGCAACGTCGCCCACCAGTTCACGTCCGTGACGAGTGCATAGTTCTCCGAGCGTTGTTCCCGCCAGCGGACCGTTTGCCACCTTGCACTCGTCACCGGTCAGCCATACTTCGCCAATCGGTTCCTTGCCGACCACTCGTGTATAGACTGGTCTCAGGTCACGCGTGCCCCAGACACGCTCACGAAACTCGGGCATCAACAATAAAGGATACAAATCAGTCATTCCGGACCATCAAGAGACCCTCGCAGGAGTGCGGCGATGGGCAAGCCTTTTTGCGCCTTTCAGGAAAAGGAAGGGCGGACCTGACGGCCCGCCCCCATGGATTATGGTATCGCATCCCTTACAGCGAGGCCAGAAACTTCCGCACCCGGTCAAGGCCGCGATCGATCTCTCCCGCTGAGGTTGCGTACGAAAATCTGATATGCGAGTTAGTACCGAACGCTTCTCCCGGAACGGTGACCACATGGGCCTCGCGCAGCAACCGCCCAGCCAAGTCTGCAGATGAGTTGATTCCTCCGCGTCCGAAGACTCCGCTCACGTTCGGATAAACATAGAAGGCGCCCTCGGGTACGTGACACTGTATGCCGGGGATTGCGCGTAGTCCGGCCACCATGTGGTCGCGAAGTTTAATGTAATCGGCACGCATGTCCGCCACGCACTGTTGCGAACCCTTCAGCGCAACCACTGCCGCTTTCTGTACGATTGAAGTCGGATTTGATGTCGATTGGCTCTGCAGTTTCTGGAATTGCTTGACCACCGGCGCCGGTCCCAGAGCATATCCCATGCGCCAGCCCGTCATCGCGTAGGTCTTCGAGAGCGACCCAACGACAATCACCCGCTCCTTGGCCTTCGTCAGCGAACCTACTGAGAATTCGCGGCCCGTATAGTTCAGATACACGTAGCACTCATCGCTGATAATCCAGATTCCCCGCGCTGCCGCCATCTCCACAATCGCCTTCTGGTCCTCGGGAGACACCACTGCGCCGCTAGGGTTGCTGGGCGAATTCAACAGGATGACCTTTGTACGGGGCGTTACAGCTTGTTCGATCATCGCGGCCGTCAGCCGGAAACCTGCGGCTTCGTCGGTATCAACAAACACCGGCACTCCGCCCGCGTACTGCACAATGTCCTTGAACGACACCCAGTAGGGCACCGGAATGATCACTTCGTCGCCGTGATCCACCAGTACCTGGAAGGCGTTGAACAGTGCGTGTTTGCCGCCAGTCGAGGCAATCACCTCGTCGCGTGTGTAGCTGGTGTCGAAGTCTTCCCCATGGCGCGCACTGATCGCATCGCGCAGTTCGATCGTTCCACCCACTGCCGTGTATTTCGTAAAGTTGTTCTGAATTGCGGCAACGGCTGCGTCTTTTATATGTTGCGGCGTAGAAAAATGCGGCTCACCCGCGCCGAAGTCCACCAGGTCTACTCCCTGGGAACGCAGCCGGTCTGCTTCATTCACCACCGCGAGCGTCGCGGAGATTTCGATGCGGTTGATTCGCGCAGAATAGGACGACTTTACTTCCGTGGACGTTGCCATGAGGACCTTCCTGCCGAGAATTGCGCCGGGGAGTGACTTGTCCGGCCTTATGATTGAAATTTCTTCCGCAGCCTGGCTTCCACCATCTCCGGAACCAAGCCTGTTACCGATCCGCCAAACTGGGCAATTTCTCGCACCAGTCGCGAACTCACGTAAGAGTAGGCTTCGGCCGGGATCATGAAGATTGTTTCCAGGCGCGGGTCCAGCTTGCGGTTCATCATTGCCATCTGCAATTCGTATTCGTAGTCGCTTACCGCCCGGATGCCGCGCAACACAGCCTGTGCTCCTTGCGCTACCGCGTAATCCGCCAGCAACCCTTCGAACGTGTCAATGCGTACGTTCTTCTCGGCCTGCGTGCACTCGCGCAACATCTCAAGCCGTTCTTCCATCGTAAACAGCGGTACTTTTTCCGCATTGTGCAGAATGGCGACCACCAGTTCGTCGAAGATCTTCGCGCCCCGGTGAATCAAGTCCAGGTGGCCGTTCGTAGGCGGGTCAAATGTACCCGGATAAATAGCTATTACGTGCTTCAATTGCCCTCAATAAGACAAAGACGATTCAAGGATTCTAAGCTGCGCCTCTCCACAGGCGCAAGCACGCATCGACTTCTCTGCATATGCAAAGGCCCAGAACAGGCTCTATGTTCTGGGCCTTTGTTACTGCTCTTGCGGAGAGTTCTACTTCAACGGCTGTCCGTTGGCCTTCATTTCCTGCAGCAGTTTGCGATCCAGCGCGGTGATGGAGGCCGGCAGTTTCGCGTAGTGGAGTTGATCCGCGAACGACTGGCCATCGCCCACGATGTATTCGATAAAGTTCTTCGTTGCCTGGCGCTTCGCAACGTCATTGCCGTCTTTCGGCACCAGCAGGAACGTGAGGCCGCTGATTGGGTACGCTGCGGGAGCCGAGGCCGGAGGGTTCACGATTGGCGTGCGAACGTCCTTTGCCAACTCCGCACGGAATGCGGCAATTGCCGCCGTTGCCGTTGCGGCGTTTGGAGCAACAAACTTTCCGGCGCGATTCTCCATCAGAACCACCGGCAGATGATTTTCTTCCGCGTAGCTCAGTTCCACGTAGCCAATCGTTCCCGGTGTCTGCTCCACGATGCCGGTCACGCCCTCGCTACCTTTGCCGCCGAGACCCACTGGCCACGGAACCGAGATGCCCGCTCCAACTTTGCTCTTCCACTCCGGACTCACCGCGGAGAGATAGGTCGTGAAGATGCCTGTTGTGCCGCTGCCATCCGAACGGTGCGCCACGATGATCGACGTGTTCGGAAGAGACAGCCCCGGATTTGTCTTCGTGATTCGCGGATCGGTCCAGTTGGTGATGGTCCCGAGGAAGATTCCTGCCAATGCGTCGGACGAGAGCTGGATTGGTTTCGACATCTTCGGAAGGTTGTACGTGATGCAAACCGGACCCGCACTCTCTGGAATCTGAATCAGCGGAGGCATCGACGGCAGTTGCTGATCGGTCAGCGCAACGTCGCTCGCGCCGAAATCTACCAGGTGCTTCTTCAACTGTTGAATGCCGCCGCCGCTGCCGATCGATTGATAGTTGATCTGCACGCCCGGGTTCCTCTGCGAGAAGGTTTGAACCCAGTGGGTCATGATCGGGTAGACAAACGTGCTGCCGGCTCCCGTAAGCTGCGCGCCTGACTGCGCCGCGGAGACCGATGTCAGGGTGAAGGTGCAGAGAAGCAGGCTGAACAAAGTTACTGCCGCGGAACGAAATGCTTTCCGATTCATGCGAAGGTTCTCCTCATTTTTTGCGTTTAGTCGCAGATGTCGATCTCCACTCCCGGACGCCCGGGATTCTCTTGAATCACTCGGCTCCGTTCCGAAAGAGCTGGTTCGAACCCTATGTAGTCAGTGATGAACCGCGACAACGCTGTAATAAACCTAGACGGCTTTCTTTTAAGGAATGTGAATTCGTCGATCTTTTAACCGGACTGTAAAGACAGGCTGCTCAAAACCTCTCTTAAACAGGGCATTTTGCGGGATTTCTGGTTCGAGGCTCGCCGCATCCTGTGTCTCCCGTATGGCGTCCCATCTCGGAACACTCCCAGATGTGTCCCGGAATTGGTGCAAGCGATTTTCAGTCATGTCCGAACCCGCTGGTTTTGCCGACCTCTTCGGCCGAATGTAAAGAGAGCACATCGGGGCAACGACGGGACTGCGGTCCGGAGAGAGGTGGCGCCATGAACACCCAACGCAAGAGAGCTTGGAAAAGCGAAGAGGCTGCGGGCAATCGTCTTGCGCCGTCAACGCTACGGCTCGTGGATTCCGGATCGAGTGCGTACGTCAGGGCGACTCCGCTTCAGGGCGCTCGCGTCACCAAGTCCCAACAGGAAGAACTCAGAATGCGGAATTGCACTCTGATGCTCGTTGCCGTCCCTTTTATGGAAGAGATCTCCCACAAATTCTCGGCGACCGAGCACTCGCTTTGTCTCTCCGATGCCAGCGGCAACCTGCTCTGTTCCATCGGACGGGAGTTGCACGCTGTTGACGGAAAGCTCATCCGCACCGCCAACGGCCCCGAAGCATCGCTCAACTCGGAGCGCGCAAAGCCTCCGGCGTCGTCCGGAAAGGCCTATACCATCGCCGAGCCCAGGCTCCACAACCGTCGCGTTGCCGGCAACGTTGCTATCGGCGTCCCCATTCGCAACCTCGACGAAGTGGTTATCGGCTCCATACGCCTGAATGTGCCGAAAGATCATGCGAAGCCCGAATATCGTGAAGAGCTGCTCCAACTCGCCGACATAATCGCCGTCTCCTGGGTGCAGAAGGTCGAACTTCCCCTTGAGAACGCCGTACTCGCCGCTGCGACCATCTGGTAGGCCATTCCGATCGCGCACGTATGCGTGTGATGTCTAATCGTCGCCGCACGTCGTTCCCGGTGGTAAAGTCTTGGGCCATGGGTACGAGCAATCGCGACCTCATCGTTGAACAGTTCACGCGCCAGGCAGTTCCGTATTCCAAGGCCAGCGGCATCACCAGTGAAGACACGCTGACGCGAATCGTACGAGCCAGCGCTGCCGGCCCTGATGACACTGTGCTGGATGTGGCCTGTGGCCCCGGCTTGCTGGTGTGCACGTTCGCCCCCGTCGTGCGCCACGTTACCGGCATTGACCTCACTCCTGCAATGCTTGACCGTGCTCGCGAGTTGCAGCGTGAACGCGGATTGCAGAATGTTTCCTGGCAACAGGGTGATGTTCATCATCTGCCGTACTCCGCAGCTTCGTTTTCCATCGTCAGCTCGCGTTTTGCCTTTCATCATTTTCCTGACCAGTTCGTCGTTCTCAGCGAGATGCGCCGTGTCTGCAAACCGGGTGGCCGCATTGTCGTCTCGGATACTGCTCCCGCCGCCAACAAGCTTGACGGTTTCAACCGGATGGAGCTTCTCCGCGACCCCTCGCACGTCCGCGCACTCTCACTTGAAGAGCACTGCGAGCTGTTCGCCCGTGTTGGATTACCTCGGCCACGCATCGAAACCTATCGCATGGAAGGCGACGTCGAGAGCCTCTTGCAGCGCTCCTTCACCACGGAAGAGGATGCCAATCGCTGTCGGAAGATCTTTGCCGACGCGCTCGCCGACGACTTTATCGACATGCAACCGCGCCTCCAGGATGGCAAGATCTGCTACGCCTTCCCCGTCGCAGTTCTGGTCGCGGATATTCCGTAGACGTGATGGTGGCACAGCGTGGGAGTGACTCCCGCAACCTGTTCCTCGCGGGTAATATGTTCAGGGGGTCTATTGCGCTTGCCTGAAGTCTCCGTTATCGCCACGGTTCTGAATGAAGCGGAGGACATCGGCCGTCTTGTCGAAAGCCTCGCCGCGCAAACTCTTCAGCCCGCGCAAATCGTCATTGTGGATGGCGGTTCCAATGACGGCACCTGGGAGAAACTTCAGCGTTATGCAAGCGAATATCCGATTCTCCGCGTAATTCGCGACGAAACTTGCAACCTGAAGTCGTCCCGCGGCCCCATCGCTCGCGGTCGCAATGTCGCCATCCGTCACGCGCCGTCCACGATTATCGCCTGCGCCGATGCCGGTTGCTCATATGCACGCGACTGGCTGGAGCGTCTCACTGCGCCCATCTTTGCCGGACACCTCGAGTACTCCCTTGGCGGTTCGTGTCTCGATCTTGCCGACGCCACCATCTGGGACTTGGCGGCTGCGCCATTTCTCGGAATCAAAATGCGCAACGGCGAACGCACGCGCTCATGTACGGCTCGATCCATGGCATTTGGGAAGGATATCTGGAGGCGTGTGGGAGGCTTTCCGGAAGACAGTCTTTTTGGAGAAGACTCACTCTTCGACGTGAGAGTGCGCGAGATTGTGGAGCCCGCCTTTGTAGAAGGTGCAATGGCGTGCTACCGTCCGCAGCTCACGTTCCGTTCTGCCGCCCGTACCATCGCGCGCTATGCTGCTGCCGATGGTGCTCTCGGCATTCGACGCTCCCGCCTTACTCGTATGTCGCTGCGTTGCCTTGCTGAAGTCGTGGTGCTCGCTCTCTTGCCTTGGGCGTGGTGGCCGGCGTTGATCGTTTTCTCGCTGGAAGCTTATTTCGCGCTCCAACTCGACGTGCGCGGGCTCCTTGCTCATCGCTCATTTCGCGCCCTTGCTGCGCGGCTTCTCTTTTCTCTCTTCGTCCCCTGGATATGTGCTTGGAGCTATATCAGGGGAGCCATCACTGGCGCGAATCTTCCCAACTCGCAGAATGCCTCCACGGATTCCACATCCACCGGCGACGATGCTGATGTTCCGCACACGTGATCGACATTCGCGACACAGCTTCCGTCACTTCGCCATCGCCGCCATCCGCTCCAGCGCCTCGCCTTCCACGCGCATCGTCAGCCATTCGTTGAGCGTCTTGGCCCCCAGCGACTTGTAGAAATCGATGGCCGATGTATTCCAGTCGAGCACTTGCCATTGGAATCGTCCGCATCCCTCCGCCACCGCCGTCTTCGCCAGGTACAACAGCAGCGCCTTTCCAATCCCTTTGCCACGGAATTCCGGTTTGACGAACAGGTCTTCCAGGTAGAGCCCCGGCCGCCCCTGCCACGTCGAGTAGTTGTAAAAGTAGAAGGCAAATCCCGCCGGACGGCCTTCCCACTCGGCGATTACGCAGCGAAATTTTGGATTGGAAGCGAATCCGTCGCGGCGCAAATCTTCCGCGGTGGCCACCGCAGCCTGCGGCTCGCGCTCGTATTCGGCCAGCGCGCGGATGAAGTCAAGAATCAGTGGAATGTCGGACTCAGTAGCGGCACGGATCGTCAGCATCAGTAGAGAGTAACAAAGACAGCCGTTTTCGCGAACCGTCTATAGGATTACCCGCTCGTCTCCCATGCGCCGCGTTACGCGCTCGCGATCCAGGTATTCCAGCAAGGGGATCGCGTACTTTCGTGAGACTCCAGTCAATTCCTTAAATCGACTAACGTCGATTTTTGGAGAAGCCGCCTTCAAGCCGAGCAAATCCTTCTTCAGTTTTTCCAGCGCGTCGCGGTGGAAGACGAGGTCTTCAGACACCTTCACCAGCACGCGGTCCCTCAATAGCAGGGTCACAATTTGCTGCGCCCGTGTACGGTCGACCTTCAGCCCCGCCAGCACTTCCTTCAGCGCTGGCACCTTCAATCCCGCCGAAGCAAACGCCTGCTCGATCTGTTTTTTCGACTCCGCCTCGTCGTCCTTCATTACGATCTTGCGCCCGGCCATCCGCACCAGTTCTCCCGCCAGGTCGATCTTTTTCTGTTCCGCCAGCCGTCCCAGCACGAACTCCGCGAACTCCGGGGCCATTCGCAACTCGGCCGTAAGTCTTCCCGTCAGCTCGCGCCGGTTCATTCCGGTAGCCAATGCGTTGCTGTTATGGAATTTCTTCAGCATCTCCAGTACAGGCGCTTCTGCCTGTTCCACCTCGCGGGAGGCGAACAGCAATCCACCAATCTTCAGGCAAGGAAATTGCCGCGCCAACTCTGCCACCGCAGACTGCCGCATACCCATGATCGCCGCTGCCTCTTCCACCAGCAGACCGCGCATCGCTCGCGACCCGACGTGATATTCAAGCGCGCGCACTGGCGGCTCCGAGTCGAGCAATGCCAGGTGCTTCGGCCCGGCTTCCGCGTCTCTTCTTCGCAGACGTCTCCACTGTGCGGCCGTTACCTGCGGTGCAATGTCCAGTACCTGGCCGCCACCGATCGTTACCACCGGAGAAAATTGCCGCAGAATAAACCGATCGCCCGGCACCAGCACCAGTGGGTCTGCCACGGAAATCTGCGCAAACGCCGTACCGCCAGGTTCCACCGCCGACAATTCCTCCAGCCATCGCACCTGCGCAATGGTTTCGCTCGTATGTACGTGCAGATGTACCTTCGTTCGGTCACCCAACGCGCGCGCCGATGGCAGCAGGGTCAACTTTGCGTCGAAGCGCTTCACCGCCCGAAAGACATCGGCTTCCGCCAGTGTCATGCCGCGTGACATCTCGGCAACGTCTACCCCGGTCAGGTTCAATGCCGTGCGCTCTCCGGCCTTTGCGCTCTCCGCCGTGGTGCCGTGCACCTGCACGCCGCGCACCCGCACGCGCCTGCCCTCTGGATAAATCACAGCCTCATGTTCTTTTTCCACTGTGCCACTCAGCAGTGTGCCGGTCACTACTGTGCCAAAGCCTTTGATCGTGAAGACCCGGTCAATCGGCAACCGGAAGGGAAGCGCGGTATCTCTCGCCGGAGCTGCGGTCGCCGTCCGTGCGAGTTCCTGCTTCAACTCCTCGATTCCCGCGCCGGTCTTCGAACTGACCGCGAGGATGGGCGCGTTTTCCAGAAACGACCCGCGCAGGAATTCCGCTACTTCCAACCGGACCACCTCCAGCGTCTCGCGGTCGACCATGTCGGACTTCGTCAGCACCGTGATTCCGCGCCGGATATTCAACATGCGGCAGATGTCGAAATGTTCGCGCGTCTGCGGACGGATCGATTCATCAGCGGCAATTACCAGCATCACTACGTCGATGCCTCCGATCCCTGCCAGCATGTTGCGCACAAATCGTTCGTGTCCCGGGACATCCACGAACCCGAGCCGCAGCGGTTCCCCGCCATCCGGCGACGGCAATTCCAGGTGAGCGAAGCCGATATCGATCGTGATCCCGCGCCGCTTCTCCTCTTCTAGCCGGTCTGCGTCAATTCCCGTGAGTGCGCGAACCAACGCCGTCTTTCCATGATCGATGTGCCCGGCCGTGCCGATAATGACTGACTTCATGCGAGTGAGTGTAGCAGGGAATCCAGATACCTCGCTCTGGCGATCCAGAACTCCGGCAGGCATCGTACGGCTGTATCTCCAATGACTTGCGATCCCGCGTGGCCCGGTGCAGAATTGCCTTTCCTCGGGAGGCCTATGAATTACCGCAAATTTTTTGCGTTCATTCTCGTTAGCTTCTTCTTTTCGTTAACTGCTCTCGCATTCTCTACTCCGGGAAAGCAGGATGACTATTCCACTGCCATTCGGGACGGCAACGTCGCGCTGCGTGCCGGAAAGGTCGACGATGCCATCAAGTGCTTCAAGCGTGCCAATAAACTGCACAACAACCGGTCATCGGAAGCGTTCGAGAGACTAGCCGTGGCCTACAGCAAGCAGGGGAACGTCAACGCTGCGCTTGACAACGCGCGCAAGTCTGTCAAATTCGCTACTACGAGCCAGGAGCAGGTGATGGGGCACGATGCTACCGGAGCGGTGCTTGTGGAAGAATTCAATGCAAATAAAACTGACAAGCACAGCGTGAAGTATGCCGTCGCTGCCGAGTCAGAATTTCGCATGGCTTTGCAGGTCGACCCCAACGATGCCTTTGCGAGCGAAGGGCTGGGCAAGGCGCTTTTGAAGCAGTCCAAGGACGCCGATGGAATTGCCGTCCTCAAGCAATATCTCCAGAATCATCCTGGCGCCGTCGATGCGGCCTATGTTCAGCGGCTTATCGCCAATCCGCTGCGTGCCCGGCAAACCTTCGTCCCCGACTTTTCCGCCGCAACGTTGCGCAATGGCATGCTCTCCACGGAAAATCTGCGCGGAAAGGTCCTCGTTCTCGATTTTTGGGCTACGTGGTGCAAGGGTTGTGTCGAATCCATTCCCGACATCCGTTCACTGTCGAAGAAATTTACGAGCCAACCGGTCGTGGTCATCAGCATCAGCGTGGATAAAAACAAGGACACCTGGCAAAAGTATGTCGAGTCGCACGATATGCCATGGACACAAATCAACGATGGCGCCGGCAAGATCGCACATGCCTATGGCATCCGCGTCCTTCCAACCTACGTTGTGGTGGACACCGAGGGTGTCCTCGCAACCGCACTCGTTGGCGAAGGGCCTGAACGGCTGAATCAGATGGAGGATGCGGTGAAGAAGTCACTCAAGTCTGCGGCGAAGGAGAGCGCCGCCGTCAACGCCGCAGCCGGATCGTAACAAGTCTCTTCGCATTCGAAATGTAAGGGGACGGCTGCGTGGCCGTCCCCTATTGTTTGCTGGCTTATCGATCTTAGAACTTTGCAAGCACTTTCTGCGCTGCATCTACCGTGGTCTCGACATCCGCCTCCGTATGTGCCGCGCTCAGGAATGCGGCCTCGAACTGCGACGGCGGCAGCCACACGCCCGCCTCCAGCATGCCGCGATGGAAGCGTCCGAACTGTTCTGTATTGCACGTTGCTGCCGACTCCCAGTCCGTGACCTGCTGGCCCGTGAAGAACCATGTAAACATTGCGCCCACCTGGTTCGGGGTGATCGCGATACCCGCCTCGCGCCCGGCTTTCGTGATCCGGCTTACCAGTGACGCGCTCAGCGCGTTCAGTTTGGGATAGATCGTTCCACGATCCTTTTTTAGCGTCCGTAGCATCGCCAGTCCCGCGGCCATTGCCAGCGGATTGCCACTCAGAGTGCCTGCCTGGTACATCGGTCCAACCGGCGCCACCAGTTTCATGATCTCTTCCGGCCCGCCGTACGCACCCACCGGCAGCCCTCCGCCGATCACCTTGCCCAACGTCGTCAGGTCCGGCTTGATGCCATAGAGTTCCTGCGCTCCGCCGTAACTTACGCGAAAGCCCGTCATCACTTCATCCAGGATCAGCACCGTGCTTTCGTGCTTCGTGATCTCGCGGAGGAATTGCAGGTAGCCTTCCGCCGGAGGCACGCAACCCATGTTTCCAACCACCGGCTCCACGATGATGCAGGCGATTTGCCCCTTGTATTTTGCGAATGCTTCGGCGACAGCGTTGCGATCGTTGTAGCGCAGCGCCAGCGTGAATTGCACGAACTCCTCGGGTACGCCTGCCGATCCCGGTATGCCGAGCGTTGCCACGCCCGAGCCGGCCTTCACCAGCAGCGCGTCGCTATGTCCGTGGTAGCAACCTTCGAACTTGATAATGTACTTCCGTCCCGTGGCCGCGCGTGCCAGCCTGATCGCCGACATTGTGGCTTCCGTCCCTGAACTGACGAAGCGCACTTTCTCCATCGACGGAAACGCGTCGATCACCGCCTCCGCCAGATCAGCCTCCGTCGGCGTGCTTGCGCCGAAGCTCATCCCCTTGCGCGCCGCTTCGATCACGGCCTCCACCACGGCCGGTGCCGAATGGCCCAGCAGCAGCGGTCCCCACGATCCGACATAGTCGATATAGACGTTACCGTCCGCGTCAGTTACCCGCGATCCCTCACCGCGCACGATGAATGGCGGCTCTCCGCCCACCGAACGGAAGGCGCGAACGGGTGAATTCACTCCTCCGGGAATCAGTTTTTCTGCACGTTGTTGCAGTTTGCGTGAGACGTCGAGTGTACGGGCCATCGAGAAATCCATCCTGGCGCGATCACCACCGAAGTTCCGTTCGGCGCGCGCCACCGGGCAATTTGTGACTCTCCACTATAACAATCCCGGTAAACACCAAGGTGTGAGCGATATCACAAGGCCGTGATCGTGAAGTAGTATCGAAATGGAGAGCCACGCACACTTGTCAAAAAAGCTGTGGCGCTCACGTATTAGAACCTTTCCACATGGATCTAGAACATGTTCTTCTTTCGTCGGAGACCGTCCGCATCTCTTTGTCCGCGTCTTGCCCGCTGCACGGCTCTGCTTGTGTGTGGGGTCATCGTGTGCTTGGGGGAAGCGATGTTTGCACAGGATGCCCCTCAACCGTCATCGAGCGTGAATGACCAGCCAGTACCCGCTGTCACTATCTTCCCTCATTCCGAATCGAGCCGTTTTTGGATCTCGGGCCAGATGAATATCATCTTCCAGACCCATCCGCCATTTCATGCGCTCTACTCCGGCGCAAACAGTTTCCATCCCTACGGCGAGCACGCCACCTCGCGCGTCCTCACCCTTTTCCTCGGAGTGCAGCTGACACACTCCACGGAGGTGTTGGTCGATCTCGAAAGCGCTGGCGGGCGCGGCGTCAGCGACGCACTTGGTCTTGCCGGTTTCACCAATCTCGACGTCGTGCGCAATCCGGATCTTGGTTCCAAGCCCTATCTCGCGCGCTTCATGCTGCACCAGACGATCGCACTCAGCCACGAGATGGTGGCTAGCGATCGCAATCCTTTTTCTCTCGCCACAAAAATTCCCGTGCGTCGCATTGAGTTCCGTGCCGGCAAGTTCAGCGCCGTCGATTTCTTTGATGTCAACTCTGTCGGCAGTGACAGCCACCTGCAGTTCATGAACTGGACCGTCGATAACAATGGTGCCTACGACTACGCGGCCGACACGCGCGGTTACACCTGGGGCGCTATCGTCGAGTACCAGAGTCCCTTTTTTGGGGTGCGCTTTGGCGAAATGTTGATGCCGAAGGTTGCTAACGGTCTTAACCTCGACTGGAACCTTCGCCGCGCGCGTGCGGAAAATATCGAATTCGAAGTGCGTCCCACGATCATGAGCGGTCGCAAGACCGTCGTGCGGGTACTTTCTTTCGTTAACCACGCAAACATGGGAACCTATCGCCAAGCGATCGAAAGGTTCCAGCAGCATCTCGATCCCGTCCCTACTATCGAGAACACACGCCGCCAGGGAACCATCAAATACGGCTTCGGTGTCAACGCTGAACAGGAACTCACTGGCAATCTTCGCGCGTTTGCCCGCTGGGGATGGAACGAGGGGCAACACGAGTCGTTCGCCTACACGGAAGCGGACCAGACATGGGAGTTCGGCGGTGATTACGCGGGTACTCGCTGGCGCAGGCCGTTCGATAAAGTGGGCCTCGCATTTGTCACCAACGGTATTTCACGGGATCACCAGGAATACCTGCGCCTCGGCGGGCAAGGCTTCATACTGGGTGATGGGAACCTCGATTACGGCCGCGAAAACATCGTCGAAAGCTATTACACGGCTCATCTCTGGCGTGGTGTTTTTACTTCTTTTGATGTGCAATACATCCGCAATCCGGGCTACAACCGGGATCGCGGTCCGGTCCTGGTGCCTGGCTTGCGGCTGCACTTTGATCTATAGCCTTCCCCCCGGACTGTGCCTGCCTGTTAGAATCGAAAAGCAATGGTGCTCCCGTTCGTCCGCGAATTGCTTGCGGACGCTGAGAAGAATTCTTCCTTTACGCGTGCCGCTTCACTATTGAAAAAGGCCTTGTCCGAGGGCCCAATCGCCGGCGCGGGGCGGATTCGTCTGTCTGGACTTACCCCCACCGCTCGTGCACTTCACCTTGCGCTCCTCCATCACGCGGTGGGACGCCCTCTTATCGCCGTCGTCAGTGATAACCGCACAGCTGAAGACCTGCTGCCGCTGCTGCAAAGTTTCTGCGAACTCACCGGTGCGGCCTCGCCCGACTCGGTCGCCTACCTTCCGGCACGCGACGTCCTTCCGTTTGAAAATCTGTCGCCTCACCCGGAAATCCAGGAGATGCGAGCCAAGGCTCTGTGGCGGATTGCCACCGGCGCTGTCTCCATCTTGCTCGTACCTTTTTCTTCAAGCGCTGTCCGCTTACGCGAGCCTGAGTTCTACGCCGGACTGGCGAAGAGCGTGAAACGCAACGACTGGCTCGATCTCGACCAGCTAGTGCAACACCTCAATCTCGGCGGATACAAGTCCACCGATGTCGTCGAGATGGAAGGCGACTACGCTGTTCGCGGAGGTATCCTCGACATTTATCCGCCGGAACTCGACCGTCCCGTGCGCATCGAACTCTTCGGCGACGAAGTTGAATCCATCCGCAAGTTCGATCCTGCCACGCAACGCTCGGCCGCCGAGGTCGATGAAGTCGTTCTTCACTCGCTTACCGATACTCCCGTCAGCGAGCAGGTTCTCGCGGCCATTCACGCCCGCCTCTCCGGACAGCGCGTGGAAGGCTCGGCAAGCCTGTTGCAGGAAACACTGCGCAGTTCTGGCGTCACTGTTTTTCCCGGCTGGGAGTTCTTCATCCCAGTCGTTGGCGCCGGACACACCGTCTTTGACATGCTCCCCGGCGCGCCCGTCATTCTCATTGAACCCTCGACCATCGAGCGTGATCTCGATCCCTGGTGGGAGCGCGTCGAGCAGGTCCACGAACGCAGCGGAATCGGCAACCTCATTCGTCCCGAGGAGATTTATCTTCCGCCGGAACAATGGCGTGAAAAGATCGGCGCCAGTGCTGGCGCGGACATGGAACAGCTCGGCATGGAAGGCGGCGACCGCGAACATATCGTGCTTGCCTCGCGTCCCACCATGCGTTTTCACGGTTCCATCCCCGCCGCTCTCGAAGAAGTAAAGAAGCTCACCGCCGAAGGGCAGCGTGTCCTGCTTGCTGCGGGAAGCGGCGGCGAACTTGAGCGCCTTGCCGATATTTTCAACGAGTACAACGTTTCGTATCGTCTCGGAACGCGCGTCACGCGCTCCAGCGGGCCTACCCTCGCCGAAGAAGCCGGCTACCTCGGTGAAGACCTCACGGCCACCACGCTTGTGCGAGCCTTCATTCCCGACGGCGTTTCGCTGCCGGAATCGAACCTCATTCTCTTCGGTTCGCGCGATCTCTTCGACGAATCCGAAGTTGGCGCGGCCCAGCCGCAGCGCCAGAAGTCAAAGACCTCCGCCTTCCTCTCCGACTTTCGCGACCTCGCCGTGGGCGACTACGTTGTTCACGTCGAGCACGGCATCGGCCAGTATCTTGGCCTCCGCGAGATTGCTCAGGCCGATGGCAGCACCGCTGAGTTCATGGTGCTTGAATACGCCGACAGTGCGCGTCTCTATGTGCCGCTTACGCGCCTCGATCTCGTGCAGAAATATCGCGCCGCTGAAGGTGGCCGTCCCGTACTGAGCCGTCTTGGTACGCAGCAATGGGCCAAGACAAAGGCGCGGGTCAAGAAGGCCATGCAGGACATGGCCGACGAACTTCTCAAGCTCTACGCCGTCCGCAAGACCGCGCAGGGATTTTCCTATTCGACGGACAACGAATTCATGCGTGAGTTCGAGGATGCTTTCGAATACAACGAGACCGACGATCAGGCTACCGCGATTAGCGACGTCAAGCGCGACATGGAATCCACCCAGCCGATGGACCGCCTGCTCTGCGGAGATGTCGGCTACGGCAAGACTGAAGTCGCCATGCGCGCCGCCTTCAAGGCGGTGAATGATGGTAAGCAGGTCGCCGTGCTTGCGCCCACCACGGTCCTCGCTTTCCAGCACTACGAAACTTTCAAGCGCCGTTTCGCCGCGTTTCCAATCACCACGGAAATGATTTCGCGCTTCCGCACCGCTCGTCAGCAGGCGGAGATCGTGGAGAAGGTGCAGGATGGCAAAGTAGACATCCTCATCGGCACCCATCGCGTGCTCTCCAAGGATGTGACTTTTCCTGATCTCGGTCTCGTCATCATTGACGAGGAACAGCGCTTCGGTGTTCGTCACAAGGAGCGCCTCAAGCAAATGCGCAAGGAAGTCGACGTGCTTACGATGTCCGCCACGCCTATTCCGCGAACGCTCCACATGTCGCTTGTCGGCCTGCGAGACATGAGCGTGATTGAGACTCCTCCGCGCGACCGTATCGCCATTCAGACCGTCGTTGCCGCCTGGGACGACACGCTCATCCGCGCCGCGCTCGAACAGGAATTGGATCGCGGCGGCCAGGTCTACTTTATTCACAACCGTGTCGATTCCATCTATGAGATTGCCGACAAGATTCGCGAACTCGTGCCGCGCGCGCGCATTCTCGTCGGCCACGGACAGATGGGCGAAGGCGAACTCGAAAAGATCATGCTCGCCTTCATGCGTCACGAGGCCGACATTCTCATCGCCACCACGATCATCGAGAATGGCATCGATATTCCGCTTGCCAACACCATCGTCATCAACCGTGCCGATCGCCACGGCCTCAGCGAGCTCTATCAGTTGCGCGGCCGCGTCGGACGCTCCAACCGCCGCGCCTATGCGTACCTGCTCGTTCCGCCCGATCGGGACCTCACTGATCTCGCGCGCCGCCGCCTTGCCGCCCTCAAGGAGTTCAGTGACCTCGGCGCCGGTTTCAAAATTGCCGCGCTTGACCTCGAACTGCGCGGCGCTGGTAACCTGCTTGGCGGCCAGCAGAGCGGCCACATCGACTCCGTAGGTTTCGAGCTCTACACGCAGATGCTCGAGCACACCGTTCGAGAAATGAAGGGCGAGGTTGTTACAGAGCCGCAGGACACGCAGCTCAATCTCGGCATCAACATCCGAATCCCGAACGACTACATCAAGGAAGAGAACCAGCGCCTCCGCATGTACAAGCGCGTCGCTGGCGTGGAAAACGAGCTGCAACTTGCCGATGTTTCCGCCGAGTTGCGCGACCGTTACGGCGAACCGCCCACGGCCGTGCTGAGTCTGCTGGCGTATGCGCGCCTCAAGCTGCTTTGCCAGAAAGTGGGTGTGGCTCAGATCGAACGGCGCCGTGACCTGGTGAGCATCAAGTTCAACGAGAAGGCTGAGGTCGATCCTGCGCGGCTCGCGCAGTTTGTCGCCCACGAAAAGGGCGCGGCGTTTACTCCGCAAGGAGTGCTCAAGTTCACCATGAAGCAGAGCCGCGCGGAGGAAGTTCTCGGCGGACTTCGTCAGTTTCTCCAGATGCTCGCCGGCGATACGGTTAGCGCTGAGAATTGAAGTTTCGGTGTTCACATCGCCAAACATGCGGTTGGCGGCGAATATTCGCACAATCGTTCGCGGCGGTTGCGTACAATGCTTGGCATAATTCCACGGGCACGCGCCGTTTCGTGTCGGGCACTTACACCCTTCGGAGACCATCATGACGATGCGAGTGAGGAAAGCAGTATTTCCAGCGGCGGGCCTCGGAACCCGGTTCCTTCCGGCCACCAAGGTCATTCCCAAGGAAATGCTCCCGGTCGTCGACAAGCCGATCATCCAATACGGCGTCGAAGAAGCCATGGCTTCCGGCTGTGACCAGATCATCTTTGTCACCGGACGCGGCAAGTGGGCCATGGAAGATCACTTCGACATGACCTATGAGTTGGAGCAGACTCTTGAAGCGCGCAGCAAGGTCGAGTTGCTCGACGTTGCGCGTCAGATTTCTCAGATGGTACGCGTCGCGTCCATCCGGCAGAAGGTTCCGCTCGGACTCGGCCACGCCGTTCTCACCGCCAAGGATCTTGTTGGCAACGAACCTTTCGCCGTCCTCCTGCCCGACGATGTCATGGACGCCGCCGTCCCGTGCCTCAAGCAGTTGATCGATGTTTTCAATCAGAAACAGGCATCGGTGATCGCCACCCAGGTTGTCGATGGCAAAGCCATCTCAGCCTACGGCGTGCTCGATGCAAAACCCGTTCCTGGCTTCAACGGCCGCCTCTTCGAAATTTCCAACCTTGTCGAGAAGCCAAAATTCGAGGATGCTCCCTCGAACCAGGCCATCATCGGCCGTTACGTTCTCACCCCGCGTATCTTCGAATGTCTGGAAAACATCAACCCTGGTGCACTCGGCGAACTGCAATTGACCGACGGACTTCGTGCGCTGTTGAAGTACGAAAAAATGTACGGGTATTGTTTTGAAGGCAAACGCTACGATGCCGGCGATAAACTCGGCTTCCTCAAGGCCACCGTCGAACTCGCGCTCAAGCACGAGGATCTCGGTCCCGCGTTCACCGAATACCTCAAGTCGCTCAAGCTGTAGACGAGCTTCCCGCAAAACAAGAGGCACGGGACGCTTGCCCGTGCCTCACGCGTTTCCGCTGAATCCGTTATTCCATCACTGTCGAATAGAGAAAATCATGCGGCCAGTCGGTCTTGTAACCGGCGGCCCGCAGCGCCGTGGCAAGTTGTGCCCAGTGCCTCACGCCATGCAACATGGCGTGGACAAAGATCTTCCGTTTACTCGCCTTGAGCATCCCCGCCGTCCGTGTCATGAATTCCAGGATGCGTGCTTCATCGTCTGCGCAAGTCTTTCCCAGGAATTCGCGATACATCGCCCGCGCCTTAGTGCCAATTCCAAACAGCTCTTCGATCGATCCCGCCGGGAGCGTTTCGTATGCCGTCACGTCTGCAAACTCCAGCAACCGTTCGGCGTAGCGCAATTCGACGGCGAAGATGTGCAGCAGAAAATTGCGCACCGTTCCTGCCCCGGCAATATCGATCGGTAATTCCAGTACCGCTGCCGGTTGCCGCTCGAACCACCGTTGCCACCGCTGCGCTTCCACTTCGTTAGCGTCCAGCAATTGTTCAAACGTCAACGCTGACGTCACAATCTCCTTCTGCTCGCTCATCGCTGCCTCACTACTTCTTTCTCGACTCCTGTAGCTTCTTGGATTTCTCGACGACGCCGTGGGCTAACTTTTCTTTGTATGCCGCCAGTTTCTTTGCCAGCTCTGCGTCGCCCGTACCGAGAATCTGCACCGCAAGGATTCCGGCATTCGTAGCGCCCGGTTTGCCGATGGCGACGGTTGCCACGGGAATTCCCGCCGGCATCTGCACCATCGCCAGCAGCGAATCCAGTCCGCCGAGCGGCGTCGATGCGATCGGCACGGCGATGACCGGCAACGTCGTCTCCGCTGCGATCACGCCCGCCAGGTGCGCTGCTCCGCCGGCTCCCGCAATGATGACTTTCACGCCGCGTGTCGCTGCCTTGCGCGAAAACTCGCTGGTCCGTGCCGGTGAGCGATGCGCCGAGGAGATATCAATCTCATACGCAACGTCAAACTGATCGAGTACCTTGGCAGCTTCATTCATGACCTCAAGGTCAGAGTCGCTGCCCATCACGATGGAAACAAGTGGATGGCTCATTTTTTGTTGTTCTCTCGGAAAGGTGGTGGGACCGGTCTTGATGGTAACAAATTCAGGGATTTTCGCCCAAGTCCCCGTGCGCCACCAACGTTTTCCTCCCACGTCAGTGCTACGCCCGGCGCTTTGTATTCCCCACGCTGCGGCGTTAGAGTGGAGGCAATGCGGTAAATCTTTTTGATGTGGGGAAGAACATGGAATCCAGCGGTGGTCACGCGGCCCGGAGCGGCCGTCGTCTGCGCGCGCAACTCGCGGCATCTTTTCTGGTTCTGTCGGCGGCACTTGCGCTGAGCACACCAGCGGTTGCGGCCTCACTGCCAGGATGGGCGAAGCATCTGTCCGCGGCCGACAGCGCCCTCGCCAATCCTCTCGCCAATGACACGACCGCAATCCCGGCCGGACAAAAGCTCTATGGCGAGAAGTGCGCGCGCTGTCACGGCGCCGACGCGCTCGGAAAAGGCCATCACCCCTCCTTGCGTACCGAACAGATGCACGACGCCACCCCCGGAGACATCTTCTGGATGGTGACACATGGTGCGCACTGGCGCGGCATGCCCGGCTTCGCCAAGAAGTTGACCGACAGCCAACGCTGGCAAATCGTTTCTTACGTCAAGTCGCTTTCGGTTGCGGAGAAAAAATAGAAGTTGCCGTTTTCGCATCAACTGGCGGCGCGAACCTCAGGTTCAGCCGCTGGCTAATTGGCTTTCGGCTTCAGTCCTCGGTGAGCGATGTCTTTGCGGAAGTACATTTCGTCGAAGTGGATTTTGTCGACTGCGGCGTAAGCCCGATCGACGGCCTCGCGCAGGTCTCCGCCACGAGCTGTCACCCCCAGCACGCGTCCGCCGTTGGTGTAAAACTTTCCGTCGCGCAAACTTGTGCCCGCGTGGAAGACTTTCGTTTCGTCGAGTGCATCCGCCGCGTTCAGACCGCTGATTTCCTTGCCCATCTCAAACGTCCCCGGGTATCCGCCCGAGGACATCACCACGCACGCCGTTGCGTCATTCGACCAGCGAAAGATGCCATCGCTGACGCGTCCTTCTATGCTCGCCTCAAAGGCTTCGAGCAGGTCGCTCTCCAGCCGCATCAGGATTGGCTGCGTCTCCGGATCGCCAAAGCGGCAGTTGAACTCCAGCACCATCGGTCCCTTGGCCGTCATCATCAGTCCGCAGTACAGGATGCCCGTGTACGGCGCTTCTTCCTGGCGCATGCCGTCGATCACCGGTTGCGCAACGTGATGAATGAGCCACTCACTCATCTGCTCGTCAATAATGTCTGGTGTTGAATAGGCTCCCATGCCGCCCGTGTTTGGCCCGGTATCTCCGTCGCCGATGCGCTTGTGGTCCTGCGCTGCCACCAGCGGAGCCACGCGTTCGCCGTCGCTCAGCACCAGGAACGAAATTTCTTCGCCCACCAGGAACTCTTCCAGCACTACTTGCCGGCCGGCTTCGCCCAGCATTTTGCCGCTCAACATCTCGGCCGCCACCGTCGCGGCTTCTTCCTTGGAATTTGCGATGACGACGCCCTTGCCGGCTGCGAGTCCGTCGGCTTTTACCACGATAGGCGGATGAAAATGCGCCAGTGCGTCCTTGACCTCCGCGTCCGTTGTGCACAGTACGTAGCCCGCCGTTGGAATCCGGAAGCGCTGCATGAATGCCTTGGCAAAACTCTTACTCGACTCCAGTTGTGCCGCCGCCTGTGTTGGCCCAAAGACCGGCCATCCGCGCCTGCGGAATTCATCCACCACGCCCAGCATCAGTGGCATCTCCGGGCCCACCACGGTCAGGTCGGGTTGCAACCGCGTCGCAACGTCCACAATCGAGTCGAGATTTTTCAGGTCTACGGGTACGCACGTCGCGTCCTGCGCAATGCCGCCATTTCCCGGCGCGCAATACACTTTGGTTACGCGCGGCGACTGCCGCAGCTTCCACACCAGTGCGTGTTCACGCCCGCCACTGCCCAGTACTAGAACTTTCATTGTGTGCCCCTGGCCGTAGAGAAAAGGTTAAGGACTCGCGAGGATCGTGTCAAACAACGAAGCATGGCGACACAAAAAACGGGACAGCACTGGACTGTCCCGCGTCACCTCCGATCGGCGCTCCTGGGTCCGTTTCCGGCGCAGGTATGCGCTGAGCGGAATCCTGTTTATTCTTCTTCCTCTTCTTCCGCGCCGCCTGTTGCCTTCGCCGCCGCGACAATCTTCTCCTGCTGCAGCTGCGGAACGATGTCGTAGTGATCCATTTCCATGTTGAACGAGCCGCGCCCTTGTGTCATCGACGTCAGGTCCGTGCCATACGTAAGCATTTCCGCCATCGGCACGTGTGCCTTCACGATCGTGTTGCCGCCCTTGTTCTCCATGCCCTGGATGCGTCCGCGCCGCGAATTCAGGTCGCCCATGATGCCGCCGGCAAACTCATCCGGCACGGTGATTTCCACCTGCATGATCGGCTCCAGCAATGTCGGCTTGGCCAGCTCCATTGCCTTGCGGAAAGCGATGCGTCCCGCCGTCTTGAATGAGAGTTCGTTTGAGTCCACGTCGTGGTAGCTTCCGTCGTAGAGTGTCACCTTGAAGTCGACGACCGGATATCCAGCGAGGAATCCGCGGGCCGCCGCTTCCACAATGCCTTTCTCCACCGCCGGAATAAAATTCTTCGGAATCGCGCCACCGAAAATATCATTGACGAACTCGAAGTTCCCGCCACGCGCCAGGGGCTCCATCTTGATTTTGCAATCGCCGAACTGTCCATGCCCGCCCGATTGCTTTTTGTGCCGCCCCTGCACATCGGCAAAGCCGCGAATCGTTTCGCGATAGGGCACCTTCGGAGCCTTCAGCACTACTTCCGCGTGGTAGCGCTTCTTCAGTTTGCTCACCACCACTTCGATGTGCTGCTGGCCGGTTCCCGCAATCAGGAAGTCCTTTGTTTGCGGATCGCGGAAGAAGCGCAACATCGCGTCTTCTTCCATCAATTTGTGGACACCCGTGCCGATTTTGTCTTCATCCGCACGCGTCTTCGGTTCAATGGCGAACGTGATGGCCGGTTCCGGCAGCGTAATCGCCGCGAACGTGATTGGAGAACCCTTGTCGCCCAGCGAATCGCCCGTCAGCGTTTCTTTCAGTTTGGCTACCGCGCCAATATCTCCCGCGTGCAGTTCATTAACTGCGACTGCGTTCTTGCCCTGCATGATCGAGAGGTGAGCAAACTTCTCGGACGTGTTCCGCGTAAAGTTCTGTACCGTTGCGTCGTTCTTCAGTACGCCGGACACGACCTTGAAATACGAGATGCGCCCCGAGAACGGATCGCTGACGGTCTTGAACACGAAAAGGCTAACCGGTTCCGAGTCGCTAACCTTGCGCTCCACGGGATCATTGTCCGGTCCCTTCGCGCTTACCGTGCCGCGCTCCACTGCCGTCGGCATGTAATCCACGATAAAGTCGAGCACTTCGTCGGTGCCCATGTTGCCCAGTCCGGAAGCGAAGAGCACAGGGAAAAGTTTGTCGTCGCGGATGGCGTTGTGGATGCCATGGATGATGTGTTCTTCGGCGATCGTCCCCGTGTCGAAGAATTCAGACATCAGTTCGTCGTCGCCTTCCGCCACCAGTTCCACCAGCGCCTCGTGTGCCGCCTTGGCCTGCGCGGCCATATCGGCCGGAATCTCTTCCACCTTCGCCTTGCCGTTGCCACCCATCTCGTAGATGTAGGCCTTCATCTTCACCAGGTCGATGACGCCCTTGAAGTTCTTTTCACTGCCGATCGGCAACTGTACTGGAACGGCCGTACGCCCGAACGTGCTCGTCAGGGATTCCATGCAGCGTTCGAAGTCCGCGCGTTCGCGGTCCATGCGTGTACACACAATCACCCGTGGCATGGCGTGGGTATCGGCGAAGGCCCAGATCTTCTCGGTGACGACCTGCACGCCGCTCACCGCGTCCACCACCACCATCGCAGCGTCCACCGATGGCATTGCCAGCTCGGCTTCGTGGATGAACATGTTGAAGCCGGGCGTATCGATCAGGTTCACCTTGCACTTGCCCCACTCCACGTGGGCCAGCGCGGCGGAGATGGTCATCTGCCGTGTGACTTCTTCTTCGTCGTAATCGGTTACGGTCGAGCCGTCATCCACGCGTCCAAGCCGCTGGGTTGCTCCCGCGGTATAAAGCAGGGCGGAGACGAGAGAGGTTTTGCCGGAGTGTGAGTGGCCAACCACTGCCACGTTGCGGACGTTTGCGCCTTCGTAAGTCTTCACGAAAATGACTCCTTGGCTTTTATGAAAGGGCTTGGCAGAGCCAGGCTGCCGTGCCCTTGTCCAAGGCCGTCGCCTTTCTGGCGAGCGGTCTCGGTTGATACCCGATGCCATCCCGCTGCCGGCGCGCGCCATTTCTGGTCGCCTGGCGGTCCGTTTCGCTCGTTACCACGGATCGCCGGTGTGGCCTCCTGACGCGTGGAGGCATTCATTGCCACAACCCCGGAGTGTCCGGCAGCTTTCGCTGTTTCCGGACGACCGGTGCGGAGCAGCTTTTCGCTGCTGCCGCGTGCGCTCCTTCCTGCGCGACATGGGATTCCAACTGCCACCCATCGCGCGCTTCATGCGCTTGTTGGGGAACCCCGTCTCAAGGTGGCGCCGCTTTGCGGTGCCGTCTCCCTGGTCCGGGGGCGGAAGGGCAGGGGCCTCATGGGAACTTCCCATGCGGAAGAACTAAAGCAGAGCATCCTAGCACACGCCCCGAGGGCGCTCAAAACCAGCGCGACACGCCCTCTGGTTCGCCTTCTTACGTGCGCCGGATTCTCTCCGACCCTCTTTTTCTAAATGATTCGCTTCATTTGTGCAGCAATTTTCATCACAAAGAACCGTGCGCAGATCACATCCGGCGCGTTGGAATTTGTAGAATACCTTGGGGACGGATTTTCGTCTCGCGGGGAACGGCATGCATCGTCGCGGGTGGCTCTTCTCGGGGATTCTTGTCAGTGCAATTTTCGGCAGCCTGCTTGCCGTACCGTTGATCGCCCAGCAACTGCCGTCGCGCTCCGGTGGCATCGTTGATAGCACCTTCGCGGAGGTTCACTTCGACCGCTGGATTACCGAAGGCCCCACGAAGCAACTTCCATGGAATCTCGAAATCGATTCTCCCCGCCTCTCGTCATACCAGCGGATCGCCGCACAAGTTCGTCTCAATATTTCCTCGCGCGAATTCCTACGGCGCCCCGGTGCCGGACGTCTGAAGGCTTTCGTGCAGATCACCAGTCAGCAGGGCCGTGTCTTCCAAAGCCACCTCTCGCTCGACCCGGACAAGCAGAAAAACCTGGCGCCTGACTCCGAGGTGCAATTTTACTGGGGAATTTTTCTGCTCCCCGGCGAGTATCGTCTGGATATCGCACTCGCCGACACTACCACCGGCGAACATAATTTCGTCCAACGGACTCTTCGCGTGAAGCCGTTGAAGCAAGATCCTCTTCCCGGTGCATGGAACGGTTTGCCTGAAGTCGAGTTTTTCGGCACCGAAGGAGATTTTGAAAAAGCGTATTTGCCGGATGTCGAAACCGCTCTCAATCTCGGCATCGCCGCTGCCCATCCCGTCGATCTCCATATCCTCGTCAATGTCGCGGTTCCTGAGCGCGCATCCGTTTTTGGCCTTAGCCCCGTTTCCACTTCGAACGCAGACTTTATGCGGAGTCTAGGCGATCTCCTTCCTCTCGTGAAAATTCTTGGACAACTGCATCTTGCGCGCGGAACCAGCGGAATTGAGCTGATTGATGCCACGCGCCATCGCGTGGTCTATGCCCAAAATGATTTCCAGACCGTGGATTGGCACGGGATGAAAACTGCGCTCGGAGCGGTTAATCCCAACATCATCGACGTCAAATCGCTCCAGCAGCGCGGTCTGAGCGCCGCATTTGTCCGCGACCGAGTCCTCGCCTTGCTTCACTCCTCCGCTGCGGCCTCCGCCGGACGCGCCCAGGTTGTGATTCTCCTGAGCCACGAAATGGACTTCTCGCGCAGCGCGAAACTTCCTCCGGTCACGTTGCCTGCGAATTGCAATTGCAGGATCTTCTATCTGCGCCTGCGACCTGTCTATTTGTTGGGTTATCGCGACGACATCGGCAAATCGCTGAACGGTCTGGACCCGCGCATCTTCTCCGTCAACTCGTCCAAATCCGCCCGCAAGGCGCTCGCCGCGATCATCGCGGAGATTTCGCGGATGTAGTTGCTCCACCAGAGTGCCAGATCGCGCGGCGCAATTTTCGCCCGCGAAAAAACCAAGGGCTTCTGCCGATGCCTCGCATCGGATAACATAGGTGCCAGCGATTCTGCGCACCGGTCGTGCTCGCGCGAGCCTTTGTGGGTTCCTCCGGGTTCAAATCCAGTTGGGTGGGATGTCCAGATGAAACGTGTTTCGTTGCTAGTGCTTTTTGTTTTTCTTCTCGGAACCCTTGCGGCCTCCGCCATCGATACCTCGGTGCTCAAGCCGCCCAAGGGAGCCAGGGTTGCCCTTGTTGTCTTTGAGGACCTCGAATGTCCAGACTGCCGGGCCGCTGAGCCCTTGCTTGAAGAGGCCGTCAACACCTATCACATTCCCTTGGTTCGCCACGATTTTCCTCTGCCACAGCACAACTGGAGCTTTGACGCTCACGTCTACGGACGCTTTTTCGAAACTAAGTCGCCCGACCTCCGCGAACAGTATTTCCGTTACATCTACGCCAACCAGCCGAGCATCACGAAACAAAATCTGCGCGGCATGACCGAGCGCTTTGCCGACCAGCACAAGGTTGCACTGCCGCTCTTCATCGATCCCACCGGCAAGCTTGCTGCCGAAGTGCGCGCCGAGTTCGCTCTCGGTCAGCGTGTCGGTGTGGACCACACGCCCACCATCTACGTCGTCAGTGACGTGCAGCGCGGCACACCGTTTGTCGAAGTCGCCGACCGTTCGCAGCTTTTCCAGATGATCGACCAGATGATCCGCCAGGCGAACGCCCAAGCGCCAAAGCCGGCTCCAGCGGCAAAGAAACCTGTAGCTCGCCGCCGTACGGTCAAGAAGTAGCCAGCGTTGATTTCGGTCCGTGAGACCCGCCCCTCGTGGCGGGTCTTCTCATTTGCAGCTTCTAGGGCGCAGGCTTCGGACACGGCGCCGCTACTGCTGACTTTCGCAGTTCGCGCACAATCTTCAGTCCGGAAGGCACCGTGAGCTTTACCGTGAACGCCATTTCCGCGATCCACGGTTTTTGCGCCTGCGCCGGGTCGCGCCCGATCTTCGCATCCGTAATCGTCAGCTCTCCGCCGCCCACCGGAATCTCGGACATGTCATCCAGTCCCTGCTGATATTGATTTTTGGCGGCTGACCATAGGATATGCCTCAGGTCGACATCGGCTCGCAGATAGCTTGCGCGGTCGAGCACGAAGGCAAAATCGCGCTTTTTCATGGCGAGAACTTGTTCCAGCGTCGTGATGTCCCAGCCTGTGTAGATATATCGCGGATTCGAGGTACGGTAGGGCGGCGTCACGATATAGGAGTACTCCGCGATGCCTTGCCGATCGTGTGCCGGGCGAACTTCCATCGACCACCCGTCACCCTCCGGCACCAACCGGAAAATCAGCCCCTTTGTGAATCTCTTCTGGAAGGTTTGTTTTGCCGCCACCGTTCCGTTGAACTGCACGGCAATACATTGCCCTCGCGCGGCGGGAGCAGATGTAAGCATCGCCGCCAGCACCACCCAGATTCCCGCTTGGAGGGCGTGTTCGAATTTTCGTGCTATAACGAAAGCCCCGGATTGTGCCCGGGGCCTCTTGAGTTCTTTCATGTTCATTTTGCCGCCGTTGCCGTCGCCTGCACATTGGCAAGTGCGGCAAAGACTTCCTCGTTCGGTGGTAGTTCGCCCAGGTCGTACACCTTGGCGAACGCAATTATTCCCTGCTTGTTTACGACGAGCACTGCGCGCTCGTTAATGCCCGGCAAAGGCATCGGACTCTCGCGCAATATCCCATACTTCCTCGCCACTTCTCCGTGCGGATAAAAATCACTGCCTAAAGGAAAATTCAATACGCCGGTATCATGTTTCTGCCATGCCATGTGGCTGTACACCGAATCCACGCTTATGCCCACGACCTGGGCATCCAGCCCCGCAAAACGCGCTAGTTCCGCGTTGTAACCGGGCATCTGTGCGGTTCAAACGGGTGTCCAGTCCAGCGGATAAAACGCAATCACCACGTTTTTCTTGTCGCGATAATCGCTCAGTTTAAAACGTATCCGCTGATCGCCAATGACAGCAGGAACATCGAAGTCCGGCGCCACTTCTCCCACTGCTAGCGCCATTGAACCCTCCGATTCATTCCATGAACATCACAGCCGTAAAATTGTGTCACGCGCGCCACCTGCGGGCAAGCGCATGGTTGCCCGGCGCAAAATTTGTCGCCCACTGAATTCGGGAACCAGCAGCACTTTCCGCCCGGCGCCGTTCGGAAAATTCCGCAAAAAGCATTACCATCGACAGGTACACATACCTCGCCGGTCGCGGTTTTTCGCGAGCGTCACATCGGCAGGCTGCAGGAGGTTCTCATGTTTGGTGCTTCGCGTTATAACTACGATCATTTTCGCCGCGAGTTACTGGAGAAGGATTCTGCAAAGTCCCGCTTCGAGTCCGCGCCCGAAGCTGGCGACCGTGCGCCCGATTTCGAATTGCGTACGCTCGATGGCGCCAAGGTTCACCTCAGCGACTTCGAGGGCGATAGGAACGTCGTGCTGACATTCGGCTCGGCTACCTGTCCCTTCACCGCCGGATCCATCGCCGGCCTCATCGAACTCTCCGAAGAATTCACAAATGACGATATAGAGTTTCTCTTCGTCTATGTACGCGAAGCCCATCCCGGCGAGGAGCTTCCCGCCCACCGTTCCATGGAAGACAAGGTTCGCGCCGCCAAACTCTTCCGCGAAGAAGAAAATGTCCCCTTCGCCATCCTTGTCGACGAACTCGCCGGCAAGGTCCATCGCAAGTATGGCGCCATGCCCAACTCTACTTTTCTCATCGACAAAAGCGGCCGCGTCGCCTTCCGTGCCCTTGCCACTCGCCCTGCCGTCCTCGGCGAGGCCATCGAGGAACTTCTTGAACGTCAGCAGCAGCGCGGTGTAGAGCACGCTGTCGTCCATGGCGGAGAAGATCGCACCCTGCCTTCGCTCCGCTCGTTCGTGCACGCCTATCGCGCCCTTGAGCGCGGCGGTGAGAGCGCCATCGAAAACTTCCATGAAGAGATGGGCCTGCCCGGACGCGTGAAACTCATGGGCAGCCGCATCGCCGCTCCCATGGCTGAACATCCCAAGGCCACCATCGCTACGGCCGCGGCCGTCTGCGGCGTACTCGGGCTCGGTATCTGGACTGGAGTCGCGCTCCGTCGCCGCCGCTTCGAGAACCGCGATCCCTATGACTATCCCAAGCCGGCCAGGCGTCGCGCCTCTGAAGACGAAGTCGACGACTACGACGCAATGGGAATCTGACAAGTCCAGTCAAAATAACAAAGGCGCGGAGTTTCGCTCTCCGCGCCTTCATTTCTTGCTGACTGTTCTTTACTTCTTCGCATTCAGCAGTTGACGTATCACGTATTGCAGGATTCCGCCGTGCTCGTAGTACTGCACTTCCTGCGGCGTGTCGATCCGCACAACCGCCTCGAACGACTTCTTTTTGCCGTCCGCTGCCGTTGCCGTAACAGTCACGCGCTTGCCGGGAGCGAAGCTTTTCAGCACGTCTTTCAGCCCTGCGATCTCATACGACTCTTCGCCGCTCAGTCCCAGCGTCTCCGCCGACTGCTCCGGCAGGAATTGCAACGGCAGGATTCCCATGCCGACCAGGTTCGAGCGGTGAATGCGCTCGAAGCTTTCGGCGATGACGGCACGCACTCCGAGGAGCAGCGGGCCTTTCGCCGCCCAGTCGCGCGACGATCCCGAGCCGTACTCCTTGCCGGCAAGGATGATGACCGGCACCTTCTCCGCCTTGTACTGCATTGCCGCGTCGTAGATCGTCGTTTCCTTGCCGCTCGGAATGTGCTTTGTGAATCCGCCCTCGGTCTGCGGCACCAGCTTGTTGCGAATGCGCGTGTTAGCGAACGTTCCGCGCATCATTACTTCGTGGTTGCCGCGCCGCGAGCCGTAGGAGTTGAAGTCTGCCGGTTGCACGCCGTGCTCGATGAGGTATTTACCCGCCGGGCTATCTTTCTTGATGTTGCCCGCCGGCGAGATATGGTCCGTGGTTACGCTGTGTCCCAGCCACGCCAGCACCCGCGCCCCTTTGATCTCCGTGACCGTTCCCGGCGTTTTCGACATGCCTTCGAAGTACGGCGGGTTCTGGATGTAGGTGGACTTTCCGTCCCACGCGTAGGTGTCGCCTGCGGGAACCGGCAGCCCCTGCCAGCGCTCGTCGCCCTTCAGCACGTTGCCGTAGGTCTCGCGGAACATCTCCGAGGTCACGCACAGCCGCACTGCGTCGTCCACTTCCTTCTGCGTCGGCCAGACGTCTTTCAAATAAACTGGCTTTCCGTCCTTGCCCGTGCCCAGCGGTTCGCTGTGCATGTCGATCATCCGTCCAGCCAGCGCGAATGCCACCACCAGCGGCGGCGACATCAGGTAGTTTGCGCGAACGTCCGGGCTGATGCGTCCTTCGAAGTTGCGATTGCCTGACAGCACCGAGGCCACCACCAGGTCATTCTGGTTGATGGCGTCGCTGATTGCCTGCGGCAGCGGTCCGGAGTTTCCGATACACGTTGTGCAGCCGTATCCCACCAGGTTGAACTTCAACTGGTCGAGATACTGATTCAGCCCGGCCTTCCGCAGATACTCCGTCACCACCTGCGATCCCGGCGCCAGCGAGGTCTTCACCCAGGCCGGTGTCGAAAGCCCCTTCTCTACGGCCTTCTTCGCCAGCAATCCCGCGGCCATCAGCACGTAGGGATTCGAGGTGTTCGTGCAGCTCGTGATTGCCGCGATCACCACGTCGCCATGGTGCAGCGCGTTTTCATTCGTGCGCTTTGCGTCGGCGGCGGTCTTCGCACCAGGCTTCAGCAGGGAAGGCAGCGATTCCTTGAACGATGCCGCCGCTTTGCCAAGCAGCACGCGATCCTGCGGACGCTTCGGTCCAGCGATGCTGGGCTCCACCGACGCCAGGTCCAGCTCCATCACGTCCGTGTATTCAGCCTCAGCCGAGTCCTTCGTGTGGAACAGTCCCTGCTCTTTGTAATAAGCCTCGGTCAGCTTTACCTGCTCTTCGGAACGACTCGTCAGCCGCAGATAGCGCAGCGTCTCATCGTCCACCGGGAAGATGCCGCACGTTGCGCCATACTCCGGAGCCATGTTCGCGATTGTCGCGCGATCCGCCAGCGTAAGCGTGTGCAGGCCGGGCCCAAAGTATTCGACAAACTTGCCGACCACGCCCTTCTTGCGCAGCATCTCCGTCACCGTAAGAACCAAATCGGTTGCCGTCGCGCCCTCGGGCAGCTTGCCGCGCATCCGGAAGCCGACCACCTGCGGGATGAGCATGGAGACGGATTGGCCGAGCATGGCGGCCTCGGCTTCGATACCACCCACCCCCCAGCCCAGTACGCCCAGGCCGTTGATCATCGTGGTGTGCGAATCCGTGCCTACGAGCGTGTCCGGGTAGGCCGTCTTCTGGCCGTCGACGAACACCACGCGGGCGAGGTATTCCAGGTTTACCTGGTGGACGATGCCCGTGTCGGGCGGGACGATGGCGAAGTTCTTGAATGCCGTCTGTCCCCAGCGCAGGAAGGCGTAGCGTTCCTTGTTGCGGGAGAACTCCAGCGCGGCGTTCAGGTCGAAGGCCTTGGCCGTGCCGAACTCATCCACCTGCACCGAGTGGTCAATGACCAGCTCGGCCGGTTGCAGCGGATTGATGCGGTTGGGGTCGCCGCCCAAGCGCTGAATGGCGTCGCGCATCGCGGCCAGGTCGACCACCGCCGGAACGCCCGTGAAGTCCTGCAACAGCACGCGGCTGGGCATGAAGGCGATCTCTTCCGACGAATGGGTTTTGCTGGTCCAGGAGGCCAGCGACTTGATCATTTCCGCCGTGACGGATTGTCCGTCTTCGCGGCGCAGCAGGTTTTCAAGAAGGATGCGGAGCGAGTAGGGAAGCTTCGACACCTTGTAGCCCGCTTTTTCCAGGGCATTGAGGCGGAAGATGGTGTATTCGCTGCTTCCAACACGCAGAGTGGAACGACTGCCGAAAGTATTCATAAGGTTCGCCTTTACGAGGTGAGAGGTTTCTATACCTTCGGCAGCGGGTGGCGACCCCACGCGGAGAACCCGCGACTGCCGAAAACACTATAGTTTAAATCTTTTCGGCGGCGAATGTCGAAAAACCGCGCTGCTGCCCGCATCCAACAGGAGAAAGCGGCGTGACCAGTTGGCACCGTAGTAGTACATTAACTGGCGCCGAGTTCTCCCGGGAGATTGACCCTCAGTGGAAGCTGCCCAGATCTTCGCTTTCCTTGAAGTCCTTGCTCTTGCCGGCACGTGGGTTTGGGTGATGCGCCGGAAGCGCTCTACTCATGGCCCGCGCCGCAAGGCCTCCATCGCCGGCTTCATCCTTGCGAGCTTTGCCATCGCCCTGAACATGATTCTTACGCTGGTCATGCACGTCGATAGCTCGGACGATGTCGGCACGCGCATCTACTACGGACTGATCCTGCTGATGACCGTGCTGGCGCTCGCGTCGCTGGTGCTGGGAATCCTCGGCAAGGGCGGCACGCGCATTCCGACGATCGTCTGGTCGTGCATTGTGCTGCTGACGTGCTTCTTCACGCTGGTGGGAATCTACAAAGCGATGCGCGCCACAGAAACCGGATTACTCGCTCCATATAGCTCGCGATTGCAGCGATTGGGCTGACCCCCTCCCCCCCTATTTCCCCTTCTTTGTTTTCAAATAGATACGAACTTTTCCCCGTAAAAATTTCAAAACAAAGGGGTTAGAGGTCAAATATTTCAAAAGAAAGGACTTATAAGCTGCTGAGCTGCTGAGCTACTGAGCTGCTCAGCAAGAAAGTCGCGAAAGGCAAGCAGTCAGCACTCAGCCATTCGAGATTCAGCTACAAGCCGCAAGCTACAAGCTGCAAGCCAGACAACAGCGAAATCAAAGGCAAAGCCCGCGCTGGGCGGGCTTTGGTGATTTTTCTCTCTACATCTAGTGTGACATATGGAAGGGGGAAAAGGTGACATCGAATTGGAAACTCTATTTCCTTGCGAATGAGATAGCTGGGGGAAATGTGTGACCCGCGTCCTCTTGACGAGTGACGACAGTTTCGGAGGTTTCGGATGTTTCGAAGGTTTCAAAAAGCAAGGATCAACATGGAGGAATTGTCGATTTCTGATTGTTGATTGACGATTGCGGGGAAGTACGAGGGACGAAGTACGAATGACGATTGAAAAGCGTGCCCATCCATCTGCCGGGTGCCAGGCTCATGCAAGTATCCTTTCATTAGCGTGCGGCTAATGAAAACTTAAGCCACTAACCTTTCATTAGCGCGGGATTTCCGGCTGGTTCACGGCGGATTGTGCGTGGCAACGTGCGTCAACTACCCCACCCTGTCGCGAACAGCGCGCGACAAGGGTAGGGCACGAAGAATGCGCTCTTTTCCTTGAGATTTGGGAAATAGACTTCGAGTGAAGGCGTTGGCCACCAACCCGACTACAGCGCATTAGTGTCGTTAAGCCACTGTTCTATCGTTAGAGCCTTCGCGAATAGGTTCGCTCCGAAAAGACGGCCCAGTCTCACCACCACACGCCCGGTAGGATTGACAACTGTGACGGTTCCCCGGTGGAGCGTTGTGAGGAGTAAGGTCAGAGCCGCGACATCTGCCTTGGGCAAGCTGTACCCAATAATGAACGTATGCTCAGCTTCACGCAGTGCTTGTGCCGCTTGCTGCCAGAGCTTTATGAACACATGGCTCCCAGACTCGTCTGTTTCGTACTCTTTCAAGAAACTCGGGTGAAGCACGACCTGCCTCTCGTTGTTCACCGAAAGCGTATCCGGAAGGCACGCGTCAACATTGTAGATTCCGAGAGCGGTCAAAAATTTAGGATCCAGAGAAATATTCGTGACCAGAGGTGCAGGTCCGAATGCGTCCGCTGGCAGGGGCCCGCTCCTTTTGGCGGCAAATCGTAGTCGGGAGCGAAGATTGGCCTTCGATACCAGCCCGTCGCTCCATGCAAGTGCAGAATAGTCACAGGAGACTTTGAGAACGGAACTTTGGTCTTGTCATGCCGCGATTGCTGGAATACTAGCTCAAAGCCATAGCCATCGCGCAAGGACCACTTTTTCTGTTCTAGGAGAACTCGCTCCAGAGTAGCGTCATAATTGAAAGTGATGACGACATCCCCGGGATTCATCCTGTCGGCCAAAGCCCTCAGGGTGTCCCACTCTTTCCTTTTCTTCCACAGGCAGTCCTCCTCATGCCGCCATGCGAAATAGTGTTCGAGCGCCCACATCAGGATGTTGCGATATTTGGTGTGGTCTTCTATTTTCCTGTCAAAGGCATCAACTGTGGCCGCCTTTGCTGTGGACTCGTCGGAGCCCCGCTTTGCAAAAAACGCACTTGAAAGAGCATCGCTGCGCAATTGGATCGCGAAATCCAAAATCGTAAATAAGTGTTCAATATTCTTCGTGGCATAGGCTTGAACGATTTTTGGATCATTGTTCTCCCGTAGCCATTTATGGAGCGCGTTCCAGTCTTCCCGATAATCAAAACGATCCGAACAGTTCCCGCTCTCTCGGACATATTTGTCGATCTCATCAAATAACTCGGTTCCGACTGGATATCCCACAGTTTTCGATACACCAGCCCCTAAGACATAAGCGTTCATACGGCTCCTGTGAAATTGCTTGTCGTTGACGGCCACCCTTTCGCCTGTGGAGTTTAGCTCTCAAATGTAACCACAAGAAATGAATTCTTCGTGCCCTTGTATCTAGGAAACAGCGACAGTTTGTAGGGGAAAATGTGGTCGTGAGGGAGCCGAGGTATGGGCTCCCTCACGCGGCGGGCGGCGCCCGTGTGCCCTCAGGCTGCAACCGTAGGGTAGC
>JAJXZT010000035.1 GCA_021779935.1 Acidobacteriota bacterium
CCGAGATGCCGGCGTTGTTCACCAGGACGTCCAGGCCACCCAGCGCCTCACCGCTGCGGGAACCATCCGTTCGATATCGGAGCGGTTGCCGTTGTTGCACAATGTTGCGAGCAAACCGGGGATTTCCTGTTTCGCAGTTTCAATCGCTTGTTCATTGATATCCGTGATGAATACCTTGGCACCGCCTGAGGTAAAGGCCCGAGCTACCGCAAGCCCGATGCCAGACGCCGCAGCAGTGATAAGCACTTTTTGTCCCATAACACCTCCTTTAATTTGATCCGTCGGTGACGGCCGAGCCAATAGAGCGGCATCAGACAGGCTCAGTGGCTATCCGCAGCACGGCAAAGGCCACGAACATTTACGAGCACTCGGTAGTAATGTTGATTCCGATGAACAGGCCGATGATCCACGAGCGGCCATAGGCCACTGCGCCCAGACCAGGATGCCTAGCATCAGGGTGATGATGCCATCCACAAGCATCCAGCCGGAGCCCGGAACCCGCATCGTCAAAGCGGCAACAATACGGTAGATGCCAGTCACGACGAAATACACGGCCAGAAGCAGCGTTATCACCAGCAGACTCGCCAGAGAGTTCCGTAGCAGCATCATACCCACGATGAACGAAAACACCGCATCCAGCACATGCAGGAAAAAGTGGCTGCCCGTCCTATGGAGAAGTGCCTGCACCGCCTCGACGATACCGGCGAAGATCAACACCCAGCCGAAGAAAATTATGGACATTACGGTAACAGCGACCGAGTCGATCAATGTGATCCGCACACCGGGATACGAAGCCAGCTTGCGCGCACAGTTTAGCCCGGCAAAGAACCCGCCAACGATCACGACGCGCTTCATGGTTCGCGATTCCGATGGTATGGGTTGGACACGGATTCCTCCGATCGTCACAAGTGGCATAATGTGTACGACCAAAACACTGACAGGTACAAGTTATGGGACTAGCGTTGTTTCCTGTTGTCGCACCGCCTCGAAATCCCGGCCTCGAATGTTCTTTGTCACTGAGAAGCGCAATCCGTCGGAGGCCGCCCGAAACACGTTGCGCATGTCCCTCCATTAGCTTCACAGCTTCGATACTCATTGCGCTGGCGCGGCTTTCCTCAAAATCGATAGTGAATTGCCGCATGGGAGTGCGAACTGCATTCACTGAGTCCTATACTGATCCTGCCCGTTCCGCCAAAACACCGGGAGTTCAAACGGACATCGCAAAGGCCGCAAGAAAGTTCGGTACCGTTGCCAATTGGCATCGAAGTAATAGAAGTCACAAGAAAAGGAGTCCTACACCATGTCCCAGGAAACGTACGAGATTGACCCAACCCATTCTTCCGTTCATTTCAGCGTCCGTCACATGATGTTGTCGAATGTGCGCGGCGAATTCACAAAGGTTTCCGGCACGATAAAGTTCGACCCGGAAAATCCCGCAAGTTCTTCCGTGGACGTGACGATCGATGCCGCCTCTATCAACACCCGGGACGACCAGCGCGATACTCATCTGAAAAGTGGAGATTTTCTGGATGCTGAAAAATTCCCGAGTTTGACCTTTCACAGCAAGCAGATTGCACCACAGTCGGGCGGGGGTAAAGTGACCGGCGATCTGACGATCCACGGCGTGACCCGCGAAATCACACTCGACGTCGAAGGCCCCACGGCAGAAGTAAAAGATCCCTGGGGGAAACAACGAATGGGAGCCTCCGCAACGACCAAGATATCCCGGAAGGATTTCGGTCTTGTATGGAATGCGGTTTTGGAAACAGGTGGAGTGATGGTCGGAGACGAGGTCAAGATCACCATCGATGTGGAGGTTGTCCGTGCGTGAGCATCCGATGCGAATCTTTTTAGCGATGTTGGTGCCGAATTAGTTCGATCTTTCCGAAAAGGAGATCTGAACGAGCCAACGCCCAAAGCCGATCTTCTGAAGGGAGAACAGTATGCGGTAGCAGCTCGGATGTCTCGCAACGAACTCCGTGGCCAGACATGCACTCTGCAAGCCGCCGCAGAATACGATTCGGAAATGGCCAGAGGATGGATCGTTTGTGATGCCAAGGTTGCCTATTGTCATCTTCAACGACGGTTCCTCATCCATCAAATTCGCTGTCTATATGGCAGACGGTCCGCTCACTCCGATTTAGGAAGGAGATGCCAGCGGAATAGGAACTCCCCGAGCGAAATTTGAGTGTCATGCGAGGAAGAACACAGACCTGTGACAACAGACGCCAGAATCTTCACCGGGAGAACTGGGTTCGTTCCGCATTGCCGCCTGAAAGATCGTCATCCAGCCATTCAAACAAGGACTACTGTTGAGGATGGTCTTTAGCTGCCTGATCGATGCCGACCGGACTAATACGGCGGACTTCGACAAGCCGAAAGGAGTTCTTCTGCGACAGCATGGCAACTACATTCCGTGGGCGCAGCTCATCGAGCGCCTGGAAGTAAAGCTGGCGACATGGAACGGGAGAGTGGGATTGTTGCCCACGCCCTGTGTTCCGCTGACGTCGTCGGAACGGCCGAGGAATGTGACGCCGGGCTGCAGGCTGAGCAGGTCGGGCACGTTGCGCGCATCCAGCGGCAGGGACTGCACCTGATTTTCATTGAAGGCATTGCCCAGCGTTGCATCGGTGGTGTTGATCGTGGCCTGGGTGCCTGCAATCACCGTTACCTTCTGGGTGGCGGTGGCGGGCGCAAGAGCAATATTCACTGTTGCCGGCTGACTCACCAGCAGATCGATGTGGGGCCTCTCCGCGGTTGCAAAGCCGGGAGCCGAAATGCTGAGCGTATAATGGCCGGGCGTCAGTTGCGATAACTGGTAGTGGCCACTGCTATCGGCGGTGATTGTGCGGATGGCTGCTGTGGACTCCAGAACGAGCGTCACCCTGGCGCCGGGTATTACGGCACCAGCCAGCAGACGTTTTATCTGGGGAAGAAGTACTCGGGTTCTGGGTTGAACGAGCTGCGGGAACTCGGCAGTTACGCGAGGAGAACGCAGGCGCTCAGCGGATGTATCTCGGTGTTCAGTCCCAGGTCAATGAGCCGCCATTCTGGTATTCAATGACACGTGTTTCGAAGAAGTTCTTCTCCTTCTTGAGGTCCATTGCTTCCGACATCCAGGGGAATGGATTGTCCGTGGATGGAAAGACAGGCTCGAGTCCTAACTGAGCGCAACGCCGGTTGGCAATAAAGTGCATGTACTGCTCGCACAAGCCGGCGCTGAGTCCGAGGAACCCGTTCGGCATTGTGTCGCGACCGTAGGCTGCCTCGAGTTCGGCGGCTGACCGAAGCATATCCTGGACCTCGTGTTGAAACTCCTCGCTCCAGAGATGCGGGTTCTCGAACTTGATCTGGTTGATGACATCGATGCCGAAGTTGAGGTGGATCGATTCATCGCGCAGGATGTACTGGTACTGCTCGGCAATGCCTACCATCTTGTTGCGGCGTCCCAGCGACAGAATTTGAGCGAACCCGGTGTAGAACCACATCCCCTCGAAGACCACATAGAAGGCAACGAGATCGCGAAGAAAAGCCTGATCCGCCTTGAGGGTTCCGGTCGCAAACGAAGGGTCGCTGAGATGCTGGGTGTACCGAAGTGCCCATGCCGCCTTGTCGGTGATTGACGGCACCTCGCGATACATGTTGAAGAGCTCGCCTTCATCGAGGCCGAGGCTCTCGACGATGTATTGAAACGTGTGTGTATGAACGGCTTCCTCAAATGCCTGGCGCAGGAGGTACTGGCGGCACTCCGGATTGGTCAGGTGCCGGTAGATTGCAAGCACAATGTTGTTGGCCACAAGGGATTCCGATGCGGCGAAGAACCCAAGGTTCCGCTTGATCGAGCGGCGCTCGTCTTCGGTAAGTCCGTTCGAACTTTTCCAAAGGGCAATATCGGCCTGCATGGAGATTTCGGTCGGCATCCAGTGATTGCTGCAGCCGGAGAGATATTTCTCCCAGGCCCAGCGGTACTTGAGCGGCAGAAGCTGGTTCACGTCGGCGCGGCAGTTGATCATGGCTTTGTCATCCACGCGCACGCGCGCCGCGCCGCGTGCGATTTCGCCCAAACCTGTAGAGTCTGAATCCTCCCTGACAGGAGGTGGTGTCAATACCAGTTCAGACGGAATTTCTTCTACTGTTTCGTTCCAGTCAAGCATCGCTGTCTCCTCGCTCTTTCTGTTGCTGTGTGCTACTGGCAGGCTTCGCAGGTTGGGTCATCGATGGAGCACGCTTTGCCCGCCGCCGGAGTGAGCGCTACAGCGTTGAGCTTGCCGTCTGTCTTTTTGAGCGTCGACTTCTCTACGTGCGTCGCGCTCCGCGAACGGAGATAGTATGTCGTCTTCAGGCCGGAGTGCCATGCCTCACGATAGAGCGCGTCGAGCTTCTTCCCGCTTGGCTCCGAGATGTAAAGATTAAGAGACTGCGCCTGGTCAATCCATTTCTGGCGGCGAGCTGCGGCCTGAATCAGCCAGGTGGGCGCGATCTCGAAGGATGTAGCGTAGAGCTGTTTGAGGGGCTCAGGAACACGGTCGATGGAGCCGAGCGCACCATCGAAGTACTTGAGGTCGCTGACCATTACGTCATCCCATAGGCCGAGCCGCTTCAGATCATGAACCAGCGACGCGTTGGCGACGGTAAAGTCACCAGACATATTCGACTTCACAAAGAGGTTTTCATAGGTCGGCTCGATCGATTGGGTAACGCCGCAGATATTCGAGATCGTTGCCGTCGGCGCAATGGCCATGGTGTTGGAGTTCCGCATCCCCACCGTCTTCACGCGCTCGCGCAAGCTGGTCCAATCGAGCTTTGCCGAAAGATCCAGCTTCAGCTCGGAGTTGCGATTGCTCTGCAGCAACCCGACGGAGTCGATCGGAAGGATTCCCTGGCTCCAGAGGGATCCTTCAAAGGTCGCATAGCGCCCGCGCTCCGCTGCCAGATCGACGGAAGAGGAGATGGTCAGGAAGCTGATGAGCTCCATGCTTTCGTCTGCGAAGCAAACAGCATCGTCCGAGGCGAACGGGATGCGCAATGCGTAGAGTGCATCCTGATATCCCATGATGCCGAGACCCACCGGCCGATGGCGAAGATTTGAATATCGCGCTTCGGGCACAGTATAGAAGTTGATATCGATGACGTTGTCGAGCATGCGCATCGCCGTCGTGACGGTCTTCTTGAGGCGCGCTTCGTCGATACCGGTTGCCGTGACATGGTTTGCCAGGTTGATGGAACCGAGGTTGCAGACGGCGATCTCGCGCTTGTCGGTGTTGAGAGTGATTTCCGTGCACAGGTTGGAAGAATGCACGACGCCAGTGTGCTGTTGCGGAGAACGCAGGTTGCAAGGGTCCTTGAAGGTAATCCACGGATGCCCGGTTTCGAAGATCATGGTGAGCATCTTGCGCCACAGCTCCTGCGCGCGCACGGTCCGAGTCACTCTGAACTCGCCCTTCTGTGCTCTCGTCTCGTAGAAAGCGTAGCGCTCGGCGAAGGCTGAGCCGTAGATGTCGTGCAGATCGGGGACTTCATCCGGAGAGAAAAGCGTCCAGTCCGCATCTTGTTCGACCCGTTCCATAAACAGGTCCGGCACCCAGTTCGCGATGTTCATGTCATGCGTGCGTCGGCGGTCGTCCCCGGTATTTTTGCGCAGGTCGAGGAACTCCTCGATATCGATGTGCCACGTCTCAAGGTAGCCGCAGACGGCTCCCTTGCGCTTGCCGCCCTGATTGACGGCAATCGCCGTATCGTTCGCAACTTTGAGAAAGGGAACAACGCCTTGCGACTCTCCATTCGTTCCACGAATATGTGCGCCAAGGCCACGCACGCCGCTCCAGTCGTTGCCGAGCCCGCCCGCATACTTCGAGAGCAGCGCATTGTCCTTGATCGCCTTGAAGATGCCATCGAGGTCGTCGGAGATTGTGGTGAGAAAGCAGGAGGAAAGCTGGGGGCGCAGAGTGCCTGCGTTGAAAAGCGTCGGCGTGGAGCACATGAAGTCGAAGGAAGAGAGTAGCTCGTAGAACTCGATGGCTCGCGCATCGCGATCGATCTCCCGCACGGCCAGCCCCATGGCAACACGCATGAAAAACGCCTGCGGCAGCTCGAATCGGGTGCCGTCTTTATGCAGAAAATAGCGGTCATAGAGAGTCTGCAATCCGAGGAACTGAAAATTCCTGTCGCGCTCTGGCTTCAATGCCGCGGCGAGCTGTGCCAGGTCAAAAGCTTCCAGTTCCTTGTCCAAAATCTCGAGGTCGATGCCGCGGCGAATGAACTCGGGGAAATACTCCTCGTAGCGGAGATCGTTGTATTGTCGCGAGCTTGACGCCACTCCGGGAAGCACGAATGCGAGGGCTTCCTCGCGCAGGTTGTTGAGCAGAAGCCGTGCGCTGACGTAGGCGTAGTTCGGCTCCTGCTCCACGAGCGAGCGGGCTGCCATGGTTTGCGCCAGTCCCACTTCGTGCAATTGAATTCCGTCATAGAGATTCCGGTGCACCTCAGCCAGTACGGCCGGGGCCGATACTCCATCCAACCCCTCGCAGGCGGAGGCAATCTCCTGCTTGAGCCGCTTTTCATCCAACGGCTCGGTCCGTCCGTCTTTGAACCGGACGTGGAGATGGGGTTGAGAGATCGTGGGCTGCTGTTCATCGCGTTTGCGACGCTCCTGCGCCCGCTCTTCACGATAGAGCACATAGGCGCGCGCCACCTTGTGCTCGCTGCTGCGCATCAGCGCCAGCTCAACCTGGTCCTGGATGTCTTCAATGTGAATCGCCCGGGTGGAATCCGCACGCCGTGCAAGTGTATCGACGATCTGTTGTGTCAGCGTGTCGACCACGCCACGGATGCGCCGCGATGCAACTGCATTCGTGCCTTCCACAGCGACAAAAGCCTTAGTGATGGCGACCGAAATCTTGGTCGGATCGAAGGAGGAAAAAGAGCCATTTCGCCGAATGACTTGCAGGCCGGAATTTGTTTGAGGAGAGCGGCCCGCTCCATTCGCGTAGGTCGGTGGCGGCGGGATAGAGGAAGCGGAATCGAAGCGATGAGTCGTAGATGCGGCCACGGGAAGATCTCCTGATGGCCTCAAAAGTGATGCGGGGAAACAGCGGACAGCTCCGGAACCGGAGACGTACCCTGCCACCTCGTCTCCCCTCGGAGGCGTAAGCGAATGTTTCCTGGCAGGTCTTCGGACTTACAGGTTCAACCTACTTGTCGGACTTCCCAGGCGCTTCGCCCAGTGTCGCTTCGACTTTCGTACCTGCTTACCGCTGCGGGGCAGTTCCGGATTTTCACCGGATTCCCTTTTCACTCTCGATGAGGAGAGACCGAGGAATAGGGTGACTATATCTTGTGCCATCCAACAGCACAAGCTCCATAGGTTGTGAATATCTTGCAATTTCATGAAAGCCCAGCGCCGGGAAAATACTACCCGGAAACCACTGGCCCGATGACATGCCTAAACTGCGCAAACCTGCAGCCATAGTCTTGAGGAAGCACGCCTTGCATGCGAAAGTACTGGACGACGAAATTCTTTACGCCCAACTCGAGCAATGCGGGCTGGAGCATAGGCTCGCCACCAGAGAAAGCGACGGCGTCGAGCAGGTTTCGCCGGCTATTCAGAAAGTCAACGATCGAAGACCACGAGATCGAGCCCTCAGCCGTCACTGGACGCAACCCGGGATCGTGGCAGTAAGGGCCACGCACACGATCCAGCGAAGCATTGGATTCGAGTGCGCATCGACGGCGGCCAACAACCACTTTTCTTCTTCCTCAGTCAGACGACGATTACGCCCTGGTCCGGGGGCTGGCCTGCGAATGCTCATCACCGGATTCACGACCAGGCCGACGCCTCATTCCTTAATGGCAATCGTGAACAGGTGACCAAGCAAGGCCAATTCCAGACGGACCGTGTTGTTGGCGCGGGGAATGGGTTTCCCGTTCTCGTCCTTGCGGTCTTCACCAGCAAGGCGCATATCGCGAAAGTGGGCGATGATCTCAGGATTCAGGGCGGCAAGAGAATATTTGCCAAGACTCCGCTCCAGAATCGCGGCGCGGCGAAGCTCGCACTCTTGAGACGATGGCCGCTTGGTGGGTGTGACCTCCGCAGTATAGCGATTCAACGTCGCCGCCAACGTCATGTGCTCGGCAGTAGTGCGCACGATATAGACACCGCGTACCATCTCGTCCTCTGTGCGGCGCGCCAGTCTTCCGTGTCTCGTTTGGTGCGGAATGTCTTGATATTCGTGGGCCAGCCATTCTTGCGAATAACTGCTTTCCAGGTTCGGGAAGGGATCCTTACGAGAGTTGGCAAAGTCACTCCGGTACAGCGCAAATGTTTCGCTACTGTACCGAAAGCGAAAATCAGGCGCAAATATATCGAACGCTTACTGACGCATCTCGTTGGCTGCATCTTCGCATTTCCGCATATTTACTGAGTTTTTTGCTTCTGTATTTTTGGTGGGCCCGGAGGGATTTGAACCCCCAACCAAGGGATTATGAGTCCCCTGCTCTAACCGTTGAGCTACAGGCCCTTCTTTTCTGGAAAAGGAAGAGATACCAGGATTTACGCCAGTCTAGTCTGTCCGGCATCCGAGGGCGCAGGAGCGCGGGTGCCGGTTTCGCTGAAGTTTGCTTCCTCGTTAGTGTTGCATAGCCGTTCGACCGCCGCCAACTCGTGAGACTGCGGCCGATGAGCGCATGTCACCCCCACCCGGGTCACGCCGTGCAGCAGGCACGCGTTCGGCGACAAGAACTTGCCGGGTCGCGGAGACTTCAAAGATAAAGCTGCCCTGCGAAAGCTGCTTCGCAGGGTAGCTTCTATGCCTCTTTGAACCCGCCACGTTACTGACTGAGGGACATAACCATTGCGGTATTGTCATCGTTGAAGTAGATCTTCTGAGTCGCGAGATTGGTTCCGCTGGTGGCGATCCCAAAGATTGCGCCAGCGGCTCCACTGTCGACACTCTTCGTCCCGACAGCCATCATGGAAGAAGGTGAAATCTCAACCATATTGTTATCGCCTGTATTGCCTACGATCAGGTCTCCGTTATAAAGCAGCGCAGAACTAATAGGGTAGTTGAGGGGCGTTCCCGAGAAGATCACCTTTGCCTGAGAGGCGTTCGGCCCACTGAAGGCAAAGGATGCTGCTGTGGAGGTTGGGTAATATCCACCCGAGGACGAGCTCGGAGTGAAGGTAATGTTGACACTTCCAGCGACGTACGTCGATACGCCGGAGAAGGCCAGGACGCTGTTGGTGTCGCTGGAAACTACATACAGCGTATCGCTGGAGGCGTCATAGGTTAGGCCAGCAGGGGCGAGAATGCCGTACGTCGGACTGACGTTCACAGGGAAGCCTGTGATGATTTTGGTATAGACGGGGGGAGAAGCGGAGACCAGTCCCTGCACAATCGAGCCATCGCCGGCGTCAGAGATATAAAACGCGGAGGGAGACGTTGCGGTGGAACCCATAGCAGGCGTGGGGGAACCGAAGATCTGGCCCCATGGCTGGTCCCATGCATAGCTGGCGGTCACGGCAGTGGTCGTTGCACCGGTCGGCAGCACGACGGGATTATCATTCGCCGTATAAGCAGCAGCCCAGATGAAGGCCTTGGCTGGATTGACCGCGAGAGCATCGCAGCCTTGCAACAACGAGCTTTGCGCGATACGGACAGGCTTGGAGCCAGCGACTGGCTTGAGATCTTCGACCGTTGTTCCCATCCCAACACCGTTGCTAGCGCTGCTGTTAAAGTTGCAGACGATCAGATCGCCGGGGCTCACGACAAGGCTGCTGCTGCCAACCGGCGTGGTATTGACCACCGTGCTGGGTACAATCGCCAGGCCGTAGGGGTTAGTGTCGCCAACGCCGGGGGCACCAGGAGCGCCGCCGACATCGACCGTTGAGCCGATAGACGCCATGGTCGTTAGTTGGGAGATGACGGAGTTACTGGTGGGCGTGGTCGTTGTCATCGTCGACGAAGACGACATACCACTGCTGCAACCTGTGATGGCAGCGACGGCTGACGCGAGGATAATGGCTGGAATAAATCGGGATGACATGGCAGGGCTGCTCCTGATGGGTTCTGATTGGTGGAAAGTTGCGTGAATGGGGCTCGGGACGTTCGCAACAGGAAGAAGAATCGATTCCCGCACCGCAATAGTAGGAGCCCTCATTCGAGGAGCGATAGGCATATTTCCGAATGCTTGTCGGTCGTTTTGATATGGAGAATTAAATTACCGGCGGCTGATAGCCACATGGAAGCGGCGGGTCCACGAAGGGTGAAAGTAGTTAGGACCTTCGCGAAAACTTCATCAATGGACGAGGTGCATCCGTGCTCTCGCTGACGCAAAGAACAGCGTCACCCAATTAAGAGAGCAAAAATAGGGTGACGCGGAGTGCGCCGTCTCTTCCGTAAATTGCTGCTTAGGTTGTTAGTTGTCGTCGTCGTTGCCTGCATCATCGCTGGCGTCATAGGACTTAGCTCCGCGCGGGTCCGGAGCGACCTCCGCAGGCTGGGTGTAGGTCTTGCCATCGACGGTGAGGCGCACGGTGTAGTCTCCCGGCTCGAGCGCGACCGGGCTGGTACGAGGCGTGCCGGGCGCATGTGCAGGAGGAGCCGGCGGCTCGCTGCCCGTGCAGGCGTCATGCGGCGCGGGCACCGGTTCTCCGCCTCCAAGCTCCTCGCCGTGCCGTTGCGCGACGTTCAGCGCGAAGCGATGCATGCCCGCTGTTGCCGACGGCGGCGGCGCTGACTCCGCCCAGATCGCCTGCACGATAATCTTCTCCGTGTCGACGGGCTTCACCGGAGCGTCGCTCGCAGCACACGCTCGGACTGTGCCCTTGCTGTCCAACAACTCCAGCTTGACCGGCGTCTTCGGCGCAGACCCAAGCCAGTAGTAGGCGAGCACGCCCGAGGGCGGATTCTTCTCCTGTGGCTCCTCCGACGGCAGCGGCGTTCCATCCTCCACGCCCGGCACGACAGCCAGCGACAAGCCCGGCTTGAATAGATATGCAGGCGCGGAGACGATCTGCTGACCACTCTCAGCGAGTTGGCGCAGCGCCGTCATCTGGTCGAGCACCCAGAAGCCGCGGCCATGCGTAGCCACGTCGAGATCGTCTCCATGCACCACGATGTCGCGCACCGACGTGGCGGGCATGTTCAACTGCAACGGCTGCCAGTGATCGCCGTCGTTGAACGAGACATAGACGCGCAGCTCGGTCGCGGCATACAGCAGTCCCTTGGTCTTCGGATCTTCCTTCACCGAGTTCACATACGCTCCGTCAGGAATTCCATCCGCAACGTTGGTCCATGTCTTGCCACCGTCATGCGTGCGGTAGATGTAGGCCTTATCGTCGCCCAGGCGATGACGATCGACCGACGCGTACGCCGTACTTTGGTCAAAGTGGCTGGCGTCGATCTGCGAGACCTTGCTCCACGCCGTCATCACCGGCGGAGTCAGATTATTCCAATGCGCGCCGTCGTCGGTCGTGTTCCAGATAAGTCCGTCGTCCGTGCCCACCCACACAGTGTTCGCGCTGAGCGGCGATGGGCTGATGGTGTACACGACGCCAAAACGGTTGGTCATCGGCTCGTCAATATCCTGCGCCGTCACGGCGTCAAGGTTGTGCGGAAGCGCAGGATTCAGGCGCGTCAGGTCGGGACTAATCTTCATCCATGTGCGGCCGTGATCGCGCGTGCGGAAGACGAACTGGTTGGAGTAGTAGAGCGCCTGATCCACCGGGGAGAAGACCTCCGGCAGCGTCCACGTCTTGCGGTTGGGATCTTTGGGATCCGCGTCCGGCAGCTTGCCCAGCGGCTGTTGCACATTCAGCGCCTGGTTGCAGCGGCCCGCGCCTCCGCCGTAAAGCACATTGGGATCCTTGGGATCAGGCACCACAGTGTCGCTCTCGCCGGCCTGGCAGAGCGGCTCCCAACTGCGATAGTCGAGCACACCGAAGCGCGACCACGTTGCCACGCCGACAGCACCGGAGTCCTGCTGCGCTCCTTCGAGCCAGTAGGGAAAGCGGTTGTCCGCAGCCACGTGATAGAGCTCCGCTGTAGGCTGGTTGTACCAACTGCTCCAGGTCTTCGCGCCATCCACGCTGACCACCGTGCCCTGATCGCTGGAGAGCACCATGCGCAGCGGATCATTCGGATTAATCCAGAGCTGGTGGTAGTCATCGCCGCCGGGTGCGGCCTTGATAGGGAGGAAAGTTTTTCCCGCGTCCGTCGTCCGATACGTGGCCGTGTTGATCACATACGCTTCATCCGGATTCGTAGGGTCTACGGTAACGGCCTCGAAGTACCAGCCGCGTCCCCACAGCCGCTTCTCCGCGTTCACCAGTCGCCACGTCTTGCCCGCGTCGTCGGAGCGGTAGACGCCGCCCGCCGGCTTCGGAGCATTCTGCCCGGTGGTCGTCTCTTTCTTCACCAGATACGACGGTGCGTGCGTCGCTCCAATGTCATCCACCACGGCCCACACGCGATTGGGATTGCTCGGCGCCACGGCGATGCCGATCTTGCCGACATACGCATCCGTCGGCA
>JAJXZT010000025.1 GCA_021779935.1 Acidobacteriota bacterium
CTTCGCCTGGATGCACAACTACCGCAGACTTGTTACCCGATGGGAATACCACATCGAGAACTTCCTCGGCTTCGTCCACCTCGCCTGTCTCCTCATGCTTCTCAAACATTTATGAGACCGCTTCTAGCGCGGTGTCGTTTCCCCACGCCGGGAAACCGTCACCACCCATCACGATCTTCCTTTCCACTTTCTCCTTGCCCTCACTTCCCCACGTGACCATCGTCATAGTAGCCCCGCCCGAATTGCGCATACCTTTCCCGCAGCGATATGAACAGCAAAATTGCAGAAGCGATCGGATTGGAAACCAACGGTGTCGCCCTCGTCTGGAGCGACTCGGCCCCTGAATCCGCAACCCAGTTCAAGCCCGGACGCTGGGGATGTGTCGTAGCGCTCTTCGCCATGGCCGCCGCCAAGAGACGCACGGTGCAATCAGGGCTCGCGGTTTCTGCGGGTACTCGCGGCGTTCCGCATGGCGCGTAATTGCGTCAGGAATACGGGTTGGCGGGCTACTGGAACATAACTATTGATTCGGTGTGCCTTCAATCTTCTTTCGATCCGGGCTCAGCGTCACAAGAAGCCTGCTGTTGGCAGCGAGATCGAAGTCGGCACCTTTTGCCGCGCTCAGTTCAATTGCACCCGCGCCAGCCAATCCACCCGCTGCGGCACCGATCAGCGCACCCTTTCCCCCGCCAAGAAGTCCTCCGAGAAGCGCACCGCCAGCGGATGCGAGGAGGACGCTCTTGACGTGGCTCTTTTTCTTGATTGCCCGGCCTTCCTCGTCAACGTTCGGGGCGCCCTTGGAGTTTGTGACTTGTTTCAAAGTCGCGATTACCGGGACGACCGTGGTGCCTTTTTCAAGACGCTCGAAATTGAATTGCAGAACCGATTTACCCTTGATTTTTCCGCTGCTTTTGGCTTCGGACACATGTCCCACAAGTTCGTATCCGGCGAAATCCGCTGGTTCTATGACGACCGCTCTGATCTCATCGCCTTTTGCGGCGGTTGTTGAATTAATCCCTGGCGGTTCAAGCCGGACCAGGAAGTCCGTATTCGGCTGAATGGTAGTTCCACCAAAGCAAACCGTCGCCAACATCAATAGAAAAAAAAGGTATCCAATCTTCCGCACAAAGAACCTCTCATTTGGCTAGTTGCCATTTCAGAATGATTGAGCTTTCTTTATTCCTGCTTCGTATCTTCATTCGCCTGTACCCACTCGACGCACTGGGGTATTCCACAAGCGCATAGTTCTTCGTATCGAGGTCAATGGTGACCGGCACGCCCGGAAGTCCCGACTGGATGTTCCCCGGGGTTGACGTGTCGCCGTCAATCTCGATGATCCCGTTCTTCTGTACAACGCCATTCCAGACGATGTAGCCCGACTGAGCCATCGGCCGCGGCGCGGATGTCGGTTCAGGTGACGGCGCGGGCGGCGGCGGCGGTGCAGCGTAAGTCACGCTGGAGGGTTCGTTGCCGGCACGGCCCGTCGGGCTTGAAATGCTTCTTGAAAGTTCGTAGGTCGGTTGAGGCCGTGGCGCCGGAACGGCGGGTACAGGCGGAGGAGGAGCCACGTTCAAACTGGTCTTCACTTCTGGCCGGCTTGATCCCAGGTCTGGCCTTCGCGAAGGTGCTGTGTTTGGTTGGGCCGCGATGGCGGGGCCAGGTTTCTCCGAAGGGTACTGCGCTTCCGGCACCGGTTGCGGATTCACGCGGTCTACTGCGACAGGAGAAGCCGGCATGGCAACAACCGGCGGCTGATTTCCGGCGGGAGCAGACTCCGGCGCACCGTTAATAAAATCCGTCTGCGAGGCTGTTATCGTTGGCTTAGCGCGACGAGCAGAATACACAAACCAGGCCACGGCCAGCACGGTAACCACCAGCCCAGCTGGCAGCAAAACAGTAAGCATCCAGCGTGGCGCACCGACTGATGGCGATTGAGCGGTCGATTCACCGCCAGAATTTGGCTCGAATGCGGCATAAGAGTCGCCGGAGCTGACGTCATCTGTCCGTTCGAAAATCGCGCTCGGCAATGTTTCTTCGGCGTCAGGGGAGTTCCTCCATGGCGTCTGCTCCTCTTCCGTGCTCCCAGCGACCGGTTCGTTTTCACCCGATTCTCCGTTAGTCCCATTGAGAATTGCACTAGACGGGGCCTCCAGTTTCTCGCTGGAGGAGGCTGAAGGTTCGCTGCCAATCACCGGTTGGACTTCGGTGTACAGGTCTCCTTGAAGCGCTTCGGGGAAGCCGGAAGATACGTCAGGTTTTGGGATCGACGTGCCAGGGGCCTGTGCCTCTCCGCCCGCAACGGAGGCGCCACAGTACCTGCAAAATCGTTTCCCCGGCACCACTTCCTTCTGGCAGCCTGGGCAGACGGTCACACTCTGAATCATCACCTGATCGACGCCTGCCGGTGCGGCAGCGGCTGCTTCTACCGGAGCGGGTGCGCCACAGTTGCGGCAGAACTTTTTTCCCAAGGGGACTTCAATACCACATTGTCTGCAATTCATAACCCTAATCCTGCTTCTGCGGCTTCCCGCAGTTGTCGCAGAACGCACTCCCTTCGTCTAATTCGCTACCGCAGTGGCGACAGACGCTGGAGCCCGTGGCTTCGGCCAACGGCGGCGAATCGGAAACTACGCTCGCGCGAGTCGAAGAAGCCGCGACATCGGGCGAGGGCTCCGCTTTGGCCGCTTCCTCCACCGAGCGAGGAGGTTCGACCGGAGGTTGCGCGGCAACAGGTTTTGGAACCACGGATTCCTGCGCCGAAGGCGTGGAAGCGAGGCCGCGTACGATTGTGTTGATATCGAAGTCGCCAGCCAGATCGGGAACCTCAATCTTGCCGTTGAGAATGTCAAATAAGAATTCCGCAACACGTTCTGGAGTTATTTCGACGACGTTGCCGGACGCGTCCAATCCGAGATCGTAGCTCCGCAGGAGCTGGCTTCCAAGGCTGGCACAAGTCAGGAGGAAATGATTCTGCAGCTTGTCGTAATCCACCAGGTCCGCGGCCAAAACTTTGCCGACCACTGAATACGTTCGCAAAATCTGCTGTGCGCCATCGCCGGTAAGTACCGCTTTGACCTCGTCCTCCGCAGTGTTAATGCGAATCTTTCCCGAGCTTTCGGCTTGCGGTACGCCCCTCATCAAGGCGCCAAGGTCCGCCAGCGTGAGATTGAAAAACTCGGTGCCAGGAAGGGTGGCGAGTTTCTCCATCGAGAAGGCACTCGGAAAGAGCAAATAGACCATTTTTGACGCGTGCACCGTGGGGCTGTTGAATGTCCCAACAACACAGTTGTGCAACTCCAGACTGCGGGTGGCGAATGCGCCGCCGATAACCACGCAGTCTTCCAGAACGATTTCGTCGGCAAAAATGCATGCACTGACGTATGCATTCCGAAGTTTTACCTGTTTGGCGTTCACGTCCGACAGGAAATGCATCCTGCACCCGGGCGAGAGTGACACGATGGCGTTTGCCGATCCCACCGCCTTCTCAAGGAAGACAGATCCCTTGGCGTCATTGTTCACATGGAGTTCGACTTGGGTAAAGACCGGGCCTTTCACGCGAAAGGGCCCCTGCTGTATTTCGAGATTGCGCGCAAAGAGCGCTCCCTCCACGACGCAATCGCCCTGCACGACTACATCGCGCTCAAGTTCGCTGGATACGGTGGGAAGGATCGGCGATTTTACAAGGTTGTCCCTGAGCAGGATGCGGTTATCGTTAAATCGAATTTCAGTCAGTTCCTTCATCTATATCCTCGGCCGTCGTTTGGTCTTTCAGGAGTACGGAAGCGTTGCGGGTATATGGGCGCGCCATAACCGCAGGATGCATTCCCTGATGCGGGCGTCACGCTCCCGGTCTTTTCCGTGAATGCTCTCCACGAACGGCATAAAGAACCGCTCAACTTGCGCACGGTCCGCGCCGCTCATTGGCTGCCACACAAGATCCTTTTGGAGGAACATTTCCCGGAGTTGGTCTTGCTTTTGCCGTAAGGGGCATGCATCCACCGAGGCGTAGAAGACTTTTTTCATTCTTCCGGCCGCGGAGTCAGCTTCCAGGTACAAGATGGGGAGGCTTTCATGAGCAGCATCGCTTGAGCCGGGACCTGTCAGCATGGTCTCCACGTTGCGTGTCATCTGCGCTTCCTGCGCCAGGTATGCGGTGGCGCTCTGCAGGAGCAGGTTCATCTGTTGCCGGACCGTGCTGGCCAGCAGTTGCGATTGAGCGCGAGAACTCTCGGCGGCAGTGATCGTTGCAGACGTGGACAAGCAACCGTCGATGCCGCGGCGGATCTGCGCCGACGCTTGTCTCCGAACCGTGTGGGCGGCTTCATCGAGCGACGCGACGCGTCTCGACGTTTCTCTGTCCAACTCCTCGAAGACGCTCAGATATCGAGACGTAATCCGGCCATAGTCTTCCTGCATCGTCTGTTGAACTCGCACACAGGCGCCTCTCAAGTCCTTCAGTTTCAGGAAGAGGGAGTCGACTCGACTCTTGATGGCGGCCATCTGCTGCGTGATCTCGGAGCGGACAAGTTCGAAGAAGCCCCGTGTGACGCTGTCGCTAATCCTGTCGGCGCTGGTCGACTTCTGCTTCACCTGCGCGGCTTCCGTCGCAATCACCGTGCCGGTCAGCACGTCCACATGACGAGCCAGCCTGCCCACGCTCTCATCGAAAGGCTTGGTATCCACAACGATGTCGATATCTACGTCTTCGCTCCATTCAATACTTACGGACCTGGTACCGCCATTTTCCGAGGCGGGGTAATCGAACGTATCATGCGCTACTCCGCTGATGGTCGCGCTGTAACTTCGTGAATAGCTCATGCGTTCACCCCGTCCAGCCCCGCCCACTTCGCGGACGTAAACATGCGCATCACTTGTTTGCGAACGCGTTCACTCAGCTTCGACTGTTCCAGCAGTTGATGAACGCGGTGCGCAATTTTCTCCCGCTCATCGGCGTTCATAGGTTTCCACTCCAACCGCTGAAGTTCGGCAAAGACGCTTCGCTCGATGGCCTTGTCCACCTCGGCCGCGAGGACCGGCGAAGGAAGCTTGGGAACATGGCGCTGCCACTGCCGCTGATGCGACTGCAGGCTGTCGAATTCGACCAGCACGATCGGAAGGAGCAGCGGACCTCCTTCGCCTTCTGCCTTCTCTTCTAGCATGCTTACGGTCAGGAGGTTCTGTTCATTGGAGTCCGCGATGAAACGGTTCATGGCGGTGATAGTGATGCCGGCCGTGGCTTTGGTCGCGGATGCCGCGATCAACTGGCTCGACCGCACGCTCTCCAACTGGTTCACGGGCACGGAGGCTTGCAGGCTCTGCGTTCGCCGGCGAAGTCTTCCCAGGTCTTTCTGCGTGAGATCCACGCTTGCCTGATCGATCTCGTGAACACGGCTGAAGAGAGCGGCATCAAGAGACTGAAAGAGCTTGGTGTACCGCGCCGTGATCATCTCGAAATCCCGCTGCATCACGTTCTTCACAGATTTCAGCTTCTGGGATTGATCGCGGAGTTCCAGCAGGCGCGCGTCGATCTGGCTGCGGCACGCCGCTATTTTCTGCGAGATCTGCGAGTGTATGAGGCTGAAGAATCCGCGATTCACGTTTTCGCAGATCCTGTCGGCAGCCCGTTGCTCTGCCACGATCACGCCGCTCTGCATCGCAATCACTGCCGCGGTAGTGCCTTCCACGTGTGGCACCACGCCATGCAGCGCTTCCGCCATTTCGTCCGTTTCAACCGTGAACGTGAAATTCGCCATTACTCCCTCCCCAGGGAATCAAGCTGTCGAATCGCATCGTTGGCGAGGGTGTTCAGGTTCAACGCAAAATGCGCATCTGCCAGATGCTCCACGGTCGGCTGCGGCGCCAGGTCAGAAGACTCCGCATACAAGGGGTTCACCGCAAGCAGGGGCTTGCGACGTTCGTCCAGAGACTGTGTTCTGCTGGAAGCCATGGACATGGACTTCGGAGCATCGTCCCTGAGGGAAGCGTCGTAGTATTCAATGAACTGGAACTTCTCGGCTCTTCGGTCAATGTCTTCTTTCAGCCGCTCCACGTAGGCGGCGAATTCTTCCTGCACTGCCTGGTACTGGCGGCGTTCGAGTTCGTAGGACGTTACCGTTTCCGCGCTGTTCTCGACGGTCCTGACCACGGTATCCGCGTTAACGCCAGCGTCCTTCATCTGCTTCTCCGTCTGCTCCAGCGACTGCAGCGTGTTGTAATTGGCGATGAAGTCCGTGAACGAGGATCGCATCAGGTTGATCAGGTCCGCGCTCTCGGCCCGATTGCGGCCGTAGAAATCCTCCGTGTCCTGATGCCATTTGTTCAGGTAGCTGTTCTTCTGGTCTTGAATGCTGTGATAGATCTTGAGCCGCTCCATCCGTGTCTCCTGCATCAGGTTCTGAACGATCGGAGCGATCACCTCTTCGTGGAGTTGCTGCATCCCGAATGGAAACGTTGTCTTAGTTCCGTCTTCCGCTACCCAGTTCTCGGAGATCGGATCGAACAGCACACGGGAGCTGCTCTTGAGTTGGAATGGTTGATAGGTATCCACCGAGTCCTGGTAATTGAATGACTCGGTCCGGATGCGCTCGATTTCCTCAGCCTCCAGCTTGGGAGAGTAGTGGTTGTAAGAAGCCTTCAGGATCATGTAGAACAGGCGATTGGATCGCTCAACGAGCTTGCTGGTTGAAATCACTTTCAACTCGGTCACCGCCTGCACGGTCTCCGCAATGCTCACCATCAGGCCACGCAGAACCTGCTCGAACTGTCGCGAGTGCCGCTCAAGCGATTTCTTCATCTGGTTCAGGGCGTGGAAGGTGGCTAGTTCGCCATCGAATTGACGCAGATCAAAGGCCGGAAACACAGTTGCATTTCCGGGCGTCGGAGTAGCGTATTCCGCAAGGAACTTCGCATACGGAGTCGCCGGAAAAATGACGGGGATGTCCACCGATGAAGTCTCCAACTCGCCCAGGCAGTGGGAAACCGTGCGCAGCTTGCGGTCCAGGGTACCCAGGTAGTCGTAAAAAGGAACTTTCTGGATGGACCGGGAGTACTGGTCGGTGGGAATGTCTTCTACCTCGGAAGACGTCTCGACAATCGGAATCTTCTTCAGCAGAGTTTCCAGATCGTTGATGGCAGATGCGAACAACTCTTTCTTGCGAACCGTGCTAAGCCGAAATTCCTTCTTGTTCTGGGTCCCCGTATAGTCCAGCAGAAAGCTCTTTCCTTCGAACGGTACCCTGCCTGCCACCGGAATGTAGGCTACCCCGAGTTTGTGGATCTTGAAGTCACGGGGAATTTCCTTGAAGGCAGTACGAAAACCTTGCGTTCGCGTCTGGGCATCGGCGATTTTTTCTTCGAGCGCCTTGCTTTGAAACAGGCAATAGATTCCGGCACCGAGGGGGACGAGGACCGCGATGTCAAGCAGCAGAATGAGTGTGCCCTGTTGGACCTGGAAAACGATGGCAACGATCAAAAGGAGTCCGGCGGCGGCGTAAGCGAGTTTTTCAATCAATTTCTTTTGCTTTTGCGCGGCAGCAAACTGCGTCTCCTCTTCTTGCGCCACGGCGATTTGCTTCTCTACCTGCTCTTCCTGCTTGACGATCTGTTCCGCCGCCTGACGGTAATAGTCAAAAAGGATCTGCGCCTGATCCTCGAAGATGTTTGCACTGCCAGGAAACACTTTTCCACTCATCCTTGTTCTCCTTGTTGAATCAGGGCCCGCTGGCGATACGCCATCAGCCTTTCGCACTTTTCGATCTGCGAATGAAGATCGGATTTCAGGCGAATAGGATCGTTACTCTCCGCCAGGAGACAAATTTCCTGGAGCAATGCAATCATCTCTTCTTCGTACGATGTCACCGCAGCCTCGGCGCAGGGCGACAGATAGCGCGAGTCTTCCTTGAGCTTCCGGACAAGCATGCGTTCGCGGTTCCACACTGGTTCCAGCGAAGCCATTGCTACTTCACAGAGGACGAGGGATTGCTTCAGGCGCTGCAGGCTTTCCAGCTTGGATTGCTCTTCGTCCGCCACTTCTTTTACGCGTAATGAAGCCATCCAGCCGACAGCCACCACTACCACGGATCCAAAAATTAGCGCCAATTGAAGGACCAATTGAAGCCGGAAGGAAAGGCCGTAGACCAAGCCACGGACGGCAACCCCGAGCGCCAGAACAACGTAGATGGGATCCGCCACAAGCAGGATGGCAATCCCCGGAATTTTCTGGGAGAAGTTTCCGCCGCGGAGTCGCCAGGTTGCGATGACGGGGAAATTTATCGAATAGATTATGCAGACAACGATGAAGTCAAGCCACGCAACATCGTTCCGGCTCCCCGGCGGTACCAGGAGCATGAATCCGAGTACCAGGAGCCCGATTCCCACAACATAGAGAACCGCGAACACTTGCGATACGGATTTTCTGTTGTCCATGTCACTCCACCTTGTTGCCGCAGTTGGAACAGAAGGCATCACCCGCGGCCAGTGGACTCTTGCATGCCTTGCACGTTTGCGTGCTGTTCGCCGGCCTGAAGCATCTGGGGCAAACATTGACGTCTGGTGGAAGCGGAGAATTGCAGTGAGCACAATTTCGCGCCGCGCCTAAAGACGCGCCACAACTTACGCAGCGGCGTGCGTTTTGGTCATTGTCCGCACCGCAGCGAGGGCAAGGTGTGTAGGGATCGCCGCATTTAGGGCAGAACTTGGCCGTACTCGAGTATTTTGTGGTGCAGTTCGAGCAGAATACTTCACGGGGAGGCATTTGCGCGCCTTGCCCCACTTGACCGGATACTCCGCTGGCAGGCACGCCGCCAGGATTGGGCTGCAAGAGCGAGTTGCCAATTCCTCCAGCTCCTCCCATCATGCCTGTCATCACCAGCGCGCCAAGCATGCCATGGCCATTGGTCGCCATGGAATCCAGGGCATTGTCGGCCACCTCGAATGCTCGCGACTGTTGCCAGGAATAGCCTCCTATTACCTGCGCGCTCTGCCGTCCGATGGCTTCAAGGATTCGCTGTCCGGCCGGGTCGCTGCCATCCACCTCGATCGAGGTGATGTAGAAGCCCTCCAGGTGAAATCCGTAGTCTTCCCAGAAAACAAGCATCGGATTCTGGAGTGCCGCGGACAGCGGTTCCAGGTAGGCAGAAATACTCTTGAGCCCGATGTGCTGAGACTGCATGTAGGAAAGAAGTGCTGTCTTTGTCTTCGATTCAAGCACGCCGCGGAAGTGATTCGTGAGGCTTGACGCGCGAAAATCAGTTGCCGTGCCCACTAGTTTGATGAGGAAGCGTTCAGCGTCCTGCACCTTGAGTCCATAACGCCCGCATGCCCTCAACGGAACCATGGTCTGGTAATCAGGATCCTGGTACATCATGCTGCTGGTGGTCCAATCGATGTTGAGCGGGACAAGTTTATTGACGAACCATACCTCTGCCAGGAAAGGATTCTTTCCGCCAAACGGTATCCCGTAGAGGCTCTTCAGGAGAGGAAGGTTCTCGGTGTTGAGCGTATGCTTCCCGGGGCCGAATTTTCCCAGAAGCCGCCCTTTGCCGAAGAGTACGGCCTCCTGCGACTCTCGAACCACCAACTGGGTGAACGTACTCAGGTTCAACCCCGAGTCTTTCTTGCCTTTCGAGCGATACTTCCAGGCAAACAACGGGTCTGGATCAGGAGATCCTGTACTGGGGTGGTCCAGATCGGAAGAGTCTGATCCAGCTTCCCAGGAGACCATGTCAATGAGGTTCATTGCAGTTCTCCGCCGAACGTTAGTCCGGCAAATGTCAGCGTGACGTCCTGGCCTTGATGCGCAAGCGAGGCATTACTCCGCACTTCGCATTACCGTATTCAATATTCAATGATTGCTGTTATCAGCCGTGTTTGCAGCGGCATCTATCGAGCGTCGATCACACCTCTCTACCGCAAGTCGTTCACCTTGTTGTCGATGAGCACGACTTTCATGTCCTTGTAGATGTAGATCTTCTTTGTCCCGAGATCGACCACCTTGTCGGGCTTTCCGAGGGTGCTTGGTGGCAATCCGCTCCGGGAGTGGATTCTAGAATCTTCTGCAATACGGCATAGCGCCGAAGGATAGTTGAAGACCGCGGGAGTACTCAATCATTATTCCCAAACACAACTCTTAGAAATACTTAGGGTCTAGGCTATTGAATTCATTCCCGGTTAACCGATTTCGGTGCTACGCTTCGATACCGTCTCCGAGGTACCTGATTGATGCAGCCGACAATCCACGACCATATCATCACGTTCGGTGAATTCGTGCTTCACCCCGATACAGGCGAGTTGTACCGGCGAGGCCATCGACTCAAGGCTGGCCCCCAGCAGATCACGTTCCTGACATTCCTCGCGGAAAATGAGGGAAAAAGAATCGCGAAGGAAATAATTGAAGATCGTTTGTGGCCGGAAGGACGGCCGACCAAGAATCGGCTAAACGTACTGGTGAGCAGTGTCTGGTCACTGTTGGGCGACACTAATCGCTCACGTAGAAAGTACATCGCATCTCTTGGCAGAGAAGGTTATTGCTTTATTCATCCTGTCAGCGGCAACAGGGTCATCATTAATGATCAGAAGGCGGAGGAATATTTCCGCGCCGGCAAGCACTACCTCGATAAGCGACAGGAGTCTGGTCTACGAGACAGCGCCCTTCTGTTTAAAAAGGCAATCGATTGTGACCCTTCCCATGCGCTCGCGTGGGTCGGGTTGGCCGATGCGAACATCATGATGGCCATTCACTGCATGGTCGCCCCGGAAGAAGCGTTTTCGCGAGCCCGGTCAGCTGCATTGGAGGCTCTGAAGGTTCAGCCGAACTTGCCGGAAGCTCTTACTTCCATCGGGTGGGTACACCTCTGTTATGAGCGCGATTGGCACGCTGCAAACAGCGCATTCGACAGTGCTCTCAGGGCAATTCCGGATTATTACTTTGCTTACAACGGCCAAGCTTTGCTGGAGATCGCAATGGGGCGAATCGCGGAGAGTGTTTCCTCAATGCAAACTGCCCATACTTATCGTGCGATTTCCGTGCCGCTCGACGCTCTCCTTTGCCATACGCTTTACCTGGCACGAAGATTTACTGAGTCTGTCGAGACAGGAATGCGCGTCGTGGAATTCAGTCCCACATCATCTATTGCACATGCCTCACTGGCGCTCGGCCTGCTGCAACTGGGAAGATTCAGCGAGGCTCTTCTACATTTCGACACTGCCCGAATTCATTCAAACGACAGCCGAGTCTATCTCGGCTTTTGGGGCTATGCTTGCGCACTGTTGGGAAAGAGGTTGCAAGCTGAGTCGGTTCTTCGACGATTGACTGATCTTCCATCCCATCAGTATGTCCCGTCGTACTTCGCTGGATTGATTCATCTCGGGCTCGACGACCGTCAACAATCGCTAGAATGGCTGGCCCGTGCGTGTGATGAGCGTTCTCATTGGATTCTTTTTCTCAATGCAGACCCAATTTTTGACAGGCTCCGCGACGACGGTCGATTTAAGGCTCTCTTGCGAAAATCCGGAATTGAGGATACCAACACACGACAGAGGGGCACTGGACTACTAGCCCGCTGATGTTGGACAAGAACGCTTGCCTTTCTCGTGCATGGGCAGCAGGGGAAATGGCGTCGGTGGCCATTCACGAGTTCGGATCGCGCGGCCCACTTTCCCGCACACATCCCGATCCAGAGCGTCGATGCCTCGCTCGTTGCCCTGTGCGCTCACCTGTTTGAAAAAGTAGGCCACCTTCTGCTTCCGGGTCTTTTCCCACAATGCGCGCGCTCAGGAGAGCCGCATCGGGCTCTTTGTCCATTGTGGACCGCTCTCGCCCCCGACGATCATCCAGCGCCGATGTTTGGATAAATTCGCGGTCCTCAATCAGGAGCACAAGCCCATCATCCGGACGCTTTGTACGGGGTTGCGCGTTAGCTCTGCGATTCCTTTGAGTTTCGTCCACAGCCGTCACCGACTTCCAACCATAATTTGATTGGGGAGGAAACAGAACACTTCAACTCTGCCAGTGTGCCGCAGAGAAGCAACCCGGGTGGCTCCGTCTCACAGTGCGTGAATCGAGTAGCTATTCGCTCCCACGTACCAGTTCTCAACGTTCGTGTGGGTGGTTGGGGTGGAATGCTTAACAGCCCGTGGTGCAAGTAAGTTTCTGGCCTAAGTTGGTTAAGCTCGCGTTCTGTTCGCGTTCGAGCGTTCCTGCGGCGCTGTCCATGATCTCGAGCGATTTCCGCCCCAGCAACACCAGCGGGAGCCGCAAAAAAGCAAAGTAAGTGTCGGCCGAGTAGTCCTGCCAGCCGCGCGGCGTCCCTTTTCCCGTGTACTTGCGCATCATCAGCGACAGGTTGAAGCCGCACAGGTGAATCAGCAGCCGCTTCAGGATGTTGTCGTGGCCGCGCAGATGCAGCCGTCGCATGCCGCCGGTTTCATAGGCATGGGCGAAGCTGCGTTCGACCAGTTCG
>JAJXZT010000066.1 GCA_021779935.1 Acidobacteriota bacterium
CTCGGATGGAAATCACAGCCTACAATCATCATCGAAGGCTCCTTCCTTCCAGCGTCTTACTTCCACAACAAAGAAAGACTACCGGAACTCGAAGTGAGCCTTCGCCCTTATCCAATCAATCCTGAGCAACGCGAAGGGTGGGATTTTCGCGACTCGAGTCTCGCGACTATTGACTCGCGACTCCCCTAGAACCCCTTCCTCGAATCCACCAATATCGTCACCGGCCCTGTGTTCACCAGCTCCACGTCCATCATTGCCTGGAATTTCCCCGTCTCGCAGCGGACACCTGCCGCGCGGATTTTGTCGACGAAGTATTCGTAGAGCTGACGCGCCTCTTCCGGCCTTGCCGCCGCATCGAACGATGGACGCTTGCCTCGCCGCGCGTCGCCATACAGCGTGAACTGCGACACCGCCAAGATCGCTCCTCCCGTGTCCACCACGCTCCGGTTCATCTTTCCGTCGCTGTCTTCGAATATCCGCAGCCCGGTGATTTTGTCCGCCAGGTAATCGGCGTCCGCTGTTGTATCGTCCTGCGATACTCCCAGCAATACCAGCAACCCCGCTTCGATTGCTCCTGTCACGGCTCCATCCACCGTGACCTTGGCTCGCGTAACGCGTTGTACCACGGCTCTCATGCGCTAGAGTATAGAGCGTTTCGCTTTGGGATTGGCCTGTGGACCGCGGCTGTCGTTCAACTCGCGCTCACTTTCCATCCCCGCCGTTGTCACACCCTTCGCGACTGCCCGCTCCACTTTTCTTTTCAGCCACATGACATCTTCCATCGAAAGTTGACCGCGCTGTACCCAGCGGTTAGGATGATGAACTGGTACTGGATGGCCGATTCGGGGTAGATTTCTGCCCGCCGGGTTACGTGCGGTTTGCAGGGCTGTCCCCGTCCAAGTACACTAGGCCGTTCAAGGCCTCCGGTAACTTGGTTGCTGGAGCAGTCAGAATCTCAGCAGGAGGCGCCACTCGTATGGCATCCGTAGAAGAAAAGGTTAAGCAGATTATCGTGGATCAATTGGGTGTCGACGAGGCGGAAGTGACCTCAACCGCTTCCTTCGTGGACGACCTCGGCGCCGACTCGCTGGACACCGTCGAGCTCGTCATGGCCTTCGAGGAGGCCTTTGACATCGAGATCCCCGACGACGATGCGGAGAAGATCCGCACCGTGCAGGATGCCGTCGATTACATTGGCAAGCACGCCAAGGCGGCAAAGTAACTCTCTCTGCGCACCCCCGCCTGTCTTCAGGCTAGCGGTGCCGGCCGGGTCTCCGGACCCCAAAGTTTTTGTTCTTCCAGGCTGACCGCATGGTGACGCAAGAAAGCGTCCTCGTCTGTCCTGTCATTGAAAGGAGAAGTTCCCAACATGGCTTCGGTTGATGAAAAAGTAAAGCAGATCGTCGTTGAGCAGCTTGGCGTGGATGAAGGTGAAGTCACGCCGAATGCGTCCTTCGTGGACGACCTCGGCGCCGACTCCCTCGACACTGTGGAACTCGTCATGGCTTTTGAAGAGGCCTTCGACATCGAAATCCCCGATGAAGACGCCGAGAAGATTCGCACCGTGCAGGATGCCATCAACTACATCGGCTCGCACGCGAAAGGCAAATAAGCTTGGCACGCCGGGTTGTCATCACTGGAATCGGATTGATCTGCGGCGTTGGCAACACCTCTGGCGAGGTGTGGTCGAACATCCTCGCCGGCAAGAGCGGTGTCGCATCCATCACGCATTTTGATGCGTCCCTCTTTGCCTGCCAGATCGCAGCCGAGGTCAAGAATTTCGACCCCCTCAACTTCATCGAGAAAAAAGAGCTGAAGAAGATGGGACGCTTCATCCACCTGGCGCTCGCCGCCACCGATGAAGCCATGAAGATGTCCGGTCTGCAGGTTACGCCCGCCAACGCCGAGCGCGTCGGCGTCCACATCGGCTCCGGCATCGGCGGGTTTGACGTCATCGAGCGCGAACATCGCAACCTGCTCGAAGGCGGTCCGCGCCGCATCTCGCCCTTCTTCATTCCCGCGGCCATCATCAATCTCGCCGCCGGTCATGTCAGCATCCGCTGGGGCGCCAAGGGACCCAACGAAGCCACCGCCACGGCCTGCACCACCAGTGCCCATGCCATTGGCGACGCCTTCAAGATCATCCAGCGCGGCGATGCCGATGTCATGATCGCTGGCGGCACCGAGGCTGCCATCACTCCCATGGGAGTTGGCGGATTCGCCTCCATGCGCGCGCTCTCCACGCGCAATGACGATCCCGTGCATTCCAGCCGTCCCTGGGACAAGGATCGCGACGGCTTCGTCATCGGCGAAGGCTCCGGCATCCTCATTCTCGAAGAGTACGAGATGGCCAAGGCTCGCGGCGCAAACATCCTTGCCGAAATCGTCGGCTATGGCATGAGCGCGGACGCCTATCACATCACCCAGCCCTCCGAAGACGGCGACGGCGGCTTCCGTGTGATGACCAATGCCATCCGCGACGCGAAGATCACGCCCAACGACATTGGCTACGTCAACGCCCACGGCACGTCGACTCCGGTTGGCGATGTCCTGGAAGCGCGCGCCATCCGCCGCTGTTTCGGCGAATACAAGGTTCCTGTCAGCTCCACCAAGTCCATGACCGGACACCTGCTTGGCGGCGCCGGCGGACTGGAAGCCGGTCTCACCGTCCTCGCCCTGCGCGAGCAAATCCTGCCTCCCACCATTAACCTGGAGAGTCAGGACCCCGAGACCGAGGGCATGGACTTCGTTCCCAACCACAGCCGCAAGGCCCGCGTCGACTATGCCTTGTCGAACTCCTTCGGCTTCGGCGGAACCAACGGCTCGCTCGTCTTCAAGCGCTGGGCAGAATAACCCGCGTGCTTTTTGCAATGAGGCCCCATTCAGCCGTTTCACTGAGTGGGGCTTTTGTTTTTGCTCTTGCCTTCTGTCTTGTCCCAATGTGAACGCTGTATTACTTCCCAGCAATTTTCATTCCTGTGCTGAAACCGTTGCGAAATTTTTTCCAATCGCACACAATACTTCGACTCCCGAACCTCGGCCCATGTCTGTCTTCTACAGTCACGCCACTGCCCAACGCACTCACAACTTGAGCGCGCAGCAGCTTCGAGGATCAGGCGATTCCTTATGACCAACTCCATTGAATTGCAAGCCGTCAATAAGACCTACGACGGATTTCGTGCCGTCGACAACCTCTCTCTTGCCATCCCGCAGGGCGCCGTCTTCGGATTGCTCGGCCCCAACGGCGCCGGCAAAACCAGCACCTTGCGCATGATCGTCGGCATCACCATTCCCGACTCCGGCTCCGTACGCATGTTCGACGAGCCCTTCGGGCGCAACCATCTTGACCGCATCGGCTATCTTCCCGAGGAGCGCGGCCTTTACAAGCGCATGAAGGTGCAGGAGCTGCTGATCTTCCTCGCGCAGTTAAAGGGTGTGTCGCTCGCCGACGCCACCAGCCGTTCCAAGCACTGGCTCGATCGTCTCGAACTCGGCGGCTGGGCCACTTCCAAGGTCGAGGAGCTTTCCAAGGGCATGCAGCAGAAGATCCAGTTCATTGCGGCCATTCTCCACGATCCCGCCGTGCTCATCCTCGACGAGCCGTTCAGCGGCCTCGATCCTTCCAACTCGCTTGAGTTGAAAAACGTCCTGCTTGAGCAGAAGAAGGCCGGCAAAACCATCCTCTTCTCCACCCATCGCATGGACACCGTCGAGAAACTCTGCGACTCCATCTGCCTCATCAACCAGGGGCGAAGCGTTCTCCAGGGCGAGCTGAAACAGGTCAAGGCCGGTTACGGCAAAAGCAGCATCCAGTTCGAATACGAAGGTGACGCGCCCTGGCTCAATGACAAGGCGCTCGTCCAGTCCTACAACAACTACGGCAACTACGTCGAACTGCGTCTCCAGCCCGGAGCCGATCCGCAGCAGCTTCTCAGGCTCGCCATGCAGTCCGCGCGCATCAACAAGTTCGAACTGGTCGAACCTTCGCTCGAAGAAATCTTCATCGATGTTGTGGAGTCCTCAAAGGCGGTGACCACCAATGCGTAATACCTGGCTCATCATTCGTCGCGAGTATCTTGAACGTGTGCGTTCCAAGGCGTTCATCATTTTTACGATTCTCACCCCGGTCCTTGTCGCCGCTCTGGTCCTTCTTCCGTCCAAGCTCATGATGATGAAGTCCGGCAAGGCGCAGAGCATCGCCGTGGTCTCGCCTGACCCGGCCATTGCCACGGCCATCCAGCAGCAGCTCGTCCAGCCCAGCAGCACCGGCTCCGATGACGACATGGGTGCGCAGAAGTTCACCGTCACGCTCGACGGCGCTCCTTCCGAGCAGTTGCGCACCTCGCTCAACGATCAGGTCAGCGCCGGCAAGCTCGATGGGTACCTCTGGCTCACCCAGGACGGCATCGGCAAGCGCACAGTCACCTACGCCACGCGCAACTCGTCCGACCTCATGGGCGCGTCCATCATCCAGAGCGCACTTCGCGCCGCCTTCATCCGCAACGCGCTCGCTGAAAAGGGAATCGCCGCCACCGACGCCGACTCCATCCTCAGCCGCGTCTCGCTCGACACCATCCGCATCGAGAAGGGCAAGGAGACGCGCAGCTCCAGCATTGCCGCCTTCATGCTGCCCTTCGTCTTGATGTTCATGATCTATATGACCGTCATCATCTATGGCGTCGCCGTCATGCGCTCCGTCATTGAGGAGAAAACGTCGCGCGTTGTCGAGGTCCTGCTCTCCTCCGTGCGTCCCATGGAACTCATGGCCGGCAAGATCATTGGCGTCGGGGCCGTCGGACTTACGCAAATGCTCATCTGGTGCACCTGCATCGCCGCCCTTGGAACTCCCGGCTTCGTCGCCGCCAAGGCTTATCTCAAGGACGTGCAGATTCCCGCGCCCGTCTTCATCCTCTTCCCCATCTTCTTCCTGCTCGGATACCTGCTCTACGCCGCGCTCTATGCCGCCGTTGGAGCCATGGTCAACTCCGACGAAGAGGCGCAGCAGGTGCAGTGGCCCGTGCTTCTGCCGCTCATCGCCTGCACCGTCTTTGCCTCGGCCGTCATCCGGCAGCCCAACGGACAGCTAGCCTTCTGGTTGTCGCTTTTCCCGCTCACTTCGCCCATCATCATGTTCGTCCGTGTCGCCTCGCAGATGCCGCCGCTCTGGCAGGTTCTCCTGTCCATCGCGCTCCTGGTCGGTACCATCTATGCGGTGGTCTTCATCTGTGCCCGCATCTACCGCGTCGGAATCCTCATGTACGGCAAACGTCCCACCCTGCCGGAAATCATCAAGTGGATCAAGTACGCATAGAGTTGGGATTGGATCTGAATAAACTCTGGGTGCCCCACGTTCGCGCCCATCTGTTGGGCGATAACGTGGGGGTGATCCCATACAGTTCATTTCCAGCGCACGGCGACGACTGCTTACGCAAGCCACGGCCCGCGATTTCAGTCGTGGCAACGCCGTGTGCTACTATCGCCGCCATGTCCCGGAGTTTTCTTGCGCCTTTTCTGACGTTCTTACTTGCCATCGGTCTTGCCGCCCAAACTTCCTCCGAGCCAACTTCTCAGTACCCCGTCACTCTTCATCAGCGGCTCAACCACTCCTGCGAACTGATCCAGCAAGGCACAATGCTTAATTACGGGCAATACGTTGCCGTGGCGCTGGACGGTGAACCCGGCAAAATATACTCGCTCGAACTCGGCAAAGGTGACTTTCTGGCGGCTTCACCGACTGTGCCGCGCGAGATGTGGAATTCCGTTCGCGCATCAGGCTTCAAACTGCGATCCGCAACAGACGTCAATTCCAGTCTTCAGCCAGCGGCTGCCGTCACTGTTGGTCATGATTGTCCGCCCGTGGCACAGGCTGTTCAGTACGCCGCCCAACTTCTCTTGCGGCGGCGCAAGCAACTGCAAGCCCATCCCTACGCCCCCATGTATCACCCGGGCGTTGGATTCCTGCCCCCCGTCAACATTCCGCAGAAGCAATCGCCGAGCCAGAATGCTGCCGTTGAGAAGGCGATTCGTGGGACGTTGCGAATCCCGGAGAAGACCACCGTGAAGCTGAGCATTTTGATTGGTGTGGATGGCACGGTGCATCAGGTCAGGCCGGTGTGGTCGCGTGACTCTCGTCTTATTCAGACTGCGGAGGAGACGGTGCGGCAGTGGCGATTTCAACCCGCACGCGACTTTGGATTGCCGGTCCCCATGCGTGTCCTTGTAGCGGTGAGCTATCGCCGGTTCCAACCCCAACCTCCAGCTCATAACTGAACTTTGTGGCCACCGACGGCGAACTCCGGGTGCCCCATTCAGACCGCGTGGAAGAGCTGCAATTCTCAACCCCTCCGCGAACCTCTGCGCCCTCCGCGTTCAGCTTTTGTTTTCCTCCTGTGTTCCCCGGTGACCTCTGTGGTGATCCTTTTTCATCCGCGTTCAAGCCGAGCGTTCCCGTCCACGGAAGCCATCCCACAGAAAATCCTCTTCAAGTCCGGACTGACAAGAAAAAAGTAGCCGTGGGCCGCCACCGTAGGCATACTGAATTCTGATGCAGAGTTCTCCGCTAATTGAAAGCGTCGATTTTTTCCGCCTTGACGCAAACCGTAAGCTTGCCCCAGAACGGCGGTCGGACTTCGGTCAATTCATGACTCCGCCCGCCACCGCTCGGCTGATGGCGTCAATGTTCAAGGCGGAATCCCCCGAGCTTACCGTGCTCGATGCTGGCGCGGGAGTGGGTTCGCTCACGGCGGCATTTATCAGCGAGATTTGTGGTCGCTCACGCAAACCAACCTCGATCCATTCCACTACGTATGAAATTGACCCCGTACTCGTCGACTATCTCAAGGCCACTCTTAGACAGTGCAAGACTACGTGCGAAGACGCTGGCATACGGTTCGAATCAGACCTCATAGCGCGAGACTTTATCGACGATGGCGTCCGCATACTGCGTCAGCAGATGTGGGGTGGGGTAAAGGCATTTAACTGTGCCATCCTTAACCCGCCGTACAAGAAGGTAAACGCGGACTCCGATACCCGGCTCATGCTCAGGGAGATTGGTGTTGAGACTTCCAACCTTTACGCCGGGTTTCTCTCCGTTGTTCTGAAACTCCTTGCTCCGGGTGGTGAACTCGTCGCCATCACTCCGCGAAGTTTCTGCAACGGGCCGTACTTTAAGCCATTCCGTCAGCTTTTGTTGGAGACGCTCAGTATTCGTCGTATTCACGTCTTCGAATCAAGGCAACTGGCGTTCAGGGAAGATGAAGTACTTCAGGAGAACGTCATCTTCTACGGGATAAAAGACCCGGAGCTTCACGATAGTGTGACCGTCTCCTCCAGCACCGGCCCTGAAGACGAGTTCATCAGTGTTCGGGAAATCTCCTATGAGCAGCTTGTGCAGAAAGGTGACCCCGATTACTTCATCCATATTGTCCCGGACGGGATTGGCGCATCGGTTGCTGAATCCATGCGCTCGCTCCAGACCCCGCTTGCCGAACTTGGCCTTGAGGTGTCAACAGGGCGAGTTGTGGACTTCCGGGCTACGGAACTCTTGCGCGAGCATCCGGGCGAAGACACTGTACCTCTTATCTATCCGAGGAATTTTGAGAACGGATACATAGTGTGGCCGAAGGTTGGAGGCAAGAAGCCTCACGCAATGGCCGTCCTGCCGGGAGCCGAGTCCCTGTTGATTCCCAAAGGTGTCTATGTCCTCGTCAAGCGATTCTCGGCGAAAGAGGAGAACAAGCGGATAGTAGCGGCGGTCTATGACCCGAATCGCGTCGATGCTGAGCAAGTAGGTTTTGAGAACCACACGAACTACTATCACCGCAAGGGTTCCGGTATTCCAATGAACCTTGCGAAGGGGTTGACTGCGTTCCTGAACTCAACACTGGTCGATATGTACTTCCGCCAGTTCAACGGTCACACACAAGTCAACGCAGCTGACTTACGAAACTTCAAGTATCCAACCCTCGTTCAGCTTGAGGCTGTTGGTGCGCGTATCGAGGATGCTTTCCCGGACCAGTATGAGCTGGACGATTACGTGCAACAGGAGATATTCAACTTGGCATCGAAAAAACTCGAACCTGTAAGAGCGAAGAAGAAGATTAATGAAGCTCTGGCGATACTGAAGGACTTGGGGGTACCGCGAGAACAGCAGAACGAACGTTCAGCTCTGACGTTGCTATCAATCCTCGATCTCAAGCCGGGAACACCGTGGCGATTGGCGACAAGCCCCTTCATGGGCATCACCCCCATGATGGATTACTTTGAGAAGCATTACGGCAGAAAGTACGCTCCAAACACTCGTGAGACCGTTCGACGCCAAACTATTCATCAGTTCCTCGATGCTGGATTTGTCGTCATTAATCCCGATGACCCGGAACGTCCGACTAACAGTCCGAAAGCGGTCTATCAGATTGAGAGCGGCTTGCTGAAGCTGTTGCGAACTTACGGCGCCCCCGAGTACGAGAAGGGATTGAAGACACATTTGGCTTCAGTCGGGACACTAAAGACGAAGTACGCCCGTGAACGCGAAATGAAGCGCATTCCCGTCCAGGTCGCTCCCGGCAACACCATCACATTGTCCCCCGGTGGTCAGAACGTCCTTGTGGAGAAAATTATCAAGGATTTCTGCGAATGCTTCACGGCTGGCGGGAGACTCGTCTATGTGGGAGATACGGACGAAAAGTGGGCATACTTCGACAAGGCGTTGCTAAAGAAGCTTGGCGTGACCATCGAATCCCACGGCAAGATGCCGGATGTAGTGGTTTACTTAAAGAAGAAGAGTTGGCTTGTACTTATTGAAGCTGTGACGAGCCATGGGCCAGTGAACCCGAAAAGGCACGGTGAACTCAAGAATCTGTTCAAAGCATCAAAGGCTGGGTTAGTTTTTGTTACAGCATTCCTCGACAGACATGCGATGCAGAAATACCTGAGTGACATTTCTTGGGAGACTGAAGTGTGGGTTGCGGATTCTCCAACTCATCTCATTCACTTCAATGGCGAACGGTTCCTCGGGCCATATGAAGAATGATGGCGGAATCTATCTAACTGCGTGCCCCTGAGCCCATTCGGGTGTCCCACGTTCGCGCCCATCCGTTGGGCGATAACGTGGGAGGGTAATCGTCAACCCCTTCGCGAACCTCTGCGTTCAGCTTTTGCTTTTCCCCTAGCGCCTAATACCTGGCACCCAGCACCTACTCTTCCACCACCGCTTCCACCTTCGCCGCAATCGCGCCCTTCGCCACCTGCGCCGTCATCGAATCGCCGGGTTTCAACTGCGCGGCGTTCTTTACCAGGTTTCCTTCTCCATCGAAGACCAGCGCATATCCGCGTTCCAGAATCGCCACCGGCGAAAGTGCATGGAGTTGCGATGTCAGCCGTTCCAGCCGTGCGCGACGCTTCTCCATCACGCGACGCGTTGCCGAAGTCAACTCGTTCAGCTTCGCCTGCACCTCGCGTTCGCGCGACTCCAGCCGCGTCCGCAGATCGTGCGAACGCACTCTCGTCGACGCCACGTCCAGCCGCCGCCGCAACCCGCGCAACGTCTCTCGCAGCGCCATTACCGACCGCGACTGCAACTCGTCGATCTTTTGATCTCGTCGCGCAATCAGTTCATGCATGCGCGCGAAGGCCCCATGGTGTGCGAGCTGTGTCAGCGTATTGCGCGTGCTCAGCAGTTGGTATCGCACCGCTCGCGACAGCCGCGTGCGCAAGCCGTTCACGCGGTCTTCCAACTCCTGTTTCGAGCGGATGACGATTTCCGCCGCCGCCGAAGGAGTCGGAGCGCGCAGGTCCGCCACAAAGTCGCAGATCGTGAAGTCCGTCTCGTGCCCCACGGCCGAGATCACCGGGATCGTGCTCGCCGCCACCGTGCGCGCCAACCCTTCGTCGTTGAACGCCGCCAGGTCCTCCACCGATCCGCCGCCGCGCGCCACAATAATCACGTCGACGTTCTTCGCCTCGTTGAAGTAGCGCACGCCCGCCGAAACTTCCGTTGCTGCGGCCTCGCCCTGCACCTGCGCCGGGTAGATCAGGATGTTCACCGACTCGTGCCGGCGCCGCAGCACGTTCAGCATGTCCTGCACCGCCGCGCCCGTTGCCGACGTTACGATTCCGATCGTCCGTGGCAGCGCCGGCAGCGGCTTCTTGCGCGATTGCTCAAAGAGTCCCTCCGCCGCCAGCCGCGCCTTCAGTTGCTCGAACGCCACTTGCAGAGCGCCCGCACCCATCGGCTCCATGTGCTCGGCCATCAGTTGCAGTTCGCCGCGACCCTCGTAGATCGTGATCCGCCCACGCACCAGCACCTGCATCCCGTTCTCGGGACGGAAGCGCAACAGCCGCGCCTGCATGCGGAACATCACGATGCGCAATTGCGCATCGCCATCCTTCAGCGTGAAGTAGAGATGTCCCGAAGTCGCCGGGCGATAGTTGGAGATCTCGCCCTCCACCCACGTGTCCGTGAATTCGCGTTCCAGGTGCGTGCGCACCGCCGACACCAGTTCGCGCACCGGCCATATCCGGCGCTCCGGCTTGGCCAGCGTGAATTCAAAAGCGAATTGAGGTTGATCGGGCATCGGTCGTAACGGTAGGGACGGGCTTTAGCCCCTGAGGTACATCTTATCGCCGGAACGAATTGACAATCCACATCACCAGCGACAACACCACGCTCAACACGATGCACGTGCCCAGCGGAAAATAGACGCTCGTGTTCCCGCTCTTGCTCCGCCAACTGATGTCGCCAGGAAGACGCCCAATGGGAATGTGAAGTTTGTCCGCGAACAGGATTGCCGCCCCCACCGCCACCAGCAGCAGCCCCAACCCAAGGATCATTTTGCCGAAGTCGGCCATGGCGCTATTCTAACCGCCCGCCCGTGGCTTTGCGGTCACCGCCAGGGTACTGAGTAGTAAATAAGGAGTGTTACTTCCACGCTACTCGTTACTCAATCGCCAAATGACTCCAATTCGTCGTCATGCCTGCATTATTTCTGGGGTTCTTCTGTCGTTTGAGGTGTTGCCGGCAGCAGCCTCACGGTGTTCGGCGTGCACGTCGTTTCGCTTTTTAATTTTGGCGACTCGCCGCCATTTTTTTCAAAGTTAAACGCGTGTATGTGAAAGCAGCCGTACTGCTTCATCGTAGGAGCCGTCAGCCTGTACGTATACGTTTGCATCTGCGTCCAGACCGGCTTCTTCAGGTCTTTGGAGTGCTGCGACAAGTTTGGCGCAACGTTTGTGTTCGGGGCTGGAGCGTTGTCTTGCGGAGCCGCCAGGCACAGTCCACTGGCAGCGAAGAGGAAGAAGGCGGTCCATTGAGTCCTGCGCATGAGAGCACCTCCAAAAGACAGACGAACAATCCTGTCGAATGGTAGCGCCAAAGTGCGGTGCTTTGAACCCAATTCCCATGCGGCTTCCCGCCAACTTGCGAAATTGGAACTCACTTCCGCACGGATTAATTCTTCTTGTAAACTCGCCAACTGAATGCGCCGTTCGCAACGTATGTGCGAAGCTGTTGTAATCCGCCGTCGGGAACGTCACTGCACGCCGCCGAGCCGATCATGCGCGGATAGCTCTGAGACATGAATCCCTGCTCGAACACCGCGAGCTCACAGAAGTTCACGAGTCCGCCACGTTCAAAAAAAACAAACGTGCGATCTCCTGCGATTCCAGCAAATACAAGCCGGCGGCTGGCGCGGCCCGGTTCGTTATATTGACCGTTGTTAATCTGTTCGCCAGGATTTGCCAGGTCGAAGCGCCCGTCTACCGTGAACCATGAGCGCACCGGAACGGGCAATGGCGCGGTGCTGCGCACAACTTCAAAATTCGAATCGAGCATGTGTTGCAACACCGTCTGTGTCGGCACTACCTCCGTTTCGGAGACAGGCGACGCAGCGGGCATACTATCGCGGCGCGCTACAAGTTGCCATCCAACCACGCCGATGGCGACGCCGAAAATCAGGACGACGATGAGGAGCCAGCGAGGCACTGTGTTTCACACCAACCCGGAGACGGTAAAGTACCACTGATGTTAGCGAATTGTACTGCAACAATGAAGCTGCATCGAGTGAACTATGCTGGTTCTTTTCGCGACGGATTATTGTACCGGGCGTGTCTGCACGTACTTGTCGAGCGGAATTTCAAAATACATCAGCTCGTTACCGTTGTTGTCTTTTACGCCCGTTACGTAGAGTGTCGCTCCGGAGGCTGCATCGGAGAGGTCGCTGACATCGAAGAAAACGAAGCCCGATTGCGTCGCGTGCGGCTCTACGGCCATCGCGGCAAAGCGCGCGGACTCAAGTTCCGCCGCGACTTTTTTGGGGACCAATCCCTTTACCTTCTTGTGTCCGGGGAGCGGAAAGGGCAGACGATCGCGGGGCGAGTCGCCGGGAGTCGGAGCCTTGATGCGCGTCAGACGGCGGTAGATGTCATCGTTACTCAGCGGAGAAAGCTTGGACCGGTCGCGCGTTACCAATTCCAACCGCATGTTGACGAGCGGAACAGCGCCGTCTCGATCATTGCTCACGACGAGAAAGACCGGAAGAATGCCATGCTCGAGGTAATTGAAGTCGAATGTCTTCAGCTTCTCAGGCGTGTCGTAAGGATCGGCTGCAATCGTCACCTTCTCGTTTGGATGTTCATCGTGCGCGGGATACGTGCGCGCATGAGAGGCCTTCGGCATGACGAAACTACGCGCGGCCGCCAGCACGGCGAGCGACATGCAAACGAGTGCAAGCGAAAGAAGTTGTTTTCCCTGTGGACGCATAGGGGAATTATCGTCTCCCGGGCGATGATGGGCAACTGGCGCCGTCCCCTCGATAAAAAAGGGCCGCGTCGAAACGCGACCCTTTTGGGAAGGAAAGAAATTAAGGCGCCACGGTACGTCGCGCCACTAATTTGAAGGTGCCCTGGTCATTAAAGAGGAATCCGCGCACTCGAACCACGGAGCCATTGACGGGCTGAACATCAAGTTCGGCGGTCGCCGGCAACATCACTTGGATGCTGCTGGTGCCGAGCAACGACGCCATCGCCGAGTCCGACGCAAGCGTGAGGGTGAAAGTTGTGAGGCCACCGCTGGTGCTCAGTCCGGAGACAGTGCCAGAGAATGGCTGCGCCTTGAGGACCACTTTCTTCGCTGCAAGGGTTCCCGTGGTTTGCGTCCCACTGCTGGTGGTAGTTCCCGAGCCTAGCCCTGAATCGGTGTCGGCTGCCACGTTCTGCCCATTGAAGATCGTGGTGCTGTCGAACTGTGGGGTAAATCCAAGCGCGCTTGGGTCTACGCCGTTCCAGTTAATTGCGAATGCAGTCTCTGACGAAGTGGTAACCGTGATGGTGCTGCCAGCCATCGAGGAACTGGCTTTGTCGCCATTCGCTTCTTCGACGATAAGGTCGAACTGCAAGTTCGGAGATGAGCCCGAGAGATTACTGACAATCCCGCGTGCCTCCATGCCGTCTGGCGTGTCGTCGACCGCCTCCACATCCGTGCAAACTAGCGAACCATCCGCCTGTGACTTTGCGTTGACCTGCACGATATCTCCATTCTGCAGGCCGCTCAATCCGCTAACACCGTCGAACTTCGTGTTTGCGTCAACCGTACAGGTAAGCGAAAACGAATTCATACGTCCGGAAACCGTAAGCGTAGTTGCGGTCGTGGAAGTCACAGTGCCTGCAAAGTCCTCCACTTCGCCGCTATCGGGTTTTTCTCCCTCGGAAGGAGAGATATTCTGGTGCGTCAAAAGGACCTTGGGATTGATTGTGATGGTGCCGGCCACTGGATCAAGCGTGACAGACGTTGCGAGGTTGAAATCAAAATTCAGCGAGAGGGCCTGCGTGCCAATGGTGAGTGCAGGGCTGAACGGAATCGTCACGGTTGCGTCGTAGTCAGGCATCTGCCTGGTCACCGTGACACCCATTGCATTCACAAACGTGATGCTGGGGTCAGATACGGTGAAAGATGCCGACGTATACGTTCCCTGTGGCACTGATGTGAGCGTAAGCGGCTGTGTGGTGCCAACGAGATGAGTGAGTTCGATCTCGGTCGGACTGGAGAGCACGGAGACGGTAGAGCCGTCCTGCGCAGTCAGCGAGATTGAATTGATGGTGATTTCAAAAGAGAGGATGCGATCGGACGGGGCATCCGTCACCGTAACTTGTACAGGCGTGGTTGCGGATGATTTAGGAGTTGGGCTGCCCGTTGTAGATCCGCCTCCCGTTCCACATCCAACCAGTGACAGGGCTGCTAACAGAGTACCTACAACCAGTAAACCATGCTTGCGAATCAACGTGGAGTTCATATCTTTCCTTCCCGTGGCGCGCCAGTTAAAAGTGAATCACGCACCCGACCACAAAACAGCGCCTCCTAAGTGCGGTGCCGGATGACGCAAGTACAGGCAGGGTGCGCGCTCTTGTCGCGCGGAAGATTGACCGGTTGGGCGATGGATACGCCATGCATCCGGCCAAACAAGTACAATGAAGCGCGATGTTCTTGATCTACAGCGCGATACTGGCCGTGGCGTTGCTGCTGAGCAGCCCGTTCTGGCTCGTGCAGATGATTCGCCTCGGAAAATACCGTGCCGGACTGCGCGAGCGACTGGGCTTTGTGCCGCGGCGCGTGCAGCGGAGTTCAAGTGGCCCGGTGGTGTGGGTTCATGCGGTTTCGGTTGGTGAAGTGCTGGCGATTGGAACCCTCGTACAGGAACTGCGCGCGCACATTACTGCGTCGCGCGTTGTTGTCTCGACTACGACACACACCGGACAGAAGCTGGCGCGCGAACGCTTCGGCGAAGAAGACGTCTTCTATTTTCCGCTCGATCTTCCGTTCTGCATTGCCCCGTACATTCGCAAGCTTCGTCCGTCACTCGTTGTGCTGGCGGAGACAGAATTCTGGCCGAACTTCATCCGCATGGCGAGCGAGTCGGGTGCGCGACTGGCTGTGGTGAATGCGCGTATCAGCGACCGTTCTTATCCTAGATACAAGCGTTTCCGCGGACTGCTGGCGCGCGTGCTTCGTTGCGTCGACCTCTTCCTGGCGCAGAGCGAAGTGGACGCACAGCGCTTGCGGGAGATTGGCGCACCCTCGGAGCGAGTCCGCGTCAGCGGCAATTTGAAGTTTGATGTTGCTCCGCCGAAAGAAGTGGCGCTGGTGGAGGAGTTGCGCGCGGAGATCGCGGCCAGCGGCGCGGGGCCAGTGATTGTGGCCGGGAGCACCGTGGAAGACGAAGAAGAAATGGTGCTGACGGCGTTTCGCGTCCTGCTGCAGAGCTATCCCCGCGCGGTGTTGCTCCTGGCTCCGCGGCACAAAGAACGTTTTGAAGATGTGGCGCGGTTGCTCTCCGCGAGCGAATTGCCGTGGCGGCGACGCACACTCTTCGAGACGGGCGAGCATGCGCTCGGCGGCGCTGTCCTGCTGCTGGATTCCATCGGTGAGCTGGCGTCGATTTATGCACTGGGCGACGTGGCCTTTGTCGGCGGAAGTCTGGTGGCGCGCGGCGGCCACAACATTCTTGAACCGGCGCACTACGGCGTGCCTATCCTCATTGGTCCGAACACGGAAAATTTTCGCGACATCGTAGGGTTGTTCGCGCAGGCGAACGCGCGAATCGTTGTGCTGCCGGAGACCCTGGGTGAGATCATGCTGGCGTTGCTGGCGCGCGAGGATGAGCGCAAAGCGCTCGGCGAGCGCGGAAGACAAGTGTTGGTGACGCAACGTGGCGCTACCGCGCGAACGATTGAATCTCTGCAAGGGCTACTGACGGAACCGAGACAATGAATCCACTTTCGTCGATCTTTGGCGCGGTGGCAGGCGCACGCAATGCGCTCTACGACCGTGGGGTGCTACGGTCGCGACGGCTGTCGTCACCGGTCATCAGCATAGGAAATCTCTCTGCTGGCGGTACCGGCAAAACTCCATTTACGATCGCGATGGGCAAGTTGCTGCAAGCACGCGGTATCGAGTTCGACGTGCTTTCACGCGGCTACCGGCGGCAGAGCAAGGGTGTGCTCATTGTTGATCCGGACGGCGACGTTGCGATGTACGGCGACGAACCCGTGATGATCGCCACGCGGCTCGGAGTACCAGTGGTAGTGGGCGAAGAGCGGTTCCTGGCGGGACGCGCGGCGGAGGCGAAATTTCCCGGGCGGCTACATTTGCTGGACGATGGCTTCCAACATCGGCAATTGGCGCGCGAGTTTGATATCGTCCTGCTGGCCGCGGGCGATGAGCAGGACACACTGCTTCCCGTCGGACGATTACGCGAACCGCTTGCGTCATTGAGCCGCGCGGATGCCGTGGTGATTTCGGAAGAGATGCGATGCGCCTTGCCGGTGGAAGAGGGCAAAGTGTGGCGTGTCCGGCGGAGGCTGGTACTGCCGGAGCCGCGTCCTCTTCACCCGGTAGCGTTCTGCGGCATCGCGAAACCAGAGCCATTCTTTGAGCAGTTGCGGGCTCACGGCGTGGACATAGCGGCGAAAATCCTATTTGCGGACCACCATGCATTCTCATTGCGCGATGTGGCGAAGCTAAAGAAGACTGCGCAGGAATATGGCGCTGACGGTTTTATCTGTACGGAAAAGGATGCGGTGAAGCTGCGCAATTTCAGCCAGCTTGAACCGCTTGCAGTGGCGCGACTGGTGATGGAAATTGTCGATGGAGAAGCCGTCGTGGATCAAATGCTGCGCAGATTGCGGTTGTGTCCCAAGCCGGCCTGAAACGATTGTTGGCGCCGTTCGAGGGTTCTACCCTTCTACTTCCACTCCCCGAGTTTTTTCAGCTTACGGATCTTGCGCTTGATCAGGTCACGCTTCAGTGCGCTGATGTGCGAGATGTAGAGCTTGCCGTCGAGGTGATCGATTTCGTGGACGAAGGCGCGTGCCAGCAGGTCCTCGCCGGTGTACTCGTACCACTCGCCGTTCTCATTCTGCGCGCGGACCGTGACGCGCTTGGGGCGGGTCACGCTCTCGCGGAAGTCCGGGATGGAGAGGCAGCCTTCGGTGCCGGCCTGCTTACCTTCCACCTTGATGATCTTGGGGTTGGCCAGCACGAGCTTCATGCCAGGATCTTCCTTGAAGCTGACATCGATGACGGAAAGGCGCAGCGAGATGCCGATCTGTGGCGCAGCGAGGCCGACTCCCTGGGCAACATACATCGATTCAAACATGTCTTCGACGAGCTGCTTCAGCTTGTCGTCGAATTCGGTTACAGGTTTTCCCGGCATCTCAAGGACAGGATCGCCGAACTTCACGATGGGATAGATCATTGTTCTTTGCAGGGGTATGTGCCGATAAATCGACACATGCCAATCCAATCTCAATAGTTTTTTAACTGCTCGCAATACCCGTGAAAATTGCGCAATGTCTCGAGCATGGAATCGCCGCCGAACTTGTCGAGCGCGGCGGTCGCGATGGCAATTGCCACCATGGACTCAGCCGCGACTCCGGCGGCGGGAACGACACAGACATCGGACCGCTCGTAAGCGGCCTTCACCGGTTCGCGCGTCGCGAAGTCCACGGACGCAAGCGGCCGGCGCAAAGTCGAGATGGGCTTGAGGTAGCCACGCACGATAAGGTCGCAGCCGTTGGATACGCCACCTTCGATTCCGCCAGCGTGATTCGATGCGCGCGTGAATCCCGAGAACCCGGAGCCCGTACGTTCGTATCCTATTTCATCATGGATGGACGATCCGGGGGAAGATGCGGCGAGCACACCGTCGCCGATTTCAACTGCCTTGACGGCCTGTAATGACATGACGGCGGCTGCCAGGCGCGTATCCAGGCGCTCATCCCACTGGGCATATGTGCCGAGTCCGGGCGGAATGTTGTGCACCACGACCTCGAAGATTCCGCCGACCGTGTCGCCGGTGCGAAGCACTGCGTCGACTTCCGCCTTCATCGCCTGTTCGGATTCCGCATCGACGCAGCCCAGCAGCACTTCATCTTTCGCTGCCAGCGCCACCAGTTCGTCCCACTTCACTGCGCGACGCAGGCGAGCATTGCCAACCTGGATGACGTGGCTGAGGACCTCGATGCCAAGTTCGCGAAGAAAAAGTTTGGCGATGGAACCAGCGGCGACACGCGCGGTGGACTCTCGCGCCGAGGCACGTTCCAGCACGTAACGCGCTTCGGGAAGGTTGTACTTCAGAGCGCCGGCCAGGTCTGCGTGTCCAGGCCGAGGCGATTTCACCGCCTTGTGTTTTGCGGGATCACCGGGTTCGACCGGCAGCGACTCTTCCCAATTCTTCCAGTCGCGGTTGGCGATGAGGATCGCGATGGGCGAGCCGATGGTGTGTCCGTGACGAACGCCGGAAAGAATGTGCGCCGTGTCGGTCTCAATGCGCATGCGTCCGCCGCGGCCGTATCCCTGTTGCCTGCGCCATAGCTCGCGATCCATGAACGCTTGCTGGATGCCGAGTCCGGCGGGTAGGCCGGAGAGGTTGGCAACAAGGGCTTCGCCGTGAGATTCGCCTGCGGTGGTGAAACGGAGCATCTATCGATTGTAGCCGATGAGCCCTCTAATTGCGGATAGCAGCATCCGCAAAGGAACGCAGATCGGCGAAAACCGCGGCGGGTTGTGCCTCGGCCGGAGGCGTGGCGCCATGGCCGGGTTGGCCCAGGCGGCGGTTGATCCAGACGGACGCAATGCCGAGCTCGCGGGCGGGAACGTGGTCGTGGTAGAGGCTCTGCGCGACGTGCAGGACTTGGTCCCTGGGATGGCCGATGCGCGCGAGAGCGTAGTCGAAGTTGCGATGCGAGGGTTTATAGCTGCCAACTTCGTCGGCCGTGATGATCCACGAGAAAGGCTCTCCGAGCTTCCGATTGCTGGCCTCGAAGAGATCGCGGTCGATGTTGCTGATGACGGCGAGCTTGAAATGTTTGCGCAACAGGTTGAGGGCCGGGACGGTGTCCGGAAACGGCTCCCAGTGCTGAAGGGAGTCTACGAGGAAGTCCAGTTCTTCGTCGTGGAGAGGAACGTCGAACCGGCGACAAAGGCTCGCGGCGCATTGCGCGAGTACGGAACGATATTTCTGATAAGGACCGGCTTCGATGGCAGCTTCGGCTTCGGCGTAGGCCTCGAGAATTTCGTTCGCCGAAGGCTCAACGCGAAAGGGTTCGAAGGCCTGACGAACCACGTGCACAATACCGCTCTCCCAATCGATAAGCGTGCCGTAGCAGTCGAAGGTCAGGACACGGAAGCGCGAGTAGTCCATGCAGAGAGATCAGCCCTCCAGTTTTTTCGGGAGCAGTTCGTTGACCAGCGCGGGATTGGCCTTGCCCTTGGTGGCCTTCATCACGCCGCCGACAAAAAACGCGATCACTGTCTTCTTTCCGGCGCGGTATTGCTCAACCTGCTTCGGGTTTGCGGCGATCACTTCGTCGATGATTTTCTCCAGTTCGCCGGCGTCGGAAATCTGCTGCGGCTTTTCCTTCTCGTAGACGGCGGGGAAATCCTCGCGACGCTCGAAACACTTGTCGTATAGATCCTTCAGCATTTTGCTGCTGATGGTGCCGGCTTCCGTGAGGTCGGCGGAGAGCAGCGCGCCCTCCATGGAGATGGGCGAATCCTCGAGTTCGAGGCCGGCTGCCTTGAGGCGTCCGATCAACTCGGTCTGGATGATGTTGGCGAGACGTTTCGGATTCGTTGCCTTGTGCGCGGCGGATTCGAATGCATCGGCCATTGCCTTGGTGAGCGTGAGTGTGTGCGCGTCGCCCTCGGTGAGGCCGTAGTCGGCCATCATGCGTGCGCGACGAGCTTCGGGCAACTCGGGTAAACGGGCGTGGATTTCGTCGCGCCACTTCTGGTCGACGACCAGAGGAAGAAGGTCCGGCTCGGGGAAGTAGCGGTAGTCGTGTGCGCGCTCCTTGGTGCGCATCGGATAGGTGCGGCCCTCGGACGGATTGTAGAGGCGCGTTTCCTGCACGATCTTGCCGCCCGATTCGATAACTTCCTCGTGGCGCTTGATTTCGTATTCGAGCGCCTGCTTGATGAAGCGGAACGAGTTGACGTTCTTGACCTCAGCCTTGGTGCCGAGTTCTTTCTGGCCGCGCGGACGGATGGAGACGTTGGCGTCGCAACGCAGCGAGCCTTCTTCCATGTTGCAGTCGCTGACGCCGGTATAAAGGATGATCTCCTTCAGCCGCGTGAGGTACTCGTAGGCTTCGTCCGGTGTAGAGATGTCGGGTTCAGAGACGATCTCGATGAGCGGTACGCCGGAGCGGTTGAGATCGACGGAGGTGCGGTCATCGGAGGCGTTGACGCCCTCGTGCATGCTCTTGCCGGCATCTTCCTCCACATGGAGGCGAGTGATGCCGATGCGCTTCTTGCCGCCATCGGCGGTATCGATCTCGATGTGACCGAACTCAGCCAGCGGCTTGTCATACTGCGAGATCTGGTAGCCCTTCGGCAAGTCTGGATAGAAGTAGTTCTTGCGCGCAAAGATTGAAGTCTCGTTGACGGTGCAATTGAGCGCCTGCGCGGCGAGCACGGCAAATTCCACCACCTGGCGGTTGAGCACCGGAAGCGCGCCCGGAAGGCCGAGGCAGACAGGGCAGACATTGGAGTTCGGCGGCGCGCCAAACTCGGTGGAACAGGAACAGAAGGCCTTCGTCCGGGTGAGAAGCTGAACGTGGACTTCAAGTCCAATAACCGGCTCGTACTTGGAAGTGGTGGACATAACTTTTCGATTATAGAGAAAAGACCGGGAAATGCGGGAAGGGCGAAAGCTTCAGGCCTCCTGAGCCTTGCTGGGATGGGTACTCTTCGCGAGGGACTCGTAACCGAAGAACTGCACGTTATAACAGCGAGAGGCGAGCTGCGAGCCGAGGCCAGGGGCTCCGCACGCCGGTCCGGAGCCCAACCGGGCCGAAAAGTGGGTTGGGCTGGTTGCGGCCACCGCTGGGGTTGTAGAATAGAGAGCCAAACAGCCCACGAGCAATCGCGACGGGATGTACCCGCCGGTGTTTCCATGAGCCGGCTGTTGCGAGCCAGGAAACCGATGAAGAGAGTTATTCCCGCACTGCTTTCCATAGTATTTGCAACCGCGGTGTTCGCCCAGCAGCCGCAGAATGCGCCATCGCCGCAGTTGCCTGCCGCGTCGTCAACGCCGTCGGACGAAACGGTGGTGGAAGAAATTGTGGCGCGCGTCAATGACTCGATCATCACGATGGCCGACCTGAAGCGCGAACACGAACAGATTGTGCAGGAAGTCCACCAGCAGAATCCGCCGGACCCGGATGCAGTGATTGCCCAGCGCGACAAGAACGTGCTGCGCGACCTGATTTCACAGCAGTTGCTGGTGCAGAAGGGCCGCGACCTAGGCATCTCGGTTGACACTGACGTCATCCGGCGTCTGGACGAACTGCGCAAGGAAATGCATGCCAATTCGATGGAGGACCTGGAGAAGATCGCCGAGCAGCAGGGCGTTTCGTTCGAGGACTTCAAGCAGAACCTGAAGAACCAGATATTGAGCCAGAAGGTCATTGCGCAGGAAGTCGGCGGACGCATTCAGATCACGCATGAAGAGACGCAGAAATGGTACAACGCTCATAAACAGGAGCTCGATCAACCGGAAAGCGTCCGGCTGAGCGAGATACTGGTTGCCACTTCCACGCCACCACCCGCGGCAGGGACCGACCAGGATGCGAGCGTTACTCCGGCCGATCCAACGCCGGAACAGATCGCTGCGGCCAAGACGAAGGCGGATGCGATCTACAATCAACTGAAGGCGGGCGCGAAGTTTGCCGACCTGGCCCGCAAGGACTCGAATGGTCCCACGGCAAGCCAGGGCGGGGACCTTGGATATTTCAAGCGCGGAATGCTCGCGAAGCAACTGGAAGATGCCACCTTCGCAATGAAGGCGGGCCAGTACACGGAACCAATCCGCACCAAGCAGGGATGGGTGATTCTTGAGGTGACGGAACATACAACGGCTGGCGTGCCGCCACTGGACAAGATCGAAAACCAGGTGATGAACGCCGTCTACGAGGAAAAGATCCAGCCGGCGCTGAAGGTTTACCTGACCAAGCTGCGCGAGGACGCGTACATCAAAATCATGCCGGGCTACGTGGATACCGGCGCGAGTCCGAACCAGACCGGCCTGATTTACACCACGGCGGAATCGGCTGCCGAGGCCAATGCCAAGGGTAAGTTGAAAAAGAAGAAGCATTTCATCTTCTTCTAGAACAGGCACAACGGAATGCAGGGGCGGCCTGAGGGCTGCCCCTTTTGTTTATGAAGCTTGCGGTGTTCCCCTTCCCGGGTGTTTCCGTAACAAATCAGATGCCGCGTTGCGATACCATAAGCACTTGGTCTGACCGAAGGTCATACCCGAGGGGATGGGTTCGATGAAAGAGTTCTACGTGCGGGATTGCGCGAAGGAAGAGAACAAGACAATCACCAGCAGCTTCGTGGTCACGGCGAAGCAGATCAAATCGAAGAAGTCGGGCGAGCCTTACCTCGACCTCACCCTGGCCGATCGCACGGGACAGATCCAGGCGAAGATGTGGGACAACGTCGACGAAGTGTCCGGCTCCTTCGAGCAGGACGACATCATTAAGGTCAAGGGACTTATCAATCGCTACAACCAGCGCTGGCAACTCACCATCCACAAGCTGCGGAAAATGGAGGAGAGTGAGGCCGAATTCGGCGATTACCTCCCGAAGACATTGAAGGATGTCGATGCAATGTGGGCGGAGCTGGGGGAGTTCGTCGCCAGCATGAAGGATGAACACCTGCGCAAGCTGATTGAGGTGTTCATGACGGACGAAAAAATCGCCACCGCGTACAAACAGGCTCCCGCGGCCAAGACGCTGCATCACGCATTTATCGGCGGACTGCTGGAGCATGTGGTTTCGTTATTTCACTCGTGCGACCTGATTGTGCGCAACTATCCGTTGATCCATCGCGACCTGCTGCTGACGGGCGCGTTCCTGCACGACATTGGAAAAGTGCACGAGCTTGCCTATGCCCGGTCGTTCGCCTATACCACCGAAGGACAGTTGCTCGGTCACATGATCATCGAACTGGAGATGCTTCACGCGAAAATCGCGTTAGTGCCTGGATTCCCGGACGATCTGAAGATTCTGGTGGAACACCTCATCATCAGCCACCACGGGCAATACGATTTCGGATCGCCCAAGCTGCCGATGTTCCCCGAGGCGCTGATGCTGCACTACCTCGACGACCTGGATTCGAAGATGGAAGCGATGCGAGCGCAGATGGAGCGCGATGCAGAACTGGATTCGCCGTGGACGAGTTACAACTCATCGCTGGCGCGGCCGCTGCTGAATACACAGAAGTTCCTGTCAAAGAAGAAAGACGCCTAGCAGGCTGATAAGATTTTTTACCGAATATTCATATGAGGGATCGAATGTCTGAGTCGCGGGCAAAAAAGATCAAGCTCATCCTTTACGACGTGGATGGCGTGATGACCGATGGAACTATTTTTCTCTTCCCGGCACCGGGTGGCGCGCAATCGGGGGCAACGCACCAGGACCGTCACGACAAGGCTGATGCGGGCGGCTATGCGATTGCCAGCAACGAAATCGTGGAAGCCAAGGGTTTCAACGCTCATGACGGCACGGCGATTTCCCTGGCGCGCCTGGCGGGACTAAAGCAGGGAGTGATCACCAAGCGCATTTCGGAGACGGTGCGGTTGCGTGCGCGTGACCTCAAGCTGGAACACGTCTACCAGGGAGCGGCCGACAAGTTAACAGTCTTCCGGGAAATTCTCGCCAAGGAAAAAATCTCCGCCGACGAAGTGGCATACGTCGGTGACGACATCATCGACCTGCCGGTGATGCGAGTGTGCGGATTGGCGATTGCGGTGGGAAATGCCCGCGAGGAAGTAAAGCGCGAGTCACATCATGTTACCGAAAACACAGGCGGACATGGTGCTGTGCGTGACGCGGTGGAGTACATCCTGAAAGCACAGGGCAAGCTGGAGGCAGCTGTCGAAGCCTATATCTCCCAACGGACGCCGGTGGCGGAAAAGCTCCAATAGTTTGCTTTGAGGGTATGCAGGCCGGGGCGAGAGCTCCGGCTTTTGCTGTTTGCCGGGAATAAAAAAACCCACCGATCACGTCGACCGGTGGGTCACCGTTTCCCCTGAACAACGAGTCCGTCTTCAGGAGGCTCTGTGTACTTAGACGCAAATTTGCGGAAAAAGTTGTGAGACGAATGAAATTTTCCGTGAAAAAGAAATGGCGAGGCACAAAAGGGCCGTTTTCAGTAGTTTCAATACGCAGCGTCTTGGAAATTGTTCAGGCTAATTCGGGTAGGTCTGCTTGAGGTAGTCCGCAACTTCCTGGCGAAGTCCAGCGTAGCCGGAGTGAATGACGGTGCGCATCGCGGCTTCGGGCGAGGACCCATGGCCGATCAAGTCGAGGATCTGCCGGACATCTTCCATCCCGTACGTGTGCGCAAGGTACTGCACGGTGGCCAGCGATTCGGCGTACGCCACGCTGGCCTGCTGGCTGTTGAGGCCCATGAACGAGGACTCGAGCTGGTTCAGCGGAATCTCGTGTCCAGACTGGTAGAGCAGGGAAAGCTGGTGCCCATAGCCGTCAAGCGAGCGTGGTTCCATCGCTTCCGCTACGCCTTCATTGAGCCACTGGGGGCAGCGTCCGCCGGTGATCTCGTTTACGAACGAGTGGGTGAGTTCGTGGCGCAGGACGCGCGACAGTTCCGGAGTAACCGACGTGATTCCCTCGATTGGAATACGGATCTTGCCATCGTTGATCGCGCCGGTCCACGATGGTGACTGCGTTACGTCGAAATACGCCCGATTTGTATAAAGAATAACCGCGATGCTGGCGTGAGGAATTATGTCAAGCTGGCGTACCAGGTCGTTGTAGTGCGACTCAAGCGTCTGCAGTATCGCCTTGCCAAGCGTGGCCGAAGTCTGGCTGCCTTCAAAGCGCAGGGTAAAATGACCACTCTCGGTTTCGACGAAGCCGGCCTCGACGCTCTGTTCGCGTTCGGCCTTGGCAAGAAGGCTTTGCACCGTTGCATCCGGCCGAATGGCCAGTGATCGCTTCCACATGCGTATGGCGTCGCGATTACGGTCGGCGGCAAAGTAAGCGTACCCGGCCAGCGCGAGCGTATCGGCGGAGTTCTCCGCCAGACTGACTGCTCTTTTGGCAACATCTAATGCTGCGTTTGTGCGTCCAAGCTGTATGAGGATTGCTGCCTGGTGGTCGAGCAACGGCGCGTTATCGGGGAGGAAAGAAGAAGCGCGCTGGTAGAAGGAGAGAGCCTGTTCGCGATGGCCCATCTGCTGTTCGAACCGTCCAGCGAAGAAGTTGGCGGCGGCAGCATAATCGGCTCTTCCGCTGGCTTCGGCGGCCAAGATAGCGTTCCTGTCCACTTCTCCGTCGTGGACAACTTTTGCCCCGAGTTCGGAGGGAAGCGGAAGTGGAGCGATGGGTGTAAGCTCTGGAGGCGGAGCCGCAAGATGGTCGGCGCTGATGGGCGGTACGGGAAGCTGGGGTGCGGCGGTCTCAACGTGGTCCACTATCGAAGATGGAATGGCGTAGGAGTTGCCGCCCACTTCGTATTGCACTTGACCGTTTTGGGTGTGCGTGGTGTCTGCATGGATTCGCTTGCCGTTTTTCAGAACGATAGTGTCGGCCACTAAGGGCACGGCGAAGGCGGCGACGATTACCAGGATGGAAACGCGCACGAGGCAGATTTTAACAGAGGCCCGGGGTGGCAAGCGTTCCCCTTAAGTAACCTGTACAACGCAGTTCAGGCGAGAGAAAGAGGGTAGGCAGCGAGATCGGGAACGGGTGAAGAGTTGACAGGTTCCTCGGCAAGGCGAATGCGGTTCTGGGCCGTGCTGCTGCTGAGCGCGCTGACGGTGCCGTGTGCTGGTGCGCAGCAGACGAGCGCCACTGCCCCTCCGGTGTCGCCCGCAACGGAGCTCTATCGAGAACTGCGCACCGTCGGTTTGAACACTTCGGTTGGCTACAAGGCTCGTGACATCGTGCTTGATCGGGGCGACCTTCACTTCTATCTTAACGATGGGACCATCGCGTTTTTGAAGCCGATCAATGGACATGTCACCGGTGCGTACTTTGAGGGTGACGGCGAGGTTCTGGTGAGACCTCCGAACCAGATGGAGCGCACCTCGCTCGGGCTGTTTACCGGGCTGGGATACCTTGATGCCCACTTCGCTTCCGCATTCATTCGCTTCAATGACGATACCTATCAACAATTGATCGCAAAGATGCAGCCGGACGATGACGGTGCGGCATTTGCCGCCGAGCACGCGGACCTGGTAAGCAAACTCTCCGGGATGGACGCGTTGAGGCTGTTCGCGACGTTCACCGATGCTTCCGGCGGCCCCGGAGGCGCGAAGGACGTTTTCTTCCACGCGCGCGTGGTCAGTCAACTCGGGGACTTCGACGCCGTGTATGACTCCATGGCGAACGAGCAAGTGATGGTAGGTGCTCCCAAGATCACCCCGATGGGAACGGCCTATGACGTCTGGATGTCTTTTCCCGAGCAAAGCGCGAGGCGCAGCAATGTCGCGAGAATCTACGATCCATGGCGCTCTTCGGAGGCGGTGCATGTAGCAGCGGTCAAGGTGGACGCAAAGCTGGAACTGCCCGAGACGATAGAAGCGACGGCGGACCTTACACTGGATGTGCATCTGGGCGGACAGCGGGCATTGATGTTCGAACTGTCGCGTTATCTCAAAGTGCAATCCGTTACGGCCAACGGGCAGCCAGTCGATTTCATTCAGAACGAGGCAATTGCCGGAACGGATCTCGCCAAGCGCGGCAATGACCTGGTGACAACCGTGCTGCCGCAGCCTCTCAAACCCGGACAACCGCTGGAGATGCGCTTTGTCTACAAGGGCAACGTGATGACGCAGGCGGGAGCCGGCCTGCTCTACGTTGGCGAGCGAGGCACCTGGTATCCCAACCGCGGTCCCGACATGACGAAGTTCGATCTGCGATTCCGTTGGCCATCAGAGTGGACGCTGGTTGTCACCGGAAAGCGCACATCGCTGGAGACCGATGGCAACGAACTCGTCGGAACGTGGACTTCCGAGGGACTGATTCCGCTCGCCGGATTCAATCTTGGACAATACGAGCGCCGCTCCGCGCAGGCCGGAAAAGTGACCGTGGAGAGTTTTACGACGGGCGGAGTGGAGCAGGCACTTGTGCAAAGCCAGCAGCCGCAGAAAGTCGTTGTCACCCGGCCAGGAATTCCGGGCCGCGTTGGCGACACGGAAGCGGTCGTCGTGTTGCCGCCTGTGCAAATGAATCCCACGCAGGAAAGCCAGCAGGTGGCGGATCGCGCGGCAAAGGCGGTCGAACAGTATAGCCAGTGGTTCGGACCGTATCCCTACAGCACACTTGCGCTGACGCAGTTCCCCGGGCCGACCAGCCAGGGATGGCCGACACTTATCTTCCTTTCCAGTAAGGCGTTCCTGAACAACGACGAGATGACGCGTTTGAACATGTCGCCGTTCCTGAAAATTCTCTATGGAGAAATCACCGAGGAGCACGAGACAGCGCACCAGTGGTGGGGCGATCTTGTTGGGTGGGGCTCCTATCGCGACCAGTGGGTTGATGAGGCATTGGCAAATTACAGTGCGATCATGCTGCTGGAACAGACCCGCCCGCAGGACGTAAAGACGCTACTTGATGGATATCGAGACGACCTGTTGCAGAAGAATGCGGATGGTCGCCGCTACGCGGATGCAGGGCCCGTCACGCTGGGGTACAGGCTCTCGTCGTCAGTGTTTCCAGCCGGATATGTTGCCATCAGCTATGGACGAGGCACCTGGCTGCTGCACATGCTGCGCACAATGTTCCATGACCTCTCGCCGAAGATGCAGGCAGGCAAACCGGTGAACCAGGACGCACGGTTCCTGGCGGCGCTGCGGGCCATGCGCGACGAATACGCACACAAGGAAATGTCGACGCAGGACATGGAGCGAGTTTTTGAAAAATTCATGCCGCCGGGCGCCGCTTATGAAGAACCCCATTCCCTGCAATGGTTCTTTGACGGCTGGATCAACGGCACGTCGATTCCAAAGATTGCACTCGCAAACGTGAAGTTCAGCCGCGGCGGACGAGAATATGCCAACTTCACAATCCGGCAGACCGAATGTCCCGAAGACCTTGTAACCTCCGTGCCGGTCTATGCCGTGACCGGAGATGGCCAGCAAGTGTACGTAGCGCGTGTTTTTGCCGACGGACACGAATCAAAATTCCGCTTGGCCGTGCCTGCTGGAACGAAACGTCTGATACTCGATCCGGAAGACACCGTATTGGCACAAATCGACCGCTAGGCGTTCACGAGCGGCTTCCGCTATAATAAAAAGGCTGCATACCCAACACCTCGCGGAGAGGTGGCCGAGTGGCTGAAGGCGGCGGTTTGCTAAACCGTTATACGGTCAAAAGCTGTATCGGGGGTTCGAATCCCCCCCTCTCCGCCATGTCAATCCCCTTTTCCCAATTTTCTTGCAAAAATCAACATATTCAATAACTTAGAGCGACCCGAACAACATGTCGAATTGCCCCACATTCGTCACAATCCCCTCTGATCGAAGGAATTTTCGAGCTAAATCGAGCTAAACGTCGGGAATGTGTGGATGGTTTGCAAGTGCGTCAGCCTGATCCCGAAGCTTCGAAGAAGAGATCAGAGAATCAGTAGACCTGCTCGAAGCACGCACGCCATGCATCAATTCAACCCGGAAAAACGGAAAAATGAGGGGCTACGCCCTCGCTCAATTCACCGTCGTCCCGCCGCAGCACTTCTTGTATTTCTTGCCCGAGCCGCAGGGGCAGGCTTCGTTGCGACCGATCTTCCTGCGGTGCTCTGAGGCTCGTTGGGTCTCCTGCCGCTGAGATCGGAAATATCGGTAGGCTGAGACCAGTCCCGCCGCCATGCCGACGATCAGCTTCTCTCGCTGCTCGGGGCTGATCGGCTCCGGGCGCATCGCCGGGTCATCGTCGTGCTCGTGGCGAAGCGCCATCATCGGGATCAGGCACCCGCCGTGCTGGTCGTCGTTGACAAGTTCTGCCCACCCCTCGTGCCGCATGTGCATTCCACGCATGAACCCGGTCGCCCAATCGTTCCCGTGCGCCAACCCGTCCTCGTCTTCGAGCAGAAGCGGAACATGAACGTCTCCTGCACGCAGGGCTCCGGCGATTGAGTTCCAGTGACGCATCAGCAGTCCGAGCACCGCTTGAATTTCGTCGAGATCGTTAAGACCAAGCTCTGAGAGTTCGCCACCGAAGACCTCGGGGTAATACTCGCTCGGCATCACCGTTTCCGGCCCGGCGATCAGGGCGGCGAAGAAGCCGTCGAGTTCTTCGAGGTTCATCGCCCTGCCGCCCTTGCAGCCAGCGAGGAGATCGCCAAGGCGATCCAGTTCGGCGTCGGTCAGGGGCTCGTTGTCGGCAAACGGCTTCACGGGGCTTCTCCGGGCAGGATGGCTAACGACTCCTATGGTAGTTCAGGGCTCGGCAGCCAAGCAGGGGTGCGAGAGGTCGAGAGACTTTTTGGGCCAAGCTGGCTTGCTAAACCCTTGTTCAGGTCGGTGCGGGACAGCAGCTTCCTTCCGAAAGTTTCGCGTGGCGAACAAAAAGCGAAGATGCTAAACTCCCAACATAGCGCACTGGGTGCGTGAGGTTACAACTCAGGTTCCCCACGGACGAAGGCCGCAAACGTGTTCTGCTGATCGCCGCTTCGATCCTTGCTGCCCGGAAACTTGCTAATTGGGACGGAAGACCTTCGCCTGCGTTCGAATCAGCAATTGCCGATGCTATAAGCATTGCGGACAGGATCATGCGGCGGATCGATTCACTGTGTCCCGCTAGACATTCCGGTTAGAATTGCGTGTTCTGGAACAGGTGGCTCAAATGACTGGCGACAGGGATTGGTATGTAGGGGAAAGCACCAAACGAGGATTCGACACTCCTCGCTGTCCATTCGCCTCCGTTGATCGATGCCCTCGGTACTATCAAAGTCTTTCGTTGTTGGGCGAGACGGGCAGCACCAAGCTCTCAAATAAGGAAGACAAGCGACTACTTAAAAGGTGGCGCAAGTCGGACTTGTGGCCCCGCACCGCAGAACAAGAAACGGCAGTGTTCAGTTCGAATGGGACGCCCTACCTGTTTGCGAAATTCTGTCCTGAGGTTCTCTTCGAAAGGTTTGGTTGGTTCGCTACATCCCTTGCTGCTTATCCAGATGAAGTGGATCGGTCTATGGCACATCGAACGCTCGGAAATTCGAACACTGGAGCGGACGATTGGCGATGGGCTTGGTGGCAAATGACGCCCATGCACTTTTCTGATTGCCCGATATACTCACCACTCTCACACCCAGTTCAGCAGTCTGGATCGGAAATACTTGGAATGAAGCCGGGCATTTGGGGATTCAGCGTTGACCTCAAAGCACTTTGGCGTTGGCTAAGGAAATGAAATGAAACGAGTCGCTGTATCTGTGCAGAATGATTATTTGGAACGGATGTCGAAGACACGTCCGATCAATGCTGTAGCTGAACTCGTTTGGAACTCCCTTGATGCTGACGCCGACCTTGTAAAGGTAAAGCTCGTGGAAAACGACATGGGCGGCTTAGAAAAACTTACCGTCAGCGATAACGGAAACGGTTTAGAGTACGCCCTCGCTGAACAGGCTTTTGGCAGTCTCGGTGGTTCGTTGAAAAGAGCCGAACAAAAGTCTCGCCGAAAGAAACGCTTCCTTCATGGTAGACAGGGCAAGGGTAGGTTTAGTGCATTTGCGCTCGGTCAGACGGTGGAATGGAACTCGAAATTCAAGGCAAATGGAGCCTGCTCGAAATTTTCCGTCCTTGGCAAAAGAGACTCGCTAGGAACTTTTGAAATTGACGACTGCGAGTCAGCGTCCTCAACGAAGCCGGGCATGTCGGTCGTGGTTTCTGATTTCGACCGCAACTTTCCTTCATTATTGGGCGATGGCGCTGTCCAGACTCTCACAGAGCAGTTTGCCTTATATCTCGCTCAGTATCGTGATGTCGTGATCGAGTACGACGGCAAGGTGCTCGATCCATTCTCGATTGTGCAGCACTCGGCGGATTATCCATACACGATTGCTAGAAAGGATGCGCCGGGGGACATTCATGTCGTGCTTACTGTTGTGGAATGGAAGGTTGAGACCGAGCGCATCATGTACTTCTGCGATGCTGAAGGATTAACACTGAAGCAGATTTCTCCGGGTCGAGTTCATGCGCCGGGTTTCTGGTTTACTGCTTACCTTAAATCCGCTTATTTCCGTGAATTGGAACAGAACGGGACAATTGATCTCGACGAGTTGAACCCCGATCTCGGCAACGTCGTTGAGGTCGCCAGAGTCCGCCTGAGAGATCACTTTAGAAAGCGTGCTGCCGAAACTGCGGTGAACGTAGTTGAAGAGTGGAAGAAGGCAAAGGTTTATCCGTACGAAGCCGAGCCTCGGAACATACTTGAGCAAACCGAACGTCAGGTCTTCGATGTGGTTGCGTTGAACCTGAATTCGTATTCTCCCGAATTTGAAAAATCCGATCCGGATACAAAGAAGCTGGTATTGAAGCTCCTCAAGACTGTGCTCGGAACGAATCCTCCCGAGTTGCAGCAGATTCTCGCAAGTGTTATTGACCTTCCCGATGACAAGCAGAAAGACCTCGCTGAATTGCTGAGCAAGACGACTCTGCAAGCCGTCATCAACGCAGCGAAGGTGGTTACCAGCAGGTTGGATTTCCTGAAGGGGATCGAACATCTCATTTTCGATCCGGAAATGAAAGAGCGCCTGCTAGAACGAAAACAGCTTCATCGAATTCTCGCCGCTGAGCCGTGGATTTTCGGGGAGCATTACCACATTGCGGTAGATGACGAATCCCTGACCAACTTGCTGAAAAAGCATTTGGAGTTGAGCAAGAGGGAGGTCGATGTTTACGAGCCCGTCCTTAGGGAGGGTGGCAGAGAGGGGATCGTGGATTTAATGCTCTCGAAAATCGTGCCTCTTCCTCGTGGTGATGAACGAGAGCACTTAGTAATCGAACTCAAGCGCCCCTCTCAGAAAATCGATGCTGAGGTCGCCCAACAAATTAAGAGTTACGCAATGGCGGTTGTCGGTGACGAGAGGTTCAAGAACACAAAGACGAGATGGGTGTTTTGGGCAATTTCAAATGACCTTACGGCGGAGGTGCGAGAAGAAGCAAGCCAGCGGGACAGACCCGAAGGCATTCTCTTCCAGAGCAAGACGGGCGACGTAACCGTGTGGGTGAAGACATGGGCCGAAGTGCTTCAGGAGTGCGAGGGAAGGATGAATTTTTACCGAAGGCAATTGGAATATACCGCCTCGCAAGCCTCCGGACTCGCTCATCTCAGGGCTACATACGAGAAGTACTTGCCCGACGCCGCTAAAGCATCGAGCACCACTGGTTCTACGTAGGGTGCGGAGGCGACCCGCATGGATGTCGATAATTCGTCGGGGCTTATACAGGATTTCGAGTCAGCATTGCAATCGCTCGGATTGAGATGTGCGATTCGCCACGAGCATCAGCCTGCCCCGCACAAAGGAAAGGCACTACCAGCCGGGTTATGTGCGGTTTACGTTTTCACACTCTCCTCCACGTATGGCGCAAAGACGCAGGCCGGAGCGAACCGTGCTCTCAAGGTGGGCAAGGCGGGGATCAATTGCAGTGCCCGGTTTCAGTCGCAGCATTACAGTCCAAAAGCTGCTCCAAGTACGCTTGCCGCCACGCTGCTGAAGACGAGAGTTCTTTGGCCCTACATCGGCATAAAGTCGCTCGACGAGCTTATTGTTCGTAGCTGGATCGAGCAAAACACCGACCGTGACAACTTCCTGATACGTGCGGAAGACGGGCACTTGCTCGGCAAACTGGAAACCTATTTGAAGGCAATGCTCGGCCCAGTCTTCGAGGGCGGCACGGAATAGTCGCTGCCCGAATCGGCAATACCGCTTCGGCAGCGTTAAATGATAAGTTGTTGATTCACGGAAACCTACATTGCCAAGAATCTTCGACAATATCGACCTCCGCCTTCATCCGGCTCTAACTGACACTCTGAAGATTTCCGAAAGAGCCGATTTTTGCGTTGGCTATTTCAATCTGCGTGGATGGAAGCTTGTCGATGAATTCATCGAAGCATGGTCAGGCGGTGAAGGTTCGTGCTGTCGCCTGATCGTCGGGATGACACTGTTGCCGCAAGAGGAACTGCGTCGGGCGTTCAGTCTCGCATCATTGCCTGACGGACTGGATGCCCAAACCGCACAGCAACTTCGCAAACGGGCAGCCGAAGAGTTCCGGGCTCAACTCGCATTGGGCGCACCGAACAACTCCGACGAAGCTGGACTTCGCCGCCTGAGTGCGCAACTGAAGGCGAAGAAGCTGGTGGTAAAGCTCTTCTTGCACTATCCCTTACACGCCAAGCTATATCTGATCCATCGAACCGATCCCAACAATCCGGCAACAGGTTTTCTTGGCAGCAGCAATTTGACGTTTCCCGGCTTGTCGAAACAGGGCGAATTGAACGTTGATGTTCTGGATCAGGACGCCTGCACGAAACTTCAGAAATGGTTCGAGGATCGCTGGACAGATCAGTGGTGCATCGACATCTCGAACGAACTGATTCAGATCATCGACGGCAGTTGGGCACGAGAGGAGCCCCTTCCGCCTTATCACATTTATCTCAAGATGGCATACCACCTGTCGCAAGAGGCGCGGGCAGGGTTGTCGGAGTTTCACGTCCCTCGCGATTTCGGGAACAAGCTCCTCGGTTTCCAAACCGCTGCTGTCAAGATTGCCGCTCAATATTTGAATAAGCGTGGTGGGGTGGTCATCGGTGATGTGGTTGGGCTGGGCAAAACTTTGATGGCAGTGGCGTTGGCCCGAATCTTCCAAGACGATCACGGAACCGAGACTCTGATCATCTGCCCGAAGAATCTCGTTCCCATGTGGGACGACTACGTCCACCAGTACCGCATGGCAGCGAAGATCATTCCGCTCAGCACCGCCATCCGAGACCTGCCGGAGTTGCCCCGGTATCGTGTCGTGCTTATCGACGAAAGCCACAATCTACGCAACCGGGAAGGGCGACGGTTCAAGGTCATTCAGGAGTACATCGCAAAAAACACCAGCAAGTGCATCCTCCTGTCGGCTACCCCCTACAACAAGTCCTATATCGATCTGTCTTCGCAGTTGCAGTTGTTTGTTGCCGGGGATCAAGACCTCGGAATCAGACCCGAACGGTACATCAAAGAGATCGGCGAAACCGAGTTCATCCGCCGTCATCAGGCACCAGTGCGGTCGCTTGCGGCATTCGAAAAGAGCGGCTATGCGGACGACTGGCGTGATCTGATGCGCCTCTATCTTATTCGCCGAACCCGAGGTTTCATCAAAGACAACTACGCCAAGTCGGACGAAACCACCGGGAGAAAATACCTCACCTTCGACACAGGGGATCGGTTCTATTTCCCCGACCGCCTCCCGAAGACGGTGAAGTTCGACTTCAACGAGAAAGACCCGAACGACCCCTATGCTCGGCTCTATTCGAACGGAGTCGTGAATGCAGTTAACGGGCTGACGCTGCCTCGATATGGGCTCGGTAACTACATCGCACCTTCGCCGCACGATCCACCAACCGACGCCGAGGCGAAGGAATTGGCAAAGCTGTCTCGTGCTGGCAAGCGGCTGATGGGATTCTGCCGGACAAACCTCTTCAAGAGACTGGAGAGCGGAGGCCCCGCATTCATCCAATCTTTGGAGCGGCACGCTCTCCGGAATTTTGTCTATCTCCACGCTATCGAGAATGGGCTGCCGATCCCTATCGGAACCCAAGGCGCTGAGCTTCTGGATGCGAAAGTCGGCGACCGAGACATCGACGACCTCCTCACGGAAGCGGATGACGATCAGGAGAACGGTGGTGATGTCAACGGTACTGCGGCGGCATTCCTGCGAGATGAGAAGGATTTCCGCAAGCGTGCGCAAGAGGTTTACGAACGGTATTCCACAGAGCTAAAGAAGCGATTCAAATGGCTTCGTCCTGCCCTCTTCATTTCAGCCTTAAAGCAGGATTTGCTTGACGACTCTAACTCTCTCATCAAGGTTATCAACAAGTGCGGTGCATGGGACGCAGCCAAAGACGCCAAGCTCAACGCTCTGGAGAAGCTGCTCCACCAGAAGTACGCCGACCAGAAGGTGCTCATCTTCACGCAGTTCGCCGACACAGCCAATTATCTGAGCGATCAACTGCAACGACGGAAGATCGATCATCTCGAAGGCGTGACTGGAGATTCGGAGAATCCGACCGCAGTGGCATGGCGCTTCAGTCCCGAGAGCAACAAGAAGAGAGATTCGGTCAAGCCGGATGACGAAGTACGGGTGCTGATCGCAACCGACGTGCTCAGCGAGGGGCAGAACCTTCAGGACTGTCACGTCATCGTGAACTACGACCTGCCATGGGCGATCATCCGACTGATTCAACGTGCCGGGCGTGTTGATCGAATTGGGCAGAAGGCAGACACGATTTACTGCCATTCCTTCATGCCTGCGGACGGCATCGAGAGGATCATCAACCTTCGCCGCCGTGTGCGCCAGAGACTCCGGGAGAACAGTGAGGTCGTCGGCAGCGACGAGTTGTTCTTCGAAGATGAAACCAACGATCAGCGAGTTCTCGATCTCTACAACGAGAAGGCTGGCATCTTGGAAGAAGCCGACACCGAGGTCGATCTGGCGTCGTACGCTTATCAGATTTGGAAGAACGCCATCGACCAGAACCCGAAACTCCAGAAGCTCGTCGCCGAACTCCCCGAGGTCGTGTACTCGACCAAGCCGCACACCCCGACGGCGGAAGAACCAGCGGGAGCTTTGGTGTACATGCGGACTTCGGAGGGAAATGATTCGTTGGCTTGGATCGATGGTGAAGGAAAGAGCGTGACGCAGTCGCAGCTTGCGATCTTGCGTGCCGCCGAGTGTGCGCCGGATACTCCCGCTCTACCACGGCAGGAGAAGCATCACGAACTGGTCGAGGCCGGAGTCCGGCACATGGTGAAGGAAGAGAAGTCCGTAGGCGGTCAACTTGGGAGACCATCCGGCGCTCGATTTCGTGTATACGAAGCTCTCAAGACGTATCTCACGCATATCCAGAACACGCTCTTCGCAACGCAGGAATTGGCAAAGGCAGTTGATGAAATCTATCGGCACCCTCTCCAACAGAGTGCCGCCGATACCCTAAACCGCCAGTTACGCTCCGGCATCACCGACCAGCAGCTTGCCGATCTCGTCGTCGCCCTCCGTACTGAAGGTCGTCTCTGCCGGATCGAGGATGAAATCGAGACGCAGGAACCGCAGATTATTTGTTCGCTTGGATTATCGTCGCAGGGGAGTTAACCAACAAAGATGCGCGCATCTTACTCAAACATCCAGAGTCGGTTGAAAGCGTTCGATTTCAAGGGTCTGTTCACGCAAGAGTTGATGTGGAACAACTTTCCAACAAGAGAGTTGGAAGTGCCTGTAGATGGTGTGACGTATACGCTTCGTCCGGTGGCGCAGCGTGGTATGGCAGTCTTCGAGTGCTTGCCGCCCACCGACAAAGATTTCCCGAAGTATGCAGTTCGACGCAAGATCGACACGCAGGTTTCAAAATCAGCCAGAGAGCACATCATCGTCTTCCACGACCATGCCAAGAGCGTTCAGGTGTGGCAGTGGGTGAAGCGTGAGGCAGGCAAGCCGTCCGCCTGCCGTGAGCAAATCTTCTACACCGAGCAGACGGGTGATGCCCTCATTCAAAAGCTGCAAGCCATTGCGTTCAGCTTGGAGGACGACGAGAACATCACCGAGACGGTCGGCCGGGTTGGCGCTGCCTTCGATGTTGAGAAAGTCACGAAAAAGTTCTACGAACTCTTCCAGAAAGAGCACGACACTTTCCTGAAATTCGTCGATGGCATCCCCGACAAGGAACTGGAGAAGTGGTACGTCTCCGTGATGCTGAACCGCTTGATGTTCATCTACTTCATCCAGAAGAAGAAATTCCTCGGCGGCGATCAGCAGTACCTCAGCAACAAGCTGGCGGAAAGCAAGAAGCGGGGCAAGAATGAGTTCTATAAGACATTCCTCTGCCCACTGTTCTTCGAGGGATTCGCAAAGCGCCCGGAGCAGCGCAGTGCAGCGACGAACCGCCTGCTCGGAGAGGTGCCATACCTCAATGGTGGACTGTTCCTGAAGCACCAGATCGAGGAACTGTACGGCAAGAACATAGACGCACCGGATAAGGCGTTCGAGCGCATCTTCGACTTCTTCGAACAGTACGACTGGCACTTGGACGACCGCCCTACCCGGACTGGACGTGAGATCAACCCGGACGTTCTCGGATACGTCTTCGAAAAGTACATCAACCAGAAGCAAATGGGGGCGTACTACACCAAAGAGGACATCACCGAGTACATCAGCAAGAACACGATCATCCCGGCGCTCTTCGACATGGCAAGCAAGTCCTGCCGCATTGCATTCGAGGGTGAGCACTCCATTTGGCGGCTGCTGCAAAGCGATCCCGACCGCTTCATCTATGCGCCCATGCTCCGTGGGATGGAGAAGAAGCTGCCGGACTTCATCGCCGCCGGAATTGCTAACGTTGCCAAGCGGGATCGATGGAATGAAGCCGCATCCGTGGAATATGCGCTGCCGACAGAAACGTGGCGTGAAGTCGTCGCCCGTCGCCAGCGGGTAGAGGAAGTACGAAAGACGTTGTTGTCGGGCGAGATCAAGTCCATCGCCGACCTCATCACCTACAACCTCGACATACGCCGCTTCGCCGAAGAGGTCATCGCAACCTGCGAGGGGCCGGAACTTCTTCGGGCGTTCTACAAGGCGATTCGCACCATTTCCGTGCTCGACCCTGCGTGCGGCTCTGGTGCTTTCCTGTTCGCTGCCCTGAACGTCCTTGAGCGCCTGTACGACACCTGTCTCGTCAGGATGCAGGCGTTCGTCGATGATCTGGATCGCTCCGGCGAAAAGCACAGCCCGGAAAAGTTCAGAGACTTCCGGCAGACGCTTGAAGAAATGAACGACAAACAGCGTCACCCGAGCCCACGCTACTTCGTCCTGAAGTCGATCATCCTGAATAACCTCTATGGCGTGGACATCATGGAGGAGGCGACCGAAATCTGCAAGCTACGGCTCTTTCTCAAGCTGGTCTCCCAAGTGGGCGCACACGAGAAGATCGAACCGCTGCCCGACATCGATTTCAATATCCGTGCCGGAAACACTCTTGTCGGATATGCCACAGAAGCGGAAGTCGATAACGGTCTGAGCAGGCTTGGACACAGCGACAAGAAAGCCGACATTTCTGAAAAAGCTGAAGCAGCGAGAAAGGCTTTCGAACACTTTAAGGAAAAACAGGTTGTCGGAGACACAGGGTCGGCTGAGGACATGCGCATATGGAAAGAGGCCGTCCAAAGCAGGCTTGACAAGCTCCGGGATGAGCTAGATGACTACCTCGCTGGCGATTACAACGTCAAGAAAGACGATAAAGCACGATTTGTCTCATGGCGAAAGTCACACCAACCATTCCATTGGTTCGTCGAGTTCTACGGAATTATGCGAGCAGGTGGATTCAACGTGGTGGTAGGAAATCCGCCGTGGAGAGAGTACTCAGCGGTCAAGAAAACCTACACTGTGCGCAACTACAGTACGGAGAAAGCAGGCAATCTCTATGCGCTGTTCGTCGAGCGCAGCCTCGCTCTGCGTTCACCGCACGGTGCGTTTAGCTTCATCGTGCAGCTTCCGTTGGGGTGTTCTTCTCGGATGGATGTGACACGAACTGTGCTCCGGGCGAACAGCAGATACCTATATGTGGCAAGTTTCGGTGACCGTCCCGGTAAACTTTTCGAAGGCATGGAGAATTGCAGGGCGGTTATCGTCAACTCGCTGTGGCGCTCTCCGAACGCTGAGAGGGTGTTACTGTTCGGTACAAGGTACCATCGGTGGCCGTCTGAAGCACGTCCTGAACTCTTCGCTACGCTGTCGTACGTTGCTAACCGATCCGGCAACCTTTTCCCTGACAGATTTCCGAAGACCTCTTCTGAAACAATGTCTTCGGTATTCAGATCGGTGGCGAAGCCGGAAATGCAGCCGCTAGGTTTGGCATTCAGCAACAGTGCGACCGACCACTTTGTTTTCTATCAAGAAGCCACACAATACTGGATCAAGGCAACATTAGGTTTGCCCTACTACCGTTACAACGGCAAAGTGGGAGCACCACCACACGGGCGCTACCTTTATTTTCACGACGCCTTGTCCGCTCAAGCGGTGTTTGCGATTCTGCACAGCAGTTTGTTTTACGCTTATTTTGTTTGCTACGGGGACTGCTTTCACCTAAGCGACACTCTCGTTTCGGCGTTCCCAATTCCTCCGTCAGCCGTCAAGGATAAAAGACTGTCCCAACTTGGGCTTCAACTGCTTGAAGAGCTTGTGGCGAACGCCGAAACCAAAGAGATCACAACGAAGTCAAAAGACAAGATTTCTTACGCTGAGTTCTATGGATGGAAATCGAAGCCTCTGATCGACAAAATTGATGGTGCTCTTCTCTCCCTTTACGAAGTCGGCGGCGAAGAACTTGATGCTGTGGTTAACTTTGATGCGAAGTTCCGGCTGTCCCAAGTCGATGGCGAAGAACAGGAAACAGGCTCATCAGCAACAGCAGATTGAGACGAAAGCCGGGCTGATGTTCGGTCTCGGGCATGCCGACATAGTCGGCTTGAATTCACTCGGACTGATCTGTTCACGCAAGTGTCCCGGCGATGTGATTCTCAAGACCTATGACTTTGCCCGTTTGATGCAGACCTCCGGAACTGCCATCATCAGCGGCTTTCATTCTCCCATCGAAAAGGACTGCTTGCCGACCCTGCTGCGTGGCACCTGTCCGATCATCATCGTTCAGGCGCATCGACTGAGCACTTCGAAGCTTCCGCTGGAATGGCAGAAAGGGATTGAGGAATGCAGGGTGCTTCTGATCTCACCATTCGGAGAGGCGCAGAAGAGGGTTACCGCCGAACTTGCGTCCGAGCGCAATCGGTTTGTCGCCGAAATCAGCGATGACGTTTTGATCCCGTACGCCCATCCCGGCAGCAAGACCGAAGCCCTCTCTAAGGAACTACTTTCGTCCGGCAAGAGGGTGTACACCTTCGAGAGCCCGTCCAACGCCGCTCTCACCTCAGCCGGAGCTATTGCTGTGGGTTCGGAGTTCTTCTCAACTCCACAGGGAATCTCAGTCCAAATCAGGTGAGGCTAATATGCCGATACACGACGACCATTCCAAGAGCACGCAGCACACGGCAGCGGTCAGCAAGTCGGCCGGAAGCGGCCCTGCGAAAGCTGAACCTCCCCTTTGGTGGGCTGAACAAGTCAACCTGCTCGTTCAGCAGAAGAAGACTGCAAAAGCCTTGAAGGTGCTCAATCGGCTGCTGGATTACAACGTAGACAGGCACTACGTCCTACTCTACAAAGTGCGGCTGTTGCAGCGGTTGGGCAGGCTGAAAGAAGCAATTGCGTGGGTGTGTCTGGATGCCGAATTGAATCCTGACGATCCCAAGACTCTGGCTCTCAGAGACGAACTGATGGAGTTCTACCCGCATAGCCTCTTTGATTTTCGGGCCCCGAACGTTGACCTTCTTGCTGCGTTTCGGACGGTCGATGCCGAATGGCCCGATGTCGCCGGAATGAGCCAAGTCAAGCTCCAACTTCACACCGACATCATTCTCCCGATCCGGCATCCTGAGCGATTCAAGCGATTCAATGTCGGACTTCCAAATGGTGTCCTCTTCTACGGGCCGCCGGGGTGCGGGAAGACGTTCCTTGCAAGGAAGATTGCTGAAAAAGTGAAGTATCAGTTCCGAGAGGTTCGGATGTCGGACGTTGGAAGCAAATACATCCATGAGACCGGATCGAAACTGCGGGAGATTTTCGAGGAGGCGGAAGCTCATGCTCCGGCAATCCTCTTTCTCGACGAGATCGATTCATTGGCATCCAGTCGTGATGGTCAGGATGCGGCCACATATCGTATCGAAGAGGTCAACGAACTGTTGAAGCTGGTCGATCAATGTAGCCAGCGGGGACTGCTGGTCATTGGCGCTTGCAATTCGATAGAGCGGTTGGATTCGGCGATGGTGCGTCCCGGTCGTTTTGACAAGCGCATCTATATCGGGCCGCCAGATGAAGCAGCACGGTATTCGCTCTTCGAACTGTTCCTCAACAAGAGCCCACATGCAACGAATATCAATCTCTCGGCTCTTGCGGACGCCACAAATGGATACAGTAATGCCGATATTGAAGAGGTAGTGAAAGAGGCGTCTCGTTTGGCAGGTGCGGAGGATGCCCCCAAGATCACCAAGCGGCATTTGGAAATGGCTTTGAAAGCCGTTCCTAGCTCACTGGTGAGTGCTGGAACATCGATTGCGGTTAAGAGAAGGGGTGTTGGGTTCCGACCAGCGGAGTGAGTAGTGTCAACGAATACCGATAGCCGACCAATGAGTTTCCACGAAGATCACAACCTTGAGGAGGCAACTTGCCCGAGCATGTCCGTCAGGGCATTCTCAAAATCACGGGAAACATCGACATATCCGGTCTTGGCATGGGCGATCTCATGCAACAGCGTGCCTGCAAAGTCCTGCACATTTTTAAGCTGATCTCGGAGGATGATGATGGTATTGGTCGCCTCTTCCCAAAGTCCCTGCGGCGTGTAGCCGGACATGATGTCGGGGCGCATCGTCTCCGAAATCTTGATCTGCTTGACCTTCCTAGGTATCCCTCCAACCAGACTCGCAATTTTCTCTCGTTGCTCAAACACCTCTTGCTCGGGCTTGGTTAGCTTTTCAGGATTGACGAATTTGAATTCAAAGCTCTGAGACCACTCCGACTGGAACACCCCGAGGTCTCGAACAGGGTTGCCCTTGAGATCGGTGATCCCCCGCAGCGAGTTCCTAATGTTCTCGGGAACAGAGACGATCTTGTAGCCGTCATCCTGCGCATGATCGATGGTGGCGCGAAAACTCGTCAGATCGCCTGCGGTGACGAACACGACCCGCTTCGAGGCATTGAGAATCTGACACGCATGTACAGCAACGTCCGTCCATTTCACTTCGTCCCGATTGGTTCCTTGCTCGATTCTTTGCAGGTCTTCCGCCAGAGTCTCGGCAACTGCGTCGGCTTTGGATGCGAGAAGCATCTGTTTGACCCGGTCGCTGTATGCCGTCCTTCCTACGTTAGTCCTCTCACGGTTTAGTGCCTTACGCATCGTGGCGGTCAGAGACGTGATGTTGTAGGAGAATGCGAAATTTTCTTCCTCTGCGACCAGCATGCCCGTGACGTAGATGCGAGATTTCCGTCCCTTGGTCGTTCCGAGGATTTGTCCGTAGGTCGTATCGTCCAGAACGGCTTGATTCGAGAACTTGAGGAAGAAGTTCTTTGCGGCAGCAATATCGGCATCCGACACGCCAGTCAGGATTACCTCTGTGCCTACCATGTTCGGATCGGATGCATCATTCACAACTGCGTGAAGTGTGACCACATCGGGGAACCCGTGCTTCGGCGTCTGCCCCAAAGTGATGTCCCCGTATTTCGAGCGGGTGAGAACATTCACCTTTCGACGGTTCAGGGTGGCGAGTGCATCTTTGAGCCCAACACCGAACTTACCGATCACCTTTGTCGGGTTCTTCAGTTTCTCCTGGTTCTCGTTTTGCGTCAGATGCTCGTACCGGAGACCACGACCAAAATCACGGATGCGCCAAGCACCTTTCTGATCTTTTGAAATCTCAACGTCCTTTGTGCTGGTGAGCACTTGCTCGTCCAGTGCATTGGCTATGATCTCCCGCACGGCATGGCAGGTCTCCCAACCTTCGAGAATCTTCTCGATGTTCAGATCGAATCTGCGTTCGTTGTTCGACATTCTTCGCTCCGTTCGGGTTCACTCACCTTCATGAACAGTGCCGTCTTCGGCAATAGTGATCGTCACCCACTCGTAATGACCCTTGCTGACGACGCTCTCGACGCTGCGTTGAATCGTCTTCCGTTCTCGGCTTGTTGCTGTGCGGTCAAGCAGGAGCAAGTTCCTGAGCGAATCTGCCTTCATGCCGTTGAAGACGATGTAATCCACCGGATGAAAGAGAACCTTTGCATCGTCGGGATTCAGCTTGCGAGGCGTGAACACGGGATCGATGCATTTGACCAGCTTGGCTGCCTGCTCCCGCCCTTTCTTCCGGGCGGCTTCCCGTAGCTCCTCCTCACGGTCGTCCAATCGTTCCTCAATTCGGTCGAGGCGATCTGATTCGTGGTCGAGGTTGTCCTTCCAATCACGCTTCGGTTTTGACCTCAGGAAGACCTTGCAGTCGCTAAGCCGGAAGATGTTTCCGGACTTCGGGCAAATGCCAAAGATGTTTCGCTGTACACGGTAGAATCCAACGAGTTCTTGCTTCATCGCTTCGCCTCGTAGGTATCAAATTCAACCTTTTTCTGGTTCACCAGATTACGAATGTCCTTTTGTCGGTGTGAGAGGGAGCCGTTTCCCGTCTTGATGTCGGCGAAGATGATTCTGGAGACCTTGCCGCTTTGACACAGCCCTTCGAAAATCACGTAATCGATAGGATCGAACAGGGATCGGCAATCACTGCACTCGTAATGAAATGTGCTGAGAGACGGCGCAAGCCGTTCGAGGATGAATCCGATGTTGGTAGCCTTCGCCTGAGTCTCCGACGACCTTGAAATGTGTTTGCGCCTGTCCCGAAGATCGCTTCTTCGCTCCTGTAATTCCAGCTTGTACTGTTCGTAGACCTCCTGCCCTCTTTCGCTGAAATCGTTCATGTAGAACAACTCGCAATCACTCAGCAGAACAGACTCCTCGCAACATGGGCACTCGGCGTAGAAGCCGCCGTCCTCCAACGTACGAATGATTTCGTTCGCTAACCGGGCATCGTTCATGAGTTATGCCTTTCCGGCTGAGAATAGCCGGATTCGGCTGCAAAGCGAAAGGACTTGTGCGCCGAATTCTTTCCCCAAATTGCCGATCTATAGCTCATCGTTGTCCTCCTCCTCCTCGAAGCGTGCGTACAAACACACGTTGCAACGATAGTGCTCGTCGGTGTCGAGCATTGTGTTCTTCGGAAGGCGCAGCATGTCTTTAATCTGCTTCACGATGTCTTTGCGCTGAAGGATGCACCTATCACCGAGGATTGTTACTTCGCCCGAAAGCAGATCGTGAATAGTCCTGCCACGTGGATATTGCTCGTACTCCGAGCCCTGAGGCGCACGCCCCTTGCCCTTCAACACTTCCCAAAGGTCAATGTGATCCGCAGGATGTGTAACCCTGCCGCCATACGGTACGGCACTGGCGAAGGGCACGCTGTCGATCACCAACGTGCCCTCAACAAGCCAGAAGATGCCGAGCAATGGCTCAGCAGTACTGGACGGCGTTAAGTTTGTGTCTTTCTTCTTCATATTCGTATCAGTGCTCGTGCCGGATACAGGATGCCGTGGCGCTTGAACTCCGGGGTCGCCTTGCGGCGGTTTGTCATTCCGAGGGGGTTCCACTCCTGACTGAGGATGTATTCCGGCTTTTGCGTCCATTTGGGGCACCGGAGCTTGAAACGTCGGCACAAATAGTCAGCCGTGGCTGCGCAGAGCGCCCTCTGCTGCGCAGTGAATTCTGTCGGCGGTTCGTATCGAAAAAACGACGCTCTCTTGAAGTAATAGAACTCGTCCAAGAAATTGTGGAATGAGGTCTGGAACGTGTCGTCGTCTTCTACCATCCAGTGGAGGATTTCGAGAAAGTTCGATGGACGACTCGATCCGGCCTTTGCTCCACGAGGAGCTTTCTTACGAGCGATGATGCGCCATGCGATCCGGTCGAATTGAGCACGAGTCTTCGGCATATGTTCAGTTGTTGTAGAAACCCCAACCAAAATAGAAACTGCACCGCACCAGAACCAGCACGGCAATGATGGTGCCAAAGAAGATCACGGCAGAGGGAATCGGCCGCTCGACCCGCCGTCCTCTCGCAGCACGCCAGTGTTTCCGACACAGATAAATTAATGTGGTGATCCATGGACTGAGTACTGTCAAGAGGATTTTCGTGAGCCAGACTTCGTCCGGGCTCATGATGCGTGCGCCCGTGAATAACCAGTTCAAGACGGAGGCTACGAACACGATTGGCAGGACTGCGATGAAGACCAGAATCTTGATCCAGTCAGAGAGAATACGAACCGGCGTCGAGATCAGGTGGACTTCATCTGCCATCCGGTTGAGCTTCGATTCGGTCTGATGGTTCATTGGTTCTCCCTGAGTTCTGGTACGTCAATCAGACCTGCGTTGTGCAGAACCTTCATGAGCTTAGAGGGCGAGACCCTGCGCCACCCTTTTAGGGGATCATTTCTCCGCAACACAGGGTCAATCTTCGCCCAATCTGTCTCGTTCCGATATTCCAGAATGAACTGCGCCAAGTGCCTATCGGACAGAGTTGAGTTGTCATCCACGACGATCCAACCGACCCACTCATCACGAGCGGCGATCTGGAGCTTTCCCACAGGCTCCCCGTGGACAAGCGCACGCTCAATCCTGATCTCCGGAATGTAAAAGCCGTTGAGCTTGAAGCGAAATTCGGGCTTATTCGACTCGTGCATGGCGTGCGTCACTTGCGCCGGATCAACAAACCGGGATCAGAAGTGTTGTTCGAGACCAGACTGCCATTCGCATCACGGGTCGTTCCAAAGCGTGAACTCGTGGTGCCGAGCAGATGTCCATTCTCATCTCGCACGACGGACTCGTAGGAACCGGAGTAACCGCTCGTCACGCTTCCGACAATCTTGCCCTTGCCATCACGAACCACTTCCTTCTTCAGCATCGCTGTGCCTCCGACTGCAATATACGAACCGAGGGCGGAATTTCGCTAGAAGTCCGCCCGATTCCTAGTCGAAATCGGCACCTGCTCTGTATTACTTGGGTGTGGACAAAGATCGACCTCCTATCGAGAGTCTGATGGAGATGCAGGAGCGATTGCTTCGGGCGAAGAACCCATTCGCCCGGCGCTTTGGTGCGTTGTTGGCTGCCGGAGCACTCGATAAACACCTATCGGAACTTCGGGACGAACAGATTGGTCAATTGATCAGCGACGTGGTCGAGCGTGACCTTCGGATCGCCAGTCCGGAGGCGGTTATTTCAAGCCAAGCCAGCAGACGGCTTCTCCGTTCCGGAGCGGGGAGATTGAAGCAGGACAAGTCGCCGCCTCTCGCTTGCCCCAAATGCGGCAACGACCTGCTGCTTCGGATTGGGATTGATGAGCCGGACTGCGTGGAGTGCGTTGATCTTGGCTGCGGATACAAGGTCTACATCAGCGATCCGGAGGTGCAATGACCAAGGTGTGGGAGCGGCTGTACATCGGTAGTTTGCGAGACGCTGAAGCTCTTGCGGGTGCGAACCCGAACTGTGTCACGACGGTCATCACGCTCTGCGACCAGAAGGTGACCCGAAGGGCACAGGGCACCAACTACCTGCGCTTCCCGGTTGATGATGATCGACCGATTGATGCGGGGCAGTTCGACGCCATTATCGACGCCATCGGCGAAAACATCCGGTGGGGCACCGTGCTGGTGCATTGCATTGGCGGATCAAGTCGCAGCCCGATTATGGCTGCCGCATGGATGCACGTGGTCGGGTACCGGAACATCGAGGATGCACTGATCGAGATCGGTAAGCGCCGTTCGATTGAACCATCACCCAGTCTGCTGAAGAGCATCAAGGAGCTACTGTGAAACGAGCAGCCCTGTACATTCGAGTCTCGACCGTCGATCAGCACCCCGAAACTCAGTTACTCGACCTGAAGCAAATGGCGGCATTTCGTGGGTACGAGATCGTCCGCACATACGAAGACCGGATCAGCGGAGCCAAGTCAAAGCGTCCGGGATTGGATCAGCTTTTGTCCGACGCACGCAGACGCCGCTTCGATGTGGTCGTCGTGTGGGCGTTCGACCGTGTGGCACGCTCTGTTCGCCACTTCCTAGAAATCCTCGATGAACTCAACCACTTAGGGATTGAGTTCGTCAGCTTTCGGGAAAACATCGACACTGGCGGGCCTCTCGGTCGGGCCATGGTCGTTATCGTCGGCGCAATCGCCGAACTCGAACGCAACCTAATTGTCGAGCGCATACGGGCTGGCATGCGCCGGGCAAAGCTAGAAGGCATTCAGCTTGGTCGGCAGCCCCTCGACGTTGATCACTGTGCGCTCGTCAGCGACCGTCTTGCTGGCATGAGCCTGACCGCCACAGCGAAAAAGTATGGGGTATCCCGTGCATCGGTCGTCAGGTTCGTTCGTGAAGCGAAGACGAAGAACACCGCAGCGGCACCAGTGGCATGAAAGGAAATGGGATGAAACCGAACAAAACCTCTGTCGAGTTCCGATTCCGGCACCCGGCTGTCGCTGCCAAGAAGCCGCCATCCCGTGCGATGACCGAAGCTCTCCAGCGATTGAGCGAGGCTGAAGAAATGCGGCAATTTACCGCAAAAGCGGAGTCTCAGAACCGCACTGTAGTGGTCGAGGTATTCCATTCCGCAGAGGACGGGCACCCGTTGTTGATTCACACTGCCGCTGTTTCGAGAAAGAGGGCATAGCTAAGTTGCCAAGCAGGTTCAATCTCGGTCAGGTCGTCGCCACACCCGGCGCTCTTGCTGCCTTTAACCAATCTGGTGAAGAGCCGAGTGAGTATCTGCGGCGGCATGCATCCGGCGATTGGGGTGATGTCTGCGAAGAGGATCGGCAGGAAAACGAGTATTCGCTTCTGCATGGGTTCCGGTTAGTGTCGGCATACACGTTGGCGAATGGAACTCGTCTGTGGGTTATAACTGAAGCGGACAGGAGTAGCACTTGCCTGTTGCTGCCGGAAGAATACTGAGTCAGCCAATGCGAATCGTTTGCATCTCCGACACTCACGAGTTGCACAGAGAACTCGAAGTCCCACCCGGTGACGTGCTCGTCCATGCTGGCGACTTCACGTTCTTCGGGAAGCGCAAGTCGCAGGTTCAGGACTTCAATGACTGGTTGGGCGAGTTGCTGCACAACTACAAGATTGTGATTCCCGGCAACCATGAGTTTCTATTTGAAGCGGAACCGAAGATGCGACAAGCAATCACAAATGCACCGTTGCTGATCAACGAAGGGATCAAGGTCGCTGGTCTGCGGTTTTGGGGCTCACCGATCACTCCACTATCCGGGGTGGCGTTTGGTGTGGCGAATCCAGCGGAGCGCAGGAAACTTTGGGCACGGATGCCACACGGTTTGGATGTTCTAGTGACGCACGGCCCACCATACGGGATTCTCGATCTGCCACCGGGATCGAACCAGCATGAGGGATGTCCTGAACTGCTCGAAGCAGTTCGACGGGCGAAGCCACGACTTCATGTCTTCGGGCACATTCATCAGGCGTACGGAATCGAGCGGACACGGGATACGATCTTCGTCAATGCCGAGATGTATGGCGACGGTGGGGAGTTGAACAAGCCAATCGTGGTTGAACTGGAGCCACGCTAAGGGGAACCATCATGCACAAGCACTAGAACCTGTCTCATAAACATGTGGAGACTGAAAATGGTGCATTCTAGGGATGCTCTGTGTGTCTCCGCAAGCGCCGATGGCAGGACGCTGGGAGTTAACCGAGGAACAGTGGGAGGTGGTCGAA
>JAJXZT010000052.1 GCA_021779935.1 Acidobacteriota bacterium
CGATGGCGCGGCCGTTCTTCGCGCGATTGTGGACGCAGCGGATTATCGTGCCGCCGCAACCGAGCTTCTCGCGCAGACGCCCGAAGCGTGCTTGGCGGGGAGACCAGCATGAGCGAAACACTCGAATTCGCCCGGGTGCTCGCGATCGGCGGGTCCGATCCGAGCGGCGGGGCGGGCATCCAGGCCGATATCAAGACCGGGGCGGCCATGGGCGTGGATGTGTGCACCGTCATCACTGCTGTTACGGCGCAGAATAGCCTGGGTGTCCAGGCCGTGGAACCCGTCCCTTTAGAGATGGTGAACGCGCAACTGTCGAGTGTCTGTTCTGATATCTCAATTCAGGCTGTGAAGATTGGAATGTTGTTTGACGATGCGCGAATCGAAGCTGTCGCCGATGCGATTCTGGCCTATAGCCTGGGAAATGTCGTGTGCGATCCAGTGCTAGCATCCACAAGCGGAACCGACTTGCTCAGTACGGCGGGTGTCAAGAGACTAGCCTCCATGCTGCCCCTGTTTTCTTTGCTGACGCCCAATGTCAGAGAAGCTGCAGTACTAAGCGGAAGAGAAGTTCGGAACTCGTCCGAATTGCTTGATGCCGGCCGGGCCCTGCTCGATTTAGGCGCCCGTGCAGTGCTCCTAAAGGGAGGCCATCTTGAAGGCGCGGATTCCACCGACTCTCTTCTCCAACGAAGTAGTCCAGAAGTCATCCGCTTTACTGAAGTGCGCGTCGGAACAAAGAACGATCACGGCACCGGGTGTGTGCTCTCGAGTGGCATTGCCTCGGGCCTTGCCCTTGGGTTCGCATTACCGGAAGCAATCGCTTCAGCGCGCACTTTTCTACAAAGGGTGATTGAACAATCAGTTCATCTTCACGGAGTGGCAGGCAGACGGGGAATGAATCTGGTCCACGTCGGCGCCTCTAAACTTTAATCGCCGAGGATGGCAGCCAAGGTAGGGCACTCAAATGCACGGTTATATTGTGGTTTCCCTTTTCCTTCCGCGCCATAAGTCTAGGAAGCCTCTGCTTTTCAAATATTTAACTCTCAATGCGGAGGGATGCCTAAGGTGAATTCCTTCAAAAAGCAGAAGTAAAGGGTCGTTGTAATATTTTCGTGGCACACGAAGATATGCGTATAATAGATCCGGAGGTGGGCATGCACACCGCAACTCAATCCGATGACCTGGTCGTCTGGACGCCACCTAAGGCACTGGAGGAAGCCCAATCCCTTTTTGCGCCCTATTCGCCCAAATTCCAAACGGTCCCTTGTAACGTGAGAACCGCCCTAGGAAAGACCTCAGTAAGCGTCCTATATCTCTCCAGTCCCGAACAGGATGCTGCTGTCGAAAACACTCTTGCGACACTTCGGAATTGCAAAGTGTCGACGCTGCTGGTCTATACGCCCCGCCATTCGTCGGATTTCGCATTCCGCGTGGGAACGATCGTTGGGCGTAAGAAGTTCGCCGAGGCCGAGTGGGTTTTCAACTGGCCGCACTTGCGACAGCTTTTGAAGGCGCGCAACATCCGAGCCCACGCCCGGCGAACTGTAGACGAGAAAGGGGCATTCGAGCTTCTGGATGCCAGGCAAAGGCTCGGATTGAGTCAGGAGCAGTTGGCCAGTGCCTTAAACGTGACGGCCCGTACCCTGCAAAATTGGGAGGCAGGTAAAGGAACCAGTCAAATGCACAAAAGGACAAGAGACCTCCGAGAATTGCTCTCCCGTATGGACGACTATGTCGTCGCCCCGAAAGAGAAGGAGTGGCTGTCATCGCCGCTTGAGGTGTTCGCGGGACAGACTCCGCAGAAGCTGATCAGCGAAGGCCGTATCCGCGATCTCGTTGTCGAGTTCGACAGGCTGCGAGAGAGACAGCCCGTTTGAGCTTCAATTCCAATCAGTGCACAGCGATCAAGCGGTGGATCAATCGGCCTGTCCCAGTGAATCTGGCCGACTGTATTGGGCTTCAGATCAGTGCGACGGGCCATTGCCCAGTTGATGCGCCAGTCATTCAGCTTCAAACATTGCTGCCACAGGCCAAGTTTCTCGGCAAGGTACTGTTGAGCAAATTCCCGCGATCCCGCCAGGGCCGCGCTCGCAGGTGTTGCCGCGCCGCCATTAGCAGCGGGCGCAGCGGCTTCAAACCTACTCGCTTCCCACCGATCGCGAACGGTCTGAGCATCGGGCTGCGAGTTGGTCGATGTTGCCGCAGTTACGGGCGCGTTCGAGATCGCAACCTGAGCAGTCGCTGAAGCGAACGCACAAACAGGCAGAACCAAGCCGATGAGAATCGCGGTTTGGACCACCAGATTACGTCGTAGGGGCGAGTACATGGTTAGAGCATGCAGAATGTGGCATGAAGAAGCTACAAAGATTCCGCCAGCATTCCCAGATGCCGCTCGAAACAATTGCGATAAAACTGCGGTAGACAAAGGGAGCGTCTGATCGCTCAGTGTCTGTGATGTTCCAAAAGGGCCCCGCCGAGGTGGTGGAAATGCTGCATGCCAACCAGCAGGAGGAGAAGGAAGATCCCGGCAACATACACCCAACGCCACGTGGCTCTGGCCGATCGCAAGGTCGGCACAAACCCCTGTTCCCGGAGTATGCGCTTGCCGTAGGCAGTCAGTCCCCACGGCTTATAAACCGACACGGTGGCGATCACGAACAGCACAAGCAGGCCGCCGACGGAATGAAGAGCCAATGGCCTCCCCAGTGCCTGGAGAGCTACGCCGGATAGTTGAGGTTTGCTAGCTTGAGAAGCGGCGTAATTGATTAAAGCCACCTTTTGGAGGAGGACGACTGTGGCTAATAAGGTCAAACCGAGTTTCGCGAGGACCCAATAGTACCTGAACAGACCCCACGGCGTGCCCAGCGCCTGAATTAAGCCGGTCAGGAGCGCTGCGATCGCCAGCGGTACGATGACAAACCGGGTAA
>JAJXZT010000029.1 GCA_021779935.1 Acidobacteriota bacterium
ACGGGGGCGGCTTCCTTCAAGTCGCTGTATCAGAAGCGCCCCGTCTGGAAGTATGCGGCTGCGCAACGTGCGTCGTGGGGCGCTCCAGATACAGCACTAAGACTTTTCAGGAGTTATTGCGGCGGGATGAACCTGGCATCTCTAGGCAGCTCGGCAGGCGGGATAAGGGAAGCAGGCGCAAGAAGGGAAGAGAACAAGAACAAAGGGAATGACTACTCGGTGGGATCTCAATGTACCATTGCGTAAAATTGAGATGAACTGGGCGTTTCAGGAATAGAGAATTCTCCTCCCGCTTCTCACCTCCACCCTCTGCCCCAAAGAGTGGTTAGTCCTTCATCGCGGATCGACGTTCCGCACCCCCGTCGACGACAGCTCCTTAAATGGCCCCGGCGCCCGTTCGCCCGATGCCGCGTGACCGAAGAAGTCCGAATCGATTCCCTTGAATGCTGCAGCAGGCTTAACGTCCCCCTTCACGGTCAAGGTCAGCCCCAGCTTGTCTGGGTCGAGGACCGCCGCAATCTCTGCCATCGCGCCATTCTTATCCCACCCTCGCTGCTCGCGCCAGGATTCCAGGTTGTCCCACTCCGCTGGTTCGGGAAACTTCACCCGCAGAAACGGCTGCGCGAAAAAAGGACTGCCGGAGGTTCCGTAGACATTGCCGTCGGCATCATTCTTGCCGTTGTTGAACTCGATGGCCGAGCGCCCCATCTTGAAGAACACGTTGCCGTGCACCATCAGGTTGTGAACGTCGTTGGTATGCCCCATGATGGGGCGCGGCCCATTGATACCCGAGACCGTATCCACGCACACTTCGGCGCAATCGAGGAATAGGTTGTACGCGATGATCACATTGTTGGTGTCGCGAATGAGGATGCCGCCGGTAAGGTGATCGAAGATGTTGTTGTCGATCTGGTTGAGCGCGTCGCTGCCCTCGATATGCACCGCGTGCGGATTCACAGTGCCCGGGATATCCGCAAAAACATTGCCTGTGATCCGGTCGTTTGCGTTGCCAATATCGAGCCAGAGGCCGTTCGCGTGCCGAATGTGCCGCACCACGTTGTTGCGGAAAAGCAGGTTGTGAGCCACGTGCATCTTCATGCCGGCGGATTCCGACATCATCGCCGCGTCCTGCCAGCCGATCCACTCGAAGAGGTTCTTCTCAACCAGCGTGTTCTGCGGACCGCCTGTTCCGCCCAACCCCTCGATGCCGCAATAGCGGAATACATTGTGCCGCACGATGTCGTCGCCGACCGGCTGCGGAGGCCGCGCCGCCGCCCAGTCTTCATTGCCGATGTCGAGCCCCACGCTGTTGGCCCATTCGAATGTGTCGTCTTCAAAGATGAAGTGGTTGCCACGATTCGCGCTGACCATGCCTCGCTGCGGTACCGGGAACCCATTGCCTGCGTGCATAAACGTGATGCCCTTCACTCGGATGTACGCCTGGTACCGCGTTGCCGGCGTAAACAGCTGCTCGCGCGTAGTGATCTCGATGGTGTGCTTCGCCGGATCGTCGTCGTTCGCCAGGCGAATGTGCAGCGTGAGCCCGTTCATTTCGATCCACACCTTGCCGGCTTCTGGCTGAAATTCCTTGAAGAGCGGCGTCCAGAAGACCTTCGTGAAATAGTTCATCGAACGAGGCGACGGGCCCGCCAGCTCGCGGGCCGTCTCCACCGGCTCCAGCGGATGGCCATCGACGAACACCAGTCCGCGACGGCGAAAATACGTGATCATGTTGTCTTCGGCATAGCGCAGCCATGTTTTGTCGCCCAGCACGTTGTCCACTTCAAACGGGTTGTAGCCGTCTGGGAACATCTCCGGGGTGAGCTTGAGCTCCCACGCCCTCACCGACTCGTGCGTCTGCGGATCGACGCCGAAGTTCCACCCCTCGCTCGGATGCCAGCCCGTTACTACCTCCGACCCCTTCACGACGACCTTTGCGCCAGGAGCCGCTTCGTAGCTGATCATTGCGTCCGGACCGGTCCCGCCGCGAGCCGGTCGAATCTCCTCGCGATACACGCCTTCCGCAATCACTACGCGCTCGCCCGGCTGCAACACCTGGGCCGCATGATTGATGGTCTTGAACGGATGCTCCTTCGTCCCGGGCCCGTTGTCGTCGGCGTTCTTCGCCTGCCCATCCACGTAGTACGTCCGGGTGAAGTGCATGGGCTTCTCCCACACGGGAAACTGCGTGCCGTCCGGCATGGTGGAGTTATCGCCAAAGGCGGCGGCTGAAGCCATCATCAGAAGGAAGACAGGAAGAATTGTGCGTTTCATGGACCCCCACCCGTAGCGTGCGCGCGTGCGCGTTCGCTCGAAGGCGAGCCCATACTAAATCGCTTCTCTGCGTCTGTCGAGTGAAACTCTCGATCGTTCGGCCAGCCTCTATGCCGGTTGGGCCATGTATTTGCTGAGCACGTCGACCAGACCTCGGTTAGTCACGCACTGCTTCGCCGAGAACGAAGACAGAATGTGATCCAGCTCGTTTTCGGAGAGTCCCTTGAACAGACCCGCATAGAGCGGCTGCATCAGCGTTCCTGTATAGAAGCACAGCAGAGTCTGCGTTACGCACCGCGCGTTGAGCCGTGGATCGATCTGCGGATCGCCCACCACCTGAAGAATCTCGCCGGCTAGGTGCGCCGTTGCGTCCTTCACCGGAGTAGGCGGAAGCCACTTCATCCAGTCGTCGGTGCCGAGCGCTCTCTTTTTCTTGAGAAGGTCGCTGATCCGTGCCATGTACGGAGAGGCCGGGTCGAGCGTGAGCATACCCATCACGCCCACATCCTTGTAGTTCCACGTCGTCCAGTGAGCGCCATTCCGTTCGAAAATGCCAATCTGATCATCCAGAGCGCGAAGCCGGTCGGGGTTCTCATCCGGCGGCCCGTTATAGACCGACCCGAACTCACCCACCCACAACGGAACATCGTGCTGCTGGGTAAACCGCGTGCCCTCGGCTTCTAGAAAGAAGCGCTCCTGTTTCGCCAGATTCCACACCTCGGAACCGCCCGCCGCTCCAGCTCCGGAGGGATAAGTACCGGGATACTTGCCGGGGCCGAAGCCGGAGAGAGTGTAGTTATGCGAACTGTAGGCGATGTTATCGTCAAAAGGCTTGTCGAAGCCGAAGAACTGCTTCCCGTAGTTATCCCCCTCAAGAAAGATGATGTGACGCGAGTCGATCTTGCGAATCTCGGACACCACTCGCCGGGACAGCGAATTCATTCGGTCCCAGCGCGGCTTGTAGCTGGAAGCAGTGTTCCATGGATAGTCGCCCATCTCGTTGTTCGAGCACGGCTCATTGAGAATGTCGTATCCCGCAATGACTGCTCTGTTCGCGTATCGGCTCGCAAACTCCTGCCAAAGGGCAACGTAGCGATCCTGATAAGACGACACGGTCCAGAGCAGGCTGATGCGCGATGCGTTATCGGAATGCCAGTGAACGTTCTGCCACCCCTGCGCCGAATGGAGATCGAGAATCACATAAAGCCCGTGCTTCTCGCAGTCGTTCAACACTCGATCGAGGCGCGCAAAACCCGCTTCCTTGTATTTGAAAGGCGCGGCATCATCTTCGAAATGCCTGTAATTCAGCGGGATTCTGACAGCCGACGCGCCCGCCTTCCTGAGGAAGATAATGTCGTCTTCATTGAAGAAGTAGTCCAACAGGCGATCGAAGAAGAACTGCGCCTTCGCGGGACCCAGCACCTCTTCCATCTGCGCGCGTAAAGTATGCTCCGCTCCTGGATGGCCGTTGATGAAGTCCTCCATGTTCATCCAGCCGCCGGGACAGGTCCCCCTGAGGCGAACTCTATTCCCCTTGGTATCGATGATGTGGCGGCCGCTGACGCGAAGGAACTCCATCTTGCTTTCGCGCTCAGAGGTGTTCACCGGTAACGGAGCACCAGGCTGCTCCGCACCTGCCGGAGCTGATCTCCCGGCGAGCGCTGCAGCGCCGGTAAATGCGGCCAGCTTAAGAAACTCTCGTCGCGGATGCAGATCGCCTGCTTTCTTCGCCATATATCCTCTCTCGAAATTGGCTTTGGATTGTCAGATGTGGACCAGAGACTGCCGGAGCCTCTCATCCTGACCGAGAAGAACGAGTTGGGAGTCTCATACGCACGGATCCGCGTGATCTTCATCTTCGGCAGCGCAGCCCGGGCCACGCGCGGCCGCATAGCCGCTCTGCTCGAGGCTGTTGCAGCAAGAGACTTCAGAAAGCCACGGCGAAACATCGAGGCCTCCAAACTTCTCCGGTAATTTTGGCTTTTCTGTAATCAGCGTTCACGCGTTCTCCACTTCAAATTCGTACAGGCTCGCGCTCACAGGTGGGGCCTGCACAGTCTCAGGGAATCCCGTCTGCTCAGTCTCAACGATCTTCACTTGAGGCTCCTTTCCCGCCTCGTTGGCGGAGTTCACGCCGGGGGGCGCGATCTGGTACAGTTTGCCTCGCTCGCGCAGTTTGATTCCCCTGATCCTCGCGGTCAGGTTGTGCACCTCCTCCGTGGGATTCACAACCGAGATCAGTAATCGTTTGCGGTCACCCGAAAACGCGGCGAGAACGTCCAGGGGATAAGTAGGGCTTCCAGTGGGCGTGGGACCCTTGTCCACAAAATTCGTGCCCCGCACCTGTTGCTGAGGCGAATCGCCATCGATAGGAACCGGGCGCGCATCGGGGAAGTGCGTCTGCATCAACTTCATCACTACTCCTTCAGCCGAAAAGCCCACCCCGTCGCCGCTGATATCCGTCAGCACCCGCAGCCCTCCCGTCGCGCAACTGGCGGTGATCTTCTCAGAGTGTCGGAACATTTCGTGGAGGCAAAGCGCGTAGGAAAGCGGGGTAAGCATGCCCGGCAGTGGATGATTCTGGCCGTCCGCGGAGCGGGGACGGTTCCCCCACTCATCAAAGATGAACTTGATATCACGCTCTTTCAACCAAGGCATTTGCTCCACATATCTGTCCCAACAGTCGAAGGCTCCCCCAATGCGATTCGCCAGCCTGCGAGCTTTGAATTGCAGGGCATCCTGGACATCCACATAAAGTTGTTTCTCTTCATCGAAGGCCAGGTTGGGGTAGGCGTAGGTGTGCTCGGAGAGATTGTCGATATTGTCTCCGCATTTTTTCAGAAGCCATCCATCCCAGTCGTACACAGATCCGAACTCATAGGGCAGCCGCTCAGTGATCGGCGGCTCCCACAAGCTGGGGAAGAAGTTGCCCTTCTTCTCTGCGCCGCCCACCGATTTTTCCGCGATGCTGGCTCCGGAGACGGTAACCTTGATGTTCGGATCAACCGCCTTCATTGCTTCGACGATCGCATTGTGCTTGACCCAATACTGGTCGAGCGACATGTGACCGTACTGCCAGGGACCATACATCTCGTTGCCAATAGTCCAGTAACGCACGTTGAAAGGCTCAGGGTGCCCGTTCTCCGCACGCATTCTGCCCATCCGGGTATTCGCGGAGCCGTTGCAGTATTCCACTTGTTCAGCCGCCTCGTGAGCCGAACCGAACCCGCTGTCGATCGTCAGGTCAGGCTCGGCTCCCACCAGCCGGCAAAGGCCGATGAACTCATGAAGACCGACGTCGTTCGACTCCACCCTGTCGGACCACATCGGTTGCAGTCGCGGCGGCCGATGATCCCGGTCTCCAAGGCCATCGCGATAATCGTAGGTGGAAACGAAGTTCCCGCCCGGCCACTTGAACATCTTGAAGCCCTCTTCCTTGAAGAGCCGAATCATCCCGGCGTGAAATCCCTCCGCATTATCGGCGGGCATCAGAGACGCAGCGCCGATGTAAAATGCGCCCGTTCCGGTACCCAGAATCTCCAGACTCCCTTCCTCAGTATCGGCAGTGGGAGAGAACCTGAAAGGAAACTTCCGGTACTCTCGGGTAAGCGGTGGGATCGTGATGCTTTGCGAGTTGCCGGCGCCCGGCCCCCAAGTCAGGCGAACCGTGATCTTCGATCCCGGATCCCCGGCCAGAAATACGCGGCCTTCATACGGTCGGTTAGCTCCGATTCGCAATCTGGATTGACTTATGCCGTGCGGCTCGGTCGAATCGAGTTTCACGCGCGGGCTATGCCTGCCGACAAAAGGCCGCTCAGTATCCATTTCGATCGTCCCCTCCGGCCCAACCGGCTTGAACGGCTCACCAAAGAACCGCCGGAAAAAGGGATTCGTCGGAAGCGGAGTGGGAGCGCTGGTAATCGCGTTGGCGAATTTTCTGTCGGTCAACACTTCGGCCCACACCTGGGTTGTCGCCGGCTCCATATAACCGCCAAAAATCATCGGACTAATGGGCGCTCCACTCTTACTCGCATCGATCGTCGCCTGGATATTTCCAGCCTGGACCGCGAAAGCTTTCATCGGTGCCCGCAAGATCGCCGCCCCCGCCATCGATGCTGCGATGAATTCGCGCCGATTCACTGCCATCATTTCTCTCCCGATTAAGGTTCTCTGTTGAAGTTGATTTCGCTGCGGAGATCCTGTGCGTGAATATCCCGTCAGCAATATTACTCGTGGAAGTTCCACGACCGAACTCTTGCCTGCTTTCTCAGTTCCTGGTCGGAGACATTTCGAATGAATTGATGGAGTCCTGGCAAACATTCGAACATGCGTTTAGCTGGTCGAAAGGTCGCATGGGCCTCGTTTTCGGTGCCGAATACGATAGCCTTGGCGAAACCGCAAGCAACGGGCATGGAACCGTTCAGAGGTCCCATGCGATTTCATCGCTTTGCAGTTGCATTGCTCATTTCCTCTGTCACCCTGCCCATGACTGCACGGCACCGAGTGCCGAACAACTTGAGCAGCGTAAGAGGATTCAATTACCAGTCTGCTGAAACCATCGGCCGCGTCGAATTCTGGCTCCAATACAATCCCGCGATCACCGAACGCGACTTGGATTATGCCAGGCGACTCCAGTTGAATGAGGTGCGCGTATTCGTCCCCTGCCCGGTTTGGGAGAAAACAGAGAGGGATTGCGAAAGAACCTGCTCCATTTTGTGCGCGCCGCGCACAACCGCGATATCGGCGTCATGCCGACCAAGCAAAACAAGATTGGAGAACGGAAGGGATGGGCACAGGATACTTAGTCAAAGCGCTGCCCAGGGCCAGTTGTGCGCGTCAGGGCGGATACGTATCCGTAAACGGGGCAGTGTTTTGGCAAATGGCTGGCTGTCCTATCGCCCGGAAAGCTCAAGCACAGCCGCCTTGCAGGGAGTGACCTCTGTCCGACTTTCCAGTGTTCCACCAGCTAATCCTTCTCTTCTTTCTGCAGTCAAGCGGCACGTCTGAGACGTTCCTCGAAATTCAAAGGTTGCCTCCGACTTTTCAACAATTCCCTGTCACCGAAGGAATAACCAATCTTTCGGTGGAGGCGCAGACAGGCCCGTGGCCGTTAGGCTCAAGGGCATTTCCTGGAGGTCGTCACATCTATGCCCCATATTGCCCTGCCGGAAGGTCAGCCTGGGATTCGCGGAGCCCTGGCGTTTCGTCCCGCCACTGCCAAGCCCCTGAATGAATTGGTTGAAGTACTGCTCTTTGGCCCGCATACCCTGTCACAGGGAGAGCGGGAGCTGATCGCCACATATGTCTCCTACCTCAACGACTGCCACTTCTGCCAGAGCATCCACGGCGCAATTGCTGCGGCGCATTTGGATGGAGATGAGGAGTTAGTGAAGCGCGTGAAGGCCGACTTCCAGCACGCGGCCATCTCCGAGAAGCTGAAAGCGCTGCTGGTGATTGCCAGCAAGGTGCAACGAGGAGGAAAGAATGTCACCGCGGCCGATGTGGAACATGCGCGCAGTCTGGGAGCCACAGATGTAGAGATTCACGATACGGTTCTGATCGCAGCAGCATTCTGCATGTACAACCGCTACGTCGATGGGCTAGGTACGACGCAGCCGCAGGATGAGGCGATGTATCGCGAGCGTGGCAAGATGGTGGCGCGCACGGGATACGTTAAGGGAAGCAAAGAGTATTTGCCGACAGAAGCCATCGTTCGCGAAGGAGAAACGCATGCCGCACATCGCACTGCCTGAGGGACTTCCCGGCATTAGTGCAGGATTCGCTTTTCGTCCAGAGACGGCGAAGCCGATGCGGGACCTGGCCCACACTCTGCTGCATGAGGCGAACAGCCTCACGCCCGGTGAACGCGAGTTGATTGCGACCTATGTTTCCTCGCGAAACGATTGCTACTTCTGCCAGACTAGCCACGGCGCCGCCGCGGCCTGTCATCTGGGCGGAGACGACGTGGTGCGCCGCGTGAAAACCGACTTTGAAAGCGCACCAGTCTCCGCGAAGCTGAAGGCGCTGCTCGCTATCGCGGGCAAGGTGCAGCGCGATGGCAAGCTCGTCACTGCGGAGGACGTGAAGCGCGCACGGAACGAGGGGGCATCAGACGTTGAGATTCACGATACGGTGCTGATCGCCGCTGCCTTCTCCATGTACAACCGCTACGTGGATGGCCTGGATACGTGGCAGCCACGCGATACCGATATGTACGCCCAGATGGGCAAGCATCTTGCTGAGCATGGCTATCTGAAATCGTCGCGCGAATAGGGCGCTTCCTCGCGTCTCCAGAGACGGAGGTGAACATCCCGCTCGCCCAAAAAGGTGTGTGGATGCATAGGTACGTGCCAAAGTCTCATCACCGCATCCATCGAACGATGGAACAAGTTCCCAAACCACTGGTGCAGGACAACACTGGGAGAGAGAACCTATTGTTCTTTCGTGCAACCCGGCACATGGCTTCTTCCCCTGAACGTGTGCGGGTTTCTCTAACTGGCAATCCCCGCCAGCTTTTTCAAATTCAACGCTCCGTGGCCACGCGGCACAAACTGTAGCGCATTCGTCCTGACGGTCTACAGATATTGTGCGCAGTGATCGCTGCAATGGAGCTGTGCATTAAGTCTTCTGGGAGGCTCGAAAGCGGTATGAAGATCGTTCGAATTGTGCCAGCACTATTCGTGTTTGGTTCCATGGGTGCATTGGCTCAGCAGATCACGGGCAATATCCGCGGAACAGTTATGGATCCAAGTGGTGCTGTCATTCGAGGCGCTGCGGTAAAAGCACGCCAGGCGGAAACTGGCCTTCAGCGCGCGACGGTGACCGATCGCAATGGCAACTACGTTCTTCTGGAGCTTCCGGTGGGGCACTACCGCCTGCAGGTTGCAACGAAGGGCTTCCAAGAATACGTGCAGGATGGTATCACCCTCAATGTGAACGAGACAGCTTCGGTTTCGCCACGTCTCTCGGTCGGCTCAGAGAAGGAGCAGGTGCTCGTGAGCGCCGATGCCGAACTGATTCAGCCAACCGTCACTAGCTTGGGGAAGGTAGTGCATCAGCAAGAGTTGGTGGATCTGCCGTTGAACGGGCGCAATTTCTCGCAGCTTGGACTCTTGCAGCCGGGAGTCGTTCCTTTGACGCCGGGGATCGCCGAAGCAGGCGGTTCGTTGCGCGGCGGGCAGGCGTACGCGGTGAACGGCCAGCGACCTGAATCCAACAATTTCCTGATTGATGGTGCCAACAACTTCAATGGCATCGATGGCGGATTTGTCCTCAAGCCTCCGGTCGATGCGATCGCCGAGTTCCGGATTCTCACACTGAACGCAAATGCCGAATTCGGAAACGCGCTGGGATCGACGACGAACATCATCACGCTATCGGGCACGAACCACGTCCACGGAACCTTGTGGGAGTTCCTGCGCAATGACGCTGTCGATGCCAACAACTATTTTGCACAGACAAAGGAGCCGCTGAAACAGAATCAGTTTGGTGCAACGGCTGGTGGGCCGATCAAGAAGGATAAGACATTCATCTTCGGCTACTATGAAGGCTTCCGCAACCGCCAGGGCGAGACAGCGCTGACCACAGTGCCATCGGTGAAGGAACGTACCGGCGACTTCTCCGAACTCTGTCCAGAGGGCTTTACTGGGGGCTTCTGCAACAATCCGGCGCACCAGCTCTTCAACGTCTTCGCCAATGCCCCCTACCCGAACAACCAGGTGCCGCCGGGACAGTTCAACTCTGTCTCGCAGAACCTGCTGGGCTTCTTCCCGCTTCCCAACGCTGGTACAAATCTGTTCTCCACAACGCAAACGTTGAGCAATAACACCGACCAGTTCGGCATTAAGGTCGACCACTATCTCAATACACGGGACACGCTGACTTTTCGCTACATGTTCAATCAGCTCTCGCAAGTCGATCCACTGTCTCCGGGCGGCGCAAGCGTGCCGGGCTTCCCGGTGGGAGAAGATCAGCGCGCGCAGAACTTTGTGGCGCAAGACACGCACACCTTTTCACCCACCCTCATCGCAGTGGCGCGATTTTCGTTCCTGCGCAACAAGTTCCTCTTCGGCGAGCACGAGAACCACCAGTCGCCCTCAAGCCTTGGATTCCAGTACACGCCGAGTCTCGATATTGCTTCTGGACCGCCTTTTATTCAAGTGAATGGCTATTCCACGGTTGGCGATCCGATCACCGGGCCACGCAACACCTACGAGAATGTATTTGACTACTCCGCATCGCTGAGCTGGGTGCGCGGCAAGCATGAGCTGAAATTCGGCGGCGGATACCAGCATCAGTACATCAACGTGTTGCAAGGGATTGCGACCAATGGATTCTTCGTATTCGTGCCGTTCCCGGTAACGGACGCGTTCGCCAGCTTCCTCGTCGGGCAGCCGGTCGTGTTTCTACAGGGCATTGGCAATTTCTCGCGCGGGATTCGCGGCAACAACGCGAATTGGTACGTGCAGGATACATACAAGATGACGTCGCGCTTCACAATCAATGCCGGATTGCGCTACGAGTTGCCCCAACCGTATACGGAAATTCACAACCGGATGTCGCTGTTTGAACCGGGGAAGAAGTCTCAGGTCATGCCGAGTGCGCCGACGGGGCTGTTATATCCGGGCGATCCAGGCGTGCCCGCGGGCCTGATCCCAACAGACATGAAGGGATTCGCTCCGCGCGTCGGCATCGCGTGGGACCCGGACGGCCACGGCAATTCGCTGGTAAATATGGCGTACGGCATCTTCTATGAACCGTATTACACCGGACAGGGTGGACCTTTGCAGGCACCGATCAGCGCGCCCCCTTATCTCGGAACGCCGCAAGTGAGCCTGCCGAACTTCGCGAATCCGTTCAACGGCAATCCTCCGCCGCCTGGGACCTTCTCCACGCCACTCACCAACCTCACTCTGTCGCCGACGTTGACTCTCCCTTATACGCAGGATTGGGACTTGAATCTACAGCACTCCTTCGGATCCGATTTGCTGTTCGAGATTGGATACGTCGGCACCAAGGGCACGCATCTGCCGCGCTTCATCGAGGCGAATCCAGCGGTGTTCGTTCCCGGCT